>NZ_JAYKYT010000003.1:0-1457015 GCF_035818795.1 Nocardia sp. CDC160 | reverse complement strand
CCGGGTGGGCGGAGTCCTTGCCCAACATCACCGTCTGCCAACCGTTGTCGCTGTCGTTGACGAGGGCGTGGTGGTGATCGCACACGAGCGCGAGGTTGTTCAAATCGGTGGGTCCGCCCTTGGCCCAATCGATCACGTGATGCGCGGCGCACATCGAGGCGGGCACATCGCAGCCCGGGTGGGTGCAGCCACGATCGCGGGCGATCAACGCCAGCCGCTGACCTGCACTCGCCAGACGCTCACCGTGAGCGAGATACAAGGGGATTTCATCCTTGTCGAGCACCGCCAGTACCGGGCGGGAACCCTTGGCCAGCTTGAGGGCTTCGTTAATCGAGAGGTGCCCACCGGAGGCGGTGGTCGCCACCCCCGCACCGCGCTCGAGATCGGCCAGGCTCATCGTCACCACCACCTCCACGGGCAGGCCACGGTGCTTGCCCAGCTTCACCGGCTTACCCGCCTTCGCCGCAGCAGCATCGGTGTCGGTTACCGGCTGCAACGCGGTCACCAACGCGAACAACGCATCATGGGTGCGCTGGGCGGCATCACGGCGATCGCGGCGCGCGGCCGCCTCCAACACCTTCGAATCGACCCGCGCCGTGGCGGCGAGGATCTCGGCCTCGGCGTCGTCGAGGTTGCACATGCCCGGGCGGGCAAGCTTGGCGAAGATCGCATCCAGCAGGGCACGCAGTTCGGGGGTGAGCCAGCCTTCGATCTTCGACATCCCATCCACCCCCGGGCGGCTGATGGTGATCCCGCGACGGCGACGACGGTCGGCATCGGAGATGACCGTGCCCTCCGGATCCAAACGGGCCAGGATCTCGCGCCCGATCTTCGGCAGGTCATCGGGCATGCCGGTCACGCAGTGCTCGACCAGCAGCGCCTCGGTCTCCACCCGCGCCGGAGCAGGGACGTCGGCGGGCAGATGCGTCATGATGTCCACGATCCCGCGCACATGATCACGGGAAATCACGCCCGTCTCAAAGGCGTTCGCGGTGGCGGCCAAAGCAACCGGCCGCGGCTTGCCGTCGGCCCCGAGGAACTCCCCACACGCTGCGGCGATCTTCACCCGCACTGCCGCGTCATAACGCGACAAGCCCAGGGTTTGGCGCAGGAACGGCACCGCGTCCTTGACTCCCGCCTTGCGCGGCAGATCCCGGTCCGAGACTTCGATAACCAGAGCTGAATCCAACGCGGCCAGTTGGCGTTTGCAGATTTCCAAGCGGCGCATGAATTCCACGACATCGATATCGGACAGGTGGTTGAGGCCGCCGTGCAGGACATTGTCGGTGACGTTGGTTACCACGGTCATCAGGGCGCTGATGCCGGTGCTGTCGAGTGTTTCCCCCTTCGAATTCATACCTCAATTCTACCGCCGAATTGATCATAATAGAAGGCGAATTACGTTGTGATATAAGGGTTTTCACTAATACCGGTCGGTTGCTGCTAATACTCGTGCGGCTTCGCGCTCCGCATTCGTATTCGATTGCAACCCACGGGATCCGGCGAGCTTCGCGCGAATATGCTCAGCGACAGTGACCGGTTCGTACTTGCTCCCATCTCCTATGCAAGACGGCAGAGTCTGGATCACCGCGTCGATATTCCCGTCGTGGAAATACGCCGCGCTTCGCCGCCGCTGAATCGTGCCGTCGATGATCGGTGGTTTCACGCGGTGCAGCGTCGAAAGCCATTGTTCGTTGGTCCAGCGGGCCATCAGGTCGCCCAGGTTCACCAGCAGCGCGCCGTCGGCGGGCTGGACGTCGTGCCATACCCCTTCCGCGTCGAGCACTTGCAGTCCGGGAGCTTGGTCGGCCCAGAGCACCGTCACGATTCCGTAGTCGGTGTGTTCTCCCATGCCGGTGAGATCGCCGTCCAGGTCCACGGTTCCCGGCGGCAGCGCGTAGTTGTTCATGCGCAGCACATCCAGGGAGTGATCGGTGAACGCCTCGAAGAATCCGGTCGGGAGTTCGAGGGCGTCGGCGAAGATCGTGGTGAGGGTGCGGGCTACTCGCGCGGCTTGGGAGAGGTAGTTCTGGATGGCTGTGGAGAACTGGGGAAGCTCTGTCGGCCAGAGGTTTTCGGCGTAGTCCTCGGCGGGCAACTCCAGGCCGGGATAGTCGGCGCCGGACACTCCGACATTGAAGGCCTCGAAGAAGTCGTTCATCCGCGTCGCGGACTCGACTCCCAAACTCAGACTGAGGCTTTCGCTCTTCGGCGGCGAGTACCCACGATTGATGGCCGGGGGAGTGCGGTACTCCGTCTTGGCCGCCAAGGGCAGCGCGAAGAACGCGTCCATCGCCGCCGTGAACTCCTCGATCACCGCCCCCGGAATGGCATGTCCGACAATCTGCATGAACCCGACGGTCCGCGCGGCGTCATCTATCCGCCGCGCGACCTCCGCGCGCTCCGAGGCACTTCCGTCGCGCACATAGGCCGTGATGTCGATGACTGGCACGTGGAATCCCACAGCTGCTCCCTTCGCTGGCCGATAACCCAGGGTCACCCATTCCGGCCGAGCGTGCAGCGCCAATCGTGACACTCACGTAAAGATCAGGCCGCCAACGCCGCCTTCTGCTGCGTCAGCACACCGTCGACCATCCGGTACACCGAATCCATCTGATCCAGATGCGACAGATCGTGCGTCACCAACAGCGTCGCCGCCTCATGCTCACGCACAATGCCGACGATCAGGTCGATGATCGCCGCGCCGCGCTCCTGGTCCAGCGCACTGGTGGGCTCGTCGATGACCAGCAGCGACGGATCGTTCATCAACGCCCGCGCGATATTCACCCGCTGCCGCTGACCGCCCGACAGCTGCGCGGGCCGCTTGTTCTCGTGACCGGACAATCCCACCGCAGCCAGTAGATCCCTTGCGCGCGAACGGGCTTCACGCCGCTTGCCCGGCGAGACGAACCAGGTTTGGCCCAGGTGCACCATCGCCTCGAGCTGCTCCACAGCCGTCAGCGCGGGAATCAGGTTCGACTGCTGGAACACGATGCCGATGGCCGAACGGCGCAGCGTCGCCGCATCCCGACGGCTGAGGGCGGTGAGATCCCTGGTGCCCGTGGCGGTTTCGAGCTCCACCCGGCCGGAGTCCGGCCGCAGCAGCGTCGAGACGGTGGCCAACAGGGTCGACTTGCCCGAACCCGACGGCCCGGTGATGGCCGCGATCTCGCCGCCCGCCACGCGCAGGTTCACGTGGTCGAGCGCGGTGATGCGGTCCGCGCCGTCAGGGAAGGTGAGAGTCAGATCGGAGACGGTGAGGGCGTTGGTCATCGCAATGCTCCTGGAAGACAAGGGAACCGAAGACAAGGCAACCGCGAACATCAGCGGGCTTGGTTGAGGGCGGTCAGAGGATCGGTGGTGACGAGGAAGCGCAGGGCGAACGCCGCGCCGAGCAGGCCGAGGGCGATCAGGGCGGCGGCGGGGAACAGGGTGGTGCTCACGCTCAGCACGAAAGGAACCGCACCGCCCATGAATACGCCCGCGAGGACGGTGATGCCCACGCCCACACCGACGCCGAGCAGCAGCACGATCAGGGCCTGGCTCAACGCATCTCGGATCAGGGAACCGGTGGTCGCGCCCAGGGCCTTCAGCGTCGCGATGTCCGGCTGTCGCTGCACGGTCCACACCGTGAAGAACGCGCCGATCACCAATGCCGAGATGGCGAACAGCATGACGGTCATCAGTGTCAGCGAGCCGTTCTCGGCCTTGTACGACGCCATTGCCGACAGCGAACCCTTCGAGCTGGTGGTCACGGTGTGCGCGGCGGCGTTCACCGCGGATTGATCACTCACACCCGACACCGCCAGGATCGTGGCCGCGCCCGCGTGCGGATTGAGGGATTGCCAGTCCGACAGGCTCATCCACACCACCGGCGTGTGGGCGTACCAGTCGTCCGCGGTGACACCCTGCACGGTGTAGCTCGCGGCACCGAGTTCGACGGTGTCACCGGCCTTGGCATTCAGATCCTTGGCCGCGGCCTTGGACAGAATGACCGAGCCGGAATCGGTTGCTACTCGATTGCCAAACGGGGTGCCTTGCACACCGAACAACGCCACCTGGGTGGGTGACGCGCCGTCGAAGGTGGCGCGGGTGCGGCTGATGCCGATCGGGTCGACGGTGCCGCCCGCCTGCTGCCAGGTCCGCACCTGCTCCTCGCTCAGCGTCGAGGCGTCGAAGGACGCGGCGGAGCCGGTGTCGGAGAAGACGACCGTGTCGGTGTTCAGCGCCTGGATGGCGGAAATGTTCTGATGCGCCAAACCGGCCGTCAGGCCGCTGAGGAAGCTCACCAGCAGCGCGACCAGCGTGACCACCAGGGAAATGAGGAGGAAGCGGCCGCGGGCGGCCCGCAGATCCCGGAGTGCGACGAACATACTTACAGCCTGTCGCGCGAACGCCGCGCGGCCATCGCGCCCGCGATCGAATCCCGCTCCGCCAACGGCACGGCGGCGTTTCCTACTTTCGATGGATGCCGGGTCAATAGCCGGGCATAAGCTGGTCGCGTGCATCGCTCGCCCCTGACCCCGGTCTTCTCCGCCCTGCAGCTCGGGCTGCACGCGCTGGTGGTGGCCTTGACCGTGGTGGTGGCGGTCCAGGAGGTGGTCGCCGGATCGCATCCGGCCGTCGTCATCGTGCTGGCCGGACTCTTCCTCGGCGTCTACTTCACCGGGGGCAAGCTCCGCCGCAATCTGGTGGGCGCGCGCATCTGGCTGGCGGTGCTGACCATCATCTGGCTGGGTCTGGTGACCTTCGCGCCGCTGGCCGTCTACCTGGTCTTCGGCCTGTTCTTCCTGTATCTGCATCTGCTGCCGCGCTATTGGGGCCTGGTCGCGGTGACCGCCGCGACCGTCGTCTCGGTGGTCGGGTTCGCCGCGCATCGCGGCTGGACGCTCGCCGGGGTGATCGGCCCGCTGCTCGGCGCGCTCGTCGCGGTCGCCATCGGGCTCGGCTACGGCGCGCTGTTCCGGGAGGCCGCCGAGCGTCAGCGCCTCATCGACGAATTGCTCGCCACCCGAAACACTCTCGCCGAACAGGAGCGCACCGCGGGCAAGATGGCCGAGCGGGAGCGCCTGGCGCAGGAGATCCACGACACGGTCGCCCAGGGGCTCAGCAGCATTCAGTTGCTCCTGCACGCCGTCGAGCGCGCCGCCCCGGATCACCCCGCGCTGGAGAAGATTCGGCTGGCCCGCGAGACCGCCGCCGACAGTCTGGTCGAAACCCGCCAGCTGATAGCCGAACTCACGCCCGCCGCCCTGGAGGGCCAGTCCCTCGCCGGTGCGCTCAACCGCATCACCGAGCGCGCCGCCGCCCCGGGCCTCGACGCGCAGGTCCTCGTCGAGGGCGACCCGCAGCGCCTGCCCATGCCCATCGAGGCCGCCCTGGTGCGCATCACCCAGGGCGCGGTCTCGAATGTGGTGCGCCACGCCCACGCTCGGCGGATGCGCGTCACCCTCACCTACGCCGACGACGCGGTGCACCTGGACGTGGTCGACGACGGTGTCGGCATCGCCCCGGCGGTGCTGGCCGAATCCCCTTCCGGCAGCTTCGGTCTCACCGCCATGCGCAGTCGTGTCGAACAGCAGGGCGGCACCATGAACGTCGAATCCGAGCCCGGCCACACCGCCGTCACCGTCTCCTTCCCCCTACAGGAGCAGTGCCAGATCCCTTCGGAGACAGAATGATCCGCATCCTCCTCGCCGACGACCACGCCATCGTCCGCGCGGGCCTGCGCGCCCTGCTCGACTCCAGCGTCGCCGAAACCGATTCCGACGACATCGAAGTCGTGGGTGAGGTGGCGACGGCCGAGGAGTCCGTGGCCTTCTGCTCCACCACCCCGGTCGACCTGGTCCTCATGGATCTCCGCTTCGGCCCCGGCAAGTCGGGCGCGGACGCCACCGCCGCCCTGCGCGATCTCCCCGACCCGCCGAATGTCCTGGTGGTCACCAACTACGACACCGACGCCGACATCCTCGGCGCGATCGAGGCGGGCGCGGTCGGCTACATCCTCAAGGACACCCCGCCCGCCGAACTGCTCGCCGCCGTCCGCTCGGCCGCCGAGGGCGAGAGCGTGCTGTCCCCGTCCGTGGCCTCCCGCCTCATGACCCGGGTCCGTAAACCCGACACCACCTTGAGCCCAAGGGAAATCGAGGTGCTGCGCCTGGTCGCCGACGGCCACTCCAATCGCGAGATCGGCAAGCGCCTGTTCCTCAGCGAGACGACCGTGAAATCCCACCTCGTCCACATCTATTCGAAGCTCGGAGTGAAGTCCCGAACCTCGGCCGTGGCCCGAGCCCGCGAGCGCGGTGCCATCTAGCCCGAAGTCGTTGGCACGACAGACCGGCTCCGAGTCGTACGGTGTGGCTATGGCCTCACTCTCCGACAAGCGTGTGCGCGAGTTCCTGACCGAAGGCACCCGGACCGGCAAGCTGGCCTTCGTGGCCGCCGACGGCCGCCCGCTGGTCGCGCCGATCTGGTTCGTGCTCGAGGGCGACGAGATCGTCTTCAATACCGGCAAGGACACCGCCAAGGGGCGTTCGATCCGGCGCGACGGTCGCCTGAGCCTGTGCGTGGATGTGGCCGAACCGCCCTACTCCTTCGTTCAGGTGCAGGGTGTGGCCGAAGTCTCCGAGGATCCGGCCGAGCTGTTGCGCACCGCCACCGAGATCGGCGCCCGCTACATGGGCGCGGACCGCGCCGAGGAATTCGGCAAGCGCAATGCCGTGCCCGGCGAGCTGGTCGTCCGCCTGCGCCCCACCAAGGTCATTGCCGACTTCGAGGTCAGCGGCTGAGCTCTCGCTCGAGCCCCCCGACCGGCCTGTGCGAGACTCGGCCGGTGACAGTGCACTTCATCGGGGCCGGGCCGGGCGCGGCCGATCTGCTCACCGTGCGGGCGGTCGGGCTGCTGCGCGACTCGCCCGTGTGCCTGTACGCGGGCACCTACCTGGATCCCGAGGTCCTGGCCCACTGCGCGCCCGATGCCGAACTCATCGACACCCAGAAGCTGGATCTGGACGAGATCACCGCCCACTGCGCGCGGGCGCACGCCGCGGGCAAGGATGTCGCCCGGCTGTGCTCGGGCGACCCGTCCATATATTCGGCCCTCACCGAGCAGAAGCGCAGGCTGGACGCCCTGGGCATCCCGTGGGACGTGACGCCGGGCGTTCCGGCGTACGCGGCGGCCGCGGCCCTGCTGGGCGCGGAGCTCACCGTGCCCGAACAAGTGCAGTCGGTTGTGTTGACTAGGACACACGCCCGCTCGACCGCGATGCCGGAATCGGAGGCGCTCGCGAACTTCGCCCGCACCCGCGCGACTCTGATATTGCATCTCGCTATCACTCGAATCCGAACTCTGGCAGAGGAGTTGACGCCCGACTACGGCGCGGACTGCCCGGTTGCCGTCGTATACCGCGCGACGCAGCCCGAACAACGGATCCTGCGCGGCACTCTCGCCGACATCGCGGACCGGGTCGAGGCCGCTGACCTGCGGCAGGCCGCGGTAATCCTGGTCGGTACGGCCTTGGCGGAATCCATCAACTGCGCGCAGTCGCACCTGTACGATCCTGCTCGCGATAGGTCGCACATCACTGGCTGAATGACCGAAATGCGATGATAGCGAAGGGCTATGGCCCTTTATGGTTGCGGCTTGCGCGCTGACGGTAGATTGGACCGAGTGTCCGTCACCAAGATTGCGACTGTGGCCCGGCAATGGCCGGTGGGTGTGGTCGCGCCCATGTAACAAGATCGGCCAGCTGGGGGGATACCCCAGGGAGTCTCAATTTACGGTGAAGTGAGCCCCGAACACTGGACGCCACGCTGAAGCGGTTGGCGTCCTGTTCGGGTTTATGGCGGGGAGCGCTGCCCAGCGTGGTGTTCCGGAAGCGAGGTTTGGGTTGAACCGGCTGGATTTCGGCGGCAACGGCGAAGCTGGCAGCGAAATCGCACCGGGGTCGGGCGATCTTTTCCCGCTGTCGCCCGCGCAGCTCGGTATCTGGTACGCCCAGCACCTGGACCCGCAGGTACCGATCAATATCGCCCAGTACGTGGAGCTGCGCGGCGAACTCGACATCGAGTTGCTCGAGCGTGCCATGGTGCGCGGCTCGGAGGAGTTCGGCTCCGGCTTCCTGCGCATTGTCGAGCGTGACGGCGAGCCCATGCAGATGGTGGACCACTCGCTGGACCGCACCATCTACCACGTCGATCTGAGCGGCGAGCCCGATCCGGCCGCGGCCGCGCAGGAGTGGATGCGCGCCGACTACAGCGCACCGCTCGAGCTGACCCGCGACCGTCTGATCAAGACGGCCATGGTGAAACTGGCCGAGGGCCATTACTACTGGTACGCCCGCATTCACCACATCGTGCTCGACGGCTTCGGCGCGGTGACGTATCTGACCCGGGTCGCCGAGCTGTACACCGCCTACGTCAAGGGCGTCGAGCCCGCGCCGCACAAGCTCACCGATCTGAAGACCCTGGTCGAGCAGGAATTCGCCTACCGCGAGACCAGTCGGTTCAAGGCCGACAAGGAGTACTGGGCCGAGCGGGTCGCCGGACTCGAGGACGGCACCAGCCTGGTCGGTCGTTCCGCGCCCCCGGCCGCGCTCAACCGCGTCGCCTCGGGCGCGCTCACCACCGAGCAAACCACGCTGCTGGAAGAGGCAGTGGCCCGCCACGAGTCCTCGCCCGCGGGTCTGCTCATCGCCGGTTTCGCCGCCTACCTCGCGCAGTGGACCGGCAGCGAGGATGTCATCCTCAGCCTCCCGGTGACCGCGCGCACCACCGCGATCATGCGTCGCTCCGGCGGCGCGGCCTCGAACATCGTGCCGCTGCGCCTGCGGGTCGGCCACGGCACCACCGTGACCGAGCTGCTCAAGCAGGTGACGGTCGAGGTCTCCGGCGCGCTGCGCCACCAGCGCTACCGCGCCGAGGACATTCGCCGTGACTCCGCGGGCGAGTTCACCGGTGAGGTGGGTTCGCAGTTCTTCGGCCCGTGGGTCAACATCATGTTGTTCCACAACGAGGTCGTGCTCGGCGACATAACCGGCGAGTACAGCGTGCTGTCCACCGGTTCCATCGAGGACCTGGGCGTCAACTTCTACCAGTCGGTGAAGGGCACCCGGAACCACATCGACTTCGAGACCAACCCCAACCTGTACTCCGAGGCCGAGACGCAGAGCCATCACGCGCGGTTCCTGGAGTTCTTCGACCGCTTCCTGGCGGCGGGGGAGAACCAGCCGGTCTGGGGTTTGCCCATCACCACCGCGGCCGAGCGCACCCGGACCCTGCTGGACTGGAACGACTCCGGCCATGACGTCCCGGTCACGACGCTTCCGGCGTTGCTGGACAAGCAGATTCCGCTGACCCCGGACAATGTCGCCGTCGAGTTCGAGGGTGAGCAGCTGACCTATGCCGAGTTCGGCGAGCGCGTCAACCGCTTGGCGCGCTTCCTGATCGAGGACGGCGTGGGCCCGGAATCGCTTGTGGCCCTGGGCATGCGCCGCTCGCTGGATCTGGTCGTGGGTATGCACGCGGTGCTGCGCGCCGGTGGCGCGTACGTGCCGATCGACCCGGATCATCCGGCCGATCGCACCGCCTACATCCTGGAATCCGCGGGACCGGTCTGCGTGCTGACCACCGCCCGCGACGAGCTCGAGCTCCCGGAGTCCGTGCGGCGCTTGGAGATCGACACCCTCGACGTCTCCGGCTACTCCGCCGAGCCGGTGACCGACGCGGATCGCCTGGCCCCACTGCGCCCGGACAACACCGCCTACGTCATCTACACCTCGGGTTCCACCGGCCGCCCCAAGGGCGTCGCGGTCACCCACCACGCCATCGTCAATCAGGAACTGTGGATGCTCGACGAGTATCCGATGACCGAAGACGATGTCTACCTGCAGAAGACCGCCACCACCTTCGACGTGTCGCTGTGGGGCTACTTCATGCCGCTGCTGGTGGGCGCGAAGCTGATCGTGGCCACCCCGGACGGTCACCGCGACCCGCTGTACGTGGCCGACATGATCGAGCGCCACGGCGTCACGGTCACCGACTTCGTGCCGTCCATGCTGACGGTCTTCGTCTCGCACGCCACGCGGGCCCAATGTGCCTCGCTGCGCTACGTTTTCGTGATCGGTGAGGCGCTGCCGCCGGAGACGGGTGCGGGCTTCCGCGAGCTCACCGACGCGGGCCTGCACAACCTGTACGGCCCGACCGAGGCCGCGGTCTCGGTCACCTACTGGGAGAACACCGCCGCCGACACCGTCACGGTGCCGATCGGTGTGCCCGAGTGGAATGTCGAAGTCTACGTTCTGGATTCGCGCCTGCGGCCCGCCGCCATCGGTGCCGCGGGTGAGCTCTACCTGGGCGGCCGTCAGCTCGCGCGCGGGTACAAGGGCCGCCCGGATCTGAGCGCGGATCGCTTCGTGGCCAACCCGTTCGGGACCTCCGAGCGCATGTACCGCACCGGTGACCTGGTGCGCTGGAACTCCTCCGGCGCGCTGGAGTACATCGGCCGCACCGACTTCCAGGTCAAGTTCCGCGGTCAGCGCATCGAGCTCGGCGAGATCGAGACCGACCTGCTCGCGCACCCGGCCGTCAGCCAGGCCGCCGTGCTGGTCATGGACACCGCGACCGGTCAGCAGCTGGTCGCCTACGTGGTCCCCATGCCCGGCCAGACCGTGGACCCGGCCGAGCTGACCCGCTTCGTTGCCGAGAAGCTGCCGACCTACATGGTCCCGGCCGCGGTCATGGTGCTGGACGCGTTCCCGCTCAACACCTCCGGCAAGCTGGACCGCAAGGCCCTGCCCGAGCCGGTGTTCAGCGTCGACGCCGCCGGATACCGCGCACCGCGCACCGCCGCCGAGGAGATCGTGGCGGGCGTGTTCGCCGATGTGCTCGGTCACGAGCGGGTCGGCGTGGACGACAACTTCTTCGATCTGGGCGGCAACTCGCTGGTCGCCACCCAGGTGGTGGCCCGCATCTCGGCCGCGTTCAGCACCCGCGTGGGTGTGCGGGCGCTGTTCGAGACCCCGACCGTGGCCGGACTGGCCGCGCGCGTGGAAGCCGCTGGGCCGTCGGATGTCTCGCGTCCGCCGCTAGTGGCGCAGGAACGCCCGGAGCGCGTTCCGCTTTCGCTCGCGCAGCAGCGCATGTGGTTCCTCAACCAGTTCGATCCGACCGTGCCGACCTACAACCTGCCGTTCGTGGTGCGGTTGCGCGGGCAGGTCGAGATCGAGGCCCTGCAGCTGGCGCTGACCGACGTGGTCGCGCGCCAGGAATCGCTGCGCACCATCTTCCCCGAGTCCGGCGACGGTGGCTTCCAGCGCGTGCTGCCCATCGACGAGGTGGACCTGGGCATCGAGGTCATCGACCTCGCCGAGGCAGAATTGCCCTCCGCGCTGGCCGAATTCGCCTCCACCGGCTTCGACGTCTCCACCGAGCTGCCGATTCGGGTCCGCGTGTTCCGCGTCTCCGACCACGAGGCCGTCGCCGAGCCGGGCCGCCATGCCGCGCCGAACGCCGACGAGGTCGATCTGGCCGTCGCGTTCGTCGTGCACCACATCGCGGCGGACGGCTTCTCGTTCGGCCCGCTCTCGCGCGATATGACCGCCGCCTACCTGGCGCGCGTGGCCGGTCAGGAGCCCGCGTGGGCCCCGCTGCCGGTGCAGTACCAGGACTTCAGCATCTGGCAGCGCGAACTGCTGGGCTCCGAATCCGATCCCGAGTCCATGGCCGCGCGCCAGATCGCCTACTGGCGTGACGCTTTGGCGGGCCTGCCCGATCAGCTGGACCTCCCGGCCGACCGCCCGCGCCCGCCGGTGCAGAGCTTCCACGGCTCCCGGGTCACCTTCGAGATCCCGGCCGAACTGCACGCCCAGCTCGCGGGTCTGGCTCGCGCCCAGGGCGTTTCGCTGTTCATGGTGATGCACTCGGCCTTGGCCGTGCTGCTGGCCCGCCTGTCGGGCACCAGCGATATCGCCATCGGCACCCCGGTCGCCGGACGTGGTGAGCAGGCCCTCGACGACCTGATCGGCATGTTCGTCAACACCCTGGTGCTGCGCTCGGAAGTCGATGGGGCACAGCGCTTCACCGATTTCCTCGCGCGCACCCGCGACACCGACCTCGCGGCGTTCGCCAACACCGACGTCCCCTTCGAGCGCCTGGTCGAGGTCATCAACCCGACCCGGTCGCAGGCCCGGCATCCGCTGTTCCAGGTCATGCTGTCGTTCCAGGAGATGTCGCACGGCTCCATGGAGCTGCCCGGCCTCACCGTCTCCGCGGACGAGCTCGAGGTCGACATCGCCAAGTTCGACCTGCAGTGGACGCTGACCGAGCAGCGCGGCCTGGCCGGTGAGCCCGCCGGGCTGTCGGTGGTGCTGTCGTACGCCACCGATCTGTTCGACGCGAGCACCGTCACCGAATTCGGTCAGCGCTACCTGCGCGTGCTCGAAACCGCCGTCGCCGCACCGGAAACCGTGGTGCGCGATATCGACGTCCTCGACGCCGGTGAGCGCGAGACCGTCCTGCACGCCTGGAACCACACCGAGCACGAGCTACCGGCCGCCACCACGGTGCTCGACCTGTTCGAGCGACAGGTCGCCATTCGCCCGCACGCCACCGCCCTGATCTTCGATCCGGGCGAGCGCAGCGGCAGCATGTTCGGTCCGGCCCGGGAACTGTCCTACGCCGAGTTCTCGAGCCGCGTGAATCGCCTGGCCCGCAAGCTCATTGCCGAGGGCGTCGGCCCGGAGTCCCTGGTGGCGGTGGGCATTCGCCGCTCGGTCGACATGCTGGTCGCCATCTACGCCACCCTCACCGCGGGCGGCGGTTACGTGCCGATCGACCCGGACCACCCGGCCGAGCGCACCGACTACGTGCTGCGCACCGCCGAGCCGGTGGTGCTGCTCACCACCGCCGACGACGCCGTGGAATCCACGGATTGCCCGGCACTGCACCTGGATTCGCTGGATCTGAGCGAGTACAGCGACGCCCCGGTCACCGACGCGGACCGCCGCGCGCCGCTGCGCGCGAGCAACGCCGCCTACGTGCTGTTCACCTCCGGCTCGACCGGCCGCCCCAAGGGCGTGGCCGTCCCGCACGCCGCGGTGGTCAACCAGATCGCCTGGATCACCGGCGAATACGGCATCGACGACACCGATGTGATCCTGCAGAAGACGCCGGTCACCTTCGACGTCTCGGTGTGGGAGCTCTTCGGTTCGCTGGCCGTGGGCGCGCAGCAGGTCATCGCCGCGCCGGACGGCCACCGCGACCCCATGTACCTCTCGGAGGTCATCGGCCGCCACCGGGTCACCATGACCTCGTTCGTGCCGTCCATGCTGAGCGTGTTCGCCTCCAGCGCCTCGGCCGCCGAATGCCTGTCCCTGCGTGCGGTGTTGGTGGCCGGTGAGGCGCTGCCGCCCGCCACCGTGACCGCCTTCCGCCGCTTCTCCACCGCGGCCGTGCACAACCTGTACGGCCCGACCGAGTTCACCGTGCACGCCACCGCCGCGCCCATCGACGCGCCCGTGGTCACCTCGGTGCCCATCGGCCGCCCGGTGTGGAACGCGCAGACCTACGTGCTGGACGAGGGCCTGCGCCCGGTTCCGGCGGGCGTCCCGGGCGAGCTGTACCTGGGCGGCGCGCAGGTGGCGCGCGGCTACTTCGGCCGCCCCGACCTGAGCGCCGAGCGCTTCGTCGCCAACCCCTACGGCGAACCGGGCTCGCGCCTGTACCGCACCGGTGACCTGGTGCGCTGGAACCACAATGACCCGGGCGTCATCGATTACATCGGCCGCACCGACTTCCAGGTGAAGTTCCGCGGCCAGCGCATCGAGCTCGGTGAGATCGAGACCGCGCTGCTGGACCACCCCAAGGTGCAGCAGGCCGTGGTGCTGGTCATCGACACGGTCGCGGGCGATCAGCTGGTCGCCTACATCGTGACCCGCGGCCCGGTGGACCTGGACGGGGTCAAGACCTCGCTGCAGCGCACCCTGCCCGCGTACATGGTGCCGGGCTCGATCATGGTGCTCGACGCGTTCCCGGTGAACGCCTCGGGCAAGCTGGATCGCAAGGCGCTGCCCGCGCCGCGCTTCGAGGTGCGCGAATTCCGTGCTCCGACAACGCCGATCGAGGAGATCGTCGCCCAGATCTTCGGCGAGGTGCTCGGCATCGCCCGCGTCGGCGTCGACGACGACTTCTTCGAGCTGGGCGGTAACTCGCTCATCGCGACCCAGGTCGCCACCCGCCTCGGCACCGCCCTCGATACCCGCGTGCCGGTGCGCATGCTGTTCGAGGCCGCCACCGTGGAAGCCCTGGCGGCGCGGGTGGAATCGCATGTCGGCGACGGTGGCCGCAAGGCCCTGGTCGCCCGTGAGCGGCCCAGCGAGGTCCCGCTTTCCCTTGCGCAGCAGCGCATGTGGTTCCTCAACCGCTTCGACACCGCGTCGGCGGTCAACAACATCCCGGTCGCCATCCGGCTCTCCGGTGAGCTCGACATCGCGGCCCTGCAGGTCGCGGTCATCGACGTCATCGACCGCCACGAGTCGCTGCGCACCGTCTTCCCGGAGACCGCGCACGGCCCGGTGCAGCGGGTGCTGGACGCCGCGCAGATCGTGCCGGACCTGACGCCGGTGCCGGTCACCGAGTCCAACCTGATCGACCACCTGGTCGAGCTGGCCACCATGGCCTTCGACGTGACCGACGAAGTGCCGTTGCATGCGGCGCTTTTCGAGATCAGCGAGACCGAGTACATCCTCGGCATGGTGGTCCACCACATCAGCGCCGACGGCTGGTCCATGGGCCCGCTGGCCCGCGACGTCATGGTCGCCTACGCGGCCCGCACCTCGTGGGAGGCCCCGGCCTGGGCGGAACTGCCGGTGCAGTACGCCGACTACGCGCTGTGGCAGCGCGAGGTGCTCGGCTCCGAGGAGGACCCGGATTCGCTGATCGCCAAGCAGATTCGGTACTGGACCGAGGCGCTGGCCGATCTGCCCGACGAGCTGGTGCTGCCCTCGGACCGGCCGCGTCCGGCCGTGGCGAGCTACCAGGGTGGCACCTACCCGTTCGCCATTTCGGCGCAGACCCAGCAGGCGCTGGTCGATTTGGGTCGCCGCCACAATGCGTCGCTGTTCATGGTCATGCACAGCGCGCTGGCGGTCCTGCTGGCCCGGCTGTCGGGCACCTCCGATATCGCCATCGGCACCCCGGTGCACGGTCGCGGTGAGGCCGCGCTCGACGATCTGATCGGCATGTTCGTCAACACCCTGGTGCTGCGCACCGAGGTGGACGGCAGCGAGACCTTCGCCGATCTGCTGGCCCGCTCCCGCGACACCGACCTGCACGCCTTCGCGCACGCGGACGTGCCGTTCGAGCGCCTCGTGGAGGTCATCAACCCGGCGCGTTCGCAGGCCCGGCACCCGCTGTTCCAGGTCATGCTGACCTTCCAGAACACGCGTCAGGCCAGTCTGGAACTGCCCGGGCTGTCGGTCAACGGCATCGACTACGACGCGCGGCTGGCCAAGTTCGACCTGCAGCTGACCTTGCAGGAGGCCCAGGACGATCACGGTGAGAACGCCGGTATGTCGGCCGAGATCTCCTACGCCCTGGACCTTTTCGACGAGCCCACCATCGAGGCCTTCGCGCGCCGCCTGGACCTGATCCTGGCCGCCGTCGTCGCCAACCCCGAGCTGCCGCTCGGCGATATCGACCTGCTCGTCGCCGACGAGCGCGCCAAGGTGCTCGACGAGTGGAACGACACCGCGTTCACCCTCGACCCGGTGCTGCCCGCACTGCCGGAAGGCGAAGCGGCGACGCTGGTTTCGCTGTTCGAGGCACAGGCTCTGACCAGCCCCGATGCACCCGCCGTGGAGTTCGAGGGGACAAGTCTGTCCTATGCCGAGTTCTCCGCGCGCGTGCACAAGCTGGCCCGCAAGCTCATCGCCCAGGGCGTCGGCGCGGAATCGCATGTGGCCCTGGCCATTCGGCGCTCGCTGGATCTGGTCGTCGCCATGTACGCGGTGCTCGAGGCCGGTGGCGCGTACGTGCCGCTGGACCCGGACCAGCCCGACGAGCGCATCGACTACGTGCTCGATATCGCGCGCCCGGTCGCCATCCTGACCACCAGCCGCGACGAGTTCGTCACCGGCCGCAATGTGCCGGTGCTCGATGTCGACACCCTCAACCTGGACGCCTACTCCGACGCGCCGATCACGGATGCCGAACGCGGAGCGGCGATCCGGCCCGAGCACACCGCCTACGTCATCTTCACCTCGGGTTCGACGGGCCGCCCGAAGGGTGTGGCCGTCGAGCACGGCGCGATCGTGAACCGCCTGCTGTGGATGCAGCACGAGTACCCGATCGACGCCAATGACGCGGTGCTGCAGAAGACTCCGGCGACCTTCGACGTGTCGGTGTGGGAGTTCTTCTGGCCGTTGCAGACCGGTGCCCGCCTGGTGGTCGCCAAGCCGGACGGCCACCGCGACCCGGTGTACCTGGCGCAGATCATCGCCGAGACCGGCATCACCACCGCGCACTTCGTGCCGTCGATGCTCTCGGTCTTCGTGGCCACCCTCGGCAACGAGAACGGCGACTCTTCCGTCCCCGCACCGCGTTTGCGTCAGGTCTTCGCCTCCGGTGAGGCGCTGCCCGCGCCGACCGCGCAGAAGCTGCGCGAGCTCACCGGCGCGCGTCTGCACAACCTGTACGGCCCCACCGAGGCCGCCGTCGACGTCACCTACCACGAGGTCACCGACGCCGACACCGTCTCCGTGCCGATCGGCCGCCCGGTCTGGAACACCGAGACCTACGTCCTCGACGCCCGCCTGCACCCCGTCGCACCGGGTGTCGCGGGTGAGCTCTATCTCGCGGGCGATCAGCTGGCCCGCGGCTACCTGGGCCGCCCGGACCTGTCCGCGGACCGTTTCGTGGCCAACCCGTTCGTCTCCGGCGACCGCATGTACCGCACCGGCGACCTGGTCACCTGGACCGCCGACGGCGAGCTGAACTACCTGGGCCGCACCGACTTCCAGGTCAAGCTGCGCGGTCTGCGCATCGAACTCGGCGAGATCGAGGCCGCGCTGCTGGCGCAGCCGAGCGTCGCCCAGTCGGTGGTGGTCGTGCGCACCGACGCCCACGCCGGTGATCAGCTGGTCGGCTATGTGGTCCGCGAGCCCGAGGCCGTCGTCGACATCGACGCCGTCAAGGCCGCGCTGTCGAGTTCGCTTCCGGCCTACATGGTTCCGGCCGCCATCGTGGTGCTGGACGCCTTCCCGGTGAACGCCTCCGGCAAGCTGGACCGCAAGGCCCTGCCCGCCCCGGTGTTCGAGGCCAAGCGCTTCCGCGCCCCCTCGACCCCGATCGAGGAGATCATCGCGCAGATCTTCGCCGACCTGCTCGGTGTCGAACGCGTGGGTGTGGACGACGACTTCTTCGAGTTGGGTGGCAACTCGCTGGTCGCCACCCAGGTCGTAGCTCGCCTGTCGGCGGCACTGAATGCCGAGATCGGCGTGCGCGTGCTGTTCGAGGCCCCGACCGTGGCCGCGCTGGCCGCGCGCGTGGAATCGCACGCGGGAACCGGTGTGCGCCAGGCGCTCACGGTGCAGACCCGGCCCGAGTACCCGCCGCTGTCGCTCGCGCAGCAGCGCATGTGGTTCCTCAACCGCTTCGATCCGGAATCGGCCGCCAACAACATCCCGGCGGCCGTACGGCTCACCGGCGCACTGGATCTCGACGCCATGCGCGGCGCGATCGCCGATGTGATCGCCCGCCACGAATCGCTGCGCACCATCTACCCCTCGCACGAGGGCGTCGCCTACCAGAAGGTGCTGCCGACCGGCCGCGCCGTGCCCGAGCTCGAGGTCATGGACGTGACCGAGGGCGAATTGTTCGCCGCGGTCTACGCTTTCGCCGCCCAGGGCTTCGACGTCACCACCGAGACCGCGGTGCGCCTGCGCGCCTACCGCCTCGCGGCCGACGACCACGTGCTGGTGCTGGTGGCCCACCACATCGCCGCCGACGGCTTCTCCATGAACCCGCTGGTGCGCGATCTCATGACCGCCTACATCGCGCGCAGCCAGGGCGAGACCCCGGGCTGGACCGAACTGCCGGTGCAGTACGCGGATTACGCGCTGTGGCAGCGCGACACCTTGGGTTCGGAAGAGGATCCGCGCTCGCTCATCACCGAGCAGCTGGACTACTGGCGCGAGACCCTGTCCGGGCTGCCGGACGAGCTGCGCCTGTCCACCAAGCCGCGCCCGGCCGTCGCCTCCTACGACGCGGGCACGCATCGCTTCCAGGTGCCGGGCGAGCTCATCGCCGGGCTGAACCGGGTGGCGCAGACCAATGGCACCACCCTGTTCATGGTGGTGCACAGCGCCTTCGCCGCGCTGCTGGCGCGACTGAGCGGCACCGACGACATCGCCGTCGGCATTCCGGTGGCCGGTCGTGGTGAGCAGGCGCTCGACGATCTCGTCGGCATGTTCGTCAACACCCTGGTGCTGCGCGCGCCGGTCGACACCGGCGCGAGCTTCACCGACCTGCTGAAGACCGTGCGCGAACGCGATCTGGCCGCCTTCGCGCACGCGGACGTGCCGTTCGAGCGTCTCGTCGAGGTGCTCAACCCGGCCCGCTCGCAGGCGCGGCACCCGCTGTTCCAGGTCATGCTGTCGTTCCAGAACCTGGGCCGCACCTCGCTCGAACTGCCGGGCCTGAGCGTATCGGAGCTGGCCATCGACCAGCAGTCGGCCAAGTTCGATCTGCAGCTGACACTGAGCGAGGTCATCGACGGCGACTCGACGATGGACGCCGAACTGGTCTACGCCACAGACCTTTTCGATGCCCAGTACGCCGATGTCTTCGCGCAGCGCTTCGTCGCCATGCTCACCGCCGTGGCCGCCGACCCGACCCAGCTGGTCGGCGAGGTCGAATTGCTCAGCGACTGCGAGCGCCGCAAGATCCTGCTCGGCTGGAACGACACCGCCTTCGAACTCGACACCGCGCTGCCCGAAGTCACCGAAGGCGCTGCGGCGACCCTGGTTTCGCTGTTCGAGGCCCAGGTCGCGCTGACCCCCGACGCGACCGCGGTCACCTTCGAGGGGACAAGTCTGTCCTACGCCGAGTTCGCGGCCCGCGTCCGCAAGCTCGCGCGCTGGCTCATCGCCGAGGGCGTCGGACCGGAATCCTTTGTGGCGCTGGGCATGCGCCGCTCCATCGACCTGGTCGCGGGCATGTACGCGGTCACCGTCGCCGGTGGCGCGTACGTGCCGCTGGACCCGGATCACCCGGCCGAGCGCACCCAGTACATCCTCGAGACCGCCCAGCCGGTCTGCGTGCTCACCTCCGGCGACACCGTGGAAGGCATTGACGCGCGCCAGGTTCGGATCGACGAGCTGGACCTGTCCGGCTTCGCCGACACCCCGGTCACCGACGCCGAGCGCCGCGCCCCGCTGCGCCCGGAGAACACCGCCTACGTCATCTTCACCTCCGGCTCGACCGGCCGCCCCAAGGGCGTGGCCGTCTCGCACGCCGCCATCGTGAACCGCCTCGTCTGGATGCACGCCCAGTACGGGTTGGCCGCCTACGACGTGGTGTTGCAGAAGACCCCGGCCACCTTCGACGTGTCGGTGTGGGAGTTCTTCTGGCCCTTGCAGGTCGGCGCGCGCCTGGTGGTCGCCAAGCCGGACGGCCACCGCGATCCGGCCTACCTGGCCGAGATCATCGTCCGCGAGGGCGTGACGGTCACCCACTTCGTGCCGTCCATGCTGGCGGTCTTCGTGGCCGAACCGGCCGCAGCCGAATGCGTGAGCCTCACCAATGTCTTCGCCTCCGGTGAGGGCCTGCCCGCGCCGACCGCGCAGAAGCTGCGCGAGCTGACCGGTGCCCGCCTGCACAACCTGTACGGCCCCACCGAGGCCGCCGTCGACGTGACCTACCACGAGGTCACCGACGCCGACCTCACCTCGGTGCCGATCGGCGCACCGGTCTTCAATACCCAGGTCTACGTGCTGGATTCGCGCCTGAAGCCGGTCCCGGTGGGTGTCGCGGGTGAGCTGTACCTGGCGGGCGACCAGCTCGCCACCGGGTACGTGGCCCGCCCCGACCTGACCGCGGATCGCTTCGTGGCCAACCCCTTCGGCGACGGTGTGCGCATGTACCGCACCGGCGACCTCGTCGTCTGGACCGGCAATGGCGAGCTGGAGTACCTGGGCCGCACCGACTTCCAGGTCAAGCTGCGCGGTCTGCGCATCGAGCTGGGCGAGATCGAGTCGGCGCTGATCGCGCAGCCGTCGGTGGCGCAGTCCGTGGTCGTGGTCCGCCACGACGAGCGCACCGGCGATCAGCTGGTCGCCTACCTCATCGCCGCCGACGATCACCTCGACGTCGACGCCGTGAAGGACGCGCTGGTCGAACAGCTTCCGGCCTACATGGTTCCGGCCGCCTTCATGGTGCTGGACGCGTTCCCGCTCAATGCCTCCGGCAAGCTGGACCGCAAGCAGCTGCCCGCCCCGACCTTCGCCGCCAAGGCGTTCCGCGCCCCGGCCACGCCAGTGCAGCAGACTGTCGCGGGCACCATCGCCGATGTGCTCGGCCTGGATCGGGTCGGCCTGGACGACGACTTCTTCGAGCTCGGCGGCAACTCGCTGGTCGCCACCCAGGTGATCGCGCGCCTGTCCGCCGCCCTGGACGCCGACATCCCGTTGCGCACGCTGTTCGAGGCCACCACGGTGGCTTCCCTTGCCGCGCAGCTGGAATCGCGCGTCGGGACCGGTGCCCGCGCGGCGCTGGTGGCCCAGGAGCGTCCGGAACTGGTGCCGCTCTCGCTCGCGCAGCAGCGCATGTGGTTCCTCAACCGCTTCGACAACCGCACCGCGGTCAACAACATCCCGGTGGCGCTGAAGCTCACCGGCGCCGTGGATCTGGACGCCTTCACCGCCGCCATCGGCGATGTGGTGGCCCGCCACGAGTCGCTGCGCACCATCTACCCCGAGATCGCGGGCGACGGCTACCAGCGCGTCCTGCCGCTGTCCGAGGTCGAGTACGAGGTGCGGACCGAGTCCGTCACCGCGGCCGAGCTGACCGCGCGCGTCGTGCAGCTCGCGAGTGTCCACTTCGACGTGACCCGCGAACTGCCCTTCCGCGCCACGGTGCTCAGCGTCAGCGAGACCGAGCACGTGGTCGTGCTGGTCCTGCACCACATCAGCGCCGACGGTGCGTCCCTGCGCCCGCTGCTGCGGGATGTGGTGGCCGCATACCTGTCCCGCGCCACGGGCGAGGCTCCGGCTTGGTCGCCGCTGCCGGTCCAGTACGCCGACTACACCCTGTGGCAGCGCGAGATCCTCGGCGCGGAAACCGATTCCGAGTCCCTGGCCGCCCAGCAGATCGCCTACTGGACCGCCCAGCTGGCCGACCTGCCCGAGCAGATCGAGCTGCCCGCCGACCGGCCGCGTCCCGAGATCGCGACCAATGCCGGTGGCACCTACGACTTCTCGATCGACGCCGACCTGCACCGCGCCCTCACCGGCGTGGCGCGCGAGCATGACGTCACCCTGTTCATGCTGGTGCACGCCGCCCTGGCCACCTGGGCCGCGCGCCTGTCGCGGTCCACCGATATCGCCATCGGCACCCCCATCGCGGGCCGCGGCGAGCGGGCGCTGGACGACCTGGTCGGCATGTTCGTCAATACCCTGGTGCTGCGCAGCGAGGTGCGCCCGGACGCGGCCTTCCGCGACCTGCTGGCCCAGGTGCGTCGCACCGACCTGGCCGCCTTCGCCCACGCCGACGTGCCGTTCGAGCGGCTCGTGGACGTGCTCAGCCCGGTCCGCTCGCAGGCGCACCACCCGCTGTTCCAGGTGGCGCTGACCTTCGAGGCCGCCGGGGCCAAGGACGCGCAGACCGTCGAGCTGCCGGACCTGGGGCTCGAGGTGGTCGAATTCGATCCGGGCACCGCCAAGTTCGACGTGCAGCTGACCGTGAGCGAACGTGCCGACGGCTCGCTGGGGCTGTCCTGGAACTACGCCAGCGACCTGTTCGACGCCGAGACCGTCATCTCCTTCGCCGAGCGCCTGGTGCGCATCCTGCGCGCGGTGGCCGAGGATCCGGGCGTTCTGCTCGGGGATATCGATCTGCTGGGCGAGGGTGAGCGCCACAATGTGGCCGAGCACTGGGTCTCCGCGGGCGACGACATCGTCGAGCTGGCCCGCATCGCCAATGACGCGGCACTGCAGGCCGAACTCGCCGTGGCCGAGGGCATCTCGGGTATCGCGCCCGAGGCCGCCGCCCTGGCCGCCCTGGGCGGGGCCGCCGAACGGCTGGCCAACCCCCTTGCTGCGCTGGCCAGTCCGTTCACCGACACCGACGCCACCCTGTCGAGCCTGTTCGACCTGGCCGTGGCCGCCAACCCGGAGCGGGTCGCCGTCCGCTTCGGCGACGAGGAGCTCACCTACTCCGAGCTGGACCGGCGCGCGAATGTGCTGGCGCGCAGGCTGATCAGCGAGGGCGCGGGTCCGGAATCGTTGGTCGCGGTGCTGCTGCCGCGCTCGGCCGACCTGGTCGTGGCGCTGCTGGCGGTCATCAAGACCGGTGCGGGCTACGTGCCGCTGGACCCGAGCTACCCGGCCGACCGCATCGCCTATGTGCTGTCGGACGCCAAGCCCACCAGCGTCATCACCGACTCGACCGTGCAGGTCGAGTTGCCCGCCGAGCTGAACAAGATTCTGCTGGACGGCTTCTCGCTCGAGGCCGGGGATATCGAGGACGCGGCCGACGCGCCCGTCACCGATGCCGACCGCCGCGCGGCGCTGCGCCCGGATCACGTCGCCTACGTCATCTACACCTCCGGTTCCACCGGCCGCCCCAAGGGCGTGGCCGTGGCGCACCGGAATGTGGTGCGCCTCATGGCGAACACCGATCGTGAGTTCGGTTTCGGACCCGACGACGTGTGGACGCTGTTCCACTCCTACGCCTTCGACTTCTCGGTGTGGGAGCTGTGGGGCCCGCTGCTCTACGGCGGCAAGCTCGTCGTGGTCGACTACTATGTGTCCCGCTCGCCGGAGCAGTTCCTGGAACTGCTGCGCCGCGAACGGGTCACGGTGCTCAACCAGACCCCGTCGGCGTTCTACCAGCTGGCCGAGGCCGACCGCATCGCCACCTCGGCGAGCCGAGAAATCGATTCAGCCGCGGGGGATCAGCAGGGGCTCGCGCTGCGTTATGTGATCTTCGGTGGTGAGGCGCTCGAGCTGCGCCGTCTCTCGGATTGGGTTGCCCGCCACGGCGATTCGGCCCCGTACCTGGTGAACATGTACGGCATCACCGAGACCACCGTGCACGTGTCGGTGCGGGTTCTCGATGCCGACACCATCGCGGCCGCGACCGGTTCGGTGGTCGGGCGGGCCATCGCCGGTCTGCGCGTGTACGTCCTCGACGACCGCCTGCATCCGGTGCCGGTGGGTGTCGCGGGTGAAATGTATGTGGCCGGTCCGCAATTGGCGCGCGGCTACCTCGGCCGCCCCGACCTGTCGGCGGTCCGCTTCGTGGCCAGTCCGTTCGGCAAGCCGGGCGAGCGTCTGTACCGCTCGGGCGACGTGGCCCGCTGGAACCGCTTCGGTGAGCTCGAATACCTGGGCCGCGCCGACGATCAGGTCAAGGTGCGCGGCTTCCGCATCGAGCTCGGCGAGATCGAATCCGCCGTACTCGCGCAGTCCGGTGTCGCCCAGGCGGCGGTCATCGTGCGCGAGGACCAGCCGGGCGATCAGCGCATCGTCGCCTACGTGGTGCCGACCGACGGCGGCGCGCCCGCCGTGGACGCGATCCGCGACGGCGCGGCCGAGCTGCTGCCGTCCTACATGGTCCCGTCCGCCATCGTGGTGCTGGACCGAATCCCGTTGACCGTCAACGGCAAGCTGGACCGTCGCGCCCTCCCGGCCCCGGCCGTGCAGGCGCGGGCCTTCCGCGCGCCGGAGACCCCGGTCCAGGAGACGGTCGCCGCCGTCTTCGCCGAGGTCCTCGGCCTGGACCGGGTCGGCCTGGACGACGACTTCTTCGATCTGGGCGGCAACTCGCTCATCGCCACCCGTGTCGTGTCGCGCATCGGCGCGGCCCTGGACACCACGGTCGCGGTGCGCACCCTGTTCGAGGCCACCACCGTCGAATCCCTCGCCGCGCGTATCGAATCGCACGCCGACGGCGCGTCCCGCGCCAAGCTGGTCGCGCGCACCCGCACCCCGGGTGAGCTGGTGCCGCTGTCGTTCGCGCAGCAGCGCATGTGGTTCCTCAACCAGTACGACACCTCGTCGGCGGCCTACAACCTGCCGCTGGCGATTCGCCTGACCGGTGAACTCGACACCGCCGCACTGGAACTCGCGGTCGCGGACGTGGTTCGCCGCCACGAGTCGCTGCGCACCCGTTACCCGGAGCACGGCGGGACCCCGATGCAGGTGGTCGTCCCGGCCGAGGAGATCGCCCTCGACCTGCGCCCGGTCAACGTGTCGGCCGAAGATCTGACCGCGACCGTGACCGCGTTCGCGACCCTGGGCTTCAATGTGGCCGAACAGGTTCCGCTGCGCGCCCGCCTGTTCCGCATCGGCGGCGAAGAATCCACCGAGCATGTGCTCGTGGTGGTGGTCCACCACATCGCGGGCGACGGCTTCTCCATGTCGCCGCTGGCCCGCGACGTCATGATCGCCTACACCGCCCGCACCCAGGGCGCGGTGCCCGGCTGGGCCCCGCTCGCCGTGCAGTACGCCGATTTCGCCGTGTGGCAGCGCGAAGTGCTGGGCTCGGAAGAGGATTCGTCCTCGATCATGGCCCGCCAGGTCGCCTACTGGCAGCGTGTGCTCGGCGGTGTGCCCGACGAGCTGGCGCTCCCGACCGACCGCCCGCGTCCGGCCATCGCCTCGCATCGCGGCGCGACGCTGACCCGGGCGCTGTCGCCCGAGCTCATCGGGAAACTGGAAGACGTTGCCCGCCAGCGTGGTTCGTCGCTGTTCATGGTCATGCACAGCGCCCTCGCGGTGCTGCTGTCGCGCCTGTCGGGCGGTGACGACATTGCCGTCGGTACCCCGGTCGCCGGTCGCGGTGAGGCCGCGCTGGACGATCTGGTCGGCATGTTCGTGAACACGCTGGTGCTGCGCACCGGCATCGACCCGTCGGAGTCGTTCACCGATCTGCTGGATCGCGTGCGCCACACCGACCTCGACGCCTTCGGCAATGCCGATGTGCCGTTCGAGCGGCTGGTGGAACTGCTCGCACCCGAGCGCTCGCAGGCCCGCAACCCGCTGTTCCAGGTCATGCTCGCCTTCCAGAACCTGGACCGGACCGGCATCGAACTGCCGGGGCTGAATGTCTCGACCCTGGACCTCGACGAGAACATTTCGCGCTTCGATCTGCAGTTCACGCTGTCGGAGCACGACTCCGGCATGATGCTGGCGCTCACCTACGCCACCGATCTGTTCGACGAGGCCACCGCGGCCGGGTTCGCGCAGCGCTGGCTGCGGGTCCTGGACGCGGTCGCCGCCAACCCGGAGATCGGTGTCGGCGCGATCGACATCCTCGACCAGGACGAACGCGCCGATCTGGTGGCCCGTTTCGGCCTGCCCGCCGTCCCGGCGCGCACCCTGCCGGAGCTCATTGCCGACGCCGTCGCCATCAACCCCGACGCACCGGCCGTGGTGTTCCAGGGGCGCAGTCTGTCCTACGGCGAGCTGGATGCCCGCTCGAACCGCTTGGCGCGCTTGCTCATCGAGCGCGGCATCGGCACCGAGGATCTGGTCGCCGTCGCGGTCCCGCGCTCGGACGACTCCTACTTCGCCGAATGGGCGGTGTCCAAGACCGGTGCGGCCTTCGTGCCGGTGGACCCGAACTACCCGGCCGACCGCATCGCCCACATGGTCACCGACTCCGGTTCGCCGGTCGGCCTCACCGTGGCGTCGGTGCGCGCCGACATGCCGGACTCGGTCGAATGGCTGGTGCTCGACGAGCTGGATCTGAATGCCTTCGCGGACACCGCGATCGCCGCCGACGAGCGGGTACGCCCGCTGCGCCCGGAGCACCCGGCCTACGTCATCTACACCTCCGGCTCCACCGGCGTCCCCAAGGGCGTCGTGGTCACCCACGCCGGTCTGGCCAACTTCACCGTCGAGCAGGCCGAGCGCTACGCGCTCGACTCCTCCTCGCGCGCACTGCATTTCGCGTCGCCGTCCTTCGACGCGTCCATGCTGGAATTCCTGCTCGCCATCGGCAAGGGCGGCACCCTGGTGGTCGTCCCGCCGGGCACCTACGGCGGCGAGGAGCTCTCCGAGCTGATCCGCCGCGAGCGGGCCACCCACGCGTTCATCACCCCGGCTGCGCTGTCCACCTTCGGACCGGCGGGCCTGGACTCGCTGC
The DNA here is from genome assembly GCF_035818795.1 of Nocardia sp. CDC160. Taxonomy (NCBI): domain Bacteria; kingdom Bacillati; phylum Actinomycetota; class Actinomycetes; order Mycobacteriales; family Nocardiaceae; genus Nocardia; species Nocardia sp. CDC160. The sequence goes on along the minus strand of NZ_JAYKYT010000003.1, from coordinate 1,430,651 downwards.
GCGTCCTCGTCGCCGGTGGTGAGGCGGTTCCGGCCGATCTGGTCGAGAAGTGGGCGGTTCCGTTGGCGGACGGCACGATTCGTGCCTTCCACAATGGTTACGGTCCGACCGAGACCACCATCATGACGAACATCAGCGATGCGCTGGTGCCGGGCGACCTGGTCACCATCGGTGGCCCCATCCGGGGCATGCAGTCGCTGATTCTCGACAACCGCCTGCGGCCCGTTCCGGTGGGTGTCGCGGGTGAGCTGTATCTGTCGGGCATTCAGCTAGCGCGCGGCTACCACGCGCGGCCGGGCCTGACCGCCGAGCGTTTCGTGGCCAACCCGTCCGTGCCGGGCGAGCGCATGTACCGCACCGGTGACGTGGTGCGCTGGACCCCGGACGGCCTGGTCGAATACGTCGGCCGCTCCGACTTCCAGGTCAAGGTGCGCGGCTTCCGCATCGAACTGGGCGAGATCGACGCCGCGCTGGCCTCGCACGAGACCGTCGACTTCGCGGTCACCGTCGGCCACAAGAACGCCGCGGGCGCGACCGCGCTGGTGTCGTATGTCGTTGCCGCGCCGGGCCATTCGATCGACGTGGCGGCCCTGACCGCCCACGTCGAGGGCCGCCTGCCCGCCTACATGGTGCCGTCCTCGATCATGGTCATCGACCGGGTCCCGCTGACCCCGGTCGGCAAGCTGGACCGCCGGGCCCTGCCCGAACCGGTCTTCGCCACCGAGGTCGTCTTCCGCGCCGCGCGCAATGCCCTCGAGCAGACCATTGCCGAGGTGTTCGCCGAGGTGCTGGGTCTGGAGCGGGTCGGCATCGACGACTCGTTCTTCGCCCTGGGCGGTGACTCCATCGTCTCCATCCAGCTGGTGTCGCGGGTCAAGGCGCGCGGCGTGGTGTTCTCCCCGCGCGACGTGTTCGAGCAGCGCACCGTCTCCGGCCTGGCCGCCATCGCGGAAACCGCTGGCGCTGAGGGTGATTCGGCTCCGCAGCTGACCGAGCTGCCCGGCGGCGGCGTGGGTGTCATGCCGCTGACCCCGGTGGTGCGGTTCATGGCGGGACGGCCCGGCGAGTTCGGCCGCTTCAACCAGACCATGGCCCTCGAGCTCCCGATCGGCATCGATCGCGCGGGCATCGCCGCCACCGTCGGCGCGGTCATCGACCGCCACGACATGCTGCGGGCGCGCCTGCGCCGGGTGCCGGACGCGGACTGGATCGTCGAAACCGGCGCGGTCGGAACCATCGACGCGGATTCGCTCATCGATCGCACCGAATTCGATGCCGCCGCCACCGACGAGCAGCTGTTCGAGATCGCCACGGCCGCACTGGATGCCACCCTCGACAAGCTGGATCCGGCCACGGGACAGGTCATTCGGTTCGTGTGGCTCGAGCCCTCGAACAACTCGCGCGCGGGACGTCTGGTCGTCGCCGCCCACCACCTGGTGGTCGACGGTGTCACCTGGCGAATCCTGGTGCCGGACTTCGTGACCGCGTGGGGCCAGATCTCCGCCGGACAGACCCCCGAACTGGTCGCGCCCGCCACCTCCATGCGCACCTGGGCGCACGCCCTCGAGCGCGAGGCGGCCACCGAGGAGCGGATGGCCGAGCTCGACTTCTGGCGCGGCGTCGTCGAGGGACCGGATCCGCTGCTCACCGAGCGCGCCATGGATCCGGCCGTGGACGTCACCGCCACCGTCGTCAAGCACAAGGTGGAGCTGTCGGCCGAGGCCACCAAGACCCTGCTGACCACCGTGCCCGCCCTGTTCCACGGCGGTGTCAACGACGGGCTGCTGACCGCACTCGCCTTGGCGGTGGCCAAGTTCCGCGCCGCCAAGGGTCTGGGGGAGAAGTCTGCCCTCGTCCGCCTGGAGGGCCACGGCCGCGAGGAAGAGGTCGTGCCCGGTGCCGACCTGTCCCGCACGGTCGGCTGGTTCACCGCCATCTTCCCGGTGCGTTTCGACCTGTCCGGCATCGACGTGGACGCCGCCCTCACCGGCGGACCCGCCATGGGCCGGGCCATCAAGGCGATCAAGGAGCAGCTGCTTTCGGTGCCGGATAAGGGCATCGGCTACGGCCTGCTGCGGTACATGAACTCCGAGACCGCCGCCCAGCTGCCCAAGCAGCTGCCGGGCCAGGTCAGCTTCAACTACCTGGGCCGCGTCAACGAGGGCGATGTGCCCGAGGCGCTGCGCGGCTTCGGCTGGATCCCGGCCCCCGAGCTGGCGAACCTGGCGGGCGAGTACGACGCGGACATGCCCGCCATGGCGCCGATCGATATCAACGCCATCGTGGTCGGCGACAAGCTGACCGCGAATATCGGCTACCCGAGCACGCTGCTCGGGGCCGAGGAGATCGCCGAGTTCGCGGGCCTGTGGACCGCGGCGCTGGAAGCCGTTGCCAAGCACGCGGATTCCGCGCAGGCGGGCGGGCACACCCCGTCCGACTTCGGGCTCGTGCGCATCACCCAGCGCGATATCGACGGCTGGGAGAAGCAGTACGGCGAGCTCGACCAGGTGTGGCCGCTGTCGGCGCTGCAGGCCGGTCTGCTCTTCCACGCCCAGCTGGCCGCCACCTCCGTGGACGTGTACACCGCGCAGGCGGTGCTCACCCTCGAGGGCCGGGTGGACGCCGACCGGCTGCGCGCGGCCGCGCAGGCGCTCATGGACCGCCACGAAATCCTGCGCACCGCCTACGTGAACGACGCCTCCGGCGTGCCGGTGCAGATCGTCCTCGACGGGGTGAAGGTGGCGTGGACCAACCACGACCTCACCGATATCGCCGACGAGAACGCCCGTGCCGAGCGCGCGGCGGAGATCATCGCCGCCGATCGCGTCCAGCGCTTCGACCTCACCGAGCCGCCGCTCATGCGGTTCACGCTGGTGCGTACCGGGGCCGAGAGCTACCGCCTGGCCGTGGCCAACCACCACATCCTGCTCGACGGCTGGTCCATGCCGCTGCTCATGCAGGACCTGCTGGTGCTCTACGCCACGCACTCCGACGTCTCGCTGCTGCCGCCGGTGCGGTCCTACCGCTACTTCCTGGAATGGGTTGCGGCGCAGGATCGTTCGGCCTCGCTCGCGGCGTGGCAGAAGTCGCTGCTGGGCGTGTCCGAGCCGACGCTGCTGACCCGTCCCGACGCGGGCCGCGAGATCACCGCCCTGTCCGGGGAGTACTTCTTCGACCTGGACGAGGCGGCCACCGCGCGCCTGACCGCGTTGGCCGCCGAGATCGGCGTTACCCCGAACACCGTGCTCCAGGTGGCGTGGGGCATCCTGCTCGGCCGCCTCACCGGCCGCGAGGATGTCCTGTTCGGCACCACGGTCTCCGGCCGCCCGGCGCAGCTGTCGGGCGTGGAATCCATGGTGGGCCTGTTCATCAACACCGTCCCGGTGCGGGTCGCCTTCGACCCGGCCGAGTCGGCGCGCGCGCTGCTTACCCGCACCCAGGGCGAGCAGGCCGACCTGCTCGACCACCACTATGTGGGCTTGGCCGACATCCAGTCGGCGGCGGGCATCGGCGGACTCTTCGACACCCTGGTGGTGTTCGAGTCGTATCCCGTGGACGCGGAAGGCATCCGGTCCCAGGCCGCCGATATCGACGGCATGGCCGTCACCGGCCTGGACGCCGCCGACGCCACCCACTACCCGCTGACCCTCATCGCCCAGCTCGACACCCGCCTGCGCATTCGCGCGGGCTACCTGCGCGACCTGTTCGACGAGGACACCGTCCGTCACATCGCCGACCGCCTGGTGCGTGTGCTGACCGCCATCACCACGGAACCCGCTGCGGCCGTGGGCGATATCGAACTCCTCGAGGCCGCCGAGCGCGCGCAGGTCGTCACCGAGTGGAACAACACCGCCTTCGACGTTCGGGCCGTGCTCACCGAGAGCAAGGCCGAGGCCGCGACCCTGGTCGCGATGTTCGAGGCGCAGGTCGAGCGGACCCCCGACGCGACCGCCGTCGTGTTCGAAGGGACAGCTCTGTCCTACGCCGAGTTCGCCGAGCGGGTGCACCGCCTCTCGCGCTGGCTCATCGAGCGCGGCGTCGGCGCGGAATCGTTTGTGGCGCTGGGCATGCGCCGCTCCATCGACCTGGTGGTCGGCATGTACGCCGTCACCGTGGCCGGTGCGGCGTACGTGCCGCTGGACCCGGATCACCCGGCCGAGCGCATCGAGTACATCCTGGCGACCGCGGACCCGGTCACCGTGCTGACCTCGGGCGAGGACCTCCCGATCGACACCGCGCAGGTGCGGATCGACCTGCTCGACCTCGCCAGCTACTCGGCCCGTCCGCTCACCGACGCGGAACGCCGTGCGCCGCTGCGGGAATCGAATAACGCCTACGTCATCTTCACCTCGGGTTCGACCGGTCGGCCCAAGGGTGTGGCGGTGCCGCACTCGGCCATTGTCAACCGCCTGGTGTGGATGCAGACCGCCTACGGTCTGACCGCCGACGATGTCGTGTTGCAGAAGACTCCGGCCACCTTCGACGTGTCGGTGTGGGAGTTCTTCTGGCCCTTGCAGATCGGCGCGAAGCTGGTCGTGGCCAAGCCGGAAGGCCACCGCGACCCGGCCTACCTGGCCGATCTCATTGCGCGCGAAGGCGTCACGGTCACCCACTTCGTGCCGTCCATGCTGGCGGTGTTCGTGGCGGAGGAGGCCGCCGCGCGGTGCACAAGCCTGCGCATGGTCTTCGCCTCCGGTGAGGCGCTGTCGCCGAAGCCATCGCACAAGCTGCGCGAGCTGACCGGTGCCGAGCTGCACAACCTGTACGGCCCGACCGAAGCGGCCGTCGACGTCACCTACCACCAGGTCGTCGACGCTGATGTCGATTCCGTGCCGATCGGCCGTCCGGTGTTCAACACCGAGGTCTACGTGCTGGATTCGCGTCTGCGGCCGGTGCCGGTGGGCGTCGCGGGTGAGCTGTACCTCGCGGGTGACCAGCTGGCCACCGGCTACGTGGCACGACCGGACCTGACCTCGGATCGCTTCGTGGCCAACCCGTTCGCCACCGGCGAGCGCATGTACCGCACCGGTGACCTGGTCACCTGGACCGCCGACGGTGAACTGGAGTACATCGGCCGCACCGACTTCCAGGTGAAGCTGCGTGGTCTGCGCATCGAGCTCGGCGAGATCGAATCCGCGCTCACCGCACTGGATTCCATCGCGCAGTCGGTGGTCGTGGTCCGCCATGACCCGCACGCCGGTGATCAGCTGGTCGGCTATGTCATCGCGGCACCGGGTCGTACCGTCGATGTCGAGGCCGTGCGCACCGAGCTCGGCGAGACCCTGGCCTCCTACATGGTGCCGTCGATCCTGATGGTGCTCGACGAGTTCCCGCTCAATGCCTCCGGCAAGCTGGATCGCAAGGCGCTGCCCGCGCCGGTGTTCGAGGCCGCGGTGTTCCGCGCGCCCGTGACCCCGGTCGAGCAGATCGTGGCCGGTGTGTTCGCCGAGATCCTCGGCCTCGAGCGCGTCGGCCTCGACGACGACTTCTTCGCCCTCGGCGGCAACTCGCTCATCGCCACCCAGGTGGCGGCACGACTGTCGGCCGCGCTCGACACCCACCTGGGCGTGCGCGAGATCTTCGAGTCCTCCACCGTCGCCGCGCTGGCCGCCAAGGCCGAAACCCATTCCGGCACCGGCACTCGCCAGCCGCTGGTCGCCCAGGAACGGCCGGAGCGGCTGCCGCTGTCGCTGGCCCAGCAGCGCATGTGGTTCCTCAACCGGTTCGATCCCGAATCGGCCGTGAACAACATCCCGGCGGCCGTGCGCCTGTCGGGTCTGGTGGACCGCCAGGCCCTGCAGATCGCCGTCGCCGACGTGCTGGCGCGGCACGAGTCGCTGCGCACCCGCTACCCGGAGATCGACGGCCAGCCGTTCCAGGAGATCGTCCCCACCGGCCAGGTCATTCCGGACCTGACCCCGGTCGAGGTCTCCGAAGCGACACTGCCGCAGGCGCTGTCGGAACTGGTGCTGACCGGCTTCGACGTCACCGTCGATGTGCCGTTCCGGGCTCGCCTGTTCGAGGTCAGCCCCACCGAGCACGTGCTCGCGCTGGTGGTGCACCACATCTCGGCCGACGGCTTCTCCATGGGCCCGCTCACCCGCGATGTCATGACCGCCTACGGCGCGCGCGTCGAGGGCGGCGAACCGGGCTGGCAGGCCCTGGACGTCCAGTACGCGGACTACGCGCTCTGGCAGCGCGCGGTGCTCGGCGACGAGAACGACGCCGAATCGGTGATCTCCCAGCAGATCTCGTACTGGCGCGACACCCTGCGCGGCCTGCCCGACCAGCTGGACCTGCCGTCGGACCGCCCGCGTCCCGCGGTCGCCTCCGGCCGCGGCGCCACCCACGTGTTCGAGGTGGACGCCGAAACCCACGCCAAGCTGGCCGAACTCGCCCGCACCCGCGGCACCACGCTGTTCATGGTCATGCACTCGGCGCTGGCCGTGCTGCTCTCGCGCCTGTCGGGTGAGCAGGACATCGCCATCGGCACCCCGGTCGCCGGACGTGGCGAACGCGCGCTGGACGACCTCATCGGCATGTTCGTCAACACCCTGGTGCTGCGCACCCAGGTGGACGGCGGCCGCGGCTTCACCGAACTCCTGGATACGGTGCGCGGCACCGACATTCAGGCCTTCGGCCACGCCGACCTGCCGTTCGAGCGCCTGGTGGAGATCCTCAACCCGGCCCGCTCGCAGGCGCGGCATCCGCTGTTCCAGGTCATGCTGTCGTTCCAGAACACCGGCATCACCGAACTGGAGCTGCCGGGCCTGACCGTGAGCGCGGTCGAGCTGCCCATCGACACCGCCAAGTTCGACCTGCAGCTGGTGCTGACCGAGCAGTTCGGCGCGAACGATGTCATCGGCAATGGCCACGGTGGCACCCCGGCGGGCATGAGCGCCGAACTCATCTACGCCACCGACCTGTTCGACGCCTCCACCGTGGCGCGCTTCGCCGACCGCTTCGACATCCTGCTGAAGGCCATTGCGGCCCAGCCGGATCGGGCCGTGGGCGATATCGACCTGCTGGTCGGCGGCGAGCGCACCCGCGTGCTGCGCGACTGGAACCGCACCACCGCCGACGTGGATTCGGTACTGGCCGAACTGACCTCGGGCACGCTGTCCGCCGAGACCCACGCGGGCGAGATCGTCCGCACGGCCTCCGGTGACGAGGGCGCGACGCTGGTCGCGCTGTTCGAAGCGCAGGCCGCGCGTACGCCCGACGCGACCGCCGTCGCGTTCGAGGGGACAGGTCTGTCCTACGCCGAGTTCTCCGGCCGCGTGCACCAGCTGGCCCGCAAGCTCATCGAGGCCGGTGTCGGCCCGGAGAGCCTGGTGGGCTTGGGCATTCGCCGCTCGCTCGACCTCGTGATCGCCATGTACGCGATCGTCGAGGCCGGTGGCGCGTACGTGCCGCTGGATCTCGACCAGCCCGCCGACCGCATCGACTACGTGCTCGAGACGGCTCGGCCGGTGTGCGTGCTCACCACCGAGCGCGATGGGTTCACCCACGACAGCGTGCCGACCATCGCCGTGGACACCGTGGAGCTGTCGGGCTACTCCGACGCCCCGCTGACGGACGCGGATCGTGTTGCGCCGCTGCATGCTTCGAACACCGCGTACGTGATCTTCACGTCGGGTTCGACCGGCCGTCCGAAGGGTGTGGCGGTGCCGCACGCGGCCATCGTCAACCGCCTGGTGTGGATGCAGGACGCGTACGGCCTCACCGCCGACGATGTTGTCCTGCAGAAGACTCCGGCCACCTTCGACGTGTCGGTGTGGGAGTTCTTCTGGCCCTTGCAGATCGGCGCGAAGCTGGTCGTGGCCAAGCCGGACGGTCACCGCGATCCGATGTACTTGGCGGAAATCATTGCCCGCGAGGGTGTGACGACCGCGCACTTCGTGCCGTCCATGCTGGCGGTCTTCGTCGCCACCCTGGCGGGCCAGGAATCTGGCGGGGCGGCGGCCTCCGCCGGTGACAGCCTGCGCCTGGTCTTCGCCTCCGGTGAGGCCTTGCCCGGCACCACCGCCCAGGAGCTGCGCCGGGTCACCGGTGCCGCGCTGCACAACCTGTACGGCCCGACCGAAGCGGCCGTCGACGTCACCTACCACGAGGTCGTCGACGCCGACATCGACTCCGTGCCGATCGGCCGCCCGGTCTTCAACACCCAGGTGTACGTGCTGGATTCGCGCCTGCACCCGGTCGCCCCGGGCATGGCGGGCGAGCTCTACCTGGCGGGCGTGCAGCTGGCCCGCGGCTATGTGGCGCGACCGGACCTGTCCGCGGACCGCTTCGTGGCCAACCCGTTCATTCCGGGCAAGCGCATGTACCGCACCGGTGACCTGGTCACCTGGACCGCGGACGGCGAGCTGGAGTACATCGGCCGCACCGACTTCCAGGTCAAGCTGCGCGGTCTGCGCATCGAGCTCGGCGAGATCGAGGCCGCGCTGACCGCCCACGAGTCGGTCGCCCAGGCCGTCGTGGTGCTGCGCTCGGACGCCCGCACCGGCGACGCGCTGGTCGCCTATGTCGTTCCCGCCGCGTCGAATTCGACCGAGCCGGTCGCGCTGGACGCCGACGCCATCGACGTCGAGGCACTGCGTGCGCACCTCGCCGCGCAGCTGCCGTCCTACATGGTCCCGGCCGCGTTCGTGGCCCTGGGCGCGTTCCCGCTGTCCGCCAATGGCAAGCTCGACCGCCGCGCGCTGCCCGAGCCGGAATTCGCCGCCCGCGAATTCCGGGCCGCCGCAACGCGAGCCGAGGAAATCGTGGCCAGCGTGTTCGCCGAGGTCCTCGGACTCGAGAGCCCGGTCGGCGCGGACGACGACTTCTTCGAACTCGGCGGCAACTCGCTCATCGCCACCCAGGTCGTCGCCCGACTGGGTGCGGCGCTGGATGCCCGGATCCCGGTTCGCGCCCTGTTCGACGCCCCGACGGTGGCCGCCCTGGCCGCCCGCGTGGACGCGCAGGCGGGCACCGGCGGCCGTGCCGAACTGGTGGCCCAGGAACGCCCCGATGAGATTCCGCTGTCGCTGGCCCAGCAGCGCATGTGGTTCCTCAACCGCTTCGACACCGCCTCGGCCGTCAACAACATCCCCCTCGCGGTCCGCCTCACCGGCGACCTCGACGTGGACGCCCTGCTGGCGGCCGTCGGCGACGTGCTCGAGCGCCACGAGGTGCTGCGCACCGTCTACCCGGAGAACGCGGAAGGCCGTGGCGTGCAGGTCATCCTGCCCGCCGACCAGGTCCGCCTGGACTCGGCCGCCAATGCCGGGATCCACGGTGGCGGCACCGGCCTGGCCCCGATCGCGGTGGCCGAGGCCGACCTGCGCGAGCGCATTGCCGAGCTGGTCCTCACCGGCTTCGACGTGACCGCCGCCGCCCCGGTGCGCGCCGGACTGTTCCGCGTCAGCGATGCTGAACAACCCACGCACGTCCTGGTTTTCGTGGTCCACCACATCTCCGGCGACGGCTGGTCGGTGCGCCCGCTGGCCCGCGATGTCATGGTCGCGTACGCCGCCCGCGCCAATGGCCAAGCGCCGCAGTGGGCTCCGCTGCCGGTGCAGTACGCCGACTTCGCGCTGTGGCAGCGCGAGACGCTCGGTGACGAGGACGACGCCGACTCGCTGATCGCCCAGCAGGTGTCCTACTGGAGCAACGAGCTGGCGGGTCTGCCCGACCAGATCGATCTCCCGTCGGATCGCCCGCGCCCGGCCGTGGCCTCCAATGCCGGTGGCGTGCACGAGTTCTCGATCGACGCCGACCTGCTGGCCGGACTCAACGGGCTGGCCCGCGAGCACGGCGCGTCGCTGTTCATGGTCGTGCACGCGGCCTTCGCGGCCCTGCTGGCCCGCCTGTCCAACAGCGACGACATCGCCATCGGCACCGCGGTCGCCGGTCGTGGTGAGCAGCAGCTGGACGACGCCATCGGCATGTTCGTCAACACCCTGGTGCTGCGCACGGCCGTCGACTCGGCTGAGCGGTTCACCGAGCTGCTGGCCCGCACCAAGGACACCGACCTGGCCGCCTTCGGCCATGCCGACCTGCCGTTCGAGCGCCTGGTGGAGATCCTCAACCCGGCCCGCTCGCAGGCGCGGCACCCGCTGTTCCAGGTCATGCTGTCGTTCCAGAACACCGGCGCGGCCAGCTTCGCGCTGCCCGGCCTGGAAGTGGCGGGCGTGCCGCTGGACGTGGTCACCGCCAAGTTCGACCTGCACCTCAACCTCACCGAGCGCGCCGACGGCGACGGCATGACCGCCGAATTCGCCTACGCCACCGACATGTTCGACGCGGGCACCATCGCCGCCTTCGGTGAGCGCCTGGTGCGCACACTGTCGGCCGTGGTCGCCGAGCCGACCGCCGTGGTCGGCGATATCGAACTGCTCGACGCCGCCGAGCGTCGGCAGGTGCTGCGGACCTGGAACGCCACCGAATACGACGTCGAGCGGGTCGCGTTGGGCGGCAAGAAGCGCTCCGCCTCCCCGCGCGTCGACGCCGAGGTCACCCTGGCATCGATGTTCGCGCAGCAGGCGAAGCAGACCCCCGACCTCACCGCGCTGGTGTTCGAGGGGAGCAGTCTGTCCTACGGCGAGTTCGCTGCCCGCGTCCACCGGCTGGCCCGCCACCTCATCGCCGAGGGCGTGGGACCGGATTCCTATGTGGCCCTGGGCATGCGCCGCTCCTTCGACCTGCTGGTCGGCATGTACGCCGTCACGCTCGCCGGTGGCGCGTACGTGCCGCTGGACCCGGATCACCCGGCCGAGCGCAACCAGTACGTGCTCGACACCGCCAAGCCGGTGTGCGTGCTCAGCACCGCGCGCGATGGCTTCGAAACCAGCACGCGCACACTGCTGATCGACGAGCTGGACCTGTCGGCATACTCGGACGCCCCGATCACCGACGCGGACCGGGTCGCCCCGCTGCGCGGCGACAACACCGCGTACGTGATCTTCACCTCCGGTTCCACCGGCCGCCCGAAGGGTGTGGCGGTCACCCACACCGCCATCGTCAACCGCCTGGTGTGGATGCAGACCGAGTACGGCCTGTTCGACGACGATGTGGTGCTGCAGAAGACCCCCGCCACCTTCGACGTGTCGGTGTGGGAGTTCTTCTGGCCCTTGCAGATCGGCGCGAGGCTGGTCATCGCCAAGCCGGACGGCCACCGCGATCCGGCCTACCTGGCGGACCTGATCATCGAGACCGGTGTCACCACCGCGCACTTCGTGCCGTCGATGATGTCGGTGTTCGTGGCCGGTCTGGAAGCCGACGCCGACAAGGCCGCCGCGCTGACCTCGCTGCACCAGGTCTTCGCCTCCGGTGAGGCGCTGCCCGCGCCGACCGCGCAGAAGCTGCGCGAGCTCACCGGTGCGCGTCTGCACAACCTGTACGGACCCACCGAGGCCGCCGTCGACGTCACCTACCACGAGGTCACCGACGCCGACACGCTGTCGGTGCCGATCGGCGCGCCGGTCTTCAATACCCGTGTGTACGTGCTGGATTCGCGTCTGCACCCGGTCGCCCCGGGTGTCGCGGGCGAGCTGTACCTGTCCGGCGTCCAGCTGGCGCGCGGCTATGTCGCGCGCCCGGATCTGACCGCCGACCGCTTCGTCGCCGACCCGTTCCACGACGGCGAGCGCATGTACCGCACCGGCGACCTCGTCAAGTGGACCGGTCGCGGCGAGATCGAGTACCTGGGCCGCACCGACTTCCAGGTCAAGCTGCGCGGCCTGCGCATCGAGCTCGGCGAGATCGAATCCGCGCTCACCGCAATCGATTCCATCGCCCAGTCGGTCGTGGTGGTCCGCGGCGACGAGCGGCTCGGCGAGCAGCTGGTCGGCTACGTCATCCCGACCACCGGGCACACCGTCGACCTCGACGCCGTGCGCGCCGAGCTCACCGACGCGCTGCCCGGCTACATGGTGCCGTCGGCGTTCGTGGTGCTGGATGCCTTCCCGCTCAATGCCTCCGGCAAGCTGGATCGCAAGGCGCTGCCCGCGCCGGTGTTCGAGGCCAAGGTCTTCCGGGCACCGTCCACCCCGATCGAGGAGATCGTGGCGGGCACCTTCTCCGACGTCCTCGGCGTCGGCCGGGTCGGCCTCGACGACGACTTCTTCGAGCTCGGCGGCAACTCGCTCATCGCCACCCAGGTGACCGCCCGCCTCGGCGCGGCCCTGGACACCCAGCTGGCGGTGCGCGATCTGTTCGAGGCCTCCACGGTCGCGGCGCTGGCCGCGCGCGTGGAACGCAATGCCGGATCCGGCGCGCGTCCGCGCCTGGTGGCGGGGGAGCGGCCGGACCTGCTGCCGCTGTCCCCGGCCCAGCGCCGCTACTGGTTCCTCAACCAGTTCGACACCAGCACCTCGGCCGTCGACAATATCCCGCTGGCCGTCCGCTTCACCGGCGCGCTCGACCTGTACGCCATGAAGCAGGCCATCGGCGACGTGATCGCCCGCCACGAGGTGCTGCGCACGGTCTACCCGCGCTCGGCCGAGGGCCCGCACCAGGTCATCCTGCCCGCCTCGCAGACCGACCTGTCGCTGGTGCCCGAACCGGTGACCGAGGCCGAACTGCTCGGCAAGATCATCGAATTCGCCATGACCACCTTCGACGTCACCGTCGAGGTGCCCCTCGCCGTCAAGCTGTTCCGCATCACCGACAGCGCGACCACCCAGCACGTGCTGGCCTTCACCGTCCACCACGTCTCCGCCGACGGCTCCTCCATGGGCCCGATGGCGCGCGACATCATGGCCGCCTACGTGGCGCGCGAGAACGGCGACGTGCCGCAATGGGCTCCGCTGCCGGTGCAGTACGCCGACTACGCGCTGTGGCAGCGCGCCGTGCTGGGCTCCGAGGACGACCCGGAATCCCTTGCCGCCAAGCAGGTCTCGTACTGGACCCGGGCCCTGTCCGGGCTGCCGGACCAGCTGGAGCTGCCCACCGACCGGCCGCGTCCCCCGGCGCAGTCGTTCCACGGCAAGGCGTTGCGCTTCGATATCGACGCCGAGCGTCACGCCAAGCTGCACGAGCTGGCCCGGGCCAACAACGCCTCGCTGTTCATGGTCGTGCACGCCGCCCTGGCGGTACTGCTGGCGCGGCTGTCCGGCACCGACGACATCGCGGTCGGCACCCCGATCGCGGGCCGCGGCGAACGCGAACTCGACGATCTGATCGGCATGTTCGTCAACACCCTGGTGTTCCGCACCCAGGTGGACGCGAACGCGACCTTCGCCGATCTGCTCTCCGAGGTCCGCGAACGCGACCTCGAGGCGTTCGCCAATGCCGACGTGCCGTTCGAGCGGCTGGTCGAGGTGCTCAACCCGGTCCGCTCCACCGCGCGCAACCCGCTGTTCCAGGTGGGCCTGTCGTTCCAGAACCTGGCCGAGACCGCCTTCCAGCTGCCCGGCCTGCACGTGGCCGCGGTCGAGTTCGACTCGCAGCTGGCCAAGACCGATCTGCACGTCACGCTCTACGACCGGTACACCGAGGACGGCACCCCCGCCGAGATCCTCACCGAATTCGGTTACGCCACCGACCTGTTCGACGAATCGACGGTGCGGTCCTTCGCCGACCGGTTCGTGCGGGTGCTCGACGCCATCCTGGCCGACACCACCGTCGCCGTCGGTGACATCGACCTGCTCGACGCGGACGAGAACACCCGAATCCTGCAGCGGTGGAACAACACCGCGCAGGACGTGGACTCGGTCTTCGACGGCGCGTCCGAGGCCACCCTGGTCTCGCTGCTCGACAAGTCCGTCGCCGAGGACCCGAAGGCCGTGGCCCTCGTGACCGACACCGCCGACGGCGTCGAGGCGCTGACCTACGCCGAACTCGACGCCCGCGTGAACCGGCTCGCCCGCGAGCTCATCGCGCGCGGCATCGGCGCGGAAGACCGTGTGGCCCTCGCAATTCGGCGCTCCACCGACTTGGTCGTGGCCATGTACGCGGTCGCCAAGTCCGGTGCCGCGTACGTGCCGATCGACCCGGATCAGCCCGCCGAACGCGTCGGCTACATCCTGGAGACCTCGGCTCCCAAGGCCGTACTCACCACGGCGGCAGTCGGTTTCGACACCGAGCTGGCCGAGGTCCTGCGCATCGACGAGATCGACCTGTCGGGCCACTCGGACAAGCCGGTCACCGATGCCGAGCGGGTGCGGGCGCTGACCGCCGCGAACACCGCGTACGTCATCTTCACCTCCGGTTCCACCGGCCGCCCCAAGGGTGTGGCGCTGCCGCACGGCGCGGTCGTGAACCAGTTGCTGTGGAAGGTCACCGAATTCGGCCTCGACCCGGCCGACGCGGTGCTGCTCAAGACCGCCGCCACCTTCGACCTCTCGGTGTGGGAATTCTGGTCCGGCGCGGCCTGCGGTGGCCGCCTGGTCATCGCCGCGCCCGACGGGCACAAGGATCCGGCCTACCTCAACGAGCTCATGGCTCGCGAATGGGTGACCACCCTGCACGTGGTGCCGTCCATGCTCGACGCACTGCTCACCAATGGCCTGCCGGATTCGCTATGGCGCATCCTGGCCATCGGTGAGGCGCTGCCCGGTCCGCTGGCCCAGCGTGTGCTGCGCGAGCACCCGCGCACCGAGCTGTTCAACCTCTACGGCCCGACCGAGGCCGCGGTGTCCATCACCAACCACCGCGTCACCGAGCGTGACGAGGTATCGGTGTCCATCGGTGCGCCCGAATGGAACTCGCAGGTGTATGTGCTCGACGCGCGCCTGCGGCCGGTGCCGGTGGGCGTGTCCGGTGAGCTGTACCTGGCCGGTGCGCAGCTGGCGCGCGGCTACTTCGACCGACCCGACCTCACCGCCGACCGGTTCGTGGCGAACCCGTTCGGCGGCAATGGTTCCCGCATGTACCGCACCGGTGACCTGGTGGCCTGGCAGGCCAACGGCGAGCTGGAATACCGGGGCCGCACCGACTTCCAGGTGAAGATCCGCGGCTTCCGCATCGAGCTCGGCGATATCGAATCGGCGCTGCTGCGCGTGGATTCCGTCGCCTCCGCCGCCGTGGTCGCGCACACCGATCCGGTGCTGGGCGACCGGCTGGTGGCCTACGTGGTCGGCACCGACGGCGAACCCGACAAGAAGGAATTGCAGTCCGCGCTGGCCGCCGAACTGCCGTCCTACATGATCCCGTCGGTCTTCATGCCGCTGACCGCGTTGCCGCTCAACGCCAATGGCAAGCTCGACCGCAAGGCGCTGCCCGAGCCCACCTTCGAGAAGGCGGTCTTCCGCGCACCCGTCAGCCCGATCGAGCAGATCGTGGCGGGCGTGTTCGCCGAGGTGCTGCGCGTCGAATCCGGCCGCATCGGCCTCGACGACGACTTCTTCGCATGGGGCGGCAACTCGCTGCTGGCCACCCAGGTCGCCGCGCGCCTCGGCGAGGCGCTCAATGCCCGGGTGCCGGTGCGCCTGCTGTTCGAGGCGTCCACGGTGGCCGCGCTGGCCGCCCGCGTGGAACGCGATGCCGGGGCGGGCCGCAAGGCGCTGACCGCCGTCACGCGACCGGAGAACATCCCGCTGTCGCTGGCGCAGCAGCGCATGTGGTTCCTCAACCGCTTCGACACCCAGTCCGCGGCCTACAACGTGCCGGTCGCGGTGCGCCTGTCCGGTGCCCTCGACGAGGGCGCGCTGCGGGCCGCCATCGCGGATGTCGTTGCCCGCCACGAGATTCTGCGGACCATCTACCCGCAGACGGAAGACGGCCCGGTGCAGGTCATCCTGCCGCCCGCGCAGGCCGTGCCGGAACTCGAGGTGCGCACCGTGCGCGCCGATGAGGTCGTGGGCGCGGTGGTCGAGCTGACCTCCACCGCCTTCGACGTCACCGTCGAGGTGCCGATCAAGGTGGCGCTGTTCAAGATCGAGGGCAGCGCGGCGGCCCCGGTCGCGGAGTCCGAGGCCGCGGCCCACGCCGCCGCCTACACCTTCGATTTCGCGGACATCGCGCCCACCGGCCAGTACCCGGCCGTGGATCCGAACGCCCCGGCGAGCGCGGAATACGTGCTCGCCCTGGTGATCCACCACATCTCCGGTGACGGCTCCTCGGTGGCCCCGCTGACGCGCGATCTGATGACCGCCTATGCGGCGCGGTCGATCAAGCAGAAGCCGGGCTGGACGCCGCTGGCGGTCCAGTACGCCGACTACTCCATCTGGCAGCGTGAACTGCTGGGCAGCGAGGACGATCCGGACTCGCTGGCCGCCAAGCAGGTCGCCTACTGGAAGCAGGCTCTCGCCGGTCTGCCCGATCAGCTGGACCTCCCGGCCGACCGGCCGCGTCCGGCGGTGCAGTCCTTCCACGGCGGCAAGATCGACATCCGCATCGACGCCGAATTGCACGCCGGGCTGGTCGAATTGGCCCGCGCCGAGGGCGCGACGCTGTTCATGGTCGTGCACACCGCGCTCGCGGTGCTGCTCTCGCGCCTGTCGGGCTCCGACGACATCGCCATCGGCACCCCGATGGCCGGTCGTGGCGAGGCGGTCCTGGATGACCTGATCGGCATGTTCGTCAACACCCTGGTGTTCCGCACGCAGGTCGACGGCGGGCAGCCGTTCAACGAGCTGCTGGCGCGTCAGCGCGAGACCGACATTCAGGCCTACGCCAATGCCGATGTGCCGTTCGAGCGTCTCGTCGAGGTGCTCAACCCGGCGCGTTCGACCGCGCGGCACCCGCTGTTCCAGGTGGGTCTGTCCTTCCAGAACCTGACCCGCTCCACCCTGGAACTACCGGGGCTGAGCGTGTCCGGGCTGGATGTGGACACCGAGCTGTCGCAGTTCGACCTGCACCTCATCGTGTCGGACATCTACTCCGACAACGGTGCGGCCGAAGGCATTACCGGCATCCTGACCTACGCCACCGATATCTTCGACCGCGAGACCGTGCACGGCTTCGCGGACCGGTTCGTGCACCTGCTGCGCGAGATCGTGGCCGCCCCGCGCACCGCGGTCGGCGAGATCGAACTGCTGGCCCCGGCCGAGCGGACCGAGATCCTCGACGTCCGCAACAACACCGCGCACCAGGTGGACACGGCCGCGACGCTGGTGTCCATGCTGGATGCGACCGTGGCGGCCAAGCCGACCGCTATCGCGCTCATCGGGCCCGACGGCGAAACGGTCACCTACGCCGAACTCGGCGCGCGGGTCAACCAGCTGGCGCGTGAACTCATCGCGCGGGGCATTGGCACCGAAGACCGTGTCGCCCTGGCCATTCGCCGCTCGGTGGACCTCGTGGTCGCCATGTACGCGGTCTCGGTGGCCGGTGCCGCGTACGTGCCGGTCGATCCGGATCAGCCCGCCGAGCGCGTGGGCTACATCCTGGAGACGGCCGCACCCGCGTGCGTGCTCACCACCTCGCGCGACGGGTTCGAGTTCGCCGGGGTCGAGGTCCTGTGCATCGACGAGCTGGCGCTGGCCGAGCATTCGACCGCGCCGGTCGCCGCTGGCGAGCGGGTGCGGGAGCTGACGGCCGCCAACACCGCGTACGTCATCTTCACCTCCGGTTCCACCGGTCGACCCAAGGGTGTGGCGCTGCCGCACGCGGGGATCGCCAACCAGTTGCAGTGGAAGACGGCCGAATTCGGGCTCGGCGCGGACGACGCGGTGCTGCTCAAGACCGCCGCCACCTTCGACCTGTCGGTGTGGGAGTTCTGGTCGGCCGCCGTGTCCGGTGGGCGACTGGTGATCGCGGCCGCCGACGGGCACCGGGATCCGGCGTACCTCAACGAGCTCATGGCGCGCGAGCGGGTCACCACGCTGCACGTGGTGCCGTCCATGCTCGACGCTTTGCTCACCGAATCCGAAGGCACGCTGAACGATTCGCTGCGGCGGGTGCTGGCCATCGGTGAGGCGCTGCCCGCCTCGGTGGCGCAGCGCTTCCGCGCGGGCAATCCGCAGGCGTCGCTGTTCAACCTGTACGGCCCGACCGAGGCCGCGGTGTCCATTACCACGCACCTGGTCACCGACGCCGACTCCGGTTCGGTGTCCATCGGTGCGCCGGAATGGAATTCGCGGGTCTACGTCCTCGACGCCCGGCTGCGGCCGGTGCCCGACGGCGTGGCCGGTGAGCTCTACCTCGCCGGTGCGCAGCTGGCGCGTGGCTACTTCGCGCGACCGGATCTGACCGCGGATCGTTTCGTGGCCAACCCGTTCGCGGTCGGCGAGCGCATGTACCGCACCGGTGACCTGGTGGCCTGGTCGGCCGATGGCGAGCTGGAATACCGGGGCCGCACCGACTTCCAGGTGAAGATCCGCGGCTTCCGCATCGAGCTCGGCGAGATCGAGGCCGCGCTGCTGGCGCTGCCGGAGATCGCGCAGACCGCGGTGCTGGCCCGCTCCGACGAGCGCACGGGTGACCGACTGGTCGCCTACCTGGTGCCGTCCGGCTCGGGTGTGGATGTGCCACTGGTGAAGTCGGCGCTGACCGCCGCGCTGCCGTCCTACATGGTGCCGTCGGCGTTCGTGGTCCTGGACGCCCTGCCGCTCAATGTGAACGGCAAGCTGGACCGCAAGGCGCTGCCCGAGCCCGAGTTCGAGACCACGGCCTTCCGCGCGCCGTCCACCCCGATCGAGGAGATCGTGGCGGGCGTCATCGCCGAGGTCCTCGGTGTCGAGCGAGTCGGCGCGGATGACGACTTCTTCGCCCTCGGCGGCAATTCGCTGCTCGCCACCCAGGTCGCCGCGCGCATCGGCGCGGCCCTGGACGCGCGGGTGCCGGTGCGGTCGGTGTTCGAGGCGTCGACCGTCGCCGGGCTGGCCGCCAAGGTCGAGCAGCACGCCGGTGCGGGAGATCGCAAGGCGCTCACCGCCGTCGAGCGGCCGGAGAACGTGCCGCTGTCGCTGGCACAGCAGCGCATGTGGTTCCTCAACCAGTTCGACACCGCGTCGGCCGCCTACAACGTCCCCGTGGCGGTGCGCCTGACCGGTGCGCTGGACATCGAGGCGCTGCAACAGGCCGTGGCCGATGTGATCGGGCGTCACGAGACGCTGCGGACCATCTACCCGCAGGTCGACGGGTCCGCCGCGCAGGTGATCGTGCCGGTGGCGCAGGCGATTCCGGATCTGACCCCGGTGGTCGTCTCGGCCGAGTCGGTGACCGAGCGCATTGCCGCTCTGATCACCACCGGCTTCGACGTCACCACCGAGGTGCCGGTGCACGCCGCGCTGTTCCGTGTGGAGGATGCCCCCGAGATCGAGCATGTGCTCGTCTTCGTCACCCACCACATTGCCGCAGACGGCTGGTCCATGGGCCCGCTCACCCGCGACGTCATGGTGGCCTACGCCTCCCGCGCCGCGGGTGTCGCGCCCGGCTGGGCGCCGCTGCCCGTGCAGTACGCGGACTTCTCGCTGTGGCAGCGCGAGGTCCTCGGCTCCGAGGACGACGAGCACAGCCTCATCGCCCAGCAGGCCGAATTCTGGCGCACCGCACTGGCGGACCTGCCCGACGAGCTGAACCTGCCCTCGGATCGCCCGCGCCCCACCGCGCAGTCCTTCCGCGGCGGCCGGGTGCTGTTCCCCATCAGCAATGAGCTGCACCGAGGTCTGCAGCAGATCGCGCGCACCAACAACGCGACCATGTTCATGGTCGTGCACACCGCCCTCGCGGTGTTCCTGGCGCGGCTGTCCGGCACCTCCGACATCGCCATCGGCGCGCCCATCGCGGGCCGCGGCGAGGCCGAGCTGGACAACCTGATCGGCATGTTCGTCAATACCCTGGTGCTGCGCACCGAGGTCACCGGACAGGACGGCTTCACCGAGCTGCTGGCCAAGGCCAAGGACAGCGACCTGGCCGCGTTCGCGCACGCGGACATTCCGTTCGAGCGGCTCGTCGAGCTGCTCAACCCGGAACGCTCCACGGCGCGGCATCCGCTGTTCCAGGTGGCGCTCTCGTTCGAGAACCTGCCCGAGAGCTCCTTCGAGCTGCCCGGACTGCGGGCCTCGGCGGTCGAGTTCGAGAACGAGATCGCCAAGTTCGACCTCATGCTCACCCTCACCGAGGCTCCGGCCGACGCGGACGCGGGTATGTACGCCGAATTCGGTTACGCCCGTGACCTGTTCGACCAGAGCACGGTCGAGGGCTTCGCGGACCGGTTCCTGCGTCTGCTCGGCGAGATCATTGCCGCGCCGCGCCAGGCCGTGGGCGATCTGGAAATCCTGGCCGCCGACGAGCGCGCCGACCTGGTCTCCCGCACGGGCGGTCCGGCCATCGCGCCGCGCACCCTGCCCGAGCTGCTTGCCGAGGCCGTGGCCAACAACCCGGTCGGCGAGGCCGTCGCCTTCGACGGCCAGGCCCTCGGTTACGCCGAGCTGGACGCGGCCTCCTCGCGCCTGGCGCGGGTGCTCATCGAGCGCGGTGCCGGACCGGAAACCCGTGTCGCCGTGGCCATTCGCCGCTCGTTCGAATCGGTGCTGGCCATCTGGGCCGTGGCCAAGTCGGGCGCGGCGTTCGTGCCGGTGGATCCGTCCTACCCGGCCGACCGCATCGCGCACATGGTCAACGACTCCGGCGCGGTGCTCGGCCTCACGGTCGACGCCGAGGTCGAGGGGCTGCCGCCGGTCAAGAGTCTGGCGGGCTGGATCTCGCTCGACGATCAGATGGTGCAGGCCGAAATCGCGTCGCACTCGGCCGAACCCGTCACCGACACCGAACGCTGGGGTGCCATCCGGCCCGAGCACGTGGCGTACGTGATCTACACCTCCGGCACCACGGGCATGCCCAAGGGTGTCGTGGTGACCCACGCCGGTCTGGCCAACTTCGCCACCGAGCAGATCGTGCGCTACCACCTCGACTCCGGTTCGCGCGCACTGCATTTCGCGTCGCCGTCGTTCGACGCGTCGGTGCTGGAGTACCTGTTGGCCATCGGCGCGGGCGGCACGCTCGTGGTGGTGCCGCCGGGCGTGTACGGCGGCGAGGAGCTCGCCGAGGTGATCAAGCGCGAGCGGGCCACGCACGCGTTCATCACCCCGGCCGCGCTGGCGACGCTGGATCCGAAGGGTCTGGATTCGCTGCGGGTGCTGGTCGCCGGTGGCGAGGCCGTCCCGGCCGATCTGGTCGAGAAATGGGCAATTCCGTTGGAGAACCGCACGATTCGCGCGTTCCACAATGGTTACGGTCCGACCGAGACCACGATCATGACCAATATCAGCGACGCGCTGGTGCCGGGCGATCTGGTCACCATCGGTGGCCCGATCCGCGGCATGCAGGCGCTGATCCTGGATTCGCGTCTGCGGCCGGTGCCGGTCGGCGTCGCGGGTGAGCTGTACCTGTCGGGTATTCAGCTCTCGCGCGGCTACCACGACCGTCCGGGCCTGACCGCCGACCGCTTCGTCGCGAATCCGTTCGTGGCGGGCGAGCGCATGTACCGCTCCGGTGACGTGGTCCGCTGGACCCCCACCGGCGAGGTGGAATACGTGGGCCGCAACGACTTCCAGGTCAAGGTGCGCGGCTTCCGCATCGAGCTCGGTGAGATCGACGCGGCGCTGGCCTCGCACGAGACCGTCGACTTCGCGGTCACGGTGGGTCACAAGACCGAGGCCGGGGCCACCATCCTGGCGTCCTATGTGCTGCCGGTCGCCGGGCGCAGCATCGACATCGCGGCGCTGACCGAGCATGTCGCGGGTCGACTGCCGGAATACATGGTGCCGACGGCCATTACGGTCCTGGACGCGATCCCGCTGACCCCGGTCGGCAAGCTGGATCGCCGGGCGCTGCCCGAGCCGGTGTTCACCGCGCGCGACTTCCGCGCGCCCGTCACCGAGGTCGAGGCCAGCATCGCCGAGGTGTTCGCCGATGTGCTCGGGGTCGAGCAGGTCGGTGCGGACGACTCGTTCTTCGCGCTCGGCGGTGACTCGATCCTGTCGATTCAGCTGGTCTCGCGGGCCAAGGCGCGCGGCATCGTGTTCTCCCCGCGCGACGTGTTCGAACAGCGGACCGTCGCGGGGCTGGCCGAGGTCGCCAAGCTGGGCGGGGACACCGCGCAGCAGAAGCTGGCGGAACTGCCCGGCGGCGGGGTCGGCGACATTCCGCTGACGCCGATCATGCACGCGATTCTGTCGAACAGCCCGTCCTACGAACGGTTCTCGCAGACCATGCCGCTGCGACTGCCGGACGGGATCACCCGGCCGGTGCTCGTGGGTGCCATCTCGGCGCTGTTCGACCACCACGATGTGCTGCGCTCGCGACTGCGCGGGAACGCTTCGGAGGGCTTCGAATTCGAGGCCCTGCCGAAGGGTGCCGTCGATGTGGACGCCCTGGTGCATCGGGTCGAGCTGGCCGCGGACATCACCGACGAGGAGCTGACCCGGGTCGGCAGCATCGAATTCGATGCCGCGCTGGGCCGTTTGGATCCGGCGAATGCCGCCATGGTGCAGTTCGTCTGGTTCGCCTTCGCGCCCGAGGGCTCCGACGAGGCGCGCGTGCGCCGCGACGTGCTGCTCATCGTCGCGCACCACATGGTCGTGGACGGCGTGTCCTGGCGCATTCTGATTCCGGACCTGGGTCTGGCCTGGTCGCAGGTGGCGTTCGGGCAGCCGATCGCGCTGCCCGAGACCGGCACCTCCATGCGGCGCTGGGCGCACGCCCTGGTCGAGGAGTCGCGCTCGGAGGCGCGGGTCGCGGAACTGCCGTTCTGGCAGCGGGTTACCGAGACCCCGGACCCGTTGCTGGGTTCGCGGGCCTTCGACCCGACCGTCGACACCTTCGCCACCGTCGAGCGCATCGAGGTCAGTGTTCCGGCGTCGGTCACCGAGGCCGTGCTCACCTCCGTCCCGGGCCTGTACCGCGGCGGTGTGAACGATGGTCTGCTCTCGGCGCTGGCCATGGCCGTCGCGCGCTGGCGCGGTGAGACCGCGGGCAGCTCGGCGCTGATCAAGCTCGAGGGCCACGGCCGCGAAGAGGAAATCGTTCCGGGCGCGGATCTTTCGCGCACCGTCGGCTGGTTCACCGCCGCCTTCCCGGTCCGCCTGGACCTGCACGGCGCGGATCTGGACGAGGCGTTCGCGGGCGGAAAGGCCCTGGGCGACATCGTCAAGACGGTCAAGGAGCAGTTGCTGGCGCTGCCCGACAAGGGTCTGGGCTGGGGTCTGCTGCGGCACCTGAACCCCGAAACCTCTTCGCAGCTGCGGGATGTCGGGCAGATCAGCTTCAACTACCTGGGCCGCATGTCGGCGGGCGAGGTGCCCGAGGGCATGGCCGAGCTGGGTTGGGTGCCGGTCGACGACCTGGGTCGCCTCGACGGTGACATGGACGCCGACATGCCCGCCAACGCGACGCTCGACATCAACGCCATCGTCACCGACGGCGAGGACGGGCCGCAGCTGGGCGCGGCCTTCTCCTACCCGAGCGGGCTGCTCGAGCGAGACCGCGTGCAGGAGTTCGCGGATCTGTTCGTGGCGGCGCTGACCGCGCTGGCCGAGCACGCCGGGCGTCCGGAGGCGGGCGGCTTCACACCGTCCGACCTGCCGCTGGTCAAGGTGGAGCAGTCCGATATCGAGGTGTGGGAGCGGACCTACCCGGCGCTGTCGGACGTGTGGCCGCTCTCGCCGCTGCAGTCGGGTCTGCTGTTCCACGCGCTGCTCACCCAGAATACGGTGGACGTCTACACGATTCAGACCGTGCTCGACCTGAGCGGTGTGGTGGACATCGACCGGTTGAAGGTGGCCGCGCAGGCCATTCTCGACCGGTACCCGAGCCTGCGGACCGCGTTCGTCACCGACACCGACGGCCAGGCCCACCAGGTGGTGCTCGACCGCGTGGAGGCTCCGTTCACCGTCATCGATCTGACGGATCTCCCTGAGGCCGAACGCAATCCACGCATGCGGGAGATGATCGAGGCCGATCGCGCCGATCACTTCGATCTGTCGCGGCCGCCGCTCATGCGGTTCAACGTGTTCCGGATCAACGACGAGCTGGTGCACCTGGTCATCACCACCCACCACATCCTGGTGGACGGCTGGTCCATGCCGCTGCTCATGCGCGACCTGCTGGTGCTCTACGCGGTGCGCGGCGACCTGTCCGCGCTGCCGCGGGTGGCCTCCTTCCGCAACTACCTGGCCTGGCTGGCCGGGCGGAACCGGGACGAGTCCATCGAGGCGTGGAAGCGCGCCCTGTCCGGCGTCACCGAGCCCACCCAGCTCGCGCCCGCCGCGACCCGGGACGAGACCTACGAAATCGGCCGCCACAGCCTGGAAATCGACGCCGAGCACACCCGCGCGCTCACCAAGCGCGCCGGGGAGCTCAATGTCACGCTGAACACGCTGATCCAGACCTCCTGGGCGGTGCTCATCGGGCGGCTCACCGGCCGCAGCGATGTGGTGTTCGGCGCGACCGTGTCCGGCCGCCCCGGCGATCTCCCGGGTGTCGAGTCGATGGTGGGTCTGTTCATCAACACGGTGCCCGTGCGCATTCGCGTCGATGACCGCCTGACCATCGGCGGGCTGCTGCAGCGTGTCCAGCACGATCAGGCCGACCTGCTCGAGCACCACCACATCGGGCTCACCGAGATCCAGCAATTGGCCGGTGCCGGAGCGGAATTCGACACCATCATGGCGTTCGAGTCCTACCCGGTCGACAAGGACGCCATCGCCGCGGCCAGCTCCATCGACGGCATGTCGGTGAGCGGTGTCGGCATCAACGACAACACGCACTACCCGATGTCGCTGGTGATCATGGCGGGCGAGACCATCGATATCTCCATGCGCTACCTCGGCAGCCGCTTCACCGCCGAGGAAGTGGCGACCCTGGCCGCCCGCTTCACCCGCATCCTGGACGCCCTGCTGGGCGATCCGGACGGGCTGGTCGGCGACATCGACATCCTCGATGCCTCCGAACGCGCCCGCATCCTCGCCGAAAGCGCCGTCACCCCGGCCGATTCGGCGGCCGACGCGGCGCGGGTGGGCACGGCCACGCTGGCCAATGTGCTGGCCGAGGTGGTCGAGGAGGATCCGCAGGCCCCGGCGCTGCTGTCGGAGGGCGAGGAGATCGCCTACCACGTGTTGGACCGCCGCAGTTCGCAGCTCGCGCGACTGCTCATCGATCGGGGCGCGGGCCCGGGTGACATTGTCGCCGTGGCGCTTCCGCACACCGTCGACGCGGTCGTGGCGGTGTGGGCCATCCACAAGGCCGGTGCCGCGGTGCTGTTCGCCGACGGGTTGTCCTTCGGCGACATCCTCGCCGCCGGAGCGGGTTTCGGCATCGCCCAGGAGCCTGCCGCAAGCTCGGTGCGCTGGCTGGTGCCGTCCGATCCGAAGGTGAAGGCGGACCTGGCGGCCCGCCCGGCCCACCCGGTCTCCTACACCGACCGGGTGCGCCCGCTGTCCGAAACCGATCCGGCCTTCGTCTACCGCGAGGGCGAAACCTGGGCGACCCTCACCCAGTCCGAGGTCCTGGACCGTGCCGCCACCCTGCGCGCGGACAACGAGGTCGACTACGAATCGACCACGTACACAACGGCATCCACCGGAACCGCCGCGATCGACGAATTCCTGGCCTCGTCCACCGCGGGTGCCCTGTCGGTGCTTCCGACCGGCGATATTCCGTCGGATCTGGAAGACGGCGAGGTGACCCATTGGTTCACCGCCGAGGGTGATCCGACCGACGAAGCGGGCGAGGAAATCCGCACCATCTCCAGCTAGCCGATACCGCTGGCCGACTCGCCGGTGACGAACACTCCGTTCGTTACCGGCGAGTTCTATTTGTAGGTGTTTCGTGTCGAACCACGATCAACCCGGCACATTCCCGCAATAAAGCTCAGCTATCCAGGAATTAGATACCGCATTCACTCATTTCGAGTACTGCTCCTGGGGAAGTGCTGATGCGCACTCGATTTCGCTGTCTCGTCGCGGCCGGACTCGTCGCGGCCGCGACCCTGCTGTTCGTGCCCGGTGCCGCCCGCACCGCACCGGAAAGACCGACGAGTGTGCTAGGCGACGACTTTCTCTGGGGTGTGGCGGCTTCCGGATTCCAATCCGAAGGCCAGTCACCCGACAGCAATTGGACCCGCTACATCGAAGCCAATCCCGGCTGGGACCGACTCGGCGATTCCGTCGATTTCCGCGACCGGTTCCGATCCGACATCGCACTGGCGAAGGACCTCGGCGTGAAGGTTTTCCGCATCGGCGTCGAATGGGCGCGCCTGGAACCGCAACCGGGAGTATGGGATCAGGCCGCCTTCGACTATTACGACCAGGTGGTCGACGCCATTATGGCGGCCGGAATGCGGCCCATGCTGACCCTGGACCACTGGGTGTACCCGGGTTGGGAAGCCGACCGGGGCGGCTGGAGCAATCCCGACATGGTGGGGGATTGGCTCACCAACATGCGCAAGGTCGTCGACCACTTCGCGACCCGCAACCCGATCTGGGTCACCATCAACGAGCCGGTCGCCTACATCGTCCACGAGGTCACCCTGAGCGGCACCGACGCCGACGAGATGCTCCACCGAGTAGCCCAGGCGCACAACACCATCTACGACTACATTCACCAGGTCCAACCAAATGCCTTGGTAACCAGCAATGTCGGCTACGTCGCAGGCGCGGAGTCCCAAGTCAACGGCCCTCTCATGGACCTGATCGGCCAAAAGCTCGATTTCATCGGCATCGACTACTACTTCGGCTACGAGCCCCCCAACCTGGCCGCCACCTCTCCCACCCCCACCGGCATGTGGGACCTCCCCGTCCACCCCGAGGGCATCTACTTTGCCCTACAACACTATTCACAACGCTTCCCCGGAAAGCCCCTCTGGATAGTCGAAAACGGCATCCCCACCCAAAACGGCACCCCCCGCCCCGACGGCTACACCCGCTCCCAACACCTCCAAGACACCATCTACTGGCTCCAGCGCGCCAAGTCCGACGGCATGAACGTAATCGGCTACAACTACTGGAGCCTCACCGACAACTACGAATGGTCCTCCTACACCCCAAGATTCGGCCTCTACACCGTCAACGCCTCAACCGACCCCACCCTCACCCGCACCCCCACCGACGCCGTAGCCACCTACCGCGCCATCATCACGAACGACGGCGTCCCCCCGAACTACCTCCCCTCCCACCAACCCGCCGACTGCAACCTAATCGACCCACCCGCCAGCTGCACCACCCCAGTCACGGCCCCTTAGCCGCCGCCCGCACCCGCGCCGCGAGCGCACCATGATCGACCTCTCGAGTGGTGTCAACCGACAGCACCGGCCCAACCCCAAGCGGCTCCGCCCGCGCGGCCCACTCATCCCAGTTCTCCGCCAGCCGCTGCTGATCCCGATAGATCAGCGGGCGCTCCCGCGCGACATACCTGGCTCTGGCGATGTCCGCAGGAATCTCGCACCACACCTCCACAACCCGCCGCGCCCCGGCCTTCTCGATCCCCGCCCTCGCAAACCCCAAATCCCGAGGCTTGAACCACCACGAGTCGACAACGACATCCCCCGCCGCCTGCCCCGCCAACGCCCACACCGCATCCATGGCAATACCACCCAATTCCGCTACCTCGGAGGCATTTTCGATGCAGTCGGCCAACCCCTCCTTGACCGCATCTTTCGACAAGAACCACGCCCCCAAGGCCCGCGAAAGCCCCACCCCCAACGTCGTCTTCCCCGCCCCAGGAAGCCCATTCACCAAAACCAGCACCCCATCCACCCCACGATCATGTCACCCCCAATTCCCCCCCGACGAGCATGCATTCTGGCAGTCAAACGTCGAGAAGACATGTGCTCGATTGCATGCTCGTGGGCGTTGGGCTGCCGAGGCGATCAGGCAGGGGTTGGTTTGATGGCGATGCTGTGCAGAGTTTCGGGCGATGTCTCGTTTTCCGCGCCGGAGACCGTGAGTCCTACCCTGCGGACGATACGCAAGGGCACGTCGGGGAGGACAAGGGTGACAGACGCGTTCTGCGCCTGCTGGCCGAAGTCCGGATTGCTCGCCATAAAGGCCGCGTCGACCGTCCACCGGTAGCGGATCGGCGCGTCGCCCGCCTGCGACCGACTGCCATCAAGCGTGACCACCTGCCCGCTGTACCCAGTCGTCGGCCCGTCGATAACCGCTCGAATCCCGCTACTCCTCTTGGGCGATCCCATGAGCGCGATCGTATCGGCGATGGGCCGATTCCTGCACAAACCGGCGCTTGCGGACAGGTTTCTGTCAATTCGTCTCTCTTAGTGCACGTTTTGGCCCATCTCGCCTCGAGCGTTGGTCACTTCGGTGCGGTGACAGGGGGCAGACAGCGATGATCGCCCAAGACCACTCGGCGACTGGATTCGCGGCTTAGGAGCGTGGGTGTGGGGGGAGGTGGTCTAGGGTGCCGGTCCAGTTCGGGGGGCGGTGGGTCAGGTAGGCGCGGACGCCTTCTTTCGCGTCTTGCTGGGACATCAGGTGGAGGTGGAGGGCGGTTTCGGAGGAGCCGATGTGGGCGGCGTCGTGTTCGAAGGTGGACCAGAGGAGGCGTTTGGCGGCTGCCACCGAGAGCGGGGCGGTGTGCACGGCTAGATCGCGGGCGAGCTCGTAGGCGGTGTCGAGTACTCGGTCCGCGGGGACCGACTGGGTGGACAAGCCCCAGTCGGCGGCCTGGCGGCCGTCGAAAGTTGTTCCGGTGAGGAGTAATTGGGCGGCTCGGGAGATGCCTATCAGGCGGGGGAGGGTCCAGTGGGAGTAGGCGTCGGGAAGGATGCCTCGGCGGACTTGGGGTATGGCGTATGTGGCGTCTACAGCCATGATGCGGAGGTCGCATTGGAGGGCTAGGGTCAGGCCGATTCCGATGGCGTGGCCGTTGACGGCAGCGATGACCGGTTTGCGGAGACGCCAGGCGGGTGGGTTCACACCGGCGGCGGAGAAGTCGGCGGCGGGGGTGGTGAAGACGGTGTCGCCGGGTGAGAGGTCCGCGCCCGCGCAGAAGGCGGGTGGGTGGCCGGTGAGGATGAGGACGCGGACATTGTCGTCGGTGTCGCAGGCTCGGTAGGCGTGGGAGAGCTCGGTGCCCATGTCCCGGGTGAAGGCGTTGCGGCGGTCGGGGCGGTTCAGGGTGATCGTGGCTATTCGGTCGGACACCTGAACGGTCAGGGTGGTGTATCTGGTTGTCGAGTCCATCGCATACCTCCGGGAGAAGCTAACCGGTAGAGACCGCCCCGGTGACAGCCCGGGTTCCACTGGCTGAAACGTCCCTCGTTGCGGTGGCGGGGTGCGTGGCGATAAGTCTGTGAACAGCGGCTTCGGACGTATCGTTGACCTTCGGAGCCACCGGATGCTCCAAGGAGGGGCAATGACGACCAATGGGCAGATGGCACTCGAGTTGGACGGGCTGTACAAGCGGTTCGGCGGGCCGTGGGTGGTCGACGGGGTGAGTTTGCGGGTGCCGCCGGGGTCGTTCTTCGGGCTGGTCGGGCCGAACGGGGCGGGTAAGACGACCACGCTGTCGATGGCCGTCGGGCTATTGCGGCCCGACCAGGGGACCGCGCGAATCTTCGGGACGAATGTGTGGGAAGACCCGGTCCGAGCCAAGACCGCGGTCGGCGTGCTGCCGGATGGGCTGGCGCTGCCCGAACGCCTGACCGGCCGGGAACTGCTGAACTACACCGGTTTGCTGCGCGGCATGGACAAGGCGACCGTGGTGGGCCGCGCGGACGAACTGCTCACCGTCCTCGAACTCACTGACGCGGAAAACACCGTGGTAGTGGACTATTCGGCCGGTATGCGCAAGAAGATCGGCCTCGCCACCGCCTTGCTGCACGCGCCCAAACTGCTGGTGCTGGACGAGCCGTTCGAGGCGGTGGACCCGGTCTCGGCGGGCACCATTCGCACGATCCTGCAGCGCTTCGTGGCGGCCGGGGGCTCGGTGGTGCTGTCCAGCCACGTCATGGCCCTGGTCGAGAGCATGTGCGACCGCGTCGCCGTCATTCACCGCGGCAAGGTGGTGGCCGGAGGCACCCTGGCCGAGGTGCGCGGCGAGGGGACCCTCGAGGAGGCGTTCGTGCGCTTCGTCGGCGGTCGCGTGGGCGGCGAGGAGGGGCTGTCGTGGTTGGCGTCCTGATTCGCATGCGGCTCACCATCACCCGGCGGCACATGCGGGAAGGCCGTGCGGCGCTGAACTTCTGGCTGGGCAGCGTCATCGGGCTGATCGCGGCGGCGGTCACCGCGCTGCTCATCGCGACGGCGCACAACAGTCTGCACGGCGGAGTGACCATTGCGGCCGCGCTGTTCGCGGCCTGGACCCTCGGCTGGATCTGCGGTCCGGCCATCACCGGCAGCAGTGACGAGACACTGCAACCCGAGCAATTCCGATTGCTGCCGTTGACCTCTCGGCAACTGGCGTACGGCCTCGCGGCTGCGGCTTTCGTCGGCCCCGCGCCCATTGTCAATCTGATCGCCTTCGGTGGATTGGTACTGCTGGCCGCACCGATCGGCCTGGGCGCCACGGGAATCGCGATCCTAGGCGCGCTGCTGCAACTCGTCTTCGTCGTGCTGCTGTCGCGGGTCGTGGTGGCCTGGTTGGGCGCGGCCATGCGGTCGCGGCGCGGCAAGGATCTGGGTGTGCTGTTGGCGGCCCTCATCGGATTGTCGTATTACCCACTGAACCTGCTGATCTCGGCGGTCGGACCGAAACTGGACGGCGACAATGGCGGCCTGTCGGTGACCCTGCGCGCGCTTCCGTCCGGCTGGGCCCCGTATGCGGTGGAGGCCGCGTCGCGGGGCGACTATCTCCTCGCGCTGCTGCCACTGCTCGGACTGGCACTGCTCGCGCTGGCGCTCTGGCAGGCCTGGGCGGTGTTGCTGGAACGGCGTCTGACGACCCCCGCCGCCCCGGCCGGACAAATCGTCGACACCGGCGGCGGTCTGCTGGACCGCTTCATCCCGCCGACACCGGTTGGCGCGATGGTCACCAAGGAGCTGCGCACCTGGTGGCGTGACGGCCGTCGCCGCGCGGCCCTGCTGCCGCTGCTGCTCATCGGCTTCGTCCTGCCGATCTTCCTGTCGGTGCGCTCGGGCGGTAGCGGAACCATCCCGTTCTCGGGCGCTTTCGTGGTCTGGCTGGCCACCATGTCCAGCACCAACCTGTACGGATTCGACGGCACGGCCGTCTGGCAAACGCTGGTGACCCCGGGCGCGGAACGCGCGGATGTCCGGGGCCGGGCCTACGCCTGGTTAATTGTGGTCGCGCCCGTGGCGGTGCTCGCCACACTCATCCTGCCCGGCGCGCTCGGCAAGGCGTACCTGTATCCGTGGGCCTTGGCGACATTGCCGGTGCTGCTCGGTGTCGGTGCGGGCAGCGTGGTGTTCCTGTCCACCCATGCCGCCTTCGCCCTACCGCCCCAGGGCGGCAATCCGTTCGCGAGCTCCGGGAATCCGGGCTGCACCAAGCTGCTGTTTCAGCTCTCGGTCGGCCTGGTGCAGTTGTTGGCCACCGCCCCGGTGCTGGCGATCTTGGGACTCGGTGCGGGCCTGCACATTCCACTACTCCAATGGGCGGCACCACCGGTCGGTCTTGTTCTCGGCGGGTGCGCCGCGATCCTCGGAATCCGCACCGCGACCACCCGATTGGAGACCCGCGGCCCCGAACTGCTCGCCGAGGTGAAACCGCGCTGAGCGCCGCTACTTGCACATGGAACGATCTACCGCCCGAATTCGGGTAGCGCACTACTGCGGAGTTCTCCCGCCGCACGACTCATTCTGGATCTCGCTCGCCGAGAGCTCGAATGATCTGGGAGACAGCGAAAGTGGATCAAGTCCTGTATTGGAACGCGGTGGCGCTCGAGTCGGATCGCATGGCGCACACCGAGATCAAACCCGTGGAACGCGGGTCCCGCGGTCCGGTCGGCAGTTCCCGTGCCCTGGCCCTGGTGCACCTGGCCATGCACGATGCCATCTTCAGTATTTTCGGTGCACCGCACGGCACCTGGTTGACCGCGCCCCCGGTGGCGGCCAATGGCGCGGCGCCCGACGCCGCCATTGCCGTGGCCGCCCACACCACCCTGTCCGCGCTGTATCCAGCGCAGACCGCGCGGCTGGACAAGGCCCTGCGTGAGGCGGGTCTGCGCGGACCGGGGACCGGGCGCGGCAGCACCCACGGGCAGGCGGTCGGACGCGCGGTGCTCAAGGCCCGCGCGGGCGATCCGGGCCTGAGCGATACCGACTATCACCCGGACACGTCCCCGCCCAACCACCGCCCCGACCCGGCCAATCCGAAACAGGGTTACTACGCACCGCATTACGGGGCCCGCTCCCGCTGCTTCGCGGTCACCAGCCGCTACACCCTCGACCCGCCGCCCAAGGACAACGATCCCCGCTACCTCGCGGTGCTGCGTGAGGTCCGCGCCAAAGGCGGTGCCTCGGCGGCCATCCCCGGACGCACACCCGACGAAACCCTGCGCGCCCTGTTCTGGGCCTACGACGGCGCGAAACAGCTCGGCACCCCGCCGCGCTTCTACAACCTCATCACCCGCGAGATAGCCATCGCCCGCGGCAATGACATCGAACAGAACGCCCGCCTGTTCGCCCTGGTCAATACCGCGCTGGCCGATGCCGGAATCCTGTGCTGGGACGACAAGTACCGGCACAACCTGTGGCGTCCGATCCTCGGCATTCGCGAATTCGACCCGACCCTGGGGCCGGAGGCCATGCCGGGCAATGGTCTCGACGGCGACTGCGATCCGGGTTGGCTGCCGCACGGTGCGCCCCGCAGCAATGAGATCGCGGTCAACCTCACCCCGCCCTCCCCGTCCTACCCCTCCGGGCACGCGACCTTCGGCGGCGCGGCCTTCCAATCGATTCGCCGCTACTACGACATCTCCGCCGACGGACCCGACATCCTCACCGACGGACTGGGTTTCGTCTCCGAGGAACTCAATGGCCTGACCACCGACAATCGCGGTGTGGTCCGCCCGCGCCACGTCCGCCGTTTCCCGGGCGGCCTGTGGCAGATGATGGAGGAGAATGCGCTCAGCCGCGTATTCCTCGGCGTGAATTGGCCTTTCGACGCCTTCGCCACCGATCTCGCCGGACACATGGACCTGTCACAGAATGTCGGCGGCGTCCGGCTGGGCCGCGATATCGCGGATGACCTGTGGGCCAGCGGATTACGGCAGGATCAGGCGGCCGGACCGCGCCTGCCCTGAGCCTGCCGTCACCGGTCGGCGTTCAGTGAAATACCGCGGGCAGCACGGTGAGATCCACCGTCTCCGCCATCGCCCGGGCTCCGGCGTCATTGAGGTGCATACCGTCGCCGCAGTCGTAGTCGGGGCGGATGAAATCCCGATCGTCCGGATTCTCCACCGCCGCGGCCACATCGAAGACGGCGTCGAACACGTCTGTGGTGCGCAGCCACTCGTTGACCGCGCGTCGCACCGGAATGCCGTCGGCCACAGACAGACCCGGGTAGATTGCCCCGCCGAACGGCCCAATGGTGTTGGCGTAGATCGGAAGTCCCGCCTCGTGTGCCCGCCGGGCCAGCTCGGTGAAACCGGCAATCAGCTGCTCGGCGGTCGCGGTACCGGCCAGGATCAGGTCATTGATGCCGAAGTTGGCCCACACGGCCACCACGCCCGGCACGGACAGCACATCTCGCTCGAACCGCGCGAGACCGTGCTCGCCGACCTCGTCGGTCAGCAATCGGTTTCCGCTGATGCCCTGGTTGGCCGCCCAGCCCCGGCCGAGCCGCTCGTTCAGCACATCCACCGAACGCCGGTTCGCGCCATGGGTGGAGCCCACGCCCTCGAACCACGAGTCGCCGAAGGCCACCAGCACGGGAGCTTCGGAATCGACAGCGACGTCGATCCCGGTGAGGAAGAACCGCGCCGCGGTCTCCTCGGCATCGGACGGTGCAGCGTCGCCCGTCCGATCGCCGGTGCTGATCCAGGCGCTCTCGACCGGGAACTGCGCGAAGGCGGGCAGCGCCGACTCCGGCAGATACACGCTGAGCGACAGTTCGGTTCCCGCCTCGAGGGGGAAGGCGATGGGATCGCTGACGATATCGGCCCCGGCCGGAATTCGAACCGACGTGGACCCCTCGAACCGCACTTGCCGCTGCGTCTCGGCCACGATCTCGCCTCCCGCCTTGCGCTGCGCGATCCGGGCCGTGCCGATCACCAGCTCCTCCGCGCCGTATCGGTTGGTCAGCCGCACCCGCAGCGCCGACCCGCCCCCGGCCATCCGCACGACCTGTCGGACCGTTTCTCCCGCGAAGGCGCGCGGCTCGGCCAGCTTGATCTCCTCGGCCGGATTCACCAGCGGCGCACGGTAACCCGCCACCCAGTGCTGCGTCGTCATTGGAACCTCCAGTTAGTTGCACTGCGGAATATTGCTCTGACAACAAAGATATCTCAGATGTTCCGCGTGTCAACTATCCGCGACGAAAACGTTTGGTTTACGCTGCTCACCGTGGATCCCAAGCATCTCTTCGACGACCCTCGCCTGACCGCGGTCGGGCTGCTGTACGAGGCGCACGACGGGCTCATCGCCCGGTTGGAGGAGACCTGGAAGAAAAACGGCCTCTCCGGCCTCGACCTGAATGCCCTCATGCGCCTGAGCCGCTCACCCGGCCGCAAGCTGCGCATGACGGACCTCGCCACCCAGACCAGCCTGTCCACCAGCGGCGTAACCCGCCTCGTGGATCGCTTGGAGCGCAACGGTTTCGTCCGCCGCGAGGCCGACCCCGCCGACCGCCGCAGCTCCTACGCCGTCCTCACCGCCGCAGGCGCAACCCGAGTAGCCCGTGTCCTCCCCGCCTACCTCGAGGGCGTAGACCGCTGGTTCACCAGCCTCCTCACCCCCGACCAGCTCGAAGCCCTGACCGCCAGCCTCCGCATCATCCGCGACGCCACCAACCCTGCCGCCACCCAGATGTCGGAATAGCCGCTGCTGTGAGATCGAGGCCACGGCCGTCGTATTCGGCGTCTAGCCGGTAGTTTTCAAACCGCAGGGTTGCTTTTGCGGCGGTGAGAAAGTGGGAAACGGGATGGCGAACGAACGTGCGTTGGTGCTCGGTGGGGGTGGGGTGGCGGGGATTGCCTGGGCCACGGGGATTGTGGCGGGGCTGGCGGATTCGGGGGTGGATGTGACGGGGGCGGATCTGTTGTTGGGAACTTCGGCGGGGTCGAATGTGGCGGCGCAGGTGGGGAGTGGGGTGGCGGTCGCGGAATTGGTTCGGTGGCAGGTGGATCCGGCGGTGCAGAGTCGGGAGATCGTGCCGTCGCTGGACAAGGTTGCCGCGCTGTGGGAGACCTATGCGGCGATTCTCGAAGAGACGCAGGGGAATCCGGAGGCGCGGCAGCGGCGCATCGGGGCGCTGGCGTTGAGCGCGGAGACCGTGGGTGAGCCGGAGCGGCGGGCCGTCATCGAATCGCGGTTGCCGGTGCACGAATGGCCCGAGCGGGACCTGCGGATCACGACGGTCAATGCCGAGACGGGTGCGGCGCGGGTGCTGGACCGGAACTCCGGCATCGGGCTGGTCGACGCGGTCGCGGCCAGTTCCGCAGTGCCCATGGTGTGGCCGTGCGTGACCCTCGACGACGGGCGCTATACCGATGGCGGCGTGCGGACCTCGACCAATACCGATCTCGCCGCGGGTTACGCCCGGGTCCTGGTGATCGCGCCCATGCCGGACGAGGATCTCGAGACGCAGGTGGCGGGTTTGGTCGCGGCCGGGGCGCGGGTCGAGGTGATCGTGCCGGACGAGGCGTCCATCACCGCGTTCGGAGCCAACCCACTCGACACCGCCACCCGCGTTCCGGCGCTGGAAGCCGGTCGCGCCCAGGCCAAGTCGGACGCGGCCCGCATCGCGGCGCTCTGGCAGGACTGAACCGGCTCAGCCGACCGCGCCAGCCGCCAAGGCCGCGCGCCAGCCGCCGTATTCGCTGATGTCCTTGGCGGATTCGGCGGCGGCACCGGCGCAGCCGAAACCGGTGTGCCAGGTGCCGTCGGCGAGCTCGACGGCACCGAGTTGCATCGGGGCGGGCAGCCTCGCGAGGAAACGACCCAGGGCGGCCGGGGAGAGCAGCCAGCGTTCCCCGGCCACGCGGACACCGGATTCGGCCTCGGGCACCCGGGTCACCGCGGGTTTCGGTGGAACGGTGTCCAAGGCCGTCAATCGATAGCTCGGCGCGGTCTCGACCGGACCGGCCCAGCGCGCGCCGAGATCAGTCAGCTGGAATTCGAGGGGCTGGCCACGCAGGTGCGCGCCGAAGACGACGAGGTCTTGCACGGGTGCGACGGCCGTCGGCCAGGAAGGGATTTCGAGCTGGGTTCCGGTGACCAGCGCCGCAATATCCAGTGCCACAGCGTCTTCGAAGGCTCGCGCCAGCACCGTCACTCCGAAGAACGGCTCTGGCGTCGGCACGGCGACCGCGCACAGGTCGAAGAGATTGCAGAAGTTCGTGTAGGTGCCGAGCCGGGAATTGACCGCGATCGGATCGGCCGCGACCTCGGCAATGGTGGGATGGGTCGGAACGGTGGGGGTCAGCAGGGCGTCCGCGCCCGCGAGGCTCGCCATGGCCACGCTGCGCAGGCGTTCCAGTTCCGCGAGGTCGGAGACCAGTCGGTGGGCGGGCAGGTCTCGAGCGCCGCGAATGATGGAACCGACCGTGGGGTCAACGGATTCGGGATGCGCGTCGACGAACGTGCCGACGGCCGCGTACCGCTCGGCGACCAGAGCGCCCTCGTAGAGCAGCTTCGCGGCGGCCAGAAAGGGAGCCGGATCCACCTCGACAATGGTCGCGCCGCGATCGCGCAGTGCGGTGACCGTCTCCTCGAACGCGTTGTGCCACAGTGGATCCAGGTCGGGGTGTTCGGAAAATATCGCCACCACCGGCTTCGGCGGTGCGGCCAACCGGGTGTCGGCGGGCCAGGCGCGTCCGGCCGCGCCCGCCGCCATCGCACCCATCGCCCGATCGGCCGTCCGCAGGTCGGCGGCGAAGATCGTCACACAGTCGTAGGACCGGCAAGCGGGAACGACACCCTCGGTGGAGACCACGCCCACGGTGGGCTTGATCCCGACCAGCCCGTGCAATGCCGCCGGAACCCGCCCCGACCCGGCGGTATCGGTGCCGATGGCGATATCCGCCGCGCCGGTGGCCACCGCCACCGCGGACCCGGAACTCGAACCGCCCGAGACATATCCGGGCCGCAGCGCGTTCTCGACAACTCCGAACGGCGAGCGCGTACCAACCAGCCCGGTCGCGAACTGATCGAGATTGGTCTTGCCCACCACAACCGCCCCGGCCGCCCGCAGCGCCGCCACCGCGGGTGCGTCGCGCTCGGGCTCGTAGGCGAAGTCGGGGCAGGCGGCGGTGGTCGGTAGCCCGGCGACATCCACATTGTCCTTGACTGCCAGCCGCAGCCCCGCCAAAGCGCCTGTTGCGGTGGCCGATTCGGCCGCCACCTCGGACTCGGATCGACGGTGGATCCACACGGTCATATGACAAACTCCTCGATCGGTGAAGCGAGTGAGCCGTACACGGCTCAGGGAGTCTCGGTGAGCTCGCCCGCCTCGCGCCAAGAATTGCGTTCGGCCGTAAAGGCTTCGGACTGCCGGGCCCGGAAGTCGGCGATGGACGCCGCGTTGTCGGCCAGAAACTTTCGGTAGTCGACGAGTCGGAACTCGCCGTCCTCGGCCTCGAGGCGGCCCCGTCCCGCGGCGGTGTCGGCGCGCAGGTCCAGGAGTTCCTCCGCGGTCACCGGATACCAGCTGATGCGGTCGAAATAGCGCAGCAGCCACGGGTCTTCGCCAATGCCGGTGGAGCGGTGGTTCCAGACCTGGGTGGTGCGGCCGACGAACTGGTAGCCGCCGGGTCCCTCCATGCCGTAGATGCACAGGTACGCGCCGCCGATGCCGACGGCGTTCTCCGGGGTCCAGGTGCGCGCGGGGTTGTATTTGGTGGTCACCAGGCGGTGGCGGGGATCGGTGGGGGTGGCGACGGGCGCGCCGAGGTAGACGTCGCCGAGGCCGAGCACCAGGTATTCGGCCGCGAAGACGGTGTCGAAAACCTCGTCCACCGAGGGCAATCCGTTCATCCGTCGAATGAACTCGATATTCCACGGGCACCACGGCGCATCGGCTCGGACGCCGTGCATGTAGCGGGTGATGGCCTCGCGAGTGGACGGGTCGTCCCAGGACAGCGGTAGCCGCACGGTGCGGCTGGGCACCACCAGCTCGTCGGCCGAGGGCAGCTCGGCCTCCACCTCGGCGAGCAGATCCAGCAGCTTGCGGGTGGGCAGCCGATCCGGATCATTGCGGACCTGCAGCGACCGCACGCCCGGGGTCAATTCGGTAATGCCCGGCTCGCGACGCTCCAACAGGGCCTGATGCAGGGCGTGGACCCGCGCCCGCAGCTCCAGATCCAGTGTCATATCACCGTATTCGACGAGCAGACCGTCATTGCCCGCCCGCCGATAGGTGACCGCGCTGTCCGCGCCGTCGCGGCGGGACAGTACCCCGTCGTCCCCATCGCCGCCGGTGGACAACACCACCGGCCACGCCGCCCGCCGCTCGGCCCCCAACTCCCGCAGCGAGGCCGCGCGATCGGCGCGCACCGGCACGAAACGCACACTGTCGCCGGGCGTGAGCTGGCCCAGTTTCCAGCGATCGGCCGCCACCACCGTCACCGGGCAGACGAAACCGCCGAGGCTGGGTCCGTCGGGACCGAGCAGGATCGGAGTATCGCCGGTGAAGTCCAGCGCCCCAATGGAATACGCGGTGTCGTGAATGTTGGAGGGATGCAGACCCGCCTCGCCGCCATCGAGCCGCGCCCACTGCGGTTTCGGGCCGATGAGCCGCACACCGGTCCGATCGGAATTGAAATGCACCTCGTAGTCGGTGCCGACAATGGTCTCGAAGTCGGCGCGGGTGAAGAACTCCGGCGCGCCGTGCGGTCCCTCGGTGACGGCCAGTTCCCACCGACGAGTGAGGACGGGCTGATCCTCACCGGTCACCCCGGCGGTGACGTGTCCGGGGGTACCGAGGCTGAACTCGTCGTCGATCGCCAGCGCCCGGCCGGTACCGCCACCGAACTTGCCCAGCGTGAAAGTCGAACGGCTGCCGAGGTATTCGGGCACCTCGAGGCCACCCGCGACCAGGATGTAGCACCGCATGCCCGGCCCGCGCACCATCCCGACATCCAGCACCCCGCCCGCGGGCACCAGCACACTGCGCCACTGCCGCACGGCCCGGCCGTTCACGGTGACCGGCACCGGCGCACCCGTGACGCACACCCAGGTGGCGGTGTCGAAGCGCAGCGCGGGACCGCCCAGCGTGCACTCCAAACCCGCAGCGCCCTCGGGATTTCCGAGCGCGCGATTGCCCAGTCGGAAGGAGAGGTCGTCCATCGGGCCGGAGGGCGGCACACCCACATGCCAATAGCCGACGCGCCCCGGCCAATCCTGCACGGTGGTCTGCATTCCGGGCCGCAGGACCCGGAAAGTAGCTGCGGGGCACGCCGTCTCGACTGCCTCCAACTCCGGTAGAACGGCAGTCATCGGGTCACCACCATCCGCACCGGCGTCGGATCGAAGCCATTGCAGGGGTTGTTGATCTGCGGGCAATTCGAGACCAGTACGAGCGTGTCGATCTCGGCGCGCAAGGTGATCTTCTTGCCCGGCGCGGACAGCCCGTCCACAATGCCCAGCGTGCCGTCGGCCTCCACCGGAACATTCATGAACCAGTTGATATTCGACACCAGATCGCGCTTGCCCAGCCCCCATTTCAGCCCCTCGGCGAGGAAGTTCTCCACGCAGGCGTGCTGATGCCGGGTGTGATGGCCGTAGCGCAGCGTATTGGACTCCTGTGAACACGCGCCCGCCACCGTGTCGTGATTGCCGACCTCGTCGGCGACGACGGTCATGAGCGGCGTGCCCGTCTCGGTCAGCAGCACGCTGCCGGTGCCGAGAAAGATATTGCGCTGCGCGGTGATCGTGGCCTGCGCGCTGTAGCGGTCGGTGTGATCGGCGGCGTTGTAGAGCAGGCAGTCCACGGCCTGATTGCCGTGGAGGTCGATGATCTCCAGCTGGTCCCCGGCGCGTACCACGGCCGACCAGGGCGCGCGGGCGGGAACGGTCTCGTCCAGGACGACGGTGCGAGCGGTGGTGATCATGCGAGGGCCTCCAGAGTGCGTGCGTGCCAATCCCGTTCGGTGTTCTCCACCGCGCGCAGGTATTCCGGGTCGGCGTTGTGGGTGGCCGAGAGCTCCTCGGGCGCGGACCAGGCCACCAGGTCGAGGTCGGTCGGGGGAGTGGGGTCCAAGGGGTGCTCGGCATTGGCCAGCAGCAAGGTCACCGGCAGGTGCACGAGTAGATCGACCGCGGCACCGGCGCCGACTCCACCGGTAACCGTCAGCGCCCCATTCGATTCCACCCGCACACCCCGGAAGAACGACACCGTCGGCGCGATATCCCGTGGCTCGAGCCCCTGCTTGACTCCCGCCAGCCGCAGCCGATCCCGCGCGCGGGGCGAAGGCCCGCACAGCGTGTCGTGACGACCCGACGAATCCGCCACCACCGTGGCCAGCACCCGCCCCTGATCCGACAGCAACGGATGCCCGACACCCAGGTACGCCTGCCACGGCACCTTCACCGTGTCCGCGACATTCAGCCGCTCCCAGGGCGATTCGGCACGCAACAGCAGCAGATGCGCACACGCCGCGCCGAAGGGATCCGACAATCGCACCCGGGTACCGCGCGCCAACACCACGTTCGCGTACCCACCGGCCGGAATGCGCTGGGCGACAGTGATTCGCGCGTGGTCGACCCCGGCGGGCAGTTCGGGCCCGATCCGGGTCGCGGCGGCCGCCTGGGCGCGGGCGTGCTCGCGCGCACCGGTGGTATCGGCTGTGGTCATTACTCCTCCGTTCCTCGAATGTCTGCGGCCGCCCGATTCGCGGGCGGGGCAACGGGGTTCAGGCGATCTGGGTGGCGGGTGCGGCCTCGACCAGTCCGCGCGCGGGCGTCACGATGCGGTGCACGACCGCGCCCACCGCCACGGTGATCAGCACGAACAGCGGTGCGGCCCAGAGCATCCACCAGCCGCCACCGGTCGGGGTGTAGACCGCGCTGCGCGGCCAGGCCAGGTTCACCGCCATGGCGATGCCCCACACCACGGCCAGGGCATTGATCGCAATGCCGTAGCGGCCCAACGCGAACAGCTTCGTGCCCGCGGCGTCACCGGCGATATCGGCGGGCCAGCCCTTGATGCGGCGCACCAGCAGCGGCACGGTGACCAGCAGGTACGCCAGGTACAGCATGACGATGCAGACGCTGGCCAGGGTCGCGAACATGGCGGCATTGCCCAGATTGAGCGCCAGCAGTCCGATGCCGAGCACGCCGATCACGACGGCGGGCCACACCGGGGTGCCGAAGCGCGGATGCACCGTCGAGAGCCGCGTGGCGAAGGGCAGTCGACCGTCGCGCGCCATGGAGAACAGCAGCCGCGAGCCCGCCGTCTGAATCGCCAAGGTGCACACCGTGATCGCGCAGGCCACACAGGCCAGCACGATTTTGCCGGGCACGGTGCTCAGCTTGGCCTCGATCACGTACGCCAGACCGCCGCTGGCCAGCGAGCCGTCGGTCAGGCTGGGGGCGGCCATGAGCGCGCCCAACAGGATCAGCCCGCCGCCCAGTGCCGAGACCGCCAGCGCCGACAGAATCGTGCGCGGCGCGACGTGCCGCGGATTCTTGGTCTCCTCGGAAAGCTCACCGGCGGAATCGAATCCGACCATCACGTAGGCGGCCATCAATCCGGAGGCCAGGAAGGCGGCCCAGTACGGCCCGCCCGCGGCCTGATCGGTGTGGGTGACCACGCCCGGCCCGCGATCGGTGTGGGTGAAGAAGACCGCGATCACCGCGCACACGCCGACGATCTCGATGGTCACGCCGAGGGAGTTGAGGCGCGCCATCCAGTCGATGCCCACGACATTGACGACCGTGGTGAGCACCAGTAGCACGCTGCCCAGCAGCACCGCGTTGGAGGCGCCGTCGCGCGAGGTGAGATCGCTGTCGGTGCCGATGAGCTGGAATCCGGACCAGATGGTCGGCAGCACCACCTGCAGCGCGATGGCGGCCGCCGCGGCGGTGACGACCTGCGCGATGATCATCATCCAGCCCGCGAACCAGCCCACCACCTCCCCGGCCAGCCGCCGCGACCACTGGTAGATGCAGCCCGAGATCGGGTAGCGCGCCGCCAGTTCCGCGAAGTTCAACGCGACCAGGAATTGGCCCGCGAACACGATCGGCCAGGTCCAGAAGAAGGCCGCGCCACCGAAGGAGTAACCGAAACCGAAGAACTGGAAGATCGTGGTCAGGATGGAGACGAAGGAGAATCCGGCCGCGAAGGAGGCGTAGCGGCCCAGCTTGCGATGCAGAACGGGCTGGTAGCCGAAGCGCGCGAGGTCGGCGCTGTCGGCACTGGTGAGGTCGTCGGGAAGGCTCGGCGGGTGGTCGGGGGCGATGGCATCGGCGGAGGCAACCATGGCGGCGGGTCTTTCGCGAGGGGAATATCTATCGATTGAAAGTTTTCCGTCCGCGATCGCTCACCCGGTGACGCCGATGTATCGGTCAGATGGCCCG
Organism: Nocardia sp. CDC160; assembly: GCF_035818795.1. Classification (NCBI taxonomy): domain Bacteria; kingdom Bacillati; phylum Actinomycetota; class Actinomycetes; order Mycobacteriales; family Nocardiaceae; genus Nocardia; species Nocardia sp. CDC160. The sequence continues at coordinate 1,388,127 of NZ_JAYKYT010000003.1, read as the reverse complement.
CCGTAACTTCTGTATTGCCGCTATTTCTATCAAGTGACAGGAAACTCACCTCGCAGGTCGGCCCGGCGGGTAGGACAGAATGGCATACGTGACCCAACTCGGACCCGGCCGTCCTCGACTCGAACCCCGCCGCCGCGCAGGCCAGACCCCGCGCGCCGAAATCCTCGACGCCGCCGCCGAGTTGTTCACCAGCCATGGCTACGGCAATACCTCCACGCGCGCGGTCGCCGACGCGGTCGGCATCCGGCAGGCCTCGCTGTACCACCATTTCGCCGCCAAGGACGACATTCTCGACGCCCTGCTCGGCGAAACCGTCACGACGCCACTGGAACTCGCGGGCAAGCTGGTCGACCGGCCCGAGCCCGCGGCGGTCAAGCTGTACGCGCTGGCCTGGTTCGATGTCAGCCAGTTGCGCGCCAGCCGCTGGAATCTCGGCGCGCTGTATCTCCTACCCGAGCTGCGCAGCGAGCGGTTCACCCGATTCCGGGAGCGCCGCGACGAACTGCGCGGACACTACGAAACCCTGTCCGCGGCCGTCATCGCGGAGGCCGGGACCGATGCCGTGGCCGGGGCCGAACTGCTGCCGTTCCGGCTGGTCGAATCGGTCATCAATATGCGCTCCGACGAGGGCGCGGCGCCGGAGTACGCCGAACAGCTCATCCCCGACGCCATTCTGCGGCTGCTGTGCTGGCCCGGATCGTTGGCCGAAGTCCGCGCGGCCGGACTGGAATTGGCGGCGCAGTTCCCGCCCGAGGAGGGCTGATCCGGCGGGGCTTCAGGACTTGCCCTTCGAGGTGCCCCATTTCAGACCCCACCCGTACGCCTGATCGACGGCCAGCTTGCCCCAGAAGCGTCGGCCCTCCGGCGGCCGCACGAACCGGCCCTCGCGGCGCACCACCAGCTCGCCGCCGTGGTTCTCGATGAGCGCGAGCACCATTTCCCGCGAATCATCGTGGCAGCCGGTCACTTCCATCTCGATGGGCGGCGAATTGCGGGGGTACAGGGTCGCGGTCGCGTGCACGCCGCGGAAGTCCTGCGCGCCCTCGTAGAGCGAGGCGAAGACCAGGATGCGGCGGAAGTCGGCGGTGTGATCGAGATTGATCGACAGGTTCTCACCCGCCGCGCTGCTCCCGGTTCGATCGTCCTGATCCAGGGCGATGAACGGCGGCTTGTGCAGATTGCCGAAGGTGTCGAGCGCGCTCACGCAGCCCTTGGACCCGTCGGCCAGCTCCCAGAACGCGCACAGATCCAGATCCAGCCCGCCGGTGCCGCCGCGCTTGCGCCCGAACAGCCCGCCCGAACTCGGGACCGACCAGTTCAGATTGACCCGCATAATGCCGCCGGTCGCACCCTGTTTGGTCAGCGAGACCGCGGGGGCCTCCATGGTCAGGGAGATCTTGCCGAGATTGACCCGGGGCTCGGGGGTGGGCGGCACGATGGGCTGCGGAGGCATTGGGGGCGGGGGCGGTGCGATCGGCTGCGGGGGCAGCGGCGGTCGCTGGGGCGCGATGGGCTGAGGCATCTGCGGTACCTGCGGTGTAATCGGTTGGGGCGCGGCCGGTTCGTCGACCGAGATGCCGAAATCGGTTGCCAGTCCCGCGAGTCCGGAGTCGTAGCCCTGACCGACGGCGCGGAATTTCCAGCCGCCGTCGCGGCGGTACAGCTCGCCGAGCACGAAGGCCGTCTCGGAGGAGGCGTCGGTGCTGTCGAAGCGGGCCAGCTCCGTGCCGCGCGGATCCACCAAACGCACGTGCAGGCCCCGGAATTGGGCGAAGGTGCCGCCGTCGGCCGAGGCGGCCAGCACAATCGTGTCGATCTGCGGCTCCACGCGCGCCAGATCCACCGAGAGCACATCCACCACCTGCGGGCCCTGCTGCTTGCCGTGGTGGCGGACCGCGCCCGAGGCGTGCGAGGGCTGGTTGTAGAAGACGAAATCGGCGTCGGAGCGGACCCGCCCGCCCGCGAGCAACAGGGCGGAGGCATCGGCGTCGGGAACCCCGGGTCCCGTCTGCCATCCCAGCTCGATCCGAACCTCGGAGACCGCCACCGGAACGTTGGAACCCTTCAACATCGACACATGATCCAACGTATCCGATCCGCCCAAACCACGTTCCGGGGCGAGTGGTCTGCAAATGTTCAGCTGACCAGACACCTGCACCTAGACTGTCAACCGGTCATGCGGCACATTGGTGGCCATCTGCGCACATCGGGTTCTTCGGACGGCTGTTCAGGAGCGATGGATGACGGAAACGCAGCTAGACCTGGGTCGCAAGAAATGGATCACCCTCGGCGTGCTCGCGCTGGGGCTGTCCATGGTGGTGCTCGACGGCACCATTGTCGCGGTCTCGCTGCCCGTCATCATTACTGAGCTGCAGCTGAATTTCACTCAGGCGCAATGGATCAACAGCATCTACGCGGTCGTGCTGGCCGCGCTGCTGATCACCAGCGGACGCCTGGGCGACCGGCTCGGGCGACGGACCATGTTCGCCCTGGGCGTGGTCGTCTTTCTGCTCGGCAGCGTGCTCGCGGCGCGGGCGCACGGGGCCTGGCCGCTGATTCTGGGCCGCATCGTGCAGGGCATCGGCGCGGCCGGGGTCATGCCCGGGACGCTGGCCACCATGAACGCCCTCTTCCGCGGGCGCGACCGGGTCATCGCCTTCGCCGTGTGGGGGTCGGTCATCTCCGGTGTCGCCGCCATCGGGCCGCTGCTCGGCGGCTGGCTCACCACCTACTTCACCTGGCCCTGGATCTTCCTGGTGAACCTGCCGCTGGGCGCGGTGGTGCTCATCGGGCTGGTGCTGTTCGTGCCGGAGACCCGCATGGGCAAGGCCGCGCCGGGACTCGACGTGGACGGATTCCTGCTCAGCGCAGCGGGTTTCGCGCTGTTGGTGTTCGCGCTCATCGAGGGTCAGACCTATGGCTGGTGGAAGCCGCTGCGGGAATTCCCGCTCGCCGGATGGGACTGGCCGACGACCGCGCCGATGTCGCCGATTCCAATCCTGCTCGCGCTCGGGGTGATCGCGCTGCTGCTGTTCGTGCGCTGGGAGAAACACCGGGTGCTGATCGGGCGGTCGGCACTGCTGGATCCGGCGCTGTTCACGATTCCCAGCTTCCGGTGGGGCAATATCACCGCGTTCCTGGTGGCGCTGGGCGAATTCGGGCTGCTGTTCGTGCTGCCGCTGTTCATGGTGAACGTGCTCGGGCTCTCCACACTCGGCGCGGGTTATGTGTTGGCGGCCATGGCGGTCGGCGCGTTTCTCGCCGCGGGCATCGCCGAGGGACTGGTGCGCGCGGTCGGTCCGGTGCGGGTGGTTCAGCTCGGCCTCGCCGTCGAGGCCGTCGCGGTGGCCCTGGCCGCGCTGTTCGTCACCCCGCACATCTCCGGCTGGTGGCTGGCCGTGCTGTTGATCGGTTACGGCATCGGGCTCGGCATGGCGTCGGCGCAGCTCACCGGGACCGTGCTCGCCGATGTGCCGCCGGACGATTCGGGTCGGGGCTCGGCCACCCAGTCCACGGTGCGGCAGGTCGGGTCGGCCTTCGGTACCGCGCTCATCGGTGCGCTGCTGTCGGCGGCGCTGGCCCACGATCTGCCCAGGCGACTGTCGAAGGTGCCGGATCTGTCCCGGCAGTCCGCCGACACCCTCGCCATCGCGACCCGGGAAACGGCGGGTGGCGCGATCGCCGGGGTGCGCGAACACCACGGTGCCGCGGCCATTCTGGACGCGCTCACCCGGGCATTCACCGACTCCACCCGCACCACCCTGTTGGCCGCCGCGCTGTTCCTGCTGATCGGGCTCGCTTCGGCGACGCTCATTCCGAACCGGCCCTACACCGGGGAATCCGCCGACAAGACTCAGAGCAGCTGACCGTCCCGGCACATGCCGGAGGAGCGGGTCGACGACTTCGGTTGCACCACACCGGGATCGAAGGTCCAACCCGACACCGGGCCCGCGGACTTCCACAGCAGGCCGCCGCTGGTAGGTACCGCCTCGAATTGATCCTCGACGCCGGAAATGAGCTGGTCGCCCACGCAGTAGTCGTCGTAATCGGTGCCGGGCTGCCGCGCGCCCGCGCTGAAACGACCCGCCGGATTCGAATCCGCGCCCGGATTGGGTACCGTGCTCGCGCCGCCCGGACCACCGCGGAACCAGTGCGGTCCGGCGGCATCGCTGCCACAGGTGTAGGCGAACCCGCCCGCGACGACCTCCGACCCCTGCGGGTGCGCGCCGCCCGCCCACAGACAGGCGGCGTCCATCCGGGTGTCGGCCACCGTTCCGAAGCCGAGGCCACCCGTGGCCAGCGCGGCCGCGGCGAGCAGAGTAAGCGGTTTGATCACTGCAATCACCCTTGATTCGGTGCGATCCGGAATCCGGACGACCGCGTCCACCGCGGATCCGGTTGGCGGAGATGCCATTCAGGAATAAGCGGAGGGGTTACAGACCCTGCTTCGGCAGGGATTGGGAGTTCGAGGGCCTCGCCCTCGAGCACTCATTTGGTGATTCAGTCGATCAGGCCGAGGGCGTGCAGGCGGCGGAAGACCAGTAGCGATCCGGGGGCGACCTCGTCCATGGCGGCGTATTCGTCGAGGGTGAACCAGCGCAGTTCGGCGATTTCGCCCGACGGCTCGGGCGCGGCGGTGAGTTCACCCAGGAAGCAGGTCATGTGCAGGCGGGTACCGGGGGCGTGGCCGTAGGCCTCGGCTTCGAATACCCCCAATTCACTGACGGCGGTGGCGCCCACGCCGAGCTCCTCGCGAATCTCCCTGTGCAGGGCCATTTCCGGTGTCTCGCCCGGGTCGATCTTGCCGCCCGCCATATAGAAGACGGTCTTGCCGGTGGATCGGGTCTGCAGCATTCGCCGATCCCGGATATGAGCCAGCGCCGCGGTGCGAATCACCCCTCCCACCCTAGCCAGCCGAGATAGCGCGGGGTTAGCAGGCCACCCGTCCGGGTTTGCGCTCGGACCCACCGACGGCCCGCACCGCGGCCGCGAGCGCCACCACCGGAGGCACCCAGCGCGCCTCGTGGGGCATGACACTCCAGGCGATCGCACGGCCCGGACCCGGCAGCGGCACCCGCGCGCCCTCGGTGTGGACGATCGCCCCGGCGGCCCGCAGACTGTCGAGGGCCCGCGCGGCCTTGGCCACGCCGACGACCAGATGGATCTCCCGCCGCTGCGGTCCCATGACCTCGAGCACCGGGCCGGACAAGTTGTTGGCGCGCAGGTATCGGCGCACCCCGGCGGCGACGGAGCCGGTCAGTTCGAGGGCGGCGATCCGCTCGTCGGTGATCAAATCGAGGCCGTCACCCGCCATCTCGATCGTCCATCCGTACCGGCGGAAATCCTCCGCCGCAACGCTCAACGCCACGATCAACACCCTCACACCTGCCGCTGTGCATCCCATCCGTCGTGGCTGTGAGGTTCTATAGAGAACGCTGCGATCACCGGCCACCCCAAGGATTTTGGCGGCGCGGTGCGGTGCGGACATCCCCCTGCGGTCGCCGATGCCTCAGGGATTTCCCCTAGGTGGGCGGTCGCGGGCTCAGCGGGTGGGCGGCGCGATCTTCCAGTGGTACCGCAGGGCTTCGGCGATCTCCGGGAGAACGGTCACCGGAATCCGCTTGTGCCGCAGAATGGTTCGAATCTCATTGACCTGCTCGCGTTTGCGCATGTCATAGGCGTTCGAAATCGGCCGCACCACAGGCGGAATCGACAGCAGCACCAACTCCCGATGCGGCTCGTCCCCGCCATTGAGATCCAGCGCCAGCGTCCAGCGCCCCTTCTCCCCGAGCGTGAACCGCCCCGCGACCACCCGCTCCCACGCGACGGTCGACGCACCCCACGGCGTCCGCCGCACGATCGCGTCCTCGGTCAACTCCACCCCATCCCGCCCGAACAGCACGATCAGCGCGCCGACGGCCACGGCCGCCCCGAAAAACAGCCCGGTGAATATCCGATTCACCCCGAACGCCCCCACCGTCCCCACACAAACGACCCCCACCAAGACCAACCCCACGACCGCGTACCCGGCCACCCGCCGCCCCGGCACCACGCCCGCCCGCACCATCCCGCCACCGCCTCCCGAAGCCAACTGCCGGTCACCGTACCCGCAAGCACCTACAGTGCAGGCATGAAGTACGTCCTGTTCTACGACTCGGCCCCGGATGTGGCCGCGCGGGCGCCTGCCTACTTCGCGGAGCACTGTGCGCGGTGGAAGGAATTCGCCGATCGCGGTGAGCTCCTCATGATCGGCACCTTCGCCGATCCGCAAACCGACGGCTCCATGGCCGTTTTCACCACCGAGGAATCCGCCCGGCAATTCGCCGAGAGTGACCCCTTCGTCCTGCACGGCGTGGTCAGCGCCTGGCGTATCAAACCCTGGAACGAAGCACTCGCCTGAGCCGGGCGGATTCCGGTGCGGGGGTGGGGGCTCGGGCCCGGGCCGGATGGGTCAGTTCAGGTCGGAGCCCGAGGCGACGACGACGCCGTAGAGGTCGGCGATCGTGGCCAGGGCGGCATTGTGCAGCTGCTCCGCGGTGACCTCGCCCGCCGCCGATTTCAGGGGGCGGGTGGCGGAGGCGTCGGCGACGACGGTGGGATGGTTGCCGCGCAGGAACGCGCCCTCGGTGGTGAAGGTGACGCACATGTGGGTCATGAAGCCCGCGAGAATGAGGTTCTTGTTGCCCGCGGCGTCGACGCGGTCGGCGAGGTCGGTGTCGACGAAGCCGTTCGGAACCGTCTTGACCACAACGGGTTCGCCGTCGCGGGGAGCCACGCGCGGATGGATCTGGCCGATCTCCTCGCGGATGTCGTAGGGGGTGCCGACACCGCCGTCGTTCATGACGTGAATGACCTTCGCACCCGCCGCGCGGGCCCGGGTGAGCAGGGCGGCGGCCGCGTCGAGGGCGGGCTGCCAGCCGGTCAGTTCCATGACGCCGCGGGTGTAGGTGTTCTGGTAGTCGATCAGGATCAGGGTGGAGTCGGCCAGGGTGGCCGGGGTCTGATCGAGGCCGCCGAGGTCACGCAGGGTCTGCGCGGACATGGATATTCCTCCTGGTTACAGGTCCGAACCGCCGTGTGCGGCGGACGTTTTCCACGCTATGGCCCGGCGGCCGTGTCGGAAATGTCATGTAACCTGCAGATCCGGACATTGCCGCGTCGACCCGACGGAGGACCGTGGGCACCATCGAACGATTCGTCGTGATCGCGCTGTTCGATCGCGTCGATCTGCTGGACGTGACCGGGCCGCCGGAGGTGTTCGCGCTGCTGCAGCGAGAAATGAACGGGGAGACCGGATATCACGTGGTCCTCGCGGCGGAGACGCTGGATCCGGTGACGACCTCCGCGGGTGTGCGGGTGCTGCCGGATGTCACCTTCGCCCAGATCGCCGACCGCGCCATCGACACCCTCGTGGTACCGGGTTCGGTCGAGGTCGACGGGGACGGGCGGGTGCGCGCGCTCAGCGATCCGGGCGTGGTCGAGTGGGTGCGCACCCTCGCCGCGCACACGCGCCGCATCGCCTCGGTGTGCGTGGGCGCGCACATCCTCGCCGACGCCGGGCTGCTGGACGGCAAGCGCGCCACCACGCACTGGTCCACGGCACAGCAGCTGGCGGCCGAGCATCCGGCCGTCGCGGTCGACGCCGACCCGATCTTCATTCGCGACCAGAACGTCTGGACCGGTGCGGGACTCACCGCCTGCCTGGATCTGGCGCTCGCGCTGGTCGCCGACGACTTCGGTGACGCGCTCGCGCTGCGCGTGGCCCGCCAGCTCGTCATGTTCCTGAAAAGGCCCGGCGGACAGAGCCAATTCAGCGTGACGCTGGAACCGATCTCGACGACGCGGCGCATCGACGATCTGCGGCACTACATCACCCGCAATATCGCCGGGCAGCTCACCGTCGCCGAGCTGGCGGCCCAGGCGCACGTCAGCGAGCGACAGCTGACGCGCATCTTCAAGACGGATCTCGGCACCACCCCGGCGGCCTATATCGAGTCCGCCCGGGTCGAATTCGCGCGCCATCAGCTCGAGACGACCGACAACACCCTGGAACGGGTCGCGACCCTGTGCGGTTTCAATACCACCGACACCCTCACCCGGGCCTTCCGGCGCACCCTGGACACCACGCCGACGGAGTATCGAAACCGCTTCCGGATCAACTGATCACGCCTCGAGCGTCACTGTGGTCACGCCTCGAGTGCGACCGCCGCCTCGGCCGTGTACACCAGGAACGTCAGGCTCTCCTGGAAGTACAGCTGCACCGACTCCGCATCGTGCGAGAGATAGCCGATAGACAGATCCTGGCCCAGCTGCAGATCGAAATCCCCACCGCGCGTGGACAAGACGAACGCGCCGTCGATGGCCGGGGCCCAGATGATCTCGCCGTCGATGAGCCGCTCGATATGGGTGCGAATCGGGTGGCCGTGGTCGGAGGTCTCGCTCACCGCGGTGTACAGATCCGCGGACAGCAGCACCGAATACGGGCCGTCCACACCGGCCAGCCGCAGCTTGCTCAGCGCCTGCGCGACCGCCTCGGGGGCCAGCCGCGGATCGCCGGGCAGCTTCACCGACTCGCTCGAGGTGCTGGCCCGAATGCCGGTGATGCCCGCCGCCGGATAGCCCTCGAAAATGGCCCGGTCCTCGGCGAACGCGATCTTCTTGGCGGCGTCCTTCACCGCGTCCAGATCGGTGTCGCGGGCGCCGCGCTCGACATTGTCGAGCTGCTCGCGCGAGAGCGTGAACGGCACCCGCAACTCCACCACCGGGACCACCACGCGCTGGCGGGCCTGCACGCCATCACCGGGGGAGCCGATGAGGGTGGTGCGGCCCACGCCGACCGCGGAGAAATCGGTGCCGTGCGGACCGGACAGATCCACCACCCGGCGACCGGCGATGTGCCGCTTGAAGGTTCGCGTCGCCTCCTCCTCGATGGCCGACCAGGCCTCCGAGGTAATGGGCGCGAGTTCGCGGTGCAGGTTGTTCATGCCTCAACTCCTTCTCAGCGTCCCGATACCCAGAGATCCGTCCCTGGACACCACGCCATTGGTTGCGGGAGATTCCCGGAGTACTGCCGCCGCCGGGGCGGGAGCGTCCGGCAGCGCGTCGAAAAACCCCGCGGCCGGGGCGAAGAACGAGGTGCCGGTGACGGCGGTGGAGAAATCCAGGATGCGGTCGTAGGCGGCGTCCGGGCTGCCCAGGAACATGCGGGTCAGCATGGTCTCGGTGACCGCCGGATCATCCGCGTAAGCGATGAAGTACGTGCCGAATTCGCCGTCCTTGACCGACCCGAACGGCATGTTCGCGCGGATGATAGTGCCGTTGGTGTCCTGATCGTTCACGGCCACATGGGAATTCGCGGGCTTCTCGTCGTCGGGCAGTTCGAAGTCGTCGAGTTTGGTTCGCCCGATGACCTTTTCCTGCTCGGTGACCGAGAGCGCCTTCCACGAGTCCAGATCGTGCAGGTACTTTTGCACGGTGACGTAACTGCCGCCCGCGAATTCGGGATCCTCATCACCGACCAGCGCGGCGGTGATGCCGAGCTGACCCTCCGGATTCTCGGTGCCGTCCACGAAACCGAGCAGATCGCGCTGCTCGAAGTAGCGGAAGCCGACCGTCTGATCCACGATGGTGGCCGCGCCGGAGAGCCGCTCGGCGATCTTCATCGCCAATTCGAAACAGGCGTCCTGGGTTTCGGCCTTGAGGTGGAACAGCAGATCGCCGGGCGTGGCGGGAGCCTGATGCTTCTCACCGAGGAATCCCGGAAACTCGTGCAGCTGCGCGGGTTTCGGCCCGGAGAATAGGCGATCCCACGCCTGCGAGCCGATGCCGGTGAGGCACGCGAGCCCCGAACCGGGCACCCGGAAGCCGACCGAGCGGCGCAATCCGGGCAGATCTGCGAGCAGATCCCGCACCACCGCCTCGCCACCCTCGTCGATCGTGGCGACGAGGAAGATCGCGGCCGGTGTGAGCGGGTCGAGGATCGGCTGTGGCTCACCCATGATCATCAGCCTAGGCCCAGGCCCCGACAGCCGACGCGCGCGGTGGGTCGGTGTCCGCCGGGCTACTTGGCCACGGTCAGGAGAAACGCCACGTCATCGATGGCCTTCACGCTGTGGCGGGCGTTGGGGATCACAATCAGGTCCCCGGCCGAGCCCTTCCACTCATTGGTGCCGCTGATCAAGGTCAGCACTCCGGACAGGACGATGAGCGTCGCCTCGCCCGGATTCTCGTGTTCGGCCAGCGTCTGTCCGGCCGTCATGGCGATCACCGTCTGGCGCAGACTGTGGGTGTGGCCACCGCAGATGGTCATCGAACTGCGTCCGCTCGAGGCCGTGGCCGCCAGCTTGAGCTGCTGGCGAGCGACCGCGGTCAGCGATTTCTTGTCCATGGACTGCCTTTCGCCGGAATATCGCTGAGTATGCCGGACGCGGCCGGACGGATCGGCTGTTTCGAGACGTGTGTGCGGGAATTGCCGCCGCTCCGCCTCCCCGCGCTTGTGGGATGAGCATCCGCGTTATCGGACTTACCGCGTATAACGACGGAAGCGGTAGCGCAGACCCTTCTTCGACTTCCGCCACTCGCTGTCATCGGCCTGCCATTCCGGGTCGATCACCGGGGCCAGGGTGTCGCCGTCGATATCGGCGTCCACCTCGGTGACCATCAGCTCGGTGGCGAGAGGCATTGCGGCACGGTAGATTTCGCCGCCGCCCGCGATCCACACCGACCTGTCACCGGCCAGCTCGAGCGCCTCGGCGAGCGAGCCCGCCCGCTCCGCGCCCTCGGCCGACCAGTCGGATTGCCGGGTCACGACGATATTGCGGCGGCCCTCCAGGGGGCGGAAACGCGCGGGCAGCGAATCCCAGGTCTTGCGACCCATCACCACCGGATGCCCCCAGGTGACGTCCTTGAAGTGCGCCATGTCCTCGGGTATGCGCCACGGAATCGCGTTGTCCCGCCCGATGATTCCCTTCGGCGTCTGGGCCCAGATCAGCCCGATCGTGCGGCTCATACGGCGACGGGGGCCTTGATCGCCGGATGATGCTGGTAATTCTGGACTTCCACGTCCTCGTATTCGTAGTCGAACAGCGAGGTGGTGGGCCGCAGGTGCAGCGTGGGGAACGGGTACGGCTCGCGGGTCAGCTGCTCGCGCACCTGCTCCACGTGATTGTCGTAGATGTGCACATCGCCGCCGGTCCAGATGAAATCGCCGGGCAGCAGCTCGGTCTGCTGCGCCACCATGTGGGTCAGCAGGGCGTAGCTGGCGATATTGAACGGCACGCCCAGAAACAGGTCCGCGCTGCGCTGATACAGCTGGCACGACAGCTTGCCGTCGGCCACATAGAACTGGAAGAAGGCGTGGCAGGGGGCCAGGGCCATCTTGTCCAGCTCCGAGACGTTCCACGCCGAGACGATCATGCGGCGCGAATCCGGGTCGGTGCGCAGGGTCTGCAGCACCTGCGAGATCTGATCGATGTGGGTGCCGTCCGGCGTCGGCCAGGACCGCCACTGCACGCCGTAGACCGGGCCCAATTCGCCATTGCGGTCGGCCCATTCGTCCCAGATGGTGACGCCGTGCTCCTGCAGCCACTTCACATTCGAATCGCCGCGCAGGAACCACAGCAACTCGTAGACGATCGACTTGAGATGCACCTTCTTGGTGGTGATCAGCGGAAAGCCCTGCGACAGGTCGTAGCGCAGTTGATGGCCGAAGATGCTGCGGGTACCGGTACCGGTCCGATCCGCCTTGGGGGTGCCGGACTCCAGGACCAATCGGAGCAGGTCCTCGTACTGGGTATCTCGGGCGCTCTCCACGCCTGGCAAGCTTACGCACCGTGCGGAAGTTGTATGTGATCGGAATCGGGGCTGGGGATCCCGACCAGGTGACGGTGCAGGCCATCAAGGCGATGCGCCAGGTAAACGTGTTCTTTGTCATCGGCAAGGGCGCCGAGAAACAGGAACTGGTGGACGTGCGCGCCACCATCCTGGCCGAACACGCGACCCAACCGCACACGATCGTAGAGATCACCGACCCGCCGCGCGACCGGAGCGTGCCGGGCCGCGGTGCGGATGCCGCCTATCAGGGCGCGGTCGCCGATTGGCACGAGGCGCGCGCCGAACTCCTGGAACGGGCCTTCACCGAAACCGACGGCGTGGGCGGCATTCTCGTGTGGGGTGACCCGTCGCTATACGACAGCACCCTGCGGATCGTCGAGCGCGTATTGCAGCGCGCGCGAATCCGGTTCGACTACGAGGTGATCCCCGGCATCACCAGCGTCCAGGCCCTGGCCGCCGCGCACCGCATGGTCCTGCACGAGATCGGCGAACCCCTCCACATCACCACCGGCCGCAAACTCCGCGACGACGGCCTGGCCCCCGGCCAATCCACCCTGGTCATGCTCGACGCCGACTGCTCCTTCACCCAGATCCCCGGCGACGACATCCACATCTGGTGGGGCGCCTACCTCGGCATGCCCGACGAACTCATCATCGAAGGCCCCCTGCGTGCGGTCGAAGACGAGATCGTCCGCCGCCGCGCCGCCTTGCGTGCGGTCAAGGGCTGGATTATGGACACGTACTTGCTGCGCCGCGGGCTCTGACCCCTCCCGCGATGCCGTCCTGGCGTCAGCTATTGACTCTTACTGGCGAGGCGTCAATAGTCGCTGCATGACATCCCCGATCCAGCGCGCGGAACAGCTTCGTGACGAGTACGGTGCGCCCGATGCCAATGCGGCCGAGTTGTTGTGCGACCGGCATCCTGCCGATGCGGTTGCTTTCACCTTTGTGCAGCCGGATTTGAGCAGTGTGGACGTGACTTTCGGGGAGTTGCGGGAGAAGTCCGAGCGGGTCGCCGCCGGGCTCGCGGAACTCGGTGTGGTGGAGGGGGATCGGGTTGCCACGCTGATGGGAAAGTCGCAGGAGTTGGTCATCGCGCTGTTGGCCATCTGGCGGCTCGGCGCGGTGCATGTGCCGCTGTTCACCGCGTTCGCGCCCGGCGCGATTGCCATGCGGGTCACGGGCAACGGCACCAAATTCGTCATTACCGACGGGGCGCAGCGGGCCAAACTCGCACCGGGAGAGGACCTTCCGGCCGATCGGGAGTGGCGGGTCATCACCACCGGTGCGCCCGAGGGTGATGATGTGGCGTTCGGGGAGCTGCTCGAAAATACCGGTCCCGCACCGAAATCCGTGTCCATTGGCGGTGACGGCGTGCTGGTCGAGCTGTTCACCTCCGGTACCACCGGGACGCCCAAGGCCGTGCCCATGCGGTTGGGCGGCATGGCGGGCGTGGTCATGTATCTCGAATACGGCATCGACTACGCCGAAGACGATGTGTTCTGGAATATCGCCGATCCCGGGTGGGCGTACGGGCTCTACATCGCCATCCTCGCGCCGATGGCCAAGGGGCGGCGCAGCCTGCTGGTGTGCGCGGCCTTCGATCCGGTCTTGACCTGGCGGGTGCTGGCACGGTTCGGTGTCACCAATTTCGCTGCCGCGCCGACGGTTTACCGGGCATTGCGCAATGTTCCCGTCCCCGAAGGGGTGTCGCTGCGGCGGTTGTCCTCGGCGGGCGAGCCGCTCACGCCGGATGTCATCACCTGGTCCGAGCGGACGCTCGGCGTGGCGATTCGCGACCACTACGGGCAGACCGAGACCGGTATGACCGTCGTCAATGCCTGGCATCCGGATCTGCTCGCGGACATCAAGATCGGGTCCATGGGGCATCCGATGCCCGGGTACACCGTGGAGATCCTCGACCTGGACTCCGAGGAACCCGCCGCACCCGGCGCGGCCGGGCGGGTGGCCATCGCGACCTCCAGCCCGCTGCTCACCTTCCGCGGCTACCGCAACGCACCCGAGGCCAGCGCCAAGCGCTTCACCGCCGACGGCCGGTGGTACCTGACCGGCGATGTGGCGTCCCGGGATGAGGACGGCTACCTCACCTTCGCCTCCCGCGACGACGACGTGATTCTGATGGCGGGCTATCGGATCGGGCCGTTCGAGGTGGAAAGCGTTCTCGCCGGGCATGATTCGGTGTCGGAGGCGGCCGTGATCGGGGTGCCCGACGAACTGCGCGGCGAGGTGCTGATCGCGATCGCGGTGGCCGCGCCGGGCGTCGAGCCCGATGACGCCTTGGTCGCCGAACTCCAGCAACTCGTCAAGCAGAAGCTGGCCGCACACGTCTATCCGCGGCGCGTCCACTTCGTGCCCGAACTGCCGAAGACGCCCAGCGGCAAGGTGCAGCGGTTCCTGCTGCGAGAGCAGTTCCGCGACTGACGGATTCACGTCCCGGGGCCGCGTTCACTGGTGGGCGGCGGCCCTGGCGCGTTCGATCTCGTTGATGTGCTCCTCGGTCCACTGTCGCAGGGCGGCAATGGGTTCGGCGAGGCTGCGGCCCAGCGGGGTCAGTTCGTACTCCACACGCGGGGGAATCGTGGGATGCACCGTGCGGGTGAGGAATCCGTCGGCCTCCAGGCTGCGCAGGGTCTGGGTGAGCATCTTCTGGGAGACGCCGCCGATGCGCCGGGCCAGATCGGTGTAGCGCAAAGTGCCTTGCTGCAGCAGCGAATCGATCACCAGCACGGTCCATTTGCCCGCGATGTGGTCGAGGACCTGCCGGGTGGGGCATTTGGCCGAGTAGACGTCGGCGGGGAGGCCGGAGGATTCGACGATTGTCACCTTGGGGAGAGTAACGCACTAATTAGTGCTGTCTTTCCGAAAGTGTGTCACTCTCCGATGGTTAGTGGCATGACCACGATGAGCGTCGCCGAGGCGATCCGCACCCGCCGCACCGTCCGCCACTACCGCCCAGACCCCATCGCGCCCGAGACCCTCGAAACACTCCTCGAGTTGGCGATGGAAGCCCCGTCCAGTTGGAACCTCCAGGACCGGTCCCTGGTGGTGGTCACCGATCCGGCCCGGCGCGAGGACCTGGCGTGGGCGACCGACGGGCAGCCACAGCCGCGGGAGGCCCCGGTCATGCTCGTCTTCGTCGCCGAACCCCAGGCCTGGCGCGCCGACCGCACCGACATCTTCGACCTGGCCCGCCGCAACCACGCCTGGAACGACGAGTTCATCGCCGAATTCGCCGCCGCCTCCACCGAATTCCAGCGGTCCCTCGCCGACCGCGACCTGCTGCGCGAATACGCGGTCAAGGACGCCATGCTCGCCGCCGCCTACGTCATGCTCGCCGCCACCGCACTCGGCCTCGCCACCTCTCCGATGAACGGCTGGGACGAAACCAAGGTCAAGAAGGTGATCGGCATCGAGGACCGCGACGACCTGGCCATCGCCCTGCTCATGTCGGTCGGCCACCCGGCTGAAACCCGACGGCACCCGGGCCGCCGCCCCCTCACCCACACCGTCTTCCGTGACACGTACCCCAAGCCTCGAGCAAGCTAGCGGCACGCCACCGATCGTGGAAGGACAGTGTCGGTCCTGGTCGGTAGGCTGCGGTTGTGCCCGAGTTGCCGGAGATCGTGGCCCTGGAACAATTCCTGGCCGAGCATGCGGTGGGTGCGGTCGTGGGGCGGGTCGATGTGGCGGCGCTGAGTGTGCTGAAGACCTTCGATCCGCCGGTGACCGCACTGCAGGGCCGTGACGTCACCGGGGTGGGGCACTGGGGCAAGCATCTCGGGATGGATTGCGGCGGGCTGTGGTTGATCACGCACCTGTCGCGGGGCGGCTGGCTGCGCTGGATCGACGAGCCGGGAGCCAGTCCGCCCAAGCCCGGCAAGGGGCCGCTGGCCCTGCGGGTGCACTTCTTCACCCCCGAAGGGGCCACGCCCGCATTCGATCTCACCGAGGCGGGCACCAAGAAGCGGCTGGCCGTGTGGGTGACCGAGGACCCGCTCTCGATTCCCGGCATCGCCCGCCTCGGCCCCGACGCCCTCGCCGTGAGCGAACCCGAATTCGCCGAGATCCTGCACGGCACCTCCGCGCGCGTGAAGACCGCCCTCACCGACCAGACCCTGATCGCGGGCATCGGCAACGCCTACTCCGACGAAATCCTGCACTCGGCAAAGCTTTCCCCCTTCGCGAACTCCGGCACCCTGGACGCCGAACAGCTGGCCCGCCTCTACTCCGCCATGCGCGCCACCCTCTCCGACGCCATCCAACGCTCGGTGGGCCAGGACGCCGCCCGCCTCAAGGGCGAAAAGCGCTCCGGCTTCCAGGTTCACGCCCGCACCGGCCTGCCCTGCCCCGTCTGCGGCGATACCGTCCGCGAAGTCTCCTACGCCGACAAGTCCTTCCAGTACTGCCCCACCTGCCAAACCTCCGGCAAAATCCTCGCCGACCGCCGCATGTCCCGCCTCCTCAAATAGCGACGAGCATGCACCAGCGCGGATAAATGTCCCGAAATGCCCTGCGCCAGTGCATGGTCGTGAGATTTTCAGAGGGGTTGGAGGGCGGAGGGCGCGGCGGTGCACCTGTTCAGGACGTGCGCGGGGATTTCGATGCCCGGGTCCAGGTCGTCCGCGGGGATCGGGGCGTCGAAGACCTGGCGCATGGGGAGGACTCCGGCCCACACGCCGCCCGCGGCGATGTCGTCGGGCTCGTCGCGGGGGCCGCCGGTGCGCATCTTCACCGAGGCCTCGGTGAGGTCCAGGGCCAGGACCAGGGTGGCGGCCATTTCCTTCTTGTTCGGGGAGCGGACCGCGTCCCAGGCGCCGGGGGCGGCGTGCTCGACAATGACGTGGAGGGCGTGCAGGCGCTCGGCGGGGTCGGTGAGTTCGATTGGGCGGGCGTGGATTACGGCGGAGCGGTAGTTCATGGAGAAGTGCATGGCCGAGCGGGCGTAGACGATGCCGTCGACGTGGGTCACCGAGACGGAGACGTCGCCGGTCATGGCGGCGCGCAGGTTGCCCGAGCCGGTGGAGCCGTGCAGGTAGAGGGTGTCGCCGTCGCGGCCGTAGATGGTGGGGATGACCACGGGGGTGCCGTTCAGGACGACGCCCAGGTGGCAGATCGGCCCGGCGTCCAGCACCGCGTCCAGGTCGGCGCGGTCGGTGCGCCCCCGCTCCTTGGACCGGGTGAGGCTGCTGCGCGGGGTGGGTGACAAGGGCGGCCGAGTCGAAGCTGTCTCACTCATGGGACCAGTTTCGCGGGCGAAATGGCATTACTTAATAGCCAATTCTCCGCAAGATTCACGGACCACTTTGGATGACGTATCCCTGTAGTGGCATGCTGACGTGGACCGATTGCTCAGTGATCAGGAGGCCACTTGCGGGGAAATCGCCTGGTCGACGACGATTTGCCGTTCACGATCGACCGTGAGAGCGGCATGCCGCTGGCCGCGCAGGTGGCGGAGGGGCTGCGGCGGGCCGCGACCACCGGCACGCTGCGCGGTGGGGATCGGTTGCCGTCGTCGCGGGAGTTGGCCCAGCGGCTCGGGGTGAGTCGGACCGTGGTGACCGCCGCGTATGACCAGTTGCACGCCGAGGGCTGGCTGGATGGGCGGCACGGGTCGGGGACCTACCTGACGGCCGCGCCCGCGCCGGTCACCGCGCACGCCGACGGACCGGAGCGGGTCGATCCCCTGGCGGGTCTGCTGGATCTGGGTGCGGGCGCGCCCTCCATCGAGGCCATCGATCCGGCCGCCTGGCGACGGGCCTGGCGGGCGGCCTCGGATCGAATACCGTTGATCCGCAGGGACCGTCGCGGTGAGCCCGAGTTCCGGGAGACCGTCGTCGAACACCTGCTGCGGCATCGCGGGCTCGGTGCCAGCAGCGGGACCACGGTATTGGCCACCGCCGGAACCAGTTCGGCCGCAGGTGAACTCGCCGCGGCCCTGTTGCGTCCCGGCGACGTGGTGGCCGTCGAGGATCCCGGCTATCAACGGGCCGCGGGAGCCTTCCGCGCGGCCGGGGCGAAGCTGGTCCCGGTGCCGGTCGACGCCGAGGGCCTGCGGGTCGATCTGCTGCACGAGCACGCGCGCATGGTGTATTGCACTCCGGCGCATCAGTTTCCCCTCGGCGCGCGGATGCCCGCCGCCCGCCGGGTGGCCCTCATCGAATTCGCCCGCCGCACCGGCGCTCTGGTGATCGAGGACGACTACGACGGCGAATTGCGCTACGACACCGCCCCTTTGCCGCTGCTGGCCACCCTGGCCCCCGACGCCGTTGTGCACCTGGGCACCACCAGCAAGATCCTCACCCCGACCCTCGGCGTGGGCTGGCTGGTGGCCGACCCCGCCGTGGCCGAGGCGGTGCTGGCCCACCGCGAACTCACCGGCACCAGCCCGGCCCCGGCCGGGCAGCAGGTCGTGGTCGAACTCGCCCGCCACGGCGATCTGGCGCGCCACCTGCGCCGACTGCGTCGCGATATGCCGCGACGCCGCGCGCTCGTGGTGGCCGAACTGCGCGGCCGCGGTCTCGAGATTCGCGGTGACGACGCCGGATCGCATGTCTTCGTGCCCCTCGACTCGGCCGACCACGAGGATCGCGCGGTGGCCGCCGCCCGCGAACTCGGCGTCTACCTCGACGCCCTGGCCCGCTATCACGTCGGTCCCCGGCACACCTTCGGCCTCGCCCTCGGCTATGCCGCGCTGCCGCTGGCGGACCTGCCGAAGGCCGTCCGGTTGGCCGGGGATGCGCTGGCCCGGGTCGTACAGTGGAGCGCATGACCGAAAAGGACATCCACGCGCGCATCAAGGAACTCGTGGATCGTGAGCACGAGCTGCGCGCCAAGACCACCGGCGGCCAGATCGACCCCGAGGACGAGCGTCGCCAGCTGGCCGAGATCGAGGTCCAGCTCGATCAGTGCTGGGACCTGCTGCGCCAGCGTCGCGCCCGCCTCGATCAGGGCCGCAACCCGGACGAGGCCGAGGTCAACTCCGCCCGGCAGGTCGAGGGCTACCTGCAGTAGCGACGGCACCGAATTCCGGGGTCGTCCCGCGCGGACGGCCCCGGATCGAACGATTTCCGAGAATTCGTCGCCGCCACGAGAATTTTCGGGGGTCGCGGCAGCGAATTTTCGGGCCGGGGCATAAGCCCCTGGGAGCGGCCGAGAGTTCGGCTTACGCTTTTCGGATGGTGGCAACGACAGACATCACAACCGCGGACGGAGTGGTTCGCGGAATCCGGGGCCGCCGCGTTTCACGCTGGCGGTCCATTCCTTTCGCGGCTCCCGCGGTGGGCGACCTCCGTTTTCGAGCGCCGCAGCCGGTGCAGCCGTGGAGTGGGGTGCGTGACGCCACCGACTTCGGTTATGCCGCAATGCAACACCGCGACGGCGCGCGGATCGGGCCCCGGCAGGCGCAGCCGACCGGCGAGGACTGTCTGACGCTCAATGTCACGGTCCCGAACGAGCCCGCGGCCACCCCGCGCCCGGTCATGGTCTTCATTCACGGCGGCGGCTACCTGATCGGAACCTCCGCGCTGCGGCTGTATTCCGGTGCGCGGCTGGCGCTGCGCGGTGATGTGATCGTGGTGTCGGTGAACTATCGGCTCGGCGCGTTCGGCTACCTCGATTTCGGCGAATACTCCACGCCCACCACCCCATTCGACTCCAATATGGGCCTGCGCGATCAGGTCGCGGCCCTGGAATGGGTGCGGCGCAATATCGGCGCGTTCGGCGGCGATCCGAACAATGTCACCATTTTCGGGGAATCGGCCGGTGCCCACGCGGTGCTGGCGCTCCTGTGCACCCCGGCCGCCGCGGGCCTGTTCCATCGCGGCATCGCGCAGAGCGCACCCGCCGACTGGGCCCCGACGCAGGCCGAGGCCCGGCTCTTCGCGCGCCGCTGCCTCGATCAGCTGGGCATCGCCCCGGAGGACGCGGCCAAGGCGCTGCGGGAGCTCCCGGCGAACGAGATTCGCCGCGCGGTCGACCGCACGGTCTCGAAGGTGATGCGCGAGCAGCCCGGTCTCTTCCCGGTCGCCCCCGTGGTGGACGGCGACTATCTGCCGACCTCGCTCATCGCGGCCTTCAGCAATGGCACCGCGCACCGGGTGCCGCTCATCATCGGCACCAATCGCGATGAGGCCACCCTGTTCGTCCGCTTCGACGACACCCTCCCCACCACCCCCGACCGCATGCGCTGGGTGCTGCGCCACGTCGATCAGGCCCTGAGCCCGGGCGGCGGCGACACGCCCCTGTTCACCAAGCTCGGCCAGACCATGCCGACCTCGCCCGAGCGCATGCACGAGGCACTCGCCGACTACGGCGCGGCCGTCGAATCCCGGCTCGCCGCCGCCTATCCCGGCTTCCCGGGCAAAAGGGCCGCCGTCCGCATGGGCGGGGACTTCACCTTCTGGCGTCCCTCGGTGCGAGTCATGGAGGCGCACAGCCGATTCGCGCCCACCTACGCCTACCGCTACGACTTCGCGCCCCGCGCAGTCCACTTGGCGGGCTTCGGTGCGACCCACGCCCTGGATCTGATCCCGGTCTTCGGGGCGGTCGACTCGGTCTTCGGCCGGGCCCTGACCTCCGCGGGTGGCCACCGCGCCTTCCGGGCCGTCTCCCGGCAGTTCCAGGACAATTGGCTGTCCTTCGCCCGCAGCGGCACCCCGCTCGCGAACTGGCCCGCCTATACCGAGGAGCGGCGCGCCACCATGATCATCGACTCGCCCCCGCGGGTGGAACTCGATCCGGATCGCGCCAAACGCCTGGCCTGGCAAGGGGTTCGCATTCCGGCGCTCACGTAACCACGGCGTGGTGCGCGGTCACCACGGTCTGGCGCGCAGACCCAACTCGGCGAGCGTGGCCTCGGCCAGCTTGGTCAATGCGGCGGCGGATCCGATGGCGTCGGGGTCGAGGCCGACCAGCGACAGCGTATAGGTGTCGGCAATGCGGCTGAGATACCCCGAGAGCCGTGTGCGGGGGAGGGCGTCGCGGCGCAGGCTCGGATGGATGGCGCGGGCCGCGACCCCGGTGCACGCGTGCGGGCCCAGGGACAGCAGGGACTCCGGGAGGTTTCCGATATTGGAGCACAGGATGTCTCGTTCGCCTGCGCCCTTGGCCAGCCGGTACGCCCAGCGGTCGGGGACGACCTGAAGGATCTCCTCCGGAATGCCGCCCGGACTGGTCATGCGGTGCTCGTAGGCCGCGCGGGCCTTGGCGCGCAGGCTCGCCGGGGTATCCGCGCGGGTGATGGCGACCTCGGTCATGGACATGTCGTTGTCCACCCGCGGCTCGTCGCGGGTGTCGACCGGGAGGCTGGCGGCCATGGTGTCGCCGGGAAAACCGCTGGCCCACAGCATGTTCGCGACCAGGTGGACGAACAGGCTGTTGGCGGTGCCGCCGTGGGCGACCGCGACGCGATTCCACTCGCGGGCCGGAATCTCGAGCACCGTGCTGCGGGTGGCGGCGTCGGTGCGGCTGCCGGACAGCGCCTTTCGCGGCGGCGGCGAGCTCGGCCGTTGCGGAATGCCGTGCCGCAGCGCGCGGGCGGTCCCGCCCAGGACGGTGGCCCACATGCGCCGGGCGTCGGCCCAATCCGAATGGCCCGCAACCGGTGCCGCGAGCGGGATTCCGGCGAGCGCGTTGTCGATGGCCAGCACCAGTGCCCGCCCGTCGGCCAGGGCGTGCGAACAGGTCAGCGCCACCACGCAGCCGCCGTCGTCCAGGCGCGCAGCGGTCAGCCGCCAGCCCGGACCGGTCTCCGGGTTCAGCTCGTCACCCTGCCGGTCGGCCCAATCCAGGATCGCGGCAACCGGAATCGGCTCCGGCGTCATGGTGAACGGATACGCCGACTCATTGGGCTGCCAGCGCGGTCGCGCCCCCGGCACCCGGGAGCGCGCCACGCGTCGGCCGAGCGGTCCGGTGCGCAGGTCGCGGTGTACCCGCCAGAGCAGGGCGGGATGCACGGGTTCGGCGGTACGCCAGAGTCCCTGCAGGACGATCGGGGTGCCCATGCCCCGATGCGACCGCAGGAAGATCTCGTCCAATACGCTCAGCCGATCCATCGAACGGCTAGCGTACCGATCGGTTGCATGTGGCGCTGCCGGACCTATTCGGGGCTGGCCCGACCGCTCTCACGAGGCTCGACCGGGACGCGCCTGCGCCCTCACGAGGCCGGGCGGCCGTGGCGGCCCGCGCCGGAGGCGAAACGCTGCGCCCCATCCAGGGCCCCGTCCATGAGCGCCTTCATTCCGTGTCGCAGCTCATTGGCAATGGCCTCCGACTCCTCGAGCCCGTTCTGCTCCAGCACCGACATGCGATCCGAGCGCAGGCAGGTCTGGGGCAGCGCGGCCAGTTCGAGGGCGAGTTCCTCGGCGGCACGGCGGGATTCGCCGGTCGGGACGACCCGATTGACCAGGCCGATCTGCAGCGCCTCGGTCGCGCCCACCGCGCGGCCGGTGAGGATCAGATCCATGGCCCGGCCCTCGCCGATAATGCGCGGCAGCCGCACGGTGCCGCCGTCGATGAGCGGCACACCCCAGCGGCGACAGAACACGCCGAAGGTGCTGTCCTGCTCCGCAACTCGCAGATCGCACCACAGCGACAGTTCGAGGCCGCCCGCCACCGCATAACCGGAGACAGCCGCGATGACGGGCTTGGACAGCTTCATGCGGGTGGGGCCCATCGGCCCGTCGCCCTCCTCGGTGACGGCGTTGGAGCGTTCGGTGCCAAGGGATTTCAGGTCGGCCCCTGCGCAGAAGGTGCCGCCCTCGCCCCACAGCACGGCGACCGCGGCGGTGGGATCGGAGTCGAAGTCCCGGAAGGCGTCGGCGAGGGCTTTCGCGGTCGGACCGTCGACCGCGTTGCGGGCTTCGGGGCGATGCAGGATAACGGTGTAGACGGGGCCGTTGCGCTCCACTCTGACTGTCACCAGCCCGACGGTACGCCGTAAAACGGGGGTTGCGTCAAGAAATGAATCGGTGGTTCACTTCTTGCATGGCCTACCGCAGAACCCCCGCTGTCCAGGCGCGCCTGGACGCGCAGGCGGGCTCGATCGTGCGCGCCGCCATGACCGTCCTCTCCCGCGACGGCTTCGCCGGACTGTCCATGGCCGCGGTCGCCGCCGAGGCCGGGGTCGCCACCGGCACCGTCTACAAGAACTTCAGCGGCAAGGCCGAATTGGTGACCGCCGTCTTCCGCGAGGTCGTCACCCGCGAGGTCGACGCCGTCGCCGCGGCCGGGGCGGCGGGGGAGGGGCGCACCGCCCGCGACCGCGTCACCGCCGCCGTCGAAACCTTCGCCAGCCGAGCCCTCAAGAACCCCAAACTCGCCTACGTGCTGCTCGCCGAGCCCGTGGATACCGCCGTTGACGCCGAGCGCCTGCGCTTCCGGCGGGCCTTCGCGCAGACCTATGTCAGCGCCATCGCCGACGGTGTCGCGAGTGGTCAACTGCCGCCGCAGGATCCGCGCACCTCCGCCACCGCCCTGGTCGGGGCCATCGGCGAGGTGCTGGTCGGCCCGCTGTCGGAACAGCTGGAGAGCGAATCGGTGCTGCCGGAACTCGTCGCCTTCGCGCTGCGCGCGCTCGGCGTCCCCCAGGAACAGGAGTCACCCCGCCATGCACACCCATGACGTCTTCAATCAGGTGCCGCCCATCGCCCCCTTCGACAATTCGCGCAATCCGGCGCTGCTCGAGGGCCTGCACCGCGAGGGCGCGGGCTGGGCCGAGGCCGAGGTGCGGGAACTGGGCGTGCTCGCGGGCAGCGTGGAGGCGCAGGAGTGGGGGCGGCTGGCCAACGAGTACCCGCCGGTCCTGCACACCCACGACCGCTACGGCAATCGCATCGACGAGGTGGAATTCCACCCGTACTGGCACAATCTCATGGAAGTCGCTGTCGCCCATGGCCTGCACGGCACGCCGTGGCAGGACGACCGACCCGGCGCGCATGTCGCCCGCGCCGCCAAGTTCTACACCTGGGGCATCGCCGACGCCGGGCACATGTGCCCGATCTCCATGACCTACGCCGTCGTGCCCGCGCTGCGCCACAATCCGGAGCTGTCGGCCCGCTACGAGCCGCTATTGGCCTCTCGCACCTACGATTTCGGCCTGCGTGAGCCCTCCACCAAGGCCGGTCTCATCGCGGGCATGTCCATGACCGAGAAGCAGGGCGGCTCCGACGTCCGCGCCAATACCACCACGGCCACACCGCAATCCGACAGCTCGTACCGCATCGTCGGCCACAAGTGGTTCACCTCGCACCCCATGGGCGACATGTTCCTGACCCTGGCGCAGGCCCCGGGCGGCCTGTCCTGCTTCCTGCTGCCCCGGGTGCTGCCCGACGACACCCGCAACGCGCTGCGCATCCAGCGGCTGAAGGACAAGCTGGGCAACAAGTCCAACGCCTCCTCCGAACTGGAGTACGAGAACGCCGTCGGCTGGCTGGTGGGCCAGGAGGGCGCGGGCGTGAAGACCATTATCGAAATGGTCAATATGACCCGTCTGGACTGTGTGATCGGCTCGGCCACCGGCATGCGCACCGGCGCGGTCTTCGCCACCCACCACGCCCGGCATCGCAAGGCGTTCGGCAAGTACCTCGTCGATCAGCCCGCCATGCGCAATGTGTTGGCGGACCTGGTGATCGAATCCGAGGCCGCGACCACGATCATGATGCGGCTCGCCGGGGCCACCGACCGCGCCGAGTCGGATCCGGCCGAGGCGGCCCTGCGTCGCATCGCGCTGGCGGTCACCAAGTACTGGGTGTGCAAGCGCGCCCCCGCCCACGCGGCCGAGGCGCTGGAATGCTTCGGCGGCAACGGCTATGCCGAGGAATCCGGTATGCCGCGGCTCTACCGCGAGGCCCCGCTCATGTCCATCTGGGAGGGCTCCGGCAATGTGGCCGCGCTGGATGCCTTGCGCGCCATGGGCCGTCAGCCCGAAACCGTCGAGGCGTTCTTCGCCGAGGTGAACCTGGCGCGCGGCGCGAACCGTCACCTGGACGCGGCCATCGACCGAATCGGCAAGGAACTCACCGACTTCGCCGACATCGAATACCGAGCCCGCCGTGTCGTCGAGCTCATGGCCCTGGTCCTGCAGGGCGCGCAGTTGGTCCGCCACGGCCACCAGTCCGTCGCGGATGCCTTCTGCGGCACCCGCTTCGGCGGCGACTGGGGCATCGCCTTCGGCACCCTGCCCACCGGCGTGGACACCGAAGCCATCATCCAGCGCGCCTACCTCGACTGAGCGCGCTTCAGGCGAAGTCGAGCCCCCGGGCCCGCAGCGCCTCACGCAGGACGCGAATGGCCTTGGGGCCGAAGCCGTGCAGGGCGAGGAGCTCGTTCTCGTCGACTCCGGCCAGCTGGTCCAGGCTGTAGTATCCGGCGGCGGCGAGGGCGCGCGCCGCGGGGGCGGAGACGCCGCGCGGCCAGATCGAATCGCTCATGGCCCGAGCCTAGGGCCTGTCCTCGGGCCGGGGCGGGAGGTGGCGAAGCCTTGTAGAACGTGTTCTACTCTGCGGGGTATTCGTCGAAACCTCAGGGGGTTGCGAGTGGGTGTGAGCAAGGGGCCATTGGCCGGTGTGCGCATTGTCGAGCTGGCGAGCATCGGGCCCGGACCGCACGCGGGCATGATGCTGGCCGATCTGGGCGCGGATGTGGTGCGGGTGCAACGGCCCGGGGACGGGTCGACGGCCGGGCCCATGCGGGCGCAGCTGCGCGGGCGGACGGTCGTGCAGGCGAATTTCAAGGACGCGGACGAGATCGCGGCGGTCAAGGGGCTGATCGACAAGGCCGACGTGGTCATCGAGGGCTTTCGGCCCGGCGTGGTGGAGCGGCTCGGGCTCGGGCCCGACGAGCTGCTCGTGCGGAATCCGCGACTGATCTACGGGCGCATGACCGGGTGGGGCCAGGACGGCCCGCGCGCGGACCGGGCCGGGCACGACATCAACTACATCGGGCTCACCGGCGCGCTGAACGGCATCGGGCGCAAGGGCGAACGGCCGCTGCCGCCCATCAACCTGCTGGGCGACTACGGCGGCGGTTCGGTGTTCCTGGTGCTCGGCATCATCACCGCGCTGTACGAGCGGGAACGCTCCGGCCAGGGCCAGGTCGTGGACGCGGCCATGGTGGACGGCGTGCTGACGCTGGCGCATTCGATCTGGACCCTGCATCAGGGCGGCATCTGGTCCGACGAGCGCGGCACCAACCTGCTCGACACCGGAATGGCCTGGTACGACACGTATTCCACGGCCGACGGCAAGCATCTGGCGGTCGGTGCGTTCGAGCCGCAGTTCTACGCCGAACTGCTGCGCGTGCTGGAACTGGATCCCAGTTCGCTGCCGCACCAAATGGATCCGGCCGGACAGGACGTGCTGCGCAAGACCTTCGCCGAGAAGTTCGCGACCAAGACCCAGGCCGAATGGGCGGAACTCTTCGACGGCGTGGACGCCTGCGTCACGCCCATCCGGACCTGGAGCGAGGCGGCGCGGGACGAACACCTGCGCGCCCGCGGCTCTCTCATCGAGGTGGACGGCATGCTGCAGCCCGCCCCCGCGCCCCGGTTCTCGCGCACCCCGCCGCCGACGCCCGCCCCGGCGCCGACGGAGCTCACACCCATCGGTGAGATCTGGGTCTAGCGATACCGGAGGAGGTCCCGGCCGCGCGGCCGCTCGGGATGGAACCGACTGCGCGAACGGGACTTCCGTGTGTCCGGCGGACGTTCAGGCCGTAGCGCCATTGACGCGAATATTCTGCGCCGTCACCCAATTCGCCGCATCACTGGCGAGAAACGCGACGAGAGCGGCGATTTCGCTCGGCTTGCCCAGCCGGTTGAACACGCTCATACCTTCCAGCCGGGACAGGAACTCCGGGCTCTTGCCCGTGCGGTAGGTCTCGGTCTCGGTGGCCCCGGGACTGACCGCGTTCACGGTGATGCCGCGCGGCCCGAACTCCTTGGCCAGGATGTGGGTGAGCTGTTCCACCGCGCCCTTGGTCGAGTCGTAGACCGCGTAGCCGGGCAGCATGAGGGCGGTGGTGGAGCTGGAGATGGTGATGATCCGGCCATTGTCGGCCAGCCGATCCCACGCCAGCTGCAGGCCGTGAAAGACGCCTTTGACGTTCACGGCGAAACTCAGGTCGAACTCCTCGGAGGTGATCTCCGGGAAGGGCTTGGTAATGGCGACCGCCGCATTGTTGACCAGGATGTCCCAGCTGCCCCAGGTGTCGAGCAGCCGATCGACCATGGCCGAGTATTCGTCGCGGTCGCGCACATCGGCGGCCACGGCCAGGGCCTCGCCGCCGTCCGCCTCGATCTTGGCGACCACCTCGTCGGCCAGTTCGGGCGTGTGCGGATGATTGATGGCCACCCGGATGCCCTGTGCGGCCAGGGTTTCCGCGATCGAGCGGCCGATACCCGTTGCGGCCCCGGTGATCAGGGCCGACTTCTTGGCCGACTCCGGCATCACTCGTACCAGTAGTCCAGCCAGATCTGCGCGCCCTCGCCGAGATTGGCCCGGAAGCCGCCCTCACCGCGCAGTCCGGTCAGATCCCCGGTGCCCGAGCCCGGGATCACGAACCAGTCGCCGCTGACGATATTGTCCGCGACCGTGCCCGCGTCCTGCAGCAGGAAGGTGCCGGACTTGCCGTCGACCGAACCCGTAATGCGTTCGATGCCAACGAAACTGGCGGTACCGTCGGGGCTGGAGGACTGGAGGAACTCCACCACGCCCTCGCCCTCGATGCCGCCGGAGAAGCTCTCCTCCACGTGGATGCGGGTGAGCACCGGGCCCTGTTCGGGCTGCTCGTAGGGGACGGGTTCATATTTGTGCACCGCGATGGTGCCTTCGATGCGAATCTTCTCGCTCATTACTTGCCTCTGTTCTGCATTGCGCCGATCGGCGCGGAACAATCGTCCCCCTGTTCTCGGGTGTGCGCGCGACATTCACCAGGTAGCGAAATCGACGGCATCGCGCTGTGCGACCAAGGCCACGCTTCCGGGCGTGGCCCAGCGGTTATAGCGTCGGCTCATGCCTCGTACAACGACGTACACACAGTGGATCGCGCTACCGCCGCAGCGGCTGTGGACCGTGCTCGGCGATCCGACCCGCTGGCCCGAGTGGAATCCGGCGGTCAAGGCCCTGACCCTGCACGGCGCACCGGCCCCGGGCGTCACCGGCGACTATCTGCCGCGCGGGCGCGCCACCGAGGCGGTGCACGGGCGGCTCGCGAAGCCGTTCACCCTCTCGACCTTCGTGCCCGATCGCGAGATCACCATCGAACAGCCGGAACCCGCGGGCACCATGCGCATGCGCTGGGTGCTGACGCCACGCGACGGCGGCACCGACCTGACCCAGCAGCTCACCTTCACCGGCGTCTCGGGCGCGGTCATGCGCAAGGTGGTCGGCGACCTTCTGGAGACCGACACCCACACCTGCTTCACGCGCCTGGCCCGGTTGGCCGGGTTGCAGCCCGCCGCGGATGCGCTGACCGTCGTCATCGCCGGTGGCACAGGGGCTTTGGGGCGCACCCTGGCCGCCGATCTGACCTGTCGCGGTCAGCGCGTGGTCATTCTCACCCGCCGTAGCGTGCCGGAACTGCCCTACCCGCAATACGAATGGGACGGCCGCACCGTCGGAGCGTGGGCCGACGCTCTTTCCTTTCCGGCCAAAGGGCGCAATCCAGGACGGACCGCGATCGTCAATCTCGCGGGCAAGCTCGTCGACTGCCGACCCACCGCCCGCAATATCGCCGAATTGCGCCGCAGCCGTGTCGATTCGACCCGGGCGCTGGTGGAGGCGTCGAAGACCCTGGACCGGCCCATCGACCATTGGATCCAGGCCAGCACCACCGCCATCTGGGCCGACGCCGGGGAGACCCGCTGCACCGAGGCCACCCCGCTGCCGGAACCCGGCCTGCCGCAGATGACCGGCGTGGCCGCACCCTGGGAGGCCGCCTTCGAGGGGGCCAATGCCACGCACTGGACGATCCTGCGCACCTCGATCGTGCTCGATCCCGACGCGCCCGCCCTGAAACGCCTGGCGGCACTGACCAAGGCGGGGCTGGGCGGCAGCGTCGGCACCGGTCGCCAGTGGTTCAGCTGGATTCATTTCGAGGACTGGCTGGCCATCGTCCGCGCCGGGCTCGGGCTGGATCCCCGGGTGAGCCTGCCCAACGGGGTCCTGGTGGCGGCCACCGATTTCCCGGTCCGCAACAAGGAGCTCATGACCACCCTGCGCAGGCAGCTGCGCCGTCCCTGGTCGCCGCCCACGCCCGCACCCGCCCTGACGATCGGCGCGGTGTTCCTGCGCACCGATCCCGCGCTCGGCCTCACCGGCCGCCACGCCACCTCGGAGGTGCTGCGGCACAGCGGGTTCCGCTTCCGGTATCCGACCCTCGACGAGGCCCTGTCGAACCTGCTCCCGCGCTGAGCGGACACCCGCTCGCGCACTCGGTGGTCATCGAAAGTGTGATCTACGACAAGTTGTCGTATTCGACTGTCACGTTTCGAGGCCCGCGGACGTCTGGTGTTCATGAGTACCACCGCGAACCGCGCCGATGCCGCCGATCAGCGGTATCACTTGGCCGCGGGCCTGAAACGCTCCATCAACAAGGTCTTTCCGACGCACTGGTCGTTCCTGCTCGGGGAGATCGCCCTCTACAGCTTCATCATCCTGCTGCTGTCCGGGATCTACCTGACGCTCTACTTCGAGCC
This sequence comes from Nocardia sp. CDC160, assembly GCF_035818795.1. Lineage (NCBI taxonomy): Bacteria > Bacillati > Actinomycetota > Actinomycetes > Mycobacteriales > Nocardiaceae > Nocardia > Nocardia sp. CDC160. The sequence goes on along the minus strand of NZ_JAYKYT010000003.1, from coordinate 1,358,582 downwards.
GTCGATGCAGGAGGTGACCTACGACGGCAGCTATCAGCCGCTGCGCGGCGTGCAGATGTCGGCCGCCTACCGCAGCGTCCTGGACATCTCCTTCGACGTGCGCGGCGGACTGTTCGTGCGCCAGGTCCACCACTGGGCCGCCCTGCTGTTCCTGGCCTCCATGATCATTCACATGCTCCGGGTGTTCTTCACCGGCGCGTTCCGCAAACCGCGCGAGGCCACCTGGGTGGTCGGCGCGATCCTGCTGATCCTGTCCATGTTCGAGGGCTACTTCGGCTACTCGCTGCCCGATGACCTGCTCTCCGGCACCGGCCTGCGCTCGCCGCTGGGCGGCATCACCATGAGCGTCCCGATCATCGGCACCTGGACCCACTTCTTCCTCTTCGGCGGGGAATTCCCGGGCACCGTGCTGATCCCGCGGCTCTACATCACCCACGTGCTGCTGTTCCCCGGCATCATGCTGGCGCTCATCGGCGCGCACATCGCGCTGGTCTGGTACCAGAAGCACACCCAGTTCCCCGGGCCCGCCCGCACCGAGCGAAATGTGGTGGGCGCGCGCATCATTCCGGTGTTCTCCCTGGATCAGGGCGCGTTCTTCGCCTTCACGCTGGCCACCGTCGCACTCATGGGCGGGCTCTTCGAGATCAACCCGATCTGGAACCTGGGCCCCTACAACCCGGCGCAGGTCTCGGCCGGATCCCAGCCCGACTTCTACATGATGTGGACCGACGGCCTGGCCCGGCTCATGCCGCCCTGGGAGATCTATCTGGGCGGCTACACCATTCCCGCGCCGTTCTGGGTCGCGGTGGTGATGGGCCTCGTGCTGGTCGTCATTCCGATCTACCCGTGGATCGAGAAGCGTCTAACCAAGGACACCGCACACCACAATCTGCTGCAACGGCCGCGAGATGTGCCGGTGCGCACCGGAATCGGGGCCATGGCCATCGCCTTCTACCTGGTGCTCACCTTCGCCTGCGTGAACGACATCATCGCGCTGAAATTCGACGTGTCGCTCAATGCCACCACCTGGTTCTTCCGCATCGCGCTGCTCATCGCGCCGCCGCTGGCCTACACCGTGGCCTACCGGTTCTGCCTCGGCCTGCAGCGCAGCGACCGGGCGGTGCTCGAGCACGGCATCGAGACCGGCATCATCAAGCGGCTGCCGCACGGCGAGTACATCGAGGTGCATCAGTCGCTCGGACCGGTGGACGAGCACGGGCATCCGATTCCCTTGGCATACCAGGGCGCTGCCGTCCCGAAGAAGATGAGCAAGCTGGGCTCCGCGGGCAAACCCGGACTCGGCGGCTTCCTCACCGCCGACCCACCCGAGGAGCGCGAGCTCCGCACCGGCCAGCATCATGAGCAGGAACAGGCACAGCTCGCCATGTTGAAGGCCAAGCAGGACACCGGGAGCCGAGGATGAAACTCCGGACACGCACCGACGACACCGAATTCGGGCTGCTGGTGGCCGCCGCCACCGTCTACGACATGGCCTCCGCCCGCACCGTCCGCCAACTCCTGCGCGACAACGGCGTCCGCGCCACCATGGGGCGCACCCGCATTCACCGCTGGCGAAACATCAAGGACCGCTTCCAGATCCTCGTCTTCCCCGAGGACGCCGTGCGGGCCTACGACGTTCTCAGCCGCCACACCAGCTGATCGTTTCGCTGCGAGGGTGGGGCAACCGGGGTAAACAGAAGGGAGCGATCAGCGGCTCGGGGAGAACACATGGCCGACACTGTCGAAAATACGGAGTCCCCAGCGGATTCCGTGAGCGGTCTCGATCGTGCCTTCGCGGTGCTGCTCACCTTCGTCGCCGCCCTCGCGGTGCTGGAGACCGTGGTCGCGCTGTGGGCGGTGCAGGGCGCACGCTGGTATCCCGTGTGGGTCGCCGTCGAGGTCCGTGTTCCGCTCGCGGTCGGCATCCTCGCCATCGCGGTAGCCCTGCGGTTCCTGTTCTCGGGCAACCGTTTCCGGGTGACTGCCGCCCGGCCGTTGGGGGTGCTGGGCATTGGTCTGCTGCTCGGCATCGCGTATCGCGGTGTGGTCGTACTGACCGCCGACTGGTACGAGACCAGGGGCGAGTATGTCGACGCCGTCTATGTCGCCCGGCTGGCCTTGGCCCTGCTGATCATCGCGTGCGGGTGCGCCGCGACCGCGCTCGGCGTCCTCGCGGCCGTCCCGCGCACGCCCCCGGCGCGCACGCCGATATCGCGGGCCGACCGGCTCCTGGGTCCGCTGGCCGCCGGGGCGGCGATCGCCGCCCTCGTGGGCAGCTGTCTGATCAACATCTATGAGCGCCTCCCCCAGCGTGATTCGTACGGCCTGCGCGATTGGTACGGCCGCACGGGCGGCGGCACCGTCGTGTACGGGATGTCCGCGTTCGAACCCCGCATCCTCGGCCCGCTCGTGTTTCCCTGGCTGGTGGTCATCGTGTTGGCGACAGTGGTCCTCGCGGTGCTGCTGCAACTGCGATTCCCCACCGCGCGGTCGGCGCTGCGCACCGGCACCCTGCTGTTGGCCGCGATCACCCTCGGCCACGGTTCCTTCATCGCGATCTCGGAGCTGAACGCGTATCTCTACCAATCCCGTCTGCCCGTCGTCGAGGTCTGGCTCGGTCCGGGATTCGGCACCCTGTGTGCCGCCACCCTGCTGGCCGTGGCCGCCCTCGGCACCGGCACGTGGGCGGTGCTGCGCCCACGGCCGGAACCCGCGCCGACCGGTTAGAGCTCAGTGCCGACCGGTTAGAGCTTGGTCAGGGTGCGGCTGAACTTCGGGATCAGGCGGATCTTGCCCGCCGTGCCGAAATCGATGGTGACGGTGGCCAGGTCGCCGAAGCCCTCGGCCGCGATGACCCGGCCCAGGCCGTACTTGTCGTCGTTGACCCGATCGCCCACGGCCAGCACCAGATTGGTGTTGTTGCGTTTTGCCGCGGCCGGGGCGGGTCGACGTTCCCCGCGGTCGCGCAGGCCGGGGCGCTGGTCGGACCAGCCGTCGCCGCGGGTCCAATCGCGTTCCAGGCCATCGTCGTCGCCGCGGCGGCGGAAGCCGCGCGAGGCCTGCGACGGCGTGGGTTCGAGGCGACGCCAATCGATCAGGTGGCCCGGAATCTCCTGGAGGAAACGCGATTCCGGGTTCGAGACCGGCTGACCCCAGCCCGAGCGCACCACCGCGCGCGTCAGGTACAGGCGCTTGCGGGCCCGGGTGATGCCGACGTAGGCCAGGCGGCGCTCCTCCTGCAGCTCGGTCGGATCGCCCAGCGCGCGCATGTGCGGGAACTGGCCGTCTTCCCAGCCGGTCACGAAGACGACCGGGAATTCGAGGCCCTTGGCGGTGTGCAGGGTCATCAAAGTGACCACGCCGGAACCCTCTTCGGGAATCTGGTCGGCATCGGCCACCAGCGACACCCGCTCCAGGAACGCGGCCAGCGAGCCCGGCTCGGGTTCGCCCTCGGCCTGCTCGGGCAGGATGCCCTCGGCCCGGGCGGCTTCCACATTGTTCCGCGCCTCGGAACTGAACTCCCGTGCGACGCTGACCAACTCATTGAGGTTGTCCAGCCGCGCGCCGTCCTGCGGATCGTCGGAGGCCTCCAGCTCGGCGCGGTAACCGGTGCGGTCCAGCACCGCCTCGACCACCGAACCCACGTCCGGGAAATCCATGTCCTCTTGTGCGCCCGCGGCCCGGATCTCCTCCATCAGCTCCAGGAAGCCCGAGATCGCCCGCTGCGAGCGGGTATTGAGCAGCGCCACCTTGCCGTCCGCCGCGTCCTTCAGCGCTTGGGCGAAGCCGATATTCCGCTGCTCGGCATGCACGGCCACGCACGCCTCGGCGCGATCGCCAATGCCCCGGCGCGGCGTGTTCAGAATCCGGCGCAGGCTCACCGCGTCGTCCGGGTTCTCCAGCACCCGCAGGTAGGCCACGATGTCGCGGACCTCCTTGCGCTCGTAGAAGCGCACCCCGCCGACGACCTTGTACGGCAACCCCATTCGGATGAAGATCTCTTCCAGCGCCCGGGAGTTGTTGTTGGTCCGGTAGAAGACCGCCACATCCGCGTAGTTGGCCTCACCCTGATCGACCAGCCGGTCGATCTCCCGGGCCACGAACGAGGCCTCGTCGTGCTCATTGTCGGCCACGTACCCGACGATCAGCTCGCCGTCGCCGTGATCGGTCCACAGCTTCTTGTCGCGGCGGCCCTCATTGCGGGCGATGACCGCGTTGGCGGCGGACAGAATGTGCTGGGTGGAGCGGTAGTTCTGTTCCAGCAGAATGGTTTCCGCGTCCGGGAAGTCGCGCTCGAACTCCTCGATATTGCGAATGGTCGCGCCGCGGAAGGCGTAGATGGACTGATCCGCGTCACCGACCACGCACAGCTCCGATGGCGGCACCCGGTCCGCGGGGCCCTCGTCCGGATCGTCGCCCCACAGCCCGCCCCGGTGATGCCCGACCAGCTCGCGCACCAGCACGTACTGCGCGTGGTTGGTGTCCTGGTACTCGTCGACCAGCACGTGCCGGAAGCGCCGCCGGTAGTACTCGGCCACCTGCGGATGCCGCTGCAGCAGGGACACCGTCTCGCCGATCAGATCGTCGAAGTCCAGCGCGTTGGCCGCGCGCAGCCGCCGCTGGTACTCGGCGTAGACCTTGGCCACCAGCCGCGGCAGCTCGCCGTCCTCGGTATCGGCGTCGGCGGCGGCCTGCTCGGGATCGATGAGCTCGTTCTTGAGATTGGAGATGGCGGTGGCCAGCAGGCGCGGGGAGTACTTCTTCGCGTCGATGTCGAAATCGCGAATGATCATGCCCAGCAGGCGGCGCGAATCGTCCGCGTCGTAGATGGAGAAGTTCGAATTCAGCCCGCCCAGCAGCGAGGCCTGGGTGCGCAGGATGCGCACGCAGCTGGAGTGGAACGTCGACACCCACATCCCGGCCGCACGCGGACCGACCAGTCCGGTGACGCGCTCACGCATTTCGGCGGCGGCCTTGTTGGTGAAGGTGATGGCGAGGATCTCGCCCGGCCGCACCCCGCGGGCATCGAGCAGATAGGCGATGCGACGGGTGAGGACCGCGGTCTTTCCCGACCCGGCTCCCGCCACGATCAGCAGCGGGGTGCCGGTGTGCATCACCGCGGCGCGCTGTTGTGGATTCAATCCTTCGAGCAACCGCTCGGTCTTCTGCCCGTCCATAGCCACCGTCGTGTTCATCGCCCATCCACGCTACCGGCGCGCACCGACAGGCGACGGGCGGGATCGCACAGGTGTCCGATAAGTGCCGGTCTGGCGAACTCCCGGTGAATCGAACCGGTTCTAGAAACTCAGCAGATTCACAAACGAAGCTGTTTTGCTTGGGTCACTCTGCGTGGCACACTCGTCGAATGACCGGCTCGATGGCGACGCATTGCACCTGAGCCCGACCCCGGGGGGACAATGTATGGCCAACAGGTCTGATTCTTGGTGAAGAACCGATCGGTAACAGGATGGGTCCACCCGCCGATCGACGTTCTGGACCACGAGGAGTTGAAAGAATGAGCATCTCGACGACGGGACATTCCGAGTCCGCCACCGGGTCGGACTCCGCCCTGCCCTCCGAGGCTGAGATCGAAAAGCTGCGCTTGGAAATCGACAAGCTGGACGCCGAAATCCTCGCCGCCATCAAGCGCCGCACCGAGGTCTCGCGCATCATCGGACGGACGCGCATGGCGAACGGCGGGCCCAAGCTCGTGCATTCCCGCGAGATGAAGGTGCTCGAGCGATTCAGCGAACTGGGCCAGGAGGGTCACACCCTCGCCATGCTGCTGCTGCGCCTCGGCCGCGGCCGCCTAGGGCACTGATCCCTATCTCTCGTTAACGAACAGCACCGCTCGATGCGATACATCGAGCGGTGTCGTCATGCGCGGCCCAACCAAGCCACGCTGCATGCTTTCCACGGTGCAGCTTCCCCAAGGCCGCCCCGGGTGTCTCGACCCCGGGGCGGTTCTTTTCGCGCTCAGGGCAGGGCGATGTACTTCGTGTCGAGGTACTCCTCGATGCCCTCGAAGCCGCCCTCGCGGCCGAAGCCGGACTCCTTCACGCCGCCGAAGGGCGCGGCCGGATCGGAGATGACGCCGCGGTTCACGCCGACCATGCCGGTCTCCAGCCCCTCGGCCACCCGCAGCGCGCGATCCAGGCTGCGCGTGTAAACGTAAGCGACCAGGCCGAATTCGGTGTTGTTGGCGGCCGCGAGACCCTCCTCCTCGGTCTCGAAACCGACGATCGGCGCGACCGGGCCGAACACCTCCTCGCGCAGAATGCGCGCGGCGGGCGGGATATCGGTGAGAACCGTCGCCGGATAGAACCAGCCCGGGCCGCCGGGCGCCTTGCCGCCCAGCTTGACCTGCGCGCCCGCGGCCACCGCGTCGTCGACGAGCTCGCTCACGGTGTCGAGCTGGTTCTCGTTGATGAGCGGGCCCAGGGTGGTGTCCGGGTCCACGCCATTGCCGAGTTTGTACTCGGCCATGGCCGCCGCCAGCTTGTCGGTGAATTCCTGGCGAACCGAATTCTGTACGTGGAAGCGGTTCGCGGCCGTGCACGCCTCACCGCCATTGCGCAGCTTGGCCAGCACCGCGCCCTGCACGGCGGCATCGATGTCCGCGTCGTCGAAGACCACGAACGGGGCATTGCCACCCAGCTCCATGGAGGTGCGCAGCAGCCCGTGCGCGGACTGCTCGACCAGCTTCTTGCCGACCGGGGTGGAACCGGTGAAGGTCAGCTTGCGCAGACGCGGGTCGCTCAGCAGCGGCGCGGTGACGGCACTCGAATGCGAGGTGGTGATCACCGACAGCACGCCGTCGGGCAGTCCGGCCTCGCTGCACAGCTGCGCGAGCAGCAGCATGGTCAACGGGGTCTCGCCCGCGGGCTTCACGATCATGGTGCATCCGGCCGCCAGCGCGGGACCGATCTTGCGAGTCCCCATGGCCAGCGGGAAGTTCCACGGCGTGATGGCCAGACACGGACCCACCGGCTGCTTGTGCACGAGAATGCGTCCGGTCCCGGCGGGCGCGGGCTGATAGCGGCCGTGCACACGGACCGCCTCCTCGCTGAACCAGCGGAAGAACTCCGCGCCGTAGCGGACCTCATTGCGGCTCTCCGGCAGGGCCTTACCCATTTCGAGGGTCATGAGCAGGGCGAATTCCTCGGCCCGGGCGGTGATCGCCTCGAACACCGCGCGCAGGATCTCCCCGCGCTGGCGGGCCGGGGTCGCGGCCCACTCGGCCTGCACGGCCACCGCCGCGTCGAGTGCGCGGACCGCGTCGTCGGGGGTGGCGTCGGCGACGCGGGCAATGACTTCCCCGGTGGCGGGATTGAGTACCGGGAAGGTCGCACCTCCCGTGGCGTCCACGGGTCCGCCGATCCAGAGTTGCGTGGGAATGGACGAGAGAAGGGCGCTTTCGGTCACCATAGGGTCAGCCTAGGCTCGCGAATCGTCTGTTGTTACCTGCGCGTCAGATCCGGGACGTTGTAACCTCGCCGGGGTGAGCAGCGACATCACCGCGTCGGCGGTCTGGGGGAAACTGCACGACCATCATGCGTCCATCGCCGGTCGACACCTGCGGGAGTTCTTCGCGGAGGATCCCGCGCGCGGCGGTGAGCTGACCGTCCAGGTGGCGGACCTGCACATCGACTACTCCAAGCACCGGGTGACGCGCGAAACCCTCGATCTGCTGGTCGAATTGGCGCGCACCGCCGAGGTCGAGCAGCGGCGCGACGCCATGTTCGCCGGTGCGCACATCAATACCTCCGAGGACCGCGCGGTCGGGCACGTCTGGCTGCGGCGGCCGGGCGGGCAGCCGTTGACCGTCGACGGCCAGGACGTCGAGACCGATGTCCACGACGTGCTCCGGCGCATGGGCGAATTCACCGATCAGGTGCGGTCCGGCGCGTGGCGGGGTGCGACGGGGGAGCGCATCACCACGGTCGTGAACATCGGCATCGGCGGCTCGGATCTGGGCCCGGCCATGGTGACGCTGGCCCTGCGGCACTACGCCGACGCGGGCATCTCGGCGCGCTTCGTCTCCAATGTCGATCCGGCCGACCTGGTTTCGAAGCTGCACGGCCTGAACCCGGCCACCACGCTGTTCATCGTCGCCTCCAAGACCTTCTCGACGCTCGAGACGCTCACCAACGCCACCGCGGCCCGCCGCTGGCTGGTGGCCGCGCTCGGCGAGGAGGCGGTGGCCAAACACTTCGTGGCGGTGTCCACGCACGCGCAGCGGGTGGCGGACTTCGGCATCGACACCGCCAATATGTTCGGATTCTGGGACTGGGTCGGCGGCCGGTACTCGGTGGACGCGGCCATCGGGCTCTCGGTCATGGCGGTCATCGGCAAGGAGCGCTTCGCCGAGTTCCTCGACGGAATGCACCGGGTGGACGAGCATTTCAAGTCCGCGCCCCTGGCCGAGAACGGTCCGGCGCTGCTGGGCCTGCTCGGCGTCTGGTACTCGAACTTCTTCGGCGCGCAGTCGCGCGCGGTGCTGCCGTATTCCAATGACCTGGCCCGTTTTCCGGCCTACCTGCAGCAGCTGACCATGGAGTCGAACGGGAAATCCGTTCGGGCCGACGGCACGCCGGTGTCGACCAGCACCGGCGAGATCTTCTGGGGCGAGCCCGGCACCAACGGCCAGCACGCCTTCTACCAGCTGCTGCACCAGGGCACCGTGCTGGTGCCCGCCGACTTCATCGGATTCGCCCGGCCCACCGACGATCTGCCCACCCTCGACGGCACCGGCAGCATGCACGACATCCTCATGTCGAACCTCTTCGCCCAGACCAAGGTGCTGGCCTTCGGCAAGACCGCCGAGGAGATCGCCGCCGAGGGCACCGACCCGAAGATCGTGCCGCACAAGGTGATGCCCGGCAACCGCCCCACGACGGCCATTCTTGCCCCCCAGCTGACCCCCTCCGTGCTCGGACAGCTCATCGCCCTGTACGAGCACATCGTCTTCACCGAGGGCGCGATCTGGGGCATCGACAGCTTCGATCAGTGGGGTGTCGAACTCGGCAAGCAACAGGCGCTGGCTCTCGAGCCGCTCCTGACGTCGCCGGAAGACCCCGCCCCGCAAGGAGATTCCTCCACCGACGCCCTCATCCACTGGTACCGCTCCCACCGTCGCTGAGTCCGGCCAGGCCCCGCTCCGGGGCCGCGGGGCCGCGGAATACGCGAAAGGCGCGCCCCTCAGGGCGCGCCTTTCGTCTGTTCGATTGTCTCTCAGTCCCGTTCGGGGCCGAGGGAGATGCCGCGGGAGGCGAGCCAGGGGAGGGGGTCGATCTTGTCGACGCCATTGAGCCAGACCTCGAAGTGGCAGTGCGGGCCGGTGGAGAAGCCGCGGTTGCCGACGGTGGCGATCTGGTCGCCCGCGAGGACGCGCTGGCCCTGGGAGACCGTGGCGGTGTCGATGTGGCCGTAGATGGTGACCGTGCCGTCGTCGTGCAGCAGGCGCACCCACATGCCGAAACCCGAAGCGGGACCGGCCTCGAGGACGGTGCCGTCGGCCACCGCGTAGATCGGGGTGCCGATGGGCGCGGCGATGTCCACGCCCTGGTGGGCGACGCCCCAGCGGATGCCGAAGCCGGAGGTGAAGGTGCCGTTGGCGAACTTCGTCCACAGCGGGCGGTACTTCGACGCCTCCTGGTTGGCCATATCGGCCGCGAACTGCTTGCCCTTCTCCAGGATGTCGTTGAACTGGTCCAGGCTGGCGGGCGCGGTCGGACTCACCACCTGAGGTGAACCCGTCGAGCCGTCGCCGCCGACGACCGAGGTCGCGGCGACCTCTTTGACCTGATTGGCGGCCTGGTAGTCGACATTGCTTGTGTCGTGGGCGCTGGCCTCGATGGTCGCCTGGCCCGCGGCCACCACGGCACCGGCCGCCACCGCGACCACCGCGGCCCGGCCCTTGAGCGCGGTCGGCGGGGCGGGCAGACGGTGGGTGCCGCCCGCGCGCCGCTTGCCGCCGGAGCGGGTCGGACGCTCGTCGTCGGCGGAATCCGCTTCCCGCGCGGCGCGATTCACGCGCGCGCCGTCACCGGAGAACTGGAGCTTCTCGCCGGACGCGGTCTTGAACGTGTAAACCGGCCGATACTCGTCGGAGGGCGTCGGGTCCGCGGTCGGATCCCAATTGGTCCGCGACTGCGGTGCCCAATCGCTGGGATTCGGTGCGGCCCAGCCGTTCACCGTGGTCTGGGCGTTGGAATCGTCCCAGCCCTGCTGCGGATCGTCCCAGCTCTGTTCCGACTGCCAGGCGGATTCGTCCCACTGCTGCTGGGGCTCACCCCACTGCTGGCCGCCGTTCCAGTCCGCGTCGGAATTCCATGCCTGCTCGGAGTTCCATGCCTGCTCGGAGTTCCATGCCTGCTCGGAGTTCCATGCCTGCTCGGAGTTCCATGCCTGCGTAGCGCCCCATTCGCCGTGGGCGACCGCGGTTGATGCGGAGTAGGGCGCGTCGAATGTGGTTGCGCCGCCGTAATTCTCAGCTTCCTCGCGATAGCGGTGCCCACGTCGGGGGCGGTGCTGCGAGGAAAAGGGGCCGTCGCTCATCTGCGCCGGTCCGAGGAGTATCGCGGGGCCGACAAGTCGCCTGCGGAGCGGCTCATACCTCTGGGAGCGCTGTGCTGCGTCAAGCCTGCCGTCCTCCTGTCCGTGACCGGGTTGTGACATCGACCGCAACGACGGTAACGAAACGATTGCGGCTCAGCAAGCGATGGACATGGTTCGACACATGTGTGTGACATTCATCACTTCCTGCGACGGAATGCGCTCACTGTGCTTGGGGTAACCAAGTGAGGTTTCTCGACGACGCCGCGTAGTAGTCGGCGTCACTCTCCGGCATTCCTGTGCTCCACCTGGCACCGGGCCAACAAGCTACCGATGAGTAGCATTGACAAGGGCTTTTTGGGACCGCGGAGACAGTACCGTGACCTGCGCCACTTAGGCTGTATGCGGCTGATTTCCGCTCCATGTGACTGATTAGAGTCCGAGCCGACCCGCCTCCGACGACGGGCCGCCAACCAAGACGTTGTCACAACAACGCAGACGAGACGGTGAGTACATGGATCTCTTCGAATATCAGGCGAAGGAACTCTTCGTGAAGCACGGAGTGCCTTCGTCCGAGGGCCGCGTCACTGATACGGCTGAGGACGCGCGTGCGATTGCCGAAGAAATCGGCAAGCCGGTAATGATCAAGTCGCAGGTCAAAGTCGGTGGCCGCGGCAAGGCCGGTGGCGTGAAGTACGCCGCCACCCCGGACGACGCCTTCACCCACGCGAACAACATCCTGGGCCTGGACATCAAGGGCCACATCACCAAGAAGATCCTGGTTGCCGAGGCCAAGGACATCGCCTCGGAGTACTACATCTCCTTCCTGCTGGACCGCTCCAACCGCACCTACCTGGCCATGTGCTCGGTCGAGGGCGGCATGGAGATCGAAGAGGTCGCGGCCACCAAGCCCGACCGCCTGGCCAAGGTGCCGGTCGACGCCGTCAAGGGCGTGGACCTGGCGTTCGCCCGTTCCATCGCCGAGCAGGGTCACCTGCCCGCCGACATCCTGGACGCGGCCGCGGTGACCATCCAGAAGCTGTGGGAGGTGTTCATCAAGGAGGACGCCACCCTGGTCGAGGTGAACCCGCTGGTCCGCACCCCCGACAACGAGATCTTGGCCCTCGACGGCAAGGTCACCCTGGACGAGAACGCCGAGTTCCGCCACCCCGACCACGCGGCGTTCGCGGACATCGACGCGACCGACCCGCTCGAGCTCAAGGCCAAGCAGAACGACCTCAACTACGTCAAGCTCGACGGCGAGGTCGGCATCATCGGCAACGGCGCGGGCCTGGTCATGTCCACCCTGGACGTCGTCGCCTACGCCGGTGAGAAGCACAACGGCGTCAAGCCCGCCAACTTCCTCGACATCGGCGGCGGCGCGTCCGCCGAGGTCATGGCCAACGGCCTGGACGTCATCCTGAACGACGCGCAGGTCAAGTCCGTGTTCGTGAACGTCTTCGGCGGCATCACCGCCTGTGACGCGGTCGCGAACGGCATCGTGAAGGCTCTGGAGATCCTGGGCGCCGAGGCCAACAAGCCGCTGGTCGTCCGTCTCGACGGCAACAAGGTCGAGGAGGGTCGCAAGATCCTCGTCGACGCCAACCACCCGCTGGTGACCCTCGCCCAGACCATGGACGAAGGCGCTGACAAGGCCGCCGAACTGGCCGCGGCCAAGTAAAGGACACGAACCAACATGTCTATCTTCCTCAACAAGGACAACAAGGTCATCGTCCAGGGCATCACCGGTGGTGAGGGCACCAAGCACACCGCCCTGATGCTGAAGGCCGGCACCAATGTGGTCGGCGGCGTCAACGCGCGCAAGGCGGGCACCACCGTCAAGCACGTCGACAAGGACGGCAACGAGGTCGAGCTGCCCGTGTTCGCGTCCGTGGCCGAGGCCATGGAGAAGACCGGCGCCGACACCTCCATCGCCTTTGTGCCCCCGGCCTTCTCGAAGGACGCCATCATCGAGGCCATCGACGCGGAGATCCCGCTGCTCGTGGTCATCACCGAGGGCATCCCGGTGCAGGACACCGCCTACGCGTGGGCCTACAACGTGGAGAAGGGCAACAAGACCCGCATCATCGGCCCGAACTGCCCCGGCATCATCACCCCGGGTGAGTCGCTGGTCGGCATCACCCCGGCCAACATCACCGGCAAGGGCCCGATCGGTCTGGTCTCCAAGTCCGGCACCCTGACCTACCAGATGATGTACGAGCTGCGGGACTTCGGTTTCTCCACCGCCATCGGCATCGGCGGCGACCCGGTCATCGGCACCACCCACATCGACGCCATCGAGGCGTTCGAGAAGGACCCGGAGACCAAGCTCATCGTCATGATCGGCGAGATCGGCGGCGACGCCGAGGAGCGGGCCGCGGCCTACATCCAGGCCAATGTCACCAAGCCGGTCGTCGGCTACGTCGCGGGCTTCACCGCGCCGGAGGGCAAGACCATGGGCCACGCGGGCGCCATCGTGTCCGGCTCGGCCGGTACCGCCCAGGCCAAGAAGGACGCCCTCGAGGCCGCGGGCGTGAAGGTCGGCAAGACCCCGTCCGAGACCGCCGCTCTGGCGCGCGAGATCCTGGAAAAGGCGAGCATCAGCGCTTGATGTTCTCGTGCCCCGCTGTCTGACGACAGCGGGGCACAGGCCGAGGGTTGGGTGGGTTCGGCCCGCTCGAACGGCTGATAACGAAGGCCGCCTGTCGAATTCGACAGGCGGCCTTCGATCGTTATATGGGGTATTGCGGAAAGGCTACGGCCGATGGTAGGTGGTGCCCCCGATCGTCAAGTGCAGTAGCGTCGGTGGAGGTTCGTGAACGACTCACGACTCGATAGGAGACGACGACATGTCATACCCGACCGGGGGCTCGGGATACAACGCGCCCCAGCCGACGCCCTCCTCCGCACCCGGATACGGCTCGCAGCCCGCAGGCGCTCCCGCTGCCGGTTCGGCCAAGGGCCTGCCGTTCTTCCTCACCGTGGGCGTGGCCGCCCTCGGTGTCATCAACTTCCTGCTGGGCTTCGCGCCCTACGCCGGGGTCGAGCTCGGCGGCGGACTCCGCAGCAGCGACGCCAATTTCAGCCTGTTCGAGAACACCGGCGCCGCCACCCTGGTGACCCTGCTGCTGCTCGCGGGCCTGCTGGCGGGTCTGTCGCTGCTGCCGAAGGCCACCGCCTACACCGGTGTCGTCGCGGCCGCGTCCCTCGCCGCGTTCCTGGGCATCCTGTTCAACGCCTTCGACCTCGGTGACGGTGTGTCGCTGAAGTGGGGCGGCTGGGTGCTGATCTTCCTGTCGCTGGTGCAGGCCGTGGTGGCCGTGGTGGCCCTGCTGTTCGAGCTGGGCATCGTGAAGGCTCCGGAGCCGAAACCGGCGGCGGCGCAGGGTGGTTACGGTCAGCCGCCGCAGCCGTTCAGCACCACCGGGCCGCAGTACCAGCAGCCGTCGTTCGGCCAGCAGGGTGGCTACGGTCAGCCGCCGCAGCAGCCCGGGTTCGGTCAGCAGGGCGCGACGCCGTCCTACGGTCAGCAGCCTTCCTACGGTCAGCAGGGCGGGTACGGTCAGCAGCCCGCCGGGTACGGCACCGGTTCGCAGCCGACCTACGGTCAGCAGCAGCCGCAGCCGTCGTACGGTCAGCAGCCGGGCCAGCCCGCCGGGCACGGCCAGCAGTCGCCGTACGGCCAGCCGCCGCAGCAGCCCGCGGGCAGCTCGGACGCGACCCAGCACTTCGGTAGCCAGCCGCAGCGTCCGGCGCAGCCGTTCGGTGGCGAGCAGTCGGCGGATCCGGCGGCCGACGCCACCCGTGCCTTCCGTCCCGGCCAGGACGACAAGTAATTCGGTTCGTGGGAGCGGCCTCCGGTCTGTGACCGGGGGCCGTTCTCTTTGGCTGTGCCCCATTCGACTACGTGTGTGCCCGCCCGGCGCGCCTGACCCCCCGGTTTCCGAGATGCTGCCACGCTGGTTGTCCATGAGTGCCCCGAGAACTGCCCTGGCTCGCCTGGGCGACCCCGAGCTTCGGGAGGAGCCGCCGCGACCGCCGGTCCCGCGGCGGGGCGGCGGTTTCGGGTCGCTGACCCCCGAACGCGCCCGGGTGCTGATGCTGGTGGCCGCGCGGCCGTCGGCCATCACCATGCTGGTGATCTTCATCCTGGTGTACGGCACGCTGTTGGCGGCGGGCAGTCCGATGAGCGGCACGTCCGGGGCCATTGCCGCGAGTTGGCTTGCGGTACACCAGGTTCCGCTGGTGATCGGCAAAACCGGGATCGGGCTGTGGCCGCTGCTGCCGACCGCGCTCATGCTGTGGCTGGTGGCCCGCGAGAGCGCGGTGGCCTCGGATTCCGACTGCGAGACCAACGAACTGGGCTGGGTGGTCGGGGCGGCCGTGGGCGGTCCGCTGCTGATCACCGCGGTGTGCCTGGCCGTCGCCGACGACGCCTCGGCCGTGGTGCCGCTGCAGCCGCCGAACACCTTGGCGGCCTTCGCCTGGGTACTCGGGCTGAACCTGCTGGCCGCCGCCGTCGGCATCGGTGCGGTGCGCTGGCGCGATTTCACCGATCTGTTGCAGATTCCCTTGCCGGACTGGGTGATTCCGGGTCTGCGGGCGGGCATGCTGGCCGTGGGCCGGTTGCTGCTGACCGCCACCGTGGTGACCGTGGTGTCGCTGTTCGCGCACTGGTCCCGGCTCGGCGAGACCTATCGCGCGGCCGGAAATCCGGTCGGCGCACTGGGTTTGACCGTGCTGTCGCTGGCCTACCTGCCGAACGTGGTGGTCGACGCGGTGAGCGTGCTGGTCGGCGGGCAGGTCCACATCGGCCCGGGATCGTTGAGCCTGTTCCGGATCGAGGGCGCGCCGGTGCCCGCGGTGCCGGTGTCGGCGGCGGTGCCCTCGGGTCCGGTGGCGGTGTGGTGGCTGGCGCTGCTCATCGTGCCCGCGGCCATCGGTGTGCTGTCCGGACTGGATTGCGGTCGCACCTCGCGGGATCGGGCCGGAGCGCCCTGGGCGACGCTGACCGCCGCGGGTGTCGCGGCCGTGGTCGTGGCGCTGCTGGGCGCCGTGGCCGGGGGCGAGCTCGGCACCTTCGGCCGGATCGCGCCGGATCTGGTGGCCGCTGCGCTGGTCTTCGCATGGCTCGCGGTCGCGGGTTACGTCGGCATGCTGGGCGCGCGGTGGTTCGGCGGACCGGCGACGGCGCTCGCCTATGACGAGTACGACGACGCGTACTACGACGACGAGGGCTACGCGGACGACGAGTACTACTACGCCGACGGCGAATACGACGACGAGTACGACGAGGACGAATACGACGATTACGACGAGGAATTCGAGGACGCGGACCCCGACGCGCCCGAACCCGCCGACCCCGACACCGACGGCGGCTGGTACGACGACGAGGACCTCGACGGCGCGCTCGAGGCCGAACTGGTCGACGACCACGACGAGCCCGCCGTCGCTGTGAAATCGTCCGAGAACCCCGACATCGTGGACGCGGAAGTGGTAGAGGGAGACCTGCCGGACAAGTAGCAATCGGGCGATAGTTACTCTTTAGGCGGCGGATTCGACCCCGCTGTCCCTTCCCGCTCCGATACCCAGGGAGTAGTGCGCTGACGTCCACGCCCGCCCAGCTGCTGCCGCCGACCGCGCCCGCGACCATTGTCGTGCTGGCCTCCGGCACCGGATCCCTGCTGCGCTCGCTGCTCGAAGCGACCCGGGAGCCGGGTTATCCGGCCCAGGTCGTCGCCGTCGGAGTCGATCGTGAGTGCGCCGCCACCGACCACGCCGAGGCGTTCGACGTCTCCTCGTTCAAGGTCGCGCTGGGTGATTTCGCCGATCGCGCCGCCTGGGATGCCGCGTTGACCGAGATGGTCGCGGTGTTCGAGCCCGATCTGGTGGTCTCCGCGGGCTTCATGCGGATTCTCGGGCCCACGTTCATGGACCGCTTCGGCGGTCGCATCATCAATACCCATCCCGCGCTGCTGCCCGCGTTCCCGGGCGCGCACGGGGTGCGGGACGCGCTCGCCTATGGCGTCCGGGTCACCGGTTCGACCGTGCACCTGGTCGATTCGGGGGTGGACACCGGGCCGATTCTCGCGCAGGAGGCGGTCACCGTGCTGCCCGACGACGACGAGGACAGCCTGCACGAGCGCATCAAGGTCGTGGAGCGGCGGTTGTTGGCGGAGGTCGTCGCCGCCGTCGCTACCCGAGGCATTGTCTCCGATGGACGAAAGGCAGTTATCCCAGATGAGCGAGTTCTCCGGTGAGTGAACGCAAGCCGATCAAGCGGGCCCTCGTAAGCGTCTACGACAAGACCGGTCTGATCGAACTGGCAACCGGTCTGCATCGGGCCGGAGTGGAGCTGGTCTCGACCGGCTCCACCGCCAACAAGATCGCCGAGGCCGGTATCCCGGTCACCAAAGTCGAGGACCTGACCGGTTTTCCGGAGACCCTGGACGGTCGCGTCAAGACCCTGCACCCGCGCGTGCACGCCGGGATCCTGGCCGACACCCGCAAGGAGGAGCACGTCGACCAGCTCGTCGAGCTCGGGGTCGAGGCGTTCCAGCTCGTCGTGGTGAACCTGTACCCGTTCACCCAGACCGTGGCCTCGGGCGCGAGCATCGACGAGTGCGTCGAGCAGATCGACATCGGCGGCCCGTCCATGGTGCGCGCCGCGGCCAAGAACCACCCGTCGGTCGCCGTGGTGGTGAACACCGCCGACTACGACACCGTGCTCGCGGCCGTCGGGCAGGGCGGCTTCACCCTGGCCGAGCGGACCGCCTTGGCGGCCAAGGCCTTCCAGCACACCGCCACCTACGATGTGGCCGTCGCCAGCTGGATGACCAGCGTCGCGGTTCCGGCCGTCGCGCCGGAAGGCGAAGCGCCGCAGCAGTTCCCGGAGTGGATCGGCGGCACCTGGGCGCGCGCCGACGTCCTGCGCTACGGCGAGAACCCGCATCAGGCCGCGGCGCTCTACACCAACCAGGGCGGTCCGACCGGGCTGGCGCAGGCGAAGCAGTTGCACGGCAAGGAGATGTCGTACAACAACTACACCGACGCCGATGCCGCCTGGCGCGCCGCCTACGACTTCGACGAGCCCGCGGTCGCGGTCATCAAGCACGCCAACCCGTGTGGCATCGCGGTCGGCGCGGATATCGCGGAGGCGCATCGCAAGGCGCACGCCACCGACCCGGTCTCCGCGTACGGCGGTGTGATCGCGGCCAATCGCGAGGTCTCCGTGGAGATGGCCGAGCAGGTCGCCGACATCTTCACCGAGGTCATCGTGGCCCCCTCCTACGCCAATGGCGCGGTGGAGGTCTTGCAGCGCAAGAAGAACGTGCGCGTGCTGATCGCCGATCCGGCCCAGCGCAAGGGCGCGGAGCTGCGTCCGGTCAGCGGCGGCGTGCTGCTGCAGGAGCGCGACATCCTCGATGCCGAGGGTGACAGCGCCGCCAACTGGACCCTCGCCGCGGGCGAGGCCGCCGACGCGGCCACCCTGCGCGATCTCGAATTCGCCTGGCGCGCTTGCCGGGCCGTGAAGTCCAACGCCATCCTGCTGGCCGACGACGGCGCGGCCGTTGGCGTCGGCATGGGTCAGGTCAACCGGGTCGACTCCTGCAAGCTGGCCGTGGAGCGCGCCGGGGACCGGGCCAAGGGCGCGGTGGCCGCGTCGGACGCCTTCTTCCCGTTCTCCGACGGCCCGCAGATCCTGGTGGCCGCGGGCGTGCGCGCCATCGTGCACCCGGGCGGCTCGATCCGGGACAAGGACACCATCGAGCTCTGCCGCGAGGCGGGGGTCACGCTGTACCTGACGGGGTCCCGTCACTTCGCGCACTGACGCGAAACCCCCTCGGGGGTAACGATTTCGGGGCCGGTGCGCAGAAGCGCACCGGCCCCGCTCGTCATTCCGGCATCCTGCGGAGTCTCGGGTCTATTTGGCGCTCAATACTTTTCGATCACCCAGCGGAGCCTTCAGCTGGATCTCCAGGGTGCCGAAGACGGCGATCATGGTGCACATCTTGCCGACCGCCTCGGGCAGCGTGCCGGACTTCAGATCCACGGTGACGCTGGCGGAGGTCTCGGTGACGGCGGCGTCGACGCCGTAGCACTCGGGGGAGCCGGTCTGGAAGTTCACCGCGATCTTGTCGGGGGCGAGCCGGGTCCAGCTGTCGAAGGAGATGCTGTGCGGGCTGACGATATTCGGGTTGGCGGTGAAGGCGCGCCCGATTTGTCCGTTGGGTGCCTCGGTGGGTGTATTGGTGGTGGTGGCCGTGCTCGTCTTCGCTTGGTCGCCACCGTTTCCGCCACTGCCGCACGCGGTGATGGTGAGCCCGATCAGCGCGGCCGCGGCGGCAGCGATCAGGCGGCGTCCCCTGGTCCCGTACATGGCTGACACCCTAGTGTCCCCGGACCGTACGGACGGTTACGAAGGCCCGATTCGACCCGCTGGCGAATTTCCGGCGAAGACACGCCGAAATCTTCGCAGAACCGGCGCGTAACAGTGCGGTGACCCGGGCCGGATGGCTACTGTTGTCCTAGATGTGCGAATGCAGTTCCGCGCCATCGGCTTATCTCATGATCACCCCCTCCCGAAAGGACGCACCGTGGGCGACTCGTTGAAGGTCGGCGAAGAACTCGGTCGTGGAGAGGCGCTGCAAGGCGGTGCCTACACCCTGACTCTGCAAGATGATGGCAACCTGGTGCTGTCCGACCCGAGCGGCAAGGTCGAGTGGGCTTCCGGCACCAATGGCCAGGGCGTCGTCCGGGCCACCCTGCAAGACGACGGCAACTTCGTGCTCTACAAGGAAGATGGCGCCGCCTGGTCCACCGAGACCAATGGCAAGAGCGCGGACCGCCTGGTGGTTCAGGCCGACCGCAATGTCGTGCTGTACGGCACCGATGGTTCCGCCCTGTGGAGCTCGGGCACCAACACCGACAACCCGCTCCCCGCGCCGGAACCGGCCCAGACCCAGGCCGCCGCGGTCGAGGATGTCCCCCCGCCGCCGCCCGCCGCCCAGACCTACACGGTCGAGCCGGGCGACACCCTGTGGGCCATTGCCGAGCGCTTCTACGGCGACGGCAACCGCTACCAGGAAATCGCCAATGCCTCCGGCATCGACAACCCCGACAACATCCAGCCGGGCCAGGTCCTGACCATCCCGTAGGTCGAGGCTTCGCCGCGATTGCGAGAAATTGAAGCCCCCGAGTGCAAAAGCACTCGGGGGCTTCATGTTTGGGGGTGGTAGTTCACCCTGCCCTGATGGGGTTTCAGGGGCTTTGCCCCTGAGAGTTACGAGAGTTGTTTCAACTCTGGGGTTTTCGCGCCCCGCGTGGTCGCGAGCTAGCGGCTCGTGAACGGCAGGAGCGCCATCTCGCGCGCGTTCTTGACGGCGACCGCGACCTGGCGCTGCTGCTGCGGGGTCAGACCGGTGACCCGGCGGCTGCGGATCTTGCCGCGATCGGAGATGAACGTGCGCAGCAGGTTCACGTCCTTGTAGTCGACGGTCTCGATACCGGCGGCGATCAGGGGATTCTTCTTGGGGCGGCGGGCCTGTTCGGCGCGGACCTTCTTCGACGGTGCTCGCTTCACTGCCATGTCAGCGGTTCCTCACTCACGGATCGTGGATGCTTACCAGCTCGATTTGTGCACACCGGGCAATTCTCCCCGATGGGCCATCGCGCGAACCCGCACACGCGAGAGACCGAACTTTCGGAGATGACCACGCGGGCGTCCGTCCGCGGCGTCCCGATTGCGCAATCGTACCGGACTGGCATCCCGGGGCATTTTCTGCAAGGCGGACTGGGCGGCCGCGCGTTCCTCGTCGCTGCTGCTCGGCTTGCGGATGATCTCCTTGAGCTCCGCACGCCGCTCGGCATAGCGGGCCACGATCAGTTTGCGCTCTTCGTTTTTCGCGATCTTCGACTTCTTCGCCACGTCAGCGGTCCTCACGGAAGTCGACGTGCTTGCGGACGACCGGGTCGTACTTCTTGAGCACCATGCGGTCGGGGTCGTTGCGCCGATTCTTGCGGGTGACGTAGGTGTAGCCGGTCCCGGCCGTGGACTTCAGCTTGATGACGGGCCGAATGTCGGTCGATTTCGATGCCATGGTTGTCCTTTCAGATCTTTTCGCCAGCCGCGCGCAAGCGAGCGACGACCGCTTCGATGCCGTCGCGGTCGATGACCTTGATGCCCTTGGTGGAGACGGTCAGCGTGATGCGCCGTCCCTCGCTGGGCAGGTAGTAGGTCTTGCGCTGGATATTGGGGTCCCAGCGCCGGTTGGTCCGCTTGTGCGAGTGCGATACGGACTTGCCGAAGCCCGGCTTGCGGCCGGTGACCTGGCAGATGGCCGACATGGGCACTCCCTTCCGGTGGTAGACGTTGATGACAATCGTTTTCGACAACGAAGTTATTCCAAGGTACATTGAGTCCCCGGTAATTGAAAATCATTGTCGAAAGGGGGACCGGTGCCGTCCCAACGCAAGCCAGTGCTCGTCCTCGCGGGACTCCCCGGCCGCGCCGCCGAGGGC
The DNA here is from genome assembly GCF_035818795.1 of Nocardia sp. CDC160. Taxonomy (NCBI): domain Bacteria; kingdom Bacillati; phylum Actinomycetota; class Actinomycetes; order Mycobacteriales; family Nocardiaceae; genus Nocardia; species Nocardia sp. CDC160. The sequence goes on along the minus strand of NZ_JAYKYT010000003.1, from coordinate 1,337,504 downwards.
GTCGAACGGACCGCCCTCCTGCTGGGCGGCAAGCCCGGAACGGTCGTGGTCCGCCACGATCTGAGCGAGCTGCGCCAGGGCGTGGTGCGGCGCATCGTCCGGATCGACGGACGTGAGAGCGTCACCGTGCTGGAACTCGCGCACGGCTGCGTCTCGTGCACCCTGCGCGCCGACCTGCTGCCCTACCTGTGCCTGCTGGCCGAGCGGGATTCGGTGCGGCGCATCGTGCTCGCGCTGGATCCGGCCTTCGAGGCGGAAGCGGTGTGCCAGGCCATCACCGACGTGCCGGTCACCGGCGTGGTGGGCCGGGTGGACGGACCCGCCGGGCGCAGCGTGCGGATCGACGGCGTCGTCACCTGTGTCGACGCGCGGGACTGGCTGGCCGACGCCACCGGCGACGAGACGCTCGCCGAGCGCGGCCACGCCACCGCCGAGGACGACCGAACCATCGCACAACTGGCCGTCGGTCAGGTCGAATTCGCCGATGCCCTGGTGGCTTTCGACGGCGGGGCCGATCTGCTCGACCGTGAGCGCACGGCCGCGGTGCTGGCCCGGCTGGCCCCGCGCGCCCCCGTCGCCTGGGTGGCCGAACCCGCCGCCCTGGCTCTCGACGACCTGGCCTGGCTGCATCGCCGAGTACCGGCCGACGCCCGCCGCGGCGCGCCGTTCGATCCGCACGCGCCGCTGCTCGCCGGTGAACCGCCGCTGGAGCCGGATTGCGGTGTGGCACTGGTGGAATTCGCCACCGACCGCCCCTTTCACCCCGACCGACTGCACTCGGCCATCGATGTGCTGCTGGACGGCGTGGTGAGTGCCAAGGGCCGGGTGTGGCTGGCAACCCAGCCCGACGAAGTGGTGTGGCTGGAGTCGGCCGGTGGCGGACTGCGGGTCGGCGGCGCGGGAAAGTGGCTGGCCGCCATGACATCCCGGGAACTCGACGAAGTCGATCCGGAGCGCCGCACGCTGGCGTCGCTGCGCTGGCACGAGGAGTTCGGGGACCGGCACACCTCGCTGGTGATCCTGGTCGCCGACGCGGACGCCGACGAGATCCGCCACGCGCTGCACTGGGCCCTGGTGGACGAGGACGAACTGCGGCAGGTGCGTTTCGCGCCCGAGCGCGTCGCGCTGTGGACCGACCCCTTCGGCGATCAGCACGAAGAGCCCTGCGACACAACCCGATCCACACCCGTCGCCGGGGACGGCGCGAGCAGCAACAACGAAAGGTGAAGTGATGAAACAGGGAATCCATCCCGATTACCACCCGGTGGTCTTCCAGGACGTGAGCACCGGCAAATGCTTCCTGACCCGTTCGACCGCGGTGTCCAATCGCACCATCGAATGGGAGGACGGCAATACCTATCCGCTGCTGGTGGTCGACGTGACCTCGGATTCGCATCCGTTCTGGACCGGTAATCAGCGCGTGCTCGATACCGCGGGCCGGGTGGAGAAGTTCGAGCGCCGCTATGGCAAACGGGTTCGCGGAAACCGCAATTCGACTACCGACAAGGAGAACTGACCATGGCCGTTCCGAAGCGCAGAATGTCGCGGGCCAATACCCACAGCCGCCGCTCGCAGTGGAAGGCGACGCCGCCGGATTTGATTCCGGTGAAGGTCGGGGGAGTGGAATACAAGGTGCCGCGCCGACTCGCGCGGGCGGTGGAGCGCGGGCTGATCGACCCGGGGAAGCTCTGACCGATCAGACCGCGTCCACGGTCACCGGGTCGGGTCAGCCTTCCTTGGCGGCGAGGTCGACCAGGGTCGCCGCGAGCCGGAAGTACTTGTTCTTTCCAAGATCGGCAATGGTTTTGATGCCCAGGGCATCGAGCAGTTTCTCGTCGTGCTTCTCGGTGAGACCGGCCAGCGCCGAGGGCGGCGCGGTCAATAGATCGGACGAGGCCGACAATAGCCCCGAAGTTGCTGTCCCACCAGAGATCTGCTCGAGTGTTGCCGAGGCGTGAACCGGGCGGCCGCGGCTTTCGGGCGTGCGAAAAAGACTTCCCAAAGTTGTGAACTCGTAGCCTGGCGGCGGTATCCTCGTGCCTTGAGGGCGGGTTCTTCTGATCACAGAAGAACCCGCTCATCGCCACTTCAAGGGCCGTTCTCGCCCAGTTCAGCGACTGTTTCCCCAGTTCTCGACCGATTATCGGGCGCCGCGCGAGTGCCGAAGAAATTCCGACAAATCACTCAATTCAGCTGTCGGATGCGGTATTCGAGGCGTGCGTCGCCGGAGCTTGTCCACTCTCGGCCGATTTGGTCGAATTGCCGTTCGGGCCGACACCCCAGCCCGGCAGCGGCACGCCGGGCAGCAACTGCTCGAGCTTTGCCAACTGGTCGGCGACCACCGTGGCCGGACCCTCCACCAGCGAGAAGGGGAAGGGCCACCGGTGCTGTCCGGACAGCCGGGCCACCTCGTGCTCGAGTTCGGCGGTCGTGGCCTCCAGATCGCTGATCTCGGTGCGCAGCTCGTCGATCCGGGCGAGCGCCGCGGCCAGCCCGTCGACGACGGTCCGGTCGCGGCCCTGGGCATCGGTGCCCAACTGTGGCCAGCCGCCGAGGCCGGGGCCGCGTAGCTGGGTCTGGATATCGCGCAAAATTTGGTCCTGCTCGGGTGTCAAGTCCGGTTCCTCCGTTTCCACATCCCATTGGCCGAAATCGGCTCGGTCGGTTTGGTTCACATCGCAGCGCACCCCGTCGACCGTCACCTGTTCGCCCGTCTGGAAGATCGCGACGCGCGGATCCACATTCCCGCCCGACCAGGCCACCGTCTGCCACGCCCAGGTGGCCGACCCGCTGTCCAGCGCCCGGCTCACCGGCCAATATCCGCCGTAGATACCGACATTCGCGCGGCCGAGCACGCTGGCCGCGCCGTCGAGGTAGGCGTCGATGGGTACCTGCTGCTGCGGGGTGGCGTCGAAATCGGCCGAGAAGTAGACCGGTCGATCCGCCCGCCCGCCGCAGCGCAGCACCTGCGCCAGCGCCGCGTGCGCGTCGGTGACGCCCGCGCCGTAGCCGTCGAGCATGCGCGCGGCGGTGGTCTCCCAGTTGGAAACGATCGAAATGCCGTGTGCGCGCAGGTCGTCCGCTTCGGCGGGAGTGAGTAGTTTGCCCGGAAGCGTGGGGCCGCCCTCGGACAGATAGCGCACCACGAAGTCGTAGCCCGCCGCGGTGATGGCACTCGGGGCGGGCCGACCCGCGGCGTAGTCCAGCCCGAAACGCATGCCTCTCACTGTAATTCGCGAACCGTGCCGAGCGTGGCGCTCTGCCCGATTTGCCCGCGCGAAGGTGCGCTCCGCATCCCCGCGCTCGCGCCGCGCACAGAACCATCGCGGTGAGTGATCGAGAGTGGTTGACTGGAGGGCAATTTGTGAGCTGCGTCACTGATATTTCAGAAATGGAGCGATGACCGATGCCTGTACGCAAGGAGGCGTGGCCCCCGGGCACACCGTGCTGGGTCGACTGCCAGGTCGACGATCCGGCCAAGGCCGGTGAGTTCTACGCGGCGCTGTTCGACTGGGATGTCCAGGGCAGCGGGGACGACGCGGGTTATCTCATGGCACTGCGCGACGGGCAGGCCGTCGCGGGCATCGGGCCCAAACCGGAGGCCGGGGTGCCCTCGGTGTGGACCACGTACTTCGCGGTGACCGATGCCGACCGGGCCGCCGAGCAGGTGACCGCGGCCGGGGGCCGACTGCTCGTACCCGCCTTCGACGTCATGGAATTCGGCCGCATGTTCGTGGCCGCCGACGCCTCGGGCGCGCCCTTCGCGGTCTGGGAGGCGCGGGCGCACGACGGCGCGGCGGTGTTCAACGAGCACGGCGCGTACGTCTGGAACGACTTGCACACCGGCGATTTCGACGCCGCCAAGACCTTCTACGGCGACGTCTTCGGCTTCACCTTCACCGAATTCGACGACGAGACCATGCGCTACGCCACCTTCACCCCGCCCGGCGGGACCGAGGCGGTGGGCGGCATCAACGACGACAGCGTCAATGGCGTGGCCGCCGAGGTGCCCTACTGGCTGACCTGGTTCCAGTTCGAGGACATCGACACCGGCATCGCGCGGGCGGTGGAATTGGGTGCGACCGTGCTCATGTCGGCCACCGACGGGCCGTTCGGCCGCATGGCCATCATGGCCGCGCCGCAGGGAGAACTGTTCGGTCTGCTCGATCCGACTCCGGCCGCCGCGCCTCACGCCGGTCCGGCGCGACCAGGATTGCCGTGATCGGAACCGCCAGGGAGAGCGTGCCGATGATGAAGAACGGCACGAAGAAGGTGAACAGCACATTCCCGTGCGGCACCGGCTCGGACGGATCCACGTGCACCTGCAGCCCGGTCAATCCGGTATAGTGCATGCCGGTCACCAGGATCGCGTACACCAGCGCACCGGCCAGCACCATCGGCACCGAGCCCACCCAGAGGCTGAACCACAGCGTCAGCGCCGAGAGCACGAACGCGATGACGTACACCGCGACGGAGGACACCAGGCTGCGGTCCACGCTGCCCTGGATGCGAATCGCGCTGAGCAGCAACTGGTGTACGTCACCGAGGCCGAAGGCCATGACGCCCGCCGCGACCAGCAGCCGCCACCAGACCAGGCGCTTGCCGTTGATGAGCAGGGCCACCAGCACGGTCACCGCGGACAGCACCGAGAACAGCGTGATGGAGGTGGTCTCGTAGCGCAGCGGGCTGCCCTTCACGTCGAAGCCCAGCATCGACACGAAGATCGGCATGGCCACGCCCACACCGCCGATGGACACGGCGGCCACGAACAGCCACACCAGCCGGAAGCGCTGGGTCACCGACTTGGTGGACTGACGGATGCAGGCCAGCCCGCACGCCGCCCCCGCGAAGGACACGATCAGCGCCAGCGCGATGACCCAGTAGCCCATCGAGAAATAGATCATTCGGTTCCCTCTAACCGCGCCCGGCGTTTTCGCGTTGCGCGGTCATCAGCCTTTCGATCGCGTACTCGGTGACGGCGGCCAGCGCCCGGCGCACCTCGGCCGGGTCGCGCGCGTCGATGTCCACGATCGGCACGCCCTCGCGGACGCTGAGCGCCTCTCGCAGTTCGGTGACCGGGAAGCGGGGCGCGTCCGGGAAGCGGTTGACCGCGATCAGGAATGGCAGCGACTTGGCCTCGAAGAAGTCGACGGCCGCGAAGCTGTCCTCGATGCGGCGGGTGTCGACCAGCACCACCGCGCCGATGGCGCCCTTGATGAGGTCGTCCCACATGAACCAGAACCGCCGCTGTCCGGGCGTGCCGAACAGGTACAGCACCAGATTGCCGGGCAGGATGATGCGCCCGAAATCCATGGCCACCGTGGTGGTTTCCTTGCCCGGTGTGGCGGCGAGGTCGTCGACCCCGTCCGAGTAGCCGGTCACCATGGCCTCGGTGCGCAGCGGCACGATCTCCGAGACCGCGCCCACGAAGGTGGTCTTGCCCGCGCCGAATCCGCCCGCCACGACGATCTTGGTCGAGGCGGTGCGGGCCTCCTCGCCCGGGCGCGGCGGGAACGGCAGGGTCGGGTTGGCGAACTGCCCGGTGGTGTACGCGGGGACCTGCCCGGTGGTGTACGCCGGGCCGCCCTGCGCACCGCCCGGGTACCCGCCGCCGTCAAAGGGCCCGGAGCCCATGCAGGGTCCTCTCCATCAGGGAGCGCCGCTCGTCGAAGGTCGCCTGATCGCTCAAAGTCGAATGCACGCGCAGGGTTCCGGCCACCACCAGATCGCCGATGACGACCCGGATCATGCCCAGCGGCCGCCCCAGGTGCGCGGCGATCTCGGCGACCGAGAGCCGCGCGGTGCCCAGCCGCAGGATCTCGGTGCGCACGTCACCGGCGGGCCAGTCGAAATGGGCGGTATAGGACAGGGTTTCGACGACCGCCTCGAGCGGCAGGTCGACCGCGGGCTCGGTGCGGCCCGAGGTCAGCGCGTAGGGACGAACTCGTGTGGTCGGTGGCCGGTTACCGCCACCGCCAAGGGGATTGGTCATGGGCGGCTCATCTAGGCAGTGCGGGCGGTGGCCGAGACCACGGACCCGACCCGGTCGACCAGTAGGGCCATCTCGTAGCCGATCCGGCCGATGTCGTGCTGCTTGTTGGCCAGCACCGCCAGGTGCGAGCCATTGCCCACGCTCATGACCAGCAGGTAGCCGCGCTGCATCTCGACGATGGACTGCATCACCTTGCCGCCCTCGAAAAGCTGTGCGGCACCGGCGGACAGGCTGGCCAGACCGGCCGTCACCGCGGCCAGCTGCTCACCGCGATCGGGCGGCAGGTGCGGGCTGGTGGCCTGCAGCAGGCCATCGGCGGAGACCAGCACGGCGTGCGAGACGCCCGGAACCTCCCGGGTGAAGCGGGTGACCAACCAGTTCAGATTCTCATCGGTGGTGGTGCGCTGGGTGTCGGTCATGCATGCCCTCCGTCGTTGTACTGGGAGTCGGCCCGCCCGGAGCGGACACCGCTGAGATGCCTGGAGAGGCTGTTGCGGATCTCTTCCGGATTGCGGCCTTCGCCGTCGTCCTCCTGGGCGACGGCGCCGGGCACCAGCTGGGCTCCGGGCTGCCGGATCGGCAGCCCGCCCTGGGTGCGGCTACTGGTGATCGGGTTGGCCGCCTCCTCGGCCGCGGCCCAGCCAGCGTCCGAATTCGACGACCATGCCGCGCCATCCTGTTCCCCGGCGGCCGGTTCCACCAGCCACTCGGAGACCATGCGCTGATAGATCGGGGTCGGGGCCCCGCCCACCGGACGCAGTCCGGGCTGCGGGGCGCTCGGCCGCGGCGCGGCGGGTGCGGCCTCGTTGCCGCGAAGCTCTCGACTGTCTTGGCTTCCGGGACCGTACCCCTGGTTACCGACCACATAGCCGTTGTCGGTGGGGCGGGCGACCGGATGCTCACCGGTACCGAAGGCGCTGTAGCCGTTGCCGAACGAGGTTCCGGCGCTCTCGGCCTCGGCTTTGTAGACGCCGTTCCCGGTGATCGGGGTGACCGGCTCGGGCACCTCGTTCTCGCCCTCCGGCGTGCGGGCCTCGCCCCAGAAGTCCATCTGGGCCGGGGCGGGCCGGGGTTCGGGACGCTCGGATTCCGGGCGCAGCGCGGTCACGCCGTAGGCGCGGGCCTCGTCCGGTTCGGCGAACGCGTCGGTGAAGCCGTCCGAGAAGCGATCCGGCAGCGGTTGCGCCTCACCGCGGAAGGCGACCGGCACCGCGGGCTGCTCACCGGAGTCCAGATTCGGCTTGCGCTGCGGCAGACCGGAACTGGTGGTGAAGCGTCCGGTGGTGGTGGCCGCGGCGGGCTCGGTCAGGTTCGGCACCGGCGTCAGGTGCGGGGGCGCGATCACCGGCTGCGGCGCCGAGGCCGGGCCCGACGGCACGCCAACCGGCCCGGTGACCAAGGGATTCGGCCCGGTGGCCAGCGAATTCGCGCCCGTGGGCATGGGAATCGGGCCCGAGGCCAGCGTGCCGGGCGGCACCGGCAGCGCCGTCCCGACCGGGTACTGCCCGGTCGGGTCGCCGCCGCGCTCGGGCGCGGGCGAGACCAGACTGCCCGGCAGGTGCACGCTGGCGGTGATGCCCGGCTGCTGCACCATGGCCGAGGTGCGGCGCAGGCTCACGGTGATGTTGTGCCGCTTGGCCAGGCGGCCGACCACGAAAAGACCCATGCGGCGGGCGGTCTCGACATTGACCTCGCCACCGGAGGCCAGGCGGTCGTTGATGCCCTGCAGGTCCTCGGCGTTCATGCCCAGGCCGCGGTCGGTGATCTCGATCAGGTAGCCGCCGTCCACCGCGCGCGCCACCGACACCGCCACCGGCGTGGTGGGCGGGGAGTAGCGCAGCGCGTTGTCGATCAGCTCGGCCAACAGGTGCTCGATGTCGACGGCCGGTTCACCGGCGACGATGCCGTCGGGTACGGTGCCGATCTCGACGCGCTGGTAGTCCTCCACCTGCGAGACCGAGGACCACAGCATGTCCGACAGCGGCACCGGCGCGAGATGGCCACGGCGCAGCGCGGTTCCGGCCAGCACCAGCAGGTTGTCGCCATTGCGGCGCATGCGGGTGGCGAGGTGGTCGAGGCGGAACAGCGACTGCAGGCGCTCGGAGTCGTCCTCGTCGCGCTCGAGCTCCTCGATCAGGCCCAGCTGCTGCTCCACGAGGGATTGGCTACGGCGGGAAAGGGTCTCGAACATGTTGCCGATCTGCAGGCGCAGTCGCGCCTGTTCGGCGGCCAGGTGCAGCGCCTGGGAGTGGATGTCGTCGACGGCGCGGGCGAGCTGCCCGATCTCCTCGGTGGTGTGCACGTCGACCGGGGTGATCTCCGGGGTCGCGCCACCGGCGCGCACCACCTCGAGCTCCTGGGGCAGGTCGATGTGGGCCACCTGCAAGGCATCTCGCCGCAGGCGTCGCACCGGGACGACCAGCGAGCGGGCCACCACCAGTGCCAGCGCCAGACCGGCCAGCAGCATGCCGATCACGATGGAGGTGTCGCGCAGGACGTTGTTGCGGGCCTCGGTGGTGAGCTGGGACAGCTTGTGGTCCATGGAGTCCGCGACGGTGGTGATCTCTTTGCCGTAGGCGTCGGCGCTGGTGCGCAGCGAATCCTGCATGGCGGGCAGGCTGCCCGGGTCGGGCACGTTCTGCATGAGGATGCCGACGCGGGCACCGGCATTGTCCTTGAGCACGTTGGCGTTCTGCGCCGCGTCGGGCACCAGGCCGCGGTACACCTCGATCATGGTGATCTCGGCGCCGATGGCGGTGAGCAGCTTGGTGCGCAGGGCCGGGTTGTTGCCCGCGCCCGGCACCGCCAGCATGACGCGCTCCTGGGTGAGCAGCCGCGACGCGGTGAGCGCGGCGCCGAACTGCAGGAAGGACTGCTGCACCCGGAGGTCACCCACGGTGATGGAGTTGGACAGCGCGGTCTGGATCCGGGTCTGCACCTCGTCCGCCTGATCGCCGATGGTCTGGGGCGAGCTGGTGCGCAGGCTGTTGCGCATCGTTTTGGCCACCGCCATGGAGGTGCCCAGTTCCTTGACGACGGCGGGGTCGGCGTTGGAGGTCTTGATGGTGGTCTCGAGGGCCGCCGTGACCTGATCGAACTTGGCGGTGGCGGCGTCGAGCGCGGGGTCGACATCCTGATTGCCGCCGGTGATCGCGGCGACCGCGAGTTCATTGGTGGAGGTGATGAATTGGACGGTGGAGTGCAGGACGTCCATCTGGTCCGTCGCCGCGCTCAGTTTCGAAATGGTCTGCAATTCGCTGTTGATGCGCAGTACCGCGAACGTCGCGGCGAGGAGCACCGGGAGCACCAGCACGATCCCGACCTTGCGGGTAACGGGCCAGTTGGACAGGCTGAATTGCCAGGACCGGGGTGCTGCTTCCATCCCGCTTCCGTCGCCTCCGCTTTCACGATTGACCCCCGGGTACGTATGCGGTTGTACGGCTTTGGGGTCGAACCCGCGCGGAACCAACTAGAGGTCTTCTTTTACGGCCTGCAACATACCGCGTGAGCTGAGTAACGGCAATTCGGGCGACTTGATGGTTTAGTTTTCGAATGCGGCGTTGCCGCAACGCATTTCGCGAGAATTTGGGTGACATCGCAACCACTGCGGGGCGGATCTTCGCGAAAGTCGCAGGTCACCTGCCCGACCCGCCCGGCGTGTCGAAGTCGCCCTTCTCAGTGACCTCTCAGTCGGTGTGGGCAGACTGGTTGCCATGCGCATTCTGGTAGTCGACGACGACCGGGCGGTCCGTGAATCGCTCCGTCGCTCGCTGACCTTCAACGGGTACACCGTCGACCTCGCCGTCGACGGTCTGGACGCCTTGGAGAAGACCGCCAGTCAGCGACCCGACGCCCTCGTGCTCGACGTGATGATGCCGCGCCTGGACGGCCTCGAGGTCTGCCGCCGCCTGCGCAGCACAGGCGACGATCTGCCGATTCTGGTACTCACCGCACGGGATTCGGTCTCCGAGCGCGTGGCCGGGCTCGACGCGGGCGCCGACGACTACCTACCCAAGCCCTTCGCGCTCGAGGAACTGCTGGCCCGGCTGCGCGCGCTGCTGCGCCGCACCGCGTCCGGCGATGCCGCGGACCTGGGCTCGGAGGCCATGACCTTCGCCGACCTCTCGCTCGATCCCGTCACCCGCGAGGTCACCCGCGGGGACCGCCAGATCAGCCTCACCCGCACCGAGTTCTCGCTGCTGGAAATGCTCATGGCCAATCCGCGCCGCGTGCTCACCCGCAGCCGCATTCTCGAGGAGGTGTGGGGCTACGACTTCCCCACCTCCGGCAACGCGCTCGAGGTGTACATCGGCTACCTGCGCCGCAAAACCGAGGCCGACGGCGAAGCGCGTCTCATCCACACCGTGCGCGGCGTCGGCTACGTGCTGCGCGAGACCCCGCCGTAGGAGCCGTGCTCGTGGGTAGAACCGTTCCCCGGCGCCCGGTGGTCGCCGGACTGGGGTCCGCACGAACGGAGGCCGTCGAACTGCGGCCGCCGATGCCGTTGACCCGATCGGTCTCGCTGCGCTGGCGGGTCACGCTGCTGGCCGCCTCGGTGGTGGCCGTGGCCGTCGCCTTCACCTCCATCGCCGCCTACGCCATGGTGGCGCGCTCGCTGTACGCGGACGTGGATTCGCAGCTGCGGGCCCGGGCCTCGGTGATGATCGACAACAATCTCGACAGCCTGGGCTTCCAGTCGCTGGTGTTCGCCGGGCTGTACTCCAGCGATGTCGGTGTGGCGCTGGTCTTCCCGGACCAGTCGCAATACGTGCCGCCGCAGACCACGATTCCGCCCATCGGCAACAACGAGCGCGCGGTGGCCCGCGGCGAGATCGGCTTCTCGCTGCGCACCGTCGACGATCAGCGGGTGTTGGCCCGGCGCACCCACTCCGGGTCCACCCTGGTGGTCTCGCAGCGGCTGCAACCCACCAAGGAGGTGCTCGACCGGCTGGCCTGGCTGCTGTTCGTGGTCGGCGGCTGCGGGGTCATCGTGGCGGCCGCGGCCGGAACCACGGTGGGCCGCACCGGTTTGCGGCCCATCGCCCGCCTCACCGCCGCCACCGAGCGCATTGCCCGCACCGACGACCTGACCCCGATCCCGGTCACCGGCGACGACGAACTCGCCCGGCTCACCGAGAGTTTCAACACCATGCTGCGGGCGCTGGGCGAATCCCGGGAACGCCAGCGCCGATTGGTGGCCGACGCCGGTCACGAGCTCAAGACGCCACTGACCTCCTTGCGCACCAATATGGAACTGCTCATCGCCTCCTCGCGGCCGGGCGCGCCCCGCATCCCCGACGAGGACATGGCCGAACTGCGCTCCGACGTGATGGCCCAGATCGAGGAGTTGTCCACGCTGGTGGGCGATCTGGTCGATCTGGCCCGCGAGGACGCGCCCGAAACCGTCTACGAGCAGATCGATCTCGGCGACGTGGCCGAACGCGCGCTCGAACGGGTCCGGCGGCGGCGCACCGGAATCGAGTTCGACGCCACCCTGCGGCCCTGGTTCGTCTACGGCGACGAACCCGGACTCGAGCGCGCGCTGCTCAATGTGCTCGACAACGCGGCCAAATGGAGTCCGGAGGGCGCGAAGGTCTTCGTCACCATGCGCGAGAACGGGCGCGGGCTGCTGGAGTTCGTGGTGGACGACGCCGGACCGGGCATTCCGCCCGCCGAACGCGAATTGGTGTTCGAGCGCTTCTACCGCACCACCGCCTCGCGCTCCATGCCCGGCTCCGGGCTGGGCCTGGCCATCGTGAAGCAGGTGGTGACCAAACACGGCGGCACCATCAACATCGATACTTCCGACCGCGGCGGCGCTTTGATCCGTATCGTGCTGCCTGGAGAAGGCGCACCACCGCCTGCGGCGGCGCTGTGAACCGCAATCCGTGGTGGCGGACAACTGAAAGCTCGGCGAAAAGCAAGCACGGTCTCAGTCCACTCTCAGTCGTTCCCGCCAGGCTTGGCGACGAGACTCGAGGAGAAACGAGAAATGACCGAGGATTCGAACCAGCGGGGCACCCAGCCCGAGGGCCAGCCTGCCCAGCCGAACCCGCCCGCGACCGGAGGAGACCAGCCCTTCGTCGCGCCCGACGCGCCTGCCGACGATTCGCCTCGAGCCACCGCGGATTCGCCTCGAGCCACCGCGGATTCGCCTCGAGCCACCGCGTCGGGCCTGCCCCAGCGTGACCCGTCCGGCGCTCCCGCGCCCGAGGCCGGGGCCCAGCCCGCCCAGCCCTTCGACGGCTTCTCCGATCCGGCCAAGGCGGCCGCGGCCGGATCCCAACCCGCCCCGGGATTCGGTGCGGCACAGGACTTTTCCGCCGGTGCCGCGCAGGCGCAGGGCGATCCCGAGGCGGCCGGTACCCCACAGCCTCCCGCCGGTGCTCCGCCCGCGGGTTCGACTCCGGCCCACGGCGGCCCGGGCGCGCCGGGTTACGGCGTTGCGGGACAACCGGGTTCGGGTTCGCCCGATCCGGCCACCCAGATCCTGCCCGGCGCGGCCTACGGCGCTCAGGGCGGTCCCCATGGTGCGCCCGGTGGTGTCCCGGGCCCGTACGGCACGGCTTTCGGTGGCGCACAGCCCTATTCGGAGCAGTACAGCGCGGGTCGCCAGCAGACCGAGGAGATCCCGGTCGGCACCCAGCAGTTCCCCACCGGTGCCTACGGCCAGGCGTACGCGGCGTCGGGGGCCGGGTACGCGACGGGACAGCATCCGACACAGGTGATTCCGGGCCAGCCGGGCCAGCCTGGGCAGCCCTACGGTGCCCAGCCCGCGCCCAAGCGCTCCGGCAGGACCGGTCTGGTCGCGGGCGCGATCGTGCTGGCGCTGCTCAGCGGCGGCGTCGGCGGCGGTGTGGTCGCGCTGGTCGATCACAACAACAACACCCCCGTGGCGACCAATGCGCTGGATCAGCCCGTCGGCAAGGGCAAGGCCGAGCCAGCACCGGCGGGATCGGTGCAGGCCGTGGCGCAGAAGGTGCTGCCGAGCGTGGTCATGATCCAGGTGCAGGGCACGCGCGCCGAGGGCGAGGGCTCCGGCGTGATCCTGTCCTCGGACGGCCTCATCCTCACCAATAATCACGTGGTCAGCGGCGCGGGTCAGGGCGCGAAACTGACCGTGGCCTTCAATGACGGCTCGACCTCCCCGGCGACCGTGGTGGGCGCGGATCCGATCTCGGACATCGCGGTCATCCGGGTCAGCGGCAAGACCGATCTCAAGCCGATCGAACTGGGCTCGTCCGCCAATCTGGCGGTGGGCCAGGGCGTGGTGGCCGTCGGTTCGCCACTCGGCCTGGCGGGCACGGTCACCAGCGGCATCGTGTCCTCGCTGAACCGCCCGGTCTCGACCAGCGGCGAGGCGGGCTCGGTGGGCACCGTCATCGACGCCATCCAGACCGACGCGGCCATCAACCCGGGCAACTCCGGCGGCGCGCTGGTCGATATGGACGGCAAGCTGATCGGCATCAATACCGCCATCGCCACCATGGGCACCGCCGAATCGGCGGGCGCGCAGAGCGGTTCCATCGGCCTGGGCTTCGCCATTCCGGTGGACACCGCGCGCCGGGTGGCCGACGAGCTGATCAAGAACGGCAAGGCGACCTACGCCCAGATCGGCATCACCGTGAAGGGCCAGGACGACGCGAACGGCGCGCGCGTGCTCGACGTGTCGCCCGACGGCCCGGCCGCGAAGGCGGGCATCCCGAAGGGCTCGATCATCACCAAACTCGATGACCAGATCGTGGATTCGGGCAATTCGCTGATCGCCGCGGTGCGCTCGCACCGGCCCGGCGACAAGGTCAAGGTGACCTACACCGACGACCAGGGCAAGAACCCCAAGACCGTCGAGGTGACCCTCGGCGAGGCGACCTCGGAGGGCGGCCGATGATGATTCGCGGCACCACACACGCGCGGGCGGGCCGCGAAGCGGTACCGACGATCCGTGTCACAGCGGACGGGGGATGGGAGCTGTTGTCGGACAAGGACGCTACGGTGAGCACCATGGAAATCGATTCCGCAGTGGCGGGCCGTGCTCTTGTCGTGGTCGTCGACGACCGAACCGCCCACGGCGGGGTGGACTCGCTGGGTCCGCTGGTCACCGAACTACTCACCGAGGCCGGATTCCTGGTGGACGCCTCGGTATCGGTGGCCGCCGACGAGGTGGAGATCCGTAATGCGCTCAATACCGCCGTGATCGGCGGCGTCGACCTGGTCATCTCGGTCGGCGGCACCGGCATGTCGCCGCGCGACGTGACCCCGGAGGCCACCGAGGAGGTGCTGGACCGGGTGCTGCCCGGCATTTCCGAGGCACTGCGTTCCTCCGGTCTGGCCTCGGGTTCGCTGGACGCGGGCCTGTCCCGCGGGCTGGCCGGGGTCTCGGGCAGCACGCTGGTGGTGAACCTGCCCGGTTCGCGCGCCGCCATCCGCGACGGCATGGCCACCCTGGGCCCGCTGGCCAGCCGAGTGATCGATGAGTTGTCCGGTCTGTCGGAATGACCGACGCCGAAAGTTCTGATCCCGCCGAGCCGTCAGGTTCCGCGGAGAAACCCCGTCCGGCGCAGCGCCGGGCGGGGTCTCGTCGTTTGACCCCCGCCGAGCGAGCCCGCCTCGCTCGCGTGTTCGGTGACGAGCTGCCGTCCACTACCACGGACGAGCGCACTCCCGAACCCGAATCCGGCCGATCCTCCGATGATTGGCTGCGCTCCCAGGTCCCGCCGCATCACGGCTGAGTCACCTTGCCCCAGAGCGGCTGAGTCACCTTGCCGCACAGCGGCCGAGTCACCTGCTCGATACATTCCTCACCGGCAATATGTCGGCGCTGCCGCATGCCCATTCGCGCACTGACATTGGCATTCGCTAGAGAATTGCTACTTACACGGCTGTAGTTCTTGACGTCTTGTTTATGAATTTGTTGCCATCGAGTAGCTGCTGTGGTTAAGGTCTCCATCGGGTCAACAAAACTACGGCTCCACCGAGTTTGAGTAGCGTGCTTGAACGTTGCTCGAGGTGGGACTGCCGTGCCGTAGTGACCGCTTCAGCCCCGGTGGTCGGGGTTGTCCGCAGAAAAACTGATGAGGGAAACATGAGCGAGAACCGGACTGCCGGTTTGCGTCGCGCCGCCCGTATTGCGGGTGTGGGCGCGGCGGCTTCCGTGGCCTTGGGCCTGATGTCCACCGGCGCGGCCAACGCCGACACCTTCGTGCCGCTGCCGGATGGCCACAAGGCCGGACCGGGCGTCACCATCGATCGTCTCGGCGAGCACGCCGTCATCTCGCCGTCGCTGTCGGCGAACGGCGCGGGCCGCACCGCCTGGCTCTCGGGCAAGGTCGTCGCCACCGTGGACACCCCGGACGGCACCGTCGGCCCGAACAACGGCCCGAAGAACGGCCCCGGTTCGAACAACTCCTCGACCCACGGCACCTCGCAGATCAACACCGGTTACATCATCGGCTGCCAGGTCAACATCTCCGACTCCGCGATCTCCGCGGGCGTCTCCGGCGGCGTGAACCTCTCCGGCGCGAACGCCGGTGGCTCGGTCGGCCTGAACCTCGGCCCGGGCCAGGTGACCTTCGTTCAGGTCAACTCCAAGGACATCCCGAAGTCCGGCACCTACTCCATCGACTACCGCGATGTGCCGGTCGACGTGCAGGGCTGCGCGGGCTACGCCCAGGCGCGCGCCTACACCGTCGTCGAGGTCATCGGCGACAACTACTCCAAGACCACCCTCTACGGGCAGCCGTTCAGCCTCGGCTGACGTTCGGTCACCAATTCATTTCTCGCGTAAGCGATTTCGACCCTAGAGGGAAAATCATGAACGTTCGCAAGACCATGGCGCGGGCCGCCGGGATCGGCGCCGTCGCCACCGCCGCCCTGGGCCTGTTCTCGACCGGCGCGGCCAACGCCGACACCTTCGTGCCGCTGCCCGGCGGTTCCATCACCGAGACCATGGACGACGGCACCGTCGTGACCATCACCATGACCGGCGAGTCGGCCAACATCAACCCGTCCATGGGTTCCACCCCGCTGCACCGCAACGCCTGGGTCTCGGGCTCCGCGCGGGTCCAGCTGTCGGGCACCAACGGCAATGCCGGTGGCAAGATCGTGCCCGGCTACGTGGTGGGCTGCCAGGTCAACATCTCCGGCGGTGGCGCCAACGGCGGTGCCACCGGCGGTGTCGATTTCGGTGATCAGGTCTCGGTCAGCAAGTCCGGCACCGGTCTGTCCGGCGGCGGCAACCTGACCCTGGGCCCCGGCCAGTCGAAGGCCTTCTACATCCTCGATCAGGAAGCCGCCGACGACTTCGGCAGCGAGGCGCACTTCGTGCGCAACAAGTTCAAGGGTGACTCGGGTTCGGTGACCTGGTCGGACGAGACCATCGGCCTGAACGGCTGCGGCGGCTACGCCCAGGCCCGCTCGTTCGTGGCGGTCCAGGTCGAGACCGACAACGTGATCACCTCCTACACGCTGTGGGGTCAGCCCTTCAGTCTCGGCTGATCCAGTTTCCGCTCAGCGGATATCGAAGGGGCCCGGTGCGATTCGCACCGGGCCCCTTTTGCTATTCATAGCATTCTCGACATACCTGCGGGTTTGTGCGGAGCAGTAGGCGATCTCGTTCGCTCACGTCTCAAAGCTCACAGCGGTGATGTAAAGTGCCCTGCGTCGCTACACAAATGCACTTTGAAAGCAGTAACACGGTGGCAACAATGTGGCGGCAAACTCCACTGGGGATTCCGCAAGGGTCCCAATTCAACCTCGGTGGTCGAGGTTGACCGCAAGAACCTGATGAGGGGAAGTATGAGCGAGAACCGCACCCACGGTCTGCGCACCGCGGCCCGTTTTGCGGGCATCGGCGCGGCCGCGGCCGTGGCCATCGGCCTTATGTCCACTGGTGCCGCTAATGCCGACACCTTCGTGCCGTTGCCGGACGGCCAGAAGGTGAACCCGGCGGGTACCGTCACGATCACCCGTACGGGCGAACACGCCATCGTGTCGCCGTCGCTCGCTGCCAACGGTGCCGGCCGTGTGGTGTGGGTGAGCGGCGCCGCCTCCGCGGTGATCACCGATACGCCGGAAGGCACCGCGGGCCCGAACAACGGCCCGGTCAATGGCGCTGGCACGAACAACTCGTCCACGCACGGGATTTCGCAGATCAACACCGGCTACATCGTCGGCTGCCAGGTCTCCATCGGTCAGGACGCGATCTCGGCCGGTATCTCCGGCAGCGTCAGCCTGAACAGCGCGGGCCTCGGCGGCTCGATCGGCGTCAACCTCGGCCCCGGCCAGGTGATGTTCGTCCAGATCGACTCGAAGGATGTCCCCAAGGCGGGCACCTACTCGGTCGAGTACCGGGACGCCGAGATTCAGATTCAGGGTTGCGCGGGCTATGCCCAGGCGCGTGCGTACACGGTCGTCGAGATCATCGGCGACAACTACTCCAAGACCACGCTCTACGGTCAGCCGTTCAGCATCGGCTGAGTGGTCTCCGCCCGCCAAATCCTTTCTCGCGTAAGCGAAATCAAACCCTGAGGGACAATCAGAAATGAACATCCGTAAGACCGTGGCGCGGGCTGCCGGTGTCGGTGCCGTCGCAACCGCCGCTCTTGGCCTGTTCTCCACCGGTGCGGCCAACGCCGACACCTTCGTGCCGCTGCCGGGCGGCGAAATCACCCAAACCCTTTCCGACGGAACCGTTGTCACGGTGAAGCTGGTCGGAGAGTCCGCCACCATCAGCCCGTCGATGGGTGCCACCCCCGTGCACCGCAACGCCTGGGTCTCGGCCTCGGCGCAGGTGCACATCTCCGGTGACACCACCGCCGCCGGCGGCAAGATCTTCCCGGGCTACGTGGTCGGCTGCCAGGTCACCATCGATGGCGGCAACGTCAACGGCAATGCCAGTGGCGGTGTCAGCTGGGACAACTCGGGTAACGCCACCCCGTCCGCCAGCGGCGGCACCGGTGCCAACCTGACCCTGGGCCCCGGCCAGGCCAAGTCGTTCTACGTCCTCGACGAGGAAATGGCCGACGACTTCGGCAAGGAAACCCACAAGGTCCGCAACAAGTTCCAGGGCACTGACGGTTCGGTCACCTGGTCCGACGAGACCATCGGCCTGAGCGGCTGCGCGGGTTACGCGCAGGCGCGCTCCTTCGTGAGCGTCGAGGTCGAGACCGACAACGTGATCAGCTGGGTCACCCTGTGGGGCCAGCCCTTCAGCCTGGGCTGATCTGATTCGCGTGTAAGACCAACGGGCCCGGTGCTTTTCGCACCGGGCCCGTTTGTGTTCCGGCCCTTCGTATCTCGGCCCTTCAGATCTCGTGCTTGCCGCCCGCGCTGCGCTCGGCCAGCAGGTCCCGAATCTGGTGCAGCAGTTCATTGTCCGAGAGCGCCGCGTCCTCCGGATTGGTGAAGCGCGCCTTGGCCCTGTTGGCCGGGACCACGATGAGGAAGTACAGCAGCGCCGCGATGATCACGAAATTCAGCGCCGCGGTAATGATCGGCCCGACGGCCACGAAGGTGGCGGGCTTGTCGGCCACCAATTGGAAGCCCAGGCCGTGCGCGTCGTGCTTGCCGAACACCGCCAGCAGCGGGGTGATGATGCCGTCGCTGAAGGCGGTGACAATGGCGACGAACGCGGTGCCCATGACCACGGCCACGGCCAAGTCCACGACATTGCCGCGTAGCAGAAAATCCTTGAAACCCTTGAGCATTGCCGAAACTCCTCTACCTGAGGGATCGAACGCAGAGTTGGTGGGGAATACGGCGATGCTAGTTCACCGGCGCGCCGGTTCAGTGGAAGGCACTGCCGGTTCAATGGAATACAACCGTCAGCGCGCTGCGCAGGGAGGCCGCGGCCACCGCGGTGGCGCGCCGGGAATCCAGCGCCACCAGCACCACCCGGTCGGTGCGCCCACGCGCGTTCTCCGCACCCGACACCAGCACCACGGCCGCGTCGGCGGCCAAGAGCCGTGCCGGACGGCCGTTTCCGCCCGCATCCTCGCCCGCCACCACGTCCACCCGGTCCCCGGCCCGCAGAATCTCGGCAACGGCATTGTCCGCCAACCGAATCGGGACGATGCGCGCATCGGGCGCGTGCGCCGCCACGGCCGCCAGCCGCGGCCCTACCACCCGCAGGTCGGTGAGAATCTCCCCGGCCGCCAGCGCGCCCGCCAGCGTGGCCCCACGCAGCTTCGCGGCGTCACGGACGGTCCCGGAGGGCAGGGTGGCGGTCTCGCGCGCGGCGGGCCGCAGATCGCCCTCACCCAGGATCTGGCCGGGGGCGAGATCGTGCGCGGCCACCAGCACCTCGGTGTGCCCGGCGCTCGGATCGGCGCGGACGGCGAGAAACAGCGCCAGCACGAGCAGCGCGACCGCCCCGGCCCGCCGCAGTAGGACCGTATCCGCCCACGCGAGGCGGCTACGGAACTCCTGCAGGGATGCTCGGAGCGGTCGCGTCATGCGGGCAGCGTACGGCCGCCCGGAAAGCAACACGCCCGGGTGGAACCCGGGCTGTGGATAACTGGGAGGGTGTGGAAATTCCCCCGTCGGGGGCGCGCGTCAGGCGGCCGACGTGGTGCTGGGGGTGCTCGACGCGGTCGAGGTGGCGGCGCTCGACGAGCTCGACGAGCCGCTGTCCGAGCCGGAGGACGCGGACTTGGCGGGCTCGGCGGAGGTGGAGCCGTTGCGGG
This sequence comes from Nocardia sp. CDC160, assembly GCF_035818795.1. NCBI lineage: Bacteria > Bacillati > Actinomycetota > Actinomycetes > Mycobacteriales > Nocardiaceae > Nocardia > Nocardia sp. CDC160. The sequence goes on along the minus strand of NZ_JAYKYT010000003.1, from coordinate 1,317,830 downwards.
AGTCGGTGCGGTAGAACCCGCTGCCCTTGAAGACGATGCCGACCGAGTTGAACAGCTTGCGCAGCTTGCCGTTGCACTGATCGCAGACGGTCAGTGCGTCATCGGAGAAGGACTGCACGATGTCGAACTTGTTGTCGCACTCGGTGCATGCATACGAGTAAGTAGGCATCGGGAAACCTCCACGCTCTTCGTAGAATTAGCACTCTACAGCCGACAGTGCCAACACTACCAATCGGGTGTCAATTCCCGATGTGATCTTCCAGTCGCCGCAGCCCGCCGAACGGGGTCAGTGCCCATCCCATTCGATGGTCGTGGGGCTCCTCCGGCAAACGCGCGACGAGTTCCTCGTCGCGCACCACCGCGACCAATCGCGCATCGGCGCGGCACGCGCTCAAACTGCGATCGTAATAACCCGCCCCGCGTCCCAATCGGACTCCCCGCTCATCGACCGCCAATGCCGGAACGAGAATGGTGGCAGCCATTGCGATCCCATTCGCGACCGGCGCGCCGTCGGGTTCCCGGAGCCCGAAGCGGCCGCGCCGCAAACCCTCCGGTCCGGTGTACTCGGCCCATTCCAGGGGACCGGGCTCACCGGTGAGCGGCAGCAATACCCGCGCCCCGCCCGCGCGCAGCGCGTCGAGCATGGCGAGCGAGCCCGGCTCACCACCCACCGGCACGTACGCGCAGACCCAGCCGTGGTCGCCGAGCTCGGCGACGGCCGCGGCCAGGGCCGCGGCCTCCCGCTCCCGGACCTCCGCCGTCAGGGCCTTGCGCGCCGCGAGGATCTCCGCGCGCCACGCCTGCTTGTCCCGCTCGCCGACCGTCACGCTCCCACGATAGGGAGCGGGCTCAGCGGTCCGAACGCGGGCGGGTGAGGGTGAAGGTGTCGACCGCCTTCAGCTCGCTGGTCGGCCCGGTGAGCGCGTAATAGGTGCCGGTGATGGTGGTATTGCTGCCCGGCTGCCCCGGATCCACGTCGAAAGAGCAGAAACCGTAGGGATGTTCGGCGTCCTTGAACGCCGACCAGGGCGCGTCCTCGAGGACGTACACCGGGGCCTTCTTGCCGGTCGCCGGGTCCACCTCGCCGACGGCGGTGATGACCCGGCACCTGTCGCCGGGAAAGAACAGCTGATTCGACGGCGCGGAGGTGCCGCCGCCGCCGATCACCAGGTGCACGGTGCCCTTGGAGGTGTCCACGACGTCCTTGCGGGTGTCGACGGGCTTGGGGGTGAGGGTCTCCGAGCCGGTCACCCCGCGCACGGGATGTGAACGCTCGTAATGATGTTCGTGCCCGCACAGCACCAGATCGACCTGGTACTTGTCGAACAGCGGCAGCCAGTCCTGTCGGATGCCGAGGTCCGCGCCATTGAACTTGTCGGCCGAGGAGATGGCGACCTGGTGCATGAACACCACCACCCAGTCGATGCCGCGATCGGCCCGCGCCTTGGCCAGTTCGCTTTCCAGCCAACGCTTCTGGGCCCCGCCGGAATACCCCTTGACGTAGGTGTTGCCGCCGTCCTGCAGGCAGATGTCGTCATTGGCGACCGCGATCACCCGCACCCCGCCGACGGTGAACGAGTACCACAGCCCCTTGGCGTGGTCCTCGGCCCCGGCGTCGGGCACCGTGAAATAGGTCTGGAACGCCTGGTAGCCGATGGGCCCGTTGCCCGCCTCGTTCTCGTGATTGCCGGGTGCGGGCATCCACGGCCGGTAGCGGGCCGAGCGGGAGTTGTTGGCCCACCAGTCGTTCCAGGTGCGAATGCGGTCGGTGGCGATATTGGCGTAGCAGAGGTCGCCGTTGACCAGATTGAACAGCGGGGCCAGCGATTCCACCGCGGAGGTGACGTCGCCCGCGTACTGGGAGCCCAGATTGTCGTTGAGGGCCTTGCCGTCGACGATCTTCCCGACGGTCGGGGTGCCCTGGTCGCCGAAGCTGGTGAACCGGAACTTGGCGCGGCCGACGGGCGCGGTGCGAATGGTGCCGAGTTCGGGCGGCGCGCCGTCGTGCCCGGCGGCGTAGACGTAGTCGGTGTCGGGGGACAGGCCGGTGATGCGTGCATGGTGGGCCTGAATCTCGATGCCGGACTTGCCATCCCGATAGGTGCGCGTCTCGGCCTGAACGCTCTGGCCGAAGCCCGAATCGGCGGTGCCGTAGCGCACGGTGGGCTTGGTGACCGAGCCGACGGTGTGCCAGCTGACCACGACCTCGCGCCCGGCGTCGGCCCCGAACTGCAGGTGCAGACCCGAAACCCGCGGCGCGGCAGCGCGATCCGGGCTGGTCACCAATTCGGCCGAGCGCGGCCAGACCGGACCCGAGGAGCCGTTGCCGCGCAGCGCCACCGCGCCGCCCGCGCCGACCGCGAGCCCCGCCAGTCCGGCCACGGCCGACGCGCCGAACAACCGGCGGCGGCTGAGCCCGCGCCCCGGGTCCGGGGAGCTCACCGGCGCCGGATCGGGCGAGTTCGAGGCGGGTGTGGCGGAATCCTGGGTGGAATCGGGGCTGTGGGGATCCTCACGGTCGGTCATGGGTGTCAGCTAACAACCGTTGGGTACGACGGAGGTCACGGCGCGGCGAACATGAAATGAAATGAACAGGTCGGTCTCCCAAGATGGCCCTCGGTCCGGCGTTCGATGCGCCCTCGCGGCTCCGGACCCTTAGGCTCTCGGGGATATCGAGGCGGCCCACGAGCCACTTCGGGGGCAGATGACGGATGGATAGGGTGAATTCCATGACAGCTAATGGCGGCGGAACCGAGGCTTGCTTCCGCACCGCGGTGGTTCCCGCGGCGGGGCTCGGCACCAGGTTCCTGCCCGCGACCAAGACGGTGCCCAAGGAGCTGCTACCGGTGGTCGACACCCCGGGCATCGAATTGGTCGCCGCCGAGGCCGCGGAGTCCGGCGCCAATCGGCTGGTGATCGTGACCTCGCCCGGAAAAGACGGCGTGGTCGCGCATTTCGTCGAGGACCTGGTGCTGGAGAGCACCCTCGCCGAGCGCGGCAAGTTCCATCTGCTGGAGAAGGTGCGCAAGGCCCCGGCACTGCTGGACGTGACCTCGGTGGTGCAGGAGGAGCCGCTGGGCCTGGGTCACGCGGTGGCACAGGCGGAATCGGCGCTGGACGACGACGAGACCGCCATCGCGGTGCTGCTGCCCGACGACCTGGTGCTGCCCTCGGGTGTGCTGGAGCTGATGGCCAAGGTGCGCTCCACCCACGGCGGTTCGGTGCTGTGCGCCATCGACGTGCCCAAGGAACAGGTCAGCGCCTACGGCGTTTTCGACGTCGAGGAATTGCCCGACGGCCCCAAGGACGTGCTGAAGGTCAAGGGCATGGTGGAGAAGCCCGCAGTCGAGGAGGCGCCCTCCACCTTCACCGCCGCGGGCCGATACCTGTTGGACCGCGCCATCTTCGACGCGCTGCGCCGCATCACGCCGGGCGCGGGCGGCGAACTGCAGCTGACCGACGCCATCGCGCTGCTCATCGCGGAGGGCCATCCGGTGCACGTGGTCGTGCATCGTGGGTCGCGCCACGATCTGGGCAACCCGGGCGGTTATCTTCGTGCTGCGGTCGATTTCGCTTTGGAACGCGAGGAATACGGACCCGCCCTGCGCGAGTGGCTCGAGCAGCGGCTCGGGCCGAGCTGGAACCCACAGCTGACCTCGTACGAATAGACCTCGTACGGATAGAACAACCCCAACGGACGAACAGCGGTGGGCGAGACATACGGAAGGGCGGCATGCGCTCGGTTGAGGATCAGCAGATCAAGGTGACCGCTGCGGCTGTCGCGCCGCGGCCGGTTCGGGTCGCGATCAGCGAGGCCCAGGGACTGCTGTGCGCCGAAGACGTGGTGACCGAACGACCGCTGCCGGGCTTCGATCAGGCCGCCATCGACGGATACGCCGTCCGCAGTGTGGATGTCGCGGGCGCGGGCGCGAACATCCGCGACGAGGACGGCAATTCGGTGGACCTGAGCCTGCCCGTGGTGGGCGAGGTGGCCGCCGGTTCCCGGCAGCCCATTCGCCTGCAGCCCCGCCAGACCGTGCGGGTGGACACCGGCGCGCCGCTGCCCACCCTCGCCGATGCCGTACTGCCGCTGGAGAACACCGACGGCGGCCGGGCCCGGGTGAAGGTCTACGAGGCCGTGCGTTCGGGCGATTACGTGCGCCGCATCGGCGACGACGTGCAGCCCGGCGATCTGGCCGTGCGCGCGGGCACCATCATCGGCCCGGCCCAGGTGGGCCTGCTGGCCGCGGTCGGCAAGGACAAGGTGCTGGTGCATCCGCGCCCGCGGCTGTCGGTGCTGTCGGTGGGCGGCGAGCTGGTCGATATCGACCGCACCCCCGGACCGGGCCAGGTCTACGACGTGAACTCCTACTCGCTGGCCGCCGCCGCGCGCGACGCGGGCGCGGACGTGAACCGGGTCGGCATCGTCAGCTCCGATCCCAAGCGGCTGCGCGATGTGGTGGAGGGCCAACTGGTGCGCTCGGAGGTGGTCGTGATCGCGGGCGCGGTCGGCGGCTGGGCCTCCGAGCAGGTGCGCGAGGCCCTCGAGGGCCTGGGCGATCTGGAGATCACCCGGGTGGCCATGCATCCCGGGTCGGTGCAGGGCTTCGGCCTGCTGGGCCGCGACGAGGTGCCGACCTTCCTGCTGCCCTCGAATCCGGTTGGCGCGCTGGTGGTTTTCGAGGTCATGGTGCGTCCGCTCATTCGGATCGCGCTGGGCCGCCGCCATCCCATGCGCCGGGTGGTGCGGGCGCGCACCATCCTGCCCATCGCCTCGATCCCGGGTCGTCGCGGCTATCTGCGCGCGCAGCTCATGCGCGACGAGCAGACCGGCGACTATCTGGTGCAGCCGCTGGGCGGTCCGAACGGCGCGTCCTCGCATCTGCTGGCCACCATGGCCGAGGCCAACAGCCTGATCGTGATCGATCCCGATGTCACCGAGGTGCGCACCGGCGACGAGGTGCGGGTCGCCTTCCTGGCCCAGCGAGGGTAAGGCGTGGACATGAACGTCTTCCGGAGTGCGCAGCACCCGGGGTGGCCAGCGCATCTGGGGCCGGTGCGGGTGGCGGCGGGCACGGTGACCCTGCGGCCGATCCGGCTGCGCGATGCCTCGGCGTGGAGCCGGATTCGCATCCGCGACAAGGACTATCTGGAGAAGTGGGAGCCGACCGGCCGCGGTCCGTGGGAGGCCCGCAACCACTCCAGCAACTGGCCCGCGCTGTGGTCCTCGCTCAAGGCCGAGGCCCGGCGCGGGGCCATGATCCCGTTCGTCATCGAGGTGGACGGCGCGTTCAGCGGTCAGCTCACGGTGGGCAATATCGTGCGCGGGGCACTGCGTTCGGCGTGGATCGGCTACTGGGTGTCGAGCGAGCTGAGCGGGCAGGGCGTGGCCACCGCCGCGCTGGCGCTGGGGCTCGATCACTGCTTCGGTGAGGTGGGCCTGCATCGCGTGGAGGCCACCGTGCGCCCGGAAAACCTTGCCAGTCAGGCGGTTCTGCGCAATGTCGGCTTCCGCGAGGAAGGTTTGCTGCAGCGTTACCTGGATGTGGACGGGGCCTGGCGCGACCATCTGCTGGTCGGCATGACCGTGGAAGAGGTCTCGGGAACCGTGGTGGACAGGCTGATTCGCGCGGGGCGCGCCGCGAAAGCCTGATAACTCGCTGTGCACTGTACAAGCGCGGTTTCCTGTCCGAAATCGTGTGACTAGTGTTGCGGGTGTGGTCGGCGCGCCTTGGGGGAATATCCCTGCGGTGGAATTAACCTACGGACGTCGGTGGTGCGTCCGCCTACCAACGGGTAGGTGCTGCGGGGCACGTCGAAAGGACAACGATCTGGGCTGGACGGAGGTGTGACGGCAATGCCGAATTCGATCTTGTGGATCGGTTTGGTGGTGCTGTGGGTGTTCGTCCTGTTCCCGATGCTCGCCAACCGTCATCCCCGAATCCGTCAGCACACGGACGCCGCCCTGTCCACGCGGGTGTTGCATCGTGGTGGTGCCAAGCGACGCACCAGGAAAGGTCCGGCGACCGGACACGAGACCGACCCGGACTACGTGCCGGTTCGTAGGAAGCTTCAGCACCCGAGCGAGGATCCGGAGGATCGGATGACCAGATCGGACGATAGCCCCGCCGCATCGGACGAGAAGGAAGTCGAGACCGAGGGGTTCAGTGACGAAGCCCAGGTAAGTGCCGCGAGTGCCGAAGCGCCCGAGTCCGAGGCGGATTCGGTCGAGAGTACCGACGAGACACCGGAGGACACCGAATCCGATTCCGCGGCAGTGGAATCCGAGTCAGAATCCGAAACCGTCACCGCCGAGGACGAAGCCGAGCCCGAGGAGATCGAGGAGGAGCCCGAGCCGGTCGCCGCCAAAGCGGAGCCGGTCGCCGCCAAGGCGAAGCCCACCGCCGCGAAGACCGAGGCTCCCCGGCGCGCCAGCGTCCCCGCCCTGCGTGAACCCGACCCCGAGCCCGCGCCGGAACCCGAATCCGATTCCGAGGACGAGGATTTCGTGCCGTCCCGCCGCGGCCGCGGCGGATTCGACCCCGAGGCCGACGCCGCCGCCCGCGCGGCCCGCTACACCTTCCGTCAGCGCGCGAGCCTGGGCTTGGTGCTGGCCACCCTGATCCTGGCCGCCGCCGGTTTCGCCATCGCCCCCGTGCTGTGGTGGGCGTGCGCGGTGTCCGGCACGGTCCTGGTCGCCTATCTGGTCTACCTACGCAGGCAGGTTCGGATCGAGGAGGACATTCGCCGCCGCCGGGCCGCCCGGACGGTACGGAAGCGTACCGACCAGGCCGGTGCGGCGGCTCCCGCCCGCGAACGCCAGCGCCCGGATCGGGAGCAGACCCGCACCCAGTTGCGCCGCGCGGTGCTGGTGGAGCCCGACGACGAGGATCCGCTCTTCGAGCATCTGGAACTGTTCGACGCGGCCGAGGCCCGCGCGACCCGCCAGCGTGCCACGGGCGCTCGCGAACGCCGGGCGGTCGGCGAGTAGGACCCAACCGGTAAGGGACACACAAGGAGAGGGGCCCCGATTCGGATCGGGGCCCCTCTCCTTTGCCGCTGTCGGGCCGCGTGCCTCAGCCGGGAATCTGCCGTTCGATGAGTTCGGCGAGAGTGCGGAGTTTGGCGGCGAATTCGCGCGCCGCCGCCGGATGGTCGGTGGAGCCCTTCACCACCTTCTGGGTGAGCGCGGCCAGCCGCGTCTCGACCGAGCTGAACACGTCGGGGGTGTGCGACTGCTCCTCGACCAGATCGCCGCGCAGCCACGCCTGCAGCCGCCGCACGACCTCGCTCTCGTCGTAGTCCGCGGGCAGTACCGCGACCGCCTCGCGGAGCTTGCCCGCGGTGACCTTCACATCGGCGGCCAGCGTGGTGTACACGGTGACCGCCGCCTCCTCGCCGTGGGCGGCGGCCACCGGCAGCAGCTCCCGGATCTGTCCCTCATTGATGGCGGGCGCGACCGGATGCAGGCGCGCCGCCAGCGGCCAGGCCCGAATCAGCTTGTGCGCGTAGGACCGCTGCATGTCCCACCGCTTCTCCACGTACTCGTCGAAGGTGGCGTGGTCGGCGCGGTAGAGCCGTCCGTCGCGGACGATCTGCAAGGCCCGCCCGGCGGTCCAGAAGGCGATTCGCAGGGCATCGATGGAGGATTCGCAGACCGCGAGCTGATCGGCCTCCGAGCGGCTCAGCGGCCCCTCGCCCCCGGCGGTGGGCAGTGGCAGGTCGAGCACGGACGCTACCGACTCGGGTGCGGCGGGCTCGGGCGTGTCCGGAACCGAGGCGACCGGAACGGCTTTCACCGTCGGCGCCGCCGGGGCGTCGTCCTCCTCCGGCGGTTCCGCGACCGCCACCGATGTCGCGGGCGTCATGAGGACCGCGGTCGCGGCCTTCGACAGTTGCGGCGTGCGCGGCCATTTGGCGTCGCGCAGCGGCGACACCGGGGGAGTGTGCTCGGCCTCGTCGGAGAGCGGATTGCGGCCCAGGCCGCCGCCACCGATGGAACTCTTGCGGCGCTGCGGCGGCATCAGGCGGACACCTCCATCGCGACCCGGTCCTCGGCAATCGAATCCAGGTAGGGCTGGATCAATTCGTCGCCGACCGCCCGATATTCGCCGAGATCCTCGATCGGATTCTCGGCCCCGTCGCCGACCTCACCGTCGGCGGCCTCGCGATACCACTTCCACGCGCTGACGCAGGCTTCGAACACGTCGTATCCCGCGTCCTCCAGATTGCCGCGCTGCGTGCGGTATTCGGTGGAGACATTGACGCCGTTCTTCATGGTGACCGGGACCTTGGTCATGAGCACGCGCACGCGAATGGCGCGATCATTCTCGGCGGCCGCTTCCTCGGCGGCCCGATAGGTACTCGGCACGCGCTTGACTTCCGACGGGCTGACGCTGGTGACGAGAATCAATTCGTCGCTCACCGGCACCGCGGCCTTGAAGATGTCGGCGGATTCGCCACCGGCGTCGACAATGATCACATCGTAATTCCCGGAATTGTCGGCAATGCAGTCGTTCACGTGCCGGGACGGGAAGGCGAGCAGCTCGAAGGGGATCTCCACCCCGGCCTTCTGCAGCCGCCGATACCAGGAATAGCCGGTCTGACTGAGTGGATCGGCGTCGATCACCAGCACCCGAAGCTTGTGCACGCTGGCGAAATACGAGGCAAGGAAGAAGGCGGAGGTTGTTTTTCCCACGCCGCCTTTGAGATTCCCCAATGTCACCACGAGTGGCTCGGGGAGATTCGGTAGCACACCGGATTCGGTCATTGTTCATCCTCCTGATGATGGGGAGGGCAGGTTTTTCCGTCGGTCAGTCTCACACGTGCGTATGCCCGCGCGCGTGACGGCGCGCGCGAAGTCGTGGAATTCCATCGAAATCGGCTGTGTCCAATTGGACACAGCCGTCAATGGTTACCGTTTCGTAATGAATAACACGCATGTCATTCGTTGCACACCATGCACTTCGAGCGAAATATGCAATTTCGGATCTGCTGGCAGTACCGAGCTTCACGTGTGATGGACGGAAACCGAATAGCTTTCACGGCTTGATCGGAGGACGACCGCTCATGGAATCGATCGGTGATAGACAGAAGGTTCGAGTTCTACCGCGGCTGAGCCTGCGGGCCCTGGTGACAGGAGTCCTCGGTGCGGCGGCCATCGGAGCCGCCCTGCTGTTCACGGCGGGTGAGGCGCACGCGGCGCCGGTGACGGTCCCCGGGATCGGCGAGATCCAGATCCCGAACGAGATCGCCACCCAACTCGGAATTCCGGTTCCGGCACAGGAATCCACGGCTGGGGAAGCCGGGGATTTCCGTCCCGTGACGAATCCCGAGGCGGACGACCGGATCCCGGGTGTGGGCGAGGCGGACGCCTCGCGCATGGTCGCCATTCCGGAACGGGTCGCCATTCCGGAACGGGTTGCCATCGCCCCGGCCGACGCGACCCAGGATTCCCTTCCGGTGCAATCCCTTTCGCCGGAGCCCCTGCGTCCCGCCACCCCGGCCCCCGCGCCGGAGGTGCGTTCGGTCGTGGTGGCCGGGCTCGGCAGCTTCTCGATCCCGTCGGCGCTGCCCCCGCTGGTCGGCATCCCGGGCGTGACCGACACCTCGGCCGTGCCCGCGCCCATGCCCGCGGCCATGCCGAAGCGGACGACCGGACAGCGCGCGCTCGACGCGGCGCGCAGCAAGCTCGGCGCGTACTACCGCGCGGGCGGCAATGGACCGGACTCGTTCGACTGCTCGGGTTTCGTGCAATGGTCCTATCGCGAGGCCGGAGTCGAGTTGCCGCGCACCAGCTATTCGCAACTGGCCGCCGGAACCCCGGTGCCCCTGGACGATCTGCAGCCGGGCGATCTGGTCTCCTACTACGGCGGCGGCCATTCGGCCATGTACCTCGGCGACGGGAAGATCATTCACGCCAGCGATTACGGCTCGGGTGTGAAGATCTCGCCGCTGAACAATATGCCGGTGACCGGAGCTCGGCGCTTTTGACCGGATCGCCTCGATCGCTCAGGGCCACTCTGTTGCTCAAGGCCAGGAGACGTTGGCCAGGCGGGTGAGGAACTCCGCATACGAGATGCCGCCGGTGCCGGTCCACAAATGCTGGGCCATGATCGGCAAGCGGGCTCGCAAGGGAGTGACGATCTGCTCGGGAGTCAGGGCCGTCGGGTCATCGCACCAGACGAACACCAGGGATCCGCGCAGCAGGGATCGATCGGATTCGGGCAGACGCTGCCCGTTGACGAAGACCCTGGGGTCCCAGACCCACAGCAGTTCGGGCGGTGCGTTCAGGGCCGCCGCCGCACCACCGGTTGCGAAATACGTGGGCGTGAAGGCGGCATTGAGAATGGGATGTCCGGCCCGGGTGTACTCGTCCGGGGTGCGACCGCCGGGGAACCACGGCAGTCCACCGGCGCTCGAGGACCAATACTGCACCACCAGTTCGGGTTTCGGTGACAGCACGCCCGCGTGATCGAAGCCGTCGTTCCAGGCGCGCGGGGTCTTGCCGAAGGATTCGACAATATCGGCGGCCCAGTTGGCGAACCCGACGATGACGTCGCCCGGCACCGCGTCGGGGCCGAAAGTCTTTGTGGCGTAGTCGCTCAACTGCGGATACCGGGTGTAGTCGGAGACGTACTCGTCGCAGCCCAGATGCCAGTAGCGGCCCGGGAACTGGGGCACGAACTCGTGCAAGATATCGCTGATCAGTTGGTAGGCAGCGGGATTGGTGAGATCGATCTTGCCGCCCACGCCACCGGCGATCGTATTGTCGCTGGCCGCATCCTGTGCCGTGGTGCGCGCCGGGCGGAGCACCAGCTCCGGATGCTCGGCGAGAATCGCGTTCATATGGCTGGGCATATCGATCTCGGGCACGATCTCGATGCCGTAGGACCGGGCGTAGTCGAGGATCTCGCGCAGGTCCGCGGCGCTGTAGTGCTCGGGTGAGGTGATCTCGGGATGTGTGGTGCTCGCGAGCCGGAACCCCTGGGTGTCCGACAGGTGCAACTGCAGCATGTTCATGCGCAGGTACGCGGCATCGCGGATGCGCGCCTTCACCCAGTCGACCGGAAAGAACTCGCGACCGGTGTCGAGCATGAGCCCGCGTTCGGCGTAGTCCGGCCAGTCCTCGACCGTGCCGCCGGGTAGGGCGATGCGCTGGCGCAACCACTGCAGCGCGGTCTGGGTGCCGTGCACCAGACCCGCCGGGCTGTCGGCGGTGATCGTGAGCCGATCGGTAATCGCGATGTGATAGGACTCCGCGACCGGTATCGCGGTTTCGCCCCGGCGCAGCACGATATCGCCGGGTCGATCGCCGGTATCGGCCGTGGAAATGGGTTTTCCGGCCCGCGTCAGATCCGCGGCGAATCGTTGTGCGACCTCGCTCGAATTGCCGTCGGCGACAATGCGGGATTCCGTTCCGAGGGTGAATCCTGCCGTCCCCGTATCGGGTGTCCAGCGTTGAATACTCGGTACGGTAACCGGAAGTTGTTGTGCCGCAACAGGATTGGCATGCGCGATCGAAATATGGACAATCGCCCAACTAGCCGTGAGGGTGAGGCAGGCCGCCACCCGACGCGCATGCCGACCGAAACGCTGTGAATATCCGGGCACGGCGACCATTGAACCCGTCAAGCCCCGAAAACGTCATACGATAGCCAGAATCATCGGCCGATATTTCGAGGTGTGTCATGGGGATCAGGAAATCGGCGGCGGTCGCGTTCGCGACGCTCACCTTCGCCGCGCTGTCGCTATTCACCGCCTCTCCGGCCTCGGCCGCACCGGTCTGTCCGGGTGCGGGCCAGCCGACCTTCGTGGTCGCCTCCGTGCCGGGCGCGGCCTTCGAGGGCCTGACCTTCGACCCCGCCGGGCGGGCCTTCGTCACGGATCTGGTGAGCGGTCAGGTCTTCCGCATCGACGCCCCCGGCGCGCCAGCGATCCCGATCGCGCGCGTGCCCAGCGGCGGCGCGGGCGCCCTGGCCTGGCTGCCGGACGGCCGCCTGCTGGTCGGCTACGGCGCGGACGCGCGGGCCCTGTTCGGTGACGCCATTCGCTCGGCCGGGATCGTGACCGTCGATCCGGACACCGGTGCGGTCGCGCCCTTCGCCGCCGGACTCTCCGCCGCCGACGGCATGGACGTGGCCCACGACGGAACCGTCTACGCCACCAACGATTTCGGCTCCCTGGTGGGTCGGGTCTACCCGAACAGCGTGGTCCAGGCGGACTGGGCGAACTTCCCCAGCGCCAATGGCGCGGTGCTGAACCAGGATGACTCGTTCCTGTACGTGTCGCGCACCTTCGTCAATCCGGGCGTGAGCCGGATTCCCACCAATGCCCCGTGGGCCCCGCAGTCGCTGCTGGACCTGTCCGGCGGTGAGTTCTTCTCCGCACCCGACGGCCTGACCCTGGATTCGGTGGAGCGCCCGGTGGTTCCGTTCAACCCGTCCGGCCAAGTCGTGCGCATCGACGCCCCGGGTCAGTACTGCGTGCTGGGTTTCGGACCGCAGTTGACCAGTGAGGTGCAGTACGGCCGTGGCGGCCAAGGCTTCTCGGCCGGTCGGCTCTTCGGCATCACCTTCACCGGCGTGGTCTACGAGATCCCGGGCGGCTTCGACCCCGACGCCCGCACCGCCGCGCCCTGACGCGCGACCGGTTCGGTCAGCAGGCCTACGATCATGGCGATGATGTTGTCCTGCACGTCGTTTCGCTCCGCGGCGGTGCTCAGCTCCTGCCGCTCGTAGTCGGCGAGCAGGGCGAACATGACGGTGCTCATGGCCAGCAGCCGATACCGGCGCAGCGCCGGGGTGAGGTCGGGCATCGCCCGGTACAACCGCGCCACGATGACTCGCGTTGCGTGCCAGCGCTTCTCGTGCAGATCGGGTCCGCTCACCGCCGGATGCGAGCGCGCCTGCTCCAGGAATCGGGCGTAGTGGGTGGACCCCTCGGCATAGGGCACGTCGAACATGGGCCGCACCAGAATCGTCACCAGCGCGGCCACGCTGTCGGGCGCGCCCGAGGCCTCGTGGTCGGCCAGCAGTTCGGTGCGCCGATTCTCCAGGGCGGGCTGATGCCGTTCCAGGATCGCGGTGATGAGACCGTCGCGGGAGCCGAAGTGGTAGTGCACCGCGGAGTTGTTGCGTTGTCCCGCCGCCACCGCGATATCGCGCAGGGCCACATCCGGCCCCCGTTCGGCGATGGTGCGCTCACCGGCGAGCAGAATCAACTCGCGCGCGTCAGGACTGTTCACCGTGGTCACTATAGGGCCGGGTCGAATTCGCCTCGGAACGGTACTATCCTGCCCCTTCGGATGTACCGCGCCGTACCGGCGGGCGCGGCCGGACCCGACGGTGGTGATGATCGTGACGCCACGACCCTTCCGGTCCCGCCGGTCCACGGTGGACCTGGCCCTGGTGGTGCCGTCGAGCGGGCCTGCGGGCATCTTCGGGCCGTCGTGTGAGGCGTGCGCGACGCTGGCCGTCGAGGACATCAACGCCATGGGCGGCATTCTCGGCCGCCCGGTCCGGCTGCACACCGTGGACGCCGGGGCCCCGCTGCCGGTGCTGTCCGCGCAGATCGACCGCATGGTCGGCCTCGGCATGATCGACGGGGTGGTGGGCTGGCATCTGTCCAACGCCCGCAAGGTGATCACCCCGCATACCGCCGGGCGGGTGCCCTACATCTACACCACCTTCTACGAGGGCGGCGAGGACGCCGACGGGGTCTACATGGTGGGCGAGACCCCCGATCAGCAGCTGTTCCCCGCCCTGCGCTGGTTTCGCTCGGAGCTGGGTGTGCGGCGCTGGTGCGTGATCGGCAACGACTACGTCTGGCCGCGCGAAACCGCCAGGGCCACCGCGGAATTCGCGGCGCGAACGGACATCGACGTGGTCGGCGAGGTCTTCGTGCCGCTGGGCGGCCGCGATTTCGGTCCGGCCCTTGACCTGATCCGCCGCTCGCCCGCCCAGGGCGTGCTGGTCTTCATGGTCGGCGCGGACTGCGCGGCCTTCAATCGGGCGTTCGCGGCGGCCGGACTGGACGACGGCCGGGTGCGCCTGAGCATGATGATCGGCGAGGACGTGCTCTTGGCGGGTGGTCCCGACAGCGCGCGCGGATTGTTCACGGCCTGTGGCTATTTCGAGAGCCTGGTGTCGAACGAGGGCATGGCGTTCGGCAGCCGCTACACCGCCCGCTTCGGCCAGCTGGCTCCGGCGCTGAACAATATCGGCGAATCCTGTTACGAGGGTTTGCTGTTGTTCGCGTCCCTGGCCGAGGCGGCCCGCAGCCTGGATGTGCGTGCGATCGAGCGGGGCGCGGCACGAGTCAGTTACGGCGGCCCGCGTGGGGAAGTGCGGGTGCGTGGAGTGCACACCACCCAGCCGGTGTTCTTGGCCGGGGCCGACATCATGGACTTCAGTGTGATCGCCGATCTCTCACAGTCCCGGTCGTCTCGCTGAGCCGAAGCGGAACGTCCGCAATCGGTTCGAGGCGAACGCTACGTTGCGTTCACAAGATGGGTAATGAACGAATGCCGTGGGAAACGCGATAACGCCTGTTGGGCAAGGTGATTCGCAAGCTGGCAAGGCCGAAGCCTACTGCAATCACGCAGGTCGTGTGTTGCAATAGGTGGGAGCCTTGCCGCCGCGGCGGCACTCTGATGAAGGAGCCGCACAGGTGCCCGGAGGACGACTCAGCCAGGAGGATCGCCGTCTCATTGCCGCGGGTCTGTCCCACGGGCTCGGCTATGCCGATATCGCGCGACAGCTCAATCGGCCCACCTCGACCGTGAGTCGGGAGGTGACTCGCAATGGCGGGCCCGGCCGCTACCGCGCCGAGGTCGCGCAGGCCGCCACCGTCGTGCGCTCGCGGCGCCGCGCGCCCCGGCCCAAACGGGTCGAAAGTCCGTCCACCGCAGACGAATACGGCCGCAGCCCGGAACTGCTGTCGGATTTCAGCACCCGGATCGCGGAATTGTTCACGGTGACCGGCATGCCCAAAATGGCCGCGGCCGTGCTCGCCCGGCTCTACGCCGCGGATTCGGGCAGCCTGACGGCCGCGGAATTGGTGGCCCAGTTGCGGGTGAGTCCCGCGACCGTGTCGTCGGCGGTCGGCCACCTCGAAAAGCGGGCCCTCATTCGCCGGGATCGGGATCCGGGCACCCGCCGCGACCGCTATGTCATCGACGAATCCGCCTGGTATAGAGCAACTCTCGAGAACGCGCGCGCCAATGAGCGGCTCGCCGCCAGGGCTCGCGACGGCGCGGAGGCGCTGGGTTCGGACACGCCCGCCGGGGTGCGGCTGCTGGGCATGAGCGAATATCTCGAGCGGGTGGGCCTGGATATGCTGCGCTCCGCCGAGCGCTGGCGCGACCGGCTCGCCCGCTGAAAATCCCGCTCGCGTTCGGGAACTAGAGCGCGGGTGCCCCGGGCTGCGCGCCGCGGAATGGATTCGCGACGGCAATTCCGGGGAATCTGCGGTGTATGCGATCGACGTACCGGCGCACCGTGGAGAGTTCGGCATTGATGGTCTGCCGGGCGTCCGCGGTGGGCGCGGTCTGCAATCGCCGAGTCAGTTTGACTACATGCCTTTCCAATTCATCCAGGAAGATGCGAGCCTGTGCTAACTCGGGATCCTCGCCGGTGTCGGGATCGTCGAATCCCCTGTACTGCATAACGCGGAAGTATTCCACGCAGCCGGGTTCCGCGCCGCGCAAATCGATTGCGTCCAGGTGGAATTCACCGGACGCCCGAATGCGTGCGCCCCATTGAAAGCCACCTCGCGCACGGGCCGCGGATTTGTTCGAAAGCGACCGACCGGATTGACCAACCGGCCGCCGGGCCGGTCCGACCGCGTGTGAGCGGACCCCCGACCGATCGAGTAGCCTCGCGAAGCGAGCAGCCCGGCCCGGCCGGGTGTTCGGATCCCCCGCACCGCCCCCTCGACAGGAATTCGAATGGCCATCAGTTACCTGGAATCGATCGTCGTCGGCGCACTCCAAGGGGTGAGTGAGCTCTTCCCGGTCTCCAGCCTGGGCCACAGCATCCTGCTGCCCGCCTGGGTGGGCGGCAAGTGGGCCGATGATCTGAGCATGTCCGCCAAGGACTCCCCGTACCTGGCGCTGCTGGTGGCCATGCACGTCGCCACCGCGCTGGCCCTGGTCATCTTCTTCTGGCGCGATTGGGTGCGCATTCTGCGCGGCCTGTGGGATGTCGTACTGACCCGGCAGATCCGCACGCCGGAGGCCCGCCTCGGCGTGCTGCTGGTGATCGCCACCATCCCGGTGGGCCTGGCCGGATTGCTCCTGGAGAAGGCCGTCCGCAACTACCTCGGCACGCCCGTCCCGACCTCGATTTTCCTGGCCATCAATGGGTTCGTGCTGCTGTCGGCGGAGATCATGCGCAAGCGCGAGCACGAACCCGAGTACAGCCTCACCAGCCCGACCGGCCGCACCGGCGACCTCTCCATGGAGGACACCATCGTGCTGCCCATGACCGATCCGGACCGCGCCTCCGATGTGCGCCTGTCCCGCCTGAGCATTCGCGACGCCACCCTGATCGGCGCGGCCCAGATCGCCGCGCTCTTCCCCGGCATCAGCCGTTCGGGCAGCACCATCGTGGCGGGCCTGTTCAAGGGCATGCGCCACGAGGATGCCGCCCGCTTCGCCTTCCTGCTGGCCACGCCCGTCATTCTCGCGGCGGGCGTGCTCAAGATGCCCGAGCTGTTCAAGCACGAGAACCACGCCATTCTCGGTCCGGCCTTCGCGGGCAGCGTGGTCGCGGGCATCCTGTCCTATATCTCGGTCAAGTTCCTCACGGCCTACTTCGAGACCAAGACCCTGACCCCCTTCGCCATCTACTGCCTGGTCGCCGGGCTGGGCAGCCTGGTCTGGTTCACCATTCGCTGAGCGCCCCATAAAGAAATGCGCTGGCGCGCACCCCGGAAAAAGGGTGACGCGCCAGCGCATTTCTCGTGCTGTCAGTGACCCGCGGTGGTGGTCACCGGCGTCGTGGTGGTGGTCGGCGGAGTGGTGGTCGTGGGCGGCACCGTCGT
This sequence comes from Nocardia sp. CDC160, assembly GCF_035818795.1. Taxonomy (NCBI): domain Bacteria; kingdom Bacillati; phylum Actinomycetota; class Actinomycetes; order Mycobacteriales; family Nocardiaceae; genus Nocardia; species Nocardia sp. CDC160. Next base: position 1,300,784 of record NZ_JAYKYT010000003.1, on the reverse strand, counting down.
CGTGGTCACCGGGGGAGTGGTGGTGACGGGCGACGTGGTCGTCGTCGGATCCGGGGTGACCGTGGTCGTCGTCGGCGGCACCGTGGTGGTGGTCGGCGGCGTCGTGGTCGTGGTGGTCGGCGTGGTCGATCCGGTCACCGTGGTGGAAGTGGTTGGGGGAGTGGTGGTTCCGGACGCGCTCGCCCGCGCCGCGGCCAGCACGTTGGGTGTCGTGGTGGTGGGCTTCGGCGTGGAGGTCAGCGTGTGCGGGTCCAGCTTCCCGGCCTGCGCCTCCTTGGCCAGTTCGGTCAGCCACGCGGCGGCGTAGTCGGCGGAGCTCACCGGCTTGCCATTGTCCGGATTCTGGTCGTGCCAGTAGTCGAAGTGGTGTCCGGTGCCATTGGGTCCGAGGGTCAGGTTGTACGGGTCGTTCAGCAGCACCGGAATCGTGTTCTGATTGCTGGTGATCAGCCCGATGACCTCGTTGAACACCTTCTGCGGCAGGTAGGCCAGCGGCGACATGTTCTCGGCCTGAATCGAATCCGCCGCGACCGGGGTCGGGTTGTCCTGATTCGGCTTGTAATCCGGCGCCGAGACCTTGAGCAGCACGTCGAGGAAGGTCTCCTTGCTGGTCCACCAGCCCGGATTGTGCGCGATATCGGCGAAGGCGTCGCCCGCGATCTTGCCCAGCACCTCGGCCACCTGGATGCCGGTGGTCGGGGTGAGGTTGTTGTCGTTCTGGATCTGATCGATATTGATCTGGCGGCCGACATTGATGGCCAGCTGCAGCAGCGAGATGTTCTTCGGCGCGGCGCAGGTGAGGTCGCCGTCGGAGCAGAAGGACGCGATCCGGCCGTTCAGCGCGCCGAAGTCACCCTGCTGATCGACCAGCGCGCCCTGACCACCGGCGACATCCTTGCCGGTCTGGTAGCTCTGACCGAAGTTGTCGGGGTGGCTGGGATCCTTGGCCCCGATGAACGGACCGTCCCCGGCCGAGCGGCCCGCGTCGGCGAGAATCACCACACCGGCCACATTGCCCGGATCCACGATCGCGTACTTGCCGTCCGCGCCCGCGGTCTGGTGGCCGATCTCCATGGCGACCTTGCGCGTGACGCTCGCGCCCTCGCTGTAGCCGACAATGGCGAACTTGGTGTTCGGGCAGGCCGCGGAGATATCGCGCATGACCTGCTCGGTATTGGCGACGCCCTGGTTGACCGAGTCCTCGTAGCTGTTCAGATTCGCCGGGTAGGAGACGTACACGGCCCAGTACGAATTGGAGTCGACCGATCCGCCGGGGGCGTTCACCACCGGATCCACCCAGTGGCTCTGGTAGTCGTCGGACAGCGCGGCGGGCAGCTCGTTGCCATTGGCGTCGACCAGCATCTTCGTGGTGCCCGGCTGCGGCGAGTCATTGCGCCCGGCGACCGAGATGGTCACCATGTCATGGCATTCCGTGACCGAGGCCTTCAGGGCCGGATCGGCCTGTTTCGAGTCCGGTGACGACGTGAGTGCGAAGGTTGCCGCGACCGCCGCCGCCACGCCCAGCACCGCGGGTGCCGCAACCGCAGAAGCAATGCGATGTCGCTTCATGAAGTCGCGAATATCCATGCCCGAATCCCCATTTCACCCCGACAGTGAATTGTCAGGCCCCCTTACGGTCGGGCCATCTACCACCGGAGACGTCGTCGCGGGAGATCCGAGCGTTACTTTCGCGAATGAGTCGTTATCGCAGCATGACTCGAGTGCGCCGCGCCGAAGTGGGCTGGGTCACAACGACGCGGCATTGCTATGAGTACCCGGGAGTGCGGTCGTCACGCTCCGATGGGCTTGCCGAAGAACGAGGCCAGGGTCTCCCCGATGGTGTCGCCGAGGGTCTGCAGTTCACCCGGCGTGCCGAGCATCGACGGCGAGTCGGTCGTCGAGCAACCCGCTTGCGCGGGAACGCCATTGAGCCGGTCGAACAGCCACATCAGGGCGGCCGGACCGCCGACGACCTCGGCGACAATGTGCTCGCTCGCCCAGTCCCGGGTGTAGGTCACCTGGGCCTTCGGGTCCTGGCAATAGGTGTCGACGAGCTGATCGGCCGAAGCGAGCGGCAGGATCTCGTCCCACCGGGAATGCCACATGAACACCGGCATGTCCGGCAGGCTCTTGCCCAGCCGGGTGTCTTCGAGCATGGCCCGCACCGCCGGTTCCCGCAGCGGGTCAGGGGAATTGATCATGCCGGTGATATTGAGGAACGGCAGCAGCGCCGACTGGTACTGCACGCAGAACGGGGCCTTCACGGCGCGCAGCACCTGGCCCACCGGATCGAGCTTCCGATCCAGCAGCGCGTTGAAGTCCGGATACTCGCGCGCGAGGCCGAGCACCGCGGCGAACACCAGCCCGGAGGTGGCCTGATTATTGGCCATGAGCAGGGCCGCGCCCAGATCCGCGCCGGTGCCGCCGGAGGCCGCGCCGACGATATTCAGTTCCGGCGCATAGGTTTTGCGCAATTCGGCGGCGTGCATGGTGGGCATGGACCCGCCCGAATAGCCGTACATGGCCACCGGCGCGCCCGCCCCGACGCCGAGCGGCGCGAAGGAGGTGGCGGCGCGAATGCCGTCGAGGGTGATCCGCCCGGCCAGCGGGCCCGCCGCATACGCCGAATTCGGGCCCTCGTGATCGGGAATCACTACCGCGTCGCCCTTCTGCAGGGCGGCCTGCGCGAACAGGAATTCGATGGGCGCGACGATCTGGCCGACGAACGGCGCGACCGAGAACTGTTGCAGCGCATAGGAAGGACTGCAATAGCCCGCGGTGGAATCCTCGGCGATCTGCACCGACAGCAGCTTGCGCGGGGTAGGGGAGACGCCGCGGGGTTTGAGCAGCGTGGCCACCGCCGCAATCGCCTCGTCGCGACTGTTGTTGGAGCGGTAGGAGACCTGCCACGCGTCCACGTTCAGCGGAATCAGGCCGAAATTGGCGATATTCACCTGCCGGGCGGCAAGGATCTCGCCGGGTGCGGCGGCCGCCACCACCTCGGCGGGCGGGTTGTAGAAGCCCGGATCGAGCTCCGGCGGCAGCGGCAGGATCCGCGCGGGCTGGATGGGCGGCAGCGCCGGATCCGCCGGATCGCCCTGCGCCGGGCTCGCGGTGAGTGTCGCGACCGTTACGGCGCTGAGGGATAAGAGTCCGAGCCGCACGATCCGGCCGGTCAACCGCCTGGTCCCCATTGACCTTCTTCCTCGCCTGAATTTGTGAGACTAGTCAGTCTCAATATTTGCCGTAACACTATGTCACGCGTGTGACCTGGCTCGCAATATCCATTCGTGGCGGAAAATGTTCATCCCGATGAGGGTAGATCGCGCTCTTGCTTGGAGCGCACTCCAACTCGCTAGGGTGGGAGAACATGAGCAAAGTGTGGTTCATTACCGGCGTATCAAGGGGTTTCGGGCGGGAATGGACGCTCGCCGCACTCGAGCGCGGCGACCGCGTGGCGGGCACCGCGCGCGACCTGAGCACCCTCGATGACCTGGTCGCCAAGTACCCGGACACCTTCCTCCCGATCCGGCTCGACGTCACCGACCGCGCCGCCGACTTCGCCGCCGTCCAGCAGGCCGCCGACCACTTCGGCCGCCTCGACGTCGTCGTCAACAACGCGGGCTACGGCCAGTTCGGCATGATCGAGGAACTCACCGAGCAGGAATTCCGAAACCAGTTGGAGACCAACGTCTTCGGCGCGCTCTGGGTCACCCAGGCCGCCCTGCCCATCCTGCGCGGCCAGGGCAGCGGCCACATCATCCAGGTCTCCAGCATCGGCGGCATCTCCGCCTTCCTGAACCTCGGCGCCTACCACGCCTCGAAGTGGGCCCTGGAGGGCTTCTCCCAGTCCCTCGCCCAGGAGGTCGCCCCCTTCGGCATTCACGTCACCCTCGTCGAGCCCGGCGGCTTCGACACCGACTGGGCGGGCCCCTCGGCCTTGCACGCCACCCCGATTCCGGCCTACGACGCCGCTCGCGCGGCCCGCGCCGCCCAGCGCAACAGCGTCAAGCGCGGCGACCCGACGGCCACCGCCCCGGCCATCTTCGCCATCGTCGACGCCGACGAGCCCCCGCTGCGCATCTTCCTCGGCGAGGTCCCCCTGGCCATCGCCACCGCCGACTACGAGTCGCGCCTGGAAACCTGGCGCAAATGGCAGCCGATTTCCGCTGCCGCCCAGGGCAACTGAGCGGTAGCGACACGGGCGGATGCCCTCGACCGAATGCGGTCGAGGGCATCGTTGTTTTCGAATCCCGCGGGTCCGCAATCAGACCCGACGGCGTCCCCAGCGGCTGCGTGAGCCCCATTGACGCGGAGACGAGACCCGCGCGCTGAATCCGGCCATGTGCAGGGCCAGGCCCAGCAGTCCGGCGATGACGAAAACACTCACTCCCACACCGGTGGTCCGGTCGGCGAGCTCGAGCAGGAGCGCGATCGCGAAGAGGATCGCGGCGATGATGGCGAACATGATGGTCGGATACCCGCATCCGTAGGCGGAACACACAAACGCGTGAGCGCTTTCGGATCGATTCTTCGTAGCTTCTGACAAAAGCATGTTTATTTGTGCGATAAACCGATTCGTTCGAAGGTCGCCGAAGCGGCGATCAGAGGTTCCTGCAAACTCTTGCGGAGCACCCCGGATCAGCTTGACCGATGTGCCGCACGCCACGTACTTTCGGGCGTACCGACACATGTGAGCTGCTTGGAAGGAGGCGAGTCGGATGTCGATCACTGTCCTGGCCGCCACCCCCGACCTGCGGCACCTGGCTCACCGGACCGCCTGGGTCCCGGGTCGTGTAGCGCACGGCTTCTGAGCAGCCAATTCCCGGCGCGCCCGCTAGCGGCCCCGGCGTCATCGCTCTCTGTCACCGCCTGCGGCATGTCTCCTGCGTGCTGATTCGCGCTCCGGGTTCTCGGGCTGCGTCACCGAAATAGAAAGCTCCTGAAATGGCGACTAGGATTATCAGATCGACCGCGCACCGAAATGAGGATGTGCCATGGTAGAAGCGCGGATCACGGTCAACGGGAAAGTCACCCCGATTTCCCCGGCGGCCCCTCACACGACCGTCCTGGATTTCCTGCGTGATCGCGGTTTCACCGGGAGCAAGGAAGGCTGTGCCGAGGGCGAATGCGGCGCCTGTTCGATCATGGTCGCCCGCCCGGGCGTGGAGGCGAAGACCGACTGGGTCGCCGTCAACGCCTGCCTGGTTCCGGTCGCCGCCCTCGATGGTCAGGAGATCGTCACCGCCGAGGGCCTCGCGACCCTCGACGGTTCCGGCACCCCCACCGAACTGCACCCCGTGCAGCAGGAGATGGCGGTGCGCGGTGGCTCCCAGTGTGGTTACTGCACACCGGGATTCATCTGCAGCATGGCCTCGGAGTACTACCGTCCCGGCCGCTGCGGCGGTGCCGCCGCGCAGACCAATGGTGCCGAGACCAATGGCGCGGCCAACGGTGCCGAGCCGCACTCGCACGAGGGCGATCACGAGCACGGCCCCAATGGCTTCGATCTGCACTCGCTGAGCGGAAACCTGTGCCGCTGCACCGGTTACCGCCCGATCCGGGACGCCGCCTTCGCGCTCGGCGCGCCCGCGGCCGACGACCCGTTCGCGCAGCGCCGCGATCAGGACGCGCCCGCGCCCGTCGCCACCGAGTACAGCCAGGACGGCCGCACCTTCCGTCGTCCCGAGACCCTCGCCGAGGCCGTGCAGCTGCTGCGCGAGCGCCCGGACGCGGTGCTCGTGGCCGGTTCCACCGACTGGGGCGTCGAGGTCAATATTCGTTCGCGCCGTGCGGACTACGCCATCGGCATCGATCGCCTGCCCGAACTGCGCGGCCTGAAGATCGAGTCCGATCACATCGAGATCGGCGCGGCCGTGCCGCTGACCGAGATCGAGCGTCGCCTCGACGGCAGCGTGCCGCTGCTGGCGCAGCTGTTCCCGCAGTTCGCCTCCCGGCTCATTCGCAACAACGCCACCTTCGGCGGCAACCTGGGTACCGGTTCCCCGATCGGTGACTCGCCGCCCGCGCTGCTCGCGCTGGGTGCGTCGGTGGTGCTCGCCTCCGCCGACGGTGAGCGCGAGGTCGAGCTGGCCGACTACTTCACCGGCTACCGGCAGAGCGTGCGTCGCCCCGACGAGCTGATCCGCGCCGTGCGCATCCCGCTGCCGCTGGCCAAGGTCACCGCGTTCCACAAGATCGCCAAGCGGCGCTTCGACGACATCTCCAGTGTCGCGGTCGCTTTCGCGCTCGACATCGAGGACGGCGTCGTGACCCGGGCCCGCATCGGCCTGGGCGGTGTGGCCGCCACCCCGATCCGCGCCCGCGACACCGAGGCCGCGCTGATCGGCAAGCCGTGGTCCACCGAGACCGTCGAGGCCGCCGCCGCCATCCTGCAGGGCGAGGGCACGCCGATGAACGATCACCGCGCCAGCTCCGAGTACCGCGCCGCGATGCTCGGACAGAGCCTGAAGAAGCTGTACGCGCAGACCACCGAGGCGGTGCTGTCATGAGCCATTTGTCCGAACGCCCCGAGAAGCCGGTTGTCGGCGTCCCGATGCCGCACGAGAGCGCGTCGCTGCACGTGACCGGCACCGCGCTCTACACCGACGACCTGGTGTACCGCACCAAGGACTGCCTGCACGCCTACCCGGTGCAGGTGTTCAAGGCGCACGGGAAGATCAAGTCGCTGAACACCGATGCCGCCTACGCGGTGCCGGGCGTCGTGCGGGTGCTCACCATCGCCGACGTGCCCGGCGTCAATGACGCGGGCATGAAGCACGACGAGCCGCTGTTCCCCGAAGAGGTCATGTTCCACGGCCACGCGGTCGCGTGGGTGCTGGGCGACACCCTGGAGGCGGCCCGGCTGGGCGCGGCGGCCGTCGAGGTGGAGCTCGAGGAGCTGCCCTCGCTCATCACCGTGCGCGAGGCGATCGAGGCCGAGAGCTTCCACGGCGCGCGCCCGACCATGATCCGTGGCGATATCGATGAGGGTTTCGCCAACTCGGTGCATGTGTTCGAGGGTGAGTTCGAGTTCAAGGGCCAGGAGCACTTCTACCTCGAGACCCACTGCGCGCTGGCCCAGATCGACGAGGCCGGACAGGTTTTCATCCAGTCCAGCACCCAGCACCCGTCCGAGACCCAGGAAATCGTGGCGCACGTGCTCGGTCTGCACAGCCACGAGGTGACCGTGCAGTGCCTGCGCATGGGCGGCGGCTTCGGCGGCAAGGAAATGCAGCCGCACGGGTTCGCGGCCGTCGCCGCGCTCGGCGCCAAGCTCACTGGTCGCCCGGTTCGCCTGCGGCTCAACCGGACTCAGGACCTCACCATGTCCGGCAAGCGGCACGGCTTCCACGCCTCGTGGAAGATCGGCTTCGACGCGCAGGGCCGCATCCAGGCCCTCGATGCCACGCTGACCGCCGACGGCGGCTGGAGCCTGGACCTCTCGGAGCCGGTGCTGGCCCGCGCGCTGTGCCACATCGACAACACCTACTGGATCCCGAACGCGCACGTCGCGGGTCGCATCGCCAAGACGAATACGGTCTCCAACACCGCTTTCCGCGGTTTCGGTGGCCCGCAGGGCATGATCGTGATCGAGGACATCATGGGCCGCTGCGCCCCGCTGTTGGGCCTGGATCCGGCGGAGCTGCGCGAGCGCAACTTCTACGCGCCCAACCAGACCACCCCGTACGGTCAGCCGGTCGGGCAGACCGATCGCATCGGCAAGATCTGGCACCAGACCCAGGACAACGCGGACTGGGCGCAGCGGCAGCGCGAGATCGCGGCCTTCAACGCCGCGCACCCGAACACCAAGCGCGCCTTGGCGATCACGAACATCAAGTTCGGCATCTCGTTCAACCTCACCGCCTTCAACCAGGGCGGTTCGCTGGTGCTGATCTACAAGGACGGCTCCGTCCTGATCAACCACGGCGGCACCGAGATGGGCCAGGGCCTGCACACCAAGATGATGCAGGTCGCCGCGACCACGCTGGGCATCCCGCTGCACAAGGTGCGGCTGGCCCCGACGCGAACCGACAAGGTGCCCAACACCTCCGCCACCGCCGCGTCCTCCGGCGCGGATCTCAATGGCGGCGCGATCAAGAACGCCTGTGAGCAGTTGCGGGCGCGCCTGGTCCAGGTCGCCGCGACCCAGTTGGGCGGCAATGCCTCCGACATCCGCATCATCGACGGTGTCGCAACACTTTTGGGCAGCGACAAGACCCTCGACTGGGACACGCTGGTGCACACCGCGTACTTCCAGCGCGTGCAGCTGTCGGCCTCGGGCTACTACCGCACCGAGGGTCTGCACTGGGACGCCAAGATCTTCCAGGGTTCGCCGTTCAAGTACTTCGCCTACGGCGCGGCCGCGACCGAGGTCGAGGTGGACGGCTTCACCGGCGCCTACAAGATCCGCCGCGTGGACATCGTTCACGATGTGGGCGACAGCCTTTCGCCGCTGATCGACATCGGTCAGGTCGAGGGCGGCTTCGTGCAGGGCGCGGGCTGGCTGACGCTCGAGGACCTGCGCTGGGACACCAGCGACGGCCCCAACCGCGGCCGGTTCCTGACCCAGGCGGCGAGCACCTACAAGCTGCCGAGCTTCTCGGAAATGCCCGAGGAGTTCAATGTGACGCTGCTCGAGGATGCCACCGAGGAGGGCGCGGTCTACGGCTCCAAGGCCGTCGGCGAGCCGCCGCTCATGCTGGCGTTCTCGGTGCGCGAGGCATTGCGGCAGGCCGCCGCGGCGTTCGGTGCCGAGGGCACCAGCGTCGATTTGGCCTCGCCCGCCACGCCGGAGTCGGTGTACTGGGCGATCCAGGCCGCGCGCCAGGGCGCACCGTCGGTGGCCGCGTACACCACCAACGGCCACGCCGCGAACGGTCACGCCGTGAACGGCAACGGCCACAACGGCAATGGCGTCAACGGCACCAATGGCAGCAACGGCAATGGCAGCAACGGTCACGCCGTCACCGGTGCGACCGCGTTGAGCGGAGTCTGACATGACCTGGATCGCCGCGGTCGAGCGGTTGCGAGCCCGTCGGGAACCCGGCGTGCTGGTGACCGTCGCGACCGTGCGCGGCCACGCGCCCCGCAAGGCGGGCGCGAAACTGGTTGTGGGACGGACGGAGTCCTGGGGTTCGATCGGCGGCGGCAATATCGAGGCCGTCGCCATCGACCGGGCGCGCGAACTGCTCGCCCAGCCCGATCCGGAGACGGAGATCATGGACTTCGCCCTCAACGACAAGGTCACCAACCGGCACGGCGTGCAGTGCTGCGGCGGCGCGGTCAGCGTGTTGCTGGAGCCGCTGCCGGTGGTGCCCGCGGTGGCCATCTTCGGGGTCGGGCATGTGGGCTACGAGCTGGCCCGCATCCTGGCCCGCCAGGAGCTCGATCTGCACCTGATCGATACCCGCCCGGAGCAGCTCGCGCCGGAACGGCTCACCGTCCTCGACGACGCGGTGGCGCAGGTGCACGTGCATCGGCCGCTGATGCTGCCGGAGGAAGTGATCGCCGAGCTGCCGCCGGGCACCCACGTGCTGATCATGACCCATGATCACGCCGAGGACGCGGCGCTGTGCGACACCGCCTTGCGCACACCGGAACTCGGGTCGATCGGACTGATCGGGTCGTCCGCCAAATGGGCGCGGTTCCAGAAGAAGCTGGCCACCGAGGGCGGGTTCGACGCGGCCACCATCGCGCGGATCAAGACCCCCATCGGGCTCACCGAGATCACGGGCAAGGAACCGGCGATCATCGCGGTCAGCGTCGCGGCGGATCTGATCATGACCTTCGAGCACGAGCGCCACGCGAAAAACACCGTGGCACCGGTGCATTCGATCGCGGACAGCGCCTAAGGCAAATCGGACAGCGCCTAGGGCAACACGGCGAGGCCCCGGTTCTCTGGAGAACCGGGGCCTCGTCCTATTGCGGGGGAGGGTGATTCAGCGCAGGTGTGAGGTGTCGTTGAACCAGCGCACCGAGGCGGACCCGTCGCCGTAGTACGACACCGCCGAAATCGACGCCGCCGCCAACTCCATGCGGAACAGCGACTCCGGGGGAGCGCCCAACGCCAATCGGATCAGGGTGCGCAGCGGCGCGACATGCGACACGACGAGCACCGTCTGGCCCGTATGCCGCGCCAGCAGCTGATCGCGGGACCACTCCACCCGGCGCGTCACCGAATCCAGCGATTCGCCCGTGCCGCCCGGCACCGCCGACGGCGACGCCAGCCAGGCCGTCCACTCCTCCGGGTAACGGTCCCGGACCTCGGCGAACGTCAGGCCGTCCCAGCTGCCGAAATCCGCCTCGCGCAGTCCCGCCGCGAGGCGGATGTCCAGGCCCAGCTTCCGGGCCGCGGGTTCGGCGGTCTCCCGGCACCGGCGCAGCGGCGAGGACACCACCGCGTGCACCGGGCCGAGCTCCGCGAGCAGGCGGGCGGCGGCCTCGGCCTGCCGCCGCCCGGTCTCCGACAGCGCCGGATCGGAACCGCCGCTGCCGGAGAATCGCTTCTCCGGCGTCAGCGCCGTCTCGCCGTGCCGCATCAGCAGCAGCGTTGTTGGCTCTCCCGCGGCGAATGTCATTGGTCCGTGGCGGCTTTCGTGACGAGATAGTTGCCGAGCACGACATAGTCGATCTCGGTGCCGAGGAAGCAGCGCAGCGCGTCGGCCGGGGTGCACACGATCGGTTCGCCCGCGACATTGAACGAGGTGTTGATCAGGCACGGCACGTCGGTGAGCGCGGTGAAGCGGCTCAGCAGCGCCGCCAGGCGCGGGGTGTCACGTTCGGTGATCGTCTGCACCCGCGACGTGCCGTCCACGTGGGTCGCGCCGGGAATCACGTCCCGGAACTCCGGCCGCACGGGAAACACGAAAGTCATGTACGGCGAACGAGTTTTGCGGCCCATCTCGAAGACCCGCGGCGCATCCGACTCCAGCACCAGCGGTGCGAACGGGCGGAACGGTTCGCGATGCTTGACCCGGGTGTTGATGACGTCCTTGATATCCGGGAACTTCGGGTTCGCCAGAATGCTGCGGTGCCCCAAAGCCCGTGGGCCGTGCTCGATCCGGCCCTCGAACCAGCCGATGACGACCTTCTCGGTGAGCAGTTTCGACACCTGGTCGACGATCTCGTCATCGCCGAGCCGGGTCCAGCCGACTCGATCGCCGAACTCGCGCAGGGCCTGCTCGATCGCGGCATCATCGTATTCCGGTCCGAGGTACGGGGTTACGCGCGGAGCGGGCCGATCCGTTCCGGCGCTGTCGGGGTGGTCGAGCCAGGCGCGCACCGCCGCCCCGATCGTGATGCCGGTATCGCTCGCGCCGAAGCTCACGTCCATCTCGGCGAAGCGTGACCCCTCGAACAGCGGGGTGTTGTTGAGGCAGTTCAATGCGACGCCGCCCTCGAACAACAGATGGTCGAGATCCGTTTTCGATTCCAGCGCGCGCAGTTGATGATTGGTGACCACGCCCAGCATCTCCTGCGCTGCCGCCGCGACCCGCGCCTGATACTCGAGGGTGCTCTCGAACGGGCCGAAGTATTGCTCGAACAGCGGATCCAGGCCGCGTGGGTTGTCTGTCTCCAGGGGCCTGCGGAAGGCGTACCGGCCGTCGGCGTGCAGTTCGAGCAGGTCCTCGACGAACGGATTCGGCACCGGCGGCTCGGCGTAGCCGGACAGTCCCATCACCTTGTATTCGTCATTGTTGGGAACGAATCCGAGGAAGCGGGTGATCGCGCTGAACAGAATGCCGATCGAGTACTCCGCACCGATCGTGGATTCCTCGAAGATGCGGACGCGGCCCTGCCGGATCTCGCCGAGCACCGTCGAGAACCGTTCCGCGCGACCGTCACTGACCAGGAACGCGCTGTCGGGCATCCCTGCCAGGTAGTAGCCGGTCATGGCGTGCGCGATGTGGTGCGGGACGAACACCACCTTGGCCGGGTCGGGGGTGAAGCCGGTGCGCGCCGCGAAATCGGCCAGGATCGCCTCGGGGCCGACGACTTCGGCTGCCAGCCCGCGGATTCCACGCAGCAGCTGCTGCCGCGCCACCTCGTCCATGGGTGCGGCGGAGATGTCGGCCAGCACCTCGTTCACGACCTCGGGTGACCAATTCCAGGGAATCGCAAGCAGATCGACGTCGGCGAAGTCGATTCCCGCGTGATCCAGGCACCAGCGCACCGAGTTGATCGGGAAGTCGGTGGTCTTCTTGTCCCGGTTGAGTCGCTCCTCCTCCACGGCCGCGACGAGTTCGCCGTCGATCAGCAGCGACGCGCCCGCATCGTGGCCCATGAGGTAGTGCTTGTCGATGCCGACCGCACCGAAGTTCTCAGCGAAGAATTCCGAGACTCGGCTGAAACCGTTGCACCCCAAGACGATCATTTTGATTTCCTTCTTTGCCGAGGACGAGATCGCGGACGAGCTCCCCGGCGGCGGGCGCCTGGCACAGCCCCTGGCCGGAGAATCCCGCCGCGTACAGGAATGGGCGGGCGGGATCGCGGCCGATGACGGCCATGCCATCGGGGCTGACATCGAGATCCCCGCTCCAGCCGTGGTCGACGCGCTGCCCCGCGAGCTCCGGGAAGGCGGAGCCGAGCTGATCCGACACCCGCCGCCGCCACTCGTCGTGCGATTCATCGGGTCCCGGGCGGCCCATGCCGATGAGAATGCGGTCTCCCCAGGAACGGATGCGCAGGCTCGACGGGTGCAGGGTCATGGGCAGCGTGTGCGGAGCGCCCGCGGGCGCGTCGGTCAGGAGCATGTCGACCGGATAGGTCGTGACCGGCAGCTCCACGTCGGCCATGGCGGCCACGGTGTCGGCCCAGGGACCGGCCGCGCAGACAATGGTTCCGGCCAGGATACTGCCGGAGGGCGTGTGCACCCGGCCGTCGGGATCGATTGCGGTGACCGGGGTTTGGGTGCGCAACACGGCCCCGGCCCGCTCGGCCGTCGCCGCGTAGGCGTGCACGATCGCGGCCGGATCGCACGCGTACGCCTCGGGCGACCAGGCGGCCGCCACGATGGTGCGCGGATCCAGCAGCGGGTTGTATCGTGCCGCCTCGGCGGCGGAAATCAACTCGACCTCTACGCCTGCAGCTCGCTGGGCCTCTTGCTCCCGGTGGAAGTCCGCCACCTGCCGCTGTTCGGTGAACAACACCAGGAAACCGACCCGCTGCGGCAGCAGGTCGGTTCCGGTGCGTTCGGCCAGCGCGTGATACGCGGCGAGACTGCGCACCGCGAGACCGCCGATCAGGGGATTGCCGGGGAAGTAGGTGCGCACGATCCCGGCGGTGGTGCCCGACGACCCGGACCCGAGATCGCCGCGCTCGAGCAGCACGACCCCGACCCCGGCCTCGGCCAGCTGACACGCGATCGAGGTGCCGATGACACCGCCGCCGATGACCAGGACCTCGGTGCGTTCCACCGTATCCGTGCGGTGCTCGCTCACGACTGCGAGCCCACTTCGGCCGGGCGGTGCTGACGCAGGTGATCACCGGTGTCCCACGGGTACAGGTGCAGGTTCCACGCGCCCAATGTGTTGACGTAGAGCGCGATTTGGCTCGTCACCGCCAGGAAGTCGTCGCGATCGAGGTGGTCGAGGCAGGCCAGGAAGCGCTGGGTGAACGCCCACAGCGGCTCCAGGCCGCAGTAGCCCAGGAACTCGGCCGGGACGCCGACCAGCAGGCGCGTCATGTGGCGCAGGGACTCCATCGGCATGCCCTGGACCGCGCCGCGCACCAGTCCGCCGTAGGAGGCGTACCCGAGTGGGCGGGTCTCGCCATTGACGAACAGCAGGGTGGGCAGCACCGTATCGAAACTGCCTGCCCCCGAGGCGATGACACCACGATGCAGCTCGGCCAGCTCAACCGGCTCGGTCAGCCAGATGCGCTCGGTCTCGGCGTGGACATCGTGGATCAGCCGGTTCGCATCGGCGTCGACGGCGGTCAGGTGTGGAATGCGATGGCCGCCTGCGGTTCCCGCCTTGCGGACCTCGACCAGGATCGGCTGCTTCGTCGAGTAGACCGAATCCCACACCGCCCGACCGGCTTCCAGCAGCGCGGGCAGATCCTCGGACCGGATCCGGCCCACCGGTGCGGCGGGCATGGGCTCGGTCAGCGTGCCGTACTTGATGCCCAAATGCTGCAGCGCGGACAGGAATACGGTGCCGTCGGGCGCGTCCCGCCGGTCCGGGATCTTGGTCTCGGCGGGCGTGTGCAGCAGCGAGGGGATCGGCGCGACGTGGTACAGATGCTCACCCGCGACCAGCGCGTGGCCCTGCAGGCTGCGGTAGGGCAGCGCCTCCCAGAGCGCGTCGGCCAGCTCCGGATTGCGGCCGTCGAGTTCCGCGGTGACGGTGATTCCCAGTTCGGGCCAATCGATTTCGATATGTCGGCCCGACAACGACTCTGACACGGTTGTTCTCCTTCGATGCGAGGTCGGCGGGCGTTACCGCTGGGCGAAGTGGTCGCGCACGGCGTCGACCTGCTTGGCCATCATGTCGATGATCGTTTCGACGACCTCGAGATCGGCGCCGGGCTCGATCGTCAGCTCGCGCTCCCAGTCGAAGAAGCAGCGAGTGGGATCATTGGTGATCTCCCGGACGCGAATGGTGGCGACATAGCGCTCCACACCCATGGTCGGCTCGATGGAGCGGTAGGTCTGCGACCGCTGCAGCTCGTCGCGACCCGCGATCTCCTGCTGCACCAGGCCGTCGCTGAACACCAGCGTGAAGTTGTAGAGCGCCGGAACCCGTTCCGGCCCGGCGTCTCCGACCCAGTGCACATCCTTGGCCGCGGGACCCGAGACGATCGACACCAGCTGCAACGCGTCGCGGACCACGGCCCACACGGCGGCCGGATCGGCATCGATGACACTCGAGTGATACATGGTGTGCTTGCGCTGAACAGCCACGAAAAATCCTTGTCCGGCAAGGTAATTGCCTCGAGATTGCGAACTTCGTAATGAAGTACACAGGCGGGCGAGTCGCGGCGGCCAGGCCAGGAAGCCACGAACTGTGCCCGGGGTCACAGGCGGGATTTCGTAGACTCCTACGAACGCATGTCCGCTCCGAAAGATGTTGTGCTGCAACGCGATAAATAGGGCATCGGAGGGACTTTCCATGACACGGCAAAGCAATGGCGAATTCGTTCGGGAGATGATGCGCTGGCACTTCGACCCCGAGACGGGATCGCCGTTCTGGCTGGAGCGCGCCAAGGCATTCGACTTCGATCCGCTCACCGACATCCGGGATTTCGACGATCTCTCGAAGTTCCCGAATATGGTCGACGAGCTGCGCGATGTCGCCGTCCGCGACCTGATTCCGCGCGGCTTCGGCGATGATCACCGCGCCAGCGTCTACGAAAGCGGCGGCACCACCGGGGCACCCAAGCGTGTGATGTTCACCGCGGAGTGGCAGCGCCGCAGCGTCGAATGGTTCAGCGAACGTCTGGACGCGCACGGCGTCCCCCGAAACATCGACTGGCTCAGCGCCGTTCCGACCGGGCCGCACAATGTCGGAGCCATGGCGGTCGACACCGCCGCGCTGCGCGGTGGACTGAACTACGCCATCGATCTGGACCCGCGCTGGGTCAAGAAGCTCATTGCCGACGGGCGGATGGACATGGTCGCCGCGTACACCGACCACCTGATCGAGCAGATCGGATTCATTCTGGCCAATCAGGAAGTGGGCCTGCTCTTCGCGACCCCGCCCATGCTGGAACGTCTCGCGGAACACGACGGCCTGGTCGAGCTGGTGAACCGGAAGATCCGCGTGATCATCTGGGGCGGAACGAGTTTGGACCCCGACACCCGAGACCTGCTGCGGGACGAGGTGTTCCCGGGCGTCAAGCTGGTCGGCGGCTACGGCAGCACCATGATGCTGGGCACCTCCGTGGAACGCCCCGGCCTCGGTCCCGACGAACCGTGCGTCTTCGACTCGTTCGCGCCGTACACCACCTTCCGGGTGATCGACCCCGACACCGGCACGGTCGTTCCCTACGGTGAGCGCGGCCAAATCGTCGTCAACCACCTGAGCCGAACGGCCCTGCTGGTCAACAATGTCGAGCGCGACTACGCCACGCGCATCGCGCCGCCGGAGGGCGGCCTCGGTGATTCCGTCGCCGATATCGCGCCCGTCGAATCCTTCAGCGGCGCGACGGTGATCGAGGGCGTGTACTGATGCTCGCCCTCGATACGCTCGGCCCCGGCGGCACCTATCGGTCCCGTCGGCTGGAAACCCTCCGCGACGTGACCGGAAACCCGGTCGCGACACTGAGTCTCGCGCCCTCGCTCTACGTCACCCGGGCCATGAAGGCGCTGCGCCGGGCACCCGAGCTGCCCCTCGACGCACGGATCGAAGCCATCGCGGCGGCGGGCTGGGCCTTCGCCACCGAACGGGTCGCGGGGCTCACGGTGCAGGAGTATCAGCACACCGTCAGCGTCAGCACCGGATTGCCGATCACCGTGGTACGCACCGCCACCGAGGACATCGCGCGGGCCGCCGAACGAATCCACCACAGCGTCGGGAACGCTCGCCCCACCGGTGCGGTCGGCTCCTGGCACGATCCGCTCACCCGGTCCGGCCGGGCGGTGTGGACCCGTCGCGGTGACGTCTTCGCGGTCCACGCCGCGGGCAATCACCCTGCGGTGCACCAGGGTTGGCTGGATGTGCTCGCGCTCGGCTACCGGGTAGCCGTTCGTCCCTCCCGGCGCGAGCCGTTCACCCCGTATCGCCTGATCACCGCCCTGCGCGAGGCCGGATTCGGAGAAGACCGAATAGTCCTGCTGCCCACCGATCACCGCGCGGCCGACGACATTCTGCGCCACGCCGACCTCGGGATGGTCTACGGCGGTGCCGACGTGGTGCGCAAATACGCGGGCGATCCGCGCATCCTGCCGCAGGGCCCGGGGCGTTCCAAGATCCTCATTACCGCCGAGGTCGACTGGGAACCGATCCTCGACACCCTGGTGGAATCGATCGCCGGTGGCGCGGGAGTCGGCTGCGTCAATGCCACCGGCGTCCTCGTCGAGGGCGATCCGGCACCCGTCGCGGCGGCGCTGGCCGAACGCCTGGCCGCGCTGCCCAGCCTGCCCCCGACCGACGACCGCGCCGTGCTGCCCGTCATGCCCCTCGAGCCCGCCCGGCGCTGGGACGAGCACCTGCGAAAACTCGCCGCGGGCACCAAGGCGTGGCTCGGCGGTGACGGCATCGTCGACGACCTCGGTGACGGCAGTGCCGTCCTGCGCCCGGCAATCCATCAGCTCGACAGCCCGTTCGCCGACCAGCTCGGCCGCGAATTGGGTTTCCCGTGCGCCTGGATCGCCCCGTGGGAGCCCTCTGCAGGGATCGCACCCCTGCGCGACAGCCTGGTCCTCACGGCCGTGACGAGCGA
Source organism: Nocardia sp. CDC160 (assembly GCF_035818795.1). NCBI lineage: Bacteria > Bacillati > Actinomycetota > Actinomycetes > Mycobacteriales > Nocardiaceae > Nocardia > Nocardia sp. CDC160. Next base: position 1,283,399 of record NZ_JAYKYT010000003.1, on the reverse strand, counting down.
TTCCGCCCTGGTCGACGCGCTGGTGGCCGAACCGAGCATTGCCAACGTCTATATCGGCGACCATCCGACCCCGTGGATGGCGCCCGGCCTGCCGCACGACGGATATATCGCTGAATTCGTCATGCGTACAAAGACCGTTCTGCGCTGATAGCCCATGGTCAGCAACCCGGAATAGCGGGCGCTTTGTGAGTCCCTACGAAAAGGGGGTCCTGCCCCCTACACGGGTTCATGTCTTCTTCCGTAGCTGATTCCCCTCATTTGGATGTGTACTGCTTCACACAAGTTGCACGAACGCAAGGGATGGGTGTCGCGACGTCCTCCCGACCGCCACACGGGCGGCGGCGCCGGTACGAAATCCGGCAGCCGGGATGTCCCCACCGTCGAACAAGGAGTGACCATGACCTCTACGCAGGAGATCGACGTTCAGGCGCTGGAGCGCGCCTGGATGGAAGAGGCGATCCGCCTGGCCACCACCAGCGTGGCGAACGGCGGCGGTCCGTTCGGCGCCCTGATCGCCAAGGGCAGCGACATCGTTGCGGTCGGCCACAACAAGGTCACCTCGACCCTGGACCCCACCGCCCACGGTGAGGTGACCGCCATGCGCAACGCCTGCAAGGAGCTCGGCACCTTCTCCCTCGAGGGCTGCGTCCTCGTCACCTCGTGCGAACCCTGCCCGATGTGCCTGTCCTCGGCGCTGTGGGCGCGCGTGGACCGCATCATCTACTCGGCGGATCGCCACGACGCCGCCACCGCGGGCTTCGACGATCGCGTCTTCTACGAGCTGTTCGAGGTGCGTCCGGAGGGCAACTGGCCGACCACCATCGAGCACCTCGACCTGCCGAACCGCACCGAGCCGTTCGAGGCGTGGCTGGCCAAGACCGACCGCATCGACTACTGAGTCGGCGAAAGTTTCACTCCCACAAGTGAATGCGCCGCTGGGCGGTGGACGACGATCGGGTCGTCCACCGCCCAGCGGTTTTTCGTGCGTGCGTCAGTAGGTGTAGAAGCCGCGGCCGGTCTTGCGGCCCAGGTAACCGGCATCGACCATGCGGCGCAACAGCACCGGCGGCGCGTACTGCGGCTCACCGAATTCCGCGTACAGGGATTCGGCCACCGCGAGGGTCACATCGAGGCCGACGGTGTCGGTCAGGCGCAGCGGACCCATCGGGTGGGCGCAGCCGCTGACCATGCCCTCGTCGATGTCCTCGGCGCTGGCGAAACCGGTCTCGAACATGCGAATCGCATTGCACAGGTACGGGATCAGCAGCGCGTTGACAATGAATCCGGCCTGATCCTTGGATTCGATGGTGCGCTTGCCCAGCACGTCGCGGGCGTAAGCGGTGACCTTGTCCACCACCTCGCGCTCGGTCTTGAGCGTCACCACGATCTCGACCAGCGGCAGCACCGGCACCGGGTTGAAGAAGTGCACGCCCACCACGCGGCCCGGATTGGCGGTGGCATTGGCCAGACGGATCACCGGGATCGAGGAGGTGTTGGTGGCCAGGATGGTCTCGGGGGAGACGATGGCGTCCAGCTTCGCGAAGAAATCGGTCTTGAGCGCCTCGATCTCCGGGGCCGCCTCGATGACGAGCTCGCGATCGGCGAAATCGTCGATGGAGGTGGTGAGGGTGACCCGGGCGCGGGCCGCGTCGGCGTCGGCCTGTTCGAGCCGACCGGACTTCACCGCCCGGGCCAGCGACTTCTCGATCCGCGCCACGGCCGCGTCGGCCGCCTCCTTGTCGCGCTCGAGGACCAGGACCGACCCGCCCGCGCGGGCAGCCACCTCGGCAATACCGGCACCCATGGTGCCGCCGCCGATCACGCCGATGCGTTGCACTTGCTTCTCCTTGTACTGGGATTATTCGCCCCCTATCTTGCTCGACGCCCCACCCGCCGAAGTCGGCGGCCAGCGGTTCCGCAAACGGCGAGCGAAGGAAACGAGAACGCGTTACAGTCCGCCCGTGAAATATCTTGTGGGATGCGCCATGGTGCTGTCGTTCGCGGCGGCCGGTTCACCGGTGGCGCAGGCGGATTCCGCACCGACCTGCACCGACACCCCGAATTCGTACACCCCGGGCTGGCAGGTCGGTTGGGCCGAATATCAGGCCGCGATGAAGAGTCCGTCGTCCGGCCAGTCCGGCTTCACGACGCGCACGGTCGATCTCCCGATCACCATCAACGCGCCCTTGGCAAAGGTGTGGACGGTCTACTCCAACCTCCGCAACGACATCGGCCGACATCCGTTCCTGCAGGACATCATCACCCACCGCACCTGCAATGACGGCGTCGTCGAGACCATCGACTTCACCGCCTTGGAAAACGTCCCCATGGGCTCGGTCGACTACCCCGCGAAAACCCAAGCCGAACAACGCCTCTACCCGGCCGACCACTACTACCTCACCGACAGCTACGACCAACCCGACGTCATCACCCACCAGAAAATCACCTTCACCGACAACGGCAACAACACCACCACGGTGAACGAACACATCACCTTCACCGCCGACCCCGCCCTGATTGGCTTCACCGCCGACAACGGCACCTCCTCCCACCGCGCCTACCAGGCCGCCCTCAAACGCGACATAGAAAACGGCACGCTCTGACGGCGGATATCGGGAAGCGGTGCCGATGCTAATGATCTTGAAAAGGAATGTCGCGCCCACGCTTTCTGTGGCCTGCCCGGTGGCGGTGGCGTCCGCAAGATTGCGGGGTGGGTAATCGTTCTGATCGGCTTGGCCTGATCGGTGGAATCGTGTTGACCGCAGGTCTTTTCGCGATCGGTGGGTGGGAGCGGCGGTGGATGGCCGACGACGGCTTGACCGTGTTGCGGACGGTGCGAAATCTGTTGGCGGGCAACGGCCCGGTATTCAATGTGGGGGAGCGCGTCGAGGTCAATACCAGCACGGCTTGGACGTATCTCATTTGGTTCGGCAGCTGGGTAACTCGGGCGCGGCTGGAGTACGTGGCGCTGGGCCTCGGGTTGATCCTGTCGGTCGTGGCCATGGTCGTCGCCATGCTGGGAACGGCCCGGCTGTGGGGTGGGGGCCGCGCCGGATTGCTGCTTCCGGCAGGCGCTCTCGTCTATATCGCGTTGCCTCCGGCCCGCGACTACGTCACCTCGGGGCTGGAATCCAGTCTGGTCGTCTGCTGGCTCGCGGTGTTGTGGTGGGGGCTGATCAGCTGGAGTCGATCGGAAAAGCCAAGGATGACAAGTTCTCGGTCTGGCATTCTTCGCGGGCCTGGCACCTTTGATTCGACCCGAGCTGGTAATGGTCGGTGCGCCAGCGGTTTTCATGATCTGCTGTGCGCGGATTTCGGAGGTTCGGTTGCGGCCGTGGATATTCCGTGCGTCGACTGTGCTGGCGGCGGGTCTCGTGCCGGTGGGCTATCAGATCTGGCGGATGGGCTACTACGCCCTGCCCTACCCGAATACGGCCGTCGCCAAGGATGCGGGCGGCGCGAAATGGCGACAGGGACTCGTCTACCTCTGGAATTTGGTCGGCCCCTACTGGTTGTGGGTTCCGTTGCTCATGCTGAGCGTGGCTTCCGCGTTCGCGCTGCGCTCCCGGCTCTCGGGTGGTGGCATCGCCTTTTCGCTCCGGTCCCCATCCGCTGTGGTCACCCTCATGCTCGGTGCCGGTCTTCTGTTGACCGTCTACGAGATTCGCGTCGGCGGCGATTTCATGCACGGCCGCATGCTGCTGCCGCCCCTTTTCTGCCTGCTCCTGCCCGTCCTGGTGCTACCGCTGAAATCGGCTGTCGAGCGGTCGAATTCGCATAAGCACCGTATGGTGGCGGCGGCTCTGTTCGGCATCGCGGGCTGGGCGCTGGCCGCATCGACCGTGACCGCCATCGAATCCGACAATGCGATAACCGCCTCCGGCATAGCGGACGAACGCCTCTACTACATCCGCACAACCGGCCACGCCCACCCCCTCCGCGCCGAGGACTACCTGGACTACCCCCGCATCCGCGCCATGCTCCACGAGGTCGCCAGCACCCCCAACGGCGGCCTCCTCATCAACACCCCGTCCTTCCAAGAGTGGCAAACCGTCCCGCCCCAAACCCCCGACGGCACCGCCCCGAACACCGTCTTCTTCGTGAATCTAGGCATGATCAGCATGAACCTGCCCCTCGAAGTTCGCGTCCTCGACCCCATGGGCCTGGCCTACCCCCTAGCCGCCCACACCTTCCGATTCCCCAACGCCCGCATAGGCCACGACAAAAACCTCGACTCCGACTGGGCCGTCGTAGACACCGGCATGCAAACCCGCCACCCCCACCTCCCTGCCTTCCTGGACGAAGGCTGGACCACCCGCATCCAAACAGCCCTAACCTGCCCCCAAACCCAAGACCTCCTCTCCTCCACCCGCTCCCCCCTGACCTTCACCCTCTTCCGCCACAACCTCCACCAATCCCTCACCTACGCCCACTACCGCATAGACCGAGTCCCCGAATTCGAACTAGCCCGCTGCCACCTCCCCATCCCCAACTAACCAACCCCACCCAGCCCCCGACATACGAAAAGAGCCCCGGACCATTCAGATCCGAGGCTCTTCGACTGTGGAGCTAAGGGGAATCGAACCCCTGACCTTCTCGATGCGAACGAGACGCGCTACCAACTGCGCTATAGCCCCGCGGGGTCGTTTCCGGCCCGCGCTGGAGAACTTTAGCAGGTGGAAGGGGGAGGGGACGAATCGGCTGGTTATGGGGGGTTTTGGGGGTCAGGTGGGTTCGCTGTAGGACTCGAGGACGCGGAGGAAGAGGTCCAGGCGGTGGGAGAGGACGGCGGGGTTGGCCGGTTCCAGCAGGCATTGGGCCATGGTGCCGTCGTGAACGGCGACGAGGGCGCGGCTCAGGGCGGCGGGGTCGGGGACGCGGCGGCCGTTGCGGCGCATGAGGGTCACCACGACCGGGATGAGGGCCGCACCGATTGCCTCCTCGCGGGCCACCATGACCTGCCGCAGGTCGGGGTTGCGCAGGGCGTGGGCGGTGAATTCGGAGGTGATTCGAAACCATTTGTCGTCCATGGGGACCGCGGCCAGGACCTGCTCGACGGCGCGCCGGGGGTCGCCCGCGACGGCGTCGGGAGTATCGAGAATGGCGGCGGCGTCGGTCAGCATGGCGGCCGAGCGCTGCTCCCACATGGCCAGGAACAGCTCCTCCAGGGAGGTGAAGTTCGAGTAGAAGGCTCCGCGCGTGAATCCGGCCCGCTCACAGACCTGTTCGACCGAGCACCGGCCGAACCCCTCCTCGGCGAACGCGTCGAACGCGGCGTCGAGCAGCCGCTGTCGAGTCTCGGCCCGGCGCGGCCGCGTCTTGACGCCGTTCACCCCGGCCCCGTTGTCCCCCGCTAGTCCGGACTCATCATCGCCCCTGCTCACGCCCGCATCGTAACCGGTCCACGCACTACCGACCGGCGCTCGCAACGCTATATATCCCTGCTCAATGCGGCAGGGGGAGTCCAGCGGCATGGGCGGCGGTGGTGAGGACTTGCTCGAGCATGGCGGGGGTGAGACGTCCGGTGAAGGTGTTCTGCTGCGACGGGTGATAGGTCCCGAACAGGTGTAGGGGAGACCGGTCGGCGTGGGCGGGAGCGAGTTCGACGTGTGCGCCGTGGCCGAACTTGGGTCTGGGTTTCGGTATCTCCCAGCCGGATTCGGCCAGCGCGGGGAGCAGCGCCTGCCAGCCCCAGCCGCCCAGGACGACGATCGAGCGGATCGTCGGTTCGAGCAGGTTCAGCTCGGCGATCAGCCAGTGACGGCAGTTGTCGCGCTCGGACGGGAGCGGTTTGTTGTCGGGTGGCGCGCAGTGCACTGGAGCGGTCATGCGCGCGCCGATCAACCGCAGCCCGTCGTCGGCGGACACGCTGGTCGGTTGGTTGGCGAGTCCGGCGGCGTACATGCAGGCGATGAGCAGGTCCCCGCTGCGGTCGCCGGTGAACATGCGCCCGGTGCGATTGCCCCCGTGCGCCGCGGGGGCCAGGCCGACGATCAGCAGCCGCGCGTCCCCGGGACCCAGGCTGGGAACCGGCCTACCCCAGTAATTTTCGTCACTGAACGCCGCCCGTTTCTCCCGTGCGACCCGCTCCCGCCAGGCCACCAGCCGAGGGCAGGCGCGGCACGCGGTAAGTTCCGCGTCGAGCTGGGCAATTGTGCGGCACACGGACAGATTCAAACGCATCGTGGCTCGATCCGTGCGGCGACGCGGCTGTGTCATGTGTCGGACATACCCAGACCGCGCGCCGGGCATACTGAGCGCCGGTAGCCGAGAGTTAGCGATCAGGAAGGGAACCGGCCACGCATGAGTGATCTCGTCGAGCTCGGCAACGCGGTGGACGCGGCGCAGAGCGCGGGAAACCTGCTGGGCGTGTTCGCATTCGGGCTGTCGGGTGCGCTGCTCGCGGTGCGGCGGCGCTTCGACGTGGTCGGCATCGCGGTGCTGGCCGTCGCCACGGCCACCGGCGGCGGCGTGATCCGCGATGTGATCATCGGCCGCACCCCGCCCGCGGCCTTCGTCGACGTCTCCTACGCGGGGGTCGCGCTGCTCTCGGCGGTGCTCATCTTCTTCTGGCATCCCCCGGTGCGCGTGGTCCGCACGCCGCTGAACATCGCCGACGCCATCGGCCTCGGCATCTTCTGCGTGACCGGCACCGTCACCGCCTTCCAGCACGGCATGTCGGCCACCTCGTCGGCAGCGCTGGGCCTGGTCACGGCGGTGGGCGGCGGTGTCATCCGCGACGTGCTGGCCGGTGTCACCCCGAGTGTCCTCAGCGACGGCGAGCTCTACGCGGTCCCCGCACTGCTCGGTTCGGCGGCCACCGCGATCCTGCTGCGCTACGGTCAATACACGTACTGGACAGGCGGTTTCGCCGGTGCCGGTGCGGTGGCGCTGCGTCTGATCGCCCTGTTCCGGCACTGGCACGCCCCGATGGCCCGCCCGCATCGCCGCCGCCGCGACGACGCCCCCTCCGCCTAGTCCGCGCTCCCGCCGACCGGAATCCCTCGGCCGCGCGGATGGGAGAGGTCGGCCTCTGTCGTGTCGCCGAGCACGGTCCGGGGTGATTGATAGCATGGCGAAGGCTTGGCCGACCGGCTGTGAATCACACCTCCGAAAGAGTTCCTTCCAATGCAGTTCGAGATCGTCGAGCGGGACGAGACGTGGGTGGCCGGGTTGCCGGTACGCAGCCCGAAACGTGCCCTCGGTGAACTGCGCGACCACGATCTGGAAGTGGCCTGGGCGGCCGTTCTGCACCAGGAGCTCGGTGGTCCGCTCGCCTCGGCCTACACCGACTACGCGGCCGAACTCGGCACCTACAACACCCAGATCGTGGGCTACCAGTGCGCCTCGCTGGACGAGGTGACCCGCGGCCACATCGTGGCCCGCCTCCCGCGCGGCACCTACGCCCGCTTCTCCTCGGTCGGCAACTTTCCGCAGGTCATGACCGATCTGTGGACCCAGATCGCGTACGCGGAAGAGCACAAGCAGATCCGGCGCATCCACACCGGCGACTTCGAGACCTACCCGCACGCCTACAAGATCGACCTCTACCTGGCGGTCGAGCCCTCATGACCTATTCGATCGTCGTCCGCCCCGGCGGCGTCTACGGCGGCCTCGTGGTTCCCCGCGTGCGCCCCAGCTTCAAGGTCTCCAACAGCGAGCTCATCGAGTTCCTGCGCGATCGTCTGCGCGACCGCGAAGGCGCCGAACGCCCCCTGGCCACGGTCTATGTCCCCGACCCCGCGGGCAACTACAACGTCCTGGTCTCCTACGAATACGCGGGCCCCGACGACGTCCCCGTCGGCGACGTCCTCATCCGCGTCCCCAAGGGCGTCTACGCCCGCTTCCGCCCCAACGGCGACTACCACGATCCCGCCGAAGACGTCTGGGCCCAGGTCGACGACGCGACCGCCTCCGCCGAGATCACCCGCGCCTACCGTGAAGAGATCGAGATCTGGTCCGGCCCAGCCGAACTGGAACTTTTCATCTCCATCCTGGTGTGATTGCTGAAAGATAACTGAGCGAAAACAGACCAGTCTTTAGGTTGTATTTGATAACTGATAGCAATGGTCTGACCTGGGTGAGTTTCTACACTCGCATCCGGGTTTCAGGCGGTTTGCCAGATGCCTGGACAATTCAGATTGGTTGACTGATACTCCTCTAGGTGCCTGCGCCGGGCCGGTCTAAGCATGGCCGTATCGGGTTAGGACTCGGGTAGTCGCGCGAATCTCGCGCAGCAACGGAGTAGGAACTTGTATGGCAGTCGAAGCGACCACGACGGTCCAAAATGGGCAGTGGGCGGGAGGCGGCCCCGTATACCGTGATGAGCGGTCCGGATGCTCGTTCCTCATCTGTACGCCACGGTCGCACCCTGAGCTCTGGCGCCAATTCATGGATGGGGCGCTGCGGTCCTACCGGCGGTTCGATGTCGAAGAGGCGCTGGCCTACGACGCGACGATTGATGGCAGCTCCACGACGGTTTTCGTGGTCGCGCTCGATGAAACCGGCCGGATGCTTGGCGGCACCCGCATTCAGGGTCCGTACCAGCATGTGGACGAGGCGCATGCCGTTACCGAGTGGGAGGGCCGCGTCGGTGAGGCGGCGATCCGGAAGTTGATCGCCGACCGAATCCCCGAGGGCCTGCTCGAATTCAAATCGGCGTGGGTCGAACACGATTCCGAGCACCGCATCGCGGTACGGGAGGGATTGGCCCGCAGCGCGATACACATCCCGCACCTGCTCGGTGCCCGGTATGCGTTGAGCACCGCCGCCGACAGCGTCGCGGAAGGCTGGCGAGTCAGCGGCGGCAGCGTGGTCTGGTGGATCCCGGCGGTGCCCTATCCGAACGATCGGTACCGCACCGTCGCGCTGCTGTGGGATACGTGCACCTTCCGCAGGCACGCTGTGGAGTCCCAGCTTCCGTTGCTCGAGGCGGAACTGGCGGAGTTGGCGGCCCAGGTAGGTATGCCGCCGCATGCGGGAGGGCTGGCATAGAGATGGGCGGGGAGTCTGTCGTGCCCGGCGTGTATCGGCCACAACTGCTGAACGAATCCGATCCGGACGATGCCGCCGTGCTGGCACGGTTGCGGGCCGACTCGCGGATCGAGTTCCGCGACCTGCGTGCGGTTTTACGCGCTGAGTTCGCCACGCTGCTCGCGCCGCCGGAATCGGTGGAGGGCCCCGAGGCGGATCGCTGGGTGTACTACCCGTGGCGGGCGTCGGTTGTCGGGCTCCCCGGGCCGGAGCTTTTTCGCGCAGTTCGCTTGGACCGCAATCGCAACAAGTTGACCCGCGACGAACAAAACATTCTGGCAAATCAGACAATTGGCGTTATCGGGCAAAGTGTCGGTCATGCGATCGCGCATACGCTTGCGTTGGAGGGCATCTGCGGCCGCATTCGTCTGGCCGATTTCGACGAGGTCGAGCTCAGCAATCTGAATCGATTGCCCGGCACCGTATTCGATATCGGGATCAACAAGGCGGTCGTCAGCGCGCGCCGGATTGCTGAGCTAGATCCGTATTTACCCGTAGAGGTTTTCGCCGACGGCCTGACCGACACCAACATGGATCGATTCCTGGACGGGATGTCGATCATCGTCGAAGTGTGTGATTCGCTCGATATCAAGCTCGCGGTACGCGAGGCCGCCCAGCGTCGCCGGGTGCCGCTGATGATGGAAACCAGCGATCGCGGGCTCCTGGACGTGGAGCGATACGACCTCGAACCGGAGCGACAGCCGTTCCACGGGCTCATGGGGGATGTCAGCGCGGCCGAACTGCGTGAACTCTCCACCCGGGAGAAGTCGGCCTACGGTGTTCGAATCGTGGACGGCACCAAGCTTTCCGGGAGCATGGCGGCCAGTTTGTTGGAGGTTGGCCGCACCCTGAACAGTTGGCCTCAACTGGGTGGCGATGTGCAGCTGGGCGGTGCGACGGTGGCGGCGGCGGTCCGCCGACTCGGGCTCGGGCGCAAACTCCCATCCGGTCAAACCCGCGTCGACCTCGAAGAACGATTGGACGCGTTGGCGGAGCCGGTTTCGTCGGCACCGGTGTGGCCTGCCGAACCGACCGTGGAGCCCGAGCCGGACGGTGACCTGGCGAAAATCCTGACGGCAGCGCAGCGGGCTCCCTCGGGTGGCAATGCGCAACCGTGGACACTGCGCGCGGATCCGGACGCGGTCACGATCGCGCTCGCGCCGGAGCGCAGTTCGCTCATGGATATCGGCTACCGCGCGAGCGCGCTGTCGGTCGGCGCCGCGCTCTACAACGCGCGGTCTGCAGCCGCCGCGCTGGGCCTGCTCGGTGCGAGCGAGCTGCACGCCGATGGCGACGCGCCGTTGACCGCGGTGCTGCGCCTCGGTACCGGCCGGGATGACGTCCTGGCGGCCGACTATCCAGCGCTGCTGGACCGGCACACGAACCGTCACTTCGGGGATGGCACACCATTGTCCGCCGAGGTCCTGGATGCGCTCGACTCGGCGGCGCTCGGCTCGGGCGGAACGTTGCGCACGATCACCGGCCGTGCCGATATCGATGCGGCGGCGGCGATTTTCGCGGAATCCGATCGGGTGCGTTACTTGACACCCGGCCTGCACGCCGAGATGTTCGCCGAATTACGTTGGCCCGGTTCCGATTTGCGGAGCGGACTAGATCTGCGGACACTCGGGTTGATGCCACCGCAACTGAGCACGCTGCTCGTGGTTCGCCGTCCCGAAGTAATGGAACGCATTCGTGCCTTCGATGGCGGGTCCGCGCTGGGGGACCCGACCCGCGCGCAACTGCAGTCGTCTTCGGCGCTGGTCGCGGTGACCTTCCCGGCCCCGGAGTCGGAGTCCTCGGAACTCACCGCCTACGCGCGCGCCGGTGCACCATTGCAGCGGGTATGGATCGAGGCGCAGCGGCACGGCCTCGCGGTTCATCCCATTTCTCCGGTATTCCTGTTCGCTCGACACCACGAGGAGCTGAAGAAGGTTTCCCCGGAGTTCGCCGATACACTAACGTCACTTCAGGGTCGACTACTGAACCTGCTGGGAGTGCCCGCCGACGAAACCGTGGCCCTGGTGCTGCGTTTGAGTCACGCGCCGGACGCGACGTATCGGAGTGGGCGGCTCCCGGTGCCGGAAGTCGCCCCGCGCGGCTAGTGCGATCGGAGACAGAGTGCCTCGTCGAACACTCGACTCGCTGGTGACTCAGGTCGCCGCCGAGTTGATGGGGGTCGACGCCACCACGATGGTGGCGGCGAGCGAGCGAGTGCTGTCCTGGTTGGTCGAGCACTTCGATGTCGATTTCTGCTATCTCCGACACACGGATTTCGAACGGCGAGCGTCGGTCCTGGTGGCGGAGTGGCCGCATCGCCCGCCGCTCGATCCCGATCCGCTGCGTGTCATCTATTTCGACGACCAGTCAGACAGCGTGTTCGCCCAGTTGGAGCACCGTATCGAGCCGATGATCGTGCGCCCCAACCCGGATAATGCCGACTATCAGCGCTCCATCGAGCGGTCGGCGGGCATTTCAGAGGTCTCCATGGCCGCTGTCCCGCTGGTCTCCCGCGACGTGCCGACCGGTGTGCTCGGCTTCATCAAGAAGGGCGACCGCGAGTGGAGCACGCGGGAGCTCAACGTGCTCAAGGCGATTGCCGCACTGTTCGCGCAATTGCAGGCGCGTGTGGTGGCCGAGGAGCGGCTGCGTTTCATTGCCATGCACGACGACCTGACCGGGCTGGCGAACCGGCGGGCCCTGCTCGAACATATGGAAGATCGGCTCAAGCCGGGGTGCGCGGGCCCGGTGGCGACGTTCTTTCTGGATTTGGACCGGCTCAAGGCGCTCAATGACTTTCTAGGGCATACGGCCGGGGACAACTTCATTCGCATGCTCGCCACTCGGATGCGCGAGAATCTGGACCCAGCCGACGTCATCGCTCGTCTCGGCGGGGACGAGTTTGTGATCGTGCCTGCCAAGCCGATGGATGCTGCCGCGGCGGAGCGGGAGGCCATGCGGATTCAGCAGCTTATTGCGCGGCGGGTGACCGTGGGGGAGGAGACGGTCAGTCGCGGGGCGAGTGTGGGTGTGGCGCTGGGGATTCCGGGGGAGACGACCGTGGCGGATGTGCTGCGGCGGGCGGATCATGCGCTGTTGAGTGCGAAGAGTAGTGGGGGGAATGGGGTTGCGGTTTTCACCGATGCCATGCGGGCGCAGTTCGAGTTGCAGGATGATGTCGAGCTGAATTTGCGTGGGGCCGTGTCGGATGGGTCGCTGCTGCTGCACTATCAGCCCGAGGTGGATTTGCGCACGGGGCGGGTGGTGGCGCTGGAAGCGCTTGTGCGGTGGCAACATCCGACGCGCGGGTTGCTGCCGCCCGGCGCGTTCGTCGGGGTGGCGGAGGCGACGAATCTCGCGGGTGAGTTGGGGCGCTGGGTGATTCGGTCGGCGGCCGAGCAGTTCGCGAGTTGGCGGCGGCGGGGGCTGGCGTCGAATGTGGTTATTCGCATCAATGTGTCGCCCGTGCAGTTGGTGAGCCTCGATTTCGTGGAGACCATGGAGGGGATTCTGCGGCGGTACGGGATCGACGGGTCGTCGGTGTGTCTGGAGATCACCGAACACGTTGTGGTGCAAGATCTCGCGCGCACCCAGGTGACCCTGCGTGGGCTCAAGCGGATGGGTGTGCAGATCGCCATCGACGACTTCGGGACCGGGTACTCCTCGCTGTCGCACCTGAAGGCGCTGCCGGTGGACGCGGTGAAGATCGACCGCGGTTTCGTACAGCGGCTGGGCGCCAGCGCCGACGATCTCGCGATCGTGAAATCCATTGTGGGCCTGGCAGGTTCGTTCGGACTCGGGGTGGTCGGCGAGGGTGTCGAGACGACCGTGGCCGCGCGCACGCTGGTGGCGCTGGGTTGCTATCGCGCACAGGGCTTCCTGATCGCCCGCCCGATGCCCGCCGAGGAGGTCGAGGAGCATCTGGCGGCCGGTCGCATCGCGCTGGATCTGGACCTACCGGGGACCAGCCGGTCGGTCATGCCCGGGTCGAATTGAGCCGCCGGGCCGAATTGAGCCGCGATCCGGCGACCGTCCGGGCACGACTCCCTAACGTTCCCGCACCCGGCGTGGAATCCCGGCCCAGGGCCCACATGCCCAGGAAAATGGGGGCGTAACGGGTACTCACCCGACTCGCGAACACTACTGTTCGCGTAGTAGCGTGCGGTCTGACAAGGCTGTCAATTTGAGGATGGTTCGGCGTGCGTAATCGTGGCCTGAGCGGCAAGAAGACCTTGATAACCGGCGCGGCGAGCGGCATCGGCCGGGCCACGGCGCTGGCCGCCGCCCGCAAGGGCGCGCGGCTGGTGCTCACCGACGTGAACGCCGACGGCCTGGACGCCACCGTCGAATCCATTCGCTCCGGCGGCGGCATCGTGGAGGTGGCCGCGGCCCTCGATATCAGCGACTACGACGCCGTCACCGCCTTCGCCGAGAAGGTGCACGACCAGCTCGGCGCGCTGGACGTGGTCATGAACATCGCGGGCATCTCCACCTGGGGCACGGTGGAGAATCTCGAGCATCGCCACTGGAAGCGCATGGTGGATGTGAACCTCATGGGCCCGATCCACGTCATCGAGAATTTCATCCCGCCCATGATCGAGGCGAAAAACGGTGGCGCGCTGGTCAATGTCTCCTCCGCGGCCGGTCTGCTCGCCTTCCCGTGGCATGCCGCGTACAGCGCCAGCAAGTTCGGCCTGCGCGGCGTCTCGGAGGTCTTGCGCTTCGATCTGAAGCGGCACGGCATCGACGTCCACCTGGTGGTCCCGGGTGCGGTCGACACCCCGCTGGTGCAGACCGTGGACATTGTCGGCGTGGACCGCGACGATCCGCGAATCCAGGCCTGGATCAAGCGTTTCCGCCGTCACGCCAAGTCGCCCGACGAGGTGGCCGAGACCATTCTGAAGGGTGTGGAGAAGGGCACCTACCTCATCCACACCCAGTTCGACATTCGCTTCGGCTACTGGTGGGCGCGCAAGTTCGCCTGGCCCTACGAGTTCGTCATGCAGCGCGCCAACGACCTGTTCACCACCTTCCTGCCCAGGGAGAAGGCGATTCCGGCCAACAGCACGCCGGAATGACGGGACCGACCCTGGACCGCTAGGCGGGATCGCTGCCCGCGGAGGCGCAGACCTCCGGTTTGGCGCACTTCTCGGCCGCGTGGGTATCGAGAACGCGCGCGCCCGGCCCCTCGTCGCCCAGGTGGTCGTGGGCATTGAAGATCTTGCACACCCCCAGCGAGAGACAGCCGCACCCGATGCAGCCGGTGAGGTTGTCGCGCAGCCGGATCAGCTGTTCGATGCGGTCGTCGAGATCCGCACGCCAGGTGGTGGACAGGGTTTCCCAGTCCCGGCGGGTCGGGTTGCGGCCGTCGGGCAGATTGTCGAGGGCGCGGCGGATTTCGGCGAGTGGAATGCCGACACGCTGTGAGATGCGGATGAAGGCCACCCGGCGCAGGGTTTCCCGGGGGTAGCGGCGTTGATTGCCGCTGGTTCGACGGGCTGTGATCAAGCCCTCACGTTCGTAGAAATGCAAGGCGGACACCGAAACTCCGGCTCGTTGCGCGAGCTGACCGGGGGTCAGCTCCTTCGCCTGCCACGACGCGGTCTGCATACCTGAACATTACTCCAGGTTTTTCGCGGGTGCGAATTGCATGCCATCCGTGCCGAAGGGAACTACCGTCGTGTCATGGGAACCAAGGCCGCACCCACGGCGCGACCGTTTTCCGTGACCTCGGAGGTCGGCGCGCTGCGCACGGTGCTGTTGCACCGTCCTGGCGACGAGCTGCGCCGACTCACCCCGCGCAATAACGACCAGCTGCTCTTCGACGCCATTCCCTGGGTCGAGCGCGCGCAGCAGGAGCACGACATCTTCGCCGAGGTGTTGCGCGGTCGGGGGGTGGAGGTGTTGCTGCTGGCGGATGTGCTCACCGAGACCATCCAGGCCAGCGGGGCGGCACGGATTCAGGGCATTTCGGGCGCGGTCGACGCGCGAAGACTCGGGCATGTGCTGGCCGACGAGCTGGCCGCGCATCTGAGACGGGTGCCCGCGCCGGAGCTGGCGCAGATCCTCATGTCCGGCATGACATTCGACGAACTGCCCTTCGATCCGGACGCCACCTCGCTGGTACGGCGCATGCACCACGGACACGACTTCGTCATCGACCCGCTCCCGAATCTGCTGTTCACCCGCGATTCCTCGTTCTGGATCGGCCCGCGCGTGGCCATCACCTCCCTGGCCCTGCCCGCCCGGGCCCGCGAAACCTCGCTCACCGACCTCATTTACGCCTTCCACCCCCGCTTCCTGGGCGTGCGCCGGGCCTACGAATCGCACCAGGCCCCCATCGAGGGCGGCGATGTGCTGCTGCTCGCGCCGGGCGTGGTCGCGGTCGGGGTGGGCGAGCGCACCACGGCCGCGGGCGCGGAAGCCTTGGCGCGCAGCCTCTTCGAGGACGATCTCGCCCACACCGTGCTCGTGGTGCCGATCGAGCAGACCCGTGCGACCATGCATCTGGACACCGTCTGCACCATGGTGGACGTCGACGCGGTGGTCATGTACCCGGCCATCCAGGATGAGCTGTGCGCCTTCACCATTCGCAAGGAGGAGGGCGGCGTGAGCATCTCCGGACCCGACCCCTTCCTGCGGGTGGTCGCGGAGGCCATGGGCATCGGCAAGTTGCGTGTGGTCGACACGGGTCTGGATGGCGTCACCGCCGAGCGGGAGCAATGGGACGACGGCAACAACACCCTGGCTCTGGCGCCCGGCGTCGTGGTGGCGTACGAACGCAATGAGAACACCAATGCGCGGCTCGAAGACGCCGGAATCGAGGTGCTGCGCATCCCCGGCTCCGAGTTGGGTTCCGGCCGTGGCGGTCCGCGCTGCCTGTCCTGCCCGCTGTCGCGTGACGAGGTGTGATGAAGCCATGCTGGACATCCCGGTCGACCACCACTCGACGGTCCCGCCGTACGAGCAACTGCGCCAGGGCATCATCGCCCGGGTCCGCTCGGGCGAGCTCGCCGCGGGAACCAAGATTCCCACGGTGCGGGCCCTGGCGGCGACGCTGAAGCTGGCTCCCAACACGGTGGCGCGCGCCTACCGTGAGCTGGAGCAGGACGGCGTCCTCGAAACCCGCGGGCGGCTCGGCTCTTTCATCGCCTCCTCCGGCGACCCGACCCGGGATCTCGCGGGTCGCGCGGCAACGGAGTACGTCGCGGTGATCCGCCGCCTCGGCCTCGACGACGACGCCGCCGTCCGCTACCTCCACGCGGCGCTCGGCGAAGTCAGTCTCTAACGCCAGCTGGGCAGCCACAGGTGGTCGTGCCAGCTGCCCGGGGTGATGGGCATGGCGGTCAGAATCGGCCACAGCCAGATGAAATTCGCTATGACCAGGGCCAGGTAGAGGCAGACCAGCAAGAGCCCCAAGCCTTGTCGCTCGCTCGGTGGCGCGAAGTATTGCCAGCCCGGTGCTCCGGACAGCCGTCGCCCGCTGGGCGGCGCGTGGCCGAGGATGTCGCCGAGTACCAGTGCCATGCCCATGGCCAGGAACGGCGCGAGCGGGACGGCGTAGAAGAAGTACATCTGCCGATCGAGCTCCAGGAACCAGGGCAGGATGCCCGCCCCGTAGCCGACCAGGACGGCCGCGTAGCGCCAGTCGCGGCGCACCGCGCTGCGCCAGATGGCCCAGGCGAGCATGGGGAAGCACAGCCACCACAGCGCGGGGGTGCCGATGGCCATCACGGCCTTCACGCACGTGGCTTGGCCGCAGCCGGTCACATTGGTGTCGGCGTAGTAGTAGAGCATGGGCCGCAGCCCCATGAACCAGGTCCACGGCTTGGATTCCCACGGATGGTGATTGCCCGCGGAGTTGGTGAGTTCCTTGTGGAAGGTGAGCACCTCATCGCCGTAGTACCAGAGCCCGCGCAGTGCGCTCGGCACCCACGAGAAGTCGCCGCCGCGCCCGACCTTCACCCCGACCGCGTACCGGTCGTAGCTGGTCTCGCTGGCGAACCAGCCCCAGAAGGAGGCCAGGTAGACCAGGACCGAAATCACGCACAGCGCGTAGACGGTCGGACCGAGGTCGCGGACCGCGAGGCCCGCCCACGGTCGCCGCACCTTGTAGCCGCGCCGCGCCGAGAGGTCGAAGGCCAGGGACAGGGCCGTGAATCCGATGATCCAGTACGCGCCGGACCATTTGGTGCCGCAGGCCAATCCGAGCAGGACACCCGCCCCGAACCGCCACCAGCGCACCCCGAACCGCGGCCCGTACTCGCTGTCGTCGATGCGGCCCTCGGCGGCGACCAGGGCGATGCGCGCGCGGATATCGTCGCGATCCACCACGAGACAGCCGAATGCCGCCGTCACGAAGAGCGCTTGGAAGATGTCGAGCATCCCGATTCGCGAGGACACGAAGGTGAGCCCGTCGCAGATCAACAGGATTCCCGCGAACGCCCCGATGAGCGTGGATCGCGTCATGCGCCGCACAATGCGAATCACCAAGAGCACCAGCAGCGTTCCCGAGACCGCGGCGGTGAACCGCCAGCCCCACGGCGAATACCCGAAGATCGCCTCCCCGAGGGCGATCATCTGCTTCCCGACCGGCGGGTGCACTACCAGCCCGTACCCGGGGTTGTCCTCGACGCCGCCGTTGGTGAGTACCTGCCACCCCTGCGGCGCGTAATGCTTCTCGTCGAAGACGGGCGTGTGCAGATCGGTCGGATAGTTCAGCAGCAGGAACCGGGTGATGGCCGCGATCGCGGTCAGGAATACCGTGACCACCCACCCCCGAGCCCAATCCGTGGGCCCGAAATCGGGTGAGGGCAACAGCGGCGCAGGACTGGACAGCGCCGCCGTCTCCGCCCCCGCCGCCGCCGGTCGCACGTCGGTCACCTGGGTCACGCCCCCGATCGTAAGCGCTCCCCGCCCCCGAGTCCCGCCCCGGTTGAGCGGCCCGCCGCCGGGAAGTCCTCCCCGCCGACATGTCCGGCCTCGCCCGCGCTCGGGAGCGCGCCCCCGCGGCCGAACCCGGCCCCACCTCCGCTCGCAACCGCCGAGTCCGATCGCGACCTGCGAATTGTGTTGCGCCGACCGGGCGCATCGCGCTGCCGCGCCGGTGGCGAGGGGCGGGGACAGGTGGTGGCGAAGTCTGGACCGGCGTCATCGATAGAGTCAGGGTGCGAGTTGGTCGTCTCTTCGGGCGATCGTCCATCCCCAGGCGAAGGAGTCACAGTGAGCGCGCAGCCGAGTACTGGCGGGCGGCTGGTCTTGGCGGCGACGCCGATGGGGGACATCGGGGACGCCTCGCAGCGGCTGCGGGATGCGCTGGGGACGGCGGATGTGGTGGCCGCCGAGGACACGCGGCGGACTCGGGCGCTGGCCAAGGCGCTGGAGATCGAGGTTTCCGGGCGGGTCGTCAGTTTCTACGACCACGTGGAGACGGCTCGGATTCCGATGCTGCTCGAGGAGATCCAGCTGGGGAAGACCGTGCTGCTCGTGACCGATGCCGGAATGCCGTCGGTCAGCGATCCCGGGTATCGCATGGTGGCGGCGTGTGTGGAGGCCGGGTTGCCGATCACCTGTCTGCCGGGGCCGTCGGCGGTGACCACGGCATTGGCATTGTCGGGGCTGCCGGTGGAGCGGTTCTGTTTCGACGGGTTCCCGCCGCGGAAGTCGGGGCAGCGCAAGGAGTGGCTGCGGACGCTGACCGCGGAACCGCGCGCGGTGGTGTTCTTCGAGGCACCGCATCGGCTGGCGGACTGTCTGGCCGACGCGGTCGAGGTGCTGGGGCCGAATCGGCGGGCGGCGGTGTGCAGGGAGCTCACCAAGACCTATGAGGAGGTCGTGCGCGGGACCCTGTCCGAGTTGGCGGGGTGGGCGGTCGAGGGGGCGCGCGGGGAGATCACCGTGGTTCTCGAAGGCGCGCAGCCGGTTTCGGCGGAGCCCGCCGACCTGGTCGGACAGGTGGAGGCGTTGATCGCCTCCGGGCTGCGGCTCAAGGACGCGTGCGCCGAGGTGTCGGCGGCCACCGGGGCCTCGCGACGTGAGCTGTACGACGCGGTGCTGGCCGCGCGTTCCGGCGACGGGGATTAGTTCTCGCACATGGTCGTTGGGCTTCGCGCTGTTAGAGTCCCGACCATGGTTCATGAGACCGCCGTCACGGCAAGCGAATTGGCGAGCTCGCCGTTCGAGTTGACCGAGGACTTCTATCAGCACCCCCACGCCGCCTACGACCGTCTGCGCGATCGTGGCCCGGCGCATTTCGTGCGCTTCCCGGACGGCGGAACCGGTTGGCTGATCACCGATTACGAGGCCGCCAAGGCCGCGTTCCTGAACCCGACCATCAGCAAGGCCCTGAAGTCGGCGGGCGCGCGGGCCGCGCTGGCCGGTGACGCCGCGGGCGCGCAGGTGGCCAGCGCCATGTTCGGCGACATGATGGTCTTCTACGACCCGCCGGAGCACACCAGGCTGCGCACCCTGGTGAACCGGGCCTTCTCCAGCCGCGCGGTGCGCGAGCTGGCCCCGCGCATCAGCGAATTGGCCGATACGCTGCTCGCCGAGCTGTCCGCGGACGCGACGCACGAGCTGGATCTGTTGGACCGCTACGCTTTTCCGCTGCCCATGCTCGTCATCTGCGAGCTGCTCGGCGTCCCGAACTCCGAGCGCGACAACTTCCGCGCCTGGTCCACCACGCTGGTCTCCAACGACGAGACCGTCGAGGCGCGCGGACTGGCGGTGCAGCGGTTCGTCGCCTACATCGATCAGCTGATCCGGACGAAGGCCGACGCGCCGTCCGAAGATTTGCTGTCCGAACTCATTTCGGTCAGCGAGGACGGCGACCGGCTCTCGCACCGCGAGCTGATCAGCATGGTGTTCCTGCTGCTGGTCGCCGGTTTCGAGACCACGGTCAATCTCATCTCCAACGCGGTCGCGATCCTGTTGCGCGACACGGAGGTTCGCGCGAAGCTGGCGCGCGACCCCGGGTGCGTGCCGGACTTCATCGAGGAGGTGCTGCGCTACGAGTCGCCCGCGAGCGAGGCCACCTTCCGCTACACCACCGCCCCGGTCACCCTGGGCGGCGTCGAAATCCCGGCCGGGCAACGCGTTCTGGTGTCGATGGCCGCCGCCGACCGCGACCCGGCCCGCTTTCCCGATCCGCACACCGTCGACCTGGACCGCGCCGACAAGAACCATCTGGCCTTCGGCCACGGCATCCATCGCTGTGTCGGAGCGCCTTTGGCGCGCATGGAGGCAGGGGTCGCGTTGACCCGTCTGCTGGCGACCTACCCGGATCTGGAACTGGCCGCGAATGCCGAACTGTTCTGGCGCAAATCCCTGATCGTGCGGGGTCTGACCGGATTGCCGGTGCGACTTCGCCCTTGAGCGCGGTTGCCGGGTCGGCCGCGCCACCGGAAGGTCACGGCGTGGCGGGCACCGGCTTCCGGAGGAAGTTTCCGATCTGTCGGACGGCCTCGGCCGCCTCGGGGTGGAACGACCAGTGGATCTGGAAGCAGTGCCCGTCCACGGCGAAGCTGTCGTGCTGGACCGCGACCTCGGCCGCCCGGAGCGTTGCGACCAGCCGATCTGTGTTGCGGCCGATCCCGTCGAACTCGCCGGATTGCACAAGGACGGGCGGTAGACCGGTGAGGTTCGCGAACATCGGATTCGCCTCCGGATCGCTCGCCGGGCGACCCGCCAGATACGCGTTCTGAAACCGCATGTGCTGCTCCACATCCGCGGGCGGGTCGTCCTCCGGCGCGTAGAAGTCGACGGCGGGGCAGATCAGGACGGCGGCGCTCGGCATGGGTAGACCGAGGTCGCGGGCGCGGACCAGTGCCGAGAGCACCAGCATGCCGCCGGTCGAGTCACCGACCAGCGCAACATGGTCTGGATTGCGGCCGTTACCCAGCAGCCAGCGGTACGCGATGACCACGTCGTCGAGTGCGGCAGGAAACGGGTGTTCCGGAGCGAGCCGGTATTCGGGAACCAAGACGCGGGTCCGTCCGGACTGCGCGACCGCGCCCGCCATGCCGCGGTAACCGTAGGCCGACCCCATCATGAAGCCGCCGCCGTGCACGTAGATCGCCGTGGTATCCGCGTCGCCGGTGGGGACGAGTTGAATCCCGGGAACGCCACCGGCATTCACCGGCTCCAGCGAAACACCCTCGGGCATGGGGCACTCCGCGTGCATCAGTTCGAAGGCCGCTCGCATCGGCGCGAGTTCGCCATTGAAGGTTTCCTCCACGGGACTCCACATCCGGTCCATCCGGGCGCTGAGCTCACCGCCCGCCGCGCGGGCGGCGGTCAGCGCGGAATCCAGATCGTTGAGCACGTCGCGGGTCCGATCCAGCAGTGCCACGCCTGCCGCGGTGAGGGTGACGCTGCGAGTGTTGCGATGGAACAGGTCGCAGCCAACCTGCTTCTCCAGTCCCCGAATGGTCCGGCTGAGCGCGGGCTGGGTGAGGTACAGCCGTTGCGCCGCACGCCCGAAGTTCAATTCCTCGGCCACCGCGACGAAGGCGCGCAGGTGCCGCAGTTCCACGCCCTCGGGAGTCTGAGGTAGCGGGTCGACCATGCGCAGAGTATGCCCCGCGCTCATTTATTCCGCAGCGGCATCGCTGTGTTGCCGACCCGGCAATTCCCTGGGCCTTCGGAAACTGCGACCGTATTCATATGGGAAAAATCATTGCAGGACAGTACCTTTCATTGGACGGCGTGACCGAGAGCGGCTGGACCGGGCTGAGCCCGGCGATTTCGCCGATGGACCCGATCACCGCCCCGTATTTCAACGACGCGCAGGTGCAGCAGGCCGTGGGCGAACTCATGGCCGGAAACGACGCCATGCTCCTGGGCCGCACCACCTACGAGAACCTGAAGGGTTTCTTCACCAGCCAGTCCGGCCCGTACTTCGACGCGGTCAACGCCATGCCCAAGTACGTGGTCTCCACCACCCTGGAGTCCTCGGACTGGAACAACACCACGGTGCTCAGTGACAACCTGGTCAAGGAGATCGCCGCCCTCAAGGATCGACACCGGCAGATCGGCATCGGCGGCAGCGGCACCCTGGTGCGCTGGCTGATCGCCGAAAACCTCCTGGACGAAATGCAATTGCTGGTGTTCCCGCTCATTCTGGGCGGCCCCGGCGCGCGGTTCTACGCCCCTGACCAGACCCCCGCCACCTTCACCCTCACCGACTGCCGCGCTCTGGACTGCGGTGTGGCGGCCCTGACCTACACCCGGCAGGAGGCGAACTGATGGAACCCACCAAAGGCTTCGTGGACTCCAAGGACGGCACCCGCATCGCCTACACCCGCTACGGGTCGGGCCCGGCGGTCGTGCTGGTCGATGGCGGGCTCGCCGCCCAGGACTTCGGGCCGAACAAGTCGCTGGCCGAGGCTCTTTCGAGCCGCTACACCGTCTACACCTATGACCGGCGCGGCCGGGGCGGCAGCGGCGAGACCCTGCCGGTCGATGTGGAACGCGAATTCGAGGATCTCGACGCGGTGGCCGATCTGGCCGGTGAACCCGTGATGCTGTACGGCATTTCCTCGGGCGGCGCGCTGATCCTGGATTACCTGCGCAGTGGCCGCACGGTCCGTAAGGTCGCGCTCTACGAGGTGCCGTTCGTGGTCGACGACGGCACCCGGCCACCGGCTCCGGACGACTACGTCGAGCACATCCATGCCCTGCTGGCGCAGGGGAAGAACGGTGAGGTGGTCAAGTACTTCATGCGTCAGGGCGTGCGCCTGCCCGCCCTCATGGTCGCCGCGTTTCCGTTGTTCCCGGGCTGGAGCCACCTCAAGAAGGTGGCCCCGACCATGGCCTACGACATCCAGTACGTGGAGCAGTTCCAGCGTGGCCGCAAGCTGCCCACCGATCGGTGGACCGACCTCGGTGCGCCGGTCACCGTCATTGCCGGGAGCAAGAGCCCGGCGTGGATGCGCAATGCCAATGCCGCACTGGCCCAGGCGATTCCGGGTGCGACGCACCAGGTCCTGCCCGGCCAGACTCACCTGGTCAAGGCCGCGGCACTGGCTCCGGCGCTCATCGAGTTCTTCGGCTGATTCTTGTTCCGATTGCCCGGGGCCCACCAGTTGGCGGGCCCCATCAGCTTGACCAGGGCCGGAACCAGCAGCATGCGGACCAGGGTGGCGTCGATGACCAGCGCGATCACCATGCCCAGGCCGAGGAACCGCATGGGTGTCAGCGGGGACAGGGTGAACGCGCCGGTGATGAGCACGAGAAGCGTTGCGGCGGCGGTGATCACGCGCGCGGTCTGCACCGTGCCGACGCGGACGGATTCCTCGGTGTCGGCACCGGCATTGTGTGCCTCCACCATGCGAGACAACAGGAACACCTCGTAGTCCGTGGAGAGCCCGAACACCACGGCGATGATGAGCACCATCATTCCGGCCGAGAGTGGGCCGACGCTGATATGCAGCACGCTGGCCAGATGTCCCTGATCGAAGATCCAGGTCAGCACGCCGAAGGTGGCGGTCAGGCTCAGGAACGCCATGAGAACGGCCTTGAGCGGCAGCACGATCGAGCGGAAGGCCACGGCCAGCATGAGCAGGGTCACCGCCACCATGACCACGATCATGAGCGGGAGCCGATCCAGGACGGCCGCGATGCTGTCGACGGTCGAGGCGCTCTCGCCGCCGACCCGCAAGTCGAGTCCGTCCAGGCGCAGGTCACGCAGATCGCGCACGATGTCCTGGGCGCGCGGGGAGCGGTCCGGGGCGGCCAGGGCGGCGTGAATGATGGTGGTGTTGTCCTTGGTGTCCAGGGCCGTGGCCTGGCGCACGCCGTGCAGGGCGCTGATTTCTCGCAGTGCCGTGCTGATGGCGGCCGGAGTCGGTGCGCTGCCGTCGCTTTCGCGGACGAGAATGGTCGCACCGCTGTTCGCGGCGGGGAAGTGGGCGCTCAATTCCTCGACGGCGACGCGGGTTTCATTACCGGCGGGCAAAGCTGTGTGGTCGATATCCCCGAGCCGTACGCCGCTCAGGGGTGCCGCCAACACCAGGAGGACGGCGCCGACCGCAAGGGCGACCGTGCCAGGACGGCGCATGACGGCGGTGACCACGCGACCCCAGAACCGTTGCGCCCGTTGCTCCGAGCGCTCGAACGCGTCCGCGCGCCAGCTCCACTTACCAATGCGATGACCGAGCAGGGCGAGAATCGCCGGGAGCGCGGTCACCGACAGTGCCGCGGCCAAGCCCACGGCCGCGATGGCCCCGAACCCCAGCGAGCGCAAGACCGACAGCGGGAAGACGAAGGTGCCCGCGAACGCGCACATGAGCAGTAGCGCCGAGAACATCACCGTGCGCCCGGCGGTCCGCAGGGTTCGGGTCACCGCCTCCTCGACGGACCGCCCCTGCCCGAGTTCCTCTCGGAATCGCCCGACGATGAATAGCCCGTAGTCGATGGCCAATCCGAGCCCCAGCAGCGACACCACATTCATGGCGAACACGCTGACCTCGGTGATCCGCGCGATGATTCCCACCGCGCCGAGCGCACCGACCACCGCCAGTGTCCCGATGAGTACCGGCAGCGAGGCGGCCACCACCCCGCCGAACACCAGCACCAACACAATGGCGGTCAGGGGAATCGAGATCGATTCGGCCAGCACCAGATCGTGCCGCGACTGATCGCTGATCGTGTCCGCGAGCGCGCTGTAACCGGTCAGCTTGGTATCGAGACCCGGAATGCGCAGTGCGGAAGCGATTTTCGGATACTCCGCGACCCGCTGATTGTCATTCCCGGCCGAGAAGACGACGGCCACCGCCTGCCGCCCGTCCGAGGAGCGCAAGTAGTTCGATCGCGGGCTGTTCCAATAGCTTTCGACCGGCCGATCCAACAGCGCCGCATCGATCTTCGCGATCGCCTCCGTCACCCGCGGCCCGATATCGGTCAGCGACTGCCCCTCGGGCGCGGTGTAAATGGCGATCACATCCGGATTCTGCGGCCCCAGTCGCTCGGTGACCCAGGCATCCACCGACGCCGACTCACCCTTGGGCACAACGAATCCCGCCGAACTCACCCGCTGCTGCAGCCCCGCCGCGAACAGCCCGCACCCCAGCGCGAACAGCACCGCCACCACGAGCACCGTCTTGGGTCGAGCCACGACGATCCCGGCCCATGCCGCGATGGGCCCGCGCGATTCCACCGCGGGGGTCGTCTCTTCGGAATTCTCGACGATGGTCACGGTTGCGCTCCGATCATTGTGTGCGCTGCGCGGTGGATGGTCAGCGAGCCGCGTCGGAATTGGTCGGCGTCAGTTCGGCTTCCAGCGTCCGAACGATCCGGTCCAGGAGCGCGTCCAGGCGTTCCGGAATGCCGCGTCCGCTGCGGGCGGAGACGGTGAGTTCGGTGCGGCCGCCGCATTCGGTCATGCCCAGCAGTAGCGGCATGGCGACGCTGTGCTGGGGCATCACCTTGATGGCGGTGGGTGTGAAGCCGGGCACCGCCAGCGCATCCAGGTCGTAGCGGCCCATGTGGGACACGGTGGCGGAGGCCAGATTCAGGCCGGTGCGCGCGCCGAGCACGTTCAGGGTGCGCAGGAGTCCGCGTCCGGCGGCCTGCGGCAGGTACTTCAGGCCGCCATTGTCCATCTGGTTGAGCTCGCGGTTCTCCTTCAGACCCGCGCGCTTGATCTCGTTGAGCTGCCGCCAGTCCATCCCGGGCTTGACGTCCAGGAACAGCGGCAGCGCGAGATTGGCGGTGGACCGCAATTCCGGGTCGTGCCGCCGGATGTCGACCGGAATCATGATGCGCGACACCGGCCCGCCCTCCTCGGCCAGTAGTGCCGCGACCCGCATGAGCGCGCCGGGCCCGGTCGCGTGAATGGTGCGGGTGCGCAACAGGTGTCGATGCTCGCCGGGCATTTGGCGGCCGTGCCCGGTCGCCGAGCGGAAGCGCGGCAGCATCAGCGTCGGCCGCCCGGGCGCGCCGACCTTGCGCACCAGTTCGGCATCCGCGATCGGATCGGGCGCGCCGAGGGGTTCCTCGCCGCGCAGCGCCCGCAGCACGTCGGTCGCCCACATGATCATGCCCATGCCGTCCATGACCCCGTGGAAGACCCGGAAGACCAGCGTGGTCGGTGCCGCCGTCAACAGCAGCACCTCCACGGTCGACTCCGGGGTCGGCCCGATCGGGCTGGTCAGCACCGGATCCGCCTCCAGCGCCGGGTATTGCAGCGCGTGGTCGACCACCCGCACGCGCGGCGCGACCCCGCTGTCCACCCAGTCCTTGCCGTCGCGGACCAGCCGCGCACCCGGATTCGCCTCGGCGGCGGTCTTCACCGCGCGCCGCAGCGCCTCCGCGTCGAGGGTGCCCGTACCCTCCACCACCAGCTGCATGAGGAACGGCGGAGCCAGATCCCGCATGGGGAAGTAGATGAGCTCGGTGGGGGAGATGGGACGGCGGAACATGGTTACAGCCCTTCGGTCAATGTCACTACGCCGCCCTGGGTTTCGAGCCAGGCCAGGAAGTCGGCCAGGCCGTCGTCGCGGGTGACGATCGGCCGATACCCGAAATCGCGGGTGGCGGCGGAGGTGTCGTAGGTGGCGGTGCGGGTCATGAGCGCGACCACGTACCGCGACAGCGGCGGCGACCAGCGGGTGGCCACGAACGGTATGCGCCACACGGTTTCGATGGCGGCCACCGCGGCGGCCAGCACCCGCGGATTCGGCTGCCGGGTGGGCTTGGCGTAGCCGAGGTCGGTGGCGACCTCGCCGAGGAAGCCCCACACGTCGGTCTGCTCGGCATCGGCGATGAAATACGCCTTGCCGCCGACATTTTCGGACCGGGCCGCCAGCACGCACGCCTCGACAATGTTCTCGACATGACACAGCGAGGCCCGGACCTGCTTGCCATAGGACAGGTCCGGCAGCGTGCCCGCCGCCGCCCGGCTCAACAGCCGCACGATCGGCCCGGACCGGTCACCCGCGCCCCAAATGGCCCGGGGTCGCAGCGCGCAGGCGCTGAAATCGGCTGTGTTCGAGGACAAGACGAACCGCTCGGCCGCCGCCTTGGTTTCCGAGTAGAGGTTCAGGTAGCGGGTCGGGTACGGCACCGATTCGTCGACATTCACCTGATCGCCGCCGTCACGATCCATGAGTGCGCTGGGGCTGGAGATGAAGACGAAGCGGCCGGTGCCATTGCGCTTGGCCGCGCGCACCAGATTCTCGGTGGCCGTGACGTTCTCGGCCACGAACTGTGCGCGGGTGCCGCGGTCGTCCACCCGGGCCGCGCTGTGGAACACCACGTCCACGCCCTTGGTGGCGCGTTCCAATGACACCTGATCGGTGAGGTCGCCGGTAATGACCTCGACCTGGTCGATCACCTCGGACAGGTCGCGCAGGTTGCTGGTGGCCCGGGCCAGAATCGCCACCTCGTAGTCGCCGTCGCGGACCAGGCGGCGTACCAATGCGCCGCCCAGGAATCCGGACGCGCCCGTGACCAGTGCCTTCACGCCGCCTCCTGAGTTTTCCACCAGGTGATTCCGAAAATCTGGGTCATCGCGGCCGTCTTCACCGCCGAATGTTCCGTGCCCGCCGTCGCTTTCAAGGCCGCCGGGATCTGCGCCGCGTGTACCACCAGGCTGAGGAACGCGTCGATCCAGAACACCGCGCGCAGCAGCCGATTGGCGGGTGCGCGATCCCCGGCCGCCAGCAGCAGACCCAAAGCCAGATACAGCCAGCCCAACACCGGAATCGCCCGCAGCACAGTCACCTTCATCGTCGATCACCCTTTCCGAGCCGCTCCGCCGCCCAGACCGCGAGCTGTTCGCGGCCGATCTTGGCATTGTGTCGGATATCGACCGGGAACTTCGGATGGAACAGGAAGGTGGAAACCGGTGCGGTGACCTCGAATTCGGCCGCGCGCTCCCGCAATTGCGTCGCGAGCTTGGTCGTGTCGACCCCGGATTCGGCCTCCACACACAGCACCGGCAACTGCGTGCCGCGCGTGCCCACACCGACCAGCGCGGTCCGCACCACACCGGGCACGGTATTGAAGACCTGCTCCACCTGCACCGAGAACATGGGCCCGTCGGAGGTCTGCACGCGCTGACTCTTGCGTCCGCAGAACCAGATTCGGCCCTCGTCGTCGATCCAGGCCAGATCCCCGGTGCGATGCCAGACGACCTCGCCCTCGTGGATCTTGCCCGCCAGGTTCGCCGACTCCGGCCAGTAGTAGCGGGTGCTCACATTCGGCCCCGACACCACGAGCTCGCCGATGCCGCGCGTGCCCACCAGTTCGCCCTCCCGTGCCTGCGCCTGTGCCCAGGTCGGAATCGGGTCATCGGTAATGGCGACCAGCCGCGCCCGCACACCCTCGGCGGGGCGTCCCACACAGGTACCGTCGCCGAGATGCGCCCGCTCCACCAAACCGTCGAGCAGTTCCCGCGATTCGATGGTGGACATGGGCAGCGCCTCGGTGGAGCCGTAGCCCGCGTACACCTCGGCGTCCTCGGCCAGCACCTGCCGCAGCCCGGCAATGCACCAGTCCGGGACGGGCGCGCCGCCGGAGTAGATGCTGTGCAGGGTGGGGATCGGCGTCCGGTGCCGCTCCAGATGTCGCAGCAGTGGGATCAGGACGGCGGGGGAGGCGAACATGGTCTTCACCCCGAACCGGTTGATGGCGTCCACCACGTGCGCCGGTTCGGTCGACCCGACCTTGCTCGGTACCAAAGGCGGTAGCACACAACGCGATCCGAGCAGCATGTCGAGAATCCCGACCAGCGGCAGGGTGATCAGCGAGGTGCCCGGCTCCACCCGGCCGCGCGCGGCGTGCACCTGCTCGACCATCGCGCTGAGATTCCCGTGGGTCATCTCCACGGCCTTGGCGGGCCCGGTGCTGCCGGTGGTGTACGCGATGAGCAGCGTCTCGTCGGCGGGCGCGGGCACCCGATCCTTCAGGGTGAACGCGTCGAAAGGCGCGCGGTGCTCGGTCTTTCGTGAGTCGGCCAGGGTCGTCAACAGCTCGTCGAGCCGCGCGGCCACCTTGGCGCTGACCGGACCGGCCGCGTCCAGATTGTTGCGAAGCCGGTTGCCGAGACGGCCCGACGTCACCGGTGCGCCCCAAGCGCGCAGTGTCGGACCGCCCCAGAACCAGCGCGGGCCGACGGTGAGAGTCACCCGCACATCCCGGAAGTATTTACCGAACAACACCCGCGCCGCATGCGCCTGCGGAATGCCGATGAAGGCCTCGGCATTGGCGGCGCGCAGGCAGTTGAGCATCTTGCGCAACCCCATGCCCGGGTCGATGACCACCGGGATCGCGCCGATCTTCAACAGCCCCAGCATGATCGCGTACAGCTCCGGGCTGGGCAGCACCAGCACGATGGTGCGGGTGCCCCGGCCCACCCCGGCGGCGGCCAGGTGCAGGCCGATGGTGTCGGACCACTCGTCGAGCTCACGGTAGGTGAGATGGCGGTAGTCCGGCAGGCCGGAGGCGGTCTGCCCGGCGGGGTAGATCACCGCCTCACGGTCCGGATCGGCGGCCACGACCGCGCGGAAGCGGTCGATGGCCTGCCAATAGGTCGCGGTGGTCACGCCGCGGCTCCCGCGAGGGCCGGAAGCCGGTAGACCACGGCGGCGGCCGACGGGCCCGCGCCCGCCGCCACGAACAGCACGTCGCGGTAGGCCGCGAGGGAATCCGACTCGGCGGCAGCGTGATACGCCAGCGGCAACGACGCGGTGTGCGGGTCGCCCTGGGACAGGTCCGGGGTGAACACGGCCTCGGGGGCGAGTCCCAGTTCGGCGGCCAGCAGCGCCGGGAACTCGCCGCTGGGCGTGGAGGCGATGAGGGCCGTGGTGGCCTCGTCGATATCGCTGCCCGCCAGCGCGGTGCGCGCGGCCTCGACGGCCACCGCCAGCAGCCGCTGCAGGTAGTCCGGATCGCGATCCACGGTCATGAGCCCGCGACCGCGGTTGCCCATGGTCTCGATGTCCACGTAGGACTCCAGGCCCGGCGCGCCCTCGGCGGCCCGGGTGACCACCCGGCCGAACCCCTCCGGCTCGTCGGTCTGCTCCAGCAGCAGCGCGGCACCCGCTGTGGCATAGGGGAATTCGTCGTCGGCGGCCGAGCGGGTGAGCGACGGGTGGGTGTCGCCCGACACGATCAGCACGTGCTCGGCGGTTCCGGTGGCCAGCACCGCCTGCGCCACCTGCACCGCGTTGAGCACGCCCGTGCCCGCGTTCATCAGATCGAAGGAGAACGACCGCGGGTCCTCCTTCACGTAGTCCAGGCCGATGCCCGCGGCCTTCTGGATGAGCGCCGAGACGGCGGGCTCGACGGTATTGCTGTCGCGGAAGATGCCCGCGTTGATCATGACCCCGACCTGCCCGGGCTCGATGCCCGCGCTCGCCATGGCCCGCTTCGCGGCCCGGCCGCTGAGCTCGACAATGCTGAAAGTGTCGGTGTCCCGGCTGATTCCGGTGGATTTGATGCGCACGCCCATGTTCGAGACCTCAGACCTTCAGCGACGAGATGGTGGTGGACAGGAAGCCGCCGACGACGCCGGAGGCGGCCGGGATCATCAGCAGCTTGGATCCGGCGGGAATGGCCTGCTGGCTGAGCTGATCGTGCAGCACGATGAAATGCGAAGTGCTGGAGGTGTTTCCGTACTTCTCGATCACATTCAGGTCCGGCGGCATCGGGTGGCCGAACTCGCGCTCGGCGATGGCGTTCATGAACGGAATCGCCGCCGCGCCGAACTGGTGGTGAATGATGTAGTCGAAACCCTCTTCGCCGAAGGTGATTCCGCGTTCCTCCATGAAGTTGCGCTGAGTGTCGGTCCACAGCAGGAACCGCGCCTCGTTGTGCATCTTCCGGTTGTCGGTGTAGAGCGCCACGCCATTGGTCTTGTCGCTGGGCATGCCCAGGCACAGGTGCGAGAACTCCGACGCGGTGGTCAGCTCGATGTAGTGGATCTTGTCGGCGTCGTCGACGGCCTCGTCGAGGACGACGGCGGCACCGGAATCGCCGACTGTCAGGGACGCGAATTGCAAATCATATTTGCTGGAAATCTCGTTCACGGCCGTTTCCGCAATGGGCGTAATGGCCTCACCGCTGACCACGATGCCGCGTTTCACGGCGCCACTGCGAATCATGCGGTCGAGAATGTAGACGCCACTCATCATGCCCGCGCAGGCATTCGAGAGATCGAATGCGATGACATCCTCGCGCGCCCCGATGGCGCGGCCGATGGCACCGGCGAAGGACGGCTCCATGTACATGCGGGTGCCGTGCTTGCTGCGGGTGATGGAGGTGGAGATGATGACGTCGAGATCGCCTGCGGCATAGGATGACCTGGACAGACTGTCCTCGACGGCCTTCATCGCCAGCACGAAGGAGTCTTCGCGGCTCTCCGGGCGGGTATCGCGGAAACGGCGTTCCTTGACGCCCGTGATCCGCTCGAGATCGAACTCCGGAACTTCCCGCAATTGGGAAAGCAATTCAGCTGTGGTAACGCGCTTCTCGGGTAGGTAAGCGCCAATAGACTCGAAACGAGATTGCGGCACGGGGACTCCTGAAGGGGGAACCGAAACATTGGAAGAACGTCATCGTCAAGCTCGGATGAACCGAGGCTACCCGAGAGTAACTAGCTTGGGGAACTAGAGCGTTCCGTGTATCTGTCTGAGACGAATCCTGCACGGAGGCTTGGTGTTACGTACGGTGCCGCACAGATTTCCGGCCCAGCCTGTCGCCCGACAGGTGAGCTGACATGGAGGTACGCCGATGGCCGGGCGTGGTGGTCAATACCTGGCTATCTGACGCTATGTGTCATTGATATGGCTCGGGGGTGACGAACAGCGGTCCTCGCTGTGAGTGAGTTCACCCCTGTACTGGGACGTACCGGCGCTCGGCGGACCCTCGGCGCAAACTGTCTGGGCGACAGGTGTTTTCGCTTGTCGATCAGGGCTGTTCGGGCAGGCCCAGCACCGCGACCACGAATTCCACGAACAGCGGGGCCAATTCGGGCACCCGGTGCGCGCCGTCGGCCACGATCACCCGGCGGGTGCGCTCGCCGATGGCGTCGGGGATCAGGGCGAACAGCGCGTCGGCGATCACCGGCAAGCTCGGATCGGTCGCGCGGGCCTGGGCGTAGAAGGCCCGGTACAGATCCGCGAACCGGTCCACCGCGAGATCGCGCAGCGCCACCGACTCCTGATCCACCTTGAACGCCTCGACGAGCATCAGCCGCGCGAAATCCGGTTCGGAGGCGACGGTTTCGCAGAAGGTCACCACGATGGACTCGATGCGCTCGTACGCCCCGGCGTCGAGCGGCAGCTGCGCGAGCTCCTCGGCGATGCGCTGCGCGATGATGTCGGATCCGGTGCGCACCGCCTCGACGAAACAGTGCTCCTTATTGCTGAAGTGCTCGTAGAACGTACTGCGCGAAACCCGCGCCCGCGCCACGATATCGGTCAGCGTGGTGGAGTGATACCCCTTGGCCTCCACGCATTCCACCATCGCCTCGATCAGCCGCCCCCGCTGCGAGGTGAGCACGGCCTCCCGCGCCGCCCGATGCCGCTCGTCGAAATTGGTGCGCTGCAACGCCGTCGATCGGACCTGCTTGTCGCGCATCCATTCCCTCTCTCACTGAACCGCGGGCACTTCAGATAGCCATTATCGATGGCCGGTCGAAGTCTGCACGGGGCGGGATTGCAGGCATGTGACTTCAGTCGACCGTCGACGGGCGCGGACTCGGGATCCGGCATGCCTTCGATTCCAGTGCGGCCGTAGTGTTGCCTGCCTGGAACTTGGATCCTCGCGAGAACATCATTGAAAGATTGCGGGAGGATAGCGGTATGGATGGGCGGTCAGGTGGTCGACGAGGTCAATGCGATTCCGGAGCAGCCGGTACTCGGGATGTACATGCGATACCGGCGTGAGATTCTGGGCCTGACGCAGGAAGAGGCCGCCAGGCGCATGTACGTCAGCGTCTCGCTCTACCGCAAGCTCGAGAACGGCGAGCGTGTGCTGTCCGGCGCCCGGCTCGAGGATTGGTGTGCCGCCGTCGGTGCCCCGATCTGGATGCTGGAAAAGATGGTCTCCCTGGCGATGCCGAAGATCTCGACCTTGGCCCGGGGCGCTTGGCCGCCGAGACTGCGCAAGGAAGATCTCGACCACCTGAACGCCCTGCCCTTCCCGGCCTACTTCCATCGCTTTCCCGAATACGAAGTGCTCGCAGCGAATCCGGCCGCCAACGCGGCGATGCCCTGGCTCGCCCCTGCGGCGCCCGATGCCGAGCGCCCGGTGAACGTTATCGAGCAGATGATGACCGTGCCCGAGGCTCGCGAAGTCCTGGTCAATTGGGACACCATCGTGCACCGCTTGCTGTTCAGCCTGCGCATACTCTCGCCCGGTGTCGTGGCTCCGGAACGGCTCGCACAGATCATCGAGACGTGCAGTGCGCATCCGGAATTCGAGCGCATGTGGAACACCCCGGTGGATGAGGATCTGTACAACGACTCCGCCATCCAGGTCCGGATTCCGGGAACCGGCGAGTTGATCACCCAGACCATGCGTGTCTACAACGTCTACCATCCATCGGTCGCGTCATACCAGCTGTTCATGCTCACGCCGCGTGCGCCCGGCACCCCTACCGTGGATCCGTTCGTGGTGACCTGACCGGATCGGTCTTCGCTGAATGATTGCTGGAGAGGTAGGTGGATAGTGGTCGGAGCGCTCGACCTGATTCCCGAACAGCCACTGGTCGGGATGTACATGCGATACCGGCGGGAAACCCTGGGCTTCACCCAGGAGGAGGCCGCCCGGCGCATGTTCATCAGCGTGTCGCTGTACCGGAAGCTGGAGAACGGTGAACGCGCGCTGTCGGTGGAGCGGCTCGAGGACTGGTGTGCGGCAATGGACGCGCCGCTCTGGCTGCTCGAGAAAATGATCTCCCTGGCCATGCCGAAGGTCGCGCGGTTCGCCAGGGGCGCCTGGCCACCCCAGCTGCGAGAGGAGGACCTGGAACACCTGGAGGCGCTGCCGTTCCCGGCCTACTTCCACAGCTTTCCCGAGCTCGATGTGCTCGGTGCCAACGCGGCTGCGCGGCAGGCGTTTCCGTGGCTGATTCCGGCCAGTCCGGGGGCCGAGCGTCCCGTGAACCTGCTCGAGACCTTCATGACCGTCCCCGAAGTCCAGGAACTGGTGGTGAATTGGGAGACGGTGGTTGGCCGACTGCTGTTCACCCTGCGCGTCATGTCGCCCGGTGTGGTCGCGGCCGAGCGGCTCGCGCAGATCCTCGATACCTGCCGAACCAACCCCGAGTTCGAACGGCTCTGGTCATCCGGCATCAGCCAGGAGCTCTTCAACGATTCGCTGGTGCTCGTTCGCCATCCCCTCACCGGTGAGCGGATGTCCTTCACCATCCGCTCCTACAACGCATTTCACCCGCAGGACTGCGATTACCAGCTGTTCATGCTCACGCCACGAGCGCCGACCACACCGACCATCGATCCCTGCGCGGACTAGTTGATCATGCTTGCCCGCATCGCGACCGCCCCAATTCGTGCCACCTCTCCGGGTTGACCGGGCCGCGACCGGATCGGATGCTGGATCGGCGAGATCACCCGCTGCCCGATCCGATCTGCGGATCGGGCAGTCGTGTGTTCGCTGCATTCCCGTTCCGATGGTGGAGTTCGGAGGGGAATCTCTACCCGCGGTAGGCGGGGTGTCGGTGGCCGCCCGCCGAAGGGGGGCGGGCGGCACCGGGTTTCAGTTCTTCGGAGCGACGTACTTCGGGAAGACCACTTCCGGCTCGGGGAGAGCCGTGCCCGCGGTGAGCGGGGTGGCCAGGTCGGCGAAGGTGCGGGCGGGGACGCCGAGCAGGTCGAGGATCTTGGCGGCCGAGGCGGGGATGACCGGCTGGACCAGGATCGAGACGATGCGCAGGACCTCCATGGTGACGTAGAGGATGGTGCCCTCGCGCGCGGTGTCCTCGGGCGTGCCCGACTTCGCCAGGGTCCACGGGGCCTGGGCGGAGAAGTAGCGATTGGTCTCGCCGAGGGTGAGCCAGAGCTGCTCCAGGCCGAGATGGATTTGCTGCTGGTCGAATTCGGCCCGCACCGCCGTCAGCAGACCGTTCGCGCGCTCGAGCAGCGCGGTGTCCTCCGCGGTGAACTCGCCCGGCGTCGGGACCACGCCGCCGAAGTCGCGGCCCACCATCTTCAGGCAGCGCTGGGCCAGATTGCCGTACTCGTTGGCGAGATCGGAGTTGATCCGGCCGATGATGGCCTCTTCGCTGTAGGAGCCGTCCTGGCCGTAGGAGATCTCCCGCAGCAGGAAGAAGCGCACGGCGTCCAGACCGAAGGTCTCGACGAGGTCCATCGGGTCCACGACATTGCCGACCGACTTGGACATCTTCTCGCCCTTGTAGTTCACGAAGCCGTGCACGAAAACCCGCTTGGGCAGCTCGATTCCGGCGCTCATCAGGAACGCGGGCCAGTACACGGTGTGGAACCGCGAGATGTCCTTGCCGATGATGTGCAGATCCGCGGGCCAGTACTTCTGGAACGCCGCCGAATCCGTGTTCGGGAAGCCCGCGCCGGTGAGGTAGTTGGTGAGCGCGTCCACCCACACGTACATCACGTGCTCGGGATGCCCCGGCACCGGCACACCCCAGTCGAAGGTGGTGCGGGAGATGGACAGATCCTTCAGCCCGGCCTTCACGTACGAGACGATCTCATTGCGCCGGGTCGCGGGCGCGATGAATTCCGGATGCGTTTCATACAGTTCGAGCAGCTTGTCCTGGTACTTGGACAGCCGGAAGAAATAGTTCGACTCCTCGGTCCACTCGACGGGGGTCTTGGTGTCGGTGGAGATGCGGGTGCCGTCGTCGAGGACGGTGGTCTCCTCCTCGGTGTAGAAGGCCTCGTCGCGCACCGAGTACCAACCCGAGTAGGTGTCGAGGTAGATGTCGCCCGCCTCGACCATCCGATTCCAGATGGCGACCGACGCGGCCAGATGGTCCTCGTCGGTGGTGCGAATGAAGCGGTCGAAGGAGATGTCGAGCGCCTTGTCCATGGCCTCGAAGACATCGGAGTTGCGCGAGGCGTACTCCTGCTCCGGCAGACCGGCGGCCTTCGCGGCCTGCTGCACCTTCTGACCGTGCTCGTCGGTGCCGGTCATATAGAACACGTCGAAGCCGTCCAGCCGTTTGAAGCGGGCCAGGGCATCGGAGGAGATGTACTCGTACGCGTGCCCGATGTGGGGTGCGCCATTCGGGTACGCGATGGCCGTGGTGAGGTAAAAGGCGGGGCGTTCGGATGCGCTCATGGTGTGTCTACTCTATCTGCGTGTCCTTCGTCGCTCGCGTGAATATCCCCGTGGCGGGTAGCGCCCATGAGTAGCCGTCGACCTGCGCCCGAGCCGCCGCAGCCGCTCTCGCCGCTCATCGACGCGCACACCCACGTCGACGCCTGCGGCGCCACGGACCCGGAATCGGTTGCGGCGCTGGTGGAGCGGGCCCGCGCGGTGGGCGTGCGCGAACTGGTGACCGTCGCCGACGATCTGGCGGCCGCGCGGTTCGCGGTCCAGGCGGCGAACTGGAACGACCGCGTCTACGCGGCGGTCGCGCTGCACCCGACGCGCGCCAACGCGCTCGACGATGCCGCCAAGGCCGAACTGGAACAGCTGGCCGCCGACCCGCGCGTGGTCGCGGTGGGGGAGACCGGTCTGGATTACTACTGGCCCGGCAAGCTCGACGGCTGCGCCGAGATCGAGGAGCAGATCGAGGGCTTCCGCTGGCACATCGATCTGGCCAAGCGCCTGGGCAAGCCGCTCATGATCCACAATCGTGAGGCCGATCACGACCTGCTCACCGTGCTGCTGGACGAGGGCGCGCCGGAAACCGTGATCTTCCACTGCTTCTCCTCCGACGCGAACATGGCGATGGCCTGCGTCGAGGAGGGCTATGTGCTGAGTTTCTCCGGAACGGTCAGTTTCAAGAATGCGCATGAATTGCGCGAGGCCGCGAAACTCGTGCCGGACGAACTGATTCTGGTCGAAACGGATGCGCCTTTCTTGACGCCGCATCCCTTCCGCGGCGCGCCGAACGAGTCGTACATGCTGCCGTTCACCGTCCGTGCGCTGGCCGAACTGCGCGAACAGGATCCGGCGCAACTCGCCAAGATCACCACGGCCAACGCCCGCCGCGTCTACGGAATCTGATCTACCGCACCTTTTTTCGTGTTCGCACCATAACTGCGTGTCGGGCGACACGAGTTGAAACGGTGTGGCTTGGCTCACTATGATCTGCCGCGATCGTGATTTACCAGCGGTTCGATATCGGGTCGTGATTTACGTCCGCGCAGTTCCGCCGGTAGTGGTTGTCAATCCCTGACCCCCTCGTTATCGTACTGTGACCATGCCGGGATTTCCGATGCACGCTTTGGCGAAGATCAACTCGTCGCGTTCCCCGATGCTGTACGGGGCCATCGCGGCGATGCTCGTCACGCTCATCGTCGGCGCGGGCGTGGCGATCATGAGCAAGAAGCAGGTCACCCTGGTCATCGACGGCAGCAAGATCGTCGAGAGCACCATGCGCGGTGATGTGCGCGGCGCGCTCAAGGACGCGGGGTACGCCCTCACCGGCCGCGACGACGTATCCCCTTCGGCCGGAGCGCAGATCAGCGACGGCAGCACCATCACCCTGAACCGGGCCCGCGAGGTCTCGCTCATCATCGACGGCACCCCGTCCAAGGCGTGGACCACGGCACTCAATGTGGCCGAGGCGATCACCAAGCTGAATCTGCCCAACGACGTCTTCACCTCGCCCGCGCGGCCCACCCCGCTGCCCCTCGAGGGCGCGCAGTTGCTGATCACCAACCCGCGCACCGTCGAACTCTCCGACAATGGCGCCCCCGCTTCGCTGGTTCGCCTGGCCGCCCCGACCATTGGCGAACTGCTCGAGGTGCAGGGGCATCCGCTGGTGAATCAGGACTTCGTGGAACCGGCGGCGAACACCCCGCTGCGCGACGGCATGAAGATCACCGTCACCCGCAAGATCGTTCAGAACCGCACCGAGCGGGTGCCGTTGGATCCGCCGGAGAACATCATCGAGGATCAGACGCTCAATATGAGCCGCACGATCGTCGAGAATCCGGGCGTACCCGGAACGCAGGACGTGACTTTCGCGGTATCCATCGTGAACGGCAAAGAGGCGGGCAAGGATCCACTCAAGTCGACGGTCATCGTGCCCGCCCAGCCCAAGACCATTCGCAAGGGCGCGAAGCCGGGCACCGAGGTCCCCGAGGTGCAGAACGGCGCGACCTGGGATGCGTTGGCCAAGTGCGAATCCGGCGGCAACTGGGCCATCAATACCGGCAACGGCTTCTACGGCGGCATCCAATTCGACCAGGGCACCTGGGAACGCCAGGGCGGCACCCGCTACGCGCCGCGCGCCGATCTGGCGACCCGCGAGGAGCAGATCGCCATCGCCGAGGTGACCCGCGCCCGCCAGGGATGGAACGCGTGGCCCGCCTGCACCGCGCGGCTGGGTATCAGCTGACGAATTCCCAACTCTCGGGAGCTCTCAGGGGTAAACCCCTGAAACCCCCTTCGCGGTGACGATTACATCAATGCGCCGCCTACATCAATGCGCCGCCGTCGACGCGTAGTTCGGTGCCGGTCATATAGCGGCCGTCGTCGGAGGCGGCCATGGCCACCACACCCGCGATGTCCTCGGGCTTGCCGAGCGCGCCGCCCTCGATCCAGCCGGGCAGTCGAGCCATGAGCGACCAGTCGGCATCCGCCGGAAGCGCCAGGCCGGAGGTGATGCCGGTGCTGATGCCACCGGGCACGATATTGACCGCGCGCAGACCCTTTTTCACGTACTCGAGGGCAATCGAGTGGGTCAGCGCGTTGACGCCCGCCTTGGACGCCGAGTATGCGGCCATGTACGGGTTGGAGCCGAAGGCCGCCGTGGAGGAGAAGTTCACGACCACGCCGTGACCCGATTCGACGAGCGCGGGCAGGTTGGCCTGGATCATGAGGAAGGTGCCGGTCAGGTTGACCGCGATGACCCGGTTCCAGTCCTCCAGCGGCATGTCGTGGGTGTGCGCGGCGCGCAGGATGCCCGCGGCGTTCACGAGAACGTCCAGGCCGCCGAGGAATTCGTGGGCCTGGGTGGTGGTCGTGCGAACGGCGTCCTGATCGGAGATGTCGAGGGTCAGCGTGCGCAGCCGATCCCGTTGCTCGGCGGGCACCGCGTCCACGGTCGCGGCGAGCCCGGCTTCGTTGACATCCGCGGCGACCAGCCGCGCTCCTTCGTCGAGCAGGCGCACGGCTACCGCCTGCCCGATACCCGATCCCGCTCCGGTGACTATGACGCGACGGCCTTCGAATCTGCTCGACATGGCGAGAAATTAGAACAAGTTTCAGAGAACGTCAACGGGTCGCCTTCCATTGCTCATGGCAGCTAATTGCCAGAGTCTTCTCATACCGGTCCGTCGGCTTAATGGATAAGCTTCAAAACCGTGCGCGGCTCGGATTTCGGGTCGGGAAGAAACCTGATGGAGGATTCATGCGGCTGGTTGGTTGGCGGGCGCGGATTTTCACCGCGGCCGTGGCGTCGACGGGTGCGTTGCTGGTGCTGCCGGGGATCCCGGCGCAGGCCGATCCGGCGGGCACCACCATCGCGACCACCGCGCTGCCGGATGGTTTCCGCGGCCTGAGCAACGGCACCATCATCGACTACTGGACCACGCGATCCAATGGCGAACCGGTGAAAGCCAGTGGCGCGCTGTTCGTTCCGTCCGGTCCGGCACCCGCGGGCGGCTGGCCGATCATGGCCTACGACCACGGCACCTCCGGCATGGGGCCCGGCTGCGGCGGGCAGACCGATGACACCAAGCTGCACCGGCCCGCCGAGGACCAGGTCATTCAGTACTTCGTGAACAAGGGCTTCGCCGTGGTCGCCCCGGACTACCTGGGACTGGGGCGTTTCGAGACCGGGCCGCATCCGTACCTGGAGATCGGCACCGAGGCCTCCGCGACGGTCGACCTGCTCGAGGCGGCCCGCGCGAGCCATCCGGAATTGGGCCGCACCTGGGCGGTCACCGGATTCTCGCAGGGTGGTCAGGCCGCGCTGGGCACCGCGCACCTGCAGTCCTCGAGCGCACCGGATCTCGACTTCCGCGGAACCATCGCGGTCGATCCGGAATCGGATCTGGAGAAGATCACGCCGTTCGTCGGACCGTGGGTGCCCGAAATTCCGGGACAGGCCGGAACCGCGGTGAACGGCTTCGTGGTCAGCATGCTGGCCGGGTTGCGCGCCACCCACCCGGAGGTGGATGTGGACAGCTACCTCACCCCGCGCGGCAAGCAGGCCGTGGACGCGTCGCAGAGCCTGTGCTTCGCCGACATCATGAAGGTGGTCGACGGGATGGGCATCGGCGACATGCTGTCCCGTCCGCTCAACGACCCGGTCTTCCAGAAGGCCATGACCGAGTACATGGCGGTGCCCACCAGCGGCTACGACGCGCCGATCCTGTTGCTGCTCAACACCAATGACACCACCGTGCCGTCCCCGCTGCACGCCGCGCTGGCCGCGCAGTTCGCCGCCAATGGCGTGGACTTTCAGACCGTGGTCGGCACCGGCACCCACACCCAGGTCAGCCCGCAGATGTGGGATGCCATCGGCGCGTTCACCGATCGGGTCCTCGCGGCCGCGAAGTAGCGCGAATTACTGAGGGAACCAGGAGAAGTCGGGTTCGCAGGTGACGTCCTGCGTGGGCCGCGCACCGGTGTCGAGGTAGGTGTTCACGATGCCGATCAGGCACGGGCTCAGCCCCGGCCGGAAGGCGCCGTGAACCCTGGTGTCCGCCAGGGTGACCAGTCGTGAGTCGGTCAGATCCCGGTGCAGCGCAAGCCCTTCCTGGTAGGCGGTGCGGGTGTCGTGGACGTTCGCCAGCATGAGCACCGGTGTGGCGTTGTGGATCTCGGCGGGCGGCTCCACCGGGTCGGGCCAGAACGCGCAGGCGGTGATGTTGTTGGCGAACGCGCCGAACACCGGCTGGGTCTTGCGCGCGGCATCGACATTGGCGTAGTACCAGGCGGGATCGCGCGGCGCGGCCTTGTCGCCGCACATGATCGCGGCCATGCTCGCGGCGTCCAGCGGCACCGCGGCGACGATCTTGGCCTTGAGCGCGGCCATATCGATGGGCCCGCCGGAAACCCCGACGTCGACCATGTGGACCACGTCGGCGAGATTGGTGTTCAGCTGCGGATTCGGCAGCAGGGCCAGCAGCATCATGGGGATGGTGTGCTCGTCGACAAGATAACCGCTGCCGTAGATTTCGTGCCCGGCGGAGCGGCGGATGAGGTCCTCGACGAAGCCGCGCACCTGCTCGGCGGTCGCGCCGAAGTGGTACTCGTCGTCGTGGCGGGCGGCCCAGGCCGCCCAGTCGTCGAGCGCGTACTCGTTGATCGGTCCCATGTCCTGGTACAGGCCGACGTAGTAGCGGTCCGGATCGATGGGGCTGTCCAGGATGACGCGGTCGGCGTGGTCGCCGAACATCTGCGTGTAGACCGAGCCCAGATAGGTGCCGTAGGACGCGCCGTAATAGTTGAGCTTCGCCTCGCCGAAAACGCTTCGGATGACATCCATATCGCGCGCGGTATTGCGAGTCGTGATGTGCCGGGCCTTCTCCGGGTCGGTGCCCACGCACGCGGTGGCCAGCGCCGCGGCCACCGCGGTGTCGCGCGCATAGCCGAAGATGTCGAATCCGGCCGAGAACAGCATGGTGGGCACGGGAATCGTGCAATTGACCGCGTCCGAACGGCCCACGCCGCGCGGGTCCATGCCGATCAGGTCGTACTGGGCGCGCACATCCGGGGTGAACATCTGGGCGATGGCATTGGTGTAGCGCAGGCCTTGCCCGCCCGGGCCGCCCGGATTGGACAGCAGGATGCCGCGGCGGCGGCTCGGGTCGGTGGCGGCAATGCGGGAGATGGCGACGGTCAGGGTGCGGCCGTTCGGATTGTCGTAGTCGAGCGGCACCAGCACGCCCGCGCACTGCGCGCCCGCGGCGTCGAGGGTGGCGTCGTCGCAGGGCTTCCAGTCCAGGCTCTGGTGATAGAACCGGTCCAACTCCGGAGCGGGATCCGCGCTCGTGGGCCCCGCGGGCAGCGCGACCGCGGCGGCGGTCAGCAGCGTCGCTCCCAGGACGAGCCGTCGAATCCGCTGGGCCGCCATGCGATCTCCTCCTCGGTCGGGGTTCCCGAGGGGCGACGCTACCGGCACCGCGCGTGAAAATTCGTGCGAGCTGGCGGATTTGGTCGGCGACGCGCGGATCCGCCACGCCCGACGGGGGCCTAGCAAATATCTGGCGATTCCAAGTCGATAGACTTGCCGACCATCGAAGGCCGCCGTCGCTGGAGGAACCATGCGGATCGTAGGAGCGTTTGGACTGACCGTCGCGACGGTGGCGGCCGGTGTGCTGCTGAGCGTTCCGGGCCCGGCAACCGCCGAGCCCGCGGGGGCCTTGATCACCGAAACCGCTCAGCCGGACGGGTGGCACAACCTGTGGGGCGGATCCTCGGTGACGTACTGGACCACCCGGTCCAATGGGGAGCCGGTCCAGGCCAGCGGCGCGCTGTTCATGCCGTCCGGTCAACCGCCCGCGGGCGGCTGGCCGATCATGGCCTGGGATCACGGCACCACCGGACTCGGTCCCGGCTGCGGCTGCCAGTCCGACCCGGAGCGCGAGGTGTTGCCGTACCGACGCCGCGAAGAGGACGCGGTCATGCGGTTGTTCCTCTCGAAGGGCTTCGCCGTGGTCGCCCCGGACTATCTGGGGCTGGGCGAGTTCGACACCGGGCCGCATCCCTATCTCGAGTTGCGTACCGAGGCCGGTGCGACGATCGATCTGGTCAAGGCCGTACGCAGCGCCCGACCGGAACTGTCGCGCACCTGGGCGGTGAGCGGACCCTCGCAGGGCGGTCACGCCGCCTTGGGCACCTCCAGTTATCAGGCCCGGCTCGCACCCGATTTGGACTTCCGCGGCACCATCGCCATCGACCCGGCCTCGGACGTGGAGAAGGTGCTGCCCATTGCCGGTCCCTGGGTTCCGGCGCTGCCCGGCCCCTCGGGGCAGGACACCGACGCCTTCTTCGTCTCCATCCTCATCGGCATGCGCGCGGCCCGGCCCGACGCGCAGGTCGACAGCTATCTCACCGACTACGGGCGGCAGCTGCTCGACAGCGTCCGGTACGACTGCCTCGGCGAGCTCACCGACAAGATGAAGGGCGTGGTCCCCGGGGCGATCCTGTCCCGCCCGCTCTCGGAGGGTCCGTTCTCGGCGGTGCTGCGCGACTACATGACCGTGGCGACCAGCGGGTACACCGCGCCGATCCTCTTGCTGCTCAATACGACCGACACCACCGTCCCGTCGCCGCTGCACGCCGCCCTGGCCGCGCAGTTCGCCGCCAATGGCGTGGACTTCAGCACCGTGCTCGGCACCGGCGACCACACCGAGCTCAACCCCGCCATGTGGGCCG
Source organism: Nocardia sp. CDC160 (assembly GCF_035818795.1). Lineage (NCBI taxonomy): Bacteria > Bacillati > Actinomycetota > Actinomycetes > Mycobacteriales > Nocardiaceae > Nocardia > Nocardia sp. CDC160. The sequence goes on along the minus strand of NZ_JAYKYT010000003.1, from coordinate 1,239,860 downwards.
CCATCGACGCCTTCACCGATCGCATCCTCGCGGTGCCGACCGTATCCTGAGCAGCCACCCCGACCGTGTCCTGAGCACGCGGGTTGATAGGTTTTCCAGAATGTCCGAACCCGAATCCGCCGGTCGAGGTAAAGCCGCCCTGCTGGGCCCCGCCGAAGTGCGCGAGCTGGCCGAGCGCTTCGGCATTCGCCCGACCAAGCAGCTCGGACAGAACTTCGTCCACGACGCCAACACCATGCGCCGCATTGTCGCCACCGCGGGTGTGGGCCGCGACGACACGGTGCTCGAGGTCGGACCGGGACTCGGGTCGCTGACCCTGGCCCTGCTCGATGTGGTCGACCGCGTGATCGCCGTGGAGATCGATCCGAGCCTGGCGCGGCACCTGCCCGAGACCGTCGGCGTGCGCGCGCCCGAACTGGCCGATCGGCTCACCGTCGTCCCCATGGATGCCATGAAGGTCACGCACGCGGACCTGCCCGCCGAGCCGACCGCGCTGGTGGCCAACCTGCCCTACAACGTGGCCGTCCCGGTGCTGCTCAACCTGTTGGCCGAATTCCCCAGCATCCGAACGACTCTCGTCATGGTGCAGCTGGAGGTGGCCGACCGGCTGTCCGCGACGCCCGGCGGCCGCATCTACGGGGTCCCGAGCGTGAAGGCGGGCTTCTTCGGCACCGTCCGGCGCGCGGGAACCGTTGGCCGCCAGATCTTCTGGCCGGTGCCGCAGGTGGAATCCGGTCTGGTCCGCATCGACCGGTTCACCGAAGCGCCTTGGCCGCAGGACGATTCGTTCCGCCGCCGCGTCTACGACGTGGTCGACGCCGCGTTCGCGCAGCGCCGCAAGACACTGCGTGCGGCGCTGGCGGGGTGGGCGGGCTCGGCCGCGGAAGCCGAGAAGCGCCTCGTGGCAGCCGGAATCGATCCGACCGCGCGCGGCGAGACCCTCGATACCGCGGCCTTCGTTCGCTTGGCGAGCGTGGACTGATTCGCTATCCCGGTGCCGCCATTCCGGATTGCTCGATGAGATGCAGCAGTCGATCGAGGGCGGCCAGCGAGGAATGCGGATCGCGGGTACGTAGATCGGGTTGTTGGGGTAGCCAGGCCAGATACGCGCCTTCGGTTTGGGACCAGCGGACTCGGATGCGCGAGAGCGGGAATCGATTGCGGGTCAGGGTCATCGCGAGTCCTTTCTCTGGGTGCCATCGCGTTTCTGGGTGCCCTTGCGGGTGGCGATCATCGCCTGGGTGACCTCGCCGATATCGACGCCGAGTTCGGCGGCGATCTCCGAGGCGGTCGGCATGCGCGAGAGGCGGCGTTCCAGCGCGTCGATGGTCGGATCGAGCCGCCGCGCGATCCGCTCCAGGCGCTGCGGAACCCGTTTCGACCAGTCCCGGCCGTGTAGGTAGCGGCGGGTCTGGCCCATGATGGCCGGTACCGCGAAGCAGAGGAACGTGCCGTCGCGGACGGGTTCGAAGCTGTCGACCGCGTCGATCAGGCCCAGGTACGCGACCCGGTACAGATCGTCGTAGTTCTCCCCGCGCCCGCAGTAGCAGCGGGCGATGTGCCGGGCCAGCGGCGAACAGCGACGCAGAATGTCCGCACGGAGGCGGGCGCGTTCGTCGCCGTCCGATTTCAGCCCCGCCAGCACCTTCAGTTCGGTGTCGATCGCGTCGTAGAGATCGGGGCGCGCGCGGCGTTCCGGATCAGGTGCGGTGGTGGTGAGGTCGTTCATGAGGAACCTCTCGCGGTACCTCTCGACGGGGCAAATGCTCGTGGTATGAACCGCCCGTTCGCTCTCGGGTACCGATACCAGTCCAGCGTGCCAGGCCGGTCCCGGGGGTGTCAGTACGGAAAGCGAAGCCGACGTTCCGGTTTCGGTACCCGAAGCGAATGCACGGACATACTCACCCGTTGAGCGTCGTGCTGGGCGCTTGTCCGTACGCGCGGCGGTACTCGATGGCGAAGCGGCCGGGGTGGGCGAAGCCCCAGCGCTGGGCGATCGAGGTGACCGTGTGCCCGTCCGCCGGGGAGGCCGCCCGCAGTTCCTCGTGGGCGGCGTGCAGGCGCAGTCGTCTCAGGTAGGCCGTCGGGGTGGTATTGAGGTGGCGGCGGAAGGCGAGCTGCACCGAGCGCGTGGTCACGAAGCAGGCCGCAGCGATGTCGGCGACCGAAATGTCCTGGTGTATATGGGTTTCGATATAGGCGATGGCACGGCGGGCCGTTTCGCCGTGCGCGTCGCAGCGGTCGGCGGCGGTCGGGTCGGTCTGCGCGTTGGTGGGCATGGTGTCGAGGACGATAGCGGCCAGATAGTCGGCGGCGGTGGTGGCGACCAGGCTGTTGGGTGTGACGTCCGGGTCGGCGGCGAGTTGATCCAGATGCGCCAGGGCCCGCGCCAGGCGTTTCGCGGCCGCGGTGTTCACGGGTCGATGCCCGGTGAATTCGATCTTCGCGTGCTCGCGGGCCGGGTCGCCGACTCGGTCCAGCAGTTCGGGATCGAACAGGGCGAGGCGGTATCGGGAGGATCGAATCATCCCTTGGTAGGGCAGATCCGGCGGTGTCAGCAACCCGACGTCGCCGGGCAGAAAGACATCGACGCCGGTGTCGCGGTAGGTCTCCTCGATCGCGCCGGTTTCCACCGCGCACAGGCACACCTTTTCCAGCGGGTCGGCGTCGTAGCGCATGGAAAATCCGAGATTCAGCCGGTCCATGTTCACCACGCCGAGCGTGTTGCGGCGGATGCGGGTGGACACGTCGCTTTCGCTGTCGTTGCCGATGGACATCTTCGTATAGACGCGATTGAGGAACTCCTCGGTCACGCCCAGGTCATCGCTGTCGAATATCAGGCTTCGCATGGATTCACCCCACTTCACGTCGTCGTTTCCTTGTCGCACTGCTTTGACGTATACCCAATTTGCGACCGAGTTTTCTTGGCGCGGTTAACTACCGACCGGATGGTTTTGTGTTAGCAATAGCTCTGCAATCGCTCTGAATGTATGTCCCCAATTCACGGATTTGTCGGGTCCTCATGGGGCCTGCGCATCCACACCGAATGAGAGGCGTGCACATGCAGTTCAGGAAATTTGCCGCGACCGCGATGCTGGCCATCGCCGCCACCGTCGTCGCGACAGCCACCGCCCACGGCGAAGCCGAACAGCCGTTGGTGGTGGGTGGCCAGGACCACGGTCTGGCCTACACCTCCACGCTGGCCGACGATCACCTCGGCGTGGTCACGCACTTGAACGAGGGCAGGTTCGCCTTCTCACCGGAGCGCGCGGTGGTCACCGTCTCCGCGCCCGACGGCACCGTGGTCGAGGAGATCCCCACCGAGTACACGCTCGCGGGCCAGCCCGTCAGCCTGCGCGTCGAGGTCGCCGAGGACGGCACCACCATGACCGCCTGGCCGACCCAGGACCACGCCGCGATCTCCACCGGCGACTACAACACCGGCGTCCGCGATGTCGCCCAGACGGCCCTCAAGGACATCGGCGTCCTCGGCTGCATCGCCGGTGGCGCGGTCGGCGTCGCCCTCTTCGGCGCCATCGGCACCGTGATCGGCCTGATCGCCCTCATCATCGGCGCGATCCCCGGCCTCTTCATCGGCATGGTGGCCGGAGCCGTAATCGGCTGCGTCGTAGGCTTCTTCGTCATCTGACGCCGCCCCACCCGAGGCCGCCGCGAACTCCCCGCGGCGGCCTCGGCCGTCGGTCAAGTAGCCGCTCAGCAGGGCCACCGTCTCGTCCTCGAGCTGTTGGGCGGGAACAGGATTCGTCGCCGTCATGAGGCGGTGGACCAGTGACTCGACGGTGGCTACCACCACGCGGGCGCTCAGTGCGTGGTCCGGGACCGAGACTTGGGGATGGTGTGCGAGCAGGTGCGTCACCATTGCGACCGCGAACTGTTCGGACTCGTGGAGGCGGGCGAGGAGGGCAGGGGCGCGCGGTGCCTCTTCGAAGAGGACGCGATGCAGGCGAGGGTTGTCCTGGTGGTTGTCGATGGTGGCTTTGATGATCAGCCGAAGGCAATCGTCCAGGGCCGGAGGCAAACCCGAGGACAGGCGTTCCTGATACAGGGCTGTTCCCGCGTCGAGGTGCTCGTCCATCAGTGCTCGCAGGATCGCGTCCTTGTTCGGGAAGTAGCGGTACAAAGAGCCGATCGAGATGCCCGCGCGCTCGGCAATGCGGTTGGTCGTGCCTGCGCCGTAGCCGAATTCGCCGAAAACCTGAGCAGCCGCGTCGAGGATCCAGCGGCGGGTGTCGGTGGATCGCTCTTGTTTGGGCTGTCTACGTGGTCGAAAGCGATCGGTGGGAGCCATGGCGGCCTCCTGGCGAATGCGAGTAGTCGGCTCGCTCATCCTTTCACAGAATTAGGTGACCCTAATTGCTCGAGGATGGGGAAATGTTGTGCGCACCATTGAGATTCATACGGACCTACCGGCTGACGCGCCGCGGGTATGGGCGGCGATGCAGTCACCGGCGACCTTTGTCTACGTCTGTCGCGGGTTGATCGGGATACCGGCGCTGCGCGGACGGGTCGAACCGTTCCAGGTCGGAGATCGCGGGACCGCGTGGCTGTTCGCCTTCCATGTCTTTCCGGCCTATCGCCACACCATCGAGGTCGTCGATGTCGACGAGTCCACCATGACGATCCGGACCCATGAGTACGGTGGCGTGATCAATTCGTGGGACCACACGCTGCACGTGGAAGCCTTGTCGCCCAGTCGGTCCCGCTACACCGACACGGTGGAGATCGATGCCGGTCGTTTCACCCCACTGGTCGCACTGCTGGCGAACGGCATCTACCGCTACCGGCACCGTCGTTGGCACAAGCTGGTCGGATGAGGCGGTCAGGCGGTGATGGAGAGGCCTTCGAGGAGGGTGGTGGGGGCGGTGCCGTCGCTGTCGGTGCGGGTGGTGATGGTGAGTTGGACGAGGTATTGGGCGGTGGGGGAGTCGACGATGATGTAGCGGTTGTAGGCCCAGAGGGTGAGGGGGTCGACGGTGTAGGTGCCCGTGATGCCTGCGGAGGGGTGGCCGTCGAAGTCTTCGGTGTCGGTTTCGAGGTCTTGCCAACCCGGGAGTTGGCGGGCGTCGGCGAAGGCGTGGGTGAGGAGTTCTCGGGCGTCGACCTTCGGGGTGAAGGTGGCCACGAGGAGGACGGCGTTGTCGGCCCAGCCGTTGACCGGGGGCTGGGTCCAGACGCCGTAGGAGCCGGGGAACATGCCCGCGGGAACCTGTTGCCAGCCTTCGGGGATGCCCACGGTGACCTTCGGCGCGCCGGGGGCCGAGGCGTCGACCGGGGTGGCCTGGATCTGGGCGTTGGCCAGGTATTCGGCGATCGTCGTCAACGTGGCTCCTGGGGAAGGGGGCGGAGGGTCAGCCGTCATTCAACACGATGGGTAAACGAGAAAGGGCCGCCCGGTCGTGTCGATCCGGGCGGCCCTACGCCGTGATGCGGTGTCGCTCATCCTTTGAAGCCGCGCAGGCGCAGGCTGTTGCTGACCACGAAGACGCTGGACAGCGCCATGGCGGCACCGGCGAGCATGGGGTTCAGGAGTCCGGCGGCGGCCAGGGGGATGGCCGCCACGTTGTAGCCGAAGGCCCAGAACAGGTTGCCCTTGATGGTGCGCAGTGTCGCGCGGGACAGCTTGATCGAGGTCGGCACGGCACGCAGGTCGTCGCGGACCAGGGTGATGTCGGCGGCCTGGATGGCCACGTCGGTGCCGGTGCCCATGGCCAGACCCAGATCGGCCTGGGCCAGGGCGGCGGCGTCGTTGACACCGTCGCCGACCATGGCGACGACCTTGCCCTCGTCCTGCAACTTCTTGACCACGTCCAGCTTGTCGCTGGGCAGCACCTCGGCGATGACCTCCTCGATGCCGACCTGATCCGCCACGGTGCGGGCGGTAGCGGCGTTGTCGCCGGTCAGCAGCACGGGGGTGAGGCCGAGGGCCTTCATCTCCGAGATCGCCTGGGCACTGGTGGTTTTCACCGCGTCCGCGATGACCAGCACCCCGCGCGCCCGGCCGTCCCAGGCCACCACGATGGCCGTCTTGCCCGCCTGCTCGGCACGAGTCTTGGCCTCCGCCAACGACTCCGGCAGCCGGATCGACCAATCCTCCAGCAGCTCGGTGCGTCCGATGACGACCGCCCGCTCACCGACCAGACCCTGCACGCCCTTGCCGCCGTGGCTGACGAACTGCTCCACCTGCTCGGTGTCGAGTCCGCGCTCGGCCGCACCGAGAACCACGGCCTTGGCGACCGGGTGTTCGGACCCGTGCTCGACCGCCGCCGCGACCGACAGCAGCTCGTCGACCTGAACGCCCGCGGCCGGAATCGCCTCGGCCAGCGTCATCTTGCCGGTGGTGACCGTGCCGGTCTTGTCCAGCACGACGGTGTCGATGCGCCGGGTCGACTCCAGCACCTGCGGGCCCTTGATCAGGATCCCCAGCTGCGCGCCGCGACCGGTACCCACCAGCAGCGCCGTGGGCGTGGCCAGGCCGAGCGCGCACGGGCAGGCGATGATCAGCACCGCCACGGCCGCGCCGAAGGCGGTCGCCACCGCCGCGCCGGTGCCGAGCCAGAAGCCCAGCGCCGCCACCGCGATCGCGATGACGATCGGAACGAACACGCCCGCAACCCGATCCGCGAGCCGCTGCACCGGAGCCTTGCCGTTCTGCGCCTCCTCGACCAGCGAAGCCATCTGCGCCAGTTGGGTATCCGCACCGACCCGGGTGGCGCGCACGGTCAGCAGCCCGCCCGCGTTCACGGTCGCGCCGACGACCGAATCGCCCGCCCCGACCTCGACCGGGACGGACTCACCGGTCAGCATGCTCATATCGAGCGCCGAATTGCCGCTCACCACAATGCCGTCGGTGGCGACCTTCTCACCGGGACGGACCAGGAACTCCTCACCGACCCGCAGATCGGCGGTGGGGATCCGGGTTTCGACGCCGCCCCGCAGCACCGACACCTCCTTCGCGCCCAGTTCCAGCAGCGCGCGCAGGGCCGATCCGGCCTTCTCCTTGGAGCGCACCTCGAAGTACCTGCCCGCCAGAATCGCCGTCACCAGGGTGGCCGCGACCTCGAAGTACAGCGCCGAGGACGAATCACCGCGCTCGATGGCGAAACTGAACGGGTGCTTCATGCCCGGCATTCCGGCATTGCCCCAGAACAGCGCGTACACCGACCAGCCGAACGCGGCCAGCGTGCCCAGCGAGATCAGCGTGTCCATGGTCGCCGCGCCGTGCTTGGCGTTCACCCACGCGGCCCGGTGGAACTGCGCGGCGCTCCACACCACGATGGGCGCGGTCAATGTCAGCGAAAGCCACTGCCAGTTGGTGAACTGGAACACCGGGAACATGCCCATGGCGACCACGGGCACGGCCAGGGCGAGCGTCACCAATAGCTTGTGCCGCAACAGATCCGCGGCCGACGGCCCCGAATCACCCTCCGCCACCTCGGTTTTCACCGGTTCGCTGTGGTGCACGGTGGCCGTGTAGCCGGTGTCGACCACTTTGGCGATCAACTCGTCCGGCGTCACCGACTCCGGGAAACTGACCTTCGCCTTCTCGGTGGCGTAGTTGACCGACGCGGTCACGCCGTCGATCCGATTGAGCTTCTTCTCGATTCGCGACGCGCAGGAGGCGCAGGTCATCCCACCGATATCGAGTTCGATCGAACGCTCGGGTGCCAGATTGTCTCCGAAGCTGACCGGGGCGCTCATGAGTGACCTCCTCCGTGGTGGGCGGGCGCGTCCGAATCGGATGCGGCGGTGAGTGCTTGGTCGGTGAACTCCGCGGTGTGCACCGCGCCGCCGTGCTGGAAGTCCAGATACAGGCGGTAGTCGCCGCCGCTCGGCGCTTGCGCGGCGAAGACGACCTCGGGGCCGGGTGCGGTCTTGCCGACCTCGCCCTCGGGATGAACGTGCAGGTAGGCCAGATCCGTTGCCCGCAGTGCCACCAGGTGAGCGTACGCGCCGAGGTAGGGCTGCAGGTCGGTCACGGGCTTGCCGTCCCGGGTGACGGTGAATGTGAGTTCGCTACCCGCGGTATTCAGATCGCCGGTGAGAGTGACACGGTAGCCGTCGACCTCGGCGGTCTTGGACGCCGACGGCAGGGGCTTGTCCGACACATTGCCCGCGACCACGAAGGTGCGGCTCAGGACCAGCTCGCCGGAACCGTCGGCGGGGGAGAAGTCGGCGAACACCCGGTAGCTGCCGGGCTCGGCCCAGTTCCAGTCGATGGACCAGGTGCCGTCGGCGGCCCGGGTGGGATGCACGTGCCGGTACTGGCTCGTGTCGTCGCGGACCACGATCAGGTGCAGGTCCTTCTCGTGCAAGTCGTTGTATCGGGTGACGGTGCCCTGTGGTCCGGTGATCCGGAACCGCAGTGCGCCTTGCTGATTCGGGACGGTGGGTGCGGTGATGTCGCCGAGGGTGTAACCGGATTCGGTGTCGCGCAACCCGGTCGCGGCGGCGCGGTGTTCGCTGTGGTCGGCCGCGGCCGGGGCCGCGCCGGACCGGTCCCCGACCAGGGCACCGATACCGAGCGCGGCTCCGAACAAGACGACCAGTCCGCCACCGAAGGCGGCGAACCGCAGTCGGTCGTTCACACCGCCACCTCGTAGCCCGCTTCGTCGACGGCCGCGATCACATCGGCATCGGCCAGCGGGCCGGCCGAGGTGACCTTGACCAGGCCGCTGGCGAGATCCACATCCACGGAGGTGACGCCGTCGATCTTGCCGATCTCCTTCTGCACCGAACCGACGCAGTGGCCGCAGGTCATGCCGGTGACGGTGTAGGTGCTGGTGGCCATGGCGGTCTCCTTAGTTCGTTGAACCATACGGTGTGGGGGTATCCCCGACATCCGGAAACATACCCCCCATGGGTACCTCGCGCAAGTACTCGAACGGGAAATCCGTCGACTAGGCTGTGCCCGTGCTCTCAGTTGTGCCCAGCCCCGTCGTGGTGCGCGCGCCAGCCAAGGTGAACCTGCACCTCGGGGTCGGCGATCTGCGCGAGGACGGCTACCACGACCTCACCACGGTGTTCCAGGCGTTGTCGCTCAGCGACGACGTCCAGCTCGCGCCGTCCTCGGCCCTGCGCGTGAAGGTCACCGGCGAGGGCGCCGACGAGGTACCCACCGACCGCGGCAATCTGGTCTGGCAGGCCGCCGTGAAGCTGGCCGACCTGGGTGGACGCGCGCCGCTGGTGGAAATCGCCATCAGCAAGGGCATTCCGGTGGCGGGTGGCATGGCGGGCGGCAGCGCCGACGCGGCCGCGGCGCTCATCGGGCTCAACGACCTGTGGGAACTCGGCCTCGGCCGGACCGAATTGTCCGAAATCGCAGCGGAACTCGGCAGCGACGTCCCCTTTTCCCTGCACGGCGGCACCGCCCTGGGCCGGGGGCGCGGCGAGAAGCTGCTTCCGGTGCTGTCCCGCAATACCTTTCACTGGGTGCTGGCACTGGCCAAGGACGGCCTGTCGACCCCGGCGGTCTTCCGCGAACTCGACCGACTGCGCGAGCTGGGTCAACCGCCCCGACTCGGCAGCCCCGAGGAGCTGCTGCAGGCCCTGGCCTCGGGCGAGGCCAAGCAACTCGCTCCGCTGCTCGGCAACGACCTGCAGGCCGCGGCGCTCTCGCTCAAACCCGAACTGCGCCGCACCCTGCGCGCGGGCGTCACCGCCGGAGCACTCGCGGGCATCGTCTCCGGATCGGGTCCGACCTGCGCCTTCCTCTGCGAGGACGAGGAATCCGCGGTCACCGTCGCCGCCGAACTCGCGGGCGCGGGGGTATGCCGCAGCGTGCGGACCGCCCACGGCCCGGTGCCCGGCGCGCGTCGAATCGTAAGCGACAGCTGATCTGGTAGCGGTGGGGGTAACTCGTCGGGTACGGGCTAAGTCTCGCCGTACGCGACCGCCGGTCCGCGACGCGGAGTGAGTAGGCTCCTACGGTTCGGCAAATGGCGCGGAGAGGCGGGCAGTTCATGGCCAACCTGATCAATCTGGAAGCTGTCTCCAAGAGCTTCGGCATCAAGCCGCTGCTCGACAATGTGTCCCTCGGGGTGCAGGAGGGGGAGCGGATCGGTGTCGTCGGTCTCAACGGTGGCGGTAAGACCACGCTGCTCGAAGTCCTGACCGGGATCGAGGACCCGGACTCCGGTCGCGTGAGCCGCCGCGGTGATCTGCGCATGGCCGTGGTCACCCAGCGCGGCGTGCTGCCCGAGGGCGCGACCGTCGGTGAAGTCGTGCTCGCGGGCCTGGCCGAGGATCAGCGCACCGACGGTGTGGCCGAGCACGAATGGGCCTCGAACCCGCGCATTCGTTCCGTGGTCGAGGGCATCGGCATCGCCGACCTCGGCATGGACACCCCCGTCGCCAATCTCTCCGGTGGTGAGCGCCGCCGCACCGCGCTGGCCGCCGCGCTGGTCCGCGATCTGGATCTGCTGGTGCTCGACGAGCCCACCAACCACCTCGATGTCGAGGGCGTGCAGTGGCTGGCCGAGCATCTGCTGAACCGCCGCAGCGCGCTCGTGGTCGTCACCCACGACCGCTGGTTCCTCGACACCGTCGCCACCCGCACCTGGGAAGTCCAGGGCGGCAAGGTCGAGACCTATGAGGGCGGCTACAACGACTGGATCTTCGCCCGCGCCGAGCGCTCCCGCCAGGCCGACGCCAGCGAGGCGCGCCGCCAGAACCTGGCCCGCAAGGAACTGGCCTGGCTGCGCCGCGGCGCACCGGCGCGCACCTCCAAGCCGAAGTACCGCATCGAGGCGGCCGAGGCGCTGATCGCCAATGTGCCGCCGCCGCGCGACACCGTCGAGCTGGCCTCCTTCGCGCGAAAGCGATTGGGCCGCGTGGTGATCGAGCTCGAGGACGCCACCCTGGCCACCCCCGACGGCCGCGAACTGGTGACCGATCTGACCTGGCGGCTCGCGCCCGGCGAGCGGGTCGGTCTGGTCGGCGTGAACGGCTCCGGCAAGACGACTCTCCTACGCGCGCTCGCGGGCGACGTGGAATTGCGGTCCGGCAAGCGAATTCAAGGTCAGACCGTCAAGATCGGCTGGCTGCGGCAGGAACTCGACGACCTGCCGCTGAACATGCGTGTGCTGGAGGCGGTCCAGGATGTCGCGCAGCGAATGATGCTGGGCGACAAGGAGATCTCCGCCGGTCAACTCGCCGAGCGCCTCGGCTTCAGCCCGGCCAAGCAGCGCACCCCCGTCGGCGACCTCTCCGGTGGTGAGCGCCGCCGCCTGCAGCTGACCCGAATCCTCATGGCCGAGCCCAATGTGCTGCTGCTCGACGAGCCCACCAACGACCTCGACATCGATACCCTGCAGCAGCTCGAGGACATGCTCGACGGCTGGGCGGGCACCATGGTCGTCATCTCCCACGACCGCTACCTGATCGAGCGCATCTGCGACACCACCTGGGCCCTGTTCGGCGACCGCAAACTCACCAACCTCCCCGGCGGCATCGACGAATACCTCCGCAAACGCGCCGCTCTCACCGCACCCCCGACCAAGGCCGCCGCACCCGCCGCGTCGAATACCACTGCCCCGGCGACGGATTCGGCCGCCTACCGCGCCGCCCGCAAGGAACTGGCCAAGCTGGAACGCACCCTGGAAAAGCTCACCGAGCGTGAGTCCAAGCTGCACGCCGCCCTCGCCGAGGCCGCCACCAACCCGGACAAGCTGGTCACCCTCGGAGCCGAACTCAAGCAGGTGCAGGCCGAGAAGGAAGCCACCGAGGAGCGCTGGCTGGAACTGGCGGACAGCTGACCCGTGGTCAGCCGTGCTGTTCGAGGTCGAGCGACGGCACCGGCAGACAGGTGCGGACGAAACCCGCGCCGAAGGAGCTCAATTCGATGGTGCGGTGCAGGATCTTGGTGCCGAAGGTGGCGCGCTTGAGCAGGCGGCGCACTTCGGGCTGGGCTTCGAGCAACTGGTAGCGGTTGGGGTTGCCGAGGGCTTCGCGCGTGATGTGGATGAGGCCGACCCGGTCGAGGTTGGCCAGGTACTCGCCGATCTGGTTCGGGTAGCGCAGTGCGGCGTCCTCGCCCAGCAGATTGAACGTGCCGCGGTAGGAGGTTCTTCCGGTGCGGACCTCCACCGCGGGCTGCGGCCCGTCCAGGTACAGGTGTCGCACGATGCGCGCCTCGTCCGGGGTGATCTCACCCAGGATGCGGGCGTAGGCGGTGTGGTGGTGGTCGACCTCGTCGGCGTGGAAATCGGCCGAGCGGCGGAGTAATTCGGCCCCGCGGGCGCGTAAGGCGGTGATCGGACTGGGCTCGACGGCCTCTTCGAGGGCCTCGGGCGCGGTGACACCCAGCGCCTGGCGCACCGAATGCCGCACCTGCGCACCGGCTTCGGAGAGGATCGCCCGCGGCGGCTGCCCGGCCATGCTGCCGCGCACCACCACCGAGGTCACCCCCAACGCGGTGTGCAGACCCCAGAAACTCGCCTCCACCGCCGCGGACACCGCCACCGCGACCACCCCGGCGGTCGCGCGCACCGGCCCGGCGGAGCCTCGACTCGCACTGTGGGACACCGGCACCGGCAGCCGCGCGGGTTCGCGAACAGCGATTTCGCCTTCGCGACCAGCGATTTCGCCCTCGACCCCGGCGGGATCGTCCGCGCTGCTGCCGGATTCGGTTATAGCCATGCGCTCGCCACTCCTGTTCCGAAGATCAGGAGATGAGCGTATCCGGCAATGAGCCCCAGCACACCGCCATGGACGAACAAAAGCCATTCGTCTTGTTTGATGGCCGATCGCAGCATGTCCACGAACTCCGGCGGCGGCAGCGCCGACATTTGTTTGGCGATGTACTCCTGCACCTGCTTGCCCTGGCGCACATTGAAGGCCGGGTCGGCGAAGGCGATGGGCGCGATGGTCATGGCCTCGGAGGTGAAAGAGTCCTGCAGCGAGTCGTATTCGCGACTGCCGAGGGCGAACTTGACCACCGAGCGCGCGGGCCCGAGCGCCCGATCGGCCGCGGGTTTGAGGGTGTCCTGCAGCATCTGCATGGTCCGATCCGCGCGCGGGCCGTTGAGCAGTTCGTCACCGATATTGGCCACGGTCATGATCTCGCTGGCCACCAGATCCGCGTAGCCCTCGGTGATCTCGTCCTGCCGCTTGATGAGCAGACCCTGCCGCCACGGGCACCACCACTTCGGATACGCCGGTTCGAAGATCAGATTGATGCCGATCCAGTTGACCACCCAGCCGATGATCACCCCGCCGATCGGCAGCACCACCAGCGACGACCACCCGGTCAGATGCAGAATGGCGACCAGCACCAGACCCATGGGCGCGCCGAAGTAGAAGCCGAAGTTCTGCATGAACCGCAGCTCCTTGGCCCCGAGCACCTGGAACACCGAGTTCAGCATCTGCGGGCGGGCCTGGAAGTAGCGGATCGTCATCGACTTCACGTCGAGCAGTTGATCGATGTTGTTGCCGAGTTCATCGGTCAGCTCGCGCAGAATGTCGGGCAGCTGCTCGCGCACCCGGGTGTGGATCATCTCCTTGACCCCGCCCGGCAGGTTGTACCAGAGCTGCGGATGCTCGCGTTTGAGGATGTCCTCGACAATGTCGCGGATCTGCAGGTCCGCGATTTCGACGAAATGTTCGGCCAGCTTGTCGGGCTCCAGCTCGCGATAGAAGTCGGCGACATTCCCGAGTTTCGCCAACCCCTTGTCCACCGCGATGCTGGCCATCTTGTCCGCGCGCGACGGCACGATCCCCTGCCAGCCGACGCGCCCGTCGTACTGCAGCAGCGGCAGCACCTGAATCCGCTTGGGCAGCAACGGAAACACCGCGGCCAGCCCCGGCAGTCGGAAGCCGTGGAACCGGATCGGTTTGAACAGCATGAGCACGCCGGTCCAGTTCGTGATGTAACCGATCACGCCCGTGAACAACGGGATGGTGATCAATTCCAAGAGGATTGTCGGATGTACCCCAAAGACACTCTCTAGCACGACACCCTCCTGCCGATCCCGCAACGCACCGCCGTCGGCGTTGACTACCCCATCGGCGATTCGGACCTTACTGGCTCTTTAGGAATCGAGTCCAGCCATGGAGTGTCTGAGTCGGAGATCTCGGTCACAGTGGATGGGCTCGATGTTCCTCTCTCTCGATGGGACCACGAGAATGGCCGGGACCACATCCATATGCCGCCCTGTGCGGGTTGTGTTGGGGGTCATGCGTGTCGCAGGGGCGCGCGGTGACTGGGGTAACCTTCGTCTGGCTTGCGGGTTCAACGTGCCCGAAGGTCCGTCGGGGGCAATAATCTTGTGGACGATTGGGTTCACCTGGCGATATTCGGAGATGGACGTGGCGGAAGACAGGATCCCGGGGCAGGACGTGGCCCGTCCGGGACCTCGTGCCGTGGAACGCAGTTCGGATGTGGAGAAGCGGCAGATCAGCAATGAGGCCCGCCTGATCCGCGGGGTCTTCCGGGCGGCGGGGTTGGCCGCGGGCACCGCGGTGCGGGGGACCGAGTGGGCGGTCGGCACCAGCTTCGAGATCACCAAACAGCTGACCCAGGCCGCGCTCGACGGCGAATCCTCGGCCGATATCGCGGAGCGCACGGGGGCGGCGCTGCGATCCATCGCCCGCAGCGCGCTCGGCGTCACCGAGGGCTCGGTGCGCGAGATCGTCAGCTACGTACCGACTCCCATGGGCGCGCCGCAGCAGGCCATCACCACCGGGCTCATGCGCTCGGCCACCACCGAGGAGCTGCGCCGCCGCGGTGACGCGCTGCTGGCGCGCTCGGCCGACGTCTACTTCACCGAGGACGTGCACCCGGCTTACGACCGCATCCTCGATCAGCTCGCGCCGGACGAGGCCCGCATCCTGCGCTTCATGGCCCTGCAGGGCCCGCAGCCCGCGGTGGACGTGCGCACCAACCGGCCGCTGGGCATCGGCTCCGAGCTGGTCGCGGGCGATCTGACCTCGGTGCCCGAGCAGTCCGGCGTCCGCTACCCCGACCGCGCGCGCCACTACCTGATCAACCTCAACCGCCTGGGCCTGACCATGACCTCGGAGGATCCGGTGGTGCTCTCGCGCTACATGGTGCTCGAGGTGCAGCCGGTGGTCGAGCAGGCGCTCAAGAAGGCCGGCCGCGTGCCCAAGATCGTTCGAAAGAGCCTGCGGCTGACCGAATTCGGCGAGGACTTCTGCAACACCTGCTTCACCATCAACGGGTAACCGGCGAACTTTCGGGTACTCCGGGTGCGTTCACCCTCGAGTCGTCATGCCTCTGTACCGGGCTGATAGCGATCCGGTACAGATCTGTGCCGATCTCTGAAGCTTTCCTACACCTGATGGGATTGTGGACGGTATGGATCCCGATGCGGTCGCGGCGATCAGCAGGCTCAAGTTCCGCTATCTGCGCGCCTTGGACACCAAGGCGTGGGACGAGTTCGCCGACACCATGATTCCCGAGGCCACCGCCACCTACAGCGAGTACCTCCAGTTCGAATCGCGCGACGCGTTCCTGGCCTTCATGCGCAACACCCTCGGCCCGCACGTCATCACCGAACACCGTTGCGACCACCCGGAAATCGACGTGGACGGCGACACCGCCACCGGCACCTGGTACCTGGCCGACACCGTCCTGATTCCGGGCCACAACATGCTGCTGCGCGGCGCGGCCTTCTACTCCGACCGCTACGTGCTCTGCGACGACGGCCGCTGGCGAATCGCCCACACCGGCTACGAACGCACCTACGAAGTGGTGTTGTCCCTCTCGGACCTACCCAGCCTGCGCCTGACCTCGAGCCGCTGGGGCCTCATCGCCCGCGACCCGGCCGACTCACCCCGCATCGAACCCAGCAGCCAGGACGGCACGGGCACGCTGGGGTGAACGCGTTTGAATGCGGCCGAATGCGCTTGCGCGTCAGTGCAGCTGATTCTGCGCGGTTTCCAGACCCACGCGCAGCAGGAGCTCGACCGCGTCCGCGGCCTGCTCGACGATCACCGGAACTTCTTTGCGCTCCGGCGCGGAGAAGGGTTTCAGGACGAAATCGGCGGGGTCCTGGCGGCCCGGCGGGCGGCCGATGCCGAAGCGGACGCGCAGATAGTCCTTGGTGGTGAGGGCCTGCGAAATCGACCGCAGCCCATTGTGTCCGCCCTCGCCGCCGCCGCGCTTGAGCCGCACGGCACCGAACGGGAGGTCGAGTTCGTCGTGGACGACGATCACCTCGGTGGCGGGGACGGAGAAGAATTTCGCCAGTGCGGCGATGGGCCGCCCGGACAGGTTCATGTAGGTGCGCGGCTTGGCCAGCAGCACCTTGCGCCCGTCCAGGCGAGCCTCGAGCAGATCCGCGCCGGACTTCTTGTGCACGGTGAAACGGCCGCCGACGCGCTCCGCGAGCACATCGGCGACCATGAAACCGACATTGTGCCGGGTGCGCTCGTATTCGGATCCGGGGTTACCCAGACCGACCACCAGCGCGGGCCCGGCCGTCATCTCTGTCATGGAGAGATTGCCTCGGTTGTCGAGAACCGTTGCCGTGGTGGGGAATTACTCCGCGGCGGCTTCCTCGGAAGCGGCCTCTTCGGTGGCCTCTTCCTCGGCGGCGGCGGCCGGGGCGGCGATGATGTTGACGATCAGGGTCTCGGTGTCGCCCGCCAGGGTGACACCCTTCGGCAGCGCGATCTGGCCCGCGAGGATCTGGGTACCGGCCTCGATGCCCTCGATGGAGACCTCGATGGACTCGGGGATGTGCAGCGCCTCGGCCTCGATGGAGAGGGTGGTGGTGTCCTGCTGGACCAGGGTGCCAGCGGCGGCCTCACCGACGAGGGCGACGTGCACGTCGGCGGTGACCTTCTCGCCACGACGCACGATCAGCAGGTCGGCGTGCTCGATGTAGCGGCGGATCGGGTGGACGACGACCGACTTGGTCAGCGCCAGCTGCTTCTTGCCGTTGATGTCCAGGTTCAGCACGGCGTTGGTGCCGTGCTCACGCAGGATGGCGGCGAAGGCCTGGGCGTTGACGGCCAGGTGCTGCGGCTCCTCGTTGTGGCCGTACAGCACGGCGGGAACATTGCCGTCGCGACGGGTACGGCGGGCAGCGCCCTTGCCGAACTCGGTGCGAACAGTGGCTTCGAGAAGGCTGGCGTCGGACATGTCTGTCTACTCCTACGGCTCGTCCGGGCTGTAATGTCAGCGGGTCGCCAGGCGACGGGGCCGCCCTGGCTGAGGTTGGTCTGCTCGTCGGCGAAGACCCACATGGACGGCCGAATAGGCCGAGCCGCGTCGATCACGGTGGGCAGCTGGGTGCCACACCCTCGCCGAGACAACCTGAAGACTCTAACATGCCGCCCGAAGGGCTCCGCGGCACCCCCCGGTTCGCGTTCCGCGGGCGCGCACTCCCAGAAATTACACAGGAATTATTCGCGGTCTTGTTCGAAAGATACTGACACACTAGCGTTCCGAACGATTCCCGAAACCCGCGGGAAAGTAAAAGGAACAGTATTTATGAACAACATTCGCCGGTTCGGCCTGAGCGCCGCGGGCATTGCCGCCATCTCCGCCACCGTCGCCCTCACCGCCCCGTTCGCCGCCGCGGACACCGCCAGCAATGGCATGACGGTGGTCGGCAGCAACTTCACGACCGGAAACGCGTACACCATCAACATTCTGACCGGTGTCACCGGCGTCACCGCGAATGTGTACGACACCGTCAATGGCAGCAATGCGCTCGTGGGCTCGGCCACCTCCACCGACACCGCGCAGGCCTCGGTCCAGTGGACCCCGACCACCGCCGGGTCGCACCACCTGTGGGTCGTGCTGACCGGTGGCTCGCAGTCGGTGCCGACCTCCGGCCCGGTCGACATCACCGTCGCCGACTCCTCGACCTCCACCACCGGAACCGGCAGCGCGAGCACCCTGTTCCCGCTGATCGCCAACCTGCTGGGCAGCCTGGCGGGCGGCAACGGCGCCAGCGTCGGCTGACGGATCGACGACGCGCGGCCGGTTGCCCGGATCCCCAAAGGGTTCGGCGCAACCGGCCGTTGCCGTTTCAGGGTCTTGAATCCTTCAGTCTGAAGCACTACCGTTTCGCATCATTCCCCGCCCCCAGGGAATGCCTTGCACCATAAGGACACTGCTTCATGAAGAGCATTCGCCGACTCGGCCTCAGCGCCGCGGGCATAGCCGCCATCTCCACCGCCGTCACCTTCGCCGCCCCGTTCGCCAGCGCGGACACCGTCTCGGGTAGCCCGCAGTTCGTCACCAACGCCAACGACTGCCCGCCGACCCCGACTCCGACGCCGACCCCCACTCCCACCCCGAAGCCCGGGGGGACCGGGACCGGTAGCTCGACCTCCGGGCTCACCTCCGTCATCGACGGCCTGCTGAAGGGCCTCGGCGGCGCGGGCGGCGGCGCTACCTCCAGCGGTACCGCCTCGAACGTCGGCTGAAAACCGACGGCCGGTTATTCGGATTCGCGCGGGATACCGAATAACCGGCCTTTCGGCTTACGCGGCCGTTTCCTTGAAAGTGGCCGCGTAGCAATCGACATAGGGACGACCCGAGCGACGCACGATATCGGCCATCAGGTCATCGGTGGCGCGACGCACCGCCTGTTGATCGGCGGGCGGGAAATAGCGGGGGTGTCCGAAGGAAATGCGCACCTTGGCCGGGCGCAGGAAACGCCGATTGCGCGGATTGACCCGATCGGTGCCGGACAGCACGACCGGAATCACCGGTGCGCCGGTCCGCATGGCCACTCGAATCACGCCGGTGCGTCCGCGATAGACCCGACCGTCGGGCGAGCGGGTGCCCTCGGGATGGATGCCCCAGACGCCACCCGACTCCAGAATCCGCACGGCCGCCGCCAGCGAATCGGATCCGGCGCTGCCGCCCGTGCGATCGACCGGGACCTGGCCCGTGGCATTCATGACGAAGCGATTGACGCGCCCCCGCATGCCGCCCTCGGTGAAGTACTCCTGCTTGGCCAGGAAGGTGACCTTGCGTCGCAGCACCAGGCACAGGTAGAGCGAATCCACCACGGCCAGATGATTGGCGGCGATGATCACCGGCCCCTCGGCCGGAACATGGTGCAGCCCTTCGACCTTCGGTCGGCCCAGCAGCCGCAGCACCGGCCCGACCAGCACTCGCTTGAGCAGCCAGTACCACATGAAACATCCCCTCCCGAGGGCCGCGTAGACACTGTCTACGTGTTTACCGCACCCCGGTAGACACTGTCTACCCCTGCCGGTGAGAATGTGAGGCATGACTTCGGTTGAGCCACTGCGGGAACGGTTGGTGACGGCGGGCGTCGCCATGCTCGAGGGCACCGGAGCCGCGCAATTGGGCCTGCGCGCGATCGCCCGCGAGGCGGGTGTCTCCCACGGCGCGCCGCGCCGGTACTTCCCCACCCACACCGCGCTGCTCGCCGCCATCGCCGCCGCCGGATATCGCGATCTGCGCGCCGAAATCGAAGCGGTGCAAGCGGATTCACCCCGCCGCCGAGTGGATCGTACCGGCCTGGCCTACGTGGAGTTCGCCGTCCGTCGCCCCGAGATGTTCACCCTCATGTTCCGCCATGACCTGCTCGAGGGCGCGGGCGAGAATCTGCGCGAGACGGTGACTTTGCCGCTGTTCCGGTATTGGCGCGAGTTGGTCGCCAGCGCTGTCCCCGATCCGACGGGCGAACGCGCCATGTGCCTGTGGACGAATCTGCACGGGCTCGCGGTGCTCGCCGCCAACCGCAGTCTCGAGGCGGTCGCGCCGGAGGCCGACCTGCGCGCGCTGGTCGTCCGATCCATCGCCCAGTACCTCGGGTCTCCCTCCTGACCTGGACCGGCCGGTCGGGCGACGGGGCCCGTCGCGTACCCTGGTCCGGTTGCCTCGTCCGCACAAAAGGAGTCCCCCGTGAGTTCCCCGACCGCCAGCGCGACCCCTGCTACCTCCGGGCGGCTGGCCGACGAGGCGGCGCGGCGGCGCACCTTCGCGGTGATCTCCCACCCGGACGCCGGTAAGTCGACGCTGACCGAAGCGCTGGCGCTGCACGCGAAGAAGATCTCCGAGGCCGGTGCCATTCACGGCAAGGCCGGACGCAAGTCCACCGTCTCCGACTGGATGGAGATGGAGAAGGCGCGCGGCATCTCGGTCAGCTCCACGGCGCTGCAGTTCGAATACGGCGACTGCGTCATCAATCTGGTGGACACCCCGGGTCACTCCGATTTCTCCGAGGACACCTACCGCGTGCTCACCGCGGTGGACGCCGCGGTCATGCTCATCGACGCCGCCAAGGGTCTGGAACCGCAGACGCTCAAGCTCTTTCAGGTCGCGCGCGATCGCGGCATCCCGGTCATCACCGTCATCAACAAGTGGGACCGGCCGGGTCAGGCGCCGCTGGAACTGCTCGACGAGATCGTCGAGCGCATCGGCCTGACCCCGACCCCGCTGTTCCTGCCGGTCGGCATCGCCGGTGACTTCCGCGGCCTGCTGCGCCGCGGCGCGGAGGGCGCGCCCGTCGAGTACATCCACTTCACCCGCACCGCGGGTGGCGCGACCATCGCCCCCGAGGAGCACTACACGCCCGAGCAGGCCGCCGAGCGCGAGGGCGAGGCGTGGTCCACCGCCGTCGAGGAGAGCGAACTGCTCTCGGCCGCCGGGCAGGACCACGATCAGGAGATGTTCCTGGCCGGGCAGACCTCGCCGGTCATCTACGCCTCCGCCATGCTGAATTTCGGTGTGCGCCAACTGCTCGACACCCTCGTCGAGCTCGCGCCGCCGCCGCGCGCCCGCAAGGACGTCAAGGGTGAACCGCGCGAGACCACCGCGCCGTTCAGCGCCGTCATCTTCAAGGTGCAGGCGGGCATGGACACCGCGCACCGCGACCGGCTGGCGTTCATGCGCATCGTCTCCGGCGAGTTCGAGCGCGGCATGGTGGTGACCCACGCCCAGACCGGGCGGCCCTTCGCCACCAAGTACGCGCTGACCGTGTTCGGCCGCGAGCGCACCACCGTCGACACCGCCTATCCGGGCGATGTGGTCGGTCTGGTGAACGCCACCGCCCTGGCCCCCGGCCACACCCTGTACGTGGACAAGAAGGTCGAGTTCCCGCCCATCCCGTCCTTCGCGCCCGAGCACTTCGCCACCCTGCGCGCCCAGAGCGCGGGCAAGTACAAGCAGTTCCGCAAGGCCATCGACCAGCTCGACTCCGAGGGCGTGGTGCAGGTGCTGCGCAATGACGCGCGCGGCGACCAGTCGCCGGTGCTGGCCGCGGTCGGCCCCATGCAGTTCGAAGTCGTCACCGCGCGAATGCAATCCGAGTTCAATGTCGAGACGCAGTTGGATCACCTGCCGTACCAGCTGGCCCGGCGCACCGACGCGGAATCGGCGGAGGAACTCAACCGTCAGCGCGGCGTCGAGGTCTTCACCCGCACCGACGGCGCGATCCTGGCCCTGTTCAGCGACAAGTGGCGACTGCAGTACATCGCCAAGGAAATGCCGAAGCTGACCCTCGAACTCCTGGTCGCCGGAACGGAATAGTCGCGGGTTCAGCGAGACAGCTTGCCGAGATCGATTTCGATCGGGAACGGGACACTCGAGGTGAGCTTGTTGCGGTGAATGCCGGTGGGGACGTATGTCTTTGTGACTTCATCCAGCTCATACGAGTGCACAACCGGCATCAGGTCCTCGTCCTCGATGCGCCAGAAATGGCGGATGCCTGCACCGGCGTACTTGAACGGCTTGATCTGACGATCGCGTTCTAGGGACTCGTCCGAGACGACCTCGACCACCAACGAGACTTGGTCTGCGAGAAAGCAGGTCCGTTCCGGGTCGTAGAGAACAGTGCCGACGATTACATCAGGCTCGGGTCGGCTTCTTCTGTCCAGCTTGACCGACATCCGTGTTCCGACGCTCTGTCCGGCGGGTGCCTGATCCTCCAATGCGGTGGCCAGGCGACGTATGACACTGCCGTGCCAGGATCGCTGCGGGGACACCATGAAAATCAGCGCTCCGTCGATCAGTTCGGTGTGGCGGGGCAGATCAGGAACTAGATCGAGGTCGTCCGCCTCCCAGCCGCTCGGCCTGGGCGGATACATCCACTCGGGCAGCGTGGCGTTCATCCGACGTCCTGTCTTCGTTGTTCGCGCTGATCGTCACCCGGGGTCAGTTTAGGTGAGGTGGGTAGCGGTGGCCGAGCGGCGCA
Organism: Nocardia sp. CDC160; assembly: GCF_035818795.1. Lineage (NCBI taxonomy): Bacteria > Bacillati > Actinomycetota > Actinomycetes > Mycobacteriales > Nocardiaceae > Nocardia > Nocardia sp. CDC160. Next base: position 1,217,694 of record NZ_JAYKYT010000003.1, on the reverse strand, counting down.
GCTTTCCCGACGAGGTCTTGGGAAGCGCTCCTGGGCCCAGCACGGTGACGGAGCGGGGGCGTACTCCCACCTCCGAGAAGACCGCGTGGACGATGTCGTGTTCGATGCGGTGGACTTCTTCGGGGTTTTGGAAGTCGTTGGATTCGACTACGACGGCGAAGCTTTCGCGTTTCTGGCCCGCGTCTAGGCGGACCGCTACCGCGTTGCCGGGGCGAACGCCCTTGACGCGCAGGGCGGCTCGTTCGATATCGGTGGGGAAGATATTGCGGCCCGCCATGATGATGACGTCCTTGATGCGGCCGCAGACCACGACCAGGCCGTCCTCGGTGAAGTAGCCGATGTCGCCGGTGTCGAGCCAGCCGTCGGGGTCTTGGGCGGGGCGGAAGCCGTCGACGGTGACATAGCCGGAAGTGACCGCGGGGCCGCGCAATTCGATGACGCCGACACTGCGGACGGGCAGCGGCTGGCGTTCGGCGTCGACCACCCGGCCCTCGAGATTGTCGACCAGGTAGCCGAGGGTGGGCAGGCGGCGGACATTGCCGTGATGGTGTTCGGGATGGCGGACGGGGACCGCCTTGCCGAGGGCCTCGAGCAGGTCGGCGTCGACGACATCGAGAACCTGGCCCAGGCCCGGGTCGGGAATGCTCACCGCGAGCGTGGTTTCGGCCATGCCGTAGACGGGGGTCAGGGCCATCGGGTTGAGCCCGAAGCGTTTTCCCGCCTCGGCGAGAGCGTCCATGGTGTCGGCGTCGACGGGCTCCGCGCCGTTCCACATGTAGCGCACGCTGCTCAGGTCCACCGCGCCGTCGGCGGCGTTGCGCAAGCGGCGGGCCAGCAGGGAATAGGCGAAATTCGGTGCGGCGGTGACTGTTCCGCGATACTTCGAGATGAGTTCGGCCCACAGGATGGGTCGGGTCAGGAAGTCCAGCGGGGTCACGCAGACGACCTCCGCGCCGAATTGCATGGGGACACTGAGAAATCCGACCATGCCCATGTCATGGAACAGCGGCAGCCAACTGATCATCACGTCATCGTCGAGCTGGAACTTCACCCGATCGAACATGGCGTAGGCGTTGACGTAGAAGTTGCCGTGCGTGATCCGCACCGCCTTGGGTGAGCCGGTGGAGCCGGATGTCAACTGCTGCAGGGCGATATCTTCCTCGCCGGTCGGCACCGGATCGATCGGCGCGCCCGCCCGCATGGCGTCGATGGTGATGACCGCGATCCCGCGTTCGCGCAGCAGCGGTTCCGCGATCTCGAACGGCGCGCCCAGGATCACCGCTCGCGCCTCGATCATGCCCAGCACCGTTTCGGTGTCGCGCGTCCACACCGCGAGATCGGTGCGCGGTGTCGGCTGATGCAGCATGGTGATCGAGGCCCCGCGCATCCACACCCCCTGGCAGGCGGGCGCGATATCGACCGGCATGCCCGCCAGTACACCTACCGCGTCACCCGGTCCGATTCCGGCCGCGGCCAGACCACCCGCCATCCGCCGCGCGATCTCGTGAATCTCACCCCATCCCTGCCGCAGTGGCGCGTCCGGTTCCCCGGTCACCAGCCCCCGCCGGGAGACACGGGCGGTGGCATACATTTCCTCGGTGAAGCGGCTCACGGTGACTCCTCGAACGCGGCACCAGCACCACAAATATCCCGCGTCGGATGAAGGCTGTTAACCGTTTTCGCCAGTTCGCGTCGGCGAGGGGCGCCGCCGCTAGGTGAGCGCGCCGACCGCCCGCACGAACGTGTCGAGGTCCTCGAAGCTCACGAAGCAGTGCGGGGAGGCGCGCACCACCGAGTTCAGTTCGCGCGCGGACATATCCAGCAGTGTCGAGCCGCGGAAGCTGACCGTCACGGTAATGGCCTCGGCGGCCAGGCGGTCGCGAACCTGGACCGGTTCCAGGCCGTCGACGGTGAAGGACACGATGCCCGCGTGCTGGGTGCCGCGGTCGCGCACATCCACGCCCGGAATCTCCTGCAGCGCCTTGCGCAGGTATTCGGCGCGCTCGGCAATGGCCGCGTAGACCTGCGCCGGGCCGTGGTCGAGCAGATAGCGCACGGCCGCGCCGAGGCCGAGGCGGGCGGCCACGCCGCACTCCCAGAATTCGAAGCGGCTGGCGTCGGGGGCGAGGACGTAGTCGTCGGCGGCGGTCCATTCGGCGCCGTGCAGGTCCAGGCGGGTGGGTTCGAGGCTGAGCGCCAGCTCCGGGCGGACGTAGAGAAAGCCCGTGCCGCGCGGGCCGCGCAGCCACTTGCGGCCGGTCGCCGAGAGGGCGTCCACCTCGAGTTCGGCGACGTCGAGCGGCAGTTGACCGGCCGATTGGCAGGCGTCCAGCAGCACCAGCGCACCCACGCGATGCGCGATGCGGGCGGCCTCGGCGACCGGGTTGACCAGACCGCCATTGGTCGGAACATGAACCAGCGACACCAGTTTCACGCGCTCGTCCAGCATGGCCTCGAGCGCGTCCAGATCGAGCTGCCCGCTCGAGTCGCTGGGAATCGCCTCCACCGTCGCGCCGGACTGCCGGGCGCGTTGCAGGGCGGCGATGGCATTGCTGCCGTAGTCCACGCCGGAGATCAGGATGCGGTCGCCCGGGGACAGGGGCACCGAGTAGAAGAAGTCGCTCCACGAGCGGCTCGCGCTGTCGCTCAGGGCCAGGGCCGCCGGGTCGGCGTTGATCAGCTCGCCCAGTGCCGTCTTGACGCCGTGCAGGTCGTCGATGCGTTCGTTGGCCGCACGATAGCCGCCGATCTCGGCCTCGCGTCGCAGGTGGGCGATGGTGGTGTCGACGACGACCCGGGGCGGTAGCGAGGAGCCCGCACTATCGAGAAATACCAGATTTTCACAACCCGGTGTGTCGGCCCGTAACCCCGCGATATCCAGCATGGCATCGACCATATCGGTTGCGGTGTTCTCCATTTCGTCAGATTTGTTGTCATACGCCCTCGCTACTCTGGTTTGGGTCGCCGTCGAGCCCCTGGCGGTGACCGCATCAGACGGAGGTTGGCAATGGCTGTCACGGCGTCACCGACCGATGTGCTGCACAGTGGCCTGGCCGAATCGGAGCCCGGCGGCGAGTTCTCCTCACGCGCCGCCGCCGAGGCTTACGTCGGAAAAGTGTGTTTCAAACAGGGTCCACCGCTGCTCATCGGTGCCGAACTGGAGTGGCTCACCGCGCAGGGCGAGCCGTCGGCATCACATTCGCGTCCGGGCCTGCGGGCTCTCGCGGACGCACTCGGACCGCATGCGCCGCGGTCCATTTCCCCCGATTCCCCGGCCGTTCCGTTGCCGGGAGGCAGCCGGGTCACTCTCGAACCCGGCGGTCAGATCGAACTGTCCAGTGCCCCGTTCGGCACCGCCGCCGAACTGTGTGAGCGCTTGCGGGCAGACACGATCCGCCTGCGGGAATTGCTCGAATCCCGCGGTATCCGAACCTTTTCCGCCGCCGCCGACGCGGGTCGGCGACCGCTGCGTGTGCTGCAGCTGCCGCGGTACCGGGCCATGGAGCGATCCTTCGCCGGTATCGGGCCCTTCGGCGCGCTCATGATGTGCAATACGGCCGCCACCCAGGTCAGCGTGGACGCGGGCGCCGATCCCGCCGAGATCGCGGCCCGGTGGAATGTCCTGTACACCATGGGCCCGGCCCTGCTGGCCGCCTTCGCCTGCTCGCCCGACCTGCATTCCGCCCCGCCCGGTGACTGGGCGTCCCAGCGCATGCGGGCCTGGCAGCGGCTCGATCAGCTGCGGACCCGTCCGCCGGTGCGCGACTGGGCCGATCCCATTGCCGGATACGCACGCTGGGTGCTGGACGTGCCGCTGCTGTGCGTGCGTTCCCGTCTCCCCGACGGCGAGGCAGCCGCCGCCGATTGGACGGCCCCGCCCGGGGCCACCTTCGCCGATTGGCTGTGCGGGGCGCTGGACGCGGAGATCGGACGGCGGCCGGATCGCGAGGATCTGGATTACCACCTGACCACGGTCTTTCCGCCGGTCCGCGCGGCCGGGCACCTCGAGGTCCGCTACCTCGACGCGCAGCCGGGGGATGGGTGGACCGTGCCGGTGCATGCCTTCGACGCGCTGCTGTCCGATCCCGGAATCATCGCCGAGGCACAGGGTTTGGCCGCACCCACCGCGGCCGCCTGGTCCGAGGCGGCCCGGCACGGGCTGGCCGATCCTCAGCTGCGCGCCACCGCGGTCGCGCTGCTCGAGCTGGCCACCGCACACGCCGCCACACCGGAGGCCGCCAAGGAATTGGCCGCCGCCGCCGACCGATGTCGCAGCGGTCGGCCGCCCGCGCAGGGCGAACACGAATCGGGAGTTCTGTCATGACAATTCAGCACCTGCCCGGCACCGACCGGGCCGAGACCGAGCGGCTGCGCGAACACATCGCGGACACGCTCGAGCGGGCGCGGCGACGGACCATCGGTTTGACCGATTGCGTCGACGAGGCCGAACTGGTCGCCCAGCATTCGCGCATCATGAGTCCCCTGGTCTGGGACCTCGCGCACATTGGAAATCAGGAAGAACTGTGGCTGGTCCGCGATGTCGGCGGGCGGGAACCCGTGCGGCAGGACATCGACCATCTCTACGACGCCTTCAAACACGCCCGCGCGGATCGGCCCGCGCTGCCGCTGCTGAATCCGGGGCAGGCCCGCGAGTACGTCGGCACCGTGCGCGAGAAGGTGTGGGATGTGCTCGAGCACAGTCCATTACGCGGCAACGGGCTGGTCGAGGGTGGTTTCGCCTTCGGCATGATCGCCCAGCACGAACAGCAGCACGACGAGACCATGCTGGCCACCCATCAGCTTCGGGTCGGAAAGGCCGTGCTGTCCGCACCGCCGACGCCGCCCGCACAAGTGGCGGTCACGGGCGAAGTCGTCATTCCCGCAGGGGAATTCATCATGGGCACCGACGGTGACCCGTGGGCGCTGGACAATGAACGGCCCGCGCACCCGGTGCACGTCGACGGTTTCGCGATCGACGCCGCGCCCATCACCAATGAGCAGTACCTCGCCTTCCTCGACGACGGCGGCTACGAGCGCCCGGAACTCTGGTCCGAGCGCGGCTGGGCCCACCGCCTCGAGGCCGGGCTGACCGCACCCCAGTTCTGGGAGCAGGATGCCGGAGGCCGTTGGTGGCGGCGGGTTTTCGGCACCATGCGGCCGCTGCGCGCGCACCAGCCGGTGGTCCACGTGTGCTGGTTCGAGGCTGAGGCCTACGCGACCTGGGCGGGCAAACGCCTGCCCACCGAGGCCGAATGGGAGAAGGCCGCCCGCTTCGACCCCTTGACGGGCCGCTCGCGCCGATACCCTTGGGGCGATTCGGATCCCACCGAGGACCTCGCGAATCTCGGCCAGCAGCACCTGGAACCGGCCGATGTCGGCGCGTATCCGGCGGGTGCATCTCCGGCGGGCGTGCATCAGCTGATCGGCGACGTCTGGGAATGGACCGCTTCGGGTTTCGACCCCTACCCGGGTTTCCGCGCCTTCCCCTACCGCGAATACTCCGAGGTCTTCTACGGCGGCGACTACCGGGTTCTGCGCGGCGGCTCCTTCGGTGCCGATCAGGTCGCCGCCCGCGGCACCTTCCGCAACTGGGACCATCCCATCCGCCGCCAGATCTTCTCCGGCTTCCGCCTGGCCAGAGACCTGACCCCGGACGAGCGCTGATGTGCCGCCACCTCGCCTACCTGGGACCGCCGGTCCCGGTGGGCGAACTCCTGACCCGTGGCCCGCATTCGCTGCGCACCCAATCCTGGGCACCGCGCGACATGCGCGGCGGCGGCACGATCAACGCCGACGGCTTCGGCGTCGCCTGGTGGCACCACCCCGACGCCGCGTCCCCGGACCACGGCCCCGGCGTCATCTGGCACGGCGGCGCGACCCCGGACATCCGCGCCTCCGCCGACGCGGCCGAGACGGATTCCACCGCAGGCGATCTGGTGGTCAGCCGCTACCGCAATGCCGCCCCCATCTGGACGGACCCCGCCGTCGACGAGGTGCTACCCCAGATCCGCTCCACCGCGGTCCTCGCCGCAATCCGTTCCGCCACGGTCGGAATGCCGGTGGAGCGCGCCGCCTGCGCCCCCTTCACCCACGGCCGCTGGGCCTTCAGCCACAACGGCGCGATCCCCGACTGGCGACGCGTGCTGGCCGAGGTGGCAGCCGAATTCGGCTCGCCCTCACTGCTCGAGGCCGAGTCCCTCACCGACTCGGCCGCCCTCTGGGTGATCCTGCGCGGGCTGCTCGACGCTACGACAGCGCCACCGTCGCAGTCCGCGGGCCGGTCGGATGCCGAGGGGGCCGAATCGCGGAGCTTCGGGGCGGCGGTGGCGTTCGGGTCGTCGGTCAGCGTCACCTCGACTTCCGGTGCGCCACCGGATGTTCGGGCCTGGGGGTGGGCTACCACCGCCGAAGGAACCGACGCCCGGGCGAGTTCGTCGGCGGCGACCGCGCGGGCGGGGGAGCCGGGGGAGGCGTTGCGGCTGGTCATGGCCGCGGTGTTGCGGCGGTCGCCGAAGGCGCGGTTGAACCTGTTGGTGGGGGATGGGGTGGGGATTTGGGCCACTACGTGGCATCACTCTTTGTCGGTCCTGGCGGCCGACGGGTTCGTGGTGGTGGCCTCGGAACCGTTCGATGACGATCCGCGGTGGCGGCCGATCGGTGATCGGCAGTTGGTGCGGGTGCGGGGTGGACGGGTTTCGGTGGAGCCACTGGATATCGAGATCGGAAGGGCTGGTTCATGAATACGGCTACGGTGGAGATTCATCTCACCGATGAAGACCTGACCGCCGCGCTGCGGGACGACGTGCGGCGCGGGTTGACGGCGGAGCCGAAGTGGCTGCCGCCCAAGTGGTTCTACGACGCGCGGGGCAGCGAGCTGTTCGAGAAGATCACCGAGCTGCCCGAGTACTACCCGACGCGGACCGAGCGGGCGCTGCTGGAGCGGGTGGTGGCCGAGATCGCCCGGATCGCGCGGGCCGAGGTGCTGGTCGAACTGGGTGCGGGATCGGCGGCCAAGACGCGGCTGATCCTCAATGCCATGCAGGCCGAAGGGCCGTTGAAGAGCTATGTGCCGCAGGATGTCTCGGTGTCCGCACTGCGCATGGCGGCCGACGAGGTGGCCTCGGAGTTCCCGGGTCTGGGTGTGCACGGCGTGGTCAGCGACTTCACCGGCACGCTGGACAATCTGCCCGGGGGCGGGCGGCGCATGGTCGCGTTCCTGGGCGGCACCATCGGCAATCTGGTCCCGGCCGAGCGCGCCGAATTCCTCGGCGGCATCCGGGACGTCCTGGAACCGGGCGAACAGCTGCTGCTGGGTGCGGGCCTGGTCATCGACCCGGCGGTGCTGGTGCCCGCCTACGACGACGCCGCCGGTGTCACCGCGGAGTTCAATCGCAATGTCCTGCACGTGCTCAACACCCGGCTGGGCGCGAACTTCGAACCGGAGAAGTTCGCGCACGTCGCCATCTGGGATGCCGAGCGCGAGTGGATCGAAATGCGCCTGGAGGCCACCGAACCCATGACGGTCCACATCCAGGACCTCGACCTCACCGTCGAATTCGCCGAGGGCGAGCAACTACGCACCGAGATCTCCGCCAAATTCCGCCGCGAGACCCTCGAAACCGAGTTGGACGCCGCCGGTTTCACCACCGAACACATCTGGACCGACCCCGACGACCGCTTCGCCCTGATCCTGGCCGAGCGGCGGTAGCGCTACTTCTGGTCGGTGACCGCGGCCAGCCATTCGATCAGCGGCCGCATCTGCTCCCACGCCGCCCGGATCTCCCGGGCGGCGCGGGGCGTGGTCAGCCACTTGGGTGCGCCGAAATCCTTTCCGGCGGTGAGGGATTTGTGGCGGAGTAGCTCGATGCGAGGGTGGTCGATGTCGTAGCCCTTGGGCTTGGTGGCCAGTTTGTCGCCGCCGATGGTGTATCCGGCCGAAACCAGCTGGGCGATCAGGCCTTCCAGTTCGCCGCCGCGCACCTCGTCGTCGATGGCCGCCCGCAGCGCGGTCAGCTGCGCGGGGGAGGCGGCGTACATGCCGCCCGCCACCCGCAGCCCGGCCGCGCCGATCTGCACGTACCACCCGGAGTACTGCGCGCTGTACACCACCGCGCCCTGGTGGTTCTTGTAGGGCGACTTGTCCTTGGCGAAGCGCACATCGCGGTACGGCCGGAAGATCTTGGCCGCGCCGAAGTCCGGCTCCAGCTCGGCCACAAGGGCTTTCATCGGGTCCCGCACGGACTCTTCCCATACCTGCTTGTGGGCGTTCCAGAAGGCCTTGGAGTTATCGGCTTCCAGGTCCTCGTAGAAATCGAGTCCGGCGAGCGGGAACCCGGTGAATGCGGTCATGGCTAGCCATTATTCATCGCGACGAACCGACGACCGCCAGCCCTATCCCGATGCCGATGATCATGCACACGCCAGCCGCGATGGCCGCCCACTTGCCCAGCGGTTCGCCCTTGTTGTTGCCGACCACGCCCAGCACGATGCCGACGATCCCGAGGATCGGGCACAGCAGCAGGGCCAGGGCCGCGCAGACGAAGCCGATGATGGAGAAGGTCTGGGCACCGGTGCGCGGTGGCGCGCCGTATTCCGCGCCCCCGGGATATGGCTGGTACGGCTGGCCGTAGGGCTGCCCGTACTGCTGATCGCCGGGTCCGAACTGCTGTGGGTACGGCGGCGGGGAGCCCTGCGGATAGGGCTGGTGCGCGCCACCCGGTGGGGCCGCGTAGCCGCCGCCCGGTGGATACGCCGGTGGGGTGAGCGGGGGGAACGGTGTGGAGTCGCCCTGTGGGGGGTTGTCGGCGGCCGCCGCCTCGTCGTCCTGCTTGGACAGCTCGATCGGCTTCGCGTCGTCCTTACCGTGTGGTGTGCCTGATTCGTGTGGCGTACCGGGTTCGTGCGGCGTACCTGATTCGTGCGGTGGCGTGCTCATGTCGCGCCCTCCTCGGTCGTGGTGTGACGACTCTTCTAAGGTTTCCCGCTACCGGACTCGCTATGCAACTGTCCTAATCGCCTGGTTCGTCCACGATTTCCATGGCGGCCAACTCGGCGGGCCGATCGTCCTCGGCCACGTACTCCTCGCGCTGCCGTCGCCGCGTCCACTCCTGGTCCAGCTCGGCTCCTATACCGAGCCGACCGGTGTCGTCGTTCTCGCGATTGCGAATGACCAGATCCTCGGGCGGATCGGCGATGTACCGCTCGTATTCGCGGATGTCGTCTTCCTGATCGTCGTCGCCGAGGTCGTAGTCGAGGTTGTCGACGTCACTGTCGAAGACCTGATCGGTTTCGAAGACCTCGTCCATGAGTCGGGCGTCGTCCTCGTCGGGCCGGTCGGCCATTCGGCACCACCTCTCCGCGCGATCAGCGCACAAGTAGCAAACACCGAGTCCGCGTCCAACGCTACCGCTTGCGGGCCGAATCGGACATCCATTGCCACCCCCATTTCATACGACAGCGCCCCCTCCGAAACCCGGAAGGGGCGCTGTCGTGAGAGCGGTTACGCGTTGCCGTTGAAAAGCCCTGTGACGGAGCCGTTCTCGAAGACCTCGCGGATGGTCTGCGCCAGCAGCGGGGCGATCGAGAGCACGGTCAGCGTGGGGAACTTCTTCGACTCGTCGATCGGCAGGGTGTTGGTCACCACGACCTCCTTGGCACCGCAGCTCGCGAGCCGCTCGGCGGCCGGGGCCGACAGGATGCCGTGGGTGGCGGCGATGACCACGTCACCCGCACCCGCCTCCTTGAGCACCTTCACGGCTCCGGCGATGGTGCCGCCGGTGTCGATCATGTCGTCGATCAGGATGCAGGTCCGGCCTTCGACCTCACCGACCACGCGGTTGGAGACGGTCTGGTTGGGGACCAGCGGGTCGCGGGTCTTGTGGATGAACGCCATCGGCGCGTCAGCGAGGGAGTTGGCCCACTTCTCGGCGACCTTCACACGACCGGCGTCGGGGGAGACGACGGTGATGTTGGACAGGTCGTAGTTGTTGCGGATGTGCTCGGCCAGCTGCACCTGCGCGTGCATGTGATCGACCGGGCCGTCGAAGAAGCCCTGGATCTGATCGGTGTGCAGGTCGATGGTGATGATCCGGTCCGCGCCCGCGGTCTTGAGCAGGTCGGCGATCAGGCGGGCCGAGATGGGCTCGCGGCCGCGGTGCTTCTTGTCCTGACGGGCGTAGGGGTAGAACGGCAGCACCGAGGTGATCCGCTTGGCCGAACCGCGCTTGAGCGCGTCGATCATGATCAGGTGCTCCATGACCCACTGGTTCAGCGGCGCCGGGAAGCTCTGCAACACGAAAGCGTCGGAGCCACGCACCGATTCCTCGAACCGGACGAAGGTCTCGCCGTTCGCGAAGTCGCGCGCGGTCTGGGGGGTGACGTGGACATTGAGTTCCTTGGCCACCGCCTCGGCGAGCTCGGGATGAGCGCGTCCGGAGAACAGCATCAGGTTCTTCTGGTTATCGGTAGAGAACGCGGTCACTGACGTTCGCCATCCTTTTGCTCGGTGGATATCTCGGTGGTTCCCGGCTGATCCGGGAGAGCCGCGAGGGCCGCTTCGGCCGCGCGGGCTGCATCGGTGCCGGGGCGATTGCGCTGCACCCAGCCTTCGAGGTTGCGCTGTGCACCACCCGAGACCGCGAGCGCTCCCGGTGGAACATTTCTGCGCAGTACAGTACCCGCCCCCGAGTACGCACCGTCACCCACCGTGACCGGCGCGACGAACATATTGTCGCTGCCCGTGCGAACATGCGAACCCACGGTCGTGTGGTGCTTCTTGACCCCGTCGTAATTGACGAAAACGCTGGCCGCCCCGATATTGCTGTATTCGCCAATGGTGGCGTCGCCAACGTACGACAGGTGCGGGACCTTGGAGCCGGTGCCGATGGTCGCGTTCTTGGTCTCGACGAAGGTGCCGATCTTGCCGTTCTCGCCCAGCGAGGTGCCGGGCCGCAGGTAGGCGAAGGGGCCGACGCTCGCGCCCGGGCCGATCTTGGCCTTCTCGCCGTGCGTGCGCACCACCTTCGCGCCGTCGCCGACGGTGACGTCGGTGAGCGTGCAGTCCGGTCCGATCTCGGCGTCCTCGCCGATCACGGTGTCGCCCAACAGTTGTACGCCCGGGCGGATGATCGCGTCGCGGCCGATCACCACATTGCCGTCGATCCAGGTGGAGCCCGGATCGATGATGGTGACCCCGGCGCGCATGTGCCGTTCCAGGATGTAGCGGTTGAGGGTGCGCGCGGCCCCGGCCAGCTGCACCCGGTCGTTCACGCCGGTGACCTTGGCGGAATCGATCAGTCGCGCGCCGTGTACCGGATGCCCGGCCTCGCGGGCCAGTTTGAGCACATCGGTGAGATACAGCTCGTGGCGGGCGTTGGCGGTATCGATGCGCGAGATCATGACGCGCAACACGGCCGCGTCGAAGACGTAGACGCCGGAGTTGACCTCGGTGATGGCCGCCTGCTCGGGGGTGGCGTCGGCGTGCTCGACGATCTCCATCACCCGGTGCTGGGCGTCGCGCACGATGCGGCCGTAGCCGTTGGGGTCCTCGGGCTCGAAAGTCAGGACGGTGACCGCGGATCCGTCGGAGTAGCTGTTGTGCTCGTCGAGCAGCGCGTTGAGGGTGTGCCCGTCCAGCAGCGGCACATCGGCGTAGGTGACGAGCACATTGCCCGTGAAGTCCTCGGGCATCACCGCGAGTGCGCACTGCACGGCGTGCCCGGTGCCGCGCTGCTCCTCCTGCACCGCCAGGGTGATCTGGCGGCCCAGTTCCGCGCCCACCTTGCCGACCGCGTCGCCGACCGCTTCGCGGTCGTGGCCGATCACGGTGATGAGCGACGTCGGGTCGATCTCGTGCGCGGCATGCAGCGCGTGGGCGAGCATGCTCCGACCGGCGAGCGGGTGCAACACCTTGGGTGTCTTGGACCGCATTCGGGTTCCGGCTCCGGCGGCGAGAACGACGACGGCGGTCTGCTGTGGCATGGATCTCCCTCGGCTGCCGGTCATCGTGTGCTGAGTCAGTTCTTGCTGGGCCACAGGTGGTCAGCGATTCTGTGCGGGGCCAACCATATCGACCCTGCTCGCGAGCTCCGCCGCCAGGACTCGAACCTGGACAAACTGAACCAAAATCAGTTGTGCTGCCATTACACCACGGCGGATTGCAGCGTCATGCGGGTCTGATCCTCGCATGAAGTACCCCCGAACGTCGAACCGCTTACCGAGATTCGATCGTGTCTGTCGATAGGCTACTCATGACGGCGCGGCGGCCACCGGCCCCGCACCCCGGGCAACGGTGCCCGGGGTCAGGGCGAAAGGGCAGGTAAGCAATGACGGCTGGCGAGGGTAGACCGGCGCGGGCGCGCATGACCGGGACCCAGCGCCGTCAGCAGCTCATCGAGATCGGGCGGGCGCTGTTCGCGGAGCGGGGGTACGACGCGACCTCGATAGAGGAGATCGCGGCGCGGGCGCAGGTGTCGAAACCGGTGGTGTACGAGCACTTCGGCGGCAAGGAGGGGTTGTACGCGGTCGTGGTCGATCGCGAGATGTCGACCCTGCTCGAGATGATCACCGCCTCGCTCACCCAGAACCGGTCGCGGGTGCGGCTCGAGCAGGTGGCGCTGGCGTTGCTCACCTATATGGAGGAGCGCACCGACGGCTTCCGAATCCTCATGCGCGATCAGCCGGTGTCGGCCGCGGAGGGCACGTACTCGTCTCTGCTCAACGAGGCCGTGAATCAGGTGGCGCACATTCTCGCCGGGGATTTCGAGCGCCGCGGGCTGGACCCGAATCTGGCGACGCTCTACGGGCAGGCGCTGGTGGGAATGGTTGCGACGGCGGCGACCTGGTGGCTCGACGAGCGTCAGCCGTCCAAGGAAGTGGTGGCCGCGCACCTGGTGAATCTGTGCTGGAACGGGCTCACGCATTTGGAGGCGGACCCCAAGCTGGCGTCGGAATGGCCGAGCGGCAAAGGGTTATCGAACCCTGCAGTCTGAATTTTGGTCTGATATGTCTGTCCTAGCGGGGCAGAACTGGACAGTTAACCAGCGAATTGCGAAGGAGGACGGGTCGAATGCTCGAATCGGCTGGCAGCGCGCAGCCGGGTGGTACGGTTCACCCATCCTTCGAGTGCTGTTCGAACTGTGATGTCGGTCAACTTCGGGATGTCGGTCTACTTCAGGATGGCTGGTTTGATGACAGGCGGATCTGATGGCTAGGCAAGCGCGTGCGGAGATCACTCGCGATTCCGTGCTCGCGGGCGCGGCCGATGTCTTTCTTCGGCTGGGCTACGCGAACGCGTCTCTCTCGGAGATCATCGCGCAGTCGAATGTGACCAAGGGCGCCTTGTACTTTCACTTCGGCTCCAAGGAAGAACTGGCCCGCGCCGTCGTCGATCAGGGCAACGAGCGACTGGTCAGCGCCTGCCAGGGATTCTTCGATCCGCGGGTGCCCGCGCTGGAGGCGTGCATCGGGATCACCTATGTGGTCGCCGATCTCACCATGAACGATCCGATGGTCGGGGCGATGCTCAAGCTCACCCACCAGATCGGCGACTACCGCGGCGCGACCGGCGACAATATCGCCAAGACGTGGGGCGAGACGCATCGTTTGCTCGCCGAACGCGCCATTACCCAGGGCGATTTGAAGCCCGACCTGGATCCCGACACCATCGGCCTGCTGCTGCAGGAGATGACCACCGGCGTCCATATCGTCGCGGTCAGCACGGAATCCATCGACCAGATGGCCACCCGCATGGAACGCGCCTGGTACTTCCTGCTGCCCTCGATCGTCCCGGACGAGAAGGTGGCCTACTTCCGCGAATTCGCCGCCCGCCGCCTGCGCCGCTACGTGCAGTAGGACGGTTCGCCCGCCTGTCGGATCGGGTGATTAGACTCGGTTGGCCGTCTGAAACGCTGATCTGCGCCTAGGAGTCTGCCCCATGTCCACCCAACGTCCACCTTTGGCGGGCCTGGCTGCGGTGGCCGGTGCCGACGCGGCCTTGGCGCAGGTCAGGAGCCTGATCGGGCGGGACTCGGCCATGCTGATCGCGCCCTCGGCGGTGCGGCCGTTCGTGGCCTCGACGATTGCCGAGCAGCGGCCGCTGCTGGTGGTGACGGCGACCGGGCGCGAGGCCGATGATCTGACCGTCGAGCTCACGGAGATGCTGGGCGACTCCGTCGCGGTGTTCCCGTCCTGGGAGACGCTGCCGCACGAGCGGCTCTCGCCGGGTGCGGACACCGTGGGTCGCCGGTTGCAGGTGCTGCGGCGTTTGGCGCATCCGGAGGATCCGGGCTTCGCCGGGCCGCTGCGCGTGGTGGTGACCACGGTGCGCTCGCTCATGCAGCCGATGGCGGCGGGGCTGGGGGAGATCGAGCCCATCGTCTTGCGCAAGGGCGCGGAGTTCGATTTCGACGAATTGCTCACGCGGCTGGTGGAATTCGCCTACGAGCGGGTCGACATGGTCGGCAAGCGCGGCGAGTTCGCGGTGCGCGGCGGCATTCTGGACCTCTTCCCGCCGACGGCGGATCATCCGGTGCGCGTGGAGTTCTGGGGCGACGAGGTCGCCGAGCTGCGGGCGTTCTCGGTGCAGGATCAGCGCTCGATCCACGAGGTGCCGGTCGAGCTGGTGGTCGCGCCGCCGTGCCGGGAACTGTTGCTCACCAACGAACTTCGCGAACGCGCGGCCCGGGTGGCGGCCGAGAATCCGGCCGACGCCGCGCTGGTGGAGATGCTGGAGAAGATCGCCGAGGGCATCCCGGTCGAGGGCATGGAGGCGCTGCTGCCGGTGCTGCAGCCCGGTGAGCTGCAGCTGCTGGTGGATGTGCTGCCCGCGGAAACCCATGTGCTGCTGTGCGATCCGGAGAAGGTGCGCACCCGCGCGGCCGATCTGGTGCGCACCGGTCAGGAGTTCCTGGAGGCGTCGTGGACCGCGGCCTCCTTCGGCGGTGCCGCGCCGCTGGGCGCGTACGGCCTGGATCTGGCCGCCTCGGGTTATCGCAGACTGGATGTCGTGCACGCCGATGCCGAGCGCCGCGGGCTGCCGTGGTGGACGCTGAGCCCGCTGGCGGCCGACGATCCGAACGAGATCGTGCTGCCGGTGGTCGCCGCCGCCTCCGCGCGCGGCTCCGAGGAACTGGTCGCCACCATCTTCGCCTCGCTGCGCGCCCACGTCTCGACCGGCGGACGCGCGGTCATCGTGGTGGCCGGACACGGTACGGCGCAACGCATTCTGGAACGTCTGTCCGATGCCGAGGTGCCCGCGGCCGCCCTGGAGCCCGGTGCCGAGCCGGTGCGCGGGCTGGTCGGCGTGCTGTGCGGTTCGCTGCACGACGGCATCGTGTTCGACGAGTCCAAGCTGGTGGTGATCGCGGAATCCGATCTCACCGGCAACCGGGTCACCGCGCCCGGCGAGGGCAAGAAGCTGCCCGCCAAGCGGCGCAATCAGGTCGATCCGCTGGCGCTCACCGCGGGTGACATGGTCGTGCACGATCAGCACGGCATCGGGCGCTTCGTGGAGATGATCGAGCGGACCATCGCCGGTGCGCGGCGGGAGTACCTGGTCATCGAGTACGCGCCCGGCAAGCGCGGCCAGCCGGGTGATCGCCTGTTCGTGCCCATGGATTCGCTGGATCAACTCTCGCGCTACGTGGGCGGCGAGATGCCGTCGCTGTCCAAGCTCGGCGGCTCGGACTGGGCCAATACGAAACGCAAGGCGCGCAAGGCGGTTCGCGAGATCGCCACCGAGCTGGTGCAGCTCTACGCCGCCCGGCAGGCCGCCCCCGGCCACGCCTTCGCCCCGGACACCCCGTGGCAGCAGGAGATGGAGGACGCCTTCGCGTTCACCGAGACCGTCGACCAGCTCTCGGCCATCGCCGAGGTGAAGGCCGATATGGAGAAGGCGGTCCCGATGGACCGCGTCATCTGCGGCGACGTCGGCTACGGCAAGACCGAGATCGCGGTGCGCGCGGCGTTCAAGGCGGTGCAGGACGGCAAGCAGGTGGCCGTGCTGGTGCCGACAACCCTGCTGGCGCAACAGCATCTGCAGACCTTCACCGAGCGCATGGCCGGATTCCCCGTGGTGGTGAAGGGCCTGTCGCGCTTCACCGATCCGGCCGAATCGCGGGAGATCCTCGAGGGCATGGCGTCCAAGGACGTCGACATCGTGGTCGGCACGCACCGGCTGCTGCAGACCGGTGTGCGGTGGAAGGACCTGGGACTGGTCATCATCGACGAGGAGCAGCGCTTCGGCGTCGAGCACAAGGAGCACATCAAGGCGCTGCGCACGCACGTGGACGTGCTGACCATGTCCGCCACGCCGATTCCGCGCACCCTGGAGATGTCGCTCGCGGGCATTCGCGAGATGTCGACCATCCTCACCCCGCCCGAGGAACGACACCCGGTGCTCACCTACGTGGGCGCGTACAACGACAAGCAGGTGGCCGCGGCCGTGCGGCGTGAGCTGCTGCGCGACGGCCAGGTGTTCTACGTGCACAACCGGGTGGCCTCGATCGACAAGGCGGCCAAGCGGATTCGCGACCTCGTGCCGGAGGCACGCGTGGTGGTGGCGCACGGGCAAATGAACGAGGACATGCTCGAGAAGACCGTGCAGGGCTTCTGGGAGCGGGAATTCGATGTGCTGGTGTGCACCACCATCATCGAGACCGGTCTGGACATCTCCAATGCCAATACCCTGATCGTGGAACGCGCGGACGCCCTGGGTCTTTCGCAGCTGCACCAGCTGCGCGGCCGCGTCGGCCGGTCCCGGGAGCGCGGCTACGCCTACTTCCTGTATCCGCCGGAGAAGCCGCTCACCGAGACCGCCTACGACCGGCTGGCCACCATTTCCCAGAACTCGGATCTGGGCGCCGGTATGGCGGTGGCCATGAAGGACCTCGAGATTCGCGGCGCGGGCAATGTGCTCGGCGCCGAACAGTCCGGTCACGTGGCGGGTGTCGGCTTCGACCTGTACGTGCGTCTGGTCGGTGAGGCGGTGGAGGCCTATCGCGCCGCCGCCGACGGCCGCCCGATCACGGTGGACGAGGAGGTCAAGGAGGTGCGCATCGATCTCCCGGTCGACGCCCACATTCCGCCCGACTACATCGCCTCCGACCGCCTACGCCTGGAGGCCTACCGCAAACTGGCCGCCGCCCAGGACGATTCGGCGCTCTCGGCGGTGGTCGAGGAACTCGTGGACCGCTACGGCCCGCTGCCGGTCGAGGTCGGACGCCTGGTCTCGGTGGCCAAGCTGCGCCTGCTCGCCCGCGAGTACTCGATCGCCGAAATCGGCGTCACCGGAACCACATTGAAGGTCTCGCCGCTGCAGCTGCCCGACTCCAAGCAGCTGCGGCTCAAGCGCCTCTACCCGAACGCCACCTACCGCGCCGCCACGGGCATCGTGCAACTCCCGCTCCCGCGCGTCGAGGACAGCGTCGGTGCGGCCCGAGTCCGCGATGTCCAGGTCCTCCAATTCGTCGCCGACCTCCTCCTGGCCCTCGACGGAAAGGCCCCCGGCGCAGTCGATGTGAAGGTCGCCCCGGAGGTGTTGGCCCCGCGATGAGTTCCGACCGCCCGGTGGGCAATTCGCACGGTGACGCCGCCGACTCACCTCGCCATCCCGGCGGTCCCGCTCGTCAGTCCGGCGTGTCCGTGGCCGGAATCCACGGCGGCGAGGGGGATCCCGGCGAGCGGGCGTGGCCGTCGGGTGGTGAGGCCGGTGATATCGCCGCGATGACTCAGGCCCTGGGTGAGGCGGTCGAGGTGATGGATCGGCTGTGGAATTTCGGCGGGTGGGAGGTCACCCAGACGCATGATTCGTTGCGGCCGTATCTGCTCGAGGAAACCTACGAGCTGCTCGACGCGATTCAGGAGCAGGACGCCGAGACGATCAAGGAGGAGTTGGGGGATCTGCTGCTGCAGGTGCTGTTCCACTCCCGGATCGCCGAGGCGGCAGGGGAATTCACGGTCGCGGAGGTGGCGGCGGCGCTGGTGGCCAAGCTGGTGCACCGCAGTCCGCATCTGATCGACGACGGCATCGATCGCGACGCCGCGGTGGCCGACAAGATCGCGGCGCAGGAAAAGGCTTGGGAGGAGCGCAAATCCGCCGAGAAGGCACGGCGCTCCTGCCTGGACGGCATTGCCATGGCCCAACCCGCGCTGGCCCTCGCGGAGAAGGTTCGCTCACGAGCTATCAAGGCCGGTTTACCGGAGGATTCGATTCCCGACGCGCTGCGGTTCGTCGAACTCGGCGGTCCGGACAGCGCCGAAGAACGGTTGCGCAAGGCCACTCTCGTGTTCGCCGGTCGCATCCGCGCGGCCGAGGACGCCGCCGAAATCGCGCGCGGTGAACGCCGGGCGCTGACGGCGGGGGACTGGTGCGAATTCTGGCCGCGCGACTGACCCAATCCCGCACGGCGGGCCGAATCGGGCATAGCGGAGGCGATGCCGAACGATAACGGCGGTGTTGCCTTCGGCTCGTTTCGGCTAGCGTCTGAGGGGTGCATGCTTCGGGGCGCGAATCGATCACCGAGTACTACCCGCCGAAAGCGGGTGCGGTCGGCGCGCTGGTCTTCTTCCTCGTGATGACCGCGCTGCCCGGTTTCGTGGTGTTCGACGGTGATGAGCACGTATTCCTGCGGGTGCTGGGCGGTTTCGCCATGGCGTTGTTCGGCTTCGGGGTGTACGCCATGCTCGACGACCTGCTGCGCCCGCAGCCCACGCTGGTCATCAGCGATCAAGGCTTCACCTATCGCGGCTACCCGCATGTGGGCTGGGCGGAGGTGGAACGCCTACGCCTGGGCATCGGCCGCCTGCGCAAGGGTGGTCGCGCCGAGCGGTTCGCCGAGGTGGTGCTGCGCGACCCCGTCGAATTCCGCGACCGCGTCCACGCCCTCGGCGATGTCACCGCCCGCAAGAACGTGGACCGCCCCCTGTTCATCGTCCCCGAACGCCTACCGGTCCCGGTCGCCGCCGTCGTCGAGGTCATGCGCGAACACCATCCCGACCTGGTGGTCCGGGCCCTCGAGGACGAATCGTCGGAACCGCCCGCCGCCTCGCATTCCCCCGACCGCGACATGGTCGAGAGCGCCTTGGTCAGCGCCCTCACCGAATCCCTGCCCGACAACTGGAATCTGGCCGTGCTGTGGTTCTGCCTGGTGGGCGACGACGGCCACGCCGGAATCCAACTCGACCTCGCCGACTCCGATCCGGACGACCTGCAGCCCTCCGAGGAGATCCTCATGCTCCTCAACCGCCTCAAGGAGGTCTGCTACGACCAGATGACCGGCACCTGGCTCTCCGGCCAGGTCATGCTCCAATCCGCCTCCACCAAGGCCCAATTCACCCTCTCCTTCAAGGAGATCCCCGACTGGCTCCCCCTCCCCGACCCCGCCGAATGCCGCCGCGAACTCGCCACCTACCCCCGCGCGGGCGACGAAATCCCCACCTGGCTCCGCCAACGCATCTCGTGAGCGACCCGGTCCGCTGTGACCTGGGTCGCGGGTCCGGAAACGTCGAAACCGGTTCAGGCTGGGCCTGAACCGGTTGTGCGGGCGATGAAGAAATGAATCAGTCGATCTGGACGCTCATGCCGTAGTCGATGGTGGCGTGGCTCGGCGAGGTGACCTTCAGCTGGTAGGAACCGTTGACCGGCAGCACGACCCGGCTCCACTGACGCTGCCAGACCAGGGTCCCGGTGGGACCGGTGACGGTGACGACGGCGTCCGACCAGTTCGGGCTGGCCTCCACGATCATGACCTGGCCGCCGCGGGCGTCGACCTGGTAGGTCTCGTGACCGAAGCCCTGGATGTGGCCGTTCACGTACCCGTGGTCGGTGCCGTAGGCGAAGTAGATTTGGTGCACATCGTCGGCGGAGGCGGGGCCGGTGCCGAGGATGGTGGCGGTGGAAGCGGCGGCGAGAATGGCGGCGGCGAGGAATTTCTTCTGCATGGCACCAAGGTTCGGCGGCGCCACCAATCAGATTCCAACAGCGGACTATTGGGCCTCGTCACGACCGCTGTGGCGCCGATTCCGCCGGACCGGGAGGACCGGTCCGGCGGAATCCACCTCAGGCCGCGCCGGATTCGAAGGCCGTCATGGTCGCCGCGGTGGCATCCGGCTTCTCCCACGGGGCGGGTTCGGGGAAATAGGTTTCCAGGAACTCCGAGACGGCACGGACCCGTTCGGCCTCCGGGACCTCCGGGAAACTGCCGTCATTGAGGCAGAAGAAGTCGACGTTGCGGCGCTTGGCCAGGCCGTCGAGCAGGGCCAGACCGGTGTACATGGTGGTGTCCACGTAGCGCATCTTCGCCGCTTCCTGCGGCACCGCGCGGCCGGTGAGCAGCGCGTAGTAGTGGTAGAGCGAATTCGTCACCGAGATATCGGTGGCGGAGCGGAAACGGCTGGCCCGGGTGCGCGCGAAATCCTCCGCGAACACCTGCTCCATTTCCAGCAGGACACTGCGGCGCAAGGGCACCGGGGTGTGTTCCAGATGCCGGGTGATGACATGCCCGAACCGCTTCGCCAGCAGCGCGCGATTCACCCGGGCGGCGTTCTCGAAACCGCTGCGTCGCTCATTGTTCGCTCCGGGACCGATGCGCGTCCCCGCCTCGATGAAACGGCTGATCCCCGCGGGCGTGAAGAACATGGACGGACGCACGGGCCGCGCGAAGAACATGTCGTCGTTGGAGTACAGGAAATGCTCCGACAACCCCTCGATGTGCTGCAATTGGCATTCCACCGCATGGGAATTGAACACCGGCAGCACGCTGATGTCCGAGAAGTGGTCCACCGCACGGACAATGGTCACCTTCGGATCGTCGGCCAGCCAGTCCGGCACCCGGGAATCGGTGCAGATGAAAATGCGCCGAACCCACGGCGCGTTCTTGTGCACCGAGCGCAGGGCGTAGCGCAATTCGTCGATCTGGCGAATGCGGGCATCGGCCTCGTCGCCCTCGCCGACCACCACCTGCGCCATCATTCCCGCACGGCGCGCCCGGAATTCGGGATCGGAGCCGTCCACCCAGGAGAACACCAGATCGATATCGAAGCCGACATCGGTCGGGTTCGGGGTGAACATGCCCGCCAGGGTGGGCCAGCTGGCGTCGTAGAGCAGCACCGTCGTTGGCTCCACGTCCGCGACGTCGAAGACCATGCGGGTCAAGGCATTCGGGCGCGGGCATTCGACGGTGTCACCGTGGTACTCCCACAGCTCGACCTCGACGTGGTGGGCCGGATCCAGGTCCCGCCCGAGACGGAACACGTTGTGCTGCTTCTCATTGCAGGAGAATCCGGCGACCACCGCGGCCCCCAGCACCCGTCTCAGCGCAGCCCGATGACTACTGTCCACCGCCAATATCAGCCGATGGGCGGCGTCGCGAATCAGCAGGTACGGCACCTCGGCGAGGGTCAGCTCACCGCGCAGATAGCGCAGATCCTCGATCACCGCCTGGGATACCACGAGATTCGCCACGGTCGCCCGACCCATCAGCTCATCCACCATCACCGTCTCCGCTCTCTGATCGCACTTCACCTCACGCCTGTTCGCCTCGTGGCCCACGCCCGTCCGTCTCGCGGCCCCACGGCATCGCCGCCGACCCGGATGTTGTCCGTGTCGGCGCGCGCCGTGAATCCGGTTGAAAAACTGTTGCGTTCGTCGACGCCGCCGCGCTCGGGGAGGAGCAGCGTGGGCGGACGAGCTTCACCGGACGGTCATCGGCCGGTTACTCGCATGACCTCGGTTGGACGAGGGACTGTAACGAATGATGCAACCGTTATCGCTTCTCGTCAATCTGTTTCCCCGCAGGTCCGGGTATGTTTTCACGTTCGTAACCGACAAACCGGACACGGCGGCCGCCTCGGGTCCACAATTCTCGGGCCAGCGGGCCAGCGCGGCAACGGCATACACTTGCGGCAGCACAGTCCAGCCCGCTGTGCGCGAGCCGATGGTGAGGGGACGCGGATGGTAGCCGACGCGCGGGAACGTCAGGAGCCCTCGACAGTGAACCACCAGGATCACCCCGAATTGGATGTCCTGCCCGACTGGCCGCTCGACACCATCGCGGTCCTGGTGACCACCGATCCCGCACCGCACGCCATTCCGGTCTCGTGGCCGGTGCGCGCCGGGGACCGCCGAATCCTGCTCAGCCTCAAGTCCGATCGCGGGTCGCTGGCGCGGTTGCGGGAGCGCCCGGAGGTGGCGCTGCTGATTCTGGGCGGCGGCAATGTGGCGCTGTGCGCCCGCGGAAAAGCGGCCGTGCTCGCCGATCCCATGCCGGGCGCGGACGATTACGCGGCGGTGGAATTGACCGTCGAGGTGATCGACGATCACCGCCAATCGGCCTTCGCGGTGGCCACCGGAATTCAGCGCACCGTCCTCGACGACACCGAACTACGCTATCTGGAGAAACGGGTCGCGACGCTCAAAGCCATGGCGGCCGACCGTAACTGAGTATCGAAGGAGATCGCGTGTCTGTCAGCTTGGCCAAGGGCGGAAATGTCTCGCTGTCCAAACAGGCCCCGAACCTCACCAAGGTCGCGGTGGCCCTCGGCTGGGACGTGCGCACGACCACCGGCGCCGATTACGACCTCGACGCCAGTGCCCTGGCCTGCGGACCCAACCAGCGCGTGCTCTCGGACGCGCACTTCATCTTCTACAACAACCTGCGTTCGCCCGAGGGGACCATCGAGCACACCGGTGACAACCTGACCGGCGCGGGCGACGGCGACGACGAGGTCATCAATGTCGATCTCGCCGCCATGCCGCCGACCATCACCAATATCTTCTTCCCGGTCTCCATCCACGAGGCCGACATTCGCCGCCAGTCCTTCGGCCAGGTCCGCAACGCCTACATTCGCGTCATCGACGCGGTGACCGGTTCCGAGCTGGCCCGCTTCGACCTCACCGAGGACGCCTCCACCGAAACCGCCATGGTGTTCGGCGAGCTCTACCGCCACGGCCCCGAATGGAAGTTCCGCGCCATCGGCCAGGGCTACGCCTCCGGCCTGGCCGGTATCGCCCGCGACTACGGGGTGAACGTTTGATCGTCGCCTTCTCGGTCTCCCCGCTCGGCGTCGGCGCGGACGTGGGTCGCGCCGTCGCCGAAGCGGTCCGCGTCGTCCGGGCCAGCGGGCTGCCCAACGAGACCAGCGCCATGTTCACCACGATCGAGGGCGAATGGGACGAGGTCATGGCGGTCGTCAAACAGGCCACCGACGCCATCCTCGCCGTCTCCCCCCGCTGCTCCCTCGTCCTCAAGGCCGATATCCGCCCCGGCGTCACCAACGCCATGAAGTCCAAGGTCGAATCCGTCGAACGCTACCTCGCCGAAGACTGACCTTCTCTGGCGAGAATCATGGTCAGCGGGTGAACCATGATCGATTTCTCAGGCGGCGGAAGCGGATTCGGCTCCCGTCGCAGTACTCCCGACTAGAGGACTGTCTCGCCGTCGGATTCGGGGGCTTCGGTCCGGCGGCGGAGGACGTGTGGGATGCGGCCCGCGGGGGGTATCACGATTCCGGCGTCGGCGAGTTTGTTCGCGGCCTGCTCGGGATCCGACGGGTTGCCCACGGTCGGCCCGGTCCCGATCGGGACCACCGAGTGCACGATGGTGTCGGGGTAGATGTGCACGTAGTTGAAGGCCTGCGCGCCGTCGCGGCCGCGCTGGCCGCCCTCGGCGGCGGCCATGTCCTGGCTGTAGCAGGTGGCCGAGGCCACCGAGACCGGGATTCCGGCGAAGGTGGCGGTGCTCGAAAGGTGCAGGTGCCCGGCCAGAATCGCGCGGACATCGGTGCCGTCGAGGACATCGGCGAGGCGGCGCTGATCGCGGAGCTCGACCAGCACGGCCAGGTCCTGCACGCAGGGGATGGGCGGGTGGTGCATGGCGAGCACCGTGCCGAAGGGGGCGGGCTCGGCGAGAACCTCGCGGAGCCAATCCAATTGGGCGTCGGTGATCTGGCCCCAGTGGTGACCGGGCACCGTGGTGTCGAGGGCGACGATGCGTAGGCCGTCGAACATGTGCACGGCGTCGAACGGTGCGCCGGAAGGCTTTTCGTCGAGTAGGTGCTCGCGCAGGGTGCCGCGCTCGTCGTGGTTGCCCGCGACCCACACCACGGGCGCGCCGATGCGTTCGGCCCACGGCTCCACGAGGTCGCGCAGCTTGCGGTACGCGCCCGGCTCACCCCGGTCGGTGAGGTCGCCGGTGAAGACGATGGCGGTCGGCGCGATCGCGCTGGCCTCGGCCTGCCCCAGCAGGGTGGCCAGACGCGCCTCGGCGTCGACCGCGCCGTAGAGCCCGGTGTCGGCGGCGATCAGGTGGGTGTCGCTGAAGTGGAAAAGCACATGGTCAGGCTTCGGATACTCGGCGACTCGCGTGATGTGCACGGACATCCTCCCCGGCGTTGGTTTGGTGCGCCCTGGCTTTGCCGTTCTGTCGATAGCGCTTGCCGATATCGTCGCCAGAATAGCGAAAGCCGTTTCTTTCAGGTTGCCCGCGGTCAATGACGACATGCTTGCGGGAAGGTGAGTTTTGGGTGTCGGGCTAATGCCCGAGGCTACCGGCCAGCACTCTCGGATCTGCCTGCTCACGCACATGCACAAGGGTGAAGAAGCGACGCAGCATCAGAACAGCGGTGGTCGCGAGCCCGGCCGTGAGACCCCACCACACGCCCGCCGCGCCCATATGTGCCGGGAATGCAAGCAGCAATGCCGTGGGCAATCCCACAATCCAATAGCCAACCAAGGAGAGCCGGAATCCGGCCTTCGTGTCCTTGAGCCCACGCAACAATCCGACCGCTATGTTCTGGGCGGCATCGCAGAACTGCAGCACGATGGCGATCAACAACAGGGTGTGCGCGAGCGACTCCGTCGCGGCATCGCTGTCGACCAGGAACGGCCGCAGCACCCAATCCGGTGCGACCACATAGGCGATGCCGGTGACCCCCGCGACCAGTCCCGCGCAGCGCAGTGCCAGCCACGCCACCGACCGCGCGTGCGCGAACTCCTCGCGCGCCACCGCCCGGCTCACCAGGATCGACGCCCCGTGCGAGAGCCCGATCGCCACCTGGAACACGATGTAGACGATCTGATAAACGACATTGTGGGCGGCCAGCGCGGCGGCCCCGATGCCGCCCATGACCAGCGCCAGCACCGAGAACATGCCCGCCTCGGACCCGTAGGTGAGCGCGATCGGGGTACCCAGCCGCAGCTCCTCGCGCACCGTCGCCGCGTGCACCGGCCACGGGCGAAGCGGCAGTGTCGCACCGAGTTTCGTATCCCGGCGGACCATCGCCCAGAACACCCCGAAGGTGAGCAGGAAGACCAGCGAGGTGGCCACGCCGATCCCGGTCAGGCCGAGCGCGGGCAGACCCAGCCAGCCGTGCATGAAGGCCAGCGCCAGAACGAGATTCAGCACCACCGACCCCAGCGTCACCAGCAGCAGCGCCTGCGGTCGGCGCATCCCGACGGTGTACTGCCGCAGCACCTGAAACCACAGGCACGGCACCAATCCCGGGGCGAGCGCCACCATCATCGGCCGCGCCTGCGCCAGCACCGCCGCGTCCTGCCCGAGCCAGCGCAGCGCCCAGCCCAATCCGATGAGCAGTGCGCCACCGAGGATTCCGGCCACCGTCGCGATCAGGAAGCTGGACCGCACCACCGCCCGCACCTCGGCGTCGGCGCGCCGCCCGCGCTTCTCGGCCCGGCTCACCACGGTCGCCACCTGATTGCCGGTCCCGGTGATCAGGCCCACGCACATGGTGCGAATCTGGTTGAACAGCACCAGCGCGAGCCCGCCCGCGGCCACCTGCCGCACGCCGAGTGTCCCCATCAACGCGATATTGGTGGTGGACACCGCGACCTGGGCGAGCTGGGTCACCGCGATGGGTGTGGCGAGCGAAGTCAGCTGCCGCCCATCGGATTGGCGATCGCGCCGACCGGATTCCGGGTGCGCCCCGATCATTTCGCGGCAGCCCCGTCCATTTCCCTGGTGGCCCCGCTGATTTCCGGGCCCAGGTCCGGCATGAGAATGGCGTGCGTGTGCTCCCGCGCCCGCATACCCGCCAGCGCCTGCGCGACCAGCGTGGCCTGATCGGCCAGCCGCTGCCTATGCTTCTCCAGCGCGAGGTACACGTGATCCTCCCCGCCCGCCAGCAGTTCGCCGATCTCGTGCAGCGGCATGTCCACCAGATGCAGCAGATGGATCAGCTTGGCCTGCGGCACTTGCTCATCGGCGTAATCCTCGAGCGTCGCCCCGGTGAGCCCGTTCTCGATGGCGAAGGTGTCGGGCAGCGCGTAGTGCAGATGCCGCAGCACCTCGATCTCCCCGGGGTCCGGCCGATGCGGCGGCCGATGCCGCGCCAACAGGTGCGCGATCGCCTCCTCCCGCTCCTTGTCGAGCAGGTCGCGATCGCTCATCCAGTCGTCGTCGAACACGGTGTCGAGATACTTCTCCCCGTCGTCGTTGATGATCACCACCACCACCGAATGGTCCGGAAACTCCTCCAACCGGGTCAGCGCCGCATGCACCGAACTCCCCGACGACCCACCGATCATCAGCCCGATCTGCCCGGCCAGTGCCCGGGTGGTGGCGAACGCGTCCACATCCGACACCTTGATCCGATCCCGCTCGTCGATCAGCCGCAAATCCCGATCGACGTGCACCCCCGGCACCGCCCCTTCCGGCGTACCCGTCCCCGACTGCCAATAATCATGCGCCGGACCCCCGAACGCGATGGACCCCTCCGGCTCCACCCCCACCAACCGCGGCCGACACCCCTGACTCCGCAACCCCTCCGCCGTCCCGAACAACGACCCCCCGGTCCCCACCGCCCCCACCAAAATGTCGATCTTCGACAAATCCGTCAGCAGCTCCTCGGCCAGCGCGAAATACCCGACCCCATTGGCCAGATTCTCGTGCTGCGCCGGGAAATACGCGTCTGGGCCCTCCTGCTCGGCCAGTTGCGCCGCGCGCTCCTCGCGCGCCGAGGTGGAGAGTCCGTCATCGCCCTCGTCGGACACGAATTCCAGCTTCGCGCCCATGGCCCGCATGGCGTTCAGCTTCGCGGTGCACGCGTGATGGTCCACCACGGCGGTGAACCGGTATCCGCGCTCGCGCGCCACCACGGCCAGTCCCAGACCGGTGTTCCCCGAGGTGGATTCGATAATGTGCCCGCCCGGCCGCAACAGCCCGCGCCGTTCGGCGTCCAGCACCATGGAGCGCGCCATGCGGATCTTGGCGGCCCCGGTGGGATTCATGGTCTCCAGCTTCAGGAATAGCCGTGTTCCGGTCGTTCGGCTGACGGCCAGCTCGAACAATGGCGTCTGTCCGATCAGATCCGACACACGCCTGGCAATAACCGGCACGAGTGTTTCTCCTCGAGAGTCGATGGAGCGCTGGATGGGTGTGGTGAAGCCGGGGGTGGTGAAACGGTGTTTCAGCTGTCGCGCGGTTCGCGCGTCCACAGGAATTGTCGTCCGTCCGGCGATTTCCGCAACAGGATCTTGGGCGGTATGCCTAATTCGTGAAATTCCGACTCGTTGGAGTCCATTTGGTAACCGGCGGTATTGGGATAGATGAGTAAATCGTCCGTCGAGGCGGCGCGGGGGAGGGGGATGCGGCGTCGGCTGAGCATGTCTTCCTCGAGGCAGGAGGAGCCGCCTACGCAGGTGGGGGTCAGGGTGCCGGGGTATTCGGGCCAGAGGACGGGGTCGGGGAGGTATTCGGAGTCGAACCACTGTTCCGAGAGGCTGAGGCTGGTGCCGTTGACGGTGAGGATGACGTAGGGGACGTCGGCCGACTCGGGGACCTGGACGTGGCGGACCTTGACGCCCTGGACGCGGAAGACCGTGCAGCCCGCGCGGTCGAGCAGGGCGCGGCCGGGCTCGATGGCCAGGCGGATGCTCGCGGTGCGCAGGCGGCGGGCCAGGTCGTCGTGGGCCAGCACGGCGGCGAGCATGGCCGGACCGGGCAGCGGGCAGTGGTAGGGGTAGAAGGATTCGGGGCGGTGGGCGCGGTCGCCGTGGAACCAGCGGGGATTCACGCCGTCGAGGAAGGTGCGCCAGGATTCGGCCGAGACGTAGTCGACGCGGAAGCCGCCGCCGATGGAGATGGTGGTGGCGTGGTCGTGGCCGAGGGCGCGGGCCCGCTCGCACAGGCCGATCAGGTGCGCGGCCAGTTCGGCGCGCGGCGCGACCTCGTACCCGCGCAGATGAAAACTGAAGCCCTCCACGCGAATCGCGGTCGGATCGGTGAGGGTGAGGGCGAGGGCCAGTTCGACGTCGGTCATCCCGAAGCGGCTCGTCGAGCCGGGCGGCAGCACCCGCAGCACGACCCGGCTCGGGATGCCGAGCTCGGTCAGGCGGGCGAGCTCCTCGAGATCGTCGATGGCCACGAGCGCGCCGTAGGTGGCCGACATCTGCAGCAGCCGATCGGATTTGGCGGGACCGGTGACCATCAGCCGGGTGCCGCCGATGCCGCCCCGCAGTGCCGCGCGGAACTCCTCGCAGCTGGAAACATCCACACCCACACCGGTTTTCGCGCAGGCGCGCACGACACTCGGTGACTTGTTGGCCTTCTTGCCGTAGTAGATGTCGCCCATGATCCCGGTGTGGGCGAAGACCTGCTGGAACGCGTTGATATTGCGGACGACCCGCGCGGGGTACATGAGATGGAACGGTCCGTCGACCGCTGTGGCGATGTCGCGCAACAGATCCGGGTCGTCGAGCAGGCGTTGTTCCCAGTCGTCGCGGTGCGCGGGCATCGGTGTGGCCGTGTAGTCGGAGATGCCGGGCGGCACGGTGAGTGGCTGCACTGTGTCGGTCAGCGTGTTCTCCCTTCGCCGTCGGATTGCCTGTGCCTCAGTCCCATAGCGAAACCTCCGTACCCCGGCCCTCGGCGATGGCGCGATTGGCGAGCGCGTGCGCGACGGCGATATCGGTGAGCACCAGGCCGCTGTTGTAGACGAAGATCCGCTCGTCGTCGGTGCGGCGACCGACGGCGCGGTGGTCCAGAATCTGGGGGAGCTCGGCGTCCACCCTGCGTAATCGGCCGTCGGGACCGGCCATATCGGTGCCGGTCAGGGCCATTTGCTCGGCGCTGGTGGCGATCACGCGATCGGCCTCGACCAGGGTCGAGGGGGCCAGGCCGTAGCCGACCAGGACGGCGGTCGCGCCGGGTGCGAGATCCTTGGCCTCGATGGCGACGCGGGTCCCCGGTCCGGCCGTGGCGAGAATGACGTCCGCCTCGCGCGCCGCCGCGTTCGGATCATCGACCGTTTCGAGCTCGGCCCGCGGATAGTGGTGCAGCAGTTGCTGATACACCGCTTCCAGGCCTTCGGGGTGGGTGCCGTAGACCATTAATCGGTTCAGGTGCGGATTCACCGCCAGCAGGTGCGGTAGCGCATTGCGGCCCTGGGTCCCGGTCCCGATCAGCAGCACACTGCGGGCACCGGGCCGGGCGCATTCTCTGACCAGTAGCGCGGACACCGCGGGCGTGCGCAGCGCGCCGACGCGGGCGCAATCCATCAGGGCGATGGGTGTGCCCGTGGCGTCGTCGTAGAGCGAGATGGTGGTGAAGTACCGCTTGTTCGACCGATCGTGGTGCGGATCGAATTTGTAGCTGGTCTTCATGGCCACCACCCGGCGGCGGCCGTCGCGGCCCAGCATGGCGTAGGCCACCGACCAGCCGTCCGGATGGGCAACGCTGAGCTTGCGGGGGTTGTCCGAATCCCCGCCCGCCAGCGCGAGATACGCGTCCTCCACGGCGCGCACCACCTCGGCGGGGGAGATCGGGACGTCGGCTAGGTCGCTGCGGGACAGCACCCGCAGCGGGGTAGGTCGGGCATTC
Source organism: Nocardia sp. CDC160 (assembly GCF_035818795.1). Taxonomy (NCBI): domain Bacteria; kingdom Bacillati; phylum Actinomycetota; class Actinomycetes; order Mycobacteriales; family Nocardiaceae; genus Nocardia; species Nocardia sp. CDC160. The sequence continues at coordinate 1,187,863 of NZ_JAYKYT010000003.1, read as the reverse complement.
ACGTGTTGTTTCCTCGGCTCGTGCGGAACGGTGCCACCACACGCTGGCCGTACCCGTCCTCGGCCGCCTCGGCCGCGTCGCACTGCCCTGCGGACAGATCGCGCTGCCCTGGAGGCAGGTCGCGCCGACGCTGCGGCAGCCGGATGTTCACCCGCTTGAGCCAGCGGTCGGTGCCGTCGTAGCGGGGGGTGAACGGCACCCGCCCGTGCACCACAACGTCATTGTCCACCAGTAGGAGTTCTCCGGGGGCCAAAGCGGCGGTGATGCAGACCCTTTCGAGTTCGCTCGCCAAATGCCGGTAGGCGGACTGGAATTCGTGATCGGCGGTGTCGAGCGGGGTGTACGCCGGGTCGAAGCGCAGGGTCAGCCCGCCCTCGTCGCTGCCGAGCGTGGCCACCGCCGGAGCGGGCCCGTCGCCGAATCCGGTGCCGTAGGAGACGTCCGGCAGGATCGGCAGCCGCGCGCGACTCAGTGTCTCCCGTTGTGCCGCAGACAGTTCCGTGCGCCGCACCGAGGACACGGTGGTCCCCACCCGGTCCGGATTGCGCAGGCAGCCCAGCATGAGCAGATTGGCGCGGTCGGGGTGGAAGGCGTCCTCGGTGTGCGGGCTGAGCAGGGTGGTGCTGCTGGCCCCGGACTGCTCGTGCTCGTGTCCGGGCGTCGGCACGATGTTGTTCACCAGCCGCCCGCCCTGCTGTCCCTCCCAGCCGAAAGGCTCACCGGCGCAGCGCGCCAGCAGCAGCATGGCGATATCGAGTTCGAACGACGCCGATCGGTGCCCGCGATCCCCGGCCTGCGCCGCGGCCTGTCGCCAGTCGCGCGGGGTGAGCCCGAGTTCCTCGTCACCGATCGACAGCGGGCCGATGACCGTGACGCCGGAATCGGTGGCGGGCGGGCGCATGGCCTCGTGCACGGCATCGGGCAGCCGCCCGTACTTGGCGTCGATGTGGCGCAGCAGGACCGGGTGGGTGAGCGTGGTGGCCGTCTCCGGATTCGGTCCGACTGTGACGGCGATCTCAGCGGCGAGGTGGCGAATCGCGCGGGCGGCGGATTCCGGCAGGTCGCGCCGTTCGATGTCCGAGGGGTGAAGCGTCTGACGTTCGGAGAGAACGCTTTTCACCAAGGGATGGGGCCTTCCTGGCTCTGTGGTGACCGGGGCGATCTTGCTTCGCAACGAACCTATTCGGCCCTCGTAATTTTGGCAAGGCTTACCTAAAGGTGTGTTGAGGCGATAGCCAGCGGGTATCAGGCGGTAGCGGCGAGATTAGCTCGAGCGAATCGACCCACGCGACTCGGGCAAACCACGTTCACGGTGTTCGCCGTCCGCGCGATCCATCTGGATGATGAGAGGGGTGCGAAACCGAATGGCCGATGTCCGGGCCCTGTCGACCCGCGTAGGCCTGGTCGCCACGGCGGCTGCCCTGGTGCTGCTGACGGGTTGCGGCGCAGAACATCTCACGCCCGTGCCCGACGATATGCCGCCGCCGGTCGGCGCACCCACCCCCGCCATCGATCTGGATGCGCCGGGGCGCAGCGCGATTCAGTTGCAAGCCTGGGCCGAGGAGCAGCACTCATCGACCGGCATTCCCGTGGTGGCGCTCGAGGCGTACGGCTATGCCGCGGCGGTGATGGCGCGCTCCAAGCCGGAGTGCGGCATCGGCTGGACCACCCTCGCGGGCATCGCGAGCGTGGAGAGCCATCACGGCGCGCACGGCGGCTCGCATCTGAATGACGACGGTACGGTGACCCCGCCGATTCGCGGTCTGGCACTGGATGGTTCGCCGGGCCGGGCGCGAATCCTGGATACCGGTTCGACCGAGGCGAATCCGGTCTACGTGCGCGCCATGGGCCCGTTCCAGTTCATCCCCGAGACCTGGCAGCGCTGGGGCGTGGACGCCAATGGCGACGGCAAGATCGATCCCGACAGCATCGACGACGCCGCCCTCACCGCCGCCCGCTACCTGTGCGCCATGGGCGGCGACCTCACCGGCGCACCCGGCTGGCAGCAGGCCCTGCTCACCTACAACCAATCGACCAGTTATATGAACACCGTCCGCTACCGCGCCGCCGCCTACAGCGTCGGCCGCCGCGTCTGATCCGGTCCCTGCGCGGGGGACGGTTTATATCTTGTGGCCACGCCGATGGGGGGCTGCGCCCGCAAGATCCCGGCACAGTAGGCTCGTCAGCGCACGGGTTCGCCGTGCGACCTGCCGAGTCAGCAGCCGAAGGAGTGTCGTTTCGTGGCCATCATCGAACAGGTCGGAGCTCGCGAGATCCTGGATTCGCGTGGCAACCCCACCGTCGAGGTCGAGATCGCTCTCGACGACGGCACCCTCACCCGCGCGGCCGTGCCCTCCGGCGCGTCCACCGGTGAGCACGAGGCCGTCGAGCTGCGTGACGGTGGCGATCGCTACCAGGGCAAGGGCGTGCAGAAGGCCGTCGAGGGCGTCCTCGACGAGATCGCCCCGGCCGTGATCGGTCTCGACGCCGTCGAGCAGCGCACCGTCGACCAGACCCTGCTGGATCTGGACGGCACCCCGGACAAGTCGCGTCTGGGCGCGAACGCCCTGCTGGGTGTCTCGCTGGCCGTGGCCCGCGCGGCCGCCGAGTCCTCGGGCCTGGAGCTGTTCCGCTACGTCGGCGGCCCGAACGCCCACGTGCTGCCCGTCCCGATGATGAACATCCTCAACGGTGGCGCGCACGCCGACTCCGGCGTCGACGTCCAGGAGTTCATGATCGCCCCCATCGGCGCGCCGACCTTCAAGGAGTCGCTGCGCTGGGGCGCGGAGGTTTACCACACGCTGAAGTCGGTGCTCAAGGCCCAGGGCCTGTCCACCGGTCTGGGTGACGAGGGCGGTTTCGCGCCGTCGGTCGCCAACACCCGCGCCGCGCTGGACCTGATCGCCTCGGCGATCGAGAAGGCCGGTTTCAAGCTGGGCAGCGAGATCGCCCTGGCGCTGGACGTGGCCGCCACCGAGTTCTACACCACCGGTGAGGGTTACAAGTTCGAGGGCAAGCTGCACTCCGCGGCCGAGATGAGCGAGTTCTACGCCGGGCTGCTCACCGCCTACCCGATCGTCTCGATCGAGGACCCGCTGTCCGAGGACGACTGGGACGGCTGGGTTTCGCTGACCGACCAGATCGGCGACAAGGTGCAGCTGGTCGGCGACGACCTGTTCGTCACCAACCCGGAGCGCCTGGAGGAGGGCATCGCCAAGGGCGCGGCCAACGCACTCCTGGTGAAGGTCAACCAGATCGGCACCCTCACCGAGACCCTGGACGCGGTCGACCTGGCCCACCGCAACGGCTACAAGACGATGATGTCGCACCGGTCCGGCGAGACCGAGGACACCACCATCGCCGACCTGGCCGTGGCCGTCGGCTCCGGTCAGATCAAGACCGGCGCCCCGGCCCGCTCGGAGCGCGTCGCCAAGTACAACCAGCTGCTGCGCATCGAGGACGCCCTGGGTGACTCGGCTCGCTACGCCGGTGACGTGGCGTTCCCGCGTTTCGCGTTCGAAGGCTGACATAGTCGAAGGCTGAGCCCCGAGAGTTGGGGCAATCGGCCGATATTCGAGGTGTGAGATGACAGAGCGACGGGCGCGCGGTTCCAGTCCTGCGGGACGAGGGGATCGGCGCCCGTCGCGCTCGTCTCGCTCCAAGAGCGCGTCGAGCGCTGCGAAACCGTCCGCCGCCGCGAAGAAGTCCACCAAGACGGCGCGGTCGGCGTCGGGATCCGGTCGGCGGACGGCCAAGCGTCGCCCGGCGGCCGCGAAATCCGAACGGCACGAACGCACGATCCTCGGCCTGTCCACCGGCCGCGCGGTCCTGCTGGCCGCGGTCCTGTGCGGCCTGGCGCTCACGCTGGCGGTGCCGCTGCGCACCTACTTCACCCAGCGCTCCGACGCCCAGGAGCTGGCCCTGCAGCATCGCCAGCTGGAGGAGGAGGTCGCGAACCTGCGCGATCGCCGTGCCCAGCAACAGGATCCGAACTACATCAAGGCCGAGGCCCGGGACCGCCTGCGCCTGGTGATGCCGGGCGATACGCCCTACATCGTGCAGATTCCGGACATCGAGCAACCGGCGATCCCCACCCAGGCCGCCAAGCCCAAGGCCCCGGACCCCTGGTACACCCAGGTGTGGCACAGCATTTCGTCGCCGCAGCCGGGCCCGCCCACCCCACCGCCCCCGCCGCTCCCCCTACCCACCATGGAAGGACAACCGAGGTGACCGCAGCCGAGAACGAACCCAGCGAGCGCGATCTCGCGATCGTCGCCGAGCAACTGGGCCGGACTCCGCGCGGCGTGCTGGCCATCGCCTACCACACCCCGGACGGCCTGCCCGCGGTCGTGAAGACCGCACCCAGACTGCCCGACGGCACCCCCTTCCCGACCCTGTACTACCTGACGGACCCGCGGCTGACCGCCGAGGCGAGCCGCCTGGAGACCACGGGCCTCATGCGCGAGATGAGCGAACGCCTCACGCGCGACCAGGAACTGGCCGCCTCCTATCGCGCCGCCTACGAGAGCTACCTGGCCGAGCGCAATGCCATCGAGGACCTCGGCACCGATTTCGCGGGCGGCGGCATGCCCGACCGCGTCAAATGCCTGCACGTGCTGATCGCCCACTCCCTGGCCAAGGGCCCGGGCCTCAATGTGCTCGGCGACGAAGCCGTCGCCCTGGCGGCCGATCACGGCTTGCGCGGCACGGCCATTCCGGCAGACTGGCCCAAGTCCTCGGAGTACCGCACCGAGTCGCCCGCGTAGGGCGATCGGCCGAGACGTTCAGCAGCAAAGGAATTCAGGGGTCAGCAATGAGTGAGGCAGAGTTCGCGCAGGGTTCGGCGGCTTCCGTCCCGGCCGAGGGCCACGAGCGGATCGCGGCGGTGGACTGCGGGACCAACTCCATCCGATTGCTGATCGCCGATGTCGCGCACGACGATTCGGGTCGGCCCAAGCTCACCGACGTGCATCGGGAGATGCGGATCGTGCGGTTGGGGCAGGGGGTGGACGCCACCGGTGCGCTGCATCCCGAAGCGATCGAACGGACTCGGGTGGCGCTGCACGATTACGTGGATCTCATGCTCGAGCACGGGGTTTCGCGGGTGCGGATGGTCGCCACCTCGGCGACGCGAGACGCCTCGAACCGCGAGGACTTCTTCACCATGACCGGCGTCGAGCTGGGTCGGGTGGTGGCCGGATCGCAGGCCGAGGTCATTACCGGTGACGAGGAGGCGCGGCTCTCGTTCGCCGGTGCCGTCGGTGAACTGTCCAGTGCCGCAGGGCCTTTCGTGGTCGTCGATCTGGGTGGCGGCTCCACCGAGGTGGTGCTGGGCGATGCCTCCGGGGTGCAGTCCGCCTACTCGGCCGACATCGGTTGTGTACGCATCACCGAGCGCTGCCTGCACGGCAATCCGCCCACTCGCGAGGAGGTCGCCTCGGCGCGATTCTTCGCCTCGGAGCGGCTGGCCCAGGCCTTCGGCGTGGTGCCGGTGGAGCGGGCGCACACCTGGGTGGGCGTGGCCGGAACCATGACCACCATCGCGGCGGTCTCGCTGGATCTGCCCGAATACGATTCGGAGAAGGTGCATCTCACCCGGCTGCCGCTGGAACAACTGCGCGCGGTCTGCGATCGGCTGATCGGCATGAATCACGACGAGCGTGCCGCGCTGGGTCCCATGCACCCGGGTCGGGTGGATGTGATCGGCGGTGGCGCGGTGATTGCCGAAGTGCTGGCCGATGAGCTGGCCCGCCGGGCCGGGATTACCGAACTGATCGTCAGCGAACATGACATCCTGGACGGCATCGCGCTCTCGATCGCCTGACAAGGCCGCTGCTCAAACCCGATTGAGGGCATTTGTCCCCCATCCCGGTCATCCTGAGCTTTCCCTGAGCAATTGTGACGTAGGTTAACTCCTGAGGTTGCTGTCAGATTGCCCTATATGGGAAGGTCTCCGGTATGTCAGGAGTAGCACACCAAGCGAAACCGGCCACTGAACGAACCCTGTTCGGCCACCCCATCGGTATCGCGAATCTGTTCGGCGTCGAGTTGTGGGAACGATTCTCGTTCTACGGCATGCTCACGATTCTCGGCTACTACCTGTACTACACGGCCTCCGACGGCGGGCTCGGCCTGTCCAAGGCGACCGCCACCGGCATCGTGGGCGCGTACGGCGGTCTGGTCTACCTCTCGACCGTGCTGGGCGCGTGGATCGCGGACCGGATCCTGGGTTCGGAGCGCACGGTCTTCTACGGCGGTGTCGTCGTCATGGCCGGTCACATCGCGCTGGCCGTGCTGCCCGGACTCACCGGTGTCGGCGTCGGTCTGGTGCTGGTCGCGCTGGGCTCGGGCGGGTTGAAGGCGAACGCCTCCTCGCTGCTGGGCACCCTGTACGACAAGGACGATCCGCGCGCGGACGGCGGCTTCACGCTGTTCTATCTGGGCATCAACCTGGGCGCCTTCGCCGGTCCGCTGATCACCGGTCTGCTGCAGGATCACGTCGGCTTCCACTACGGCTTCGGCGCGGCGGCCATCGGTATGGCCATCGGCCTGACCCAGTACGTCATCTTCCGGCGCAACCTCGGCCAGCACGGCCGCGATGTCCCGAACCCGTTGCCGCGCAACGCGATTCCGAAGGTCGTGGCGGCCTTCGCGGCGATTCTCGTGGTGGTCGCCATCGCGTGGGCGACCAAGCTGGTGACGCTGTCCAACCTGCCCGACGCCACCACCGTGGTGATCGTCGCGGCCTCCATCGCCTACTTCGCGATCATGCTGACCAGCGAGAAGGTCACCCCGATCGAGCGCACCCGGGTGCGCGCGTACATGCCGCTGTTCATTGCCAACGCGGTGTTCTGGTCGCTGTTCCAGCAGATCTTCACCGTGCTCGCGGTGTACTCCGATGAGCGCATGAACTGGTCCATCTTCGGCTGGACCGCGCCCTCGAACTGGATCGGTTCGATGGAGCCGGTGTGGATCATCGCGCTCTCGCCGCTGTTCGCCATCATGTGGACCCGGCTGGGCAAGCGCGCCCCGAGCACCCCGCGCAAGTTCGCGCTCGGCGTGGTCGGCATGGGCGCGGCGTTCCTGCTGTTCACCCTGTTCGCGGGCAGCCACGGCAAGTCGGTGTCGTTCGTGATCGTGTTCTTCATCCTGGGCGCGTTCGCGGTCTCGGAGCTCATGCTCTCGCCGATCGGCCTGTCGGTCACGACGAAGCTGGCCCCCAGGGTCTTCCGTTCGCAGATGATGGCGCTGTACTTCTTCTCCGTCGGTATCGGTACCTCGATGTCGGGTGTGCTGTCGAAGTTCTACGACCCCTCGCACGAACTCGCGTACTTCGGCATTACCGGTCTGGTGACGATGGTGGTCGGCGCGATCGTGTGGGGCATCGCCCCGTGGATCAGCCGCCACATGGAGGGCGTGCACTAATCCCGTACGCCGAAGCCGCCGGATCGCTCTCGATTCGGCGGCTTCGCTGTTTTTCGGGACCAGTCGCCGTTTTCGGGGACCGGTCGTCAGTACTTAAGTACGACAGATTCCGCGCCGTCGCGATCTCAATAACGTTCTTCTCATCAAGTTCGCAACACCGAGGAGAACACCATGAGCGACATGAACGAGCTGGTCGAGCGCTACCTGACCGCCTGGAACACCACCGACGCGAGCGCCCGGGCGGCCCTGGTGGCCGAGCTCTTCACCGAGGACGCCGAGTACACCGACCCGCTGGTGTCGGTGCGCGGCCACGCCGGACTCGACGCCACCATCGCCGCGGTCCAGGGTCAGTTCGCGGGGCTGGAATTCAGCCTGGGCGCGCCGGTCGACAGCAACCACCACATCGCGCGTTTCACCTGGCACCTGGGCGCTCCCGGCGCGGAGCCGCTGGTCATCGGCTTCGACGTGGCGGCGGTCGGCGCGGACGGGCGCATCGAGCGCGTCTACGGCTTCCTGGATCAGGTCCCCGCCGGTCTCTGACACCTTCCCCCTGAAACCTTCTCGCACACAGGGATTTCCGATGTTTTTCACCACACCCACCGACGGCACCACTCTCGCCTACGAGGATTACGGCGACGGCCCGGCCATCGTGTTCGTCGCCGGAGCCATGCTCAATACCGATATGTGGGAGTACCAGATTCCCTTCTTCGTCGAGCACGGCTACCGCTGCATCGCCCTGGACCGGCGCGGTCACGGCCGCTCGGACCGGCCGCGCGGCGGCTACGACCTCGACACCACCGCCGATGATCTGGCCGCGCTGCTCGAGCACCTGGACCTGACAGAGGTGACCCTGGTCGGGCATTCCACCGGCGGTGCGGAGATCGCCCGCTACCTGGCCCGGCACGGTGAATCCCGGGTCGCGCGTGTGGCTTTCGTGGCGGCCATCCTGCCGTTCCTGAAGCTGACCGACGACAATCCGGTCGGGGTTCCGGAAGCCATGCTCGAGGAGATGCTGCGCCGGATTCGCGCCGATCGGCCGAAGTGGTTGGCGCGGCAGTCGCAGCTGTACTTCGCCGAGCAGTTCGGCAACGAGGTGTCGCCGGAGATGTCGGATCTCACCTATCGGCAGTGCCTGTCGACCTCGCCGTGGGCTATCCTGAAGATCCAGGAGGCGGTGTTCCACTGCGACAATCGGGAAGCCTTGCGCGGCATCACCGTTCCGGCGCTCATCGTGCACGGCGACGCCGATTTCTCGGCTCCGATCGATATCACCGGTCGGCGCACCGCCGAACTGATGCCCTACGCCGACTACCGCGAATACCCAGCGGCCGGTCACGGTCTCTATGTCACGCATGCCGAGCGGCTCAATGCCGATCTGCTGGAATTCCTGAAGGCGTGATCGGTCAACCGAGCTGGTCGGCAAGGTCTTTCAGCTCGCCTCGGGAAGTGACACCGAGCTTCGGGTAGGCCTTGTACAGGTGGTAGCCGACGGTGCGGTGACTGAGGAACAGTTGGGCGGCGATATCGCGATTGGACAGACCCTGGGCGGCCAGCCGGACGATCTGCAGCTCCTGCGGAGTGAGTCCGGTGGCCGCCCTTCGGGTTTGGACGGGTGTGGTTACCGGGGCTTGGGCGGCTCCGGCGGCGGCGAGTTCGTGGCGGGCGCGCTGGGCCCAAGGGCGCAGGTCGAGGCGTTCGAAGACTTCGAGCGCCTCGTGTAAATGGCTGCGGGCCTCGGCCTTTCGGCGGGCGCGCCGCAGCCATTCGCCGTAGAGCAGTGCGGTGCGGGCGAATTCGGTGGGGCGGGCCTCGCGGTCGTGGGTTTCGATGGCCCGGGTGTAGAGGTCCTCGGCATGGTCCTCGTCGAGCAGGGCGCGGCAGCGCAGGGCGAGGGCGTCGGCCCAGGGCTGGCGGACCGATTCGGCCCAGCCCGCGAAATCCGCGAACGGCCGCGCGGCACGTTCGGGAGCGCCGATTCGGACCGCGGCCTCCACCAGATCGGGGATGGCGCGCGTCGCGCAGATGTGGTGGTTCATCGGCGGTCGGGTCAAGCGCTCGAAGCGCGAGAGCGCGGATTCGGCACGGCCCGCACCGAGTTCCAGCAGCCCCAGCGACCAGTGGGCCCAGGGCGCGCCGGGAGCGATCGCGCCCGGAGTGTCGCCGCCGAGCCCGATGTCGGCATGCGCTCGACACTCGTCTTCGTCGCCGTGCAGGGCGTCCAGATGGGCCAGCGCACTGCTGAGTTGACGCACCCATTGCTGTTGTCCGGTGTCGCGCGCCAGATCTCGGGCTTCGACGACGGTTGTCCGCGCATCGCGGAGTCGGCCGGTGAAGATATCGGCCTCGGCCGCGAAGAACAGGGTGGTCGGCAATCGCCCGGCCGCGCCCGAGGCGCGCTGCCGGGCCGCGATGGTGCGGGCCAGGTCGAAGGCCTGGTCATCCTGGCCGCGCGCCAGCGCGATACCGCAGACGATCAGCTCGACCTGCTCGGAAACATCGCCACGAGAACGGATCTCGCGCAACGTGTCGGTGAGCGCTAGCGGCGTTCCCGGACCCCGATCGAACAGACGGCTGATGAACCGGACGACCGGCGTCACGGCGAGATCATCGGAGAGCCGCAGCCCGCCAAGATGTTTCAGCACGTCGCTCAACTCCGGCTCGCCCAAGTACCAGCCTGTGTGCATGGCCTGCACCAGCATTGCCGCCGCCTGCTCCGGCTCGTTCTCGGCAATGCCCATGGCCGCATCGACCAGCAGGTGGTGCGCCTGCGGAAACTCGCCCTGCCAGAATCTGGCCAGTGCCTGCACCTGAGAGAGCCTGGCCCGCAGCACTTCCGAGTCGGGATGTTCGATGTCCGATGCGGCGTGGCCGGTTTCGCGGGCGGCGAGTTCGAGCTCGCGGGAGGTGCGGCGGGCCAGCTCTCCGGCCTTGGCCACATCACCCGATTCCAGGGCGGCCTGGGCGGCAAGGGCCTGGCGGCGGGTGCGGTCGGCCGGGCGATCGCTGAGGCGGGCCGCGCGATCGTAGGCCGCGGCGGCGGCCCGGTAACCGCCACGTTCGCGGGCGCGAACGGCATTGCGCTCCAGGGCTTCCGCGACCTCGGCATCCGGTCCGATGGTGGCGGCCGCCCGGTGCCAGGCCCGGCGATCGGCCTGGTCCGGCGCGTCCAAGGCATCGGCCAGGGCTCGGTGCACCGCCAAGCGCTGACCCATCGGGGTGCGCTGGTAGACGGCGGCTCGAATCAGTGGGTGGCGGAAGGTGATTCGGGTATCGCTGCCCGGCACGCGCTGTAGCAGACCGGCTGCCTCGGCGGGCGCGAGATCGTCGAGGCCGGTGCCCAGAGCCTCCGCGGCGCGCAGAATGACCGGCAGGTCGCAGCTTTCGTCAATGGCCATGATCGTCAAGGCGGTTTTGGTCGGCTCGGGGAGTCGGCTGATGCGGCCGTGGAAGGCCAGGCGCAGGCGATCGGTGAGGGGCAGCGCGCCCGCGGCGAGGTCGGCGGCGGGTTCGGCCGCCATGGCGAGGGGCAGTTCGCGCAGGGCCAGGGGATTGCCGCGCGCCTCGGCCAGGAGGCGATAGCGCACGGCCGGAGTGAGCGGATGTTCGTCGAGCAGGGCGGCCGATGCCTCGGGTGACAATCCGGTCAGCCGCTGTTCGGGCAGGCCGGTCGCCTCGAACGAACCCTCACCCTCGCGGACGCCGAACAGCAGGGCAATGCCTTCGGCGTGCAGTCGGCGGGCCGCGAACAGCAGCGCCTCCTGCGAGGCGCGGTCCAGCCAGTGCGCGTCATCGACGATGATGAGCAGTCCCTTGCCCTCGGCATGCTCGGTGAGCAGGGACAACACCGCCAGGCCGGTCAGCATGGGCTCGCCGCCACCGGGTCCGAGCCCGAGTGCGCCGGACAGGGCCGCGCGCTGCGGTTCGGGCAGGTCCGGGAGTCGGCCGAGGGCGGGTCGCAGCAGCAATTGCAGTCCGGCGTACGGCAATTCGGCCTCGACCTCGATGCCGGTGCCGCGCAGCAGCGGCAGCCCACCCGCGTGCGCGGCGGCGTAGTCGAGCAGTGCGGTCTTGCCGATTCCGGCTTCGCCGCGCAGTACCAGCGCCGCGCTGTGGCCTTCGCGCGCGCCCTCGATCAGATTGTCGAGCGTTTCCTGCTCACGCTCGCGTCCGCGCAAAGGCGGAACCGCGTCGGCCACGGTCGTTCTCGTATCCATCGACATCCATCATTACCGGTTGGCGAGAACCTGCGCGTGACCTGGCTCACCGAGCGATCTTGAGTGTGGTGATAAGCGCTGCTAGATGCCTGTTTTCGACCCTCTTACCGCCCGTCGTAGGCCCATTAATCGGATGAAATTTGTCGGACCCCGCCGGAATACTGAAGCGCGACCGATGAGTTGAGCGACTTGTCCCCGTCTGTACCGGTGTGGCTCCGGTGCAGCACAGTCGCCGACTCGGTATCGGACCCACGCGTCAACCCCTCGAACACAGAACACCGGAGGTCATTCCGATGCCCGATATATCCGCTAGCTCGACCAAGCAGCGGACGCCGACCGTCATCCGGTTGCTGGTGCTCGCGACCTTCACGGTGATCCTCAACGAGACGATCATGATCAACGCGATTCCGCGGCTCATGACCGATCTGCATGTGAGCGAGCGTTCCGCGCAGTGGGTCTCCACGGCGTTCATGCTGACCATGGCCGCGGTCATCCCGGTCACCGGTTGGTTCCTGCAGCGGGTCTCCACCCGCAACGCCTACGCCCTCGCCATGGGCACCTTCCTCGTCGGTACCGCGCTGGCCGCCATCGCGCCCTCGTTCGGCGTGCTGCTGGTCGGCCGCGTGATCCAGGCGGGCGGCACCGCGGTCATGATGCCGCTGCTGATGACCACGCTGATGACGGTCGTGCCCGAGAACGACCGCGGCCGGGTCATGGGCAATGTCACCCTGGCCATCTCGGTGGCCCCGGCCATGGGTCCGGTCATCTCCGGCCTGGTGCTGCAGATCGCGTCCTGGCGTTGGCTGTTCGTGCTGGTGCTGCCGATCGCCGGTGCGGTGACCGCGCTGGGCCTACGCAAGCTCGAGAATGTCGGTGAGCCGCAGGCCGGTTCGATCGACTGGCTCAGTGTCGTGTTCGCGGCCTTCGGTTTCGGCGGGCTGGTGTACGGCCTGAGCAAGTTCGGTGTGGGCAGCTCCGTCACGCCGTCGCTGATCGTGGCCGGTGGCATCGCGCTGATCGCCGTCTTCGCGTTCCGTCAGATCTCGCTGCAGCGCAAGGGAACTCCGCTGCTGGATCTGCGCGTGCTGCTGGCGCCGACCTACGCCAAGGCGCTGCTGCTGATGGCGGTCGCGTTCCTGGCCATGATGGGCTCGATGATCCTGCTGCCGCTGTACCTGCAGAACCTGCGCGGGCTGAGCCCGCTGGCGACCGGCCTGCTGGTCATGCCGGGTGGTCTGGCCATGGGTCTGCTCGGTCCGACCGTCGGCAAGGTCTTCGACCGGTTCGGTGCCCGCGTGCTGGTGATTCCGGGTGCCATCGGCATCGCGGTCGCGCTCGCCGGATTCACCCAGCTGTCGCTGACCTCGCCGTACGCGCTGCTGGTGGCGTTGCACGTGCTGCTCATGGTGTCGCTGGCCGCGGCCTTCACCCCGGTGTTCACGCTGGGTCTGGGTGCGCTGCCGATGCATCTGTACTCGCACGGTTCGTCCATGCTGGCGACCTTGCAGCAGGTGGCGGCCGCGTTCGGTACCGCCCTCGTGGTGACCGTCATGACCTCCCGGGCGACCCATCTGGCCGAGTCGGGTCACAACCCGCTGGATTCCGCGCTGTCGGGTATGCGGCTGGCGTTCCTGGTGTCGGCGGCGCTGTCGATCATCGTGATCGTCATGGCGGTGCTGCTGCCCAACCGCTCCGACGCTGCGGCGCACGGTGCGGCGGTCGCCGAGGTGGACGCGGTCACGCTGGACGCGGTCGACGAGGCCGAGCTGACCGTGGTGGAAGCCGAGCTGAGCACCGTGGAACTGATCAAGGATTGATGCTCGAACATGAAGGCACCCATGGCTCTTGGGCCGTGGGTGCCTTCGCGTTTTCTACACCGCGAACTTCACCGCGAGCGCGATCCCGCACCCGGCGGCGATGACGCGCAGACTGTTGTGTGGCAGCCGCCGCGCCACCACCGGGCCGACCCGACCGCCCAGCAGGAAGCCCAGGGCGAGGGGTACGACGAAGGCCCAGTGCACCGGGCCGTAGAACGCGAATCCGATCGCGGCCGCGCCATTGGCGCACATCGAGGTCACGCTCTTGACCGCATTGGCGCGCTGCGGCGACCACTCCGGGTACATGGCGGAGATGATCGCGAGGATCAGAATCCCGCCCGCCGCACCGAAATACCCGGCGTAGACGGCGGACGCGAACAGCAGGCCGCCCAGTAGCGCTGTCCGCCAAGCCTTTCCGCTATCGCTCGAATGCCGCCACCGCTTGGCCAAGGTTGGTTGCGCGAGCAGGAACACCGAGGCCCCGCCGATCAGGAACGGCACCACGACCTGAAAGGTCGACGCGGGCGCGACCAGCAGCAGCACCGCGCCGACCGCGCCGCCGACCGCCGCGACCACCCCGAGCCGCAGCACGGTCCGCCGCGTTCCCGCCAACTCCTGTCGCGAGCCCGCGGCCGCGCCGACACCGGTGAAGATCAGCGCCACGGTATTGGTGACATTGGCGGCCACCGGCATCAGACCCATGCCGAGCAGCGCCGGATACGACACCAGCGAGGCCAGGCTGACGAGCACGCTGACCAGCCCGGCCGCGAACCCGACACCGATCAGCTCGGTTGCCTCGAGGGCGGTCACCGCCGCTCACCGGCTCGGAAATCAGGACACCCGGCGCACACCCGGACATCCTACGAATTTGATTCGAGGGGTCGCGGCGGGCCCACCCGCTTCAGTGATAAGCGTTCCTTATCGCTATCGGTGCGAGCTGGCCGTTGGTCCGGCCGGTGTTTTCCAGTGAACTGGTGTCAGCCCGTCGAACGACGGAATCCACAGCCGGACACGAGGACCCGAGATGAGCACCACCGCCGAAACCCGCACCGTAATCGAGAACTACATCCGCGCCCTCCAGAGCGGCGAGGCCGTCGACCGCCGTCACGAATTCTTCACCGAGGACGCCACCTGGACCCTCGCCGGCGACCTCCCGACCTCGGGCACCTGGACCGGCCCCGACGGCATCTTCCACGGCTTCCTCCCCGCCATGCTCGAGCGCTTCGACACCACCCAGCCAATGAGCCAGGAGGTCCGCGCCGTCCTCGCCGACGGCGACCGCGCAGTCGCCGAATGGACCACCCGCGCCACCACCACGGCAGGCGAGCCCTACATCAACGACGTGGTAATCGCCTTCCGCGTCACCAACGGCCGCATCGCCGAGGCCCGCGAATACTTCGACACCGCCTACGCCCGCCGACTCCTGTTCGCCACCAACTGAATCCGCATCCCATCGGCACCAACCACTCGTCAGCCGAGGTGTGGAACGTGCTTTCTCGTGGTGGTAACGGGCGAGTTGGGGGTGAGAGCCAGCACCGTGACGGTGATATCGGTGGGCGAGCCCGACTGGAATTCGGCTGGCTCCCCAAAGATTCGGACAGGATTCACGGTCACCGTCGCCTGCTGGGTCTGCCCGACACAAACAGCGGGCGCAAGCGCAGTCCCATTCACCCCGGGCCCATTGACCCCGGGCGCGACATACGGCGTAGCCAGCACGGTAACCGACAACTCCGCCCCCAACCCCGGCGCACACTGATACGAAATATTCACCACCGCATCCCCATTGAACGCAGCAGCAGTATTGACGGTCAGCCCCGAGTCGGCATGCGCAGTGCCGACGCCGAGGGCCAGAGCAGCGCCAACCGCGCCAAAACCGGTGACAAGCTTGCGGGCGTGCACGATAAGTCCTCGCTCTCAAACGGATCCACTACCGCCCAACCAAACCAACCGCACCGATTTTTTGTCCCGTTTCCCCAAATCGAAGCAATTGCGTGACCTTCCCCACCGAAACCCCTGCCATGACGGGCGGACTGTCGGCTATCGACCGACCTGGGGCACAGGCGTAGGCCGGAACTCGACCGAGTTCCGGCCTACGCCTGTGCCCGTCACGTGGTCATGCGATGTGTACCGGCGTTCCGGGGAGGACCATGCGGACCTCGACGTTCGGTGCTAGGCGGGCGACTGCGTCGGCGTAGTGGCGGGGGTCGTTGTCCGACTTGGTGATCATGCGGTCGCCTAGGCGGCCGCTGTGGAAGGCGTAGTGGTGTGGGATTGCCAGGGTCGGGCGCAGTACGGCGGTCAGGGCGGCGGCCTCTTCGGCATCCATGACGACCTGGCGCATGTTGGCGGGGCGCACGCAGAGGCCGTTGGTTGGCAGGATTGTCAGGTCGAAGTGGCCGAAACGGGTTGGGAGGGTGTCGAGTTCGGGGACTCGTAGTGAATCGCCGCCGAAAAAGACGGTGCGGCCGCCGGATTGGAGCACGAAGGTGACCTCGTGGACGCCGTGCTCGCCGGGCGTGGCCGTCACCCGCAGGTCGCCGACTGTTGTCGACTCCCAGGCTTCGATGGTCCGGAGGTTGCGAAATCCCTTGCGGGCCGCGATGTCCGTTACGGTGCCCGGGCCGATCAGGGGCGTGTCGAGGTCGAAGCCGCCCGCGACCAGTGCGTCCAGGTCGCAGTGGTCATAGTGCTCGTGGCTGATCACCAGGGCGTCGATGCGGCCCAGGCCCGCGACGGTTGCGATGACCGGTTCGCCCGGGTGGTAGGTCGCGGTCTCGGTGAACCACGGATCGGTCAGGACCCGGAGGTCGCCGAATTCGATGAGCTGGCAGGCATGCCCGATGCGGGTCACCGTGAGCGGAGTGGTCATGACCCTGGTCCTTACTTCGAGATCTCGAAGTCGATGATCGCGCCGAGCAGTTCCTCGGGCGTCTCGACCTGCGGCAGGTGGCCGGTGTTGGGCAGCAGTGTGAAGGCCGCGCCGGGAATAGCTGCGGCATAAGCCCTTCCGTACTCCGGGTCGGCCATGCGGTCGCTCTCACCCCACAGCACGTGTACCGGCACGTGGATGTCGGCCAGGCGCGCGGCCAGGGTCGGGTCGGTCATGGCCGGGCCGGTGTAGCCGATCAGCGCCTGCACGTCCGGGCTCGGGCCGGTGCCGCCGTCGGGCGCGACCGGTGCCTTGCTCGGGTCGTGCCAGGACAGTGCGCGGATCTCGTCGATCGACATGCCGCTCACGTCGGTCATCGGGTGGCCCTCGACCTCGATGCCGATACCGTCGATGATCACCGCGCCGCTGACTCGCGGGCTGGCCTGCAGGGCGATCTCGGCGGCCAGCCACCCGCCGAAGGAGTTGCCGATCACGGTCACGTCGGCGAGGTCGAGGCGGTCGAGCAGTGCGACATAGGCGCGCGCCAGGGCGGTGACATCGGTCAGCCCGGCGGCCTTCGGGGTGCCGGAGAAGCCTGGGTGGGTGGGCAGCAGCACGCGGGAGTGGGTGCGCTCGGCCAGCAGGTCGGCGAACCCGGCCATGGTCGGGACTCCGCCGCCGCCGTGCAGCAGCAGGAAGGGCCGGGTGCGGTCGCGATCGGCGACGGTGATCTCGAGATTGCCTGCGAGCGTGTGGGTTTCGGTGACGACGGGCCGGAGGGTGCCGGCCGGAACAGAAGTGCTCATTGTCGTTCTTTCTGCGCTATCAGTGATATAAGAAACCTTATATCAGGAACCTTATATAAGCAACCTGTTTCGATCGGTTAGGATGAGTGACATGACCTATCGCCCGGCCGAGGTGGGCCTATCCGTCAAGCGCCTGCAACACCGTCACCATCGCGCCATGAACCAGGCCCTCGCACCACTGGGTCTGTCCCTGGTGCAGTGGGACACGCTGCGTCACCTGCACCGCAACCCGGATGCCTCGCTCCACGATCTGGCGGTGCTGACCTTCCAGACCGATCAATCCTTCGGCTCGCTGGCCACCCGAATGGCCGATCGCGGCCTGATCGAGCGCATCCCGGGCCCGGGTCGCGCTGTCCGCCACCGCCTTACGGCCGAGGGCGAGCGCCTGCGCGCCGAGGGCCAGGTGATCGCCGACGCGATCCTGAAGGAGTCCTTCCACGGCCTGTCGCCCGCCGAACTCGACCAGCTGGGAACGCTCCTCAACAAAGCCCTCGGCCCCGACGCGGTCCAGCTCTGACCACACTCACCGTCGAAAACACCCCTGGGCATGCAACTTCCAGAGGGGAAACGCTGTCGGTTTCGCGAAAGAGCAGCGACAGCTGGTAGCTCAGGCCCAGACGTACGGAATGTTCATACACCCGCTCCGAATCCCGTTCTCCACGTCGGGAATTGCGGATCCCAGCCCAGCGACCGGGCCAACGTGTTCGTCGCCCCGCGCTCCCAGCCCGCCCGGCCGCTCGACGGCTCGGGCGCCGGCGCGCCGACGGCGGCGGCCAACACCGGAACCCAGTCCCGGGCCGCCGCGGGCTCGTCATCGACGATATTCACCACGCCGTCGGACCATTCCAGTGCGGCCACGGCGGCGCGCGCGGCATCGGCGACATGCACGAACGAGGCGACCGCGGCGTTGGCGGGCAGCCCACCCAGGAACTTCGCCGCGGGATCACTCGAATCCCCGTGCAGCACAGCATCGGCGACTCCACCCCGCCGGTACCAGGTCCCCGGCCCATAGAGCTGCCCGTACCGCAGCATCACGTGGTGTTCGATCTCGGCGACCGTATGCTCCAGTGCCACAATCCCATTCACCGTGGTGAGTCGCGGCTCGTCCGCTCCGAGATCCAACGGCACGGACTCATCTGCCGGTTCGTCCCCCGGTTCGTAAACCCAGGCCACCGATTGCGCCACCATCCGCTCGACTCCCGCGCGCTTGGCGGCATCCACCAAATGCCGTGTGCCTTCCCGTCGAATCCTCCCGTTGTCAGCGGAAGTCCCGCCGCTCAACGAGGTCAACTGATGGATCACCGCATCGGGTGCGGCCGCCGCGACGGCGTCGGCGACGGCCTCGGCATCGAAGACATCGAGCACCACCCCCTCGGCGCCGGCAGCCCGCAGCCGCTCGACCCCTTCCGCTCGTCGAGAGGTCCCGACCACCTGATGCCCGTCACCGATCAGTTGCTCGACAAGAAAGCGTCCGACAGCGCCGGTCGCCCCGGCCACGAATACTCGCATGATCCCTCCTGATGTCCGGATCCACAGTCAACCCAAGACATCCGGACCGAGCAACGCGCTATTTCGCAGCACACCGATAACGAGCGCTTATGGCCTGATCGCCTTTCAGCCGAGGTGGGGGAGGTGCTTTCCCGGGCGCGATCGGCGGTGTCCAATGCGGCACTGAGCAATTCGCGACCATGCTCGACCATCTGCCGTCGCCAGCCGTCCATCCAGCGCATCCCAGAGCATCTCGACAACAAGCCACCGGCCAGCGCCTCCGGAATCAGGGCCTCGTCCCACTCTCTACGCACGCACGGATGCTAAACGGGATCGAGACCTTCGCGCGCAGATGAGATCATCCGCTCATACCGATGAGCCGAAGATCAACCAGCCGAGCCGATCTGAGGTCCAGCGGAACGCACGCAATTGCCGAATGCCGAGTGGCACATCCTGGAGGCTGAAACGGACAAATCCCCTCCAAACTGTGCCACTCGGTGACGAGACCTTCTGTGTTGCTGGGGATTACGAACGGTGGGTGGCAATCGAGCGCATCGGATGATCAGCTCTGGCGGGCATCCTGTCGTGCCGCATACAAGGCTGTTCCGGTCTGCCCGGCCGCAGCTGGTCGGATGTGCCATCACGGGCCTCGGCTGCGAGGATTCGCGGCATGATCTGGCCGATGCCGATACCCGCCGGTCGACTCGACGACGGCGGGGGTGTCGCTGCGTTTGTATTCCTCCACCGACGCTGAACGGATGCCGGTCGACGTCCGGTTGTTTCTCACCCAGGTTGGGTGAACCACATCCTGATGCGCACCGGTGTACGCAGCAGGCGGTATCAGGCCCCTCTGGGCCGTGTCATGCCACAGTGACCCGAATTGCTGGTTGGCAGAGCAGGCGATCCCCATCATCAGGCTTATGAGCTGGACTGGTCGCTTCGCCTGCTGATGGCTGCGCGGATCAGCGTCCGGGCTGCATCTCCCGTAACCGCCTGGCTCGCGAGAAGTTCAAATGCGCGGCTGAACGCGGCCACTTCCCGGGGCTGTGTGGTTGTCATGGCGGCGGTCACGCCTTCGGCAACGACAAGCCGGTTGTCGTAGATGACGAAATTCGTTGGTGAGACTAGGTATTGGGACATCATTGGGACGATTCCCAGCAGGGCACGAGGTAGAGACATTGCTGTCATCAGGCGATCCAGTTGGCCGTACATTACGCCGTCGTCGCCCACGGTCGTATAGAGCGCCTGCTCTCCGATGAGGTAGTGGACGCGCCGCTTTCCTCGGTACAGGTACTGCTGTTGCCGCTCCATGCGTGCGGCCACTGCTTCCTCTGCGTCGTTCGGCGTCTGATTGAACTCCGCCACGCGGTGGAACATGGCCTCGGCGTATTCGGGTGTGTGAAGAAGTCCAGGGATCAGGGCGGGGTCGTAACCGCGGATCAGGCTGGTCTCCGACTCGATTTGACTGACTTGCTGCTGCACTCGGCGCATGCCGGTTCCGAGCGAACGCCGCCATTCGAGGTGGGCGGCATCGATATTGCGGAGGGTGGCGACAAGATCCGATACGTGCCCCTCGGCGGCGGTGTGCTCGCACCACGTTCGTATGTCGTCCTCGGTCGGCGTCTGCTTGCCATACTCGATCTTCGAGACCTTCGAAGGATGCCAGGACGCCAAGTCGGCAAGCTGACGGCCGGATAGACCAGCATCCCTGCGAAGGTCTCGAAGTTGTTGCCCGAGCGCCTCCCGAGCTTTGTGGACGTTGGTCACGCAGTGACGGTAGTCCGGCGGTACTCGGCGTAGGGGATCGCTTTCCGCCACACCGCGTCGCGAACCTGCGCACATCGCTCCACTAATGCCGGGTCGGTCGTTACTGCTGCCCCAGCCGCCGCACCATCAGGGGTGAACAGCGTGTACGCGACGGTGCTGTCATCGAACAGCCAATAGTCGTCGGTTGTCAGGTCGTCGGCATCGACAAGATGACGCGGTAGGTACCGGATGTCCTCGCCTGCTTCGATATTCATCGGCGACACCACCAAACTCCAGCGGACGTAGTCAACGTGCGGCACTGTCACCACCCGCGCCCGCGTGAAAACGACTCCGCGCTCGGTTGATTCACGGACAAGCTCGAACCAGCCTTGCAGCCACGCATAGTCATCCGTCTCGCCGCTCAGGAACTTCTGGAACGGCTCCGATTCCTCCGGAGTCTCGTACACGTCTTGCACTTCGAGGTGAAACGCCGACCTCTGGCACGACCGGAACATGTCCGTGAACGCACGGTCAGTTACGTGGAGCATCGCGACGAATCTCTTTCCCTACGGGAACCTCGATGGCGCGCTCATGAGGCGGAAGATCCATCTGCGCCAACGCTTCCGGGTCGGTCACGGGTTCACCCGTCAGCGTGAACGTACCGTGCCCCGTGTCGTGCAGCAGCGTCCCGAGACAGGTACCGGGTTTGAGGAACGCGAGTAGGGGATGGGGAATTTCGATCAGTTCGGGCTGGTCGGGTACCCGCCAGCCCTGGGTCACGTAGGTGTCCCGATCCGAGGCCCACAGTGTGGGGGAATGGTCGCCCTGGGTGTTCTTGCCGAGGAATTGCAGCAACATGGCGTGCCTCCGTAGGAGAGTTCCAGACTCTCAGTATGACGAGAAATACCTCGCACAATCGCCAAATTTTGAAGCAATCTCAAGCAATCTCCTGTTCTTGCAACAGCTCTCGTCCCTAGCGTCATGACCAGGTGCTCAGGGGCGGCCGATCGTCGTGACCTCCCGCTCCTGAGCTGCCGCACCAACGGCGGACAGGGGCAGTCGTGACCGACGAACAAGACGGGGCAGAGGCCACACCACGTACTCGGCTGTTCCAGTTCCCGGGCGGCGTGCTGGAACTATCGCGCGGCGACGAGTTGGACGACTACTCCGGGTTCTACCTGGAGATCCGTGGACACATCGCGCTCGACGGCCACGAAGACAGAGGGGCGGAAATGCGCTACAAGGCAACGGCGCTGGGATACCTGCGAACCGATGTATCCGGGATCAGTCAGCAATGGGACGAGTCCGAGATACGCAGGCTCGCAACCAGGTACGGCTACGACTTCGCGGGCATGGTGATCTATGACCCGAACTCCGGTCGGCCTCCGTTGGCGCGACTGAAAGCACAAGCGACGCGGCTGGACGCTGAGGCGGTGTTCGTGCCATCCCTGGAGCACTTCGAGGGCGAAGCCCCGGGCTCGCTCGTGCAAAAGCTCGACGTGGTCACGATCCACCCCGAAGAGACCTACGCCCGGCGGGCGATGCCTCCGCTTCGGGATCTCCCGCCCGCCAAATCGGATGGCGCATAACCGGAAAGGCTGGTGTCTGTCTCGGACCCTCATGGATCGCGGAGCGGCTCCAACGATGCACCCAGGCCGCATCTCTGACGTCCGGTTCCCTTCCTGATGCCAACGACGCTGCGATCTACATCTATGTCTTCAAGAGATGTGTGAGCACTACGGCAAGTCGTTGGACAGCGAATACGACATGAGTTCCGAGTGGCTTGGTGAGGTCGAGGAAGCACTCGACGACGTTGGAGTGTGCTGCGAGCCGAGCGAGTACTTCGTGGCTGGGGACGACTTGCCGCTGCCTAGAGCGTTTCCGTACCCGATTGCTGGCTGCATCGACTTCGAGGTTCTGACCGAGCTGCGGGACGAGCTGGAACCAGCCTTGTCAGCGGATGTCGATTCTGACGTGCTCGAGACCGTCACCGAGCTCTCGGAATGGGCACATGAGTGCCTGCGGGAGCGTCGGGGTCTGGTCTGGTTCTTTTACTGACGGTCATGCCCCGCTGCTCACGACGCGGCCGAGCCTGGGCGACTTCTCTTCTGGACGCGGTGGCGGTGGCGCTGACCGCGGGTGCGCCCTTCGCTGCGGACGAATTACGGACCGAGATCGAGAAGGGTGAATCTGTGAACGCTGAAAATGGGGATCTGCCAGCCGTTTCCTGAGTGCCCCCGGGGTGGCACGTACAGCATCTACAACAACCCGGACCCGTCGTGAACTGCGAATTTCCGTCGAGATGGAGGTGGTGCGGCGTGTTCGTCGCCGATCGTAGCGGTGATCGGTCGACCGTCCTTGATTGCCTATGGCGAGGCCCTCCAGAGTGTTTCGATGGGGAGCGCGCGGAGGCGGATTTGACTTCGATGCCGATGCCGATGCCGATGCCGATGCCGATGCCGATGCCGCGACCGTCGGCGGCTTCGAGCACGGCGTCGACTTCGACTTTGTCCTTGGTGCGGTAGTGCCACAGCGTCGCACGCTCGTCATTCCAGGTGAGCTGGCGCGCCAACTCCATCAGGACGAAGTTCTCGAGAACGGGGCCGGCCGCGCCGCCCGGGTCTGCGAGTCGATCAAGTGGCGGTGAAGGGGGCGGTGAATCGGCGGCCGAAGGCGTCGATGTCCGAACGTATACTGCCCAGCGGGTCGGTCCAGGGAAGGGTGATTCGATGAGTGAGCCGGTCGGTGCGCGTCGCCCCCGCCGGCGGCGGGGGACGCGGGAGGAAACCGAGCAGGAGTTGTTCCGGGCGGTGTTGAACCTGCTGGAACGCGATGGTGTGCTCTCGGGGTTCACGCTGCGCGAGGTGGCCAAGGAAGCGGGAGTCAACCATGGACAGATCTATCAGTATTTCGGGACCCGGCGGGCGCTGCTGCGGGCCGCCATCTCGTATCTGGTTGAGCGCCGGCGACCGGAGCCGGAAAGCTATTGGGGACAACCGTTTCCGGAGCGTCGACTGGCGATGTGGCGGCTGGCCCTGGACAACCCGGAGCTGATCCGGCTGGAGTCGTTGCTCGCGCTCGACGGGGACGACGAGCTGCGGATGTTTCCGGAACTCGCTCGCACTCGCGCCGCGCTGGATCGGGATTGTGACACCGGCGTGCTGCCCTCGGACGCCGATGGTGAGGTCATGCACGCGCTCACGGCGGCCACGTATCTCGGCTACTGCGTCTTCCGGGAGGCGTTCGCCCGTGACCTCGGCATCCCGGTCGACGAACTCGACGGCCGCGCCGCCGCTGTCTACGAGCGCATGGTGAGCGGGCTGGCCGCCGACGAAGGGACCGCATCCGGCGACTGAATTCGGAACGGCCGGGTGGTTGATCCGTGGGCTTGCCTGTTGCGATCACAGTAATTAACGTTCCGTTAGTAACGGATTATTAATTACTGCGGGTTCAGGACCCGCGAGAAGGGGACCCGCATGGTTGACCAGGCATTGAGCGGCGTTCGCGTACTCGACGTATCCACCGTTCTGGCGGCGCCGGTGACCGCGACCCTGCTCGGCGACTTCGGGGCCGACGTGGTCAAGGTGGAAGAACCCGGCCGCGGGGACTTCACCCGGCTCGGGGCCGATCGGCCGGGTGGGCGCTCGCTCCAGTGGTCGCAGGAGGGCCGCAACAAACGATCCGTCACGCTGAACCTGAGAACCGAACGGGGACAGGAGATCCTGCGCGGTCTGGTGCCGCACTTCGATGTCGTGATCACCAATTACCGTCCGCCCACCCTGGAGGAATGGGGGATGGGACCCGAGGCCCTGCAGCGCGTCAACCCACGCGCGATCCTCGTGTATCTCACCGGCTACGGCTTGACCGGGCCGTACCGCGACCGCGGGGCCTTCGACCGGATCGCCAGCGCGTTCTCCGGCCTGACCTACGTCAGCGGCGATCCGGCCGGCCCGCCGGTGCGGTCCGGATACTCGGTGATCGACTTCATGAGCGCCTATCTGGCGGCCTTCGCCACCATGACCGCGCTCTACCACCGCGATGTGCACGGCGGGCCGGGTCAGGTGATCGACCTGGCGCTGTACGAGGCCGGATTCCGGGCCAGCGAGAACGCGCTGCTCAATTATTCCGCCCACGGCGTGGTGCGCGAGCGGCTCGGAAACAAGAATCCCTATATCGTCCCCGCGACCGATTTCGACACCGCCGACGGTCGGCGCGTCTCCATCCACGCCGGGACTGAACCGCTGTTCCTGAGACTCTGTGCGGTCATGGGCCGTCCGGACCTGGCTGAGGACGAACGATTCGCCAGCCCGATCGCGCGGATCGGGAATCAGGACGAACTCTATGCCGTCATCGCCGAGTGGACCTCGGGGATGACGGCCGACGACGTGGTGAAACTGCTCAGCGACAACGACATTCCGGCTTCTGTGATCATGTCGATCGCCGATATCGCCGCCGACCCGCACTATCGGACGCGGGGCACCGTGGTCGAGGTCGAGGACCCCGACCACGGCCGGATCAGCATGGCCGGGCCGCTGCCGCGGATGAGCGCCACCCCGGGCCGCATTCGCAGCCTCGGCCCCGAACTCGGGGCGAGCACCGCGGCGATTCTGGGTGAACTGCTAGGGCTCGACGCCGACGACCTCGCCGACCTGCGCACCGACGGCATCATCTGACCGTAGCCACCTTGAATCAGGTCAAATGCTGAGGAGGAGGGCCGGATCCGAGGATCCGGCCCTCCTGTCGCTGTACAACCGGATCGTCGAAGAATTCGCCGACGGCGGCGAATCGCGCATCAGCTGTTCAGGAGTGGAGGCGGGGTTTCTCCCGGCGTACCGATCGCCGCGGCGGCAGCCGGGCCGCCGAACCGATCCACCACCGCCGCCTGATCGGCTTTGGCTTGCTTATCGACCGCGACTGGATCGCAGATGGCAGCGAGTTCGTTCTCGAGGTCGGCCAGCACGCTCGCGTAGGCGGGGTCGGCGGCGAGATCTCTGGTCTGGTCCGGATCCGCGTCGAGATCGAACAGTTCGCTGTCGAAGCCGACGTAATGGTGCAGCACATGAGGTCCCTTGCGGATCATGAACGCGCCACTGATCGCGCCCATGGCATGGTATTCGCCGAAGACCACGCGTCCGGGATCGTCGGCGTCCGCGAGGTCGAGCAGCGAGCGGCCCGGACGCGGTGCCCCGATCGGGGTCACCGCGGCCGCTTGCAGGATGGTGGGATACAGGTCGACCAGACTGACTGGAGTGCGGCACACCGCGGATCCGGCAACTCCGGGTCCCGCCATGAGCAGCGGCACCCCCGAAGATTCGGTGTACATGAGGGATTTGCCCCACAAGCCGCGACTGCCCACCATGTCACCGTGATCGCTGGTGTAGATGACCAGGGTGTTGTCGGCCTGCCCGCTGGATTCCAGCGCCTCGAGGATGCGGCCCAGATTGTGGTCCAGGTAGCTGACCAGACCGAAATAGGCGGCGGCGGCGCGGCGACGCTCCTGCTCGGTATTGGAGTCGTCCAGACCGGGCAGCACACCGGCGAAAGCCTCCACCCAAGGATGCCGCACATGGCCGTGCTCGGGACGCATGGTGGGAGTGGGCATGTCGTCGGGGTCGTACATGTCGAAGAACCGCGGCGGCGCGAGATACGGGAAGTGCGGTGCGAGCAGACCGGTGTAGAGCACCCACGGTGCACGGTGATTGGCATCGTCGGACAGCCAGGCGCAGGCGCGATCGGTGACGGCGGCGTCGTAGCGGGTGTAATCACTGTCCGCGCCACCGGAGATCGAGACCATGAGCGGAGCGTTGTCCCGGCGTGGCAGCGGATCGCGCACCGAACCCCACACCTGCCCGATACCGTCCTTCAGATGCATCGGCAGATGCTGGACGTCGAATCCGGTGGGGTCCTGCTCGTTTCGGTAGTGGAGCTTGCCGATCGACTCGACTCGCCTTCCGGCGCGCTGCAATTCATGACCCCAGCCGTCCACCGCGCCGTCGTATCCCATGGCGTTGTCCCAATAGCTCGTCCGGTGCGGGTAGAGGCCGGTGGCGAACGCGGCACGGGAGGGCACGCATATCGGGCTGGCGCAATATGCGGAATCGAACCGGGTGCCGCGCGCGGCGAGCGCATCCATGTTCGGGGTTCGCACGACCGGATTGCCGGCGGCGCCGAGGATCTTCGGGTTGTGCTGGTCGGACATGATGACCAGCACGTTCATCGGTTGTTCGGACAAGGTGTCGTCCCCTTTCTCTCCGAGGCGCCGGGACGTGCCCGGTCGGCGGCGACGCGGAATCCGGTGTTGCCGCTGGTCGAATCGGGTGTGTTGTGGGTGCGGGCGGCGACGCGGTACCGGTTGCAGTAGCTGTCGTGACACAGATACGAACCGCCCCGCATCACCCTGGTGGTCCCGTCGGCCGGACCGCGCGGATCGACCCGCGGTTCGCGGCCGTGCTCGGTATGCCAGCGGTCCGCGCACCACTCCCAGACATTGCCCGCCATGTTGTGCAGTCCGAATCCGTTGGGCGCGAACGCGTCTACCGGCGCGGTGCCGCGATAGCCGTCGGTCGCGTCGTTGCGGGTGGGGAAGCTGCCTCGCCAGATATTGCAGCGATACTCACCGCCCGAGGCGGGCTCGTCGCCCCACGGGTAGCGAGCGTGCTCCAGACCGCCGCGCGCGGCGTACTCCCATTCGGCCTCGGTCGGCAGTCGCACGCCCGCCCACGCGCAGTATGCCCGGGCATCGCGCCAGGACACATGTACCACCGGATGATCCATGCGCCCGCCGATGTCGCTGCCCGGCCCCTCCGGCGCATGCCAGATCGCTCCCGGCACCGCGCACCACCAGGGCGTCGCGGCGGGCCGGCGGACCCCGCGACGCAAAGCGGCGGACAGGAATCCGGCGAAGACGAACGACCACCCGAAGCGCTCGGCATCGGTGAGATACCCAGTGGTGGAGACGAATTCGGCGAACTCGGCATTGGTCACCGCGTATGGGGCGATGGCGAAGGCGCTGATCCGCACGGGGCGCACCGGCCCCTCACCGTCACCGGGAACCGCGTCCGAATCGTCGCCGCCCATCAGAAATTGCCCGCCGGGCAGATCGACCAGCTTCGAGTCCAGGTGCTCACCCCGCTGTGGCACAACCAGTTTCGTTGCGGTCACGCCCTCTTCGCGCCGCGGAGCACAGCAGCCTCCCGGCGCGATCCCGATGTCGGTCGGGAGTGGCCACGGCAAGCCCGGGTCCATACGGCCTCCTCTTGGCGGTGGATGAAATGGTCAGCGAGCCAGGCTCATTGCCACAGTGGCCGCAGCGAAGAGAACCGCGGTCGACACGGTCGCCGTCACCGGCCCGATGGGGCGAGGGCGACGCGCGCGCAGGGCCGCGGTGCGCCGCGAACACGCCCAGGCGACCGTGCTCATGGCGGCCAGCGCCGCGACGGCAGCCAGGGTGCCCGGCCATGCCGCGGTGGTGATCGCGTAACGGCCGAGGAGGCCGAACACCGCCAGGGCTGACAGCGCGGTCCGCCGCCACGCCAATGCGGTGCGCTCGACCGCCAGCCCGGAGTCCTCCGCCCAGCGAGCCTTCTCGATCACGACACCAGCACCGCGGTTCCGGCGGCCAGCGCGACGGCCCCGACGCCGGTGGCCAGGACGGGCACGAGCACCGACGTCGGCAGCGTGTCGCCGCGATGCATGGCGGCCTCGGCCCGCCTCCACTGCCGGTACGCGACGGCCGCGATCACGACCGCCAACCCGGCGCACACCACCGCTATCGCCCGGCGAAAACCCCAGGTGGAGAAGTGCTCGGCCAGCGATTGCACGGCCACCCCACCGGCGAGCAGTCCAAGCGCGGTGCGGATCCAAGCCAGGAAGGTGCGCTCATTGGCCAGGCTGAAGCGGTAGTCCAGCGGTTCGGTGTCCTCGCTCGACATGGCAGGCCTCCTCGGCACCTCGCAATCAAACACGCATTCATGGACATGATGCATGTTATTGGACTCAGTGTCTAGAAACGGAGTGCTGTCACCACGTCATTGCCTCGGCGGAGGCGTGTGGCAACACCTTGGCATCTGTCGGCGGCCTCATCGGCGCTGGCGCGGGCATCGTCGGGTCCAGTGGCCGCTGACGATGCCGGCAGGGATTGAAATGCCCGGCCCTGTCCGGGAATTCGATCAGGCGGGCGGTTCGCCGTCGAAGCCGGTCGCCCAGTAACGGCCGCGCAGTGAGATATCGCGCAGTTGCTCCGCAATCCGTTCGGCGCTCGTCTGCGACCCCGATTCGAGCCACCACGACAGCGTGGAAACCAGCTCTCCGACCCATGCCCGCGCCAGGATCTCGGCATCGACACGCAGGGTGGTCCCATGCGCGGCCGAGCGGGCGGCGAAGATCTGCGCCGTGGCGGCGCTGCGATCCTCGACGAAGCGGCGCAGCGCTCGTCCGTCGCCTTCGCCGCGCAGGATCACGCGGTAGGCGTCAGGCTCTTGCGCGGCATGCCGGAACAACTCCAGCACGATTTCACCGCTGAACTCCTGGGCTGGAACGCCGGACAACGGTTCCAGCCGTTGCCGCATCTCCTCGATCAGCTCGGTGACGATGTGATCGAGGAGCGCGCCTTTGTCGGCGAAGTGGGTGTAGAAGGTCGCTCGCCCCAGATCCGCGCGTTCGGTGATGTCCTCCACGGTGATCGCGGCATACCCGCGCTCGAGCACCAAGGACAGAAATGCCTCCCGCAGCAGCCGCCGACTACGCCGCTTCCGGCGGTCTTCCGCTGCCACGACACCCCTTTCCGGGACCCCCGAATTGGGCCATATCCTAACCGGCTCTGGACTCCGAGAACGAATATGGACACCGCGTCCATGATCGGACGGTGACCGTGTCGCAGGGCTCAGCGTTCGGTGCGCGAATCGTGCTCGGCCACGGCGGTTTTCCAGGGATCGATCGCGACGCTGCCGATCCGATAGCCGTCCTCGTCGACCAAGTGACCGTTGATTTTCAACGAAGACAGCACAACCGACCGGTCGCCGATCACGATGCCGGGCGCCAACTGCGTCAGCCGGGTCTCGAAGCGCTGGATGTCGTCGGTCGAGCGCACCCACGCGATGATCAGCAGGTTGTGGCGGCCCGCGATGCCCGCGCACAGCCGGACGTCACGGTGACCGGCCACCGCCTGCGCCGCCGGTTTGAGCGCGTGTGACGGGATCTCGGCCCACAGCACGACGGTGATCGGCCGCTCGGTCAGCGGCTTGGCGATATCGCAGCGCAGCAGCACAGCGCCGGAGTCGATCAGGTGGGTCGTGCGCCGGCGAGCGGTGTCCACGCTGACGCCACACCGTGTCGCGAGGTCGGTGTAGGAGGCCCGGCCGTCGACGGACAGGGCCACCATAAGCTCCCGGTCCAGCGCCGACATCCGCAGCTCGCCGACCCGCCGCACCTGATTGACCGCGGCGAACTGCGCTGCCCGATCCGAGGGCAGTGCGTGCAGGCGCCACCGGCTGCCGTGGGTGTGGATCGCCGTGACCAGATGGGTTCGCCCGGCGGTGACGCCGCTGAGCGAACCGAGCACGCCGGTGATCCATCGGGACATGGCGTCGAAACTGGGGGCGATCACCGTGACCATCAGGTCCCGGCCGCCCGTGACGTGCTGGACCGTGACCACCATCGGTTGCTGCATCAAATGCTCGGCGGTCTCTAGCAGTCGCCCGTTCACACAGTCGATCTCGACAATGGCCATACAGCCCTGGCCGGAAGCCGCCAGCATCGGTCCCGGGTGGCCGCTGACCCACACCGCTCCGGCATCGGCCAGTCGCTTCCACCGCCGGGCGACGGTTACCGCGTCCAGTTGCAGCACCTGCGCTACGCGGGCCCAGCTCAACCGAGGGTTGATCTGAAGTGCGTTCACAATCGCGGCGTCCACATCATCGAGTCGGCCAAAATCCTTCATATTCGAGAGGATATTGCGGAATTCCAGCGCTTTCTAGCCAGCACCGATGCGGCGGCCCGAGGGTGGACGGAATGGCCGCGGTGCGACAGCCACGGCCGCCACCCATCGGAAAGGTCATGAGCGGATGTCGATACTCGAAGACGCCAAGGCTATGCACGAAGAACTCGTCGTGCTGCGCCGGTCCCTGCACCAGGAGCCCGAGCTGGGGCTGCGCCTGCCCCGCACCCAGGAGAAGGTGTTGTCGGCGCTGCAGGGACTGCCGCTGGAGATCACCCTCGGCGAGAACCTCAGCTCGGTGACCGCGGTGCTGCGGGGCGAGCGCCCCGGTGGCGCGGTGCTGCTGCGCGGCGACATGGACGCGCTGCCGGTGCAGGAGACCTCCGGCGTCGACTACACCTCCCAGGTGGCCGGGCAGATGCACGCCTGCGGCCACGACCTGCACACCGCCGGGCTCGTCGGCGCGGCCCGGCTGCTGTGCGAACAGCGTTCGAGGCTGCACGGCGATGTGGTGTTCATGTTCCAGCCCGGCGAGGAGGGCTACAACGGAGCCGGTTTGATGATCGAGGAAGGCGTGCTGGACGCGGCGGGCAAACCGCTGGACGCGGCCTACGCCATCCATGTCGCCGCGAACCGGCTGCCGCACGGCGTGCTGGCCAGCCGTCCCGGAACGGTGTCGACCGCTTCGGATGTCCTGCGCGTCACCGTGCACGGCCGCGGTGGTCACGGCTCCGCGCCGTTCTCGGCGCTCGATCCGATTCCGGCTGCCTGCGAGATGATCACCGCCATTCAGAACTGGGTGACCCGGACCTTCGACGTCCTCGACCCGGTCGTGGTGTCGGTGGGGTCCCTGCACGCCGGGACCCAGCACAACGTCATTCCAGACACCGCGACCTTCGAGGCCACGGTCCGCAGCTATTCCGAGCCCAACCGGGAACGTCTGGCCACGGGGCTGCCGCGGCTCGCGCGCGGCATCGCCGCGGCCCACGGGCTCGAGGCCGAGGCCGACTATCAACTGCTCTACCCGGTCACGGTCAACGACGCCGAGGAGACCGACTTCGCGCTGGACACGGCCCGGGAAATCATGGGCGCGGAACAGGTGTGGCTGGCCCCGCAACCGACATCCGGCTCGGAGGACTTCTCCTTTGTCCTGCAGCGGGTCTCGGGGGCGATGCTGCTGCTCGGCGCGGTTCCCGCCGGCAGCGACCACATGAGCGCGCCGATGAATCACTCGCCGCGCGCGGTCTTCGATGACGTGGTGCTGTCGCGTCAGTCGGCCGTGCTCGCCCAACTCGCCGTCGATCGCCTGGCCCGCACCGCGGCCTGACCGCCTTCCGCGCCCCGTCGCGCGAATTCGCTCCATCCCCCTGCAAGAAAGGTGCTGTCGATGAGTGTCGACCAGCCCGAATCCTCCGTCGCCGCGCCCCGGACGGGCGGCAATCATGTACGCGCTGTCGTCGGCCTGCTCGTATTCGTCGAGCTGACCAGCGGATTCATCCAGGGCGGCACCGTCCCGCTCGTTCCCGGCATTCGTAACATGCTCCAGATCAGCACCGCGGACGCGCAGTGGATCACTGCGGTCCAGTTTCTGGCCGCGGGCGTGTGTGTTCCGGTGTTCGGTAGGCTGGGGGATCTGTACGGCCACCGCCGGGTGCTGCGAATCGCCTTGGCGTCTATCACTATTGGCGCGATACTGATAGCTCTCGCGCCCGGCCTTCCGGTGCTGCTGATCGGCCGGATCCTGCAGGGACCGCTGGCCGCGCTGCTGCCGCTGGAGATCGGCCTGTGCCGAGATCGCCTGGACACCAACGCCAATCGGCGGGCGGTCGGGCTGCTGGTCTCCTCGCTGGCGCTGGGGTCGCTGCTGGGTTCGGTACTCTCCGGCCCGATCTACCACGGATTCGGCGAGATCCGGTACGCCCTCTGGACTCTGGTCGCGCTGGCCGTCGCCTGCCAGGTGCTGGTCTACACCGCTATTCCCGAGAGCCGGAATCGCGCGGCCGGTGGGATGGATTGGCGGGGTGCGGCATTGCTCGGCGTATCCCTCGTGCTCGTCCTGGCGGCCATCGCCAATGGCGGTTCCTGGGGCTGGGCTTCGGCGCTCACGCTCGGGCTGTTCGCGACGGCCCTGGCACTGTTCGCGGTCTGGGTCCGGGTGGAGCTGCGCAGTCCGGATCCGCTGGTCGACGTGCGCGCCGCCGCCGACCGAGCGGTCGCCCCACACCTGTTGTCCGCGTTCATTTTCGGCACCGTCGTCCTCGCCGCTCCGGTGGTCTCGATCTCCTATCTCGACGCCGATCCCGCGAAGACGGGCTACGGGTTCAACCTGTCGGCCGCGGAACTCGGCATCTGGGGCGGCCTGCCGCACATGATGGCCTTCGTCACGGCGGCGGTCGCGGCGGCGGTGGCGGCGCGAATCGGAATGCGCCGCATGCTCTTCCTCGCTTTTGTCCTCATCGTGGCCGGATACGCCGGAGTGATCGCCGCGCACAGCTCACTGCCGCTGTTCGCCCTGGCCTACGCGGTCGCCGGAGCCGGCATCGGCCTCGCCCTGGCCGGTCTCCCGACGGTCATCGTCGAATCCAGCGCGGCCGACCGATCCGCCAGCACGGTCGCCGTCTACAACAACATCAAGACCCTCGGCGCGAGCATCGCCGGCGCCGGATTCGCGGCACTGCTGGGCGCACTGGTGCGCACCGGCACCACGGTGCCGACGCTGGCGGCGTATCTCGTCATCTGGGGGCTGTGCGCGGCGGGAGCGGCGATCGCGGCGATCCTCACCCTGGTCTCGCCGCCGGGGACTGAGTAAACGAATCGAACCCACGGAGGAACTTCATGAATCCCACCGCTCAGGTCACCCCGATGCTGGCCGGGCTCGACGCCCGCCTGCCCGAACTGCGTGCCCGCTATGAGGATCTGCACGCTCATCCCGAGCTGTCCTTCCAGGAGTTCCGCACCGCGAGCATCGTCGCCGCGGACCTGAAGCAGCAGGGCTGGGACGTCACCGAGGGCGTCGGCGGCACCGGCGTCGTCGGGGTGCTCGCCAATGGTGCGGGTCCGGTCGTGCTGCTGCGCGCGGATATGGACGCGCTTCCGGTGGCCGAGGAGACCGGCCTGCGTTACGCGTCCACCGCGATCGGCACCGATGCCGAGGGCAATCAGGTGCCGGTCATGCACGCCTGCGGGCACGACATGCACGTGACCTGTCTGCTCGGCGCCACCGGCCAGCTGGCGGCCACCCGCGAAAGCTGGTGCGGCACAGTCGTCGCGGTGTTCCAGCCCGCCGAGGAGATCGGTGGCGCGCCCGCGATGATCGCCGACGGTTTCCTGGACCGGTTCCCGCGCGCGGAGGTGTGCCTAGGCCAGCATGTGCAGTCCGCACCGGTCGGCATGCTCGGTACCCGTGCCGGGGCTGTCATGGCGGCCAGCGACAGTCTGCGAATCCGGCTGTTCGGCC
The DNA here is from genome assembly GCF_035818795.1 of Nocardia sp. CDC160. NCBI lineage: Bacteria > Bacillati > Actinomycetota > Actinomycetes > Mycobacteriales > Nocardiaceae > Nocardia > Nocardia sp. CDC160. The sequence goes on along the minus strand of NZ_JAYKYT010000003.1, from coordinate 1,154,107 downwards.
GGGGTGGGCACGGCGCGAGGCCGGATCTGACCGTGGATCCCGTGGTGATGGCCGCCGCGATCGTGCTGCGGCTGCAGACGATCGTCGCCCGCGAGGTGTCGCCGACCGACCCGGCCGTTGTGACGGTCGGCTCGATCCACGGCGGCAGCAAGGAGAATATCATTCCCGACACCGTCGACCTGCAGGTCAGCGTGCGCAGCATGAATCCTGTGGTGCGCGAACGCGTACTGAGCTCGATCGAGCGGATCGTACGGTCCGAGGCCGCGGCTTCCGGTGCCGAGCGGACACCGGAGATCACCCCTGTCTACTCCCTCCCGATGACCGTCAACGATATCGACACCACACTGACCGTCTTGGGCGCGCTCACCGAAACCTTCGGCGCCGACCGTGTTCTGACGCTCCCTCGGCCTTTCACCGGCGGTGAGGACTTCTCCACCTTCGGTACCGCGCTCGGCGTTCCGTCGGTGTTCTGGTACTTCGGCGGCACCGACCCCGCCCAGTTCGAGGGTGTCGATATGAAGTCCGTCCTGGAAAACGGCCTGCCCGACCACATTCCGGCGAACCACTCACCCCGCTACGCCCCGCTGCCCGACCCGACCATCCGGATCGGCACGATCGCCCTGCTCGCCGCCGCCGCGCCCTGGCTGCGCGAGATCCGACGCTGACGCGCCAACCGACCCGACCATCCCGATCCGATCACACCACAGTTCGAGGAGGCACTCCCACCCAGCACCCGCCGTAACACCGACGCAAAACGCCCCGCCGCGAATCACGCTGCGGCGGGGCAGATCAACGCTGCTCTCGCACTGAACCAACAGCCGAAAGAGCAGTTCGCAATCACGGTGCCAGGCCCGGCACCCCAATCGAGAGTACCCGGGCGATCCCGGATCACTCGCTTCGAAGGATCCATTGATGAGGAAGATCACCACCACCGGCGCGCTGCTCGTGACCGCGCTCGGCGTCTGCGCCGGAACCGCCGGTGCGACACCGGAAAACGGCAAGGTCGGCTACACCACCACGGTCACCGAGACCTCCACGACGATCACCACCGACGCCGGTTCGCTGGCCGTCGAAGACGGCACGTTCAAGATCAAGGCCGCCGACGGGACCGTACTCGCCGGCGCCGAGCTCTCGTTCCGCGTCGACGACTACATGTTCCCGATCGACGCGGACGTTCACGACCGAACCGCCACGCTCACACCGAAATTCGACGCCGCGCATGCGGTGTACAAGCCGGTCGCGCTGCCCTACGAGAACCAGGCTCCGTGGAAGACCGAGTACGAGCGTGAGCAGGCCGCCTGGAACCGCCTGGCGAGCACTCTCACCATGGGCGCGGGCATCGGCACGCTGGTCGGCGGCCTCGGTGGCGCGGCGGTCGGTTGTGTCCTGGGCGGTATCGCGGGCGCCACCGTGGCGGCCGCGGCCATCATCGGTCTGTTCGGAGCATTCCTGCCCGCCGCCGCGATCGGCTGCCTCGGCGGCATGATGGCCCTCGGCAGTCTCGGCACCATCGCCGGCAACCTGCTGATCACCGCACCGATCGCCATCATGGCCGCCGTCCAGTACTTCACCACCATCAACCAGCCCGCACCGAACCCCGCACCCGCGAAGTGATTTCACCGGAGATGCGGCGCGACGGCCAGCCCCGCCGCGCCGCATCTCCGTCGTGAGTCAGGCCTGGCCGGAATTATCTGTTGCGAGATCGAAACCGCTCGAGATGTCGCATTCGTGCCCCCGGACGGGCTCGAACCGTCACTGGGCGGATTTTAAGTCCGCTGCCTCTGCCAATTGGGCTACGGGGGCGTCTGGGTCAGACTACCGAGCCGTACGGTCGTGCTGGTAGCAGGTATTCGGGTGGGGTTAGGGAGTTGGGGCGATCATGATGGGGGTTTGGACCGAGAGCAGTAAGGATTGGCTGGTGGAGCCGAAGACTTTGGCGGCGAAGCCGCCTCGGCCTCGGGTGCCTACCACTAGGAGTTGGGTGGCGGTGGACATTTCGAGGAGGGAGCGTTCGGGGCGGTCGTGGGCGGTTTCGCGGTCGATGCGGACGTTGGGGTAGCGCTCCTGCCAGCCGGCGAGGCTCTCGGCCAGGACGTAGTCGTCGAGGGCGTCCATTTCGGGATCGTCGGAGGCGCCCTCGGCGTGTAGGGCGATGACGGCGACGCCGCGCACGGAGGCCTCCTCGAGGGCGGCTTCGATGGCGGGCTCACTGACTTTGGTGCCGTCCACGCCGACGAGGATGGGTCGGGTGGGCAGGTCGGGTGGGAGCGGGACGCCGTCGCGGACGACCACGAAGGGGCAGTGGGAGCGCCGGGCCAGGACCGAGCTGACCGAGCCGAGCAGGGCGCGGCGCAGGGTGCCGCCGCCGCGGGCGCCCGCCACGAGCATGCGCGCGGAGTGGGTGCGCTCCAACAGTGTGGGGACGACTGTGCCGGAGGCGAGTTCGGTGGTGACGGTGATGTCGGGCGCGGCCTTGGCGGCTTCCGCGGCCGCGGTCTCGAGCAGCCAGTTGCTGTGCTCCTCGAGCCGGGTGAAGTCCTCGGTGGTGAGGGCGGTGCCGAGCCCGAGTCCCTGATCGGGGGTGATCTCGAGGACGCGCAGCAGGTGCAGGGGCGCGCGGTGCAGGGCGGCGGTGTGGGCGGCCCAGGCCACCGCGGAACCGGCCGATTCGTCCACGGCCACGATGACGGCGTCGCCGGTCGACATGCTGAGTCCTCTCCTGCCGTGAATCATGCGGCGCTGCTATGGGATAGCTGAGCGGTCGCTATCGACCCTACGCCCAAGCGGCGGCGAAACGCCCGCGGCCTCGCCGACGGGTGTACGAGACTCGGCGAGGACGCGGGTCGGGCCGCAGGAGCCCGTGATTGCATCCTGGTACCTCAACCGCTGTTGAGGTCAAGCTCGCGATTGCTCGCCGGCGTCTCGCGATCACTCGAGGCCGCGATCGTTCAAGGCCGCGATCGTTCAAGGCCGCTCGGCCCCGTCCGGCCAGATCACCGTCACCGGCATGCCCCGCTCGCGCGCGATGGCCACCACATCGGCGGTGCCCCCGTACCCGCGGGCGGGCAGCCCGTCCCAGACCGCGAGCAGTTCATCGGACTCGTCGAGCATGCGCAGACTGCCCGCCTGATGCGCCTCGGAATCGGACTCCTCCCGATCCACTTCGATCACCCGATCCGCCTCGCCCAGCAGCCGGTCGTATACCTCGTGATGGAATTCGGGCAGGCTGGCCCGATAACGCCGCGCCGGAACGACCGCGACCAGCCGCCCGCCGATATCCAGAATCGCCTGGGCGAACAGCGAATCCGGCCCGTCCGCGAGACAGCTCACCCCGATCAGATCGGCCGGCCCGGGCCGCACCCGCAGCGCCGCCTCGACCCGCAGCGCCACCTCCAGCCGCAGCGCCCGGTCCACCAGCGCGAGCGTGCCCGCGGGCAGTCCGCGATGCCCGGTAATGGCGACGCTCGTCATTGATCGTCTCGTCCGTAGAGGGTCGCGAGGGCTTCGTCGAGCGCCCTCGCCTCGACGGTACGCGCGGGCAGGTCGGCGCGGAATGCCCTGGCCAGTCGGGTGATTCGCTCGCTGTGATAGGTGAGCCCGACCAGCAGCGCCTCGGCCGCGAGCGCGCACCCGCCCTCGACGTCGCCCGAGCGTGCCAGCACCCGGGCGTGCTCGACCTGGGCCAGGGCGCGCGGCTTCTCGGCGGTCAGCGCGGCGTCGGCGTTCTCGAAGGCGATGTGCGCGGCGCGATGATCGCCCAGCCGGGTGAGCGCGCTGGCCTGATAGCGGGCCGCCTTGGGCCCGTCGAAGACGAAGACCCACGGCCATTGCGGTTCTCCGCGTTGCCGATCCACCAGCCGCTCGGCCCGCCGCAGCGCGCCCAGCGCCCCCGCGCGATCCCCGGTCGCGGCATAGGCGACGGCCAACAGCGACGACATCCACGCCCCGGCGCTGTCGGGAGCCTCGCGCCCCAGCTGCGAGGCCGCGGTCCGCAACAAGGTCAAACCCGCTCGTGCATCACCCATTTCGACCGCGTAGTGCCCGAGGCTGGCCGTCATGTACGACACCAGCAGCGGATGATGCGTCCGCTCCGCGTGCCGGATCGCCTCCACGTATCGCCGCCGCGCCGCCGCGTCATCACCGCGATCGGCCGCCAACCACGCTGCCAGCCCGGCGATTTCGGATAGCGCGCGAAATCCCCCCGAGGTACGCAATCGATCCCGCACCACTCCCGCCACCAGATTCAGATGCGCGTCCACCACCGGTGCCAGCCGATCCGAGGGCACCGACGATTCCATGCGCCGATAGTTGGCGGTCGGTCCGGCCAGGGTCTCGATGAGCTCGGATTCGGTTGGCGCGGAATTCGACAGCACCACGTTGGTGGTCACCACCAGCGCGCTGGAAAGAAACTGCTTGCGGTTCACGCTCTCGTCATCCACCGCGCGATGCGGCGTGCGGAAGCCGAGTTCGGCATCGGTCGCCACATTCAGGACTGCTCGCAGGGCGGCTCGGTAATGCTTTCTGGGCCATGTCGTTTCGCCTCGCTCCCACTTGCCGACGTGTCGTTCGTCGACGGCCCCCCGCTTGCTGGTGGCCCGGAAGACCTGGTCGTTGACGGCGTCCGCCAACTCCCGGCGAGTCATCGATTGTCCCGGCGCTCCGGGTGATTCCATGCGCAGCCGAGCCTCGATGAGCAGCTCGTTCCGTCCGGTCACGGCATGCGGCCTCTCTGGTGGACCTATCCCGAGAATAGGTCTTCCACAGATTTGCCGTGCCGCCATGACCCCGATTTGCCCCGTACTTTCCCCATTGCACGCAATGGATCAATTCGGTCGTCCGGACCAACGTTGAAGTCGGCACAGTCGGCGACACCGGAAAGCCCAAAGGGATAGCCATGACATCGGAACCCAGCGCCATCGGATGGTTGCGGAGCGACATCTCCGGCGACCGGCGGGAATGGGATGAGGCCCGAATACGCGGTTTGGCCCACCGTCTCGGCTACGACCTGCGCAAGACGGTGGTCTTCGGTCCTTGGACCGACCGACCGGTCCAGCGCCTACGCGTGCTGGTCTCCCGGCTCGATCTGGAGGCCGTGATCGTGCCCAGCGTCGATCATTTCGAAGGAGGTCGCGTCCCGGCCGAATTGGTGGCCGTCACCGACATCATCACGGTGTTCCCGGAGAACACCTACGCCCGCTACGCGGCCGGGAATCTGCCGGAGCGATTCCAGGCCTAGCGGGCGGGCGTCGGCGAAAACTGCAGAGGGTCAGCGGCGAGTAAGCGGCGGGCGAAGACCGAGATGTTCGCGGAGGGTTGTCCCGGAATATCCCGTCCGGTACGAACCGCGGTCCTGGAGTTCGGGAATCAGTAGATCCACGATCTCGTCGAGACCGGTCGGGACCTTGTACGGGGTGATATTGAACCCGTGGCTCGCGCCGTGGCGGACCCACCGGGTCAGTTCGTCCGCGACCTGACCCGGCGTGCCCGCGAAGCCGAAACGGGCCGTGGTCTCGATGGCGACCTGGCGCAGCGTGAGCCGCTTCGAGTCGGCCAGGGCCCGCCACTGCGCCACGACGACCCCGCGATCCTGCCCGTCGCGCTGCGCGCCGCGCGTGGATGAAATCGGTGATGGCTCCGGGTCTTCCGCGGGCAGCGGCCCGTCCGGATCCAGATGCGAGAGGTCGCGTCCCCAGACCTGCCCGGCCAGGGAAAGCGCGGTCGCACCGGTGATCTGCTGTTCGAGCACCCAGCGCCGCTTGTCCTCGACCTCGGCGGCATTGTCGGCCAAGACGATCTGCGTGCCCGGCAGAATGCGAATGTCATCGGCCGGACGGCCCGCCGCCACCAGCCGGGCGCGAATATCGTTCGCGAATTCCAGGGCCGGATCGAAATGAGTTCCGAAGGGGGAGAAGATGACCTCCGCCTGCGCGGCCGCGAAATCCCGTCCGGCGGGGGAGACACCGGCCTGGAAGATCACCGGATGCCCCTGGGCGCTGCGCGGCACGGTCGGTCTGATCGCCACCCGGAAGTGCGCGCTGTCGCGTTCGACGGTCCGAATCTCGGTGTCCGACCAGCCATCCCAGATTTCCCGTGCGAGGCTGAGGAATTCGGCCGCCCGCTCATAGCGCAACGCGTGATCCAGGAAGCCGCCCTTCCGGAAATTCTCACCGGTCCAGGCATTGTCGGTGGTCACCACGTTCCAGCCCGCGCGCCCGCCCGAGAGCACATCCAGGCTCGCCAGCCGCCGCGCCAGATCGGCGGGTTCGTTGTAGGTCGCGTTCTGCGTGGCCACCAACCCGATTCGACGGGTGAGCCCGGCCAGCGCCGCCAATTGCGTGATGGCGTCGGGCCGCCCCGCGATATCGGTGTCCAGCAGCTGCCCGTCCTGCTCGCGCAGGCGCAGGCCCTCGCCCAGGAAGAAGGCGTCGAACAGTCCACGCTCGGCGGTGGTGGCGACGCGGCGGAAGCTCTCGAAGTCGATCTGTGAACCGCTGCTGGGATCCGACCAGATGGTGCTGTGATTGACGCCCTGGAAGAAAACCCCGAAATGCACCTGGGCGTCGGGGAAGGGGACCTCGGTCATCGGGCGAGCTCCTTGGCATAGCGGTTGACGGGGCGGGGCAGGCCCAGATTCGCGCGCAGCGTCGAACCGGGGACCGGGCGATGGGCGAGACCGGCGCGCAGCAGGGCGGGCAGGACATAGCGCGCGAGGATCGGGAGGTCGGCGTCGACGGCGGTCGGCCGCAGCCGGGCACCGTCGGCGACCGCGGCGAGCTCGGTGAGCCGGGCGACCAGGTCGGCGGCCGCCCCGGATCCGTCCAGGCCGATCTCGAGATCGACCAGCACACGCGGAATTCCGGCCGCGCGGGCGTTGTCGATCGTGGTCCGGATCTCGGACGGTGTTGCGCCACCCACCAAGGCGACGTCGATACCCTCGGATTCGGTTGTGCCGTAGCCGAACACGACAACCTGCCCTTGCGGCGGTCGCGGCACGATCGCCGGACCCTTCACCGAGAAGGTCTCCCCGATGAAGTCGATGTGGTGCAACTTCTCGCGATTCAAGAACTTCCCGGCCGCGTAGTCACGTACGACCGCGTCGTCTTCCCACGAATCCCACAGTCGCCGTGCGACTTCGATGGCGTCGACGCGCTCGCGTCGAATCTCGGACTCGGTCACGCGCGGTGTCGCACCCCAGGCCCGCGCCGTGCCCGGATCGTCGATGGCGAGCCATCCGGCCCGCCCGCGTGTGGCGTAGTCCAGGGTCGCCAGCTGCGAGGAGAGGTGGAACGGCTCGGCGTAGGTGGGTGCGAGGGCCGGGACCAAACCGAGGGTGCTGGTGGTGGCGGCCACGAAACCGGCTCGGACACCGGCATCGAGCCGGACCTCGGAGGGCCCCGGGGGCGGGTCGAGGGAGTCGCCGATGGTCGCGAAGGTGAACCCCGCGTTCTCGGCCGCGTGCACGCGCGCCTGCCAGTCGGCGGGGTGGCCTGCCCCGTCGAGTTCGATTCCCAACGCGAACAGGCCCGTTCGGTATTCGCTCTCACTCGCCATGGGTTTGACGATCGTCGAACTGTGCGAGGTGGGACATGGTTGCCGTCAGTGTGATCCGAACCCGGCGGCGGCTGGTGAGCCAGTTCACAGCAGGCCATCTTGCTTATACCCCTGGGGGGTATTAATTTGATCTTCCGTAAGGCACCGAAAGCAGTTGAGAGGAACTAGAAATGACCACCCAGGCACACGCCGGACATCACAACCACGCTGCTCACGGTGACCACGCCGCCCACGCCGACCATGCGGCGCACGCGGACCACGCCGCACACGCGGGACATGCGAATCACGCCGCGCATGCGGGCCACGCCGCTCACGAATCGCACGCCGCCCACGACGCGCACGGCAGCCATGACGCGCACGCTGGCCATGATGCGCATGCCGCGCACGGGGGTGGCTTGCCGGGTGGGTTGCAGATCACGCAGGACGGCTACACCCTCGAACTCGCCGAGAATGTCGTCGCCGCAGGCGAAATCGAATTCCGCTTCCGCATCCTGGGCCCGGACGGCCACGCCGTCACCGACTTCGACGCCATCCACGACAAGGAACTGCACCTGATCGTCGTGCGGCGCGAGCTGACCGGCTTCTGGCACGTCCACCCCGAGCGCGCCGCCGACGGCACCTGGTCGGTCACCCTGAACCTCCCCGAGGCGGGCGCGTACCGCGCATTCACCGACATCAATCCCACGGCGCTGGGCCAGACCATCACTCTCGGTGCGGATTTCGCCATCGCGGGTGAGTACCAGCCTCAGGCCGCCCCAGCGCCGGAGCGCACCGTCACCGTCGACGGCTACGAGGTCACCCTGGACGGCGATCTGGTGCCGGGCGAGGGCCGCCTGCTCACCCTCACCGTGCGCAAGGATGGCGAGCCGGTCACCGACCTGCAGCCCTACCTCGCCGCCTACGGCCACCTGGTGATCCTGCGCGCCGGTGATCTGGCCTACGTCCACGTGCACCCGAACGGCGCGCCCGGCGACGGCGTCACCGCCCCCGGCCCCGAAATCACCTTCCACACCGCGATTCCCGGCCGCGGCACCTACCGCCTGTTCCTGGATTTCAAGCACGGCGACCGGGTCCGCACCGCCGCGTTCACCCTGCCCACCACCCACTGATCCCACTCCCCGAACGGAAAAGCCATGTGCGCCTGTCGATGTCACCGCAGCCGTGATCCACCCCCTTCATTCCCGAAAGAAGTATCAGCAATGCGCACCCTGCCCCTGGCCGTCTGGGCCCTGGTCATCGCCGCCTTCGCCATGGGCGCCGACGAATTCGTCGTCGCCGGTGTGGTGACGGAGATGGCGGACTCCCTGCACGTATCCCTCGGCGCCGTCGGACGATTCGAGAGCGCCTACGCTCTCGGCGTCGCTCTCGGCGCACCCCTGTTCACCGCGATCGGCAGCCGCGTCAGCCGTCGGTTCATGCTGTTGGCCACCACCGGCGTCTTCCTCGCCGGAAACACCCTGTCCCTGCTCGGCCCCACCTACGACACCATCCTGGCCGGGCGCGTCATCGCCGCCCTGGCCCACGGAGCCTTCTTCGGCATAGCGGCCCTCTTCGCCGCAGAACTCGTCGCCAAGGCCAACCAAGGTCGAGCCATCGCCACGGTCTTCGCGGGCTCCACCGCCGCAACGATTCTCGGCGCGCCGATCGGCGCGGCCGTCGGCAAGGCCCTCGGCTGGCGCGCTACCTTCGGCACGCTCGTCCTCTTCGGCATCCTCGCCGCCATAGGCCTTATCCTCTTGATTCCCAAGTCGATCGGCCGGGAGCGTGCCCGAACCGTCGACCACGGCGGCCACGGCCACGACCATGCGGCGGCTGTCGCATCCGGCCACCCGCATGATCACGCGGTGGCAGAGTCTCACGCCCACAGCCACTCCCATGGCGAGGAGGCGGACGGCGTTGAGCTCGATGCGCACGCTCGGATGCATATGGCTGCCAATGGCAGTGCGCCGCTGCGGGATCAGGTGCGGGCGTTGCGGCGGCCCGCGGTGTGGATCGGGTTGTTGACCACGCTGTTGGGTTACGGCGGGGTGTTCACCGGCTACGTGTATCTCGCACCGCAGTTGACCGAGGTCACCGGGCTCGGAAAGCAGTGGGTGACACCGATGTTCCTGCTGTTCGGCATCGGACTGTTCGTCGGTAATCAGCTCGGCGGCAAGCTGGCGGACCGGAATTTGCGCCTGGCCCCGGTGGTTTCGATCGGCTCGCTGGCCGTCGCCCTCTTCGCGCTGACCCTGCTCATCCGCAATCCGATCACCGCGGCCTTGGGCCTGCTCGCCTACGGCGTGGCGGCCTTCTCGGTGGTGGCTCCGCTGCAACTGCGGGTCATGCGCAAGGCCGGTGATGCACCGGATATCGCCTCGGCCGCGAATATCTCCGCCTTCACCCTCGGTTCGGCCCTGGGCATCTGGCTCGGCGGCGCGGCCATCGACGGCGGCCTCGGCCTCATCTCGGTGAACTGGGTGGGCGGCCTCATCGCCACCGCGGGCCTGGCACTGAGCCTCGTCTCGCTCCGACTGGACCGGAACATCGCCCCCGAACCCTTCGAGAGCGAGCCGATCCACCTGACACACCACCACTGACCACCGACACGAACACGGTCGGCCGACACCGGCGACCAATCGGGACGGGCATCCGGATTCGGGTGCCCGTTCTTGTCGTTCGACCAGCTCATCGGCTTGCTCGCCCGCTCACAGGGAACTCGCAGCCGACGTGGAGCTCGGTTCGAATCCCGCGCCATAGGCTCCGCAGGTCAGTGGGAATCGGGTCGGGAACCAAGGAAGGCGGGTGGCATGACGGCCATCACCGGCGTCGAGGGTGACTCCGTGCCAATGGGCGACAGCGAGGTGGTGGTCGTCGGCCACGCGGAAGCGTCCACGAACGAGAGAACGGCCGGGTCCGGCGCGGGCGGGTCCACGCGGTGGAGCACCCTGCTCGCGCCGCCTGGCAAGCCGCGGTGGGAGCGTCCCGCGACGCTGGCGCTACTGGTCGCCACGGCCGTCGTCTATCTGTGGGGACTCGGCGGGGCGGGCTGGGGCAATGGCTATTACGCCGCCGCCGTGCAGTCCGGCACGCAGAGTTGGAAGGCGCTGTTGTTCGCGTCGTTGGATCCGCAGAACTCCATCACCGTCGACAAGCCGCCCGCCGCCATGTGGGTCATGGGCCTGTCCGGCCGGATCTTCGGCTTCAACTCCTGGTCCATGTTCGCGCCGCAGGCTCTCATGGGCGTGGCGGCGGTGTGGCTGCTGCTGGCCGCGGTGCGGCGCTGGGCCGGACCGGGCGCCGGACTCATCGCGGGCATCGGGCTGGCGGTCACCCCGGTGGCGGCCATGATGTTCCGCTTCAACAATCCCGACGCGCTCATGCTCCTGCTGCTGGTGGCCGCCGCGTACTGCACGGTGCGCGGCATCGACGCCCACGGCGAACGCTTCTGGTCGGCGAGCACCGGCTGGCTGGTCGGCGCGGGCGTGCTCATGGGCTTCGGCTTCCTCGCCAAGATGGGCCAGGCCTTCCTGGTACTGCCCGGCCTGGCGCTGGTGGTACTGGCGGCCGGTGCGGGCGGATGGCTCACGCGCCTGGCGCAAGTGGTGGCCGCGGGTGCGGCCCTGGTGGTGTCGGCCGGGTGGTATGTGGCCCTGGTCGAGCTGTGGCCCGCCGAATCCCGGCCCTACATCGGCGGTTCCAGCTCCAACAGCCTGTGGGAGCTGGCCGTCGACTACAACGGCCTGGGCCGCATCCTGGGCAATCACAATGGCGGCGGTCATCGACCCACCCCACCCGCGACACCCGCGGCGGATGCCGCCGCGCACGCCGATCCGAACCAGATGCACGGCGGCTTCGGCGGTTTCGGCTCGCAGCCCGGCCTCACCCGGCTCTTCACCGGTGAGCTCGCCACCGAGTTCTCCTGGCTGCTGCCCGCCGCCCTGATCGCCTTGATCGCGGGGCTGTGGCTGACCCGCAAGCTCCCACGCACCGACCGCCTGCGCGCCGGTTACCTGCTGTGGGGTGGCTGGCTGCTGGTCACCGCGGTCGTGCTCAGCACCATGAGCCGCAGCTTCCACTCGTACTATTCGATGGAACTGGCCCCGGCCATGGCCGCCCTCATCGGCCTCGGAGCCACCCAATTGTGGCGGCACCGTGCGCATTTCGCGGCCCGCCTCACCCTCGCGGCCATGTCCCTGGCGACCGGCATCTGGGCGTTCGTACTGCTGAACCGCACGCCCGAATGGCTCCCGTGGCTGCGCTGGATCCTGGTGGCGCTGGCCGTGATCGCGGCCGCCGCCCTGCTGCTCACCCCCAAGCTGCCCCGATTCGCCCTTGCGATAGGCGTTTTCGCCCTGCTCGCCGGACTGATCGGCCCCACCGCCTACACCCTCGAGACCGTGGCGCAGGTGCACAGCGGCGGCAGCCCCATGGCCGGTCCCGCCCGCGCGGGTCGCGATGGCGGCCCCGGCGGTCAGCGCGGCGGCGTGACCGATCCGGCCCTCGTCGACCTGATCAATGGCAGCACCGCCCGCTGGGCCGCCGCCGCGCAGGGCGCACAGGACGTCAGCACCCTCGAATTGACCACCGGCAAGGCCCTTCTCGCGGTCGGCGGCTTCAGCGGCCGCGACGACTCCCCATCCCTGGCCCAATTCCAGCAGTACGTCGCCGACCACCAGATCGGCTACTACCTGATTCGCCAGCGCCAGAACGACAATCAGCCCGGACAACCGAGCAACCCCCAGTCCGCTCAGCCGACCCCGCAGCCCGGCCACACGCCCCACAACGGCCGCGACCAGCAGGGCCAGGGCGGCAACAACTCTCAGTCGGGCAACCCGCAAGGTCGGGGCGGCAACAACTCTCAGCCGGGCAACCCGCAAGGGCAAGGCGGCACGCAGGGCCAGGGTGGCGACCAGGGCTACGGCGGCTGGAACGGCAACTCCGACCCCGCCTCCTCCTCCGCCCAGATCGCGGCCTGGGTCAAGGCCAACTACCCCGCCACCACGATCGGCAACGTAGAGGTCTACAACCTGAACCCGTAGCCCTCTCGGCGTCGGTCGCCCATCGCAATCCGACGAGCATGTACTCGTGCAGGCACCCTCCCGGGCCATGCCGCCCGAGTGCATGCTCGTCGTTACGCGACGCCGTATGGAACGAAATGGCGTCCGGGACCGACCAGTTCGGTGAGGAAATGTGGATGCGATGGGCGGGGCGGCCGTGGAAAGTTACAGTGACGGGCGAATGCCGAGGCCGGGCGGGAGGTCGGCGATGGGTGAGGTGCGAGCGCACGTGGGGGTGCTCGGGCCGGTGCAGCTGGCCATCGACGGGGTGGAGCAGCAGCTCGGCGGCCCCAAACAGCGTGCGGTGCTGGCCTATCTAGCCATCAATGCCAACCGGCCGGTGTCGGTGGAGGCCCTCGCCAGCGCCGTCTGGGAGGACAATCCGCCCCCCGACGTCCGGGTCAGCCTGCACGCCATCGTCTCCAACCTGCGAAAGCCTCTGCGCGACGGCGGCATCGACGCGCGCACCATGCTTCAGCACATGGGCACCGGCTACCGGATCGTGCTCGAGGACGCGGCCTGCGACGTCTTCCGGTTCCGCGCCCGCCGCGAGACCGGACTGCGCGCCCTGGCCGACGGGAAGTTCGCCGCCGCCACCGCCGCGCTCTCCGACGCCCTGGCCCAGTGGCGCGGCCCGGTGCTGTCGGATCTGCGCGGACTCGGTTTCGCCGACGCCTACGCCGTGGCCCTCGACGATGAGCGCATCGGCGTCATCGAGGCGCGCGCCGAGGCCGATATCGCCCAGGGACGCGCCGAGCACGTGGTCCCCGAACTGAATCTGCTCGTGCGCGATCATCCCCTGCGCGAATCGCTCTGGGAGCAGCTGATCACCGCCCTCTACATGACCGGCCGCCAATCCGATGCCCTGGAGGCGGCCCGCCGCCTGCGCGCCATTCTCGCCGAGGAGCTCGGCATCGACCCCGGCCATCGCATTCGGGAGCTGGAATCGCGCATCCTGCGCCAGGATCCGCTGAGCGTGCGCGCGGTCGCCGCGGCCTCGGCCACCCGCGCCACCACCATCGTGGACCGCAGCTGGCACGAACCGCAGGCGCTGCTGCGCGACCGCTTCGGCCACGTCTACCCGGTGGTTGGCTCCACCACCCGCATCGGACGCCTGTCCGACAACGACATCGCGCTGCCCGACGGCCGGGTCAGCCGTCACCACGCGCTCGTCATCGACAATGGCCACACCTGGGTGGTCAAGGATCTGCATTCGTCCAACGGCGTGTTCATCAATGGCCAGCGGGTCCTCGACAGCGGTCTGCTCTCCGACGGCGCGCTGCTCCGCATCGGCGATACGGAACTGGTATTCGTGCTGGTACGTACCGATGACGACAACACCCGCTGAACAGGAGTGAACCCCGCGTGACCGATCCGCGACGTCCGGAGCCAATGATTAACTGACACTTCATTGGTGAGCCCCCTCACCGCCACGAACCCCCAAGCTCGGTCGGCGATCCTCGGAGATAGCCGTTCCTATGCTCACAGGGGAGATCATGGATCGGAGGCGCTTTCTGAAGCACGCCGCGCAACTGGGTGGCGCGGCCGGAGCCATGTCGATGCTCCCGCCGAGCCTGGTTCAGGCGTGGGCGGAACCGGCCCCGCGCGGCGGGTGGGACAGCATCGAACACGTGGTGATCCTCATGCAGGAGAACCGGTCCTTCGACCACTACTTCGGCGGTATGCCCGGCGTGCGCGGATACGCCGACCTCAATGCGCTACAACTGTCCACTGGACGCTCGGTCTTCCACCAGCCCGACGGCGGCCGCACCGTGCTGCCCTACCTCACCACGCTGCAGAACATCGACGGCACCGATCACGGAACCCGCACCGGCCATGACGCTTTCGCCGACGGCCGCCACGATCGCTGGATCCCGGCCAAGGGCGACGGCACCATGGTCGGCTACGACCGCGACTGCCTCGGCTTCTACTACCAACTGGCCGAGGCGTTCACTCTGTGCGACGGCTACCACTGCTCGGTCAACGGTCCCACCGACCCCAACCGCATGTACCTGTTCACCGGCACCGTCCAGAATCCGCTGGCCCTGGACAATTACGCGGAGTCGCTGCAGACCTCGCTGTTCGCCGACGATCTGAAGCTGCGGTGGATGCGCGGGCTGCCGGTCTCCGAGATCGTGGACGCGGTGCTGGGCATGGTGCACGGCATGACCGGGGCGCTGCCGCAATCGGTCGCCCAGGCGCTGGCCGGGCTGGTCACCCCGCGCACCGGCAATCTGTTCCTCTATGACGCGCTGCTGAGCGCCGACGCCGGGCGCTACGTCAACGACGTGATCTTCGGCCTGCCCTGGACCACCTACGCGGAACGGCTCGAGCAGCGCGGCATCGGCTGGCGGGTCTATCAGGAGTGGGACAACTACACCGACAACGCGCTGGACTTCTTCCTGCCGTTCCGCGAGGCCGCGCGCTCGGCGTTGAAGTACACCAATGGCGGCGGCGGGCTCGCCTTCGAGAACTTCTTTCGGTTTTACAGTGACCTGGAACAGAATCCGAGCCTGGAGCCGACCTACACCGCCCTGCTGAAGCGGGGGATGGACGAGCTCGCGCCGGGGCAGCGGGCCTTGGTGGAGAAGGGATTGCTGCGGGCGCGGGCGGGCACGCTGGTGGAATCGTTCCGCACCGATGTGGCGATGGGGCGATTACCCACGGTGTCCTGGATCGTCGCGCCTTATGTCGATTGCGAGCATCCGGTCATGGGGCCGCGCAACGGTCAGGCCTTGGTGCACGGTGTCCTCGAAGCGCTGGCCGAACATCCGGACGTCTGGAACAAGACCGTCTTCATCCTCAATTACGACGAGAACGACGGGTATTTCGACCACATCCCGCCCCCGACCCCGCCGCCGGGTACGCCCGGTGAGTACTTCGGCCGCCACAATGTCGGGCTGGGCGCGCGGACACCGGCGATCATCGTGTCGCCATGGAGCAAACAGGCCGTGTGCTCCGAATTGTTCGACCACACCTCGGTTCTGAAGTTCCTGGAGCGGGTGACCGGTGTGGCCGAACCGAATATCAGCCCGTGGCGGCGACAGATGTGCGGTGATCTGTCCTCACTGTTCGACTTCGGCGCGAAACGCACCCTCATCCTGCCCACCGCCGCTCCGCGCGCCGATCAGTCGATGTCTGGTGTCGCGCAACCACTTCCGTTCGTGCAGCGGATGCCCAAGCAGGAGAGTGGACGCCGCGCCCGGGTTCCGCTGCCGTACCGGCTACAGGCGCGCTGCGTGCCGAATGGAAGCGGTGGGATCACATTCACGATCGACAATGGCGGGACCGGGGCCGTGCAGTGTGCGGTGTATCCGAATGCCTTCGCGAACAACTACACACCGATCCGATTCGATATCCCGGGCGGTGGCACTGTCACACAGGATCTTCCGGGCGTGAACGGACGCTACGACTACACGCTGTACGGACCCGACGGATTCCAGCGCCGCTTCGCCGGTGATCTCCAAGGGCCCTGTGGCGCGCTGCGAGTCGATGTGAAGGCCGCGACCTCGGGTAAGCGCACCCTCGCGTGGACATTCGAAAACGGTGGAAAGCAGCCGATTTCGGTGACGGTGTTCTCGAACGCCTACCGCAAGGACGGCCCCTGGACCATCGACATCGACGCGGGCAAGACCGAGCGACGGGACCTGTCCTGCGACAGCGACGCCGAGGGCGGCGGCTGGTACGACTTCACGGTGACGGCCGATGCCGACGCCGGATTCCGCTGCCGCGCACGCGGATTCGTGGAGACCGGGGCACCGGGCCTGACCGCCGACGATGCCGCCCTGTTCGATCGCCTGCTCTTGGACCGGTCCATGTACGAGCCCGGCCGCGACCTGATCGTCAGCTACGCCCTGGCCGCCGCGGTGGCCGGGCATCGGCTCGAGGTCCAGGCGGAGGATCCCGGCGGGCACATCCGCACCGTCGCGACCACGCCCGCCCCGGTGCGCACCCTGACCCTGGGCGACGGGGTGATGCGCGACGAGGTGGTCCTCCCCTCGGACGGTCTGACCAGCGGAACCTACGTGCTGCGGCACCTCGATGACACCGGCCGCGTCCTGGCCCACCCGGTACGGTTCCGTGTTTTGTAACAAGTTCTAGACAGAATCGGCAATTTGTCTTACCGTCACTTCATGAGTTCAACGGCGTCTCATGCGGTGCGATTCGAACTGCGGTCCGGCGCGACCTGGCGCGATCCCTACCCCATGTATTCCCAACTGCGCGACCATGATCCGGTCCACCGAGCGGTACCCGAGGGGCGCGAATCCGACGACTTCTATGTGCTCTCCCGGCATGCCGACGTGTACGCGGCCGCCCGAGACCCCGAGACCTTCTCCTCGGCCTCCGGCCTGACCGTCGACTACGCGGATCTGGTGTCCTCGATCCTGGGACCGGTCAAGCCCTTCGTCTTCATGGATCCGCCCGAACACACCGACTTCCGCCGCCGGGTATCCCCGGGATTCACACCGCGCCAGGTGAATTCGGTGGAGCCCGCGGTGCGCAAGTTCATTGTCGAGCGCATCGAGCGGCTGCGTGCGGCGGGCTCGGGCGATATCGTCAAGGACCTGTTCAAGCCCCTGCCCACCATGGTGGTGGCCCACTATCTCGGTGTGCCGGAACAGGATTGGGGCAGGTTCGACGACTGGACCGAGCGCATCGTCGGCGGCGCGGTCGAGGGTGCCGGGCTCGCCGCGGGCGGGCAGGACGGCTTCACGGCCGTCGGTGAATTGGCCGCCTACTTCGCCGAACTCATCGAACGGCGGCGCGTCGAACCCGGTGACGACACCATTTCCCACCTGCTCGCCTCCGGCCTCGGTGCGGACGGCGACAACGAGGGCATCGTCGCCATCCTCGGCTTCGCCTTCACCATGATCACCGGCGGCAATGACACCACCACCGGAAACCTCGGCGGCGCGGTGCAATTGCTCACCGCCAACCCGGACCAGCGCCGCATCCTGGTGGAGAATCCGGCCCTCATCCCCGACGCCATCGAGGAATTCCTGCGCATGACCTCCCCGGTGCAGGGCCTGGCCCGCTGCGCCACCCGCGACGTGGAATTGCACGGGGTCACCATCCCCGCAGGACGCAAGGTCCTGCTCCTCTACGGTTCGGCCAACCGCGACGAGCGCGAATTCGGCACCACCGCGGGCGAACTCGACGTTCGCCGCAATCCCAAGCGCATCCTGACCTTCAGCCACGGTCACCATCACTGCCTCGGCGCGGCCGCCGCCCGCATGCAGGCCCGGGTGGCCCTCGAGGAACTGCTCTCCCGCTGCCCGAATTTCACGGTCGACCTCGACAACGTCACCTGGTCCCACGGCAACTACGTCCGCTGGCCGGTCTCGGTACCCTTCCGCGCGGAGGGCTGAGACCACGCGGCAGTGCCATCGGCTGACTGCATGGCCGTCGGCGGACTCACGACTACGGAAGGGCTATCGCATGAGCCGAGACTGGCTGGCCGATGATCGCGCCGACCTGGCCGCCGAGCGGATCCTCGATGCCGCCGCGCGACTGTTCGCCGAGCGCGGGGTCGCCGCCGTCGGCATGGGCGATATCGCCAAGGCGGCCGGGTGTTCCCGCGCCACCCTCTACCGGTACTTCGAGAATCGGCAGGCGGTGCGGTTGGCGTTCGTGCATCGCGCCACCCGCCGCATTGCCGCGGAGGTGTTCGCACGGGTGGGCGCGATCGATGATCCGGCCGAGCGCATCGTGACCGCCATGCTCGGCGCGATCGAGGCGGTCCGCGCCGACCCGATGCTGATCGCCTGGTTCCGCCCCGGCGAGTCCGGGGCGGCCGGGCGCATCAGCCAGGACTCCGACGTCATCGAATCCATTGCGGCGGGCCTGTTCCCGCCCACCACCCTCACCGACCCCGAGCGCAGCCGCCTGGCCCGCTGGCTGACCCGCATCATCGTCTCCTTCCTCGCCGCACCCGGCCGAGACGCCGACGAGGAGCGCGCCATGCTCGACGAGTTCGTGGTCCCGGTGGTCAGTCGCGCCTTCGCCTGAGCGACATCACTTCCGGCTGTCCACGCGCTGACGCAGGTCGTAGTCCACGGGATTCGGGGTGCTGCGAATCAGCCGCTCGTACGCGCCCGGCGTCCACGGCCACAGCTCCGGCAACCCGTCCTTGCCGAGGTACCAGCTCTGGCAGCCGGTGGTCCACACCGTGCTCGGCGCGGCGGCCCGCATGCGCGCGTTGTAGCGGTCGGTGGCGGCGCGGGTCGGGGCGACGGTCGTGAATTCGCCCGCCTGCCAACGCTTCAGCCACCCCACGATGCGGGCGGACTGGGCCTCGGCGACGGCGGTGAGGGGATGGTTGGCGAAGGGGCTGTGCGGGCCGACCAGCATGAACAGATTGGGGAAGTCCGGCATCATGACGCCCTCGAAGGCGCGGGGACCCTCGGCCCACGCCTGATCCAGGGTGCGGCCGTCGAGTCCGGTGATCGCCATCGGCCGCATGAAGGCGTGCGAGTCGAACCCCGTTGCCAGCACCAGGATGTCGAGCTCGTGCAGCGTCCCGTCCGAGGTCACCACCCCGCGCTTCTCGATCTTGTCGATGCCCTCGGTCACCAGCCGGACATCTGGCCGCTGCACCGCGGTGTAGAAGCGATCCGACACCACCAGCCGCTTGCACATGGCCTGATAGTTCGGCGTCAGTTTGCGCCGCAGCTCAGGATCCTTGACGGAGCGTAGATTTCGCTCCACCACCCACTGGATGAACCGCCGCACCCGGCCGGGATGCACGAGCCCTTGGGAGAACACCGCGAAGGCCGCGCGATTGAACCAGTACGGCACGACACCCAGCGCGGGCACCGCCCGGTACAGCGCCTTCGAGATCGGACTGTAGGACCGGTTGACGGTCGGCAGGATCCACTGCGGAGTCCGTTGGAACAGCACGACTTCGGGCACCTTCCCCGCCAGCGCGCTCACCAACTGCGTCCCGGTCGAGCCGGTGCCGATCACGCCGACCCGCTTGCCGGTCAGCTCGACCTCGTGCTGCCAGCGCGCCGAATGCATGACGGTGCCGCCGAATTCGTCGACCCCCGCGATATCGGGCCAATTCGGGTGATGCAGGAAACCCGTTGCGCACAGCACGAAGTCGAACCGCTCGCGCTGCCCGTCCGAGGTGCCGACCAGCCAGGCCGTGCCGTCGAATTCCGCGCTCGTCACCTCGCTGCCGAAGCGGGTACGCCGGTGCAGCCCGTGCTCGCGCGCCACGCCGACCAGGTACTCCTTGATCTCCGGCCCGGCCGAATACAGCCGCGTCCATTCGGGATTCATGGCGAACCTGAATTGGTAGTACCGCGAGGGCACATCGCAGACCAGCCCCGGATAGCTGTTGTCACGCCAGGTGCCGCCGTAGTCGTGGGACTTCTCGAAGAGGGTGAACTCGGTGAATCCGGCCCGCTGCAGGGCGACACCCATGCAGATCCCGGAGATTCCGGCACCCACGATGGCGATCCGCGGTGTGTTCATGGGACGGCAGCCTAGACACGTGTCTTTCGCGAATGGAGGGGTTTCGTGGAAATCGGTAGACATTCCGTCATTCGCTAGACGCAGTGTAAAGCGAGTGTTACCGTGTGCGCCAGATCACAAGCTCGCGGCAGTAAGAGGCCCACCGCCTCGAAGACGAAGTAGGGAAGCACGATGCGCGCACTCCAGTGGACCGGCCCGGAAAAGGTGCAGATCAACGACATTCCGGTGCCCGAGATCGGGCCCACCGATCTGCTCGTCAAGGTGGGTGCCGCGGGCGTCTGCCACTCCGACCTGACCCTGGTGAACTTTCCCATCCAGCTGCGCGAGGACCCGCTCACCTTGGGGCACGAGATCGCCGGAACCATCGAGGCCGTCGGCTCGGACGTGAACGGTCGCGAGATAGGCGATCGCGGGGTCGTCTATCTCTTCTGGACCTGCGGCGTCTGCCGAGAATGCGTGAGCGGCAACGAGAATGTCTGCCTCGCCGCGGGCCGCGTCGCCATGCCGCCCTGTCCCGGCCTCACCATCGAGGGCGGGATGTCGGAATACGTGCGAATTCCGGCGAGTTCTTTCGTGCCCATCGGCGATCTGGACTGCCTGCAGGCCGCCCCCGTCGCCGATGCCGCGCTGACCGCCTATCACGCCATTCGCGGAGCACGAGAAGCCTTGCGCCCCGGCGGAACCGCGGTCGCCATCGGCATCGGCGGCCTCGGGCACGTGGCCGTGCAGATCCTGCACGCCATCTCCGGCGTGCGGGTGATCGCGGTGGACCAGGCCCGGGAAAAGCTCGACCTGGCCGCCGACTGCGGCGCGGAACTCGGCATCCTCTCCGGCGACGACACCGCCCAGCAGATCCTCGACCTCACCGACGGCCGCGGCGCGGACGCCGTCTTCGACTTCGTCGGCGTCGACTCCACCGCCAAGCTCGCCTGCGAGACCGTGGCCCCCAATGGCGCCTACCGCATGGTCGGAATCGGCGGCGGCGCACCGGAAATCACTGCCGGACCGGCCGGTGGGCCGGGCTGGCCCTGGGGCGCGACCGTCCGAAAGTCGCTCGGCGGCACCCGTAGTGACCTGCACGCCTGCGTCGCCCTCGCCCAGGCGGGCAAACTCCACATGGAGGTCGAACGCTTCGACCTCGCCGACGGTCCGGAAGCCTTCCGCCGCCTCGACGCGGGCCACATTCGCGGCCGCGCGGTCCTCGTCCCGTGAGGCCCCGCATCCCCTGACACGGCCGCGCCGACATCGACCTCCGCCGCAGCGACCGAGGGCCACGCTAATCTCCGCGGCATGAGCCGGTTTTGGCCGACAGCCGCCCTCGCGACGGGCGTATTGATCACGGCCGCCTGTGGACACAGCGACAAGGCCGACGGTGATTCGACGACGGCCCTCCCGCTGTGCGCCGACGTGCACACCACGAGCGGCGCACCACCGGACTGCCGCCTGGTGTCCCGCGACCGCGCCGGGCTCACTTTCGTGGTGCGGCATCAAGCCGCGACGCCCACCACGGGGGCGTACACCCAGCAGGCCGACGTCACGATCGAGGTGATCGGACGCGATGGCGCTGTGCGGCAGAAACTTTCCGAGTCCGGCACCCAGACCTTCGGCGAACCCCAGTTGGCGAACCTCGCCGACGACAATCGCGATCAGCTGGTGGTTCCGCTCTGGGTCGGGGCCAATGGGAACGCGACCCTGGCCGTCTATCGCGCGACCGATGCCGCCCCGGACTTCGTGCGCGCGGGGGAGATCGGCGGATTGTTCGGGGTGAACCGCTCGACGAACGGCTACATCGTGGGCTCGTCCAAGAGCGGTCCCGCCGACAAGTACATCGATTTCTGGCGATTCGACGGTTCGAAGCTGGTGCGGGTCGCCGGGATCATCGAGACCTACACGGTGGAGGGCAGCTCCACCTGCAAGGCCAATGATGAAGGGAACAACCAGAATTCGGGGATGAGCGACGACGAGGTAGCTCAGAAGTTCTGCGCCGAGAAGTACACCCGCGCCGATCCCGTGCACTGACCTACTGCGATCCCGCGACGCGGCCCTACTGCAAACCCGCGATGCGGCGCTGCAGCCAGCGGCGGGATTCGGCGTCTCGGGCGTGGGCGAGGATCTTGTGGCGGCCGGTGGGGGAGAGGGCGGAGAGCAAGGCGGCCAGCCGTTTTCGGGTGTCCCAGCTGAGCAGGTAGCGGACGGCCCCGGCGGTGGCGCGGGGGTCGGCCAGATCCACGGCGTGCGCGAAGTCGAAACGCTGTTCCAGGTCCAGGAATTGGGACGGGATGCGTTCGTGGACCGGATAGCCGGAGTACGCGCCGGTGCCCGCGGCATTCCAGGTGCACAGTCGCAGTATTCGATCGACCGGATTCGGGTATGCCGTCACCAGGAGCGCGCGGACCTCGGTGATCTGGGGATTGGTGAGGCCGCCGCCGGTGCTGGACGTATCGAGGAAGAGGCTGGCATAGGGCGTGAGGGGATCGGGTATTTCGGCCACCCAGCGACGGGCCGTGCGGTCGGCCTCGGCCTGGCGCTGCTCGGCCGCGCGGTATTCGCGCAGCGGCACGAAGACTCCGCGCACGGCCAGCCATTCCAGCGAGCGGACGCCGTCGGCCAGCAGCGCGTCCTGCGGCCAGCCGTTCCAACGGACCGAATAGCCATGGTGCAGGGTCACGGTCGTGAGTGCGCGCTCGGCGGCGTCGAAGAAGTCCAGGGCGACATCGCCCCAGCACATGCACACGAAACCGGGCAGATCCGCGATGCGTAGGGCCTCGCGCAGCGCCCGCACGGCAACCGGGTCCCGCTCCACCAGCAGGGTCGCCGAGTCGCCCGGCATCTCCCGAACCCGAACACCCCGGGCGTCCGCCAGCACTCGATCCAGCGCGTCCAGGTCGCCACCCGTGGACTCGCCCCCGAAACCCATACCGAAACATTAATCCGACCCGCCGGTTCCCGGCGTGGCGTCGATTCGGCACGCGGACCACCCGCGTTGTCCGGATGGTTGCTGAACTGGTACGTACCACCTGGTGATACGGTTCCGTGTGACGCCGATAACTCGGACCCCCATCGGGGACCGATCGCAGTGACAGGGCTGGAACCAGTGAGTCTGTCTGCAGGCCACTAGTGAAAGCTCACCGACCGGGAGCTGGATCGTGGCTGAACGGTGAGAACTGCATTGTTGCCGAGAAGCCAGATTTAGGAGAGACAGTGGCGATATCGGACTCACCGCGGGACGCTGCCGGTCCCGCTACCGCCCGCACCATCGGACTGTTCCGCACCAAGTCCGTCGAACAGTCCATTCGGGACACCGACGATCCCGATGCCAAGCTCCGCAAGGACCTGACCTCCTGGGACCTCACGGTCTTCGGTGTCGCGGTCGTGGTCGGCGCGGGCATCTTCACCCTCACCGCGCGTACCGCGGGCAACATGGCCGGACCCGCGGTCTCGCTGGCCTTCGTGTTCGCCGCCGTGGCCTGCGGCCTGGCCGCCCTCTGCTACGCCGAATTCGCCTCGACCGTGCCGGTCGCGGGCAGTGCGTACACCTTCTCCTACGCCACCTTCGGTGAGATCGTCGCCTGGATCATCGGCTGGGACCTCATCCTCGAATTCGCGCTCGGCACGTCGGTCGTGGCCAAGGGCTGGTCGCAGTACCTGGGCACGGTCATGGGCGGGCATCAGCCCATCTGGCACTTCGGCTCGGTGAAATTCGACTGGGGCGCGGTGCTGCTCATCGCCATCCTCGGCGTGCTGCTGGCCATGGGCACCAAGCTGTCCTCGCGCGTGTCGGCCGTGGCGGTCGCCATCAAGCTGGCCGTCATCGCCCTGGTGGTCGTGGTCGGCGCGACCTACTTCAAGGCCTCGAACCTGAAGCCGTTCATCCCCGAGTCGGTTCCCAACGCCGACACCGGTAGCTCGCACACCCTGCAGCAGACCCTGTTCCAGCTGGTCACCGGCGGCGGCAACAGCCACTTCGGCTGGTACGGCCTGCTGGCCGCGGCCTCCATCGTGTTCTTCGCCTTCATCGGCTTCGACGTGGTCGCCACCGCCGCCGAGGAGACCAAGGATCCGCAGCGCAATGTGCCGCGCGGCATCCTGGGCTCGCTGGCCATCGTGACCGTGCTGTACGTGGCGGTGTCGCTGGTGCTCACCGGCATGGTGTCCTACAAGGATCTGCAGGGCGACAATGCCACGCTCGCAACGGCTTTCGCGCTGCACGGCGTCACCTGGGCCAAGAACATCATCTCCATCGGCGCGCTGGCGGGCCTGACCACGGTCGTCATGGTGCTGTTCCTGGGCCAGACCCGCGTGCTGTTCGCCATGTCCCGCGACGGGCTCATGCCGCGCCAGCTCGCGCACACCGGTCGCAAGGGCACCCCGGTGCGGATCACCGCCATTGTCGGCGTCATCTGCGCGCTGCTGGCCGGGTTCGTGGACTTCGGGACCCTGGAGGAAATGGTCAATATCGGCACGCTGTTCGCGTTCGTGCTGGTGTCGATCGGCGTGGTCGTGCTGCGGCGCACCCGCCCGGATCTGCCGCGCGGGTTCAAGGTTCCGCTGGTGCCGATCATTCCGATCCTGTCGGTGATCGCGTGTGCGTGGCTGATGTTCAACCTGTCGGTGGAGACCTGGCTGCGCTTCGTCATCTGGATGGCGATCGGCATGGTCGTGTACTTCGCGTACGGGCGTCGGCACTCGCTGATGAATAGGAAGCAGTAGCCCGGCCGACCGAAATCGGTAGCTGATCGGCTGCTCGAGTTCGATGCTGGTGGTGTGTCGTCGCGATGACACACCGTGAAGTGCGGTTCAATTGCTCTGAATAGTGAGAGTTGTGCCACAAGTTCCGCCCATCAGCATTGCTTCAGCATCCCGAGAGGAACCGATCGTGAGCATGCTCCTCGCCGTGCATGACGCTTACAACACGGTTGTCGCGCAGATCGGCAACCCGACCCCGGAGACGCCGCCGGTGGCGGACAAGCTGATGAAGCTGGTCCGCTACTTCACCTGGTTCACCATGCTGTCGGGTGTCACCGCGATCACCTACGGTGGTGGCCGATTCGCATGGGAGAAGTGGAGCGGCGGCGGCCTCGAGTCCCCGAAGATGGTGGCCGGGGCCATGATCGGCGGCGCGACCGCCACCAGCGCCGGAACGATCATGAATGCCGTAATCGGCAGTTGAGACAACTCTCGTAGCTCTCAGGGGCTTCGCCCCCGAACCCCCTCGAGATTCCGGGGGCTCCGGGGCCGTGAACGGGTGCGCCGGGAACCGGCGCACCCGTTTCCTTTTCGATCGACTAGCTCTGGCCGAGCATGGTGTTCATCTGGTCGATCTCCTTCTGCTGCGCGGTCACGATGGACTGCGCCAGGGCCTTCGAGTCGGCGTTGGTGCCCTGTGCCAGTTCGGTATTGGCCATGGTGATCGCGCCCTTGTGATGGTCGATCATCATCTGCATCCACAGCTTGTCGAAGTCCGGGCCGGACAGGGACTCCAGCTTGCTCATCTGATCCTTCGACATGATGCCGGGCATGTCGTGATTCATCTCCGCCGCCGGTGCGGGCTTGCCGAAACTCTGGAGCAGCGTGGTGATCTGCTGCATTTCCGGCGACTGCGCCTGCTCCACGGCCTTGGCCAGGGTGATCAGCTGCTGATTCTGCGAGCGGCTGGGGACCAGCTTCGCCATCTCGACCGCCTGGGCGTGATGCGGGTACATCATGTCCAGGAAGGTCACGTCGGCGTCATTGAAATCGGTGCGCGTGGCGGCCTGCGCCGAGGTGCTGGTCTTGCCGTGATCCATGCCCGGCATGCTGCCGTGATCCATGGCGGCGGTCGTGGAAGAGGTTGCGGCCTTCGAAGAGTCGTCGCCATTGCCGCTACAGCCCGCGGCCAGCAGGGCGGTGGCGGAGGTGACGGCGATCAGGGCGAGCTTGGTGCGGGTGCTGAACATGGTTGAACTCCTTGGGGATTGTCGGTTGTCGTGCAATGGGCATGCGAAAACCCGCGTCCGCGTGCGAGATACGCGGAAGCGGCGGCCCATCAGATCCGCAGAATCGCCAGTTCGGCCAACGAGAGCACCGTCCACGGCGGTGGACGGGCGTGATTCGCGCGCGTGCGGCGCACCTTGCGGCTGGTCGTGCCGCGGCGGCCCATGCCGACCCACGCCAGCACCGCCAACCCGATCAAGAACAGCAGGCCGGTGAGCACGAACAGACAGCCGTGCATTCCCGCGTGGCCATTGCCGCAGTCGCCGCCGCAGCCGGGCATGGACATGCCTTCGTGCTGATCGGTCGTCGAGACCGCGGCGATCGGGGAGTCCATGCGGTGGTGCGACCCGTCGTGGCTCATGCCCAGCACGAGCGCGTGCATGGCCACGATTCCGGCCATGAGCGCGAGCAGCCCGAACACCCGGATGTACCGGGTGCCTCGCGACTGCTGTTCGACCACGAGGGCCATCCTACCCACTCCCCGGATACCCCCTCGCGGTATCACCACGCGTCGGGCTCCGTGTCGCACCTGGGACGCGCCCGATTCACCATCGCGAGGATCGGCGAGCCGGGCGGTAGCCTGGCGGCCGTGTCACAGCGCGAACTGGTCATCCTGGGAACGGCCAGCCAAGTACCGACCAAGCAGCGCAATCACAATGGCTACCTGCTGCGCTGGGATCGGGAAGGGCTGCTGTTCGACCCGGGGGAGGGCACCCAGCGACAGATGAGTTTCGCGGGCGTGGCCGCCAGCGGGATCACCCGCGTCTGCATTACGCACTTCCACGGGGACCACTGCTTCGGGCTGCCGGGGGTGCTCGGCCGCATCAGCCTCGACGGCGCGCTGCATCCGGTGGATGTGTACTTCCCGGCCTCGGGCGAGGTCTACTACGAGCGGCTCATCGACTCCTCGGCCCACAATCGCCAGGTCGAACTGCAACCGCACCCGATTGCCGAATCCGGTGAATTGCCGCCGCCGGGAGCCGATTTCACCCTGCGCGCCGCGCGGCTCTCGCACCCGGTGGAGGCCTTCGGCTATCGCCTGGACGAGCCCGACAGCCGCCGCTTCATCCCCGAACGCCTGCGGGAACTCGGGTTGTCCGGTCCGGTCGTCGGTGAATTGCAGCGGCGCGGCGAGGTCGAGATCGGCGGCCGCGTCATCACTCTCGACGAGGTGAGCGAGGCCCGCCCCGGTCAGAGCTTCGCCTTCATCATGGACACCCGGCTGTGCGACGGCGTCTACGACCTCGCCCACGATGTCGACATGCTGGTCATCGAGGCCACGTTCATCGACGCCGACGAACGGCTCGCCATCGAATACGGCCACCTCACCGCCGGTCAGGCCGCCCGCGTCGCCGCCAAGTCCGGTGCCCGCACCCTGGTGCTGACCCACTACTCCCAGCGCTACCGCACCCTGGACCAGCACCTGGCCGACGCCCGCGCCCACTTCGACGGCCACATCGTCGTCGCCGAGGACCTCATGCGCATTCCCTTGCCGCCGCGCCGCTGATTCCCGGCGTGGCGGCCGCGCCCTCGGCATGATGGTCGGCATGGACGCGCATCAGGAACTCATGACCCTCGCGGACCGCTACTGGGACGCCATGCTGGAGTCCGCGCCGAGCGAGGCGACGCTGTTGGGGGACAGGCGATTCGACGACCGGATCGAGGATCTGTCGATCGAGGCGGAGCAGCGGCTGCTGGGCACCTGGCGCGGGCTGCTCGCCGAGGTGGACGCGCTCGATCCGGAGCGGCTCACCGCCGAGGACAAGACCACGCACAGCCTGCTTCGCACCGAATTGGCTTCCGCCGTCTCGCATCTGGAGTGGCGACCGGTCGAGATGGCCTCGGATCAGATGACCGGCGTGCACGCGGGCATGCTGACCATGGCCCCGCAGGTGAACGCGCCCGAGCCGGAGAACGCGCGGAAACTGGTGCGGCGCTATCGCCAGTTCGGCGTGCTCATGAACCAGGCCGTGGAGCGCTTCCGCGCCGGTCTCGCCGCCGGGCGCACACCCGCGCGCATCACCCTGGAGCGATCGCTCAATCAGTTGGACGGCTACCTGGCCTCCGATCCGGCCGAGGACCCCTTCGCCACCTTCCCCGGTCCGGCGGACTGGGATGGTGAAACCGCCTGGCGCGCCGAACTGTCCGAGGTCGCCCGCGAGATCATCCGCCCCGCCTTCGCCGCCTATCGCGAGGCGTTGGCCACCGAACTCATGCCCGCCGCCCGCCCCGACGAGCGGCCCGGCCTGTGCTGGCTCGGCGATGACGGCGCGGACATCTACCGTCGCCTGCTGCGCCACCACACCACCCTGCCCGATCTGGGTGCGGACGAGATCCATCAGCTCGGCCTGGACGAATTGGCCGGTCTGCGTGCCGAATACGCCGAGGTCGGCGGCCGCCTGTTCGGATTGTCCGATCAGACCGCCGTCTTCGCCCGCCTGCGTGAGGATTCGGCACTGCGCTATGGCGACGGCGAGGAGATCATGGCCGATGCCCGCACCTACCTCGCCGCCGCCCAGGCCGAAATGGGCAACTGGTTCGGCCGCCTGCCCCGCCAATCCTGCGACATCCTCCCGGTTCCGGATTTCCTGGCCGCCGACGCTCCCGCCGCCTACTACTTCCCGCCCGCCGCCGACGGCTCCCGCCCGGGCGCGTACTTCGTGAACCAGCACGATCCCAAGGGGCGCAACCGTTTCGAGACGGCCTCGGTCGCCTACCACGAGGCCATCCCCGGCCACCACCTGCAACTCACCATCGCCAACGAGCTCGACCACCTCCCGCGCTTCCAGCGAATGTCGTTCTCCAACACCGCCTTCGTCGAAGGCTGGGCCCTCTACACCGAACGCCTCGCCGACGAAATGGGCCTCTACCCCGACGATCTCGCCCGCATCGGCATGCTCGCCGCCGACTCCTGGCGCTCCTGCCGCCTGGTCGTCGACACCGGCCTGCACGCCAAAGGCTGGACCCGCCAACAGGCCATCGACTTCATGGTCGCCAACGCCCCCGTGGGCCTCGACGAAATCCGAGTGGAAATCGACCGCTACATCGCCATGCCCGGCCAGGCGGTCGCCTACAAGGTCGGCCAACTCGAGATCCGCCGCCAACGCGCCGAAGTCACCCGACGCCTCGGAACGTCCTTCGACATCAAGGCCTTCCACGACACGATCCTCGGCTCCGGCTCCGTCTCCCTCCCCGTCCTCCGAGACCTCGCCGCCACCCTCTGATCCGGCCAGCGGGGTAGTTCCGAAGGCTGGCGGGTTCGGGTCAGCTTGCCGCTGCCAGGACCCGCCACACCCTTCGGGAGCGCGGGCGGGGCTGTGGGACCGAGCGGGGCTGTGGGGCCGAGTGTTCGATTCGGCGGCGGGCCTCGTGGGTACTGATCCGGAGGAGGTCGGTCAGGAGTTCTACGGTGTCCGGGTAGCCGGTGTCCGCGGCCAGGCCACGGCGTTCGGCCTCGGCGACGGCCGCGCGCATGGCGGCGTCCAGTTGCTTTCGGCGGCGTTCGGTTTCGACGAGGATGCGCAGAAGGTCGACGTCGGGGAGGTCCGGCCATCCACGGGCTGGGGCATTCGGCGCCAGCGCGGTCGAATGTGTGGTCACGGGAGGCAGCTTACCTCAGCCGTAGAACATATGTTCGATAATCGGCTCGCGTCGATCACTTCCCGGCGAGGGCGGCCACCACGGGTGCGAACCGCTCGGCGTAGTCGGCCCCGTACACGAAGTACGAGAAGCCCATCTCCTCGCGCCGCCGCTGAATCTCCTCGATGGCGGCCGCCGGATCATCCGGCAGCACGATCATGGCGTCCGCCGCGTTCAGCGCGGCGATATCGATGCCCGGCCCTGCCATGTGCGGCGCGACATAATCACCGATCACCGACACGTGCATCGCGAGTTCCACATCCGCGACGGCCCGGAAATCGCTTGCCATCCGGGCGACTTCGTCCCGAGACTGATCCCCGAGCACGAAGGTGACGGTATCGGCGACCTCGGCCGCCAACGCCCGCGACTTCGGACCGTAGACGGCCATGGCCACCGGCGTGTGACGGTCGGGGCCGTCGAGATCCCGCAGCCGCTCGACGGTCTCGCGGATCCGCGCCAGCCGCTCGTGCGGCCGCGGCACGTCGGGCACGCCCTTGTCGCGCAACTCGTCCTCGATACCCGGCCTGCCCGTGCCGATGCCCATCTCGAAGCGGCCGTCGGTCAGCAGCGACAGCGAGTGCCCCTCCCACGCCGTCAGCCACGCCGGACGAAACGGCGACGCGTACACCCACGTGCCCACCCGCAGCTCCGTCAGCGCCGCGACCGTGGCCAATACCGGCCCCGGCGCGGGCTGAGTCAGCGGGAAATCCGGCACCAGCAGTGTCGAATACCCGCTGTCGGCAATGCGGTGCACACGATCTCGCCACGTCGGCACATCGGGGATGATCGGGGCGACGACCCCGAATCGAAACGGCCTCGTCATGCCTGCACTCCTGTCTGTCGTCAGCTTCGGATGCGTTGACGAGTGATCTCCCCGAAATTCATCGGTCCGGCCGAGATCGTGTGCCCGCGCGTGCCGCTACGTCCGATAGCGGAACAGTATTCGACCTCGGGTGAGGTCGTACGGGCTGAGCTCTACGAGCACCCGGTCCTGCGGCACGATCTTGATGTAATTCTTTCTGATCTTGCCGCTGATATGGGCGAGGACCTGGTGCCCGTTGGGGAGCTCGACGGTGAAGGTGGCATTGCGCAGGCAGTCCACGACGGTGCCTTCGATTTCGATTCCTTTGCTGGTCTTGGTCATCGCAGCACCAACTCCACATTGCTGTTCACGCGGCGGGCCCCGATGCCCTCGAACAGGGCCGTGGCCGCTCGATTGGATTCGTTCACTTCGGCTGTGGCCGTGGTGATTCCGCGCGCGTGCAGCGCGCCCAGAGTTTGGGCGAGCAGCGCACGGGCGATGCCTCGTCGGCGCTGATCGGCCCGAACGGCGATCAGTCCGATCCGCGGCAGGCGGGTCACTTGGACCAGTCGCAGCAGACCCACGTACTCGTCATTCCATTGCGCCGCGGCATATTTCGACGGATCCACGATCGTGTCACCGTCGATGCCGGTCAGGATCTCGGCGGGCATCTCCTGCCAGCCGACCGTCGCCTCCACCTCGTCGCGAATCAGGCGATCCACGACGCGCAGCGGTTCCGCCTGCGCCCGGCCCACCGGTACGACGGTGATGTCCGCCGGAATCGGTGCCGACCCCAGCCCGGTGGTCCGGGGATCGGTGGGCACGAGGTACTCCCACTCGCGCCGTCGCGTCGTGAAACCGGCTCGCCCCCAACGGGACAGCAGCTCGGTATCGCATTCGTCGACGACGGTGTGCAGTGGCCTGCGGGTCCTGGCGAGCATTGCCGTCGCCAGCCGATCGAAGACCGCGTCGTGCCAGGCGTCGATGCTGACGAACAGCCGCCCGTCGGGCCGCGGTGAGATGTCGCCACGCCCGACCACGCGGTCGTCGTCCATGGCCTGCCATTGGGTCAATGCGACCCGGGTGATATCTAGAGAATTCATTGGTCGTCACCTTTCGGGATGCCTTGTGCCTCAGGCGCTCCCGGCGACGACTACGACGTCAGCCCATCCGTGACGACTGGAGAGGGAGCCCCCATATCGATACAACGTTCACGGGTCTCACCTCCTCGCTCGAAGTCACGGTAGGCAGCACGCTAACAGACCCGACGGAACGCGGCCAATCATTTATTCGGCCCGGTGGGGTGCGGGAATTGCGCCGCGGCCGGTGTGTTCGACTCTGGTGGATGAGTTGGGTCGAGGAGAGGGGTCGCCGGTGACGGCTACGGATGAGAAGTCGTCGATCGGATTTCGGTCGGAGCGAGGCCCGATTCTGGCGGCCATCATGCTCTCCACCTCGCTGATCGCCCTGGACTCCACCATTATCGCGACCGCGGTGCTCACCATCACCGATCAGCTCGGCGGATTCGCCCAGTTCCCCTGGCTGTTCAGCATCTACCTGCTCGCGCAGGCGGTGACCGTGCCGATCTACGGGAAGCTGGCCGACATGCTCGGCCGGAAACCGGTGATGCTGTTCGGCATCGGGGTGTTCGCCCTCGGTTCGCTGCTGTGCGGAGTGGCCACCAGCATGATCGGCTTGATCGTGTTCCGGGCGGTGCAGGGCATCGGCGCGGGCGCGGTGAGCCCGATGTCGATGACCATCGCGGGGGACATCTACACCGTGCGCGAGCGCGCCAAGGTGCAGGCGTACCTGGCCAGCGTGTGGGCGGCCTCCTCGGTGCTGGGCCCGCTGCTGGGCGGGGTGTTCTCCGAATACGTCAGCTGGCGCTGGATCTTCCTGATCAATCTGCCGCTGGCCGCGCTGGCCGGGTGGATGATCCTGCGGAAGTTCACCGAATGCACACCGCGGCAAAGCCATCGGATCGACTACGCCGGGGCCGGACTGCTCACGGTGGGCGCGGGCGCGCTGATCCTAGCGCTGCTCGAGGGCGGCCAGGCGTGGGCCTGGACCTCGCCCGTCAGCCTGGCGCTGTTCGCGGGCGGCGCGCTGGTGCTGGCCGCCTTCGCGCTGGTGGAGCGTCGCGCCGCGAATCCGATTCTGCCGCTGTGGGTTTTCACCCGCCGCATTGTCGTGGCGAGCAGCCTGGCCTCCCTGCTGGTCGGCGCGATCCTGCTGGGCCTGACCTCCTACGTCCCGACCTTCGCCCAGGGCGTGCTGGGCAGCGGGGCCTTGATCGCGGGCCTGACGGTCGGCGCGCTCACCCTGGGCTGGCCGGTGTCGGCCTCCCAAGCCGGAAAGGTCTACCTGCGCATAGGTTTTCGTGCCACCGGCGTGATCGGCGCGGTCCTTGCCGTCGCGGGCGCGGCCTCGCTGCTGTTGGTGGACGCGCATTCGAGCCTGCTGCGCTTGGCGATCGGCTGCTTCGTCATCGGCATGGGCATGGGCCTGGTGGCCAGCCCCACCCTGATCGCCGCCCAGGCCAGCGCCGAATGGTCCGAGCGCGGCGTGGTGACCGCCACCAATATGTTCGCGCGCTCCCTGGGCAGCGCGGTCGGCGTCGCGGTGTTCGGCGCACTGGTCAATGCTCGCCTGGGCAAGGTCGAGCATCCGGCCGCCGCCGAGCTGGCACCGGCAGTGCATCTGGTGTTCGTCGGCGTCGCGGCCATGGCGGTGGTATTGATCGGCGCGGCCGCGGTCATGCCCCGGCGAAGCGACGGCAACACCGGCTTCGCCGCGGTCGATTCGGAAAGCTCGCGAGAAAATCCCTCGGCCGAGCCGAATGGAATAGTGCGGCAATGATCTAGCACACTATAGGTGTGGTTGAGGTCGAGGACGTATTGCGCCGACTGCGGCGATATCCGGATGTCGAAGCGGTGAACCTGTTCGCGGTGGATGCCGCGGACCGGCTCATGCTGGATGTCGCCGCGGATTCGCTGGCAGCCGCCGGGAATGGCCGGGTGGCGGTCATCGACGACGGCTACGGCGCGCTCACGCTCGGCGCTATCGCCGCGCACGATTTACGTGATGTCCGCGTGCACCAGGATTTGCTCACCGGGGAATTGGCGCTCGCCAACAACGCCCGAATTGTCGGCCTTTCCGACCGGTATCGGACCCACGAATTGGGCCCGGCCCTCCTCGACAATGTCCGCGTGGTGTTGTGGCGGCTCCCACGCGCCCTGTCCGGCCTGGCCGAGACCGCCGAGGCCATCGCCCGCTACGCCGACCCGGAGGTCGAGGTCTTCGCGGGTGGCCGCGACAAGTACCTGACCCCCGCCATGAACGAGGTGCTCGCCGAATCCTTCGGCTCGGTGCGCGCCAGCCGCGGCCGCCAGAAGTCCCGCATCCTGCTCGCCTCCGAGCCGAAACCCATTGGCGAGCCCCGCTTTCCGGTCCGCAACCGGCTCGACGACCGCGACCTCGAGGTGGTCGCCCACGGTGCCGCCTTCTCCGGGCCACGCCTGGATATCGGCACCCGCTTCCTGCTCGACTATTTGAAGCGCATGAAGCCCGATGCCCGCGACGCCATCGATCTGGGTTGCGGCACCGGCATTCTCGCGGTGGCCCTGGCCAAGGCGCGCCCCGGCATTCGCGTGACCGCGACCGACCAGTCCGCCGCCGCCGTGGCCTCCACTCGCGCCACCGCCGCGGCCAATGGCGTCGCCGACCGGATCACCGTGCTCCAGGACGACGCCATGTCCACCGCGCCGGACAACAGCGCCGACCTGGTGCTGTGCAATCCGCCCTTCCATGTCGGCGCGGCCGTGCACACCGGCTCGGCCATCAAGATGTTCCAGCAGACCGGCCGGGTCCTGCGGCCCGGCGGCGAACTGTGGACCGTCTACAACACGCACCTCAACTACCGGGGCGTCATGGAGCGCATGGTCGGCAAAACCGATGTGATGGGCCGCAATCGCAAATTCACCGTGACCCGCTCGGTCCGCGGTCTGCACCACGCCGAACAATAGGGCGCATGGGACGAATCGATCTTCGAATCTTCACCGAACCCCAGCAGGGCGCGTCCTACGACACCCTGCGCACCGTCGCCAAGACCGCCGAGGACCTCGGCTACGACGCCTTCTTCCGCTCCGACCACTACCTGAAGATGGGCGACGCCGACGGCCTACCCGGCCCCACCGACGCCTGGATCACCCTGGCCGGTCTGGCCCGCGAGACCCGCCGCATTCGCCTGGGCACCCTGGTCACCTCGGCCACCTTCCGGCACCCGGGCGTGCTGGCTATCGAGGTCGCCCAGGTCGACGCCATGTCCGGCGGCCGCGTCGAATTCGGTTTCGGCGCGGGCTGGTTCGAGGCCGAGCACGCCGCCTACGGCATTCCGTTCCCGGCCCAGAAGTTCCCGCGCTTCGAGGAACAGTTGGCCATTGTCACCGGCCTGTGGTCCACCCCGGTGGGCGAGACCTTCTCCTTCTCCGGCGAGCACTACACCCTCGTCGACTCCCCGGCCCTGCCCAAGCCCGCGCAGGAGCGGATCCCGGTCATCATCGGCGGCATGGGCGCCAAGCGCACCCCGCGCCTGGCCGCGCGGTACGCGACCGAATTCAATGCGCCGTTCCAGTCGGCGCAGGACAGCGCCGAGCAGTTCGAGCGCGTGCGCCGGGCCGCCAAGGACGCTGGACGCGATCCGCACGACATCACCTTCTCCAATGCGCTCGTCGCGTGTGTCGGAGCCACCGATGCCGAGGTGGCAAAGCGGGCGGCGGCCATCGGTCGCGAGGTGGACGAGTTGAAGGCCAACGGTCTGGCGGGCAGCCCCGACGAGGTGGTCGCCAAGATCGGCCAGTACGCGGAAACCGCTGGTACGAGCCGCGTTTACCTGCAGATTCTGGATCTCGGCGACCTGGATCACCTGGAGCTGATCGCACACCGCGTGATGAGTCAGCTGGGCTGACGCGCCCGAAACCGGGCGGCGCGTTCAGTAAAGCTCAGGTAAAGTCCAGATGGTCCGATCTATGGGGGTTCGGGAACTTCGAACCCTCGTAGCGCGTTGGACGAGTAGCTTCACAGGCCACGACCTCCGTGAGCCGCGACTCCAGAAAGGGACGCACAGTGCGCTCCACATCCAACCCGGTTTTCCGGAACTTGCAGCCGCAGCAGGGTGGCTACGCGGGCTTCGGCCAGGCACCTGGAGCCGGACAGTACGCGAACAATCCGTACGGCCAGCAGCCGATGCAGTACCCGGGCGGCTACCAGCAGCCCTATCAGCAGCCCGCCGTACCCACGACCCGCCCGATGACCATCGACGATGTCGTGCAGAAGACCGGCATCACCCTGGCCGTCGTCAGCGTCGCGGCGATCATCTCCTACGCGCTCACCTCCGCCAATCACGCGCTGGCGCTGCCGTTCCTGCTGATCGGCGGACTCGGCGGCCTGGTGCTGGGCCTGGTCATCTCCTTCGGCCAGAAGTACGCCCCGGCGCTGGTGCTCAGCTACGCGGCGCTCGAAGGTCTGCTGCTGGGGTCGTTCTCGTTCCTGTTCACCAATGTGGCGTTCGGCGGCGTGGGCGGTTCCGGGCTGATCGCGCAGGCGGTGCTCGGCACCTTCGGCGTGTTCTTCGGCATGCTCGTGGTCTACAAGACCGGCGCGATCCGCGTCACCCCGCGCCTGACCCGCATGGTCGTGGGCGCGCTGATCGGCGTCATGGTACTCATGCTCGGCAACCTGGTCGCCAGCTTCTTCACCGCGGGCGGTCTGGGCCTGCGCTCGGGCGGTACCGTCTCGATCATCTTCAGCCTCGTGGTCATCGGCGTCGCGGCCTTCAGCTTCCTGCTGGATTTCGATGCCGCCGATCAGCTCATTCGGGCCCAGGCTCCGGAGAAGGCGGCCTGGGGCGTGGCGTTCGGTCTGACCGTCACCCTGGTCTGGCTGTACCTCGAGATCCTGCGCCTGCTGAGCTACTTCCAGGACAGGTAAACGGCTGACG
This sequence comes from Nocardia sp. CDC160, assembly GCF_035818795.1. Classification (NCBI taxonomy): domain Bacteria; kingdom Bacillati; phylum Actinomycetota; class Actinomycetes; order Mycobacteriales; family Nocardiaceae; genus Nocardia; species Nocardia sp. CDC160. Next base: position 1,117,626 of record NZ_JAYKYT010000003.1, on the reverse strand, counting down.
CGCAGCTGAATACATGAGTGGGCGGGCACCGGAATCCGGTGCCCGCCCACTGCTGTGTAGCCAGCCTGAGAGCACTCAGTCGTTGGTCACCACCTCCTTCAGGACGTCCGTTGCGATGTGGTCTTCGCCGCAATGCGGGGCGAGAATGCCGATGCCGGAAGCGTTGTCGGTGCGCAAATGAACGATGGCCTGGTAGGCGGGGGAGTGGTACCAGTCCGAAGCCGCGGCGTAGTCCGGGAATTCGATGACGATGATGTTCGCGTCCTTCGGCCCCTCGAACACGTGCTGCGCGCCGCCGTGGACGATGAACTTGCCGCCGAAGGGCGCGAGGGTGCCGTCGATGCGCTCTAGGTATTCGACGATCTCGGCATTGACGTCCACGTTCCACAGGATGGCGGTGGCGTAGGCAGGCATTTCGGGCTCCAGACCTTGTGTTTCCTTGATGCCCTAGATGTTTCCCGGTTACGGGAACGAAAGCGATTACCTGCCAGGTAAAGCCGTCAGCCGAGGATCTCCGCGGCTGCCCGCCGGGCCGATCGCGGATCCGTGGTGTTCAGCACGGCCGCGGCGGCGCGTCGGCAATCGTCCATGGTGACGCTGGCCAGTCGCGCACCCACCGCGCGCACCGCCGAGGCGGCCGCCGAGACGGAGGTGATCCCGAAACCGGCCAGCACACAGGCCAACAGCGGATCCGCGGCGGCCTCGCCGCACACGCCCACCGGCTTGCCGAGTCGCTGTCCGGCTGCCGCCGTGGCCGCCACCAGACGCAGCACCGCGGGCTGCCACGGGTCGGTGAGCGCGGCCAGGCGCGGGGACATGCGGTCGGCGGCCATGGTGTACTGCGCCAGGTCATTGGTGCCGATCGACGCGAAATCGACATGCTCCAGCACCGCCTCGGCCAGCAGCGCGGCGGCCGGAACCTCGATCATGACGCCCGGTACCAGACCGCGGGCGCGGACCGTCGCCGCGAACGACTTCGCCTCCGCCACAGTGGAAATCATCGGTGCCATCACCCACGGCGCGTGGGCGCGGCCGTGTGCCGCGGCGACAATGGCGTCGAGCTGACGATCCAACAGTCCGCTGTCCTCTGCGGTGATCCGGATGCCGCGCACGCCCAGCGCCGGATTGGGCTCGTCCGCCTGGGCCGCGAAGCGCAGCGGCTTGTCCGAACCGGCGTCGAGGGTGCGCAGCACCACCTTGGCGTCCGGATAGGCCGCGAGCACCGCGCGGTAGCGGACGGCCTGTTCGGCGACCGTCGGCTCGGATTCGCGGTCCAGGAAACACAATTCGGTTCGGAACAGGCCGATACCCTCCGCCGCGTTGTCGCGGGCCGCGAGTGCGCCGGGGCCGTCCTGCACATTGGCGAGCACCTCCACGCGATGGCCGTCGGCGGTGGCGCCCGGACCGGTCCAGTGGGCGGCTCGCTCGGTACTCGCGCGATGGTCGGTGAGCGCGGCGGCGACGGCCTCGGGTTTCGGGCGGACCAGCACGTGACCCGCCGCACCGTCGATCAGCAGATCGGTCCCGGCGGGCACGTCGTCGAGTCCGGGGACCGCGACCACGCAGGGGATGCCCAGCTGGCGGGCGATGATGGCGGTGTGGCTGGTCGGCCCGCCGAGCGACATGGCAAGGCCGACAACGAGATCCGGGTTCAGCCCGGCGGTGTCGGCGGGTGCGAGATCATCGGCCAGCAGGATGGAAGGCCTTGTCGGAGTGGGTATTCCGGGCTCGGGCGCACCCAGCAGCTCGGCCACGACCCGATCGCACACGTCCCGCAGATCCGTCACGCGTTCGGCCATCAGCCCGCCGAGTTGGGTGAACAGCGCCGCGAACTGCTCGGTCGCCGCCGCGGCTGCGGCAACCGCGGGGTGTCCGTCCGCGATGGCGCGGTCGGCCGCGTCGAGCCAACCCGGATCGGCGGCCATGGCGGCATTCGCCGAGAGCACCTCCGCGGCCGCCCCACCCGCCTGCGCCGCACGTTCCCGCAACCGCTCGGCAACGGTCGCCGAGGCGCGCCGCAGCGCCTCTGACTCCGCAGCCCGATCGGACTCGGGAACCGACGTCGGCATGGTCTCGACGCGAACCCGCGGAATCGGCCGGATCGCCGGGGCCGCGACCACCCCGGGCACCGCCGGGGTGCCGATGAGCACGCTGGAAGCGCCTGTGATCATGGTCGATGCGGCTGCTTCCGGTAGTGCGCTCGTCATGAGACCTCTCCTCCAACTGTGACCCAGGCTACTCGCTCTTCTTGACAAAGCAACACATTCGGGCATAAAACAACATAAGTCAACAACGACCACGGAGGTTCGGATGTACGCCGAGGAGCGGCAGCAGGCCATTGCCTCGCTGATCGGGCAACGCGGCCGCGTATCGGTGATCGACCTCGCCGAGCAGTTCGAGGTGACCACCGAGACCGTGCGGCGCGACCTGGCCGCCCTCGATCGCATGGGTCTGGTCCGCCGGGTGCACGGCGGCGCGGTTCCGGCCGCGGCCCTCACCGCCATCGAGCTCGGCACCGGCGAGCGCGAGCACACCCGCGCCACGGAGAAGGATCGAATCGCCAAGGCCGCCTTGGCCTTCCTGCCGCCCAGCGGCGGTAGCGCGCTCTTCGACGCGGGCACCACCACGGCCCGCATCGCCGCCGCCCTGCCCGGCGATCGGGAACTGGTGGCCGTCACCAACTCCCTGCCCATCGCGGTCCGGCTCAGCGGCACCGCGGGCGTGCGGACCCACATTCTGGGCGGGCGGGTCCGCGGCGTCACCCAGGCCGCCGTCGGCGCGGACACGCTGCGCATGATCGGTGAGTTGCGCGTGGACGTCGCCTTCATCGGCACCAACGCGCTCACCGTCGGCCACGGCCTGTCCACCCCCGATCCCGATGAGGCGGCGGTCAAGCGGGCCATGGTGGCCAGCGCGCATCGCGTGGTGGTGGTCGCCGACTCCACCAAGGTCGGACGCGAGGATCTGATGCGCTTTGCCGCCATTACCGATATCGACGTTCTGGTCAGCGATGACCAACTGCTGCCCGCGGTGCGAAACGAACTGTCCGAGTACGGCATCGAGGTGGTGACCGCATGATCGTCACGCTGACCGCGAATCCCAGCATCGACCACACCGTCGCGCTGTCCGAACCGCTGCGGCGGGGCGATCTGCAGCGGGCTCGGGCCGCCACCTCGTATCCGGGTGGCAAGGGCGTCAATGTTTCTCGCGTCGTGGCGGGCGCGGGCGCTCGCACCGTCGCGGTGCTGCCCGGCAGCCCGGGCGACCCGTTGCTGCGCGCGCTCACCGAGACCGGCCTGGACTATCGAGCCGTCCCCTGCGGCGGCCCGGCGCGCACGAACCTCACCCTGACCGAGGCCGACGGCACCACCACGAAGATCAACGAGCCGGGTACGCCGCTGACCGATCTCGAGCGAAACGCGTTGGCGGACTTGCTGGTCGAGCTCGCCGACGAGGCCTCGTGGGTGGTGCTGTCCGGCTCGTTGCCGCCCGCGGTGCCGGTCGACTGGTATGTGGATCTGGTGCGGCGGTTGCGCGGCACCAGCGTCGCGGTCGATACCTCCGATGCCCCGCTGCTGGCCTTGGCCGAGCGATTCGATTCCGCCGCACCGCGATTGATCAAGCCGAATGCCGAGGAGCTGGCCCAGCTGACCGGCGGCGATCCGGCCGAATTGCACGACCCGGTGGCCGCCGCCCGCGCGGCGTCGGCCCTGGTGGCGCGCGGTGTCGAGGCGGTACTGGCCACGCTCGGCGCGGCCGGGGCCGTCCTGGTCACCGCCGCGGGGGCCTGGCATGCCACCGCGCCCGCCATTACCGCCCGCAGCACCGTGGGCGCGGGCGATTCCGCGCTCGCCGGATATCTGCTCGCCGACTTGGATAGCGCCGCACCGCAGGACCGTTTGCGCCGCGCAGTCGCCTACGGCAGTGCCGCGGCCGCTCTCCCGGGGACCGGACTGCCGGGCCCGCACCACACCGACCCGAGTGCCGTGGCCGTCACGGCCCTGGACTTCCAGCCCCACCACTGAAGGACCCGCGATGGCCGACTCGATCATCACCACCGACCTGATCGCTCTCGACGCCGACCTCGGCGGCGAGAAAGCCGACGTGATCGAGGCGCTGGCCCGGCGCCTCGCCGACGCGGGGCGCGCCACCTCGGCCGTGGCGTTGCGCGACGCCGCCCTCACCCGCGAAAGCCAGTCGGCCACCGGCCTTCCGGGCGGCATCGCCATCCCGCACTGCCGCAGCGGCTCGGTCCTCACGCCCTCACTGGCGTTCGCCCGCCTCGCGCACAAGGCCGATTTCGGCGCACCCGACGGTCCGGCCGACCTCGTCTTCCTCATCGCCGCGCCCGACGGTGCGGGCGCGGAACACATGAAACTGCTCTCGGCCCTGGCCCGCGCACTCGTCAAACCGGAATTCCTGTCCGCGCTCCGCTCGGCCGCGACCCCCGCCGAAATCGTCGCCCTGGTCGAGGATGTCGTCGCCCCGACCGAGACCTCCACCCCGACCGCGACCTCCGCCGGGTCTGCGACCGCTACTTCCGCTCAGGACGCGACCCCTTCTCCGGCTGGGACTTCCGTTCAGGTCGACGCTCCGACTCCGGCTGCGGCCACCGAACCGGTTGCTCAGCAATCGAATTCGGCGGTGTCGGCGCGGTCCATCGTGGCGGTCACCGCTTGCCCGACCGGTATCGCGCACACTTATATGGCCGCCGATTCCCTGGTCGCGGCGGGGAAGCGGGCCGGGGTCGCGGTGCGGGTGGAGACCCAGGGCTCCAGCGGCAGTACGCCTTTGAGTGCGGCGGAGATCGATCTCGCCGACGCGGTCATCTTCGCGACCGATGTCGGAGTGAAGGGCCGGGAACGATTCGCGGGGAAGCCCGTCATCGAATCGGGTGTGAAGCGGGCCATCAATGAGCCCGATGCCATGGTCGCCGAGGCTCTCGAAGCCGCGAAGGATCCCGGCGCTCGCGTCGTCTCCGGGGCTGCGAAGGTGGAGACGGGTTCTGCCGCACCGGATTCCGGTTCGCTCGGGTGGGGAACGCGGCTACGGCAGATCCTGCTCACCGGCGTCAGCTACATGATTCCGTTCGTCGCGGCGGGCGGCCTGCTCATCGCGCTCGGCTTCCTGCTCGGCGGTTACGAGATCGCCGGTAGTGCGAAGACTATCGTGCTGGACAACTCGCTGACCGATCTGCCCGCCGGTGGGCTGCCCACCTATCTCGGTGCGGTGCTGTTCCAAATTGGTTCGCTCGCATTCAGTTTCCTGGTTCCCGCGTTGGCCGGTTACATCGCGTACGCGATCGCCGACCGGCCCGGTCTGGCACCGGGCTTCACCGCCGGTGCGGTGGCGGTCTTCGTCGGCGCGGGCTTCCTCGGCGGTCTGGTCGGTGGTCTCATCGCGGGTTTCGCCGCGCTGTGGATTGCCAAACTCGGTGTGCCGCAATGGGCTCGGGGCCTGATGCCGGTGGTGGTGATCCCGCTGTTCGCCTCGCTCGTGGTCGGCCTGCTCATGTTCATCGTGCTCGGCAAGCCGCTCGCGGCCGTCACCAGCGGACTCACCCACTGGCTCAACAGCCTCTCCGGCACGTCGGCCATTCTGCTCGGCATCATCCTCGGCCTGATGATGTGCTTCGACCTGGGCGGGCCGGTCAACAAGGCCGCCTACTCGTTCGCCGTGGCCGGGCTCAATGTCAATGACACCGCCTCGCTGAAGATCATGGCCGCGGTCATGGCCGCCGGTATGGTGCCGCCGCTGGCCATGGCGCTGGCAACCACGGTGCGCCCCAAGCTCTTCACCACCGCCGAACGCGAGAACGGCAAGGCCGCCTGGCTGCTCGGCGCGTCCTTCATCTCCGAGGGCGCGATCCCGTTCGCGGCGGCCGACCCGCTGCGCGTCATCCCCTCCATGATGGCGGGCGGCGCGGTGACCGGTGCCCTGGTCATGGCCTTCGGCACCACCCTCAGCGCACCGCACGGCGGCATCTTCGTCTTCTTCGCCGTCGGCGGCATTGCCGGATTCCTGATCGCCCTCGTGGCGGGCACCGTCGTCGGGGCCGTCTGCGTCAGCGCCGCAAAGCAACTCCGCAAGCTGCCCGCCACCACCGAAACTCCCGCGGCACTAGCCGCCGCCTAACCCCCAAGAAGGAGTCGACCATGCCCAGCAAGACCGTCACCGTCGGTTCGTCCGTCGGCCTGCACGCCCGCCCCGCCGCCATCATCGCCGAAACCGCCGCGGCCGCAGGCGTTCCCGTCACCCTTTCCCTGGTCGGCGGCACCCCCGTCAACGCCGCCTCCGCCCTCATGCTCATGACCCTCGGCGCCACCCAGGGCACCGAAATCATCGTCACCACCGACGACGAGGCCACCCTCGCCAAGATCGCCGACCTGGTCGCCTCCGACCTCGACGCTTAGACAAACGAAAAGGGTCGCACAACCCGAAAGGTTGTGCGGCCCAATCACGTCAGAGCGTCAGCTCAGACGCTCGATGATCATTGCCATGCCTTGGCCGCCGCCCACGCACATGGTCTCCAGACCGAACTGCTTGTCGTGGGTCTGGAGGTTGTTGATGAGGGTTGCGGTGATGCGGGCACCGGTCATACCGAAGGGGTGGCCCAGCGCGATCGCGCCGCCGGACACGTTCAGCTTGTCCAGATCCATGTTCAGCTCACGGGCGGAGCCGAGCACCTGCACCGCGAACGCCTCGTTGATCTCGTAGAGATCGAGGTCGTCGATCGTCATGCCCGCGGTCTTCAGGGTGTTGCGGACCGCCTGGATCGGCCCGAGGCCCATGATCTCCGGCGACAGACCCGAGACACCGGTGGCCACGATGCGGGCCAGCGGGGTCAGGCCCAGCTCGCGAGCCTTGGTGTCGGACATGACGACCAGCGCCGCCGCACCGTCGTTCAGCGGGCACGCGTTACCGGCGGTAATGGTGCCGTTCGGGCGGAAGACCGGCTTCAGCTGCGAGATCTTCTCGTAGGTGGTCCCGGCGCGCGGGCCGTCGTCGGTGGTGACGATGGTGCCGTCGGGCAGGGTCACCGGGGTGATCTCCCGCTCGAAGAAACCGGCCTTGATGGCCTCCTCGGCGCGGTTCTGCGAGCGCACGCCCCAGTGGTCCTGGTCCTCGCGGGAGATGCCGGTGTAGGTGGCGACGTTCTCCGCGGTCTGGCCCATGGCGATGTAGACGTCCGGGAGGATGTCGTTCTCGCGCGGGTCGGTCCAGGTGGCATTGGACTCGGCGGTGGCGGCGGTGCGCGCCTCGGCCTCGGCGAACTTCGGGTTGTGGGTGTCGGGCCAGCCGTCGGCGGTGCCCTTCGGGAAGCGCGAGACGGTTTCGACACCGGCGGAGATGTAGACGTCGCCCTCGCCCGCCTTGATGGCGTGGAAGGCCATGCGGGTGGTCTGCAGCGACGAGGAGCAGTAGCGGTTGACGGTGACGCCGGGCAGGTAGTCGTAGCCGAGCTGAACCGCAACGGCGCGAGCCATATTGAAGCCGCCCTCACCGGCGGGCTGGCCGACGCCCAGGTGCAGGTCGTCGATGTCGGAGACGGCGAGCGAAGGCACCTTGTCGAGCGCGGCGCGCACCATCTGCGCGGCGAGGTCGTCCGGGCGCATGCTCACCAGGGAACCCTTGCCAGCGCGGCCGATGGGCGAGCGGGCGTACGAAACGATGACGGCCTCAGCCATGAGGACTCCTTAATTGCTGGGGTGATCCTCTTCGAATTTACGACGGGCATGTGGTGCGGCCTACATCCGGTGTGCCCGAATCCCAACCATTGAGCTGTGGGATATCGCACCTCTCACAACGTTCGCGGGTCAGCCCGGGACGTCGAAAGCGCTCTGCGCCGGGATGTTCGGCATATCGGTGAAGACGTTCACCACGATGTGGCCCGGACCGGTGTCCTGGAACACCGCGTAGTGCTCGCTGCCGTAGAACCCGGCCAGGATGGGAACCCGAAGTTCGCCCGCCGCACCGGTGTTGGTGTTGCGCCAGGCGACCGTGGCCACGGTCTCGCACATCGGGGCGAAGCTGTACTCGCCCGGGTCGAAGCCGCCGACCGGCAGCGCCTGCACATTGATGATGGCCCGCCCCGGCCACTTCGGGTCGGTGTCGGCCCAGGATCGAATGTTCCCGCCGCACAGTGCCGCATCGTGATACATGCTCTGGACCTGCGGAAATTCGACCGTCCCGGCGCGGGCGGGGGCAGCCGCGATGATCATGGTCGCGGCGCCGAGGGGCAGTAGTAGGGAGGCGGCGGGCAAGCTCGTCGGCATCCTCATGGGCCGATGGTAATTTCCGACAACCGGGATATGTCCGACGTGCGCGAAGGCGCGCATCTCCTTTCTGCAACGATGAGGGGTATGCGCATCGCTAACCATGTCGTCGATCTGATCGGAAACACCCCGCTCGTCCGGTTGAACTCCGTGGTGGGTCCGAACTCGGGACTGGTGGCGGCGAAGGTGGAATACCTGAACCCGGGCGGCAGCTCGAAGGACCGCATCGCCGTCAAGATGATCGACGCCGCCGAGAAGGCCGGGCTGCTGAAGCCCGGCGGCACGATCGTCGAACCGACCTCCGGCAATACCGGTGTGGGCCTCGCCCTGGTCGCACAGCAGCGCGGCTACAAGTGCGTGTTCGTCTGCCCGGACAAGGTCAGCGAGGACAAGCGGAACGTGCTGCGCGCCTACGGCGCCGAGGTCGTGGTCTGCCCGACCGCCGTCGCGCCCGAGGACCCGGACAGCTACTACAACGTCTCCGACCGTCTCGTGCGCGAGATCCCGGGCGCGTGGAAGCCCGACCAGTACTCCAACCCGGGCGGCCCCGAATCGCATTACGAGACCACCGGTCCCGAGATCTGGCGCGACACCGAGGGCAAGATCACCCACTTCGTGGCGGGCGTCGGCACCGGCGGCACCATCACCGGCACCGGTCGCTACCTCAAGGAGATCTCCGGCGGCAAGGTCAAGATCGTCGGCGCGGATCCGGAGGGCTCGGTCTACTCCGGCGGCACCGGCCGCCCCTATCTGGTCGAGGGTGTGGGCGAGGACTTCTGGCCCAGCGCCTACGATCCGGCCATCCCGGACGAGATCATCGCGGTCTCGGACGCCGACTCCTTCGACATGACCCGCCGCCTGGCCCGCGAGGAGGGCCTGCTGGTCGGCGGCTCCTGCGGTATGGCCGTGGTCGCGGCGCTCAAGGTCGCCGAGCGCGATCCCGACGCGGTGGTGGTCGTGCTGCTGCCCGACGGTGGCCGCGGCTACCTGTCCAAGATCTTCAACGACCAGTGGATGAGTTCCTACGGGTTCCTCCGCTCGCGCCTGGACGGCTCCACCGCCGAGGTGCATGTGGGAGAGGTGTTGCGCGGCAAGTCCGGTGAGCTGCCCGACCTGGTGCACACCCACCCGCAGGAGACCCTGCGCGACGCCATCGAGATCCTGCACGAGTACGGCGTCTCGCAGATGCCGGTGGTCGGCGCGGAGCCTCCGGTCATGGCGGGCGAGGTCGCCGGTTCGGTCAACGAGCGCGATCTGCTCTCGGCCGTCTTCGAGGGCCGCGCCAAGCTCACCGACCCGGTCTCCAAGCACATGAGCCCGGCCTTCCCGCTCATCGGTGCGGGCGAACCGGTTTCGGCGGCCACCAAGCTGCTCGAATCCACCGACGCTCTGATGGTGGTCGAGGACGGCAAGCCCGTGGGTGTCATCACCCGCCACGACCTGCTTGGTTTCCTGAGCACCGGGGCGCTCGCCTAGATCGCAGCCTCTGATTTGCGCCCATCGGATCCGATGCCCGGATCCGATGGGCGCAATGCATTTCAGCACCCCTGTTTTATGGCGTAGGACAAGCCCATACGGTTGCGCGGCCGAGATCACAGGGTCCGGATTGTCGAGATAACTGCGGCGTTACTCTGGGTTCATGGTTCGCGGGCAGGATCGGCTCGTATGAATCCGAGACAGGTGGTCGCCTGGATCGCGCTGCTTGCCGCGGTGCTGGGTGGCGCGGCCCTGCTGGACCGGGTGGGAGTTCCGGCGCCGCAAATGATTCTCGCCATTGTGGTCGGCGCGGGCCTGGCCTTGGCGGGGAAGCTGCCCGCGCCACTGCCGCGCGAGGTGAATCTCGGGGTGCAGGGCATGCTGGGCGTGCTCATGGGCAGCTATCTGCAGATCTCGCTATTGACCTCGGTCGGTTGGGGACTGTTGCCGGTCCTGGCCGTCACCGCGGCCACGGTGATCGTGAGTGTCTGCGTGGCAATGGTTTTCGCCCGCGCCACCCGGGTCGATCTGCCGACCGCCACGCTGGGGATGCTGGCCGGTGGTTCGGCGGCGGTGGTGGCGGCGGCCGATGAGCTGGACGCGGACCCGCGCCGGGTGGCCTTCATGCAGTACCTGCGGGTGGCGCTGGTCGCGCTGAGCGCACCGGCCGTCGCGGCACTGCTCGACGACGAAGAGGGAATCTCCTACGGCACAGCCACTCTCGGCGGTTCGGTCACCGATCCCACGCTGCCCTACTGGATGATCGTGGGGCGCGGCGATCAGCTGGCCGGACTGTCCATCGCGATCGTGTTGTGCCTCATCGGGATTCGCCTCGGCAAGTGGCTGCGATTGCCGAATGCCGCACTGCTGGGCCCGATGCTGATCACCGCGGTGGTGACGGCCCTGGGCCTCACTCACGGCTACGCACCGACGCATCTGTTCAAGGATCTGCTGTTCGTGCTCATCGGATTCGAGGTCGGCACCCGCTTCACCCGGGACGTGGTGCGGGAGATGGCGCGCATGCTGCCCGCCATGACCGCCGCCATCCTGGGACTGTCGGCGATCGTCGCCGCCATGGCCTTGGGCCTGGCCCTGCTGGTGGATCTGGAGATGTCGGATCTCTATCTGGCGACCACGCCCGGCGGCATCAACGCGGTCCTGGCCACCGCCGACAAGATGAACGCCAACCTGCCGCTCATCACCGGCGTCCAGACCATCCGGCTGCTGGTCATGATGGCCCTGCTGCCCCTGCTCATCTCGCGAATCCGACGGTACGGAACCACCAGAACGCCGCCAGCGTCCACGCCAGCACAAAGCTGGTGAACACCGTGGCTCCGAGCACCGGCAACAGCCAGCCCGGAGCCCGTTTCAACCGCAGCGTAAGCATTTTCGAGGCGAACGCGCCGTAGAACACCACACCCGCGACCGAGTGCGCCATGACCCGCTCCGTCGCGCCGCGGCCGAACTGGAAGCCGAAGCTGTAGAGGCAATAGAAGGCCACCGGCAGGCTCAGCAGGAACGCCAGTGCGCCCGACAGCCGGTGGAACAGGTGCACCGGTCTGGGTGCGTGAAAGCGGTAAATCCATACGGCCGTGAGCAATTGGCCGATGATCAGCACCAGGACCGCACTGCTCAGATACGCCTTGAAGATCTGCGGCGCGGAAAATCCCCACGCGGGCAGGGGCTGGGTGCCGGGCCAGAAATGGGTGCCCGCCACTCCCAGCGCCACCGCGACCGCGGCACCGGCGAGCAGCACCGGCACCGCGATCAGGTTGCGCCGAGAAGCGGTGAAAACATCTGTCAGCAAGGACATCTCGACTCTGTTCTAGGTCGTCGCCGGTCTCGCGCACGCGGTCGCGCGCGCCCGACGGTCTCGGCATGGGTGGTGTGGCAGGAGTGGTGTCGGCGGGAGGGGACATGGGAGATACCTCCCGGGGTTACAGCTGATGCGGTGCCGGAGGGACCGTGATGCCACGGTCAGAGGCTGATTCCGGATTCGTTACAGCGGGGCGTTCGCACCGGCGTGACAAATGTGGCAAATGTGATTTGAGTTAACAAATGTGATTTGCTGGAGCGTTACTTTCAGAATGCGAAACGCCGATGGATCGTTGGGAAATCGGGCAAATCTCCGCATATCGCGATCTTGCGGCTAAATTTCTCTGTGATCTGAAACACTTTGTGTTTCGAATTGAATGACCAGGTCAGCGCTTGTATTAATGCAGGTCCCGAAGTTGCCACTCGGGTCAGTTCACTGTCTGTTCATGTTTGATTCAGACTGTGTTAACAATGCGCAATCAAGCTGTGACCTTGTCGGAAACAGACCACAAGTCTGAATGGCGCAAGGAGATGTGAACACATATGCGGAACGTGATCACCACATCGGTGCGATGAGGCACGGCGGCCGGGAGGCCGCGACAGTCTCCACCGCTCTCCATGGAGTACGCCAATTCCATTGACCCGTAACGGGTTTCACAACAGCAACCACAACAGCCCGCAGTGCGCAGACGCGCGTCGTGAGACGCCCGTGTGGTAATGCGCTGCCTTCTTCAGGCCCGCGAGCCCGAAACCGAACAGGAATCCAAATTCGCCATGCCCACGAATGTTATGACTGCTCTCAGTGACCCTGCTAGACGTAGCAAGGTGGTTGCCGCCGTTCGCACGGCCGGTACCGCCGCCCTCGCCCTCGGGGTCTTCGGTTCCATCATCACCGCCGCCGGTGCCGCCAATGGCGACGTCGAGCCCGCCGCGCTGAAGGCGACGCTGAGCGCCGCGGCTCCGGCCAATGAGCAGCCTGCCGCGCCCGCTCCGGCCCCGGCCGCCGCCGCGCCCGTCCCGGCCCCGATGCCCGCCCCCGCGCCCGTCTACGCCGACAACCTCGACGGCTGGATCCGCCAGGCGCTGGACATCATGGCCAAGAACGGCATTCCGGGCACCTACGACGGCATTCTGCGCAACATCCTGCGCGAATCCAGTGGCAACCCGCAGGCGATCAACCTGTACGACTCCAATGCCGCCATGGGCATCCCCTCCAAGGGCCTGCTGCAGGTGATCGACCCGACCTTCAACGCGTACCACGTGGAGGGCACCTCCACGAATATCTGGGACCCGGTCGCCAACATCGTGGCTGCCTGCAACTACGCGGCGCACCGCTATGGCTCGATGGACAACGTCTCGAGCGCCTACTAGATCTTTCGGAGAGATCCGGACGCACAGCGCGATGGCCTACCTGATGAGGGGTGGGCCATCGCGTTTTCACGATGTCTGGCAAATCGCTCGCACTCAATTCCGCAACACTTTCGCAAACGTTCCGAATCGAAGATCAACTAGGCGTATAACGACCCCTTGGAGCGGTTTCCGGCACCCGGCCGGGACAGATAGCGAAGGGACGGGGTCATGCACACCTCGGTATCGGCTATCGATATCCAGACGGGACTCTCGGACGCGTGGAGTTCCATCGCCACCTGGGTGCCGAAGTTCGTCGGCTTCCTGGCGATTCTGCTCATCGGCTGGTTGGTGGCCAAGATCGTGGCCAAGCTGGTGACCCAGGTTCTGCATCGCGTCGGCTTCGATCGCCTCGTGGAGCGGGGCGGCATCAAGGACATGCTCGCCCGCGGGCGGTACGACGCCACCGGCATCATCGCCAAGCTGGCGTACTACGCGGTCCTGTTGATCACTCTGCAACTCGGCTTCGGTGTCTTCGGCCCGAATCCGGTGTCCACCATGCTGAACGGGATCGTGGCCTGGCTGCCGCGGCTGGCGGTCGCCATTGTCATCGTGTGCATCGCGGGTGCCATCGCGCGCGTGGTGCAGGACATGGTGTCGAACATGCTGAGCGGGCTGGAATACGGACGGATGCTGGGACGCATTGCGGCCGTGTTCATTTGGGGCATCGGCATTATCGCCGCGCTCAATCAGATCGGGGTCGGCACCTCGGTGACCATGCCGATTCTGATCACCGTGCTGGCCACCATCGGCGGTGTGCTGATCGTGGGTTTCGGCGGCGGGCTCATCAAGCCGATGCAGCAGCGCTGGGAGGGCTGGCTCGACACCATCGAGGGCGAGATGCCCGAGGTGAAGGGGCACGCCCAGGCGTATCAGCGCGGTCGCGAGGACGCGGCTCGGCAGCGGGCGGCGCAGGAGGCGGCCGCGATGGCTCAGCGCAACGCCATGATGGGGCAGCCGATGATGGCGGGGCAGGGCATGGGGCAGATGCCTCCGGGCAAGTGGGCCGAGCCCGAGGGGCGAATGGGGTACGGGCACACGGGATATGGGCAGCAGGGCGGGTATGGGCAGGGTGGTCCGATGCCTGGACAGCCGCCGCAGCCCGGACAGATGGGGCAGCGGTCCGACCAGATGCCCGGGCGCGGCGAGATGCCGGAGCATGGTGGGCATCCGATGCCTCCGGGACAGCAGCCTTCGCGGCCCGGTGGCCAGATGCCCAGGCCCGGCGGGCAGGCGGCCGGTGGGCAGTCGTCGGAGCCTCCCGGCGGAATGATCTAGTGCCGCTCGTCCTTCCGGCGTGACAGGAGAAAGAACCCAAACAGCCCCGGAGATTTCCTCTCCGGGGCTGTCTCATGTCGCTGATCAAGATCAGGGAGCTGTCGCTGCGGAATTTGGCCTTCTTCTCCGCGCTGAGTGCTCCCTGATCTTGTTGTCAGGAGGCGCGGGCGAGGGCGCAGACTCCGGCGAGGCGGAGGTGGAGCCAGTCGGCGTCCTGCCAGTCGAGCAGGGACATCGGGAAGTCGGCCTCGGCGTCGCGGAGGTCTTCGAGGATGCCTCGGGCGTAGCCGGCGAGCAGGACGCTGGCGGGGACCAGGCTGGAGTTCTCGACGCCCAGGTCGAGGATGTCGCGGACGGCCGCGGCGTGCTGGTCGATCGCGGCGCTGACGCCGGGGAAGAGCGCCGCCGCTTCCGCGGCGGGGGCTCCGTGGGTGCGCTGCAGGCGATTCAGGGTTTTGCGCGCCGAGACGACGAGCAACGCGGAGCCGGGCACGAACACCCGGTGATGCTAACAATCGACCGGCCCCGCGCGGACCCGCTGTGACATATCACGCATTCGTCCGAAGTGCTGGTCAGCGGAAGGCTTTCGCTCCCGTCAGGGCCTCGCCGAGGACCAGCTGGTGCACCTCCGCGGTGCCCTCGTAGGTGAGAACCGACTCCAGATTGTTGGCGTGCCGCAATACCGGGTACTCGAGGGTGATTCCGTTCGCGCCCAGAATGGTCCGGCACTCGCGCGCGATCTTGATGGCCTCGCGGGTGCTGTTCAGCTTCCCGGCGCTGATCTGTTCATTGCTGATCTCGTGCCGGTCCTTCAACCGGCCCAGGTGCAGCGCCAGCAGTTCGCCCTTGCCGAGTTCGAGCGCCATATCGGCGAGCTTGGCCTGGGTGAGCTGATAGGCGGCCAGCGGCTTGTCGAAGACCTCCCGGGTGCGCGCGTAATCGATTGCGGCGGAAAGGCAATCGCGGGCCGCGCCGAGCGCCCCGAAGACGATGCCGAAGCGCGCCTCCGACAGACAACCCAGTGGCGCGGCCAGCCCGCGCGCCTGCGGCAGTTGCGCGTCGGCGGGCAGGCGTACCCCGTCCAGTGACAGCTCGGCGGTGATCGAGGCCCGCAACGACAGCTTGTGCTTCATCTCCCGCGCGCTGAATCCCGGTGTGTCCGTGGGAACTATGAACCCGCGGATCACATCCCGCTCGCCCTCGCGCGACTGCGCCCACACGATGGCCACATCCGCCACGGACCCGTTGGTAATCCACATCTTCGACCCGTCGAGCACCCAGTCGTCCCCGTCGCGCCGCGCCCGGGTCCGCATCCCGCCCGGATTCGATCCGAAGTCCGGCTCGGTCAACCCGAAGCATCCGATCAACCGCCCGGCCGCCATCTCCGGCAGCCACCGCAGCTTCTGCTCCTCGGACCCGTACTTGTGAATCGCGGTCATGGCCAGCGACCCCTGCACCGAAACCATGCTCCGCACACCGGAATCCACCGCCTCGAGCTCCAAACACGCCAGCCCGTACGCCGTGGCCGACGTCCCCGCGCACCCGTACCCCTGCAGATGCATCCCCAACAGCCCCAGCTTCCCCAACTCCGGAGCCAACTCCCGAGCCGGAAACGTCCCCGCCTCGAACCACTCCGAAATATGCGGCCGCAACCGCTCCGCCGCGAACGCCCGCACGGTATCCCGAATCGCGCGCTCCTCCTCATCGAGTAGGGAATCGATGGCGAAGAGCTCGTCCACTGTGACCATTCGCCCACCATAGCTCCGCTGGAAACCCCGGAGCGGGGACCTTGCGGCGATATCCCTAGGCTGTTCGCATGAGCGATCAGCTGGGTTTCTCCACACGGGCGGTGCACGCCGGGTTCGATCCGGACCCTCAGACCGGTGCGGTGAACGTGCCGATCTACGCGAGTTCGACCTTCGCCCAGGATGGGGTCGGCGGGATGCGCGGGGGTTACGAGTACGCGCGCACCGGGAATCCGACCCGGACGGCGCTGGAGGCGAACCTGGCGGCGCTCGAATCGGGCACCTACGGGCGGGCTTTCGCCTCGGGCATGGCGGCCACCGACTGCGCGATTCGCGCGAACCTGCGGCCGGGCGATCACATGGTGATCCCGAACGACGCGTACGGCGGCACCTTCCGCCTGATCGACAAGGTCTTCACCCAGTGGGGCATCGAGTACTCGGTCGCGCCGGTCTCGGATGTGGACGCGGTGGCCGCGGCCATGCGCCCGAACACCAAGCTGGTCTGGGTCGAGACCCCCACCAATCCGCTGCTGAATATCGGCGATATCGCGGCGCTGGCCGAGGTCGCGCACGCGGGCGGCGCGAAGCTGGTGGTGGACAACACCTTCGCCTCGCCGTACCTGCAGCAGCCGCTGCTGCTGGGCGCGGACATTGTGCTGCACTCGACCACCAAGTACCTGGGCGGCCACTCCGACGTGGTCGGCGGCGCGCTCATCACCAATGACCAGGAGCTGGACACCAAGTTCGCCTTCCTGCAGAACGGCGCGGGCGCGGTCCCCGGCCCGATGGACGCCTTCCTCACCATGCGCGGCATCAAGACCCTGGCCCTGCGCATGGACCGGCACTGCGACAACGCGGAGACCATCGCCGAATTCCTGGCCAACCACCCGAAGATCGCCCAGGTCATCTACCCCGGCCTGCCCGAGCACCCGGGCCACACCACCGCCCAGAAGCAGATGCGACGCTTCGGCGGCATGATCTCGGTCCGCGTCCACGGCGGTAAGGAGGCGGCCCTGGACTTCTGCTCCAAGACCAAGATCTTCACCCTCGCCGAATCCCTCGGCGGCGTGGAATCGCTCATCGAGCACCCGGGCGCCATGACGCACGCCTCCACCGCGGGCTCCGCCCTCGAGGTCCCCGCCGACCTGGTCCGCCTCTCGGTCGGCATCGAAGACATCAGCGACCTGCTGGCGGACATCGAGCAGGCACTTTCCTAACTCTCAGGAGCTCTCAGGGGCTTCGCCCCCGAACCCCCAGGAGCACCTCGGGGGCTGCGCCCCGAACCCCCACAAGATTCCGGGGCTGCCCCCGGCCCCTGAAGTGGAAAGAAGCGCCGCACCAGATCTGGTGCGGCGCTTCTTTCTTTCGCGACCGGTTGGTCCCCGTCAAGCAATTCGGCCCCGGTCCGTGAGGACCGGGGCCGCTGCGATGACGGGAGGTCCTGATTAGCTGTGGTACGGCTCCGCCGATACCAGGGTCACCTTCATGACGTTGCCGTTGGGCAGCTGGTATTCGCGGGTTTCGCCGACCTTGGCGTTGATGAGCGCGCCACCCAACGGGGAGTTGGGGGAGTAGGTCTCGAGGTCGGCGCTGCCGAGGCCCTCTTCGCGGGTGGCGATGAGGAAGGTTTCGGTGTCGGACTCGTCGCCGTCGTAATAGACCTTGACGACCGAGCCGGGCAGGGCGATACCGGACTTGGTGGGCGCCACGCCGACCTTGGCGTTGTTCAGCAGCTCCTGCAGCTGGCGAATGCGCGCCTCCTGCTGGCCCTGCTCCTCACGCGCCGCGTGGTAACCGCCGTTCTCCTTGAGGTCACCCTCTTCACGGCGCTCGTTGATTTCGGCCGCGATGACAGGACGGTTGGCGATGAGCGCGTCGAGCTCGCTCTTGAGCCTCTCGTGCGACTCCGGGGTCAGCCAAGTCACGGTCTCAGTCATCTCGATCACTCCCTAGTAGTTGTCCCCGGCAAGCCGGGATTCCCTGATGCCCGCTACCGTGGCCATCCGGAGATGGGCACGACAGCAGTGGACAGCCAGAGCGATCCCTGGGGAGAGTCCCGACAGCGCCGGCCGTCAATGCAGCAAACACGGCTCCGAAGTCCGGAACCGTGTATCGCGTCATTTTAGCACGATTCGGAAAGGCGCAGGTAGAAGCATCAAAGCGGGTCGTGTACCGGACTTTTCACCCGGCGCGCAGGTAGCCCGGCACACGGTCGGTGCACCCGTACACATTGCCCGCCCCGGCGCGGCGGGAGGTCTTGATCTCGGTGACCACCCGGACGGTCCCGGAGTCGGAGCCGGGCACCAGCACCTCGCGGCGGCCGACCTCGTCGGTGTCGCCGTCCATGGCGCGCACGAAGCACACGACCGCTTTGCCCGGATCCTTGCGTGTCACTTTGAAATCCACGCTCACGGTGGAGTCGTCGACGATCGTGTAGCCGATCCGATCCGGCTCGATGGCCTGCGGCCCGTAGGTGCGATAACCCAGGTAGGACACCCCGAGACCGGCGAGAATGACGACCGCCCCGAGCGCGTACGGCAGCCAGCGGCGCTGCTTCCGAGGCGCGATCCCGTACCGGTCGGCCGGTCTTTCACTCATGTCGGGGACGCTCCCGGGGGGTAGGTCGGAACAAACAACGATCGGATGGAACTATAGGGAATGCATATCTGACGCCCGTGCCTGGACTCCGGCATATAGCTACGAGGTGAAAAACGTGATCGGTGAGGTGAACGAGAAGTGAGTGGTCTTCGCCTCATGGCGGTGCACGCCCATCCCGACGACGAATCCAGCAAGGGCGCGGCGACCACCGCGCGCTACGCCGCCGAAGGCAATGACGTGCTGGTGGTCACCCTCACGGGCGGGGAACGCGGCGACATTCTGAATCCCGCCATGGACACCCCGGGCATCAAGGACCGCATCACCGAGGTGCGCCGCGAGGAGATGGCCGCCGCCGCCGAGGCGTTGGGTGTGCGACAGACCTGGCTCGGATTCGTGGATTCCGGTCTGCCGGAAGGCGATCCGCTGCCGCCGCTGCCGGAGGGCAGCTTCGGGCTGGTGCCGCTGGAGGTGGCCACCGAGGCCCTGGTCCGCGTGGTGCGCGAGTTCCGCCCGCACGTCATGACCACCTATGACGAGATGGGCGGCTACCCGCACCCGGATCACATCATGTGCCACAAGGTTTCGGTCGCGGCCTTCGAGGCGGCGGGCGATCCCACGAAGTTCCCCGACGCGGGTGAGCCGTGGACGCCGCTGAAGCTGTACTACAACCACGGTTTCAGCCTCACCCGCCTCGAGGTCTTCGCCGACGAGTACGAGCGCATCGGCGAACCGTTCCCCATGCAGGAGTGGATGGACCGCATGCGCAAGTACGCCGCCGAGCGCGGCGACATCATGGCGCGGGTCACCACCCAGGTCGAGTGCGCCAAGTACTTCCCGCAGCGTGATGACGCCCTGCGCGCACACGCCACCCAGATCGATCCCAATGGCGCGTTCTTCGCGGTGCCGACGGAGATGCAGCAGCGGCTGTGGCCGACCGAGGAATTCGAGCTGGCCAAGACCCGGGTCAAGACCGCGATTCCGGAGACCGACCTGTTCGCGGGCATCGACGACGTGGACACCGAAGACGCTCAGGACACCGAGGACGCCGACCGATGATGCTGACGCTGCTCGCCCAGGGCACCAATTCGCCCACCGGCCCCGAGTTCGGCAAGGCCTCACCGCTGGGTCTGGTCATCGTGCTGGTGCTGTTGGCGGGCACGATCCTGCTCATTCGCAATATGAACAAGCACATCAAGAACCTGCCCGCCGAGTTCTCCCCGGAGCATCCGGAGCCGGACCAGGAGGCGGACGAGGGTACCGAGCACGGTATCGCCGGGCGCGAGGACGAGGACGGGGCCGAGGAGAAGTCCAAGCCCGAGGCCACCAACGGCAGCACCGCCTGAATCCCGAGACGGCCTGAGCTCCGAGACGGCTACGACCCCGGTCCGAATGGGCCGGGGTTGTCTCGTATTCGGGGCCGTCCACGCGGAACAATAAGTGGGTGAACCGAGTTCAGGCTTTCGAGACTGAACAGTTTGCAACTGAAGGGGAATCCCATGCCCAGCCCGGAAATCCAGGAAATCATCGCGCTGTTCGAACAGCGCAAGGCCAACCGCCCCGCCTCGCCGCCGCCGATCGAGGAGCTGCGTGCGAACTTCCTGCCCGGGGGCAAGCGCTACGACATGCCCGACGATGTTCGGGTGAGCGAGGTTTCGGCCGCCGGTGTCCCGTCCCACTGGGTGGACGCGCCGGGTGTCAGGACGGATCGGGTGCTGGTGTACGTGCACGGCGGCGGTTTCACGCTCGGGTCGCTGGCCAGTCACGGTGACCTGGCGTCCCGCCTGGGCCGCGCGGCCGGGCTGCGAGTGCTGTTCCCGGAGTATCGAATGGTTCCCGAGCACGTGTATCCGGCGGCGCTGGAGGACGTACGCGCGGTGTGGCGCTGGTTGCGCGAGGACCAGGGCCTGCCCGCGAGTTCGATTGCGCTGGCCGGTGATTCGGCGGGCGGCAACCTCATCACGGCTCTGCTGCTGGAGTTGCGCGACGCGGGCGCGGATCTCCCCGCCGCCGCGGTGCTGCTGTCGCCGCTGCTGGACCTGACCGGTTCGGGCGCGTCGATGACCGAACGCGATGGACAGGACGCGATCTTCACCCCCGCCATGCTCCGGGGCGTCTTCGCCGGATACCTGGCCGGTGCGGACCCGCTGAGCCCTTCGGCCTCACCGATTTTCGGTGATCCCACCGCGCTGCCCCCGCTCCTGATCCAGGTCGGCACCGCCGAACTGATCCTCAGCGACTCCGAACGCTTCGCCGACTCCGCCCGTTCCGCAGGTGTGGAGGTGACGTTGAACGTCGGCGAGGGCCTGCCACACGTCTACCAGACCATGCGCGACACCCCGGAGGCCGCCGCGGCCACCGACGAAATCGCGGCCTTCCTGCACAAACACCTCGCCTGACGCGGGCCCGGCGGCCGGACCGGTGCACCGCCCGCGCCGTCGATCAGGTCGGGTCGGCGATGAGGCCCAGGTAGGCGGTGTCGAGGGGGATGTCGACCGCGAACCAGGCGGCGGGACGGTCGTCGTCGCGGGGGCACCAGGCGGTGGCGATGCAGAGGCGGGCGGCCTGGTGGGTGGTCAGGCCGGGGAGGTGCCAGGCGATTCCGGCCGGATCGTGGTAGCGCACACCGTATTCCGTGCTGGTGTCGTAGTCGTCGGTGGGCAGCAAATCCGCCCAGTCGGCGGGCAGCAGGCGGCCGTCGGCGGCCTGCATGGCCAGCAATTCGGTGTCCGCGCCGCCGATCGACACCATGAGCCGCTCGGTCTCCACGCTGACGGCGGCCAGGCATTCGCCCGAATCGACGCCGCCGCGCGCATTGGCGGGCAGGTCGGTCATCTCGGCGGTGACGACGAGTCCCGGTATGGCGGTCTGTGCGGTCACCTGCCAGATGGCGGCCCACAGCGGTACCGGCGCGCCGCCGTCGAAGGCCGGAACGTCGATGCTTCCGATCAGCAGATCCACCGTCGCGCCGTATTGCCGCCAGCGGTGCAGGTGCGCGCCATTGGGCAAGCGCCACACGGTATCCGGAGTGGCCGGTAGCACGTCCGCGCCGAGTGCGACGGAGAACCCGACAATGCCCAGGGGCGTGTCGATCACGGCCGGGCGGCGGTCCGCCCGTTCCAGATGGTCGGTGGGAAGCATGCGTCCATCATGCGGGTCGGCTCCGACGGCCTTGCGGGACGGTGCGGTGGCGCGGCGGATGGTGGGCTGGTATACGGGAATTCGGCTTGTCGGCAATAGACGAAGTGACAGGGGCATCGGTGATGCGGCTCGATCCGGGAGCGGATTTCGCTGGTTACAGGATCGAGCGGGTTCTCGGCGCGGGCGGTATGGGCGTGGTGTACCTCGCGCGGCATCCGCGCCTGGACCGGGATGTCGCGCTGAAGGTGTTCGGCACGGCGGTCGGCGGCGCGCATCCGCTGGACTCGCGGGGGCGCGCGCGCTTCGATCGGGAGGCGGCCTTGGCGGCGCGCCTCGAGCACCCCGATATCGTGCCGATCTACGACCGCAGCGCTCCCGAGGACGAAATACCTTGGCTGTGCATGCGATACATCAATGGCGGCGATATCGGCGAGCTGCTGGCCGCGGCGGGCGGACGGCTGCGGGCGCAGGACGCGGTCCGCTTCATCACCGACGCGGGCAGTGCGCTGGACTACGCGCACCGGCGCGGAGTGCTGCACCGCGATGTGAAGCCCGCGAATATCCTGGTGGATCGGTCGGATCGGGCGGACGGCCGCGCGGCGCTCACCGATTTCGGCATCGCGCGCGCCTTCGACGACACCCTGACGCTGACCGGTACCACGGCCACCGTCGCCTACGCCGCACCCGAACGCTTCGGCGAGACCCCGGCCGACCATCGGGCCGACATCTACTCGCTCGGGTGCACGTTCTTCGAAATCCTCACGGGCAGTACGCCGTTCCCGCGACCGGATCAGGCCGCTGTCATTTCGGCGCACCTCACCGCGCCGCCGCCGCGTCCCTCGGAATTGGTGCCGGACCTGCCGCCCGGCCTGGACGAGGTGATCGAGATCGCCATGGCCAAGGATCCTGGCGATCGGTACCCCGACTGCGCAACCTTCGCCGCAGCCGCCCGTCGCGCACTCGACACACCAGCGCGGCCCGGACCGGCGGATTCGCCGCGTAATCCGCACTCGGACACGACGGTTCGATCGACCCAACTGCCCAGGATCGCCAGGCCGCGACTCGCTCGCGAGGGTGTGACGCCCGGATTGCGCGAACGCTTTCCGGATTTCATCACGCTGCTGGGCGGACTGCTCTCGATCATCGGTGCGGTACTGATCGGCTCGGGTCTGACAGCGCCCTTCGTCCATTACAACGAGGCCGATCAGGACCTGGATTCCGTTGTCTACGTGGGCCATTACGCCTTGCTGAGCCTGGTGGCGGCCGGGTGGATCGCGGGCTCGGTCGCCGGTTTCAAAGTGCTGTTTCCCGCACTGCCGCGCGAGATCTGCGCCGCCTTGATCATTGGCACCGCCGGGGCCGGGGCCTGGTGCACGGCGCTGCTGCTGCGCCTGAACCGCATCTGGACCCACGACGGTTACAACCTGGTCGGCGATACGATTCGGGGCGCGTCCGGGGAGCGGTTGACCGTCCTCGGAACCGGCACCCTGGTGCTCGCCGGGATCCTCGCGATCGCCGCCCTGATGCTCGGCGATTCGCTCCCTGTGCGCCCCCGCCTGCCCGCCGACGCCTTCTCGATTGCGACCCTGCTGCTTTCGCTGCTCGGCTGCGTGGCCGTGAGCTCGATCAGCCTGCCCTCCGAGGACGTCTGGCACTTCCTGCGCCACGACTACACCTGGCTGCTCGGCTCGGCCGCGACGCTGTCGATCCTTCCCGCGCTCACCTCGTTCCTGCACCCGCGCACCGTCTTCCGCGCCCTCACGGTGGGCTGGGCGGTGGGCGGCCTCGCCGTCTGCCTGTTCCTCTACTCGCAGGGGCAGACCATCGCGGATTCCGGGGTGGCGGCGGGTGGCAATTCCGCGGTCGCCCAGACCGTCCTGTTCGGGGCCAGTCTGCTCGGCCTGATCGTCGTGAATGCCGTGGCGCTGGCCAAGTCCGGACGCCCCCGGGTCTGACCCCCGGCCCTGACACCACCGCGACACCCCGAGCGCGCCATCGCGCCGATATGCGAGCACTGTTCGCAGATGCGCACACTGTGCGCTAGCCTGGCGGGGCGGGCTGTCGAACGCCTCGCGAGGAGGATTGTCGATGTCCGGAGTGCAGCCGAGTCCGACGGTGTGGGCGCGACCACGGCGTGAACGTCCGGCGCTGACGGTGGACCGCATTGTGGACGAAGCGGTTTCGCTGATGGACGCCGAGGGGCTCGACGCGCTGACCATGCGGACGCTGGGCGCGCGGCTGGGAGCGGGGGCCACCTCGATGTACCGGCACGTCGCCAATCGCGAGGAACTGCTGGAACTGGCGGTGGATCGCGTCTACGCCGAAATCGAGGTGCCGCACTGCGGTAGACCGGAGACCTGGCGTATGGCGCTGAACGCCAGTGCGCACAATATGCGATCGATGGTCGCGCGGCACGGGTGGATCGCGGCCGCGCTGCCCGCGGTGGGGCTGTACTACCTGGGGCCGAATGTGCTGCGGCTCAACGAGAGTCTGTACTGCGTCCTCGATATCGCGGGCTATCCCGCCGCCGAGATCGATACGGCCGTGTCGACCTTGCTCGGTTACGTGATCGGTATGAGTGTCGCCGAGTGCGCGTGGTTGACCAAGATCGCGCGCGGTGACAAGTCGGAGCAAGAGTTGCTGGCCGAGTTGCGACCGGTGGTCGAGCGGGCCGTGGCGGGCTATCCGAAACTCTCGAAAACGCTTGCCCTCCGCGGGGAATCCGATATCCGCGCGGTGCGATACGTCAAATTCCAATACGGGCTGGATCGCGTGCTGGACGGCTTGCAGGCCAGATTGGGCGGGCGAGTCGAGTGAGCGGGGCGCTGTACGGGCGGGACTCGGAGGTGGAGTCGATCGACGCCCTCATTCGAAACGCCGAGGCCGGGCAGCGAAATGGCGAGTGCGGGCACAGGTATGGCGAGGGTGGGCACAGGTGTGGCGAGGGTGGGCAGAGTGGCAGCCTCGCGCTGATCGGTGAGGCGGGGGAGGGCAAGACCGCGCTGCTCGACCACGCCGCCGCGAGGGCGGGTACGGGGTGGCAGATTCTGCGCTGCGCGGGTGTGGAATGCGAATCCGAGCTGCCGTTCGCGGGCCTGCAATGGCTGCTCGCCTCGGGCTCCGGCGGTGATCTGCCGATCGATGCCCTGCCGGAAAACCAGGGCGCGGCCCTGCGCAGCGCGATCGGCCTCGCGCCGCCCACCGCGCCGGTCGATCGCTTCCAAATCGGCCTGGCCACACTGTCTCTGCTGGCCGAACTGTCCGCGTCGGGACCGGTGCTGTGCCTGATCGACGACGCGCAGTGGCTGGATCAGGCGACGGCCGACGCCCTGCGCTTCGTGGCGCGGCGGCTGGGCAACGAGGGCATTGTCATGCTCTTCGCCGGACGCGGTGAATTCGCCGTGACCGGGATTCCCACGGTGCAGCTCGCGCCCTTGGATACCGACGCCTCACGCCGACTCCTCGCCGATCGTTGGCCGAACCTGGAAACCGAAGCCTCCGAACGCATTCTGCTCGAGGCCATGGGCAATCCGCTGGCCCTGCTCGAACTGCCGCGCATGGATCCCGACATCCTGCGCCTGGGTCCGCTCCCGCTCCCGGCCCGACTGCGCAGCGGGTTCGAACATCACATCGCCGGACTGAGTGCCGGGGTGCGGACCGTACTGCTGGTGGTCGCCGCGGAGGAGACCGGCGATCTCGGGCTGGTGCTGCGGGCATTGACCGAATTGGGGCTCGGCGAACCGGATTTGGCGCGGGCGGAGGCTTCGGGCATGGTCACCGTCGATCCCGGTCTCGTCCGCTTCCGCCATCCCCTGCAGCGGGCCGCCGCCTATCACAGCGCCGGATTCACCGAGCGGCGCGCGGTCCATGCCGCCCTCGGCGCGAGCCTGTCCCTCGAACCGGACCGTCGTGCTTGGCATCTCGCGGCCGCGGCCAGCGGTCCGGACGAAACCATTGCCGCCGCATTGGAAATCGCGGCCGAGAACGCGCGGGAGCGGGCCGGGTACTCGGCCGCGTCCACCGCCATGGAGCGGGCCGCCGGGTTCACGCCCGAACCCGCCCGGCGCGGTGAGCGTTTGGTGCGGGCCGTCGAGTGGGCGGCCGAGGCGGGCCGTTGCGATCGCGCGCAGCGTCTTGCCCAGGCCGCGGAGGCGCTGCCGCTGACGCCGGGTGCGCGGGCTCGGCTGGGCGCGGCTCGCGCCCTGATCGCCTTCGACGACGGTGAGCTGGGCAAGGCGCGAGAACTGTTGCTGGCCGCCGCGACCCAGGCCGCCGCGACCGAACCCGACCGGGCCGCGACCATGTTGGTCAATGCCGGGCGGGCCGCCTACACCCAGGGCGATCTGCGAGCCGTCCGGCAAGCGCGGGCGCGCATGGCGGAACTGGCCCTGCCCGAACCGAATCGGTCGACGCTGCTCGGCACCCTGGACGGTCCGCTGGCATTGGTTACCGGCGATCTCGAGACCGGGATAGCCACGGTCCGCGCGACGGTCGCCTTCAGCCGTTCCTTGGACACCCGGACACCGTCGGTCCTGCTGACCTTGGCCGGGCAGGCCCTGCTCGTCGGTGATCTGGCCGCCACCCGCGACGTCCTGCTGTGGGCCCTGGAGGAGGTCCGCTCGCGAGGGATGATCGGCTGGTTCCCGGCCGCCTCTGTGCTCCTGGGCAATACCGAACTCATGCTGGGCCACCTGCACGAGGCCCGCGACGCCCTGACCGAGGGCCTGCGCATCGCCCGCGATATCGATCAGCCGGGCGGGGTCGCGCACGCCGAGGGCCTGCTGGCGGTGCTGGCCGCCATCCAGGGCGACGAGGCACGCTGCCGCGAATTGGCCACGCGTGGACTGCGTTCCGCGTCCGCCGACGGCAACTTCATCGACCTGACCCATTGCGAATGGGCATTGGGGCTCCTGGATCTGGGTCTGGGAAACCATGAGTCGGCGCTGGATCGGCTCGAGGCGCTGTATCAGACCCCGGATCGAGTGCGCGGCCACTGGCTGCACCTGCTGCGCGATCTCGTGGAGGCCGCCGCCCGACTGCGCCAACCCGACCGCGCGGCGCAGGCACAGGCGGAAATCGAGCGCTGGGCCGATGCCCTGGGCTCCCCGTTCGCCGAGGCCATCGCGCTGCGCGGCCACGCCGCCCTGCACGGCGACGGTGACGCTTACGAAGGTGCCCTGAAACTACAAGCCGCCGAAGGACTCTGGTACGACCACGCCCGCACCGCCCTGCTCTACGGCGAATGGCTGCGCCGTGAACGCCGCCGCGCCGACGCCCGCGTCCAGCTGCGCCGGGCGGTGGAAACCTTCGAACGCCTGGGCGCCGAGCTGTGGGCCGAACGTGCCCGCACCGAACTCCGCGCCACCGGCGAAATCACCGACAGCACACCGACAACCGACCTGCGCGCCGCCCTCACCCCCCAGGAACTCCAGGTGGTCCGCCTCGCCGCCACCGGAGCAACCAACAAGGAAATCGCCGCCCGCCTGTTCCTGAGCCCCAAAACCGTCGGCCACCACCTGTATCGAGCCTTCCCGAAACTGGGCGTGGCCAGCCGCATGGAGCTGGCCCGCCTGTGTTTGGAGTGAATTCGCGAGCCTGGAGGCTCGAATTACGCGGTAGCGGTGATTATTTCGTGCCGGAGAGCCAGCGTCTGAAGCGTCCGGGCGAGGCGGGCTTCCGCCGGTTCTGCAGCGCCTGGTCGACCCAAGAGGGCAGTGGTTCGCGCGCGGCGAGCCACGGTTGCGGCGGCCCGCCTACATAGGTCGCGACAATCCCGCCGACGATGGCGGCGGTCGTGTCGGTGTCGCCGCCCGCCGCGATGCAGGTGGCTACGGCGGCTCGGTAGTTGTCGAGATGGGTTGCGGCGGACCAGATCGTGAAGGGGACGGTGTCCTGGGCGGTTACTCGGACGCCGTTGCCGAGTTCGGCGGCGGCCTGCTCGATGGAAGCGCCGAGGAGGGCGCGGGCACGGTGGATCAGGCGGGTTGTCTCGCTGGGATCGAGTCGGTCGAGCAGGGCGCTGATGAATTGCTCTGGGGTGGGGCGGACTTCGGTGCGACGGGCGTGCGCCGCCAGGGCGGCCGCGTGGGCGACGGCGAGCGCGCCGGAGATTCCCTCCGGATGGGCGTGGGTCACCTGGGCGGACCGGATCGCCTGGGCGGCAACCGTTTCCGGGTTGTCGAAGTAGTAGGCCCCCAGGGGAGCGACCCGCATGGCCGCGCCATTGCCGCAGGAGCCCTGGCCGCCGAACGCGGCCGCGGTGACCTCCCGCCAGGGCGTGCCGCGCCGGATGCGGCCCAGCGTGTCCACGGTCATGAAGCCGTAGTCGCGGCGCTGGTCGATGCGCTCGGCGAAGGCCGCGGCCAGTCGATCCTGGTCCAGTTCACCGTATTCGAGCAGTTCGGCGACGACGGTCGACGCCATCTCGGTGTCGTCGGTCCACTCCCATCGTCCGGGCGGCAGCTCGCCGGTGGCGAGTTCGGCGAGCGGGCGGCGCAGGACGGGGAATTCGGCCCCGACCGCGTCACCCACGGACAGTCCGTTCAACGCGTCGAGCATCAGGTCGGCATGCATCGGGTTCGATGGTAACCAACCGCGAAGTCTGCAAGGTTTTCGTAAGCCGATTGTGAGTGTCGGTGGCCAGGCTTACCGTGTGGATGGTCGGACATTGGCGGTTGCGAGGGTGGGTGTTGATGGCTGCGGACGTGATCGGCAAATACGCGCGGGTGACGGCCGCGATCACGCCCGGCCATCTCGGCGAGGTCGTGATCGAGGTGCGGTTCGGAACCGAACGGTTCCTGGCCCGCGCCGCCGACGGTGAATCGACGATCCCCAAGCACGCTCAGGTACTCGTGGTCGACAGCCTGGGCGGGCGCACAGTAGAAGTCGTTCTCGTGAAATAGAAGGTGCATCGTGGATGTCCTGGTCTTTGTGATGGTCGGGATCGCACTGCTCGCGCTGGTCGTGCTGGTCACGCTCTTCCGAATGGCCTGGCGGGTCGCCGAACCCGATGAGGCGCTGATCATCTCGGGCTTTCGAGCCGGAACCGGGCCGGGCGGGTCGGGTGAGAGCATGGGGTTCCGCATTGTCACCGGACGCGGCTGCCTGGTCGCCCCCGGGCTCACCAAGGTCCGCCGAATCTCGTTGGAGGCGCACGAATCCCAGATCGTGGTGCCGTGCGTGAGCCGCCAGAAGATCAACCTGCAGCTCACCGGCGTGGTCATGTACAAGGTCGGTGATGATTACGCCTCCATCGCCAATGCGGCCCGCCGCTTCCTGGATCGGCCCGCCGACGAGCTCGAGACCAAGGTGCAGAACGTCTTCATCGGTCACCTGCGCGCCATCGCGGGCTCGATGACCGTGGAGGACATGATCAGTGATCAGGACAAGTTCTCCGAACAGGTCCGGGATCGCTGCTCGCACGAGATGGAGTCCTTCGGTCTGGTGATCGACTCCTTCCAGATCCAGTCCATTGCCAGCGAGTCGAATTACATTGCCAACCTGGCGGTTCCGCATCAGGCGGAGGTCGAGCAGCACGCCCGCATCGCGCGCGCCCTGGCCGAGCGCGAGGCCATCGCGCAGGAGCAGGCCGCCCAGGCGCAGGTGGCGCTGTCGGTGCGCGACACCCAGATCAAGAAGGCGGGCTACCAGGCCGAGGTGGACCGGGCCACCAAGGAAGCCCAGCAGCAGGGTCCGCTGGCCGAGGCCACCGCGCGCCAGGCCGTGGTCGAGGTGGCCACCCGGGTCGCGCAGCTCGAGGCCCAGCAGAAGGAGCAGCAGCTCCAGGTCGAGATCCGTAAGCCCGCCGACGCCGAGGCCTACCGCCAGACCACCCTGGCCGCCGCCTCCCGCGACGCCCGCATCAGCCAGGCCGAGGCCGACGCCCAGGAAACCCGCCTGCGCGCCGAAGCCGCTGCGGCCCAGACGAAATTGCAGGCCCAGGCCGAGGCCGAGTCCATCAAGGTCCGTGCCGCCGCGCAGGCCGAGGCCACCCGCCTGACCGGTCAGGCCGAGGCCGACGCCATCCAGGCGCGCGGTCTCGCCGAGGCCGAGGCGGTCCGCGCCCGCATGGCGGCCGAGGCGGCGGGCATTCAGCAGCGTGCCGAGGCGATGAGCAAGAACCAGGAGGCGGTGATCGCCCAGCAGGTGGCCGAGAATCTGCCGGAAATCGTTGCGGCAGCGGCCAAACCGTTCGAGCACGTCGGCCAGTTCACCGTCCTCAACGGCGCGCAGGGCGTCACCTCGGCCCTGGCCGAAATCATCCAGCAGGCGGGCACCCTCACCTCGATGGCCCGCGAATCCCTGCTTCCCGCCCTGAAAACCGAACCGGCTACCAACGGCGAGGTGAAGCTCTCCTCGTAAACCCTTCGCGCACAGCCCGGTCACCACGCGATGGCGGCCGGGCTGTCGTGCGTACTACTCCTGGCTCCTGGTGGGCGCGGTTCGATCGGGTTCAGGCCTTGGTGGATTGGGGTGGGCTGCCTCTGGAAGCGGTCGAGGAGTCCGTGCACCGGCTCGGCGAGGAGATCGCACCGAGCCTGGGCGGCATTCGGTCGCGTCCGGAAGGGGGTGCGGTCACCGGTGCGACAAGGCTTCGAGTGACTCGACGAGGCCGTCCCAGCTCACGCGGTCGTTCTCGGTGTCGCCGTGGGGGTTTCGGAACGTGTGGAGGTAGAGGGCGACCTCGGTCAGATCCCAGCGGAGACGGTACATCTCGAGCAGGTCGGGGATTAGCGTGCGTCCGGTGCGGGCGGTGTATTCGCGCTGGGCGGTGCCGTCGGCGGGGGAGAGGTCCCAGAGGTCGCGCTCGGGTGGGGCGATGCGCGCGGACTCCCAGTCGATGAGGACGAATCCGGCGGGTGTGTGCATTGGTCCTGACCGTATGCGCATGGTGTTGGCGGCGTGCGGTTCACCGTGGGTGAGGACCGCGCGGTCGGGTCGGGAGCGCGCGAGGTCGGTGTAGCCGTCGTAGCGGTCGAGTGCGCGTCGGATGTGGTCGCGGTGTTCGGCGATCAGACGGACTGCGCGCAGGGTGTATGGACCGGTCACTTCGTCGGTGCCGCAGGGATTCTCGAGTTCCCGGTCGAGTTTCTTGCGGCGGTCGATCTCGAATTCGTCGATCGGCGCCGCCGACCACAACTCCGGTGGGGAGGTGTGCAGCGCGACGAGCATGTCCAACACGGCATTCAGATGGTCGCCGTCCCGGTATTCGCCGAAAGTGAAGCCCTCGCCGTCGATATGGGAATACAGCGAAACCGCGAACTCCATGCCGAGCGCCGCGATCGACCGCCCGTCGAGCGTCGGCTTCGGTGCGATGACGAACTCGAACCCGTTGTCGCGCAACCGGATAGCGGTCTCCAAAGCCCCCGCGAGCGCTTCGAAATCGACCGACCGCGCCTCGTCCACGGTGACGAACCACCGCGTGCCGCCGCTGCCCACCTCCCAGTGGTGGCTGCCGAACCCGACCGCCCGATACTCGAGTCGGTCCGCCACGATCCCCCAGCTCTCCCGCAATACCCGAGCCAGATCGTCCTCACGAAAGCCATCCGGTGGATTCAGCACGATTCCGACCCTAGCCCGTGCGTTTTGCACATCGAGGTCGTGACGCGCGCACTACGCCGCGCCCTCGGCGAGTGCGACGGTGTTCTTGTTCGAGATGACTCGCAAAGGAAAGAACACCATGAATATCGCGTACCACGTCGTCGGAGTCGTTGCGGCACTGTGGATTGGTTTCTCCGGCTTCTCCCTGTTCACCCGCAAGCAGTTCGTGGTCGAACCGCTCGAGCAGTACAGCGTCCCCGCCTCGTGGTGGAACTGGCTGGCCCTGGCCAAATCCGCTGGCGCACTGGGCCTGATCGTGGGCTTCTTCCTCCCACCGATCGGCATCGCGGCCGCCATCTGCCTCATTCTCTACTTCCTCGGCGCATCGGCCACCTCCATCCGCGCCGGTCACGCGGGCTCGGCCATCTTCCCGGTCCTCTACCTCGTCCCCGCTGCGGCGACCATGGCGCTCCAGTTCGCCAGATGAGGTCGGGCGCTCAGTTCACTGGTGTGGCATAGCCGCGGATGGTGTCCTCGATCGGTTGCCGAGCCCTCGGATCTCCGAAAGGTTCTGCGCCATCGAGGATTTCATCCAGAATGGCGGCATGGTCGAGCGTCGCCGGAACGCGATGCGCCTCCCGCGCGCTCACCACGACCGCCAGTAGAACCGCCGCGTAAACCCGCGAGCGCGGCACGGTCAATCGCCACCCGCACCGCTCCATCTCCCGAATGCGGGTCTCCACGGTGTCGAGCACATCCTCGATCACCTGCAACTCGATCGACTCGAGGTCATCGCACGGCATGGCGACCCTCGATCCGCTCGATAATCGACTGCACCGACCACGGGTTCTCGCCGGACATCGCGATCTTCCTCCCTGTCGCAGTGGAGCTTTCAGCACACCACCGGCACAGGACCGGGTGTCGCAAAATCGGGTACCCGATCGAAAGTCACCCGAAGACCCACCGCGATACCCGATAATGGTGTCCGCAGCACCCGATTTCGTGACCTGATCCACCCGGTTTCGATGATGAGGGAAGTCGGCATGGCCAGCGGCGATGACAACGACGAGACGGACGGTGCCTCGGGTTCTACCTTGCCCAGACGGCAACTCGGTCGCTTTTTGCGGGAGTGCCGGGAGGCGAACGGCTTCACGATCGCGGCGGCGGCCAAGCTCGCGGATCTCTCCGCGTCCGCATTGCAGCGAATCGAGGCCGGGCAAACGCAGAAAGTGCGCAAACAAGACGTGCGTGCGCTGTGCGAGGTCTACGGGGTCGGTTCCGGCGAACTGCGTGCCGCAATGGATTTGGCGGCGATCGCGCGGACTCAGAGTTGGTACCACGCATACGGCGGGCTGTACTCCGAGGCGTTCAATATGTACACCGGCCTCGAGGTCGCCGCGAGCCGACTGACCACCTATCACGAACACATACCCGGACTTCTGCAAACAGCCGACTACGCCAGGGCCGTGATCGGCGCGTATCCCGGATTCACCAGCCGCGCCGACATCGATCGCAGGGTTGAGCATCGAATGAGGCGGCAGGTCATCGTCACTCGCAAGACCCACCCCATCGAGTTGGAGGTGCTGTTGCACGAATCCGCGTTGCATCGGGTGATCGGTGGTCGGTCGATCATGGCCGCGCAGCTGCGGCATCTCGCCGAGGTCTCCAAGCTGCCCAACGTGCGGGTGCGGATCCACCCGTTCACGGCCGGGCTGACGTGGGGTATGCCGCGCGGTTCGTTCACCCTGCTCGAGTTCGAATCCGACGGTGAACGCGCCGAACCCCCGATCGTGTACATCGAAGGCGGTCCGACCCAGGACGTCTACCTCGAAAAGCCCGACGAGGTCCGGTTATACAGTGAACTTGCCGCGGCAATTCGCAGCGCCACGCTGGAGGACGGACCGACCCGGGAACTGATTCGTCGGGTCATCAAGGAGTACGAACATGGCCAACGCTGAGCTACACGAAGCCGCGTGGTTCAAGAGCAGTCACAGTGGGAGCCAAGGGGATTGCGTCGAGGTGGCGTGGCTCGGGGAAGGCGCTGTGGGGGTGCGGGATTCGAAGAATCCCACCGGTCCGGCGCTGGTTTTCGCGGCGGGCCAGTGGGATTCGTTCACGGCCGGAGTGGTGGCCGGGGCGTTCGAGCGTTAGCGGCGGCCGGTGAGCTTGCCGAGGATGAAGATCAGCAGCACCGCGCCGAGCAGGCAGGTGAGGAAGCTGAAGATCAGTCCGCCGCCGTGGACGTCCACGCCCAGCAGCTTGAGCAGGAATCCGCCCAGCAGGCCGCCGACCACGCCGACCACGATATTGAGGATCACGCCCTGCTGGGCGTCCGTTCCCATGATCTTGCTGCCGATCCACCCGGCCAGGCCGCCGATAATGATCCAGCCGAAGAATCCCAGTGCGAGCATTACGCCTCCTACCAGTTCCGACGCCGGTTGTCAGCCCCTATGGTCGCGCGTCCACCAGCGGGAATCGGCCAGTGACACGCCTGGGCCGCGAAACCGGCTTCACGCGGCCGCGGCGAGCGGGAGGTGAATGCGCAGCGTCGTTCCCTGATCGGCGGTGTGCAGGCGGACCAGATCGGCCAACTGGTTGATCAGCAGCAGCCCGCGCCCGCCGGGTGTCCGCAGCGGCGCGGGGAGGCGACCCGCCAGCGGATTGGTGATGTGGCCGGAATCGTGGACCTGACAACAGAATTGGGAGCCTTCGATCCAATAGGCGAGTACTCCCCGCCCGCCGCCGTGCAGCACCGAATTGGTGGTGGCTTCACCGATGATCAATTCCAGATCCATGACCCGCTGCTCGCTCATGCCGCGCTGCCGGGCGTAGGCGACCGCCGTGTGCCGTGCGGTGGCCACGGTGGCGGTGTCGAAGGCCAGGGTCTGCGCGGTCTCGGGCGGCGGCGGCAGCGGGCGGTTGTACTCGTCCACGACCCGGTCGGGATCGTAATCGCCACTGGCGGTCTCACCGATGTCCTCGATCACGGTCGGGTGGGTGAGGAAGGCGTCGGCGATGGCCCGCGCCGACAGTGTGGCCAGGTCGTAGGGGCACAGGATGGTCACGTCGCGACCGGCGAAGGCCGCGTTGATCAGCGCCTCGTGCTGCACACACGCCGGATACTCCAGCGGTGAGCGCTCGGCCCAGATCGGCTCGCCGATAATGCGGACCCGGGTGTCGGGGTGCGCGTCGGCGAAGGCGCGCAGGACGCCGGGAATGATCCGGCCCGGATTGCGACCCTCGACCGTCATGTCCAGCAGTCGCACCGAATCGGCGTCGTCGCCGAGCGCCGCGCGAATCAGCGCCAGATTGTCCGTGGGCACCGAGACCGCCACCGGCTCACCCTGGGCCAGACCCTCGCGAATGAAGCCGACGGTACCGCGCAGATACTCCTCGGACCCGCGGTAGAAATAGGCGGGGTGCACGAAACCGTCGGCGGTGTTGGGCGTTTCGTCGGAAGCGGTCATGAGGTGAGCACCTCCACGAGGGCACAGACGGACAACTCCCGCGACAGTTTACGCGCGGTCGCGCGGGCGAGCGGTTCGCGCCGGTCACGGCGATGATGGAGGAAGATCGCGCGGGGGACGCGTCGAACGTTCCGTCCTGGTTAATCCCTTGAAGAGCGACGGAGAGTTCGGACGCGCTGTAGGAGGCAGTGGCACCATGCAGGAACAGGAACGATATGACAGTGGCCCCGGCGATTGGGTTGCCCATCGCGGTGTGCCCGGGCAGGGGAAGGCGGAGATGATTCGCGGCGGAGCGGAGGCCGAACCGTCCCCACAGGTCGGGGCCGTGGGAGTGAGTGTGGCCGCGCAGGCCGGAATGCTGCCGATGCTGCGGTCGGTGGTCGAAACCGTGCTGTTGACGGCGGATTTCACCCTCGATGTGGTCACCGATATGCGGGTGGCGATCGACGAGGTGGCCACCGCGTTCGTGATGGCGTCGGCATTGGGCTCCGAGATCGCCTGCGAGCTGCGCTACGACCGACGCCGGATCGAGGTCGAGATCTCGGGGCTGACCAGAAGCCGCGTGCTGCTGCGCGGGGACAGCCTGAGCCGCAAGCTGCTGGAATCGGTGACCGATGAGCTGGACATCGGGGAGGGTACGGGTCGCGCCGACACGTATTCCTATCTGACAGTAGTACGTTTCAGTCGTCGGCGTAGTCGACGCGAGGGATGATGGTGACCGGGCCGATCGAGGGAGTGGGCGTTGACCGAAAGCGGGATGCCGCGATTGCTGACCGTGTCGCGTGCGAGCGCGAACGGAACCGCGGTGGTATCCGCGGTGGGCGAGATCGACATTACGTCGGTGGCGCGGCTGCGGGAGGTATTGGATGAGGTGCTGGCCGCCGCCGAGGAGCCGGTCATCGATTTGTCGGGTGTGCGTTTCATCGGGTCGGTCGGTCTGAACGTCCTGCTCGAGGCGGCGGAGAAGATCAGCCCGAAGCGGCTGCGCCTCGTGGTGTCCCCGCAGGTCCGCCGCCCGATCGAGATCACCGGACTGCACGAGCTGCTGCTGCTCAGCGACACCCTGGACGAGGCGCTGGCGCGCTAGCCGGGGCGCTCACGACGAGCCCGCGATTTGCTTGATATTCACTGTGATTGGACTGTGATAAGGCTCTCGAATGTGTGTTTCCGAGCGCGCAGGCCGGGTAACTCGAAGATCAACGAAATGCTGATAACTCGAAGTGAGGGAAAGCAATGTCGAGTGAACACGCGGGCGATTCCTACGACAACATCGAGCCCAAGCTGCGCGAGCTGGCCGAACTTCCCGCCGGAAGTGACGAGCGCGAGCGGGTCCGCGAGGAGATCATCGCCCGGTGTCTACCCCTGGGCGACCACATTGCCCGCCGGTACGCCGGACGCGGCGTGGACGCCGAGGACCTGGCCCAGATCGCCGCGGTCGGCGTGATCCTCGCGGTGGATCGCTTCGATCCGTCCCACGGCACCAGCTTCCTGTCGTTCGCCCTGCCGACCATCATGGGCGAGGTGCGACGCTACTTCCGCGACAGCACCTGGGCGGTGCGGGTACCGCGCCGGACCAAGGAATTGCAGCAGCGCATCACCCCGGTGATCGCCGAGCTGTCGCAGCGACTGGGACGCCAGCCCACCGCCCGCGAAATGGCCGCGGAACTGAAGGTCGATCTGGCCGAGGTCACCCAGGCGCTGATCGCGGGCAACTGCTATCACGCCGAATCACTCGACACCCCAACGGTTTCCCAGGACGACGGCGGCACCGCGCCGTCTCCGCTGGATCGGTACGCGACCGTCGAGCGCGGCTACGCGCTCGTCGAGGACGCTCTGGCCGCGGCGCCGGCGCTCGCGGCACTGCCCGAGCGGGAACGCGAGATCCTGGTCATGCGTTTCGGCGAGGAGCGGACCCAGGCCGAAATCGCCAGGGCCATAGGCGTTTCGCAGATGCACGTGTCACGCCTGCTGACCCGAACGCTCAGTGAGCTGCGCACCCGGGCCGAGGGCGAACAGCGGCGCAAGGCGCAGGTCGCCTGACCGGCGACGCCTTCGAACCCCTGGCCGAAAGTCGGCTCCCGGAGCGTGTTCGACCGGCCGGGCGACGGTCGTACACTTGAGCCGCCGTGGAGCTGACCCGACGGCACATGGAGGCGAGGCTTTCGAGGAGCGAGGGTGGCCGAGAGCGGAATGTCCTTACCATTGCTGACGGTGGCACGCAGTCGGATCGAGGGTGTCGAGGTGGTCTCGGCCACCGGCGAGATCGACAGCACCTCGGCCGGGCAGCTGGACACGGTGCTCGAGCAGCTCGCCGTGCCCGGCGCACAGCTGGTGGTGGATCTATCCGGGGTCGAGTTCATGGGTTCGGTCGGGTTGACCACCCTGCTGGTCGCGTCGAAATCCACCGGCCCCCAAGGGGTTCGCGTGGTGGCCTCGCCCCAGGTCCGCCGCCCGATCGAGGTGACCGGACTGGATGCGGTGCTGCCGCTGTTCGACACCCTCGAGGCCGCGATCGCGGGCGTGTTGCGCCCGGCCGGTGAAGGAGCCTGATCGGCTGGACCTGGCCGAATCGAGGGGTCTGCTGCGCCGTGGTGCGGTGACCCGTAGAGTCAATCTCGGTTGTGGTGTTCACAAAACCAGCACCTCGCCGCCCGCCCACGGCCGCACGGCCGTGCCGGTCAGAGTGGGATGTGATGACGAAAGACGTGTCACCCAACCGTCAGGCGTCGCAGCCGGTCGCTTGGTCTGCCGATCAGGTCGAACTGCGAAAGCTCTTGGCGGGGTTGACCGCTGTCCGGGACGGGGACTTCGGCACCCGGCTGCCGAACGACGCCGACGGGCTGCTCGGAGAGATCGCCACCGTGTTCAACGGCATGGTGGATCAGCTGTCGCTGTTCACCTCCGAGGTGACCAGGGTCGCGCGTGAGGTCGGCACGGACGGGCGCCTCGGCGGTCAGGCCGAGATCACCGGGGTGTCGGGGACCTGGAAGGACCTCACCGACTCGGTGAACGCCATGGCCGGCAACCTCACCAGTCAGGTGCGCGATATCGCCCAGGTCGCGACCGCCGTGGCGCGTGGTGACCTGTCGCAGAAGATCACGGTGAGCGCGCGGGGAGAGATCCTCGAGTTGAAGAACACCATCAATACGATGGTCGATCAGCTGTCGTCGTTCGCCGACGAGGTCACCCGCGTCTCGCGCGAGGTGGGCACCGAGGGAATCCTCGGCGGCCAGGCCGATGTGAAGGGCGTGTCGGGGACCTGGCGCGATCTCACCGATTCGGTGAACTTCATGGCGGGCAATCTCACCGCCCAGGTGCGCTCCATCGCTCAGGTCGCGACGGCGGTCGCGCGCGGTGACCTCACGCAGAAGATCAATGTCAATGCGCGGGGCGAGATTCTGGAGTTGAAGAACACCATCAATACGATGGTCGATCAGCTGTCGTCGTTCGCGGACGAGGTCACCCGCGTTTCGCGCGAGGTGGGCACCGAGGGGCGACTGGGCGGGCAGGCCGATGTGAAGGGTGTCTCCGGCACCTGGAAGGACCTCACCGAATCGGTGAATGTCATGGCCGACAACCTCACCGCGCAGGTGCGCTCGATCGCCCAGGTCACGACCGCGGTCGCGGACGGTGACCTGACCCAGAAGATCCGCGTCGACGCGCGCGGGGAGATCCTCGAGCTCAAGGAGACCATCAATACGATGGTCGACCAGTTGTCGTCGTTCGCCGACGAGGTCACTCGCGTCGCGCGCGAGGTCGGTACCGAGGGCAACCTCGGCGGGCAGGCGACCGTTCGGGGCGCGTCGGGCACGTGGAAAGACCTGACGGACAACGTCAATGTCATGGCGTCCAACCTCACCAGCCAGGTGCGCTCCATCGCCCAGGTCGCCACCGCCGTGGCGCGCGGCGATCTGGGGCAGAAGATCACGGTCGAGGCCAAGGGCGAGGTCGCGGCGCTGGCCGGGGTGATCAATACGATGGTCGACACGCTGTCGGCGTTCGCGGACGAGGTCACCCGCGTCGCGCGCGAGGTGGGCACCGAGGGCATGCTGGGTGGTCAGGCCCGGGTGCCGAACGTGGCGGGCACCTGGAAAGACTTGACCGACAACGTCAATTCCATGGCCAACAACCTGACCAACCAGGTGCGCAATATCGCCCAGGTCACCACCGCCGTCGCGCAGGGCGATCTGACCAGCAAGATCGACGTCGACGCGCGGGGCGAGATCCTCGAACTGAAGACCACCATCAACACCATGGTCGACCAGCTGTCGGCGTTCGCCGCCGAGGTCACCCGCGTCGCGCGCGAGGTGGGTTCCGAAGGGCGGCTGGGCGGTCAGGCCGAGGTCGAGGGCGTGTCGGGCACCTGGAAACGCTTGACCGAGAACGTGAACGAGCTGGCGGGCAACCTGACCCGGCAGGTGCGGGCGATCGCCGAGGTCACCTCCGCGGTCGCCGAGGGTGATCTGACGCGGTCGATCACCGTGGAGGCCTCGGGCGAGGTCGCCGATCTCAAGGACAACATCAACTCGATGGTGGAGTCCCTGCGCGAGACCACCAAGGCCAATCAGGACCAGGACTGGCTCAAGACCAATCTCGCCCGTATCTCCGGGCTCATGCAGGGCCCGCGGGATCTGCGGGTGGTCGCCGAGCTGATCATGGACGAGCTGGTGCCGCTGGTGTCGGCACAGTTCGGCGCGTTCTATCTCGCCGACGAGACCGCCGAGCCGCCCGAGCTGCGGCTGCTCGGTTCCTACGGCAGTCCCGACAAGCCGGACAGCGCAAGGCGTTTCACCTTCGGGCAGTCGTTGGTCGGGCAGGCCGCGCGCAGTCGTCGCACCATCGCCGTCGACGAGGTGCCGGGCGATTACGTCACCATCT
Organism: Nocardia sp. CDC160; assembly: GCF_035818795.1. Classification (NCBI taxonomy): domain Bacteria; kingdom Bacillati; phylum Actinomycetota; class Actinomycetes; order Mycobacteriales; family Nocardiaceae; genus Nocardia; species Nocardia sp. CDC160. The sequence continues at coordinate 1,078,008 of NZ_JAYKYT010000003.1, read as the reverse complement.
CCTCCGGGCTGGGGCGGACCGCGCCGGTCAATCTGCTGGTGCTGCCGATCGTGGTGGAGGATCAGGTGCTCGGCGTCATCGAACTGGCGTCGGTGCATCGATTCACCCGCATCCACCGGGATTTCCTGGATCAGCTGATGGAGACGATCGGCGTCAATGTCAACACCATCATCGCCAATGCCCGCACCGATGAACTGCTCGTCGAATCCCAGCGCTTGACCTCCGAATTGCAGGCTCGCTCACAGGAATTGCAGGTCCGCCAGGAGGAGCTGCAGCGGTCCAATGCCGAAATGGAGGAGAAGGCCGCGCTGTTGGCCCGGCAGAACCGCGATATCGAGGCCAAGAACCTCGAAATCGAGCAGGCCCGACAGGAATTGGAGACCCGCGCCCAGGAGCTGTCGCTCGCCTCGAAATACAAGTCGGAGTTCCTGGCGAACATGAGCCATGAGCTGCGCACCCCGCTCAACAGCCTGCTGATCCTCGCGCAATTGCTGGCCCAGAACCCCAGCCGCAATCTGACCGCCAAACAGGTCGAATACGCGAGCATCATTCATTCGGCCGGTTCGGATCTGCTACAGCTGATCAATGACATCCTCGATCTGTCCAAGGTCGAGGCGGGCAAGATGGACGTCTCGCCGGAGCGGGTGCCGCTGCGCAAACTGCTGGATTACGTCGAGGCCACCTTCCGGCCCTTGACCACCCAGAAGAATCTCGGCTTCCGGATCGTGACGCTGTCGGGGCTGCCATCGGAATTGCTCACCGATGATTCGCGATTGCGGCAGGTGCTGAGCAATCTGCTGTCCAATGCGGTCAAGTTCACCGAAACCGGGTCGGTGGAACTGCGGATCGGTCCCGCCGAAGCGTCCGAGCTGCCCGCGGGCGTGCGCCGCCACGGCCCGGCCGTGGCTTTCCGGGTGGTGGACACCGGGATCGGCATCGCCGAACATCAGCTCGAATCGATCTTCGGCGCGTTCCAGCAGGCCGATGGCACGACCAGTCGCAAATACGGTGGCACCGGGCTCGGGCTGTCGATCAGCCGGGAGATCGCCTATCTGCTCGGCGGTGCGATCATCGCCGAGAGCACGGTCGATCAGGGCAGCACCTTCACGCTGTATCTGCCGGTGGCGCGCCCGGATTTTCAAGAGATGCCGCATGCGGAGTCCGATGCCGTGCCGACCGGGGTGGCCGAGGTGGTGGGTGGCTCGGGTCCGAACCCGCAGCGTCGGCTGCTGGTCATCGAGGAACGGCCGCACGGTTTGCTGACCCTGGTCGCCGAGAGCGCCGTCGCCGATCTCGCCTATCGCAATGATCCGCGCGGGCAGGTCCGGGTGGTGAGCGTGGTCGGCATGCGGGAGGCCGCCGCGGCCCTGGCGGGCGAGGTATTCCATTGCGTCGTCGTGGAATTGGATATGTCCAGCAAGACCGCCCTGCGCTTCCTGGACCTCCTCGACGATGATGCGGCCTCGGCGCGGGTGCCGGTGCTGGCGCACATCCGTCGCCTCGACGGCGACCAGGAGCGACGTGTGCGGGAGCGGGCGGCGCATCGGCCGCTGGAGCTGCTGACCAGTCTCGACGAGCTGCGTGAGCGCATCGCCCTGCATATCGCCGCGGACGCTCCGGACGATGTGCCGCCGCTGGTGCGGCGCGAGGAGGCCGTGGTTCCCGCGCCCGCGGTGCCCGATGGCGAGCTGTCCGGGCGGACCGTGCTCATTGTCGATGACGATGCCCGAAATCTGTTCGCGCTCAGCAGTATTCTGGAGCTGCACGGCGTGAAGGTGGTGCATGCCGAGAACGGTCGTGAGGGCATGGACATGCTGGTCGCCCATCCCGAGGTGGACCTGGTGCTGATGGACGTGATGATGCCCGAGATGGACGGGTACACCGCGACCGCGGCCATTCGCGAGATCCCGCGCTACGCCGAGCTGCCGATCATCGCCGTGACCGCCAAGGCCATGCTGGGGGATCGCGACAAGAGCCTGGCCGCGGGCGCCAACGACTATGTCACCAAGCCGGTCGACGCGAATCTCTTGCTGGCGTGCATCCGCCGTTGGCTGAGTGCTTGATGGCCGATTCCGAGCACGGCGGCGAACCGGTACCGGCGACCGCTGGTGAGGATCGACAAGGCGGCCCCGAAATCGGATCCGAACTCACCCGGATCGCCGCCATGGTGGAACGCTTGCGGTCCGAACTCCGGGCGGCACATGCGGGCGCGGATGCGCGCGCGGTGATCGAGATGGCCAAAGGCATTCTCGTGGAACGGTTTCGGTGTGCACCGGCGGATGCCGCGCGACAGCTGGACCAGCTATCCGAGCGCGCGGGGCTGACCCGGCTGGAGTTCGCCGCCGATCTGGTGAACCAGGTGGCGGGGGACGAGATCAGCACGGTGGTAGGCGAATTCACGCCGGGCACCGCACCGGAGCGGTCCGAGGCGGCGATACGGTTGCGCACCACCGAGAGTGGGGCGCTGGCCGCCGCGAACACCCGGCGGGTCGCGGAATCCATGCTCGCGCAGGCGGTCTCGCCCTTGGGTGCCACGGCGATCGCGATCTGGGGTGCGGGCGGCGACGGATCGCTGACCCTGCGGGGATTCGCCGGTATCGGCGAATCCGAGGCCCGACGGTGGCGATATGTGCCGCCGGGTGTGGACACCCCGGCCGGACGGGCGCTGCGTCGGCGGGATGCCCTGTGGATCGATGACCTCGACGAGACCGGCCTGCCCTCGATCGCCAGCGGCGGCGGGGGCCGGGTCGTGCTCCCGGTCGGTATCGGCGGGCGGCTGATCGGCATTCTCGAGGTGTGCTGGCCGCATCCGGTGCGCGACTATCCGCCGCGGATGCGCCGGCAGCTCGAGGCATTGGCCGAACTATGTTCCTACACACTGGATTCGGATCCGGCCGCGGAGCGCGGTCCCGGCGCGGAGGGGCCCGCCGAAGCAACGCGGTTGGCGGACGACCTCCTCGATCCGGCGCTGGTGCTGGTGCCCGCGTACGACGCCGAGCGCGCGCTCGTCGACTTCCGAATCCATCATCTCAATGCGTGTTTCCTGGATCCGGCGGGTCGACCCCGCGAGCTGATCCAAGGCGCGTCGCTGACCGAGGCGTATCCGATCTCCGTCGGCCGGGAGCGGCTGTTCGAGCGCATCGAGCGGGTCTATGCCACCGGGACGAGCTATCGCGCCGACCCCGTCACGCTCACCGAGCTGTCCGGGCGAATGCCGCGGTCGGTGTCGGCCGGGTTGAGCATCGGCCGCCACGGGGACGCGGTCCTGGTGGTGTGGCGCATTCGGGATGTGGCGGAACGTTCGGCCGCGCTCCTGCGGCATGCGCAGCGGCTCGGCCGGGTCGGCGCTTTCGAGGAGAACGCGACCAGTGGCGAGATCATCTGGAGCGAGCACCTTTTCGCGATGTATGGGCTGGAGCCGACCGCCGACCCGATTCCGTTCGGTCAATTGCCCCTCTATGTCGCGCCGTCGGACTCGCAAGCGGCGCAACGATTCCTGCGCGCGGTACTGCGTTATCGACGGGCGGACTCGGCCGCCTTCCGGATCGTTCGGCCGGACGGCGGCATCCGGCATGTGCGGATTGTCGCCGAGCCGGTGCTCGACCCCACGGGTAACCTGCTCGCCGTTCGCGGCGTGTACCAGGATGCCTCGACGCAACATTGGACCGAGATCGCCCTGTCGGCCACCCGCGACCGGCTCACCCGGACCGAGGAACAGGCGGCCGAACAGAGCCAGCTCGCCCGCCGACTCCAACTGGCGATCATGCCCGAGACCCAGCCCGCCACCGAGATTTTCGGGTTGCGGACGGCGGTGCGCTATCGGCCGACCGAGCAGGATCATCTGGTCGGGGGCGACTGGTACGACGTCGTCGTGCTCGCGTCGAAACAGATTCTGGTCTCGGTCGGCGACATTGTCGGGCACGGTATCGCGGCGGCGACCGGAATGGTGGTGCTGCGCAATGCCTTACGCGGTCTGGCTGCCACCGGCGTGGGGCCCGGCCACATGCTCAATTGGCTCAATCAGGTAGCCCATCAGCCCGACGACACCATATTCGCCACGGTCGTCTGTGGTCTCTACGATCCGGAAACCCGGGTCTTGCGCTGGGCGCGGGCCGGGCACCTGCCACCGGTGCTGGTGCGCGCGGGCGCGGCATCGACCCTCCCGGCCGTCGACGGCATGATCCTCGGCGCGGTGGCCGAAACACAGTACGAGGAAGGCGAAATGCGACTGGAGGCCGACGATGTCCTGCTGCTGTACACCGACGGCCTCATCGAACGGCGCGGCCGCGCCCTGGACGACTGCGTCCAGCGACTGCTGACCGAGTCGGCCCGCTTCGACGGTTGCCTGGGCGATCGACTGGACCATCTGCTCGGCAACAGCGACGCCGACAGCGACGACGACATGTGCGTCGTCGGCCTCGAAGTGTGCGGCAGCGCGCCGAGCAGCGGGATCGCGCAGTGAATCCGGGGCCGCCCCGGATTCAGGGTTCGACGGTCACCTTGATGGCCGCACCCTGCTCGACAATGCGGAAGGCATCGAGGATCTCGGGCAGGGGCACGGTGTGGGTGATGAGATCCTCGACCCGAACCTGACCCGTCGAGATGTATTCCAGCGCGCGCCTGTTGTGTTCGGGCGCGGATCCGTTGGCGCCATGAATGTGCAACTGGCGGTAGTGCACCACATTGGAGTCGCATTCGATGGTGGGTTTGGTCTTGGGCAGGCCGCCGAAGAAGGAGATGCGGCCATTGCGCGCGGCCATGGCGATGGCCTGCTCCTGGGTGATGTTGGCGGCGGTGGCCGTGATGACCACATCGGCCCCGCGGCCGCCGGTCAGTTCCATGACCCGGCGCACGACATCCACTGCGGACGCGTCGATCACCTCGTCGGGCTTGACCGCCTCAGCTGAGAGTTGCAACCGGTCGGTATTGACGTCCACGAGATAGACGGGGCCGCACCGGTGTACGCCCCGGGCGATACGAATGTGCATGCAGCCGATCGGACCCGCGCCGAAGACGACGACGGTGTCACCCGCCTCGATGCCGAGGAGTTCCTGCGCATTGATCGCGCAGGCGAGCGGCTCCGCCGCCGAGGCCTCGGCAAAGCCGACGCCCTCGGGAATCCGGTTGAGCCCGTTGATCTTCAACACCTGCTCCGGCACGAGAATGTACTCGGCGAACCCGCCGTCGTACTGGTAGCCCACCGAGGTCTGGTTCTGGCACACCGCCATCCAGCCCTTGCGGCACTCGTGGCATTCCCCGCACGGCACCGCCGCGATGACCTGCGCGCGATCGCCGACGCGCCAGTCGGTGCCGTGGCGCTCGTTCACCGCCGCGCCCACTTCGACGATCTCCCCGGCGATCTCATGGCCGAGAGTGCGTGGCGGCGTGAGGTTTTGGTGTCCGTTGTGACGAATCTTGACGTCGGTGCCGCAGGTCGAACAGTTGCGAACGCGGAGCTTGATCTCGTCCGGGGCGCAGACCGGTTCGGGGATCTCCTCGAGCCGGAGATCCTCGGGTGCGTAGTAGCGCAGCGCCTTCATGGCTGGTGTTCCTTCCGGGTGGCTGTCCGGCGGGGCGTGCCCCTCCGAGGTCACCGTAGCGCGAAACGGGCGTAAAGCCACATGAATTCGTGCCCATTTGTGCCCGATTGCTTGCCATTGTGTCCGATTCTGCGGTCTACTAATTGAAGGAATGTGGCCCGAGTCACATTGCCTTCGAGTTGTTCAGAGGAAGTCGTCACGATGTCCATCGCCTCACCGGAGTCCCGCATCGGCGCGCGGGTGCGCGTGCAGAGAGTCGGTTCGTTCCTATCGAATATGGTCATGCCGAATATCGGCGCATTCATCGCCTGGGGTTTGCTCACGGCCCTGTTCATCGAGAAGGGCTGGATCACTTCTCTCACAGGGCATTTGCTGGGCAAGGGCAGTTGGGTCGCGCACATCGGCGGTTGGGGGGACTACGCGCACGGCGGCATCGTCGCCCCGACCATCACCTATCTCTTGCCGATCCTCATCGGATACACCGGCGGCAAACTCGTCTACGACACCCGCGGCGCGGTGGTGGGCGCCATCGCCACCATGGGCGTGATCGCGGGCGCGGATGTGCCGATGTTCCTGGGCGCGATGATCATGGGACCGTTCGGCGGCTGGGTCATCAAACGGCTGGATGCCCTGTGGGACGGCAAGATTCGGCCCGGATTCGAGATGCTGGTCAACAACTTCTCGGCCGGTATCGCGGGCGGAATACTCGCCACCGGCGGGTTCTTCGGCGTCGGCCCGCTGGTCTCCGCGTTCAGCCGGGTGGCCAGCAATGTGGTGAACTTCCTCGTCGATCACGGCCTGCTGCCGCTGACCTCGATCTTCATCGAACCGGCGAAGGTGCTGTTCCTCAACAACGCGGTCAATCACGGTGTGCTGACTCCCTTGGGCACCACCCAGGCCGCGCAGAACGGCAAATCCATTCTGTTCCTGCTCGAGGCCAACCCCGGGCCGGGTCTCGGTCTGCTGCTGGCCTTTTGGATGTTCGGCAAGGGGATGGCCAAGAGCTCGGCGCCCGGTGCCGCGCTCATTCACTTCATCGGCGGCATCCACGAGGTCTACTTCCCGTACGTGCTGATGAAGCCGAAGCTGATCCTGGCCACCATCGCGGGCGGCATGACCGGCGTCTTCATCAATGTGGTGTTCCACTCCGGACTGCGCGCACCGGCCGCGCCCGGGTCGATCATCGCGGTCTTCGCGCAGACCGCGACCGGCAGCTACCTCGGCGTCACGCTGTCGGTGAGTTGCGCTGCGGCAGTGACCTTCCTGGTCGCCGCCCTGCTGCTGAAGACCGATCGGGCCACCGGCGAAGCGGATCTGGGGCGGGCCACCGTCGCCATGGAGGCCATGAAGGGCAAGCGATCCATCGCGTCCACCGCACTCCTCGGCGCATCGGGCGGTTCGGGTGGTGCTGGCGACTCGACGATTTCCACGATCGTTTTCGCCTGTGACGCAGGCATGGGATCGTCCGCCATGGGTGCGTCGGTGTTGCGCAAGAAGATTCGAGACGCTGGCCGCGGCGACGTCACGGTGGTCAATCGGGCCATCGCGAACCTCGACGACACCTACGATGTGGTGGTCACGCACCAGGATCTGGCCGACCGGGCGCGAGCGCGGACACCCTCGGCCCTGCACATCTCGGTCGAGGACTTCATGAACAGTCCGCGCTACGACGAGATCGTCACCCTGTTGACTCACGCGAACGGTGACGGCCCGGCCGAGGAGCCGGAACCCGTTGCGGCGGAACCGGAGCCGAGCGTCGACGTGCTGCCGCTGCGCTCCATCGTGCTCGACGGTTCGGCCGGTACCAGCGCCGACGCGATCACCGAGGCGGGTGAACTCTTGCTCGCCGCGGGCGCGGTCGACCGGTCCTACCTTCCGTCCATGCACGAACGGGAACGCCTGACCACGACCTATATGGGCAATGGGCTCGCGATTCCGCACGGCACCAATGAGGCCAAGGCCGGTATCCGCCGGGCCGGACTCTCGCTCGTGCGCTATGCCGAACCCATCGACTGGAACGGCAAGCCCGTCGAATTCGTCATCGGCATAGCCGGATACGGTGACGAGCATCGGGCGCTGTTGAATCGCATCGCCCAGGTGTTCATCGACAAGGAACAGGTCGAGCGCCTGCACACGGCGCGCACCGCGGCGGAGATCAAGTCGGTGCTGGACAGCCGGGCCTGAGTAGCGGAGGAGCGATATGTACGCCGAGGAGCGGCAGGAGGCCATCGCCACCCTGGTCGGGCAGCTCGGGCGCGTGGCGGTCACCGATCTGGCCGAACGGTACGACGTCACCGCCGAGACCGTGCGCCGTGATCTGGCCGTCCTCGACCGCATGGGCCTGGTGCGCCGCGTGCACGGCGGCGCGGTCCCGGCCGCCGCCCTGACCGCCCTCGAGCTCGGCACCACCGAGCGCGAGGGCAGCCGCTCCCCGGAGAAGGATCGAATCGCCAAGGCGGCCTTGGATTTCCTGCCGCCCTCCGGCGGCAGCGTCCTGTTCGACGCGGGCACCACCACCGCGCGGGTGGCCGCCCTGCTCCCCGCTGACCGGGAACTGCTGGCGGTGACGAACTCACTCCCGATCGCGACCCGGCTCTCCGCACACCCCGGGGCCCAGGTGCATCTGCTCGGCGGCCGCGTCCGCGGCCTGACCCAGGCGGCCGTGGGCCCCCAAACCCTGCGCGCCCTCGACGAATTGCGCGTCGACGTAGCCTTCATCGGCACCAACGCGCTCACCCTCGGCCACGGCCTCTCCACCCCCGACGTCGACGAGGGCGCGGTCAAACGCGCCATGATCAAAACCGCCCACCGCGTGGTCGTCGTCACCGACTCCAGCAAGCTCGGCCGCGAGGACTTCGTACGCTTCGCCGCCATCGAAGACATCGACGTCCTCATCACCGACGACGCGGGCCCGGCCACCCTGCGTAATGAACTGGAGCAGTACGGAATCGAAGTGCTGACCGCGTAACCGACTGCCCGCTGGTTGTCGGCGAAACCGGCGGCTCAGGACGCGGCCGCGAACGAATCCAGTTGCGCGCTCGCGTAAGTGTCGCGGATCTTCTCGTAGCGGAATCGGTTGTAGGCCAGCGGATCCAGGGTCAGGCGGCGGGGCAGATAGCGCCAGGCCAGGTGCAGCACCGCGCGGTAGAGCGCGTATTCGACCTGATTGGCGCGAGTCCAGCGGATACCGAGCAGCTCTCGCATCCTGGGGTGCTGATTGGCGTCGGAACAGACCTTCGCGGGCCGCGCGAACACCGGGATGGCCGCGCGCCAGAGCGGCCGTACGGCGGGGTGAATCACTCTGGGGAACAACAGCATCGGTACCGGCAGGTGGTCGAAATGCTGACGGGCCTGCTGGAGGAATCCATTGTCGGCCAGCTTCGTCGCGGCGACCTCGTCGTAGTAGGCGGTGAGCTCGGCGGCGGTGGCGGGCAAAGTGGTTGCGGAGCTGGGGAGTTCGAGGGTGGACAGGACCGACCGGAGCGTCTGGTAGACGATGTCACGCTCGGTCGCGTCCAGGTCTCGGCCCGCTATCTGCAGGTAGCCCTTGTACATGAGGTTCAGCCCACTGGCGGCGACCCATTTCCACAGCTCGGGATTCAGGGCGCTGTAGCGAGTGTCGGCGAATTCACCGGTTCCGCGGCCACGCACCGCGCCGTGCATCGACTTCAACTTGGCGGTGAACGCGGCCGCGTCGGTGGGATCGGCGAACAGGTACAGCGCGGTGAACGCGAAGCTGCGCAGCCCACGATCGGTGAAATTCGCGGCGAACTGCCCGCTGCGGTCGACCGCGGCGGCGATCTCCCGATAGGCCACCTGATCCAACGCCAACTGCCCGAAGAAGGGCCACAGCAGCGACCCACCGAACCACCTGACGTCCTCGATGAGCGCGGCATGCGGATTCTCCCGCGACACCGGGAACCTCGATCGCGATCCGTTTCCAACCGGATCGACCAGCTGCTGCGCTCCCACGGTGTTCACCGGAACCCCTCTCGACAGTGAGATGATTACACTCAAATCCTCTCATCATTTCAGTCGTGAGGTCAACGCCCTGTCCCTAGCCGTCTCGGCTCGGAACAAACGGGTGTCAAGGATCCATCAAATCGGGGCCGCAAAGCTTGCCCGGGGTTGCGGGGCGGGGTGATATCTCAGGTGTGACTGTGATCGTCGGCCTGCCGTCTGCTCTGGAGCTCTTCGGGTTCCAGAGTGAGGACGAGCCGCCGAGTTCGAGGTAATCGATCCCGTCATATCTCCTGCCGCGCAAGGTATTTGCGCGGATTCGTCGCCATTCTCGGCGCAACCACACCCCGCCCGATCGGAGAGCTATGTCCGCAACCCTGTCCAGCACCCGCGACGTCGTCGTGACCGGGGCCGATACCCGCCTCGGCTTCGCGACGGCGCAGCGGGTGATCGCCGATGGCGACACCGTCATCGCGCACATTCTGGACAAGAATCACGCCGATGAGACCGTGCAGCGATTGCAGGCCACGGCCAGACCCGGCCAAATACGCATGGTGCAGGCCGATTTCACGCGCTTGGCCGAGGTCGACGAGCTCGGCCGTACTCTTGCCGCGGAATTCGACCGGCTGGACGCGCTGATCAATGTCGCGTCGATCGCCGCGCCCGACGCGCGTACCCACACCGAGGACGGGCACGAATTGACCTTCCAGGTCAACTATCTCGCGCCGCAGCGCCTGACCATGGCACTGCTGCCCGCGCTCGAGGCCGCCCGGGGCCGGGTCGTCACCGTCACCTCGAAACTGCACGCCGCTGGCACGATCGACTACTCCGACCTGGACCGCAGGCGCGGAATCTACACTCCCCTCGCCATTTACGCGCAGTCCAAGTTGGCGCTGACCATGTTCAGCCGCTCGCTGGCCGAAACGGGCCCGGACGGATTGACCTCGCTCAGCGTGCATCCGGCCGACTTCGAGATCGACCTGCCCCGCTTGCGCAGCCACCGCGCCGCCCCCCTCGACGCCGCCGCCGCGCTCCTGGTCCACCTGGCCGCCCCCGGCACGCCGGTCACCAACGGCGGTTACTACGAGGGCGCCCAGCCCTCGAATGCGGCTGCGCTGGTGCGCAATTCGCGCGCCCGCACGCGACTGGCCGCGTGGAGCAACCAACTCGCCCACGTCGCCTGATGTATTCGACCACTCCCGAGAGGAAGTCCATGTCCAAACGTGCCAGCAAGAAGCGCGCCCGCCGCAAGAAGAAGGCGAATCACGGCCACCGGCCCAACCAGCGCTGACCGACCTCCGGCACACCTTTCACCGGCATGTCAGGGCGTGCCGAGGAGCGAAGCCGCCGCGAACCGAAATGGCTCGCGGCGGCTTTGTGCTGGTGAAGGGCATATTTATGGGCGAAATGCCCTTTTTGTGCGCCCGCGATGGCACGATCGGTTCAAGCAATCCGCAACATCGTCATGTGTCAGGCACCAGGTTCTCGACGCAGGAGGTGCGGTAATGCGTGTTCTGCTGGTCAAGGCTTCCGTGCTGGTGGCAAGCACCGCCGACTCGGCCAAGTCACCGGCGTATATCGCTGGCACCCTGCTGATCCCGGCGGCCGCGGTGATCATGCTGATCGTCGGACTCGTTCAACGCTCGAAGTCCGCGCCGAAGCCCATGGCACCCTCCCCGGTGCCCGCTCACCCCGGACCCCCAGCCGCTCCGGGATATCCGACCGCTCCGGTGTATCCCGGTCCTCCGGCCACCGCTAACCGCCCGAAGCGTCGCGGAACCGGGCTGATCATCGCGGGCGTCGTCCTGCTCGTTCTCTGGCTGGCCGGTAATGCCGCCCGCGCCGGAAAGTCATCGAGCCATGACACCGATCTCGTTGTCGGCGACTGCGTCTCGGCCTCCGACTACCGCCACGCCCGGCTCAACACCCTGCGTCCCACCCCGTGCGGCGACCGAGAGGCGGTCTACGAACTGGCGGCCAAGCCCGGTCCGGGCGGCACCTGCCCGGACGGGAAGAAACTGGCGGACTCCGACTACTTCGTGCTCACCGACGGTTCGAACGCACTGTGTTTCGCCGCCAACGTTGTTGTCGGCCAATGCCTTCGAGTCGATACCCAGAGCAATCCGATCACCCCCGTCGACTGCGCCGACCGTTCGGGTTCGGGCACCCTGGTGCGAGTCGCCGCCCGCTTCGACGGCACCACCGACCCCAGCCGCTGCCCCACACCACTGGAGTCGTTCATCACCGACCAACCGGCCCGCGTCATCTGCCTCGACGAGCCGAGCTGAGTGGAACGAAGCGGAGCTACTTGTCCTCGGGCGGAGTGTCCAGGCCGAGCATCTGGAGGAGGAATGCGCAGTCGGCGGCGTCGAGGGCGTGGCTCGCGACGGTGAGGGTTGCCGCGGCGTTCTGTTTCGCGCATGCGGCCTTCTCGGCCGCGCGGGCGGCGTTGAACTCGCTCTGCTCCTGACGAAGGGTGGTCTGTCCTGCAGAGTTCATGCGAATACTTCCCGCCGGTGGCGCCGGGTGACCGAATCCGAATGACTCGGGCCGACAGCCTCACCCTACGGTGTGCGCACCGATTCCGTGGTGATCTACGGCCCGGCCCGCCGGGTGCGGGGTCTCGGTTTTCGTAGTCTGGGCCGGTGGAGTATCGCGGAGCTGTGGCTTGGCCGGTGCGCCGTCTTGCCGTGGGTGCGTTGTGCGTGGTCCTGGCGTTGTTCTGGCTACTCGATCTGCAGAGTGTGTGGCCATTGACCTCGCATCGGCACCACATGGCGGACTTTGTCCCGATGGTCTCGGGCCCGGTGATGGCCGCGCTGGTGCTGGTGCCCGCCCGGAGTTTCCCCGTGGTGTGGCGGGCGGGGCTGGGGGCGCTCGGGTCGTGGTCGGTCAGCATATTTCTGGTGTTCGGCCACGGCGTGACCGGCTCGTGGGGCGCGATGGAGAGCTGGGCGCTGCTGGCGTTGCTGGTGCTGACCGCGTGGCGGGCCGAACCGCTTCGGGTCGCCGTCGGGCTGTGTGCGGTGCTGGGGTTGGCGGTGATCGTGGCTCCCCTGCGGCAGATCGGCTTCGGCTGGTGGATGGAGGCCGAGATCATCGCCTTCGCGGCGGCGGTGGCCGCCGCGCTGACATTCGGTGGTTACCTGCGGTCGCTGGACGTGCGCCGGGGTCGGGCGATCGCGCAGGTGCGGCAGACGCAGCGCCTGGAACTCGCCCGCGACCTGCATGATTTCGTGGCCCACCATGTGACCGGAATCGTGGTGCAAGCCCAAGCGGCGCAGACGATTTGGCGTAGCCAACCCGAGCAGGTCGCCGGGATCCTGGCCGCGATCGAGAAGTCCGGAGTGGAGACCCTGGACTCGATGCGGCGTCTGGTCCAGGTGATGCGTGAGGAAGAGAGCGCCACCGTCCGTCCCGGCGAGCTGCATGCCGACTTGGCGGATCTGGTCGCCGATTTCGGCCGCCTGGGTGGGGTGCACGCCACCATCACGGTGACCGACGCGGCGCGCCGGGCTCACCTGGCACCCGAGGTGGCGACCTCCGTGCACCGCGTCGTGCAGGAGGCATTGACCAATGTCCGCCGCCACGCCGCGTCGGCCGAGGTGGTCAGCGTCGAGCTGGACCGGTGCGAGGACACCCTGAACGTGCTGGTGCGCAACAGCAGCGCGAGGGAGCGGGCGATACCGGTCGGCGGTTCCGGTGGCCTGGGGTTGTTGGGGCTCCGCGAACGGGTCGACGCGGTCGGCGGGTCGCTGACCGCCGGGCCGATGGTCGGGGGCGGCTGGAATGTGCTCGCTCGCTTCCCGATTCTCGGGCCGGATCGCGACCCCGTGGCAGCGCCGGAAACCGGAACCGGTGTGGCACGATCGGATTCGTGAGCACTCCCGGGGCACCGGAGGCCCGCACCGATCCGGCGTCGATTCGCGTGCTCATCGCCGACGATCAGGAGATGGTGCGCAGCGGCTTTCGGCTCATCCTGCAGGCGCAACCCGACATCGAGGTCGTCGGTGAGGCGGGCGACGGCCTGGCCGGGGTGGAGATGGCCCGGCGGTTGCGGCCCGATGTGTGCCTGGTGGATATCCGGATGCCCGTGCTCGACGGCCTGGAGGTCACCCGCGCCTTGGCCGGGCCCGAGGTCGAGGACCCGCTGCGGGTGGTCGTGGTGACCACTTTCGACCAGGACGACTACGTATTCGGTGCGCTGCGGGCCGGTGCCTGCGGATTCCTGCTCAAGGACGCGGGCTCCGCGCTGCTGGTGGAGGCGGTCCGGGCGGCGGCGCGCGGTGACGCGTTGGTCTCCCCGTCGGTGACCGTGCGCCTGCTGCGGCACCTGACGCTGGGGGAGTCGCACACGCCGGAGACCGCCGGTTCGGAGCAGCCGCTCACCGAACGGGAGCTCGATGTCGCCCGGCTGGTCGCCCAGGGACGAACCAACCAGGAAATCGGGCAACAGCTGTACATCTCGCTGGGGACCGTGAAGACCCACCTGGGGAGCATTCAGTCCAAGCTCGGAATGCGGAACCGCGTCGAGATCGCGGCGTGGGCCTGGTCAACCGGTCAACTCTCCGGTCTCTGATCGTCGGCACCTCGGCCATTCGGCCGAGCCACACCGCGCGACTCCGGCCGAACGGCCGATGCCCACTCCCATGCGCCGCGACGACCATGGTCGTGCGTACCTCCACAGTCACTTCTACCGCCAGGGAAGAAGGAGCGATGGGTATCAAACGGTTCACGGCGATCGCGGTGCTCGCGATCGCGACCACGCTTTCCGCGGTCGGCACGGCGAGTGCGGAATCGATCTCGACGCCCACCAAACAGGACGGCGTCCCGCTCACCAGCGATCCCACACCTCCCACGAGCGTCGACGCGGACCCGAACCTCTCGATTCGAGAGTGCAACGGCCTCATTGGAGCGCTCATCGGCGCAATGGTCATGGGCTCCGGCAGCGCCTTCCCCGGTGCCCTCCTCGGCGCGGGCATCGGCTACGGAATCGGTTGGCAGGTAACAAATCCCCCGGACCCCTCCCTGGGCTGCGGCCAACCCCAACCCAACCCGGCCCCGCCAAGCTGACACCACCACTTGCGGGGCCGAGGCCCCGTCCCAGAACCGACGGGAGCCTGTGTTCGCGTCGGAACAGGTAGCGGCGGTGGCAACGACGCCGCCGCCGCTACCGTCCATCCGTTCCGGGCCAGCGTCGTCGCACCGCGCCCGGAAGTGGTGCGGCGACAACCAGAATCAGCAGGGACCACAGGCCGATGCTCGGCACGGCGACCGCGACCACCAGGGCGAGGAGGGCGGCGGCGACCGTCAGCCACCGGCTGGCCAGGTAGGTCGGTGTCAGTTCTTCGGCGTCGGTGAGCAGCCCGCCGCGGTAGAGCAGCAGTTCCTCCAGCCGAGCGATCGCCATGGCGAAAACGATGACGCCGACATAGATTCCGATGGCGAGCCGATCGTCATGATGGGAATAGACGTCGAGCACCGTCGCCACCGGAAGCGCGACCATCGTGAGGAGCCACAGCATGTTCACGCGAATCAACAGCGAGGTGTAGCCGGTAGCCCGCTCGAACAGGCGGTGATGCTCGCGCCAGAAAGCACTGATCACCAGAAAGCTGATCCCGGCGGCAGTGAGCGCATAACTATTGTCCGCCAAGAACTTCGACGTACTCGATTCGGCGACCCCGCGCGCCGTGTCGACCAGCGGCAGTGCGATCAGGGTTATGGCGATAGCGACCACCGCATCGCTGAAGAAAACCAGCCGCTCCAGCCCGCGCTCGGTGTGCGCCGGTCCCCCGGAGGCCTGTTCCCGCTCGCTCACTCCGCCGACTGTAGAACAACTTCGATGCCGCCGCGGGCCGGATCGGCCGCGCAGGCCTGACAACCGGGTCCTGAGGCACGCCGATGCACAGAATGCCTTGTCCCGCAACAGGTTGGTTCACAGCGGGTTCTCAGTGGTGGGGGCGCACAGTGTCGGGGTGACAAACCATGCGACACTTGCCGATTCGTCTTCATCCTCGCTGCTGGTGAAGGTTCCTCGGATCACGGTTCTGTTCTGGGTGATCAAGGTGCTTTCCACCGGGATGGGGGAAACATTCTCCGACTTCCTCGTCAAGCATCTGCCACCGGCGTTGGCGGTGGGTGGTGCGTTGTTGGCGTTCGTGCTCAGCTTGGTCGCCCAGTTCCGCGCTCCCGGTTATCGCGTGTGGGTTTACTGGACGGCCGTGGTCATGGTGGCCATTTTCGGCACCATGGTCGCCGACATCGTGGACTTCGTGGTCGGCATTCCGCTGGGCATCTCCACCGCGATTTTCGCGGCCTTGCTCGCGGGCGTCCTCGGGCTCTGGTATCGCAGCGAACGGACGCTGGATGTGCACACCATCAATACCCCTCGGCGCGAGGGCTTCTACTGGACCACGGTCGTGATCACCTTCGCCCTCGGGACCGTCGCGGGCGATTTCACCGCCGCGACACTGCATCTCGGCTTCCTGCTCTCGTCGGTATTCTTCGCGGTCGCCATCGCGATACCCGCGCTGGCCTGGCGCCGGGGACTCAACCCCGTGATCGCCTTCTGGGCCGCCTATGTGGTCACCCGACCGCTGGGTGCGTCGGTGACCGACTGGCTCGCCTCCGATCGCAATGACGGCCTGAACCTCGGCACCGGCTGGGTCACCCTGGTTTCGGCGATTCCCATGCTCATCCTCATCGCGATCCTCGCCCGCCGCACGAGCCAGGAGGGGTGACCACCGCACTTTGGCACAGGGCACTATTGCCCGGGGCAGGTGGACGCGGTCTTGCGGTAGCGGGAGAAGAAGTTCCAGGTGGCTTCGGCGGCGCTCGGGCCGGAGGGATCGGTGAACTTCGCGTACAGCGGGTCGGCGGTCCCACCGGACCAGTAGTGGTTCATGCCGTGGATTACCCAGTGCTCGCCGATCGGGCAGTTGGCCCAGGCGTAGGTCGAAACCTCGTAGGAGCGTAGCCCGGCCGGTGAGTACGCAGTGGTCGAGGACGGTGTCGTGCTGATCGGTGTGTCCGGGTTGCCGCCGATCACGCGATTGTCGGTACGGGTCCACTGATCGACGGCATCGGTGCCGCATTGGGGCGAGACGGTCGTGTCCGCGTCGCCGTGGAGTTCGATGAACGGCATGACATGTGCCTGCGGTTGGGCGGCCGCGGTGAGTTCGGCGGGCTGGTTGACCGGAGTTGCCGCTCCGCTCAGGCAAATCGACGAACCGAAGGGCCCGCCCGCCATGAGTCCCGCCGCGGCGAATATGTCCGGATAGGCGGCGGCGGTCGCTCCGGCCATGAACGCCCCCGAGGACATCCCCAGGGCGTAGACGCGGTTCTGGTCGATCGGATCGGCGGCGATCACCGCCTTGGTCATCCCGGCGATGAGGGCGACATCGCCGGAGTCGCGGCGCTCATCGCTCGCGTTGTAGAACCGCCAGCATCCGCGCGGGTGGAGGCCGTCGTCATTATCGACGTACAGGACCTCGAATCCGAACCGATCGGCGACGTCGTCATAGCCCGAGGCGGCCTGCTGCTGCGCGGCGGTGGCACTGCACCCGTGGGCGAAGACGACCAGCGGAACCGGAGCGCCGGTCCGCGCACTCGGCGGTGTGTACACCCGATAGTGCACTGTTCCTATGGTGGAGGGGAATTCGTAGACCTGAGTCGTCCCGGTCGCCGCCGACGCGGGCGCATCGGGCAGGGCCAGCGCGGTGCCCGCGATCGACGCCGCAAGTGTGGCAATAAGTTTCAGCACAACGGTCTCATCTCTGCACGCGGCTACTTGCCCGAGCCGCTCGAGGAACCGCTCATCAGCGGCTTGAGTGGAATCGACGGCAGCCGCGGGATCGCGTCGGGCACGCCGGTGCCATTCGGGTCGAGCAGGCCCCCGTGGTCGGCGTAGGCGCTCTCGCCGGGTGCGGCCTGCAGGGTCCTGACGTACTTCCAGACGCCGTCCACCAGTGCGGCTCCACCGAGCGCCAGCGTGCCGACCAGACCGCCCGCGCTCGCGAAGGCCGCGATCGCGGCCGGTGTCGTCGCCAGGCAACCCGGGCCGACGATCAGGCACGAACCCAGGCCGACGACAGCGCCCACCAGGGCGCCGACCACGAAGCCTCCGATCGTGCCGACCAGCGTGCCCGTGGACATGTGAGACGCGAATTCCGTGAGGGCCATTTGGTTTTCGAGCGGAGACGCGACGGGACGAACTCCGGTATCCGGTGTGAGGGCGAGCGTGCGGCCGTCGGCGCTGATGCGCTGGAGAATCGGGTGCCGCACGCCGTCGATCTCGTAGGCCAGGGGCAGCGTGTCGAGCTGTGCGCCATCAACGGCCCGGATGATCACCGACCCTGCGTCAGGGGCGAGGGCGAAGGTCGCGCCATCGAGCATGGTTACGACCGAATCCCCCTGTACACCAGCGTGATACGTGGCGGTCGTGGTCGGATCGGCGGTGGCCGGGACCGCCGCGAAGGTGATGGCGCCCGCGGCGGTGATCGCCGCGAAAGCCGTTGTGCGAAGCTTCATTCCGGATATTCCGTTCTCGCGCAGATCAGTTCTCGACGGGAGCGGGCACCCCGCCCGGCTTGCCTTGGACATTGGGGGCGTACTTGCTCTGTCCGGGATCGGTGCGCAGGATGCTGAAGTACTCGAAAGCCGCTGCGGCAGCGGTGGGTCCGCCGCCCAGGACCAAACCGGCGAGCCCACCGGCCGCGGCCACCACGCCGATGATCGGCAGCACGGTCACCACGCAGCCAAGTGTCAGCACCAGACACGACGCGCCAGCCAGCGCCACGCCGACCCCGATCCCGGCCACCGCGCCGATGGCCGTTCCGACCAGGCTGCCGATCGAGGTGCCCAGGCTGACCGAGTTGATCAGGTCGTTCATGGCCAACTGGTTCTCCAGCGGCG
This sequence comes from Nocardia sp. CDC160, assembly GCF_035818795.1. NCBI lineage: Bacteria > Bacillati > Actinomycetota > Actinomycetes > Mycobacteriales > Nocardiaceae > Nocardia > Nocardia sp. CDC160. Next base: position 1,059,595 of record NZ_JAYKYT010000003.1, on the reverse strand, counting down.
AGGCGACCGGTCGCAGCGCGGCGCGGTCGAAGCGGGTGAGATCGGGCAGCAGTCGCAGTGTGTGGCCGTCGTCGGCGATCTGCTGAATGAGCGGTAGCCGTTGACCGTCGAGGCTGACCGACAGCGGGACCGAGTCCAGCGCCTGCCCGGAGGTGTCGCGGACGGCGATGGACCGCTTGTCGTCCGCCAGCACGAAGACGCCGTTCTGAAGCGTCGTGACCACGGCGTTGTCAATGATGTTCGCGCGGTAGGAGACAGAGGCCGGGACGGTGTCGGGGGAAGCGGTGGCGGTCGCGGTGCCGGTAATACCGACGGCCACGATGGCCGCGGTGAGGGTCGCTCGGCGAATGTTCATCGGGGTGGTTTCCTCATCGAAACGGGGGAGATCGGTTGCACGAGGCGGACATTCGCGAGGTCCGAGAATTGGGCCGGGGTGTGACCCGCATCGCACGGTGCCTCCTTCGTGATCCAGGACACTAACCTACTAAATACTCGGTACGCTAGTGCTGTTCTCACATACCTACCATCTGTTCAGTAGGCGGGAGGGTGAGTGCGATTCAATCCAGTTCGCGAGGAGTAATCATGGGCCTGACCCGGGCAGTCGGAACCGAACAGCATCCTGGGGGCCGGTTCGGCGCCACACTCGGGGGAGCGGCCTTCGGCCAACAGCTCGTGGTGAACTCGGTCCCGAACATCCTGCTGGCGGTGCAGATCGAGCAAATCGATCCCGCCGATAAGGCGCTTCGGCTGGGAATCGCCACCGGGATCGCCGGGCTCCTCGTCTGCCTCGCGCAACCGACCTGGGGAATGGTGTCCGACCGATCCCGAAGCCGATTCGGCCGTCGCGCACCCTTCATCCTGGGCGGGGCGATCGTGACCGCGGTCGGCCTGCTGTCCTTGGCCGTGACCGACACGTTCGTGGGGCTGCTGATCATCTGGTGCCTCACCGCGACGGCGGTCACCGCCGGGCAGGCCGCGCTCGGTGCGGTGCTGCCCGACCGCGTGTCGGCATCGGCGCGCGGGGTTTTCGCGGCGGTCATCGGTCTCGGCGGGGTGATCGGCACGCTGGTCGGTCAGATCGCCATCGCGAAGCTCGTGCGCGGCGGCTTCCTGCTGCCCTACGCGGTGCTGGCCATCGTCCTGGTCGGCAGCGCCCTGCTGTTCGTGATCGTCAATCCGGAACCCAGAGCCGATGTGCCCGCCGCGGGCAGGATCTCGTTGCGGGCCTTGTGGATCGACCCGCGCCGACACCCCGATTTCGCATGGGTGCTCGTCAGCCGTTTTCTGGTGATGACCGGGTTCCTGATGATCAACGGCTACCTGCTGTATGTCCTCAGCGACTATGTCGGTCTGGGCCGTGATCGCGCGTTGCATCAGATACCGCTGATTTCCGCGATCAGCCTGGTCTTCGTCATCGCCTCGCTGGTCGGCGGCGGCATCTGGTCCGACCGGGCGGGACGTCGTAAACCGTTCGTGTTCTGGTCCGCGCTGGTCCTCGGGGCGGGGTTGATCCTGCCGCTATTCGTCGGGACCGTGCCCGGAATGCTCGCTTCGGCGGCGGTCATCGCATTGGGTTACGGGACGTTTCGGGCCATCGACATGGCGGTGGTCACCTTGGTGCTGCCTTCGCGGGAGGCCGCCGCGCAGCACATCGGGATCGCTTATCTGGCCGAGCATTTGGGTGCCGCGGCCGGTCCGGTGCTCGCGGGAGTGGTCATTACCGCCGGTGGCGGCTACGCCGCGTTGTTCGGCATCGCGGCCGCCTGCGCTGTGGGCGGCGCGCTGTGCATCCTTCCCGTCCGATCGGTGCGGTGATCCATCTGCTTATCAGCCGAGTGACAGATACCAGGTCCAGGTGAAAGTGCCTGGGCCGATCCGGAATTCAGGCAAGACGTCGGGGCCGACGGAAGCCGTCCCGAGACCGCGGTGGGCGACATCGCAGTGCACCACGGTTTCGGTTCGCCGGGGAAGTTCCCACTCGTGAGCATGGGAACTCAGGTCGGCGATGGTATTGCGGCTCACCGAGATATGCATGGGCCGATCGAAACCCATTCCCACGGAATCGATTCCGCGCAGTCGCAGCTCGGTGACGCCGCCGCGTCCACCGCTGTCCTGCGGGCGCAGATAGGGAACGGACATCTCGTCGATGGCCGCGTCCCAGCGCCCGAGCAGGGCGGCGGCCCGGCGGTCCGGATAGTTCTCGTGGGGGCCATCGCCGAACCAGCTGACGTGTTCGAAGCCGGGGGTCAGGCGTAGTTCGATGCCGACACGCGGTAGTTCGGTGATCCGGTCGGGCACCGTCACGTGCTCCTCGAAGCGCAGGATGCCGTTGTCCAGGAGGGTGATTCGTTGGGTGTGGCCGATCCCATCGCCGTGCGGCGTTCGGTACAGGGCCGTGATGTCGGCGCTCGTTGCCGTGGTCTCGAGCTTTTCGCAACTGCGGGTGAGGTTTTCGAGGCCGGTGCGCCGCAGCCGTCCGCGCACGAAGCGCGACAGGTCGTTGTCGGTCAGGGCGCGCCACAGGCACAGGCGCGGCGGTGCGGCGAGCAGCGGATGTCGCAGCAGCCCGTCCTCGTCGAGGTCGAGCCGCACCGGAGTGGTCGGGGGCGCTGGCCGAGTGGCGCGCCGCTCCCGGATGACGAGCTGGCGGACATCGAGTTCGGTACCCGGCCGCGCCCACGGGGTGGCCGTTCCGGTTCGAACATGGAGGTGCAGCGCGGCCGGTCCGGTACCCGCGAGCTCGGCCCGCGTCTCCGAAGGCAAAGTCACCGTGGCGGTTTCACCCGGCGTGAGCGTGGGAAGGGCGATCGGCCGGGCCACGCCGATACCGGCCTCGGTGGAGACGGCGACGGTGATCCGGAGATCGTCGAGATCGGCGAACACGCGCTCGTTGCGCAGGGTGACCCGGCCGTCGAGCGCGTCCTCGACGCCGTTGGTGAGAGTGAGCGGGCCGAAGATATGACGGACCTCGAGCATGGCCGGATGCGCGGTGCCGTCCGGGAAAAGCAGTCCGTCGATACAGAATTCACCGTCGTGGATCGTCTCGCCGAAGTCGCCGCCGTAGCGGTAATGGCCGTCGCCGTCGGGGTCGAGGCCGTGGTCGTGCAGCTCCCAGATGAATCCGCCCTGCAGATAGGGTTCGCTGCGAATGACCCGCCAGTACTCGTCGAGTGATCCGGTGGAATTGCCCATGGCGTGCTGGTATTCGCACATGATGAGCGGTCGGCGGGTGTGGGGGTTGTTCGCGTAGAGCCGTAGCGATTCCGGTGTCGGGTACATCGGGCACACGATGTCGGTGGCGTGGTGCCCGCCCTGCCAGTCCCGGGCGATGGCGCCCTCGTAGTGCAGCGGCCGGGTGGGGTCGGTGCGGCGGACCCAGCCCGCGGCGGCATCGTGGTTGGCACCGTATCCGGATTCATTGCCGAGCGACCAGGCGATGACGCTGGGATGGTTCTTGTCGCGCAACACCATTCGCGCGACTCGGTCGACGAAGGCGTTCAGGTACCGGGGTCGTCGCAGAGGGTGCTCGCGAAATCGTGGCATTCTATATCGGCCTCGTCGAAGACGTAGAAGCCGTATTCGTCTGTCAGTTCCAGGAATTCGGGCTGATTCGGGTAGTGCGCGGTGCGGATCGCGTTGACGTTGTGCCGCTTGAGCAGTGCGAGTTCACGTTCGAGATCGGCGCGGGTGAGGGTGCGTCCGGTGCGCGGGTGGAAGTCGTGGCGGTTGACCCCGGCGATCCAGATGCGGCGGCCGTTCACCAGGAGATCTCCGTCGCGAATCTCCACGCGGCGGAACCCGATTCGCTCGGTCACCGTCTCGAGGACCGTGTCGTCGGCGTCGAGCAGTTCGATCACGAGTTCATGCAGTGCGGGTGTCTCGGCCGTCCACGGCGTGATCGCGGGCAGATCCATGCGCAGGGTCACTCGGCCCGCGGGTGCGGGAAACATTCTGGCCCGCAAGGCATCGGCGACCGGCCGTAGCTGCTCGGGCATCGGTTGTCCGGCGAGCGCGGCATAGTGCAGTCCGAACGGATCTAGGCCCTCGAGTTCCGGTGGGATGTCGTCACCGGCTGGGAGTTCACGCGCGCGGCGCTCGGGCACCGGTCCCGTTGCCGTGACATCGCGAATCCGGGCTCGCACGGTCAGTTCCGCGCGTGGTTGCCCGGCGACGTGCACGGTCAGATCCAGTGCGCCGTGCCCGGTCTCACTGTCGTAGTCGGCCACCGCGGTCAGATCGCCGAGATAGGTGGGGCCGGTGGCGTAGAGGTACACGTCGCGGGTGATGCCGCCGTGCCACCACTGATCCTGGTCCTCGAGATAGCTTGCCGCCGACCACTTCACGACGGTCAGCACCAGCTCGTTGCCGCCGGGACGCAATGCGTGGGTGATGTCGAATTCCGCGGCCAGATGGCTGTCGGTGCTCGTGCCGATCTCTCGCCCATTGACCCGGACGAGCAGCAGGCTCTCCGCCGCGCCCACGTGCAGCACGACGCGGCGGCCCGCCCACGACTCGGGCACGGTGAACGCGCGGCGGTGCACGCCGGTCGGGTTCTGCGCGGGAACCTGCGGTGGCAGCTCGGCGAAGGGCATCCGAACATTGGTGTAGATCGGCAGGTCGTCGAATCCCTGCATGGTCCACGCCCCCGGCACGGTGATCGACGACCAGCTCTCGCCGAGCGTTGACATGGGGGTGGGAAGCAGCTGAAAGTCCCAGCGGCCGTTGAGATCTACCCGATCGCGATGGGTGATGGCGTGGGCGGGTACCCGGCCGGTTCCGGTGTGCTCGGGAACGGTCCAGACAGCAGGCATCGATGGGGCCCTTTCGGCTCGTGACCGGGTATTCGATCGACCACGGTAGCTTACCGAATGGTTGGTAGGTCAGTATGCCCAGGGCGGCGCGGTCGCCCGCGATCGCGGCCGTCTACGCGGGACCGGGCACGCCGAGCTCTCCGGCGAGCATGCGGGTGAAGGCGCGCATCCCACCCACCATGTCGAAGTTCTCGTCCAGTAACCACTGGTGTTCGAGTCCCAGAAACGCGGCAATGATGACCGAGGCCAGGTTCTCGACGTCGACGGTGTCGGCGATTTCGCCGGTTTCCTGTGCGGCGGTGCCGCGTTCGAGTATCTGGGCGCGCATGCGTGCCAGGCGCCGTCGCGACCATTCCGATGCGGCCTCGGCGCCCTCGCCCGAGGCGAGCCCGCAGACATGTGCCAGCCGAATGGCATCCCGATTGCCCAGGTTGCGTTCGGTGGACCGGACCATCTGCTCCAGGGTCTGCGCGATGGTCAACCCGTCGTACAGACCGTGCTCATCGGCCTGGCCGTCCTGACGATCCCGCTCCTCCAGCACCGCGATCAGCAGCGACCGCTTGTCCGAGAAGTGGTGCAGCAGACCGGGTTGCGACAGTCCCACCCGCTTCGCGATGGCCGCCAGCGACGTACCCCCGTAGCTGCGCTCGGAGAACAATTCGAGCGCCGCCTGCAGGATCCGTTCGCGCGCCAGCCGCCCGGACTGATCCGCGACAAGCGTGCGTGCCATCCCTCGCCCCTCTCTCGACCGTCGAACCTCGGCCATCATGCCTGCCGACTATTCGGTAGGCAGGTGGCCGAGTCTACCCCTGGGGCCCAGGTGATCTCGCGGACCTGGTGAGCGCCTTCACCACGAAGCGATCAGCGGTGCGGCATGCTCTTGTCGCCGCCACTCCTCGGTGAGGCGAGCGAGGCGGTGCGGGGTGGCGATGCCGCGCACGCCTGCGATCTTGTTGTCGCGGATCTCCAGGATCGTGACGCCCAGGACCCGGGCGTCGAGCGCGACCAGCATGGCCGGGCAGCCATTGACCACGACGGCATGGATCGAGGGCGAGCCGCCCACGAGATTCCGTTTGGCCGGGGAGGGCTCGAGACCGATCCGCACCGCGCGGGCGATCTGTTCCGGATTCGCGTAGTGGATCAGCCTCGCGCCCAGTCCCAGTCCGGCGCTGTCGGAGATGCCGGTCGCGTCGTCGGTCAGCAGCGTCACCAGCCGTTCGGTCCGGCCCGAGGACGCGGCGGCGACGAACGCCTCCACGATTCGATGCGCGGAAGCGCAGTCGACGTCACTGTTGTTGCCGTCCACGGTGATTCGACGCCGGGCGCGGTGTGCGTGCTGCTGGCTCGCGGATTCGGTGATGCCGAGAATATCGGCGATCTCGGCGTGACTGTACGAAAAGGCTTCGCGCAGAACATAAACGGCGCGTTCGACCGGCGACAGCCGTTCCATGAGCGTCAGCACCGCCAGGGTCACCGATTCGCGCTGCTCGATGGTGTCGGCCGGACCCAGCATGGGGTCGCCGTCGAGGAGTGGTTCGGGCATCCAGGCGCCGACCGCGCGTTCGCGCCGCGCCTGCGCCGAACGGAGCCGGTCTAGCGCCAGATTGGTGACGACCTTGGTCAGCCAGGCCTCGGGCACCCTGACATACCCCCGATCGGTCGCCTGCCACCGCAGGAACGCGTCCTGCACCGTGTCCTCGGCATCGGCGGCCGAGCCGAGCAACCGATAGGCGAGGGAGGCCAGCCGATGTCGGCTGGCCTCGAAATGCGCCACGGTGGCCGAGTCCATGGGCGCGAATCTATCGGGCGACCAGAGCGGGCGAGTGCGCGCGGGCAGTGGTCGCGCGGTATTTGTGAATCGGTTTCCCCATGGTCGGGTGACTGATCGCCCAGCCGCTGGTCGCCACGATCGCCGATTTGATCCGGGTCGCCGATCGGCCGCACAGGGCCCCGGGCTTCGCGCGCGCGTCGTCATCGACCAGTTGGAAGATCGCGTCCTTGCGGCCGAGGCTGATGTGGTTGCCGAAGTAGGTGAGCGCGGTCGTCTTGATCTTGCGTCCGGTCCGGTCGCCGATGATCGCGGCCGTGGCCTGCGCGCTGGTGTATCCCGCTGAAGCGCACGACATTGGCAAAGGATGACCGTTTTCGCCGATGATGAAGGCGCTGTCACCGGCGACGTAGACGTCCGGGTGCGAGACCGACCGCAGCTGCCGGTCGACCGTGATCTGACCGTTGGGCATCACCTCGAGTCCGCTGGCGGCGGCGATGGGAGGGACGGCGAACCCGGCGGCCCACACGATCGCGTCCGCGGCGAAGGCCGTGCCGTCGGCCGCGATCGCCGCATCCTGTTCGACGCGCGCGATGGTGGTGTGCTCGTGGACCGCGATATCGAAGCGGTCGAAGGCGCGTAGCAGGTGGCGTCGGGCCTTCGGACCCAGCCAGCCGCCCAGTTCGCCACTGGTGGCGACGCCGACCCGAAGTCCCGCACGGGCTTCGGCGATTTCGGTGGCGGTCTCGATCGCGGTCAGGTTGCCGCCGACCACCAGTACCGTCGCACCCTCGCCCAGCTCATCGAGGCGTGCGCGCAGGCGCAACGCGGCCGGTCGCTGCGCCACGTGGAAGGCGTACTCGGCGACGCCCGCGACACCGTGATCGGCGGCGGTGCTACCGAGCGCATAGAGGAGGGTGTCGTATTCGATCCTGTCGATGACCTCGCCGTCATCGATCGTGACGGTCCGGTGCTCGACATCGACGCCGGTTATCCGCGCCACCCGCAGCCGGATCCCGGTGCCCGCGAACACTTTCGCGAGCGGTCGCTGGCGTAGCTTGTGCCCGGCGGCGAGCTGATGCAGGCGCAGCCGCTCGACGAAATCGGGTTCGGCATTGACGACGGTGATCTCGAAGTCGTCGGTATGCAGTTGGCGGGCAAGGTATCCGGCGGAGAAGGCTCCGGCGTATCCGGCCCCGAGGACGACAATGCGGTGCGGCATGGTTCGCTCCTGTCTGTTCGCGTGCTCCCTGAACGAGAGAGCCCGCGATTTCCTGACAGCCTCGCCCGGTGATGTGGATCACGCCTCGCGGCTGTCAGAAATCTCCCCGCTCCGGCGTCTAGTGCTCGAGCCCCTCGAAGCGAAGGAGACACCGTGAACGAGAACACCGAGGTGAGCACCGGCCACAGCCCCAATGTCCAAGGAGCAGTAATGAATACCCCGGCGGCGCTCGCCTCCGATGTACCCGCGTCTCGATGGTCGGCGGTGGCAGGGACGGTCCTGCTGCTCACGGCGGTCATCGGTGTCCTGCTCGTCGCCTTCGCCTGGCCCTCCGTGCGGTCGTCGGTGCACGATGTGCCGATCGCGATCGCGGGGCCACCCACCGCGGTAGATCGGGTTCGCACCGCGTTGGAACAGCGGGTGCCGGGCGGGTTCGAGATAACCGCGGTCGACGACACCGCCGCGGCCGAGAAACTCATCGGTGATCGGCGCGTGTACGGGGCGATCGACCTGAGTTCCGGTGCCCCGCAGGTCATTATCGCCTCCGCCGCGAGCACCGCGGTCGCCCAGACCCTGCAGGCCACGACCGGCCTCGGCCAGACGGGCGGTACGCCGGTCGCCGTCCGTGATCTCGCGGCCCTGCCCGCCCACGATCCCCGTGGCGCCGGACTGTCCGCGGGCGCGCTGCCTCTGGTCATGGGCGGTCTGCTGTCCGCGGTGCTGCTGACCAGACTCGTGCACGGCACCGCCCAACGGGCCACCGGCGCAGTCGCTTTCGCGCTCACCGGCGGCCTGACGGTAGCCGCCATCCTGCAATTCTGGCTGGGCTCACTGAGCGGTTCCTACCCGGCCAACGCCGGTGCCGTCGGCCTGACCATCGCGGCCACCTCACTGACCGTTCTCGGCTTGGAATCACTACTCGGATACGCCGGAATCGGCATCGGCGCAGTGCTCATGATGCTCATCGGCAACCCCCTCTCGGGTACCGCGACCGCCCCGGAAATGCTCCCCGGATGGTCCGGCACCCTCGGCCAACTCCTGCCGCCCGGTGCCGGAGCCCGCCTCCTGCGATCAACCGCCTTCTTCGACGGCCGCGGCGCCACCCACGCCCTCTTCGTACTCGCCACATGGGTCACCCTCGGCGCCATCTTGTGCCTGGTCGGCGGATTGCGTTCGGCCCGTTCGACTGTCGTGTCAACACGATGACGGAGGTGGGTGTCTACGAAGCCGTACGGAGCAGACAGCATGGTGTCGTCTCAGGTTCTCAGGGCCCGGGTCATCGGCGCGACCTCGTTGATCCATCGGCGTAGCTGGGTCTCGTCCGGGGATTCGGGCCAGTAGACGAAGGTGTCGAAACCGGTGCCGTCGGCGAGGTCGGCCAGGATGCGGGCCCAACCGGCGGCGTTGGTCCGGATGGGTGCCTCGCCACGCAGGTCGACCGGGCCCGGGGCGTCGGTGATGTGCCCGACCAGCTGCGCGATCCTGGTGATGCTCGCCGGGTCACGGCCCGCGTCCGTGGCGGCCGCCGAGATGATCTGTTGCGCGGCAGCCCATTTCTCGTATGGCAGGTAGTGCGGGATCGGCGCCGCCCAGCCATCGGCGATGCGACCGGTCAGTGCGTGAGCCTTCGGCCCGACGCTGCCGAACCAGATGCCGACCGAATGTGCTGGGGCAGGACCGGATTGCACGCCGTGCACGGCGTAGTAGGAACCGTCCTCGTGCGCCTTCCGCCCGGGTATCCACATCGCGCGGATGATGCGGGTGGCCTCCTCGAGCGCTTGCAGCGCTTCGGGATTCGTCCGTGCCGGGCCGCCCATGGCCGAAATCCCTTGCCAGAAAGCACCCGCGCCCAGCGCCAGCTCGAACCTGCCCGCGCTCAACAGATCCAGGGTGGCGGCCTGCTTGCCGAGCATCGCTGGACCGCGCATTGGCAGGCTGGCCACGTCCGGGAACACCCGCAGCCTCTCGGTGTCGGCCAGCACGGTGGCGATGACCGCGAAGGTGTCGGCCAAGGATCCCGCATAGGGGTGGTCCTGGATGCCGAGTAGATCCAATCCCTCCCGGTCGGCCAGCCGGGCGAGCTCACGTAGTTGTTCGAGCTCGGACGCGGTGGGTGCCAATTGCATCCCGAATCGGAGGGTCATGAGGGCTCCTGTGCGTTCACCATGATCGCGGCCTTGCCGAAGCCGCGCCGATGCTCGACCCAATGCTGGGCAGCGGAGGCATCGGAGAGACCGAACTCGGCGCCGACCACAATCCGCACCGCGCCTGCGTCGACCAGTTCCGTGATCGCCGCGAGAGCCATTGGATCGGGTTCGACCAGGCACGAGGCCACCCGGATACCCCGCTCCGCCGCGGCGTCCCGGTATCCGTTGATCGACCACGCGGTCGCCAATGCGATCCCCCCGCCGGGCCGTACGCGGTCGAAAAGGGAAGCGCCGAAATCGGATCCCACCAGATCGAGCACCGCGTCGACCTTGCCGATCGCCGCGACGGCGTCCGGATCGGTGTAGTCCACGCAGCTGTGCGAACCCAATTCGCGCAGTGCGGTGTGGTTTTCGGGACGGGCCAACGCGGTGACCACGGCCCCGCGCGCGGCCGCCAGTTGCACCGCGACATGCCCCACGCCGCCGGAAGCACCGCTGATCAGCACGTGCTGACCCGCCCGGGTGCCGAGTGCGTCGAGCATCTGCCACGCCGTCAGCGCGGCCATCGGCAAGCATCCCGCCTCCGCGAAGGACGCCGATTTCGGCATGGGTACAAGGTGATACGCGGGGACTGTCAGGTATTCGGCGTACGTGCCCGCAGGGTAGGGAAACCAGGCCAGACCGTACACGCGGTCGCCCACCGCGTGGCGAGTCACGCCGTACCCCACCGCGTCCACCACGCCCGCGACATCCCACCCGGGGATGCAAGGCAGCCGCATGGATTGCTCATAGCCGGAATTGCGGCCGGTGTGCATGTCGATCGGGTTCACGCTTGTCGCCCGTACCGCGACGCGCACCTCCCCGGCGGCAGGCTCGGGCCGCGCGACCTCGGCGATCTCCAGCGGTGATCCCCATTCCCGGTGTAGCGCCGCACGCATGGTGGCACTGCTCGCCCGGCGAGCACCGACGATCATGCGGCCCACACCAAAGCCGTGGTGGCGACGCCACCGATCGCCGCGAGTTCGAGGCCCTCGGAAACCGCCCATATCGTCGCATTCGTTTCCATCATGGTCGTGAATGCTGTCCGACGGCGCTGTCAACCCACTGGCAGCACCTGCCAGCGGGCGAGCGTGCGAACCGGTCACTCGATCGAGGTCGGGTTGCAGCATCCCATCCGGCTGGGCGGCATCCGCGACGAGAACGTCGATGTCGCCCAGCAATTCGGTCACCTGGCCAACCAAGAGCCGGGACCGTCCAGCAGCTGGAGCCTGCGGGCCAACGCCGGGGCCGTGATCCGCTAGCGGTAAGAGCCGTCCAGCATTTCGACGATCGGGGTCGGGCCATCGGGTCGCCAGCCCAGCCGGTCCCGCGCCGCGGCACCGCTCACCGACTGGTCCAGCGCGAGCGCCTCGGCGAACGGCGCGCCCAGCTCGGCCGCCGCCTCCGCGACCGGCCACACCACTGGCTCTGTGGTGACCCCGGCGACCGCGCCGGCCGCCGCGACCAGATCCTTGACGGCGACTGCCGGATGCGCGACACCGTGCCAGAGGGTGTCGGCCGACGCGTTGGTGACAACCCGGACGTATAGATCGGCCAAGTCCTCGATGTACACCATCGGCCAGCGCACTCCGAGGTCGCCGACGATCCGGGGTGCGCCGAACTTGCGGGCCAGATCCACCAGCAGCGCCGGAATGCCCCCACCGTGGCCGTAGATGAGACCCGGACGGATCACGGTGGCGCGCACCGCCTCGTCGGCCAGTGCGAGCACCTGTCGCTCGATAGCGGGCCGGTAGCGAACGATCTCGATCGCATTGACCGGCGACTGTTCGTCGGCCGTCCGATCCTCGGTCGCGCCCAGTACCCAGACGCCGCTGGTATAGACGAATCCGCGGCCGGTGCCCACCAGCGGCGCGGTCAGCGCGGCGATCGCCGCCGCGTCGGCGGCCTGGTCCCCCAGGGGCGTGGCCACATCGATGACCGCGTCGATATCCGGTGTGACCGCGGCGGTCAGGGTCGGGGGGTCGAGCAGATCACCGATGCGGCACTCGTACGCGCCGACCACCTCGGCCTCTTCGGGCCTGACCAGGGCGACGACCTCGTGCCCGAGGTGCAGCAACCGCTCGGACACGGCCGTGCCGAGGTAACCGCTGGCACCGATGAGCAGAATTCGCATTGTCGAATCACCTTTCCTGGGAGCCGAATCGACTGCAACGGCAGTTGACTGGCTCGGTGCCGTTCGGGTCATGGGTCTGCTCCGTTCGTCGTTCCCGCCCTGCGGAGACCGACTCTGCCCGGCGGCCCTGGCAGCGCGATGGCAGCGGCTGCCAGCCGGGTGACAGCCATGCGCGACAGAGTCGATGTCATGGAGGAGGTGGCTGCCGCCACCGACATGCTCTGCCGCCATGCACACGACGCTCGACTTGGCCTGAGGCCGAGGGTATCTCGAACGAATCGAAGGGAATTTCTCAGTGGTACAGCAAGATCCGAAGATCAAGGCGATCGGCGAGTTCTTCGAGGCCTATGCTCGCTACGACCTGGACGGCATGAAGGCGGTCCTGGCCGAAGACATAGCGTGGACGATCCCCGGCCATCACGCGCTCTCGGGTACGAAACACGGAGTGGACGAGGTGGTCGCCTTCTTCGACCAGTTGGCGAAGGCGGGCATGAAGGCCGAGACCTTCTTCCTCGAAGCCAACGAGGAATACGTCGTCGACATCCATCGTGGCTATTCGACCGAGGGCGAAGGCAAGGTCGACACAACGTGGGCGCTGGTGTGGCACTTCGATCCCGACGGCAAGGTGGACCGCGTCCTGAACCTTTCCGGCGACCAGCATCAAATGGACGACTACATCTGGCGCAACTACACCCTCGCGCCGCTGCCGACCCGGCTGGCCTGAGATCGGTGCGGCCGTTGAGCCGCTAGCGGCGTGCGCACGACTCTTCATGTGTGATGGCGCACGAGCCGGGAAGGGGCAGCCGACGCACTACGCTTTGGGTATGAACCAGTTGGCTCGTGCGACATCGCCTTACCTGCGTCAACATGCCGATAATCCGGTGGATTGGCGGGAGTGGGATGCCGCGGCGCTGGGGGAGGCGGCGGAGCGGGATGTGCCGATTCTGTTGTCGATCGGGTATGCGAGTTGCCACTGGTGCCATGTGATGGCGCATGAGTCGTTCGAGGATGTGGCTACTGCGGAGATCATGAATGCGAACTTTGTTTGCATCAAGGTGGATCGGGAGGAGAGGCCGGATCTCGACGCGGTGTATATGAATGCGACCGTGGCTATGACGGGGCAGGGTGGGTGGCCTATGACCTGTTTTCTGACTCCGGAGGGGGAGCCGTTTTATTGCGGGACGTATTACCCGAAGACGCCTCGGCATGGGATGCCCTCGTTCACGCAGTTGTTGACGGCGGTCAATGACACCTGGCGGAATCGGCGGGATGAGGTGAATGCGGCTGCGGGGCAGGTGGGGGAGGCGTTGCGGCAGCAGACGGTGGGGTTGCCGGATTCGGAGATCGGGATCGGGGTCGAGCTCGTTCAGCATGCGGTTTCGGCGGTGTTGAAGGATGTGGACGCGCAGCACGGCGGGTTCGGGGGTGCGCCGAAGTTTCCGCCTTCGGCGCTGTTGGAGGGGCTGCTGCGGCACTATGAGCTGACCGGGGATCTCGGTGTGCTGCAGGCTGTTTCGTTCACGTGCGAGGCGATGGCCCGGGGTGGGATCTATGACCAGTTGCGGGGTGGGTTCGCTCGGTATTCGGTGGATGCCGCCTGGGTGGTGCCGCATTTCGAGAAGATGCTCTATGACAATGCGCAGTTGCTGAGGGTCTACGCGCATCTGGCGCGGCGCAGCCCGGAATCGCTGGCGCTGCGGGTGACTCGGGAAACCGTGGAATTCCTGCTCGCGGATCTCGGTACCGAGCAGGGCGCCTTCGCGTCGGCGCTGGATGCCGATACGCACGTGGAACCGGGGAAGCCCGGTGTCGAAGGCGCCACCTACGTGTGGACCCCCGCCGAGCTGAACGGCGAGTTGGGTGCGCTCGACGGGGCCTGGGCCGCAGAGCTTTTCGGCGTGACGACGGCGGGCACCTTCGAACACGGAACCTCGGTGCTGACCCGCTACACCGATCCGAGCCCGGCCGATCGCGAACGGTTCGAGGCCATTCGGGCGCGGCTGTCCGACGCCCGCTCGCGTCGGCCCCAGCCCGAACGGGATGACAAGGTGGTCACCGCCTGGAATGGGATGGCCATTGTCGCGCTCGCGGAAGCCGGTGCCGCACACGGGTATTCGGAGTGGGTCGCGGCCGCCGCGCGCTGTGCCCGCTACCTGATCGACACCCATGTCACCGAGGGGCGAGTGTGCCGCGCCTCCCTGGGCGGGGTGCCGGGGTCCGCTCCGGGCGTGCTCGAGGACTACGCCTGGCTCGCCCTGGGGCTGCTCGCGCTGCATCAAACCGCCGAGGGGGACTGGCTGACCGAGGCGCAGCGCCTGCTCGATGCCGCCATCACCCACTTCGCCGACCCGGAGACCCCCGGCAGCTGGTTCGACACCGCCGACGACGCCGAAACCCTGCTCACCCGCCCCCGCGACCCCCTGGATGGCGCAACCCCGTCCGGCACTTCGGTTCTCGCCGAGGCGCTGCTCACCGCCTCGGCGATCGCCGAGACCGATAGGGCCTCTCGCTACCGCCAACTGGCCGACCTGACCCTTGCCCGCGGCGCGGTCCTGCTGGCTCGCGCGCCCCGCTCGGCCGGACACTGGCTCGCCGTGGCCGAGGCCGCCCTGCGCGGCCCCATCCAGGTGGCCATTGTCCACGGCCCGGAAAGCGAATCCGGCAGCGCCGCAACCCTACTGGCCGCCGCCCGCACCGCTGCCCCCGGTGGTTCGGTCGTCATCTCGGGCGAACTCGACTCCCAACCCCTGCTCGCCGACCGTCCACCGGTCCGCGACACCTCCGCCGCCTACATCTGCCGCGGCTCGGTCTGCGACCTCCCCGTCACCACCGCAGAGGAAGTGCGAGCCGGACTGCTGCCGCCGCTCTCGGCCTGACCAACCCCTCCACCGTTCTCGAGGCCTGAATCTCTTGTGCCAAGCGAGATCCCGGGAGTTAGCGGTGGTCGGTGCGGTGGCCTGCCGTGATGGCGGCGGGGACGAAGACGAGGACGGCGATGATGTGGGCGGCGCGGAACAGACCGAGGATTACGGTGTTCGGGTTCCAGCCGGTGAAGAGGTGGGCGAGGTGAGGCGAGGATAGGGCTGCGGCGATCGGTTCCATCACCAGCGAGGCCAAGCCGACCGTGCCCAGCCCGACCACGAGAACCGCTCGTGCCAGCTGACTTCCAGTCAGCATGCGGGCCGCGAGGGCGAAGACCGTCACGTATATCGCCCCTCGGATCGCCAAAGCCAATGCGAGGCTTGGTATTCGCACGTCGGAGTCGTCCAGCGCGAGGGCCGCGTGCCCCAGCGTCTCACCCACCCCGGCCACCAGCGCGACCACGACGGCGCGATAGGCCAGGATGGCCCGCTCGGGCCGCTCCCACACCGCCGCCGACGTCCGCTCGAACGCGCCAATCTCAGTCATGCCGTTAACTGTCCGACTTCGCACCGCCACTTCGAATCCCCCACGAGTACGAGATACCCCCGGTCCCCAGGTATGACACCGCGTTGTGACTGGTTAATGCGTTGCCGGGCGCAGGCGGGCGGCTCTACAGTCCGGGTGTGTTCAGACCACTGTTCTCGTTCGAATATTGGCAGGTCGCGGCGGGTGCGCGGACAACTCCGAAGCGGCTCGAATGATCAGCGATCGGCGGCCCGGTCGGCGGCGGGCTCCGGGGGTGCGGCCGCGGCCCGGTCGGCCCGCGGGGCACTGCCGTTGCGGTGGGTTGGCGACGGGACGTCGGTCCAGCAGGGAGTGGGCTCTTTGCGGCCGCGGAGCTGGAGAGTGTCGAAGTGGGTCCAGTTCGTGCGCTCGGAATCGGAGGCGGCGTCTATGACCGCCTGACTCGCGAGAATGCGGCGCGGGACCAGCTTGGCCTCGGTGGTCAAGCGCGCGGCCTCGTTCACCGCATCGCCGATGACGGTGAACTCCAGCCGGGTGTCGGTCCCCACGTCCCCGGCGAACACCAGCCCCCGCGCGATGCCGATGCCCACGTCGAGTTCGCCGAGCACCGCCACCTCGTCCCGAATCCGGCGCGCGGCCAGCAGTGCGGGCGTCGCATTGTCCGCCAGCGCGATGGGCGCGCCGAAAATGCACAGCGCCGCATCGCCTTCGAACTTGTTGACCAGCCCGTGGTTGTCCTCGGTGGCCGCCACCACGGTGGACAGCAGCCGATTCAGCTTGGCCACGAAATCGTGCGGCGCGAGCTCGGTGGCCATGGCGACCGATCCGGTCACATCCACGAAAAGCGCTGTCACCACCCGCATATCGCCACTCAGGTCGGTGGTGGTGCCCGACAGCGCCCGCTCGGCCACCTCGGTGCCGACGTGCCGCCCGAACACGGTCCGCATGCGTTCGCGCTCACTGAGATTGGCGGCCAGTTCGTTCACCGAATGCTCGAGCCGCCCGATCTCGCTGGTGCTGTTGATGGTCACCCGGGCATCGAGATCGCCGCGCGCGATCCGATCCAACGCCTCCCGCAGCGTGTGCATGGGCGTGGCCACCGCCCGCGCCAGCGCGGCCGTCGCCACCACACCCGCGGACAGTCCGACAATCGCCATGTAGATGCCGGTCCGAATCCGGTCCTGGGTATCGG
The DNA here is from genome assembly GCF_035818795.1 of Nocardia sp. CDC160. Classification (NCBI taxonomy): domain Bacteria; kingdom Bacillati; phylum Actinomycetota; class Actinomycetes; order Mycobacteriales; family Nocardiaceae; genus Nocardia; species Nocardia sp. CDC160. The sequence continues at coordinate 1,042,895 of NZ_JAYKYT010000003.1, read as the reverse complement.
TCGTCGGATCGGCCAGCACCGTGATCAGCATGAACAGCGGCACCGCCCCCGCCACCGCGAAGGTGACCAGCACCCGGGCCAGCACGGTATTGCTCCAGTGCGCGGTCTCGTCGAGCACCTCCGCGACCACCGGAATCGTCGGCCGAATGAGCCGATCCACGATCAGGAAAGTGAGCGCCGCCGACTCCAGCCCACCGAGGGTGAACATGGACAGCACCACCGGGAAGCTGCGTTCCTCGGTGGCGTGCGAGAAGATCGCCGCCGCCACCACCACGCCGGGCAGCCAGATGGCCAGCGCCCGCAGCGTGATCGAGAGTGGCAGTTGCAGTAGCCGTTTCGCCTCACGGTCGGTGGGCGGTCGGCGCTGATCCAGCCAGCCGAAGTAGTGACCGCGGTCCCGCACCGCCAGGACGATGCCGACCAGCGCGCCGATCGCCGGATAGATCGACACGTAGACGAAGGTGCTCATCCAATGCGGCCCGAGTCGGCTCAGGAATCCGCTCAGGAACAGTTCGGTGGTGATCACCGCGAGGCCGCCGAGGTTGCACGCCATGACGACAGCCGACAGACCCCCACGCGCACGCAGCGCCCACAGGATGAGTCTGCTGGTCACGTCGCAGACTCTAGAGACCTTTCGGCCGGGATTGCACGTTTGTGGGTAATTGCTCAGAGATCAACGGAGCAACGGGAGATCAGCTGAGCAAGACCATCCATACCGCGATGTAGTGGCACAGGGCCGCGACCACCGTTGCGGCATGGAAGAACTCGTGATGCCCGAAAACCTCCGGCCACGGATCCGGCCAGCGCGAGGCGTAGAGGACCCCGCCCACGCTGTAGGCGATGCCGCCCACGAGCAGCAGAATCACCGGCGTCCAGCCGACATTGCCGATGAGGGTCCCCGCCACCGGCACGATGGCCCAGCCCAACAGCAGATACAGCGGCACCCCGACCCAGCGAGGGGCGGTGGGCCACAGCATCTTCAGCGCGACCCCGGCCAGCGCACCCGCCCACACCATGGACAGCAGGATCGTGCCCGCCGTACCGCGCACGCCGAGCAAGGCGAACGGTGTGTAGCTGCCCGCGATGAAAAGGAAGATCATGCTGTGATCAGCCCTTTTCATGGAAAGGCGCGCTCGATCGGTCTTCCAATTCACCCGGTGATAGGTCGCGCTGATGCCGAACACTCCGCACACCGTGATCGCGTACACCAGCGTCGACCACGCCGCCGTCGCCGACACCGTGCTCGCGACCGACACCAGCACGACCCCCGCGATCGCGGCCACACCCACGGCCCACGCGTGAATCCACCCCCGCATCCGGGGCTTGATCAACGCCAGCTCGTCCCGAACCGCCCCGATCTCCTCGCGGACCGTCTCGAGCACCCCCGCCACCGAATCGACGGGCGGCACCGCCTGCGCACTGTCGGACATAAGTTTCCTCCTCGGTAACCTACGGTACCGTAGGTTGTCGGGTCTCGGCCCGTCGAGTGGGTGTCGTCACGAAGTCTCCCCCGTGTTTCGGTCCTGTGTCCCGGTCGCTCCGCTATTCGTTGCGGGGGCGTAGGGTTGCGGCCGTGAAGGTTGCGAGTCAGGTGCGTGGGCTCCCATATCGCATATACGAGAAGCGGCTGGCCCAGCAGCTGGCGGGCAAACAGCATCCGCGGCATGTTGCCGTCATGTGCGACGGTAATCGGCGCTGGGCTCGGGAGAACGGGTTCAGTGATATCAGCCACGGCCATCGGGTCGGCGCGCTGAAGATCGCCGAACTCGTCGGGTGGTGCGGCGAGGCGGGCATCGAGATGGTGACCCTCTACCTGCTCTCCACCGAGAACCTGCGGCGCGACTCCGACGAACTCGAGACCCTCTTCGAGGTGATCACCGATGTCGTCGACGAACTGTCTGCGCCGGAACAGAATTGGAGCGTCCGCATTGTCGGGGCGCTCGACCAGCTGCCCGCCGAGATGGCCCGGCGGCTGAGCGAGGCGGCCAAATCCACCGAGGGTCGCACCGGCGTGCACGTGAATGTCGCCATCGGCTACGGCGGCCGCCAGGAGATCGCCGACGCGGTGCGCTCGCTGGTCCGCCAGGAGATGGACGCGGGGGAGACCGGCGAGGATCTGGTGCAGTCCATCACCGTGGACGCCATCGGCCAGCACCTCTACACCTCCGGCCAACCCGATCCCGATCTCGTCATCCGCACCTCCGGCGAGCAGCGCCTCTCGGGATTCCTGTTGTGGCAGAGCGCCTATTCCGAGATCTGGTTCACCGAGGCGTACTGGCCGGAATTCCGACGCGTGGATTTCCTGCGGGCCCTGCGTGATTACGCGGCCCGGCACCGCCGCTTCGGGGTCTAGAACACAGCCGTTCAACGGTTCCATTGCAGTGCAATGTGATCCGGGTTCGCCGTAACCTTGCTCGCGTACCGTCGGAATGCATGAGCGAGCTGTACGAGGGGCAGGGTGGCCCCGCGGAAACCCAGGTCGCGGCGGTGCCGTACATCAGCTACGAGGCGTTCGGGCGCGCCTTTCTCGAATACGCCGCCTCGACCGAACGGATAGCCGGGGCCTTCGAGAAACTCACGGGGGAGGCCTTCGAATTCGGGCCCATCGGGGCCGGGCCGGGCAAGCTCGCCAAACTCTCGGCCACCGTGCGGCTCGGCCAGCCCCGCCTGAAACGCGAAGTGGACGACATCATTTCGTTCGACCTGGTGATCCCGCTCAAGGTGGATCTGCTCATCGATCTGGCGGTGGATCGCTATCCGTTCCGCGTGGACGGCACCATTCATCTGCACCTGACCGTGCGAACCGCCGAACCTTTGCGAGTGCTCATCGAAATCGACGAGCCGCAGCCGAGCAATGTGCGCATCAATGTCGCGAGCGCTACCCGACGCGGGGAGATACTGCGCATCGTCGCCAGCGTCGACCACGAGATTCGCCGTTTCGTGGCGCGCTACATAGCCACGGAGATCTGCAAACCGCACATTCAGGCCGCGACCGATATCGATGTCGCCGCCAGACTCGATGCGGCCTGGCGGCTTTAGAGCTTGCCGGGAAGCTCCTACAACTTGCGCAGCCGCAGCCGGTTGATGGAGTGGTCGGCGTCCTTGCGCAGCACCAGGGTCGCGCGCGGCCGCGTCGGCAGGATGTTCTCCACCAGGTTCGGCCGGTTGATGTTGTGCCAGATCTCCTTGGCCTGGTTGACCGCTTCCTGCTCGTTGAAGTTCGCGTAGTGGTGGAAGTGCGAATTCGGGTCCTGGAAGGCGGTCTTCTGCAGCGACAGGAAGCGCTGCACATACCAGTTCTCGATGTCCTCGATGCGCGCGTCCACGTAGACCGAGAAGTCGAACAGGTCCGAGACCATGAGTCGCGGACCGGTCTGCAGCACATTGAGGCCCTCGACAATGAGAATGTCGGGCTGGCGCACGCAGTGGTATTCGCCGGGCACGATGTCATAGGCGATGTGCGAGTACACGGGCGCGCACACCTCGTGCGCACCGGATTTCACCTCGGTGACGAAGCGCAGCAGCTTGCGGCGGTCGTAGGACTCCGGGAAGCCCTTGCGGTGCATGATGCCGCGCCGGGTGAGTTCGGCTGTCGGATAGAGGAATCCGTCGGTGGTGACCAGATCCACGCGGGGATGGTGATCCCAGCGCGCCAGCAGTGCCTGCAGCACACGGGCGGTGGTGGACTTGCCCACCGCCACCGAGCCCGCCACGCCGATGACGAATGGCACCTGCCGGTCGGGATGGGTCTCGCCGAGGAAGGTGGCGGTGGCGGCGAACAGGCGCTGCCGCGCCGCGACCTGCAGATGGATGAGACGGGCCAGGGGCAGATAGACCTCCGCGACCTCCTCGAGGTCGATCTGCTCACCGAGGCCGCGCAGGCCGATCAGTTCTTCCTCGGTGAGCACCAGGGGAGTCGACTTTCGCAGGGTGCGCCACTGCTTGCGGTCGAATTCCACATACGGGCTGGGCTCGCTCATCCGTGCCATTACTCGTGTCCCCGCGTCCGGCGTGCTCGGGTCGGCCGACAACAACAGCTCTCGGGAAGCCGCATCGTCGCCGTGCCCGGCGATCCGGCCAACACTCCACGCATAGCCGAATTGTGCTCGGCCTCAACATCCGGGTGAACACCAGGTATTGCTACTCGCGGGTAACCAGAGTGGGATGGGCCACATTGCAACCGTGCGGTTGCTCCGGTGAGCCTGCGCGACAGGACGATTCGGCCGCGATAACCCCCGGGGAGAGGAGTGATCGGATGACCCGGCGGTAAGGGGCGGGGATCGCATAGGGTCGGGGGATGGCAGCGCATCCCTTGGTCACCGAATATCTGCGGCTCGGACTGGCATTCGATCGGCTCGAAGAGGGCTTCGTCGACGCCTATACCGGTGATCCGGCGCTGCGGCGCGAGGTGGAGAACGCGCCCGCGCCGGAGCCGCGCGACCTCGCGCATCGGGCGGCCGCGCTACGGAAGGAACTGCCCGAGGCGGGACTGTCGGCCGAGCGGGTGGAATTCCTCGACGCGCATCTGCGTGCCCTCGAATGCTCGGGCCGCAAATTCGCGGGGGAGGACATCAACTTCATCGACGAGGTGCGGGCCTACTTCGATGTGGATATCGCGCCCGGTGACACCGAGGATTACCGCGAGGCGCACCGGCAGCTGGACGAGGTGCTGCCCGGGGACGGGCCGCTGCTGGATCGCATTACCGCGCACCGGCGTCAGGACGAGATTCCGCCGGAGCGGCTGAAGGAATGTGTGGCCGCGTTCTCGGGCGCATTGCGTGAGTTGGTGCGCGAGCGCTATCCGCTGCCGGACAACGAGCACGTGGAATACGAAGTCGTGGGCGACAAGCCGTGGTCGGGCTTCAACTACTACCTGGGCAACTACCAGTCCCGGGTGGCCATCAATTCCGATCTCAAGCAGCACATGTCGCAGTTGCCGCACCTGATCGCGCACGAGTCCTACCCGGGCCATCACACCGAGCACTGCCGCAAGGAAGCCGGGCTGGTCGGGGCCGGGCAGGACGAGCAGACCCTGTTCGTGGTCAACACCCCGCAGTGCCTGATGGCCGAGGGCCTGGCGGATCTGGCCCTGAAGTCGATCGTCGGCCCGGGCTGGGGACGCTGGGCGCAGGAGATCTACGCCGATCTCGGCCTGCGCTTCGATGGCGAACGCGCCGAACGGATTTCGATCGCCTCGGCGAACCTGCTCGGCGTGCGCCAGGACGCGGCCCTGCTGCTGCACGACCGCCGCCGCGGCGCCGACGAAGTGGCCGAGTTCATGCAGCGCTGGAGCCTGGTCACCCCCGAGCGCGCCACCCAATCCCTGCGCTTCCTGTCCTCACCGCTGTGGCGCGCCTACATCTCCACCTACGTCGAGGGCTACCGCCTGCTCGGCGGCTGGCTCGATCAGGCCGTCGATGCCGATGCCCGGTCCGAGCGCTTCCGCCGCCTCCTCGACGAACCCCTCACGCCGGGCGCGATCCGTCGCATGTGAGGCGGTCCGCTCGAAGCCGCCCGAAGGTCCTCGCCCGTGCCGCTCGTGGTCGTCTCCGCGTTGCTCCGGGATGGCCGGTGTCGCTCCGGAATTGGTAGCGGGCGGCCGCGTTCGGTCACCGCTTCGTGTGGTCGCGGCAGCCGTGGCGTGCCTTTGGGCGAAGCCCTCCCCGACGCCTCGTGGACCGTCGGCCCGCCGCGGTCCGTGCCGCGGGCACCATGGGTGGTGCAGGTGCTGCGCTGCCCGACTTGCCCGCGCGGACCGCGTTGATCGGGCTCGTACTAGGATGGGCGGACCGCGACTGGCGCACTCGAGGTGGAAGTAACCACCGGGAAGCACCGAAGTCCGGCACCGCGCGCCTGGGTGCCTGGCGATCCCCGATCACATTCGGGGTACCCGGAAGACGGAGGTGCTGCGCCATGAGCGACACACACAACCCCTTGATCGGCGCGTCCGCATCGGACAATAGACTCGGCGGCGTGACCCAGACGAGCGCCTCTGTCAACAGCCAGTCCCTCGCCGAACTCGATCCCGAAGTCGCTTCCGCGATGGGCGGCGAGCTCGCTCGCCAGCGCGACACCCTCGAGATGATCGCCTCGGAGAACTTCGTGCCGCGCGCGGTGCTGCAGGCGCAGGGCAGCGTGCTCACCAACAAGTACGCCGAGGGCTACCCGGGTCGCCGCTACTACGGCGGCTGCGAGAACGTCGACATCGTCGAGGATCTGGCCCGCGCCCGCGTCACCGAACTGTTCGGCGCGGAATACGCCAACGTGCAGCCGCATTCGGGTGCGCAGGCCAATGCCGCGGTGCTGCACGCGCTCATGACCCCGGGCGAGAAGCTGCTGGGCCTGGACCTCGCGCACGGCGGCCACCTCACCCACGGCATGCGCCTGAACTTCTCGGGCAAGCTGTACGAGGTGCACGCCTACGGCGTCTCCAAGGAAGACCACCGCGTCGACATGGACGAGGTGCGCAAGCTGGCCAAGGAGACCCGCCCGAAGGTGATCGTCGCCGGTTGGTCGGCGTACCCGCGGCACCTGGACTTCGCGGCCTTCCGCGAGATCGCCGACGAGGTCGGTGCGTACCTGTGGGTCGATATGGCGCACTTCGCGGGACTCGTTGCCGCGGGCCTGCATCCGTCGCCGGTCCCGCACGCGCACGTGGTGTCCTCCACCGTGCACAAGACCCTCGGCGGCCCGCGCTCCGGCCTGATCCTGGCCAAGGAGGAGTTCGCCAAGAAGCTGAACTCCGCGGTGTTCCCGGGCCAGCAGGGCGGTCCGCTCATGCACGCCATCGCCGCCAAGGCCGTGGCCTTCAAGATCGCGGCCGGTGCCGAGTTCGCCGAGCGTCAGCAGCGCACCCTGTCCGGCGCGAAGATCATCGCCGAGCGCCTGACCCAGGCCGACGCCCAGGCCAAGGGCGTCAATGTGCTCACCGGCGGCACCGATGTGCACCTGGTCCTGGTCGACCTGCGCAACTCGCAGCTCGACGGCCAGCAGGGTGAGGACCTCCTGCACGAAATCGGAATCACCGTGAACCGCAATGCCGTTCCGTTCGACCCGCGCCCGCCGATGGTCACCTCCGGCCTGCGCATCGGCACCCCGGCGCTGGCCACCCGCGGCTTCGGCGACGAGCAGTTCACCGAGGTCGCCGAGATCATCGCCGCCGCCCTGACCGGCTCCGCCGACCTGGATTCCCTGCGTCAGCGGGTCTCCAAGCTGGCCCAGGAGTTCCCGCTCTACGACGGTCTCGAGGACTGGAAGCTGCTCGGCTGACCCTTCCGCCGAAAGACGAAGAGCCCGCCGCGATCCCACGATCGCGGCGGGCTCTCGCCTTTGCGGGGAAGCTGACCGAATCAGCGGTGCTGGCCGCGATCTTGGCCGCGTGGTGGGTGTATTGACCTTCTCGGTGCCCGGAATCCGCAGCAGCTCATTGCGCCGATGACGAGGCAGCATGCCGGGATGACGAGGCGACATCACATCCTCGATCTCGGGCGATCGGTGTCAGCCGGGTGTCAGGTGGAACTCCTCTGGGGATGAAGCGTCTACGGAGGAGGAGTGGTCATGGCCGAGGCGGTCAGGTTCGACGAGTACGGCGATCAGAATGTGCTGCGGGTCGTGGAAATTCCGGAACCGCACGCGCGGGCCGGGGAGGTGGTGGTGCGGGTCATCAGCGCGGGGATCAATCCGGGGGAGGCGGCCATTCGGTCCGGGGCGTTGCGCGACCGGTGGCCGACCACGTTCCCGTCGGGGCAGGGCAGTGATTTCGCCGGGCGGGTGGCGGAGGTCGGGGACGGGGTGAGCGCGATCGCGGTGGGGGACGAGGTCATCGGGTTCACCAACGAGCGCGCCTCGCATGCGACGCATGTGCGGGTTCCGGCGGATCAGGTGACACCCAAGCCCGAGGCGGTGCCCTGGGATGCGGCGGGTGCGCTCTTCGTCGCGGGCACAACGGCTTTGGCGGCGGTGCGTGCGGTCGAGGCGGGCCGGGGTGATGTGGTGGGTGTTTCCGGCGCGGCCGGTGGCGTGGGATCCATTGTGGTGCAATTGCTTCGCGAGCGCGGCGCGTCCGTGATCGGCATCGCTGGTCCCTCGAACCAGGATTGGCTGCGCGAAAAAGGCGTGATTCCAGTCGTTTACGGTGACGGTTTGGCCGAGCGTCTGCATGCCGCCGCGCCGGGTGGACTGGACGCCTTCATCGACACCTACGGTTCGGGCTACGTCGAACTGGCCATCGATCTCGGCGTGAAACCCGAGCGCATCGACACCATCATCGATATCGACGCCGTCCGCCGCTTCGGGGTCAAATTCGAGGGCACCGCGGCCGCCGACACCATCGACGTGGTGGCCGAACTCGCCGACCTCATCGCCGCGGGCCACCTCGAAATCCCCATCGCCGCAACCTATCCCCTCGCCGAGGTGCGCGACGCCTTCCATGACCTGGAACGCCGCCACACCCGCGGCAAAATCGTGCTCCGCCCCTGATCGGCTACAGGCGAGCCAGGCGGGGGATCTGCCCGAACTTGCCGCGGCGCAGGTCCAGGAACGCCTGCTCGATCTCGTCGCGACTGCCCATGACGAAGGGGCCGCCGAAGACGACCGGTTCGCGAATCGGCTTGCCGGAGAACAGCATGACCGTCGTCGGCCGTTCCGGATCGGTGCCGCGCAACTCCAAGCTGCTCGCGTCGGAGCCGCTCGTCGGATCCGACCAGGCGATCCGGCCCTCGGAAACCGTCGTGCCGCCGATGCTCGCCTCGCCCTCGATGACGTAGGCGAACGCCCGATCCGCCGCGGGCAGGATCGGGGTGTAGCCGCTCCCCGGCTCCAGTGTCACGATGAGACCCGTGATGGGCCAATGGTTCTCGGCCGGTCCGGTGACCGTACCCGCCTTGCCCGACACGACTCGCACGAGCACTCCGGGCGCTTCGACGCGGGCTTGATCCGCCTGCCGCACATCTTGATAGCGGGTGTCCACCATCCGCTTGTCCGCTGGCAGATTCAGCCACAGCTGCAGCGTGTGCGCGTGCTCGTTGCGGAATGCCAACTCGCGGTGAATGATTCCGCGTCCGGCGGTCATCCACTGCACGTCGCCCGGTTCCAGCGCACCGGCGTGCCCCAGGCTGTCGCCGTGCTCCAGGACGCCGTCGAGCACCACGGTGACCGTCTCCAGTCCCCGGTGCGGATGCCATTCGAAGCCCGGCGTGGAGAACCAGTCCTCGGCCATCAGCAGGAACGGGTCCGTCCGGGTGATGTCGTCGGGCGCGATGACCAGCGCGTTGTTGTCGACCTGATCGGTCGGCCCGCCCATCGCCTTGGTCCGGACGCGGTCGACCTTCCGCGGAACCGTCGTAGTCGCCGCCATGAGCGCTCCTCCTCGTCCGAAAAAGTTGGTGACGCGTCAACCAACGTCGAGGGGCGGGGAGCTATTCCCCGGGCTAGAACGGCCAGAACTTGCGCGGCCCGCCGGTGAGTTCCGGCGCGTCCGCGGTCACGGTCGAGATCAGCTGCTTGGGATGCGGATTCACCCAGTTTCGTTCGGACCTGCCGTCGCGCAATACCACCGTGGGCACGGTCTCATTGCCGTCCGCCACCGACCGCACGAAGGCCGCCGCCTCCGGGTCCGCCCAGATGTCGACCTCGCGGTGGACGATGCCGTGCCGGTTGAGCACCCGGCGCATGCGCATGCAGTAGGGGCAGCCCGGGCGTCGGTAGACGACCAGCTCGGGCGCGGCATCGGCGGTCATGCCCCGAGTCTAGGGCCGTGACGGGACTGTGCCGCAAGGACATTGGCGGTGAACTCAGGCGTGCTTGTTCAGGTAGTCGAGGTACATCGGGCGCAGCACCTCCCCGATCTCGCCCTCGCCCGCGTGGAAGTAGTCGTCGAGCAGGGCCGCGGTGTTCCAGATGTCGACCTCGCCCTCGCCCTGGTTGCCCGCGGCGACCTCGGCGCCCGGGATGGACTTCAGCAGTTCCCACAGGAACTTGATGTCACCGCGCCGGGCCGCCAGCTTCACGGCACGGTCGTGTAGTTCCTTGGTGGGGAGGGTTGCCAGATCCGCGGTTTCGGCCATGGGCTCGACTGTAATGGAGGACATGGCACAGCAACCGAGGTACCGGGTCAAGCGCGTGTACGACGCCCCCGACGCGGCCGACGGTCGGCGGGTGCTGGTGGATCGGCTCTGGCCGCGCGGGATCAGCAAACAGCAGGCGGGCATCGATGACTGGGTCAAGGAGGTGACCCCGTCGAACGAGCTGCGGAAGTGGTATCACGCGGATCCGGAGACACGCCGTGCGGAGTTCGAACGGAAGTATCGAATCGAACTCACCGACCACGCCGCCCGACAAGGTTTGGCGCGTCTGCGCCAGGAGGCCGCCGAGGGGCCGTTGACGCTGGTCACGGCGACAAAGGACCCCGAGCACAGTCACGTTCCGGTGTTGATCGAGGAATTGCGCGAAACACCCAGAGCGGACAGGCGTTAACGCGATCTTCACCAATGCGCCCGACAGTCGGGGAGCCGGATCGCGATTTCGGCGGTAGCGTCGGGAGTGCGGGCCGCGTAGGTGTGGCTCGTACGGGAGGTCCTGATCGTGACTGAGCAACTCAGTGCGAGGGGGCCGGTACCCGGCCCTCGGGTCGTACGACCCCAAGGCTGACCGGCCCAGCGAGAACGCTCGCGCGGTGCCGCGCGAGTGGCAAAGGAGCCCACCGTGACTGATGCACGCTCCGCTACCGCTCCCACCGGGGACGCAGGCCCTGACCAGGGCCGGACGTCCAAAAAAACGGGAGTTCGCGCCTCGCAGTCCGATTCCGGACCGAAAACCTTCGTAGTCGACACGTCGGTGCTGCTGTCCGATCCTTGGGCGCTGACCCGATTCGGCGAGCACCACGTGGTGTTGCCGCTGGTCGTGATCAGTGAACTCGAGGCCAAACGCCATCACCACGAACTCGGCTGGTTCGCTCGCGAGGCCCTGCGCATGCTGGACGACATGCGTCTGGCACACGGTCGGCTCGATCAGCGGGTGTCGGTCGGCACCCAGGGCGGGACACTCCAGGTGGAGTTGAACCACACCGACCCGAATGTCCTCCCCGTCGGATTCCGCACGGACACCAACGATTCCCGCATCCTGGCCTGCGCGCTCAACCTGGCCGCCGAGGGGCAGCGGGTCGTGCTGGTGTCCAAGGACATTCCGCTACGCGTCAAGGCGAGCTCGGTGGGCCTGCAGGCCGACGAGTATCACGCCCAGGACGTGGTCACCTCCGGGTGGACCGGCATGGTGGAACTCGAGGTCGCGACGACCGTCGTCGACAAGCTCTACGCCGAGACCGTCATCGATCTCGACGAGGCGCGGGACATGCCCTGCCACACCGGGATCCGCATGCTGAGCCCGCGCGGCAGCGCACTGGCCCGGGTGACGCCGGACAAGCGGGTGCAGCTGGTCCGCGGCGACCGGGAGGCGTTCGGGCTGCACGGCCGCTCGGCCGAGCAGCGCATCGCGCTGGATCTGCTGCTGGACGAGTCGGTCGGCATCGTTTCGCTCGGCGGCCGGGCCGGAACCGGCAAGTCGGCGCTGGCGCTTACCGCCGGGCTCGAGGCGGTGCTGGAACGCCGCTCGCATCGAAAGGTGGTGGTGTTCCGTCCGCTCTACGCGGTGGGTGGACAGGAGCTCGGCTATCTGCCGGGCTCCGAGAGCGAGAAGATGGGGCCGTGGGCGCAGGCCGTCTTCGACACCCTGGAAGGGCTGGCCAGCCCGGAGGTGATGGAGGAGGTGCAGGCGCGCGGCATGCTGGAAGTGCTGCCGCTCACCCACATTCGCGGCCGCTCGCTGCACGACTCCTTCGTGATCGTGGACGAGGCGCAGTCCCTGGAACGCAATGTGCTGCTCACGGTGCTGAGCCGACTGGGCAGCGGTTCGCGGGTGGTGCTCACCCACGATGTCGCCCAGCGCGACAACCTCCGGGTCGGACGGCACGACGGCGTGGCCGCCGTGATCGAAAAGCTCAAGGGGCACCCGCTGTTCGCGCACGTGACCCTCACCCGCAGTGAGCGGTCGCCGATCGCGGCACTGGTGACGGAGATGCTGGAGGAGTTCGGTCCCAACTCCTGAGGTCAGGTAGGACCCGCCCGGCCGGAGAGCGACTCGCCCTCCGGCCGGGCGATCTTTGTGGCGTGTGTTTCAACCCTTCGGCGGCAGGGTAGTTTTCGGTGAAATTCCAGCTCGGCCGCGGTTCCCGAATCAATTCAGCCCGAATCAATTCAGCTCGAATGACATTCAGTCGGGAGGTTGGACCATGCACCATTTCGCTCGACGCACGGCTGGCATCATCGCGGCGCTCGCGGTTGTGACCGCACTCGGCGCGGCGTGCAACGACAAGGACAAGAACTCCTCGTCATCCACGACCACCACGGCGGCCTCACAAACCCATACCGCCGAAACGAAGATCTCCACTCCCAATGGTGAAATCACCCTCAGCGGAGCGGTTCTCGAAAAGTACGAGCAGATGGGCGGGGCCAACAGCCCGCTCGGCCTGCCGACCGGTCCGGCCAAGGACGCGCCCGACGGCGGCTCGGTCCAGGAGTTCACCGGCGGGGCGATCTACGCCAGCTCGGTGCACGGCACCCACGTGGTGTGGGGCGAGATCCGCAAGGCCTGGGAGGAAGACGGCGGCCCGAGCGGCAAACTCGGCTACCCGACCAGCGACGAGTTCGACATCCCCGGCGGCAAGCAGAGCGATTTCAGCGGCGGCTCCATCACCTGGGTCGACAACAAGATCACTGTCACCGAGAAGTAGCGGCACCGCCTCCCCGGGCCGTCGGAAGCCAATTCCCGACATGCCCGGGGAGCTGGCCCTCGGTCACGAAACCGGTTGTCACGAGGGTCTCTCGGATCCAGTCCGGGTCATAGCCGATGGCAATACAGGGCGAAGGTCACCATGGTTGCCGGATTACCGCTAGGTTGTCTGCGTGCAGAACGCTTTGTCGGATCGGGACCTGCTGGAGTCGCTCGCGGGTGAGGTGGAGAAGAACCTCGCGCGGCACATCGCCGTCGCCGCCGAGTGGCAGCCCCACGATTACGTGCCGTGGGACGACGGCCGCAACTTCGCCTTCCTCGGCGGAACCGATTGGGATCCGACGCAATCCGAGCTCAGCGAGGTCGCCAAGACCGCGCTCACGGTCAGCGTGCTGATCGCCGACAACCTGCCCGCCTACCACCGCGAGCTCGGCAAGTACCTGCGCACCGGTCAGTGGTGGCGCTGGGTCGGCCGCTGGACCGCGGAGGAGAACCGGCACGAGATTCTCATCCGCAACTACCTCATGGTGACCCGCGCCGTCGACCCGATCGAACTCGAGCGAATGCGCATGGCCCACATGACCGCCGGGTTCCGCCGACCGGCCATGCGGCTGCTCGAGGTCCTGGCCGCCAGCGCCTTCGAGGAGGCCGCCGCGGCCGTGCGCCACCGGACCACCGCGCGCGTGGCCGACGATGTCGTCGTCGCCACCATCGCCGACCGCCTGGCCGCCGACGACGAGTTGCAGACCGTCTTCTTCGCCAATCTGGTCTCGGCCGCGCTCGACCTGGCCCCCGATCAGACCGTGCGCGCCATTGCCGACCGCATTGCCGATTTCCACGTGCCGACGGTCCAGCTGGCCGACGGCCGCACCAGCGATGAGGTGCTCGCCGAGGCGGGCATCTACGACCGCGCCAAGGAACCCGAACTGGTCTTCGGGCCCCTGCTCGAGCAGTGGAACATCTTCACCCGCACCGACTTCGGTGAGGAGGGCGAGAAGGCCCGGGCCGAACTGGCCCACCTGCGCCCCTGACCCTCGACTCCCACGTTTTTCAGCGTGGTCTCGATGCCGACGCCCGCTGCGAAACCGCCGCGGGCGTCGCGCTTTCCGGAGCCCGGTGACTCTGTTTCCAGAGCTCGGTGTGGGTACCGGCGGATGCGTCGGTGGTCACTGCAAGAATCGGTGTGGTGACCACCGAGACGCCCGCGAAGCCGCCGAGCTCCTCCGCCGAGAACCCGATGCCGGTGCGGACCGTCTCCATGAAGGTCGCGCAGTGGATCGACCGGCTGGGCGCGGTGTGGGTGGAAGGCCAGATCACCCAGATGAACCTCCGCCCGGGCACCCGCACCGCCTTTCTGGTGCTGCGGGATACGGCCGCGGACATGTCGCTGTCGGTGACCTGTGACCCGGACCTGCTGCGCAATGCCGCGGTGCCGCTGCAGGAGGGGAGTCGGGTCGTCGTCTACGGCAAGCTCTCGTTCTTCACCGGCCGCGGCACGGTGTCCTTGCGCGTCACCGAGATTCGCCCGGTCGGCATCGGTGAGCTGCTGGCCCGCATCGAGCGGCTGAAGGCGCTGCTGGCCGCCGAGGGCCTGTTCGATCCGCGGCTCAAGCGCCCGATTCCCTTCCTGCCCAATCGGATCGGCCTCATCACCGGCCGCGCCAGCGCCGCCGAACACGATGTGGTGACCGTCGCCACGCAGCGCTGGCCCGCGGTGCGCTTCGAGATTCGCAATACCGCCGTGCAGGGTCCGACCGCGGTCCCGCAGATCCTCGAGGCCATTGCCGCGCTGGATGCGAATCCCGAGGTGGATGTGATCGTGCTGGCCCGCGGCGGCGGCAGCGTGGAGGACCTGCTGCCGTTCTCCGACGAAACCCTGTGCCGGGCCATCGTTTCCGCCACCACCCCGATCGTGAGCGCCATCGGACACGAGCCCGACAATCCGATCTCGGACTATGTGGCGGACCTGCGCGCCGCGACACCCACCGACGCCGCCAAGCGCATCGTCCCCGACGCGGCCGCCGAAACCGCGCTGCTGCAGGAACTTCGCTCCCGCGCCGCCGCCGCGCTGCGCGGCTGGGTCGATCGCGAGTCCCGCGCCCTGGCCCAATTGCGTTCCCGCCCGGTCCTCGCCGACCCGCTGCGACTGCTGGATCAGCGTCGCGACGAGATCGAGCGGCTGCGCACCGCGGCCCGGCGCGCCATCGACCACCACCTCATGGTCGAATCCACCACGACCCGCCACCTGCGCGAAAAGCTCTCGGCGGTGGGTCCGGCCGCGACGCTGGCCCGCGGTTACGCGGTGGTCCAACGCGTCAATGGCAAGGATCGAGAAGTGGTCCGGGCCATCGAGGACTCCCCGCCCGGCACCCAGCTCCGCATCCGCGTCGCCGACGGCGCGATCACCGCCGCCGCCCTCGGCGCGCAATCCCTGGCTCCCACCCGAAAGGACGCTTCATGAGCGAGACGACCGACGACCGCGCCGAGATCGCCACCTTCGGCTACGAGCGCGCCCGCGACGAACTGGTCAATGTCGTGAAGATGCTCGAGCAGGGCGGCATGGATCTGGACGACTCGCTCGCGCTGTGGGAACGCGGTGAGGCCCTCGCCAACCGGTGTGAGCAGCATCTCGCCGGTGCCCGCAAGCGCGTCGAAGACGCCCTGGCCCACCGCGACTCGCAGGAGTAGGCGGTACCCCCGGGGCAGAGGGGAACTCAGCCGCGCGGCAGCGGCTGGGCCTGGCCCACGGCGGTCGAGAGCGTATTGAAGGCGTTGGCATTGCCCGCGCCCTTGATGAGCACCCGCACATCACCGAAGTCGGTGATCCACGCCGGTTCCGAGCCCTGCTCGGCATAGACCGTCCACTTGTGGTCGGCGCGCACCTCGGATCCGGAGGGCGCGCGGCCGTTCGCGTACTTCTTGGCCAGCGCGTCCACCGACGCATTGGACTGCGTCAGCTGCATGTACGTGCCCTCGGGCGTGATGAACCCGACGGTGCTGGTGTCGCCGCCGCCGTTCCCGGTGATGGTGTCGTGGCTGCCCGAGTTCGGCGTCCACTTGTTCGGGTCCTGATCCGGCAGCGCGGGCAACCGGATTGGGAACGACATGAGTCGCGCGTCGTCGGTGAGTGCCGCCTTGGCGTCGAACTTCGGGATGGCGCCCTGGGTCGGACCTCCGGTGGAGAACGAGCACTGACTTGCGATGCCCGCGATGACCAGGCAGATCAGCACCAGCGGAGCCAATGACCAGAACAGGTCCTTGTAGTCGTGCTGAGTGCGCGGCTTTTGGTACGACACGTCCCCAAGTATCCACGGGCCGCGGGTGCGACCGAGCTCACGGTGTCGCGAAACGTAAGTACGTGCCGGAGGTGGGAAACCGCAATGCGACAATTCACGCAGCAGTAACCGACCAAGGAGGCTCCCGTCATGACCGCATCCAGCCGCCGAGAGGCGCCGGACCGCAACCTAGCTCTCGAGTTGGTCCGGGTCACCGAGGCCGGGGCCATGGCCGCGGGCCGGTGGGTCGGCCGGGGTGACAAGGAGGGCGGCGACGGCGCGGCCGTGGACGCCATGCGGCAGCTGGTCGCCACCGTCTCCATGCGCGGCATCGTGGTGATCGGTGAGGGCGAGAAGGACGAAGCGCCCATGCTCTACAACGGCGAGCTGGTCGGCGACGGCACCGGCGCGGAACTGGATTTCGCGGTCGACCCGATCGACGGCACCACCTTGATGTCGAAGGGCTCCCCGGGCGCGATCTCCGTGCTGGCGGTCGCCGAGCGCGGCGCCATGTTCGATCCCTCGGCCGTGTTCTACATGGAGAAGATCGCCGTCGGCCCGGACGCCGCCGATGTCATCGACCTATCCGCCCCGATCGCGGAGAACCTACGCCGGGTCGCCAAGGCCAAGAACTCCGCGGTCTCCGACCTCACGGTCTGCATCCTGGACCGTCCCCGGCACGCCGAGCACATGAAGGCCGTGCGCGACGCGGGCGCCCGCATTCGCCTCATCTCCGACGGTGACGTCGCGGGCGCGATCGCCTGTGCCCGTCCGGAATCCGGCGTCGACATGCTCATCGGCATCGGCGGCACCCCCGAGGGCATCATCGCCGCGGCCGCCATGCGCTGCCTGGGCGGCGCGCTGCAGGGCAGGCTCGCCCCCAAGGACGACGCCGAGAAGCAGAAGGCCATCGACGCGGGCCACGACCTGGACCGCATTCTGTCCACCACCGACCTGGTCTCCGGCGACGACGTCTTCTTCAGTGCCACCGGCGTCACCGACGGCGATCTGCTCAAGGGCGTGCGCTACTACGGCGGCGGCGCGTACACCCAGTCCATCGTCATGCGCGCCAAGTCCGGCACCGTCCGCATGATCGACGCCTACCACCGCCTGACCAAGCTCAAGGAATACGCCTCGGTCGACTTCATCGGCGACGAGCACGCCACCCCGCCGCTGCCCTGATTGACTCCGCTGCCCTGATCGGCGAAAAGCCTTGTGTGGCCGGGTAGTCGACCGACTGCCCGGCCACACCCGTATTCCCGGCGCGCGGTGTGCTGATTCCCTCAGGCGTGGCACCCCCACGGGGTTCGCGGCGGGCATAGGGTCGAAATCATGACCGAGACCGAATACCGGATCGAGCACGACACGATGGGCGAGGTTCGCGTCCCCGTCGACGCCCTGTGGCGAGCGCAGACGCAACGCGCCGTGGAGAACTTCCCGATCAGCGGACGGGGCCTGGAGCGCGCCCAGATTCGCGCGCTCGGCCTGTTGAAGGCCGCCTGCGCGGCGGTGAATCGGGACCTGGGGCTGCTGGACAAGACCAAGGCGGACGCCATCATTGCCGCCGCGCAGGAGATCGCGGACGGTCGGCACGACGACCAGTTCCCCATCGATGTGTTCCAGACCGGCTCCGGCACCAGCTCGAACATGAACGCCAACGAGGTGATCGCGAGCATCGCCGCCCGCGACGGCGTGACCGTGCACCCCAACGACGACGTGAACATGTCGCAGTCGTCGAATGACACCTTCCCCACCGCAACGCATCTCGCGGCCACCGAGGCCGTGGTCAAGGATCTGGTCCCGGCGCTCGAGCATCTGCGGCTGGCGCTGCTGGACAAGTCGAACGAGTGGAAGTCGGTGGTCAAGTCCGGCCGCACCCACCTCATGGACGCCGTCCCGGTGACCCTGGGCCAGGAGTTCGGCGGCTACACCCGGCAGGTGAGCGCGGGCATCGAACGCCTGCTGGCCACCCTGCCGCGGGTGGGTGAGCTGGCCATCGGCGGCACCGCGGTGGGCAGTGGGCTCAACGCACCCGCCGGGTTCGGCGCGAAAGTCGTTGCGGAACTGGCGAAGGCGACCGGCCTGGACCACTTGTCCGAGGCGCGTGACCATTTCGAGGCGCAGGCCGCCCGCGACGGGCTGGTCGAGCTGTCCGGCGCACTGCGCACCGTGGCGATCAGTTTGACCAAGATCGCCAATGACATTCGCTGGATGGGTTCGGGTCCGCTGACCGGCCTGGGCGAATTGCAGCTGCCGGATCTGCAGCCCGGCTCCTCGATCATGCCCGGCAAGGTGAATCCGGTGCTGCCGGAAGCGGTTACGCAGGTGGCCGCGCAGGTCATCGGCAATGACGCGGCCATTGCCTGGGGCGGCGGCAACGGGGCGTTCGAATTGAATGTCTACATTCCGATGATGGCCCGCAATGTGCTGGAATCGATTCGCCTGCTGGCCAATGTTTCTCGGTTGTTCGCCGATCGGTGCATTGTCGGTCTGGTGGCGAATGTCGAGCACCTGAAACAACTTGCGGAATCGTCGCCGTCGATCGTGACACCGCTGAATTCCGCCATTGGATACGAAGAGGCGGCGGCGGTTGCCAAGCAGGCGCTGAAAGAGAAGAAGACGATCCGGCAGACCGTCATCGACCGGGGTTTGATCGGCGACAAACTGTCCGTCGAGGAACTCGACCGGCGTTTGGATGTGCTGTCGATGGCGCAGGTCGACGACAAAAAGTAGTAGGCCCCCGATCGGGAGCCAACTTTTCCGATTTTGGATTTTCTGTGAAACGGGTCACTCATTGCGCGCGATTAGCTGAGTGTCCGCAACTGCGGATGATCCAGGAAAGGAAAGAACAATGTTGATCGCACTTGCTATCGCACTGGCGGGCCTCGGCTTCGTGGGACTCGTCGACGTCCTGACGACTCTGGGTGTCATTGTTTGAACATCGCGGTCGGTGGATATGGCGGCGGATCGGCCGCCATATCCACGCCAGGACCCATCCGGCGGCTCAGTTCGCCGACACCAATTCCGGGTAGTTCTTCAAATCGATGTCGTTCTTGGCGTTCTCGGCGTACTTCGCCATCATCTTGAAGCCGCGTGAGCGCACGAACCAATTGCGAAGCCGCAGGCCACGAGCCGTCCGCGGAGCCATGAACCGCCCCGGGTTCGCGTCGTCGGTCTTGCGCAGCAGCCGCTTCATGATTTCCTCGTAGCGTGCGAACGCCACGGTGTAATCCCCTTCGGCCGCGGCCAATTCACCGGCGAGCACATAGGCTCCGACAATGGCCGAACCGGTGCCGAATCCATTCAGCGTGTGACCGTGCGCCGAATCACCCACCAGCGCGACGCGGCCCTTCACGAAATTCTTCATCTTCACCTTGGCGATGGCGTCCAGGTAGAACCCGTCCAGGTACGGCAGTTCGGCGAGCATGCCCGGGACCTCCCAGCCCATTCCGGCGAAATGGTCCACCACGATCGCGCGCTGCTGATCGAAATCGTCACGCGAGTAATCGAGTTCGGGCGAGGCGAACAGGTACATCTGCGCGGCCTTGTTGCCGCCGAGCTGGGCCAGTCGGCCGGGGGTATTGCAGGTCAGCGCTTGGGCCCGCATGCGATTTCCCTCGGGCGCGCCCTCCCATACCGAAGTCCCCGCGATCGCGTAGTAGTAGCCGTCGTGCGTGACGAAGTCGGATTCCGGTCCGAAGGCCAGTTTCCGCACCCGTGAGTGAATGCCGTCGCAGCCGAAGACGAGGTCGAAGACACGGGCGGGCGAGTTCTGGAATTCGACATACACGCCGTCGGCGGTCTCCCGCAGCCCGGTGACGGTGTCGCCGAACAGGTATTCGCATTCTCCCGCCGTGCGGCGGTAGAGGATCTCGGCCAGATCGCCGCGCAGGATCTCGATATCGCCGCCGAGGAAGTCGCCGGACATGACGGCCTGTTCCGTGCCGCTCTCGTCGATCAGGACCCAGTCGGTCTTGCCGGTCTGCCGCCGCTTGATGTCGTCGAGCACGCCCATCCGCTCGAGCACGGTCATGTGGGTCTCGCCGGTGAAGTCGATGGCCTGCCCGCCGGTGCGCAGGGCCGGGGCCTTCTCGACCACGGTCACCTGGAAGCCGTAGCGGTTGAGCCAGTAGGCGAGGGCGGGTCCGGCGACGCTGGCTCCGGAGATGAGGACGGTGGTGTTGCGCATGGCGGTGACTCCTTCGGTAACTGCGTCCGATGGACGCTGTTGATGGTTATTAGAGTATGGTGGACGCAGTTTCGTGTCAACCCCGAAATCCGGAAGGATGGCGACCATGCCTTCACCGACCACCCTCGAACTGCTCTGGGGCACTCCCGACCGCCCGCGTCGTGGGCCGAAACCCTCCCTCACGCTGGAGCGCATCGTCGGCGAGGCCATCGAGCTCGCCGATGCCGAGGGACTGGCCAACCTATCCATGGCGCGGCTGGCCGAACGGGTGGGCTGCGCCAAGATGGCGCTGTACCGCTACATCCCCGGGCGCACCGAACTCACCGCGCTGATGCTGGACAGCGCGCTGCGCGAACCGCCGACAATCGAGGCGATCCAGGCCGATTCACCGGAGCCGTGGCGCGCCTACCTGCGCCCGTGGACCGAGGCCTTCTACGAGCGGGTGCGCGCGCACCCGTGGGCCCACGAGGTGGCCACCGGCATTCGTCCCATGGGACCCAATGAATTGGCCTGGGTGGACGCGGCTTTGACCGTGCTCGCCGATACCGGGTTGAGCGTCTCCGAACAGTTCGACACCGTCGTCCTGCTGCTGAGCCATGCCCGTGCCATCGCGCTGCAGACCGTGGCCTCCCCGGGCGATGATCCCGCCGAGGAGCAGCTCGCGCGGGAACTCGGCGAGGTGCTCTCGGCCCAGGCCGAGCGCTTCCCGCATGCCATCGCGGCCTTCGCGGCGTCCATGGGCGGCAAGCCCGACGACACCGAGGGCAGTGCGCTCACCTTCGGCATCGACCGCATTCTCGACGGCCTCGGCACGCTGATCGCGGCGCGTCGCGAGTCCGCGTAATTCCTTCTCCCCGGGTCGAGTTCGGCCTACTCTCGGCTCATGTCCGAGCTACCCGAGTTGAAGCAGGATCCGGTCACCACGGTCCGCGAGTTCTTCGCCGCGATGGAAATGAAGATCGTCGACGAAGCCCTGGACCTGGTCGATCCGGGCATTGTCTGGAAGAACACCTCGCTCCCGGATATCCGGGGCGTCGATCGCGTCCGCTGGGTCCTGACCCAGCTCAACAGTCCGCGCTTCGGCTTCCGCGCCGATATGCATCACATCGCGGCGGCCGAGGACGGCACCGTCCTCACCGAGCGCACCGACTACCTGCGCATGGGGCCGGTGGAGATCTCCTTCTGGGTCTGCGGCACCTTCGAATTCCGCGACGGCCGAATCTCGCTGTGGCACGACCACTTCAGCTGGGAGAACTTCCTGCGCGGCACGGTGACGGGCCTGTTCCGCGCGCTGCTGCCGCGCTGAGACCGGAGCAGAACCGGCGACGGGACTCACGCGGTGCCCATTCGCGCGAGTCCCGTGAACGAAGTCGCCGGTCGCCCGGGATGATTCCTGGCCGACCGGCGCTGGTCGAATCTCGAGGGTTTCAAGAGCGAAGCCCTGAGAGTCTCGAGGGGTTTCAGGGGCGAAGCCCCTGAGCGTCAACGAGAGTTGTTGTTACTCAACGAGAGTTGCTGTTAACCGTGGCGATCCGGTTCGTCAGCATGGTGACGAACGGAGCGCGGTCCTGGGTCTGCTGTTCGTAGGCGAGCAGGGCGGCCAGATCCTCCACCGACAGCTGTCGCAGGCGAGCGCGCAGCTGCGCGATGCTCAGGTCCGCGTAGCCGAAGCGGGTTGCGACTTCGGGTTCGGCGACGGCGCTGCCGTTTCCGTTGTGGCCGTTGGTCGAGGCGGTGGAAGACGGTGCGGCGGCCGGGGTTTCGGAGGCCTCCGATTCGGCTGCCTCCTGCGCGGCCGATTCGGCGACTACCGGTTCGGATTCGGCCGGTTCGGGCTCCGTGGCGGGCTCTTCGACGGCCGGTTCGGCGTCCGTAAAGAGGTCGAAACGGCTCTGCCGTACCGAATCGGAGGCGAAGCTCGGCGTTTGCTCGTCGTCTTCATCCTCGTCGAAGGTGGCCCAGGCGGGCTGCTCCTCCGGCTGGTTGAGCAGGCGGTCGAATACGGCGTCGCCCTTGAGAGCGAGGCTGGTCACGAACTGCTGGAGGTGCATGGTGGTCTGCAGCATCTGGCTGATCGCGGTGATCGGGAAATTGATTGCGGTGGTCGGTAGCCGACGAGTTTCCTCGAGGGCATAGACGGCAGCCCCGGCGGCGACCCGGGCCAGGAACGGAGGTCGGAACATGCCCCTAGCCTGCCCGAAACGCGGTGTGATGCAAAGGTGAGCGGGCACGAAAAGTGATTGTGACCCTAGCCTCCGGCCGAATGCGCGCGGAGAGCCACACGTATTCTTGGTGCCATGTCCTCGGCTATCCCTTTGAACGTCGGAATCGTCCGGTCGGCGGCGGGTGATGCCGACGCACCCAAGCGAGTCCTGCTCGCGGAACCGCGCGGCTATTGCGCCGGTGTGGACCGGGCGGTCGAAACAGTGGAAAAGGCGCTCGAAAAGCACGGCGCCCCCATCTATGTCCGCAAGGAAATCGTGCACAACCGGCACGTGGTGGAAACGCTGCGCGAGCGCGGTGTGATCTTCGTCGACGAGACCGACGAGGTGCCCGAGGGCGCGCTCGTGGTGTTCTCGGCCCACGGTGTCTCCCCGGCGGTGCACGAGTCCGCCGCCGCACGCAACCTGCACACCATCGACGCCACCTGCCCGCTGGTCACCAAGGTGCACCAGGAGGCCAAGCGCTTCGCGCGCGACGACTTCGACATCCTGCTCATCGGGCACGAGGGCCACGAGGAGGTCGAGGGCACCGCGGGTGAGGCGCCCGACCACGTGCAGCTGGTGGACGGGCCCGACGCCGTGGACAACGTCACCGTGCGCGATGAGAACAAGGTGATCTGGCTCTCGCAGACCACGCTGTCGGTGGACGAGACCATGGAGACGGTCAACCGGCTGCGCCAGCGCTTCCCGAAGCTGCAGGATCCGCCGAGCGATGACATCTGCTACGCCACCTCCAACCGCCAGACCGCGGTGAAGGCCATGGCTCCCGAATGCGATCTGGTGATCGTGGTCGGATCGCGCAACTCCTCGAATTCGGTGCGGCTGGTCGAGGTCGCGCTCAGCGCCGGTGCGCGGGCGGCGCACCTGGTGGATTTCGCGCGCGAGGTCGATACCGCGTGGCTGGAAGGGGTGCGCACCGTCGGTGTCACCTCCGGCGCGTCGGTTCCGGAGATTCTCGTGGAGGGTGTGCTGGAACTGTTGGCGGAGCACGGGTTCGGTGAGGTCGTGCCGGTGACCACCGCCAATGAGACGCTGGTCTTCGCGCTGCCGCGGGAGCTGCGGGCCGCGCGGGCTTAGCATCCCGTTCGAACGGATTCGCGCCCTCCACATTCGATGTGGAGGGCGCGAATTGCTATCCGGGTGATCTTATTTCGTGTGATATTCCCGGATTGCCGGAAATCTACGGTGCGTAACGCTCGTGAGTCGCCGAGCTTCAACGCTCGATGCGGCCCGAATCGCGTTCGCGATAGCGCACATTCGGGCGGGGGTGCGGCGGCACCTCACCCGGCTGCGCGCGACGGCGACGGCCACCCTCGGGCTGGGCCGCGGTGCGCTCGGGTGCTGCGGTGCGCTCGGGGGCGGCGTGCCGCTCGGTGCCGCGGGCGGCGGCCTGCTCGGGGCTCTGCGCGCGGCGACGGCGGCCCTCGGTCGGCTCGGGCGGGGCGGCGCGGCGGTCGGTCGGGACGGCCCGGCGCTCACCGGTGCGCGGACGGTCCGCGCGGGCGGCGCGGCGCTCGCCGGTGGGTGCCGCGCCGCGTTCGCCATGGGGGACCGGATCGCCGTACTGGGCGCGGCGACGGCCACCGGCCGGGGCGCTGCCGTTCTGGTCGGGGCGCGGGGCGCGGCGGCGGCCCTCGGGCGCACCCGGAGTGCGGTCGGCGGCGGCCTGATCCGGGTCCTGGGCGCGGCGACGGCGGCCGACGCGGCCCTCGCCGGGCTGGCGGTCCGCGCCTACCCGCGGCGGTCCGGCGGCGACCCGGCCGGTGGCGCGGCGGGACGGGCGGGCGGCATCGGGCTCGGGCGTGTCGGTGGTGGTGTCCGCGGCGGGACGGAAGCGTCGTCTGGCCGGGTCCTTGGGATCGGTGGAGCGGGTGCGCTGGCCGCGGGCGGCGGCCGGGCGGGTGGTGCGGGCGCGGGGCTTGCGCGGCTCTCCGCCGGTGGCCTTGCTCTCGCGGCGGTGCAGGGCGATGCGGGCCGCGCCGATGATCAGCACCAGGACGGTGGCCACGGCCATGGTGGGGAACCGATTCACCAGGGGGATGGCCAGGTTCAGCAGGATGTCCTTCAGTTTGAGACTTCCGGCGGACCCCAATAGGAGCTGGTAGCACAGCGGCACCGCGAGGAACAGCAGCAGCGGCGGCAGCACCAGCGTGGTGAACAGACCCCGGTAGCGGACCGCGAGCACGGCCAGCACACAGCCGATCACGTACAGGGTCGCGAAGGTGCCGGTGAGGTCGTCACCACCGCGAGCATCGATCAGGAACCCGATGAACGTGCACGTCACGGCGATCAGTACCGCGGCTCCGGCCGGGACGCCGGGAACCGACGGCAGGATCGAACGGTGCGACGGGGGCACCTCGGTTCGCTCGCGTTGGGTAACTGCCACGTCAAGCACACTAAGGCATATCGGTGTTTCGCGAGGCAGGCGACATCACGCGGGTATGCGGAATCGCACGAACCCGGTGATAGCTATTGCGCAACTGCGCGGAGACCAAGCGGTTGCTCAGGCATCGCCCCCGTCCGCGCCGAAACGATGATCGGCCCCGGCTCCGAACCGCTGTTCGCCGCCGGTGCCGAACCGCTGTTCACCCGCGAAACCGACCGCCCGTGGCCACGATTCGACCGGATGGATCTCCGGCACCGGGGCGTCGGCGATATCCAGATCGTGCAGCTTCCGCGCGGTCACCATGACCCGCGACTCGACCGAGGCGACGGTGTGGTTGAAGGCGTCGACCGCCTTGCCGAGCTGCGAGCCCAACCGGTCCAGGTGGCGGCCCGTGGTGCCGAGTCGGGTATAGAGCTCGCGGCCCAGCTGCTGTACCAGCGCCAGGTCCTCCGAGATCGCCTCCTGCCGCCAGCCCAGCGCGACCGTGCGTAGCAGGGCCATGAGTGTGGTCGGCGTCGCGAGGACCACATTGCGACCGAAGGCGTATTCGAGCAATCCGGAGTCGGTGTTCAACGCGGCGTCCAGGAACGGGTCACCGGGGACGAACAGCACCACGAATTCGGGGCAGGGGTCGAAGGCCGCCCAATACTCCTTGGCGGCGAGCTGATCCACGTGGTTGCGCAGATGCCGGGCGTGGCGGGCCAGGTGACCCTCGCGCTCACGCGGGTCCTCGGTGGCGGCCGCGTCCAGGTAGGCGGTGCACGGCACCTTGGCGTCGACCACGAGCTGGCGGCCGCCGGACAGGCGCACGACCAGGTCCGGGCGCACCACGGTGTCGCCGCGGCGGGTGACCTGGGTGTCGAAATCGCAGTGCTTGGTCATACCGGCCAGCTCGACCACGCGCTCGAGCTGGATCTCGCCCCAGCGGCCGCGCACCTGGGGCGCGCGCAGGGCGGCCACCAATTGGCCGGTCTGCGTGGACAACTGGTGCGAGGTCCGCTGCATGCCCGCGACCTGTTCGCGCAGGCCGGAATACGCGTTGATGCGGTTGTGCTCGACCTCCTGGATATGCCGGTTCAAATTCCCCACCGCCTCCCGCAGCGGTTCCACCAGCGACCCGATGGCATGCGACTGTCGCCGCGCCGCATCCTCACTCGCCGCCCCGAGTGACTGCCGCAACAATCGCTCGTTGTCCCGCATGGCCGCCAATCTCGCCTCGGCCACCGCCGCCCGCTGCCCCGCCCGCGCGGCATGCCCCAGCCACCCCACGGCCAGCCCTGAAACGAACACCAAAAGCAGCGCGAACAGCATCGGTGCGGTCATGGCACGAGATAGTGCCGCATGCCACCGACAAAGATGTGAATCCGGCACCGGTGCGGCGTCTTTGGGTGCGAAGTTCCCCTTGACGCGCCGAGGGCGGATGAATTTGTCGGGGCAATCGCCTAGCGTTCTTCGGCATGCGGATCCTGCACACCTCCGACTGGCATATCGGGCGCACCTTTCACGGTGTCGACCTGTTGGCCGATCAGGAGTGCTCGTTGCGGGCCATTGCCGAATTGGTGGCGGCCGAGGGGGTGGATGTGGTCGTGTTGCCGGGGGATGTGTACGACCGTTCCATTCCCAGTGCGGATGCGATTGCGGTGTGTAATCGGGGATTCGAGGCAATTCGGGCGGCGGGGGCCGTGATTGTCGCGACATCGGGCAATCACGACTCGCCGACTCGGTTGGGGGCGCTCGGGAGTTTCGCTGCGGCGGGCGGATTGCATTTGCGGTGTCGGATCGCGGATGTGGCGCGGCCGGTCGTGCTCGCCGACGAGTTCGGGGATATCGCGTTCTATGGGATTCCGTACCTGGAACCGGAGATCACCCGGGTGGAATTGGGCGTGCCGCAGGCGCGTTCGCACGCCGAGATCCTGGACGCGGCAATGGGACGGGTGCGCGCGGATCTGGCCGAGCGGGCCGGGACCCGCTCGGTGGTGCTCGCGCACGCCTTCGTGGTGGGCGGGGAGGCCACCGGATCCGAGCGGTCCATTTCCGTGGGCGGGGTGGAGACCGTGCCGCGGGCGGCATTCGACGGGATCGACTACGTGGCGCTCGGGCATCTGCACTCGCCGCAGACGCTCTCCGAGTCGGTGCGGTATTCCGGTTCGCCGCTGCCGTATTCGTTCGGCGAGCGCTCGCATCGCAAGGCGGTGTGGATCGTCGATCTGGACGCCTCGGGTCTGGCCGACGTGCGGCGGCGGGAACTCCCCGTGGTGCGCGGCCTGTCGCAACTCGTGGGCCCTCTCGAAGACCTCCTGGAATCCCCGGAGCACGCCGAGGCCGAATCCCACTATGTCTCGGCCACCCTCACCGACGAGGCGCGCCCCGTGGACGCCCTCCGTCGCCTGCGCGAGCGATTCCCGCACGCCGTCCACGTGGAATGGCAGCGCCCCGAAGGCAATCCGGAACTCCGCTACCGCGAGCGGGTGCACGGCCGCCGCGACACCGAGATCGCCCAGAGCTTCCTCACCGACGTCCGCGGCACCCCCACCCCGGGCGAGCTGACCTGGCTCGAACGCGCCCTCTCCGCCGCCACCCGTGAAAAGGACGGCCCCCTCCGGATTTCCGCCGCGAAAGGTACTGCCGCGCCCGCGGGCGACGACGTTCCCGCGTCCGCTGGTGACCCGGTCGCCGCTCCTGCCGGTAACGAGACCGCCGACGTCGCTCGGAGCGGACTACATCCGGTCGCCGCGGACGCGGTCTTGCCGGTGGCGCGTGCGGTTGTCACGGAGACGGATGGGGAGGATCTCGGCGATCGGGTGGCTCCCGGTGCGGCCGAGGCGGAGCGGGTGGTCAGCGCCGCCGGGTTCGACGGGTCGGTGCGCGGGGTCGATGCCGCCGACGCGGATGCGGCGCTCGGGCTGTTCGATATGGCCGAATTCGGGTTGGAATCGGGCGAATCGGATGGTGCGGTCGGTGGGATGACCGCGTGAGTCGGAATGATCGCGTGCGCCGGGATAACCGCGCACGCGTAGTTGTGCGGGGCTCTGCTCTTGGGACGCAGGGTGTTTCGGCGTGTCCTGCCGAGGCCGGAGCGCGTCGCGCTGTTGGATGGGGTGTGGCGTTGAGGGAAGGGGACGCTGCGTGAGGCTGCATCGGTTGGAGCTGACGGCGTTCGGGCCGTTCGCGGAGACCGCGGTGGTGGACTTCGACGAGCTTGGGGCCGATGGGCTGTTTTTGTTGCACGGGCAGACCGGGGCGGGGAAGACCACGGTGCTCGATGCGATTGCCTTCGCGTTGTACGGGAGCGTGCCCGGGGCGCGGGGGGAGAGCAAGCGGCTGCATTCGGATCACGCGGATGAGCAGACGCCCCCGCGGGTGCTGTTGGAGGCCACGATCGGCGGTCGGCGGTTGCGGTTGATTCGGTCGCCGGAATTCCAGCGGCCGAGCAAGCGGGCCAAATCCGGTTGGGTCAAGGAGAATTCGGTCGCCACACTGGAGTGGTTGGACGGGCGCGGCCAGAACCTGTCCCGCATTCCCGATATCGGTGACGAGGTGCTGCGCCTGCTCGGCATGAGCGCCGACCAGTTCTTCCAGGTGGTGCTGCTGCCGCAGGGCGACTTCGCGCGATTCCTGCGGGCCGACAACGAGGATCGCGAGAAGCTGCTCGAAAAGCTCTTCGACACCGAGCGTTTCGGCACCGCGGAGCAATGGCTCATCGACAAGCGCCGCGCCGGAGCCGCCGACCTCGACACCCGTAAGCAGGGCATAGACCGCCTCATCGCCCAGGTCGGCACCGCCGCGGGCCTGCCCGCCACCGAGACCGTCAGCTCCCTGGAATCGGTCGGCTGGTCCCAGTCCCTGCTGGCCGCCGCCCGCACCCACGTCACCGAGACCGCCGCCGATCTCGCCCAGCGTCAACAGGATTCGTCCCGCGTGCGCGCTGCCGCCGAGGCCGAGCGCCGCCGCCACGACCTGTACCGCCGCCGCACCGCGGCCCGCACCCAACTCGCCGATTTCGCCGCCACCGCCGACCGCCGCACCGCCCGCCACACCGAACTGGACCGCGCCCGCCGCGCCGAACCGGTCGCCACCGCCCTCGCCGAGGCCCGCGCTGCCGCCGTCACCCTCCGCCGCCGCACCGACGAAGCCACCCGCGCCGCCGAACAACTCGCCGACCGCCTCCTCGAACCCGCCAGCGCGGAACTCCCCGGAACAGCCTGGGCCGCAGCAGATCTGGCCGCGGCCGAGCTCGCCGACACAGAGTTCGCGATGGATCTGGAGGATCTAGCGACGGAGGACCCTGGCCGCTTCGCCGCCTTGGGAATGCCCGCACCGGCCGACAGGGAAGAGTCGGTCGATGCCGAGTTGGGTCATGGCGGCAGCCAGTTCGCTCCCGCTCGATCGTCCGGGCGCGACCGGCTCGGCGGTGCAGGTCCTTCCGGGATGGGTACCGCCGACCTCGGGGCTACGCCGACCTCTCCGGTCGGTCGTGCCTCTGGTCTCGAGACCGCCGTGCAGAGTTGGAGTGCGCAGATGGGTGCGCTCGATGAGGTGCGGGCCGACGCGGAGTCGGCGACTCGGTTGACGCGGGAGTTGGCCGGGTTGCGGGCCGAACAGGCCGAGGTGGACGCGCGCGCCGCGCAGCTGGCCCGGCGGCTGGCAGAACTGCCGGAAACCGTTGCGGGGGTCGAGGTTCGGCTGCGCGGGGCCGCCGACGCGGCTGCCGCCTTGCCGGGGCTGGAGGCCGAATGCCAGCGGTTGCGCACGTCCGCCCAAGCGGCCGTGGAGCTCGAACAGCGGCGTAGCGAGCTGACCCGGGCGAGCGGGGCGTTCGAGCGGGCGCGCACGGCGCACGCGGAGGCGTGGAAGCGGACGCAGTCGCTGCGGGAGCAGCGGATGGCGGGGATGGCGGCGGAGCTGGCGGGTGCGTTGGTGGAGGGCGAGCCCTGTGCGGTGTGCGGGTCGCTCGCGCATCCGAATCCGGCGCAGCCGACCGATCACGCGGTGTCCAAGGAGGATGAGGACGCCGCCCTGGCCGCCGAGCGCGAGGCCGAGGCCGAGCGGGAACGGGCCGGGCAGGCGGTGGCCGAGTTGGAGCGGGCCGTCGAGGTATTGGTCGAGCGGGGCGGCGATGTCGACAAGGCGGAACTCGCTGCCGCGCTGAATGATTCGACTCGCCGGTACACCGAGGCGCAGCAGGCGGCCGGGCTGGTCGACACGCTCACCGCCGAGCTGAACAAGCTGCGGGCGGATCAGACTCGCGTGCAGGAAGAGGCGCGCGAGTGTGAAAGCCGGGGCAGCGCAACGCTGGAGCGGATTGTCGCTACCGATCGGCGGCTGGCCGAGCTCACCGAGCGGCTGTTGGCGGCGGCCGGTGCGGACGGCACCGTCGAGCGGCGTCGGGCGCGGCTGGTGGCGCTGGTGGAGGAGGCCACGGCCGTGCGTACCGCCCGGGTCGAGGCGGCCACCGCCCGCGAACAGGTGGCCGCGGCGGCCATGCGGGTCGAAAAGCTGTCCTACGACGCGGGTTTGGTGGATTCCGCACCGCCGGTCATGGGGGAGTCCGGCCCGGATTACGCCGTGCTCGGCGAATACGCCAAAGCGGTCGATGCCGCCTCGCGCACCGCCGCGGAGCAAGCCGCCATCGAAGAGGAACTGGTCGCCGCCGACCGGGCCCGCGCCCACGCCGAGGCGGTGCTGGCCGAACCCGAGATCCAGGCCGTCGGTGAGGCCGAGCCCGGCGCTCTCGACGAGCTGGAAAAGGCTGTGGCACAGGCGGAATCGGAGTTGGCCCGCGCCGTCGCCGCGCACGCCGAGGCCACCCGCCGCGTCGACGACCTCGAGAAGCTGTGCTCACAGCTGTGGGCGGCCGTGGATCGCATTGCCCCGTTGCAGCGCGCTCACGACGAGCTGGCCCGCCTCGCCGAGGTGGTGGCGGGTCGTGGTGAGAACAACCGCCGCATGTCCCTGCGCTCGTATGTGCTGGCCGCCCGTCTGGAAGAGGTCGCGGTGGCCGGATCGGTGCGTCTGCGCCGGATGTCCGGCGGCCGTTACGAATTCGTCCACACCGACGCGGCGGGCCCGCGCGGTCGCCGCGGCGGCCTCGGCCTCGACATCCGCGACGACTACACCGGCGCCATCCGCCCCGCCAAAACCCTCTCCGGCGGCGAAACCTTCATGGCGTCCCTGGCTCTCGCCCTCGGCCTGGCCGACGTGGTCTCGGCCGAATCCGGCGGCCTGGTCATGGACACCCTGTTCATCGACGAGGGCTTCGGCAGCCTCGACGCCGACACCCTCGACTCCGTCATGGGCGTCCTCGACGAACTCCGTTCCGGCGGCCGCGTGGTCGGCGTCGTCAGCCACGTCGACGAAATGCGCCAACGTATCCCCAGCCGCCTCCACGTCATCCGCGGCCGCACCGGCTCCCGCCTCGAAACCTCCCTCGGCGCATAGAAGATCGCGCCGGGATGCCCAGGGCCCGGTCAGCTCAGGCGGGCGTAGCGGATTTGGGCTCGGGCCTTGGCCTTGGCGGCTTCGACCTCGCGGTCCTTGGGTGGGGCGGTGGTGGTGAGACCGGCCAGGAGGCGGGTGGTGGCGGCGGCGATTTCCTCGACGGCGCGGTCGAAGGGTTCCTGGTTGGCCTGGGAGGGTTTGGTGGTTCCGCTGATCTTGCGGACGTATTGCAGGGCGGCCGCGTGCACCTCGTCCGGGGTGGCGGGCGGCTCGAAGTTGTGCAGGGTGTGGATGTTGCGGCACATGGTTGCGAGGGTACGCCCGGGCACCGACGGCACCCGCCGCTCAGGCGGACTCGTGGTCGAGGAGCCAGCGTTTGATGGGCAGGCCGTAGCGGAAGCCGCCGAGGGTGCCGTCGGTGCGCAGGACGCGATGGCAGGGGACGAACAGGGCCGCCGCATTGCGGGCGCAGGCATTGGCGGCGGCGCGGGTCGCGGTCGGGCGGCCGGAGACCACCGCGAACTCGGTGTAGGTGATCGGATCTCCGGCGGGGACCTTGCGCAGGACCTCCCACGCGTGGGTGAGGAACGGCCCGGAGACCTGGCGGACGGTGATGGCGTCGATGGCGGTGAGATCGCCCTCGTGATAGGCCGCGATGGCCCGCGAGACCGGTCCCAGCGAGTCGCGTGCGCGCAGCGTCGCGGGCCGGATGGTCGGGTGCACGAGGACGCGCAGGGCCTCCGGCTCGGCGATCCAGCCCGAGGCCAGGACCGCGCCGTCGGCGTCCACGAGGGCGGTGAACGGCCCCGCTGGCGTCTCGAGAGTGGCGAAATCTGCTGTCGGGTTACGGTTTTCGGAGCTCATCGCGGTGTCCTCCCGGTCTGGGTGGATGGCTTGGGTGTGCCCTCGGCCGGGCGGGCGAGCGCGTATTTCCAGAGGTGCATGGTCAGGTAGGAGCGCCACGGCGAGAAGCGCGCGGCGTCGGCGAGATCGATGCCGAGCAGTCCCGCGCCCCGGCGTACCACCAGGTCGGAGTGCAGCAGCACGTCCGGGTCGGCGAGCAGGCGCATGGTGACGTAGTCCGCGGTCCACGGGCCCACGCCATCCAGGGCGAGCAGATCCCGCCGCAGGTCGGCGGCGGTGCGCCCGGAGTGCAGGACCAGGTCGCCGGTGGCGAGCGCCTTGGCCGCGCCGACAATGGCGTCCACCCGCCGCCCCGGACCGGTCAGCACCTCGGATCCGCGTTCAGCGATCGTCTCGGCGGTGGGGAACAGGTGCGGGATCGGCCCGGTGATGGTCTCGCCCAGGCCCTGCACCAGCCGTGCGGTGTGGGTATTGGCCGCCGCCACCGAGATCTGCTGGCCGATCATGGTGCGCAGCAACAACTCCGGGCCATCCAGGCAGCCCGGCACGCGAATTCCGGCCGGGAGCGTGATCCCCGGGTCCGTGTCGCCCGAAACATGCGGGTGCAGTGGACTTCCCGCCATGCCCGCGGTCAAGGCCTCGTCGATACCGACCGGATCGGCGTCCAGGTCGAGGAAGTGTCGAATGCGCGCCACGGTGGGCGCGAGATCGCGCATGTCCTGCAGCGATAGCGAGGCACGCACGTGCCCGGGCTGGATCGACAGCCGAATGGTGGTGTGGCCGTGCGGTGTTCGCAGGCTGCGCGTGTAGATCCCGTTCTCCCACAGCTCCAGCCCGGGAACGACGTGCGCGGCCAGGAACCATTCCAGCCACGACTGGTCGAGCGGCTCGCGGTAGGGCAGGCGCAGGGTGAGCAGCCCATTGGTGGCCGGAAGCGTGTCGCCATTGCGGCGGCGCGACTCCTCGCGCAATGTCGTCGGGCTCACCGCGAAGACCTCGCGCACGGTGTCGTTGAACTGCCGAATGCTGGCGAAGCCCGCCGCGAACGCGATATCCGACATCGATAATCGCGTGGTCTGGATCAGCAGTCGCGCGGTGTGCGCGCGATGGGCCCGCGCCAGGGCCAGTGGGCCCGCGCCGAGTTCACTGGTCAGCACGCGGGTCAGCTGCCGCTGGGAGTAGCCGAGCGCGTCGGCCAGCGCGGGCACCCCGCCGCGTTCGATGACCCCGTCGCCGATCAATCGCATGGCCCGGGACGCCAGGTCCGCGCGGGTGTTCCAGAGCGGCGACCCGGGCGCGGCATCGGGCAGGCAGCGTCGGCAGGCGCGGAAACCGCTCTGTTGCGCGGCCGCGGCGGTCGGCAGGAAGGTGACGTTGGTTCGTTTGGGGGTAATGGCCGGACAGGAAGGGCGGCAATAAATTCCGGTGGTGCGCACCGCGGTGACGAAATGCCCATCGAACCTGGCATCGCGGGTCGCCACGGCGCGGTAGCAACGCTCGAAATCCAATTCGTTCGCACTCACGGATACCACCTTGTCAGCCGTGAGCACGCGCCGCTAGCGGAAAACGGACACCGCCTCCCCGAATCTTCAGCGGACGGCCGCGAGCCGCCTACTCTCGCGCACCCGTGCCGACGGTTGGGAGCCGAACCGATTCTGGGCGTACCCGACGAGTTACCCCGAGCGTTCCGAGATCAGTCGACGCGTTGGCATACGCCCTCAGCAGCAGCGATTGCCGGGATTCCGGGTCGCGGCGGCGTGGCGGTCGCGCCAATAGTCCCGCTCGGAGGGGATCTCGCAGCCCGGATGCCGGAGCCGCAGGTGCTGGACATAGCGCTGGTAGTCGTTGCCGCCCAGGATCGAGTTGAACCACCAGACAAGGGCTTTCAGGGCCCGGACCAGGACGAGTCCCGCCGACCGCAGGGGGCCTGCGGTCGGCGGGGCGTCGAAGGTGCTCATCGGCACGTCAGTGACCCGGCTCGGTACATCAGTGACTCAGCACCGAGGCCGCGCCCGGCGCGCGGACCTTGCCCTCGGCGATCAGGGTGTTCCACTGCTCCTGGACCTCCTTCTCCGCCGTGGTGGCCACGAAGCCGCTGGGACCGAAGATCTTCGACGGCTCCTCCGGCGATTCGGTGGTCTCGCTGCCGCCCGAACGGATGGCCTTGGCGCACACCCACACTCCGACCAGCGCCACGATCAGCACCATCACCGCGAACACGATGGAGAGCGTGCCCTGGATGAAGGTATTGCGGATGATCTTGTCCATATCGTGGATCGCCTGATTCAACGCCGCGGCGTCCTTGACGCCCTTCGGCAGCTGATTCGCATCGCGGGCCGCGATATAGGTGTTCTGCTTGTCGATGGTGTTGTAGTGCAGCGTCCAGTAGCCGATCTTCGGGTCGCCGGAGAAGATCTTCTGGAACGAGGCGGTCATGGTCACGATCAGGTCCCAGACCAGCGGAATCGCCGGAATCCAGGCCCATTTCACCAGGCCCTTCTTGACCACGATCACCAGCACCACCGTCAGGGCGATGGCGGCCAGCAACTGGTTGGAGATGCCGAACAGCGGGTACAGCGTGTTGATGCCGCCCAGCGGGTCGGTGACGCCCATGAGCAGCACCGAACCCCACGCCGCCACCACGATGCCCGAGCAGATGAACACGCCCGGCCACCAGGACGGATCCCGGAACTTCTTGGCCGCGCCGCCCAGATTGCCGAGTGAATCCGAGAGCATGAACCGCGCGACCCGGGTGCCCGCGTCGATGGTGGTGAGGATGAACAGCGCCTCGAACATGATGGCGAAGTGGTACCAGAACGCCTTGAGGCTGTTGCCGCCGATGAACTTGTGCATGACCTCGGTCATGCCGATGGCCAGCGTCGGCGCGCCACCGGTGCGCGAGTAGACGCGGGATTCGCCCACGCCCTGGGCGATTCCGTTCAGGTAGTTCGCGTCGATCGGATCGCCGCCCACACCCAGCTTGTTCACGCTGTCGGCCGCGGCCTGCGCGGTGGTCAGGCTGGGGCTGTTGATGGCGAAGTACAGGTGCTGATCCAGGATCGAGGCGGCGATGATCGCCATGACCGCCACGAACGACTCCATGAGCATGCCGCCGTAGCCGATCATGCGCGCCTGCGACTGCTTCTCCAGCAGCTTGGGCGTGGTGCCCGAGGACACCAGCGAGTGGAAGCCGGACAGTGCGCCGCACGCGATGGTGATGAACAGGAACGGGAACAGGCTGCCCGCGAAGGACGGACCGTTGGAGTTGCTGGCGAACTGGGAGACCGCGGGGGCCTTCAGCACCGGCATGGTGACCAGCACGCCGACCGCCAGCAGGGCGATGGTGCCGATCTTCATGAAGGTGGACAGGTAGTCGCGCGGGGCGAGCAGCATCCACACCGGCAGCACCGAGGCGATGAAGCCGTAGATGATCAGCATCCAGGAGATGGTGGTGCCCGACAGCGTGAACGCGTCACGGCCCCAACCGGATCCGGCCACCCAGTTGCCGGAGATGATGGCCAGCAGCAACAGCGCGAAGCCGATGATCGACACCTCGCCGACCTTGCCCGGGCGCAGGAAGCGCAGGTACAGGCCCATGAACAGGGCGATCGGGATGGTCATGGCGATGGAGAAGACACCCCACGGGCTGCCGCCCTCGAGCGCGCCGGTGGACTTGTTCGTGGTGGCCGCGAGGGCGTTCACCACGACGATGCCGAGCACCGCGAGCAGGATCATCATGATGACCAGCACCGCGATGATGGCCGCGATGCCGCCGACCACGCCGAGCTCGTCGCGGGCCATCTGGCCCAGCGAGCGGCCGCGGCGCTTCACCGACGCCCACAGCACCAGGTAGTCCTGCACCGCACCGGCCAGCACCACGCCGACAATGATCCAGATGGTGCCGGGCAGGTAGCCCATCTGCGCGGCGAGCACCGGGCCGACCAGCGGGCCCGCGCCCGCGATGGCGGCGAAGTGGTGGCCGAACAGGACCCGGCGGTCCATCGGCATGTAGTCCTTGCCGTTCTCCATGGCCTCGGCCGGAGTGGCGACGTCATCGCGCGGCTTGGTGATCTTGTATTCGATGAGCCGGGCGTAGAACTGATACGCGAGCACATAGGTGCAGATGGCGGCGACCACGATCCACACCGCGTTGACGTTCTCCCCGCGCGCGAAAGCGAGGATCGCCCAGGCGATCGCGCCGACCACCGCGATCGCGGCGAAGATGCCCTTCTTCCTGGGCGACAGGGGCGTCCGGTCCACGACGCCTACCGGAGGTAGGTCGGGATCCGTCCGGAGATATTCAATGGTCGCCATGCGACAACTCTCCCGTGCGGTACAGCGGTTTCTAACTGAATTGTGGACAACGTAGCTCAACCGACACGAGCCCGAATCGGCTTTGAAACAGCCGATTTGTACGTATCGGACCGCCGGGTACGGGTGGCCCGGGGGACGCTGCGCCGGGCGCGACGGGGTGGTGCGGTCCGGAAAGGCACCCGCGAGTTCGCGTGTTCTCCACGTGTCGCGGGTTGCTCCCCGTATGCTGCCATGCTGTTCGAGATCCAGGTCACGGCGAGTGTGATTAGTTCATTTAGTTCACGGAGATATATCTTCTTCGGCCGCCGTCGCCGCCCCATCGCCCCGTCGCGCCCGCCGCGACCACCCGCGACCTGAGGAGACGCGATGCCGCAGCCGTTACGCTCCACGCCCGCGCGGGAGCGCGGCGGGCCCGGGCGGGAAAACGACGGCGCGCGCGGCGGATTCGATCGGCGTACCCTGCTGCGCTCGGCCGGACTGGCGGGGCTGCTCGGGGTCTCCGGCGGCCTCGGGGCGACCGCATGCGCGGGCGGGGACGACGACGCGGTCACCTTCTTCTTCCAGGCACGGCCCGAGGAGGCGCGGGCGCGGCTGCGCATCATCGACGAATTCCAGCGGCGGCGACCCGATATTCGGATTCGCACCATCATGTCGGGGCCGGATCCGTTGCAGCAGATGCTGACCTACTGTGCCGGGGGAAAGTGCCCGGACGTGCTGATGGCGTGGGAGCTGCTGTACGCGGGGCTCGCGGATCGCGGTGTGCTGGTGGATCTGCGCGAATTCCTCGATCGGGATCCGGAGTACGCCGCGGACTTGCGGGCGGACGGGTATGCGACGCTGCGCGATACGTTCGTGTGGGACGGCGGGCAGTACGCGCTGCCGGAGCAGTGGTCGGGAGTGTTTCTCTACTACAACCGGAAGCTGTTCGACGAGGAGGGGATTCGGCCGCCGGTGCGGTGGTCGCAGGCTTGGACGTTCTCCGAATTCCTCACGGCCGCACAGCGGTTGACTCGCCGCGATGCGGATGGGCGGACCCGGCAGTGGGGTTTCGTCGACGCCTGGGTGCCGTACTTCTCGGCGGCCTGCTTCGGAATGAACAATGGCTGCGAATGGTTCAGCCCGCCGGTGCGACCGACCCGGACCAACCTCGGTGATGCGCGGTTCGCGGAGGGGTTGCAGTTCTATGCCGACCTCGCCGTGCGGCACGGTGTCGCGCCCAGTGTCGGTGACCGGCAATCGGTTTCGGCGCAGGACCTGTTTCGGAGCGGGCGTGCGGCCATGCTCATGGGCGGGCATTGGCTGTACTCGGAATTCGCGGGACGCGACGATCTGGACGTCGATGTGACGGTGTTGCCGGTCGGGCCGCACGGCGGGCCCGGGGCGATCACCGATATCGGCAGTACCGGGCTGGCGATCGCGGCGGCCAGTCCGCGGCGCGAACAGGCTTGGGAATTCGTGAAATTCGCGACCGGGCCGGAGGGGCAGGCGATCATCGCGGAGTCCGGACTGTTCGTGCCGGTATTGCGTTCGGCCATGGGTTCACCCGGTTTCGCCGCGGCGCATCCAGGGTTGCGCAACCTCGAGGTGTTCACCGAGGGGCCGGAGAATTCGCGGCCGCTGGCGGTGACGCCCTTGTGGGGCAAGGTCGAGGCGCTGCTGGAACGCGGGTGCAATCGGGTGCTGCGCGGTGCGGCGACGGCGGCCTCCCTGGGCGGGCAGACCAGCGCCGATATCGATCAGCTGTTGCGGGCGGCGGTATGAGAGGGTCGGCGCTGGATCGTCGGCGGGCTCGTGCCGGAAGACTGTTCGTCGCACCGAATCTGGCGTCTATTCTGGTGTTTCTGCTTTTCCCGCTGGGGTTTTCGCTGTATTTGAGCTTTCACTCGTGGGATCTGTTCAGCCCGCCCCGCTACATCGGGATCGACAATTATCGCCGACTGGTCTCCGAGGACCCGCTGTTCTATATCGCGCTGCGGAATACGGCGGTCTTCACGGTTCTCACCCTGGTGCCGACCATTGCGGTCAGTCTCGCGGTGGCGGGCCTGTTGAATCGAAAACTGCGCGGCATTGGCCTGTTTCGGACCCTGGCCTTCCTGCCGCTGGTGGCATCGACCGTGGCCATGGCGGTGGTGTTCCGCTTCATTTTCGCCAGTGACGACGGTCTGGCCAATATCGTGCTGGGTTGGATCGGTCTGGGCCCGGTGCCCTGGCTGACCGATCCGCACTGGGCCCTGGTCTCGCTGAGTCTGGTCACGGTCTGGAAGTCGGTGCCCTTCGCCACCGTGATTCTCCTGGCCGCCATGCAGGGCGTCCCCGAAAACCTCTACGAGGCAGCCAAAATCGACGGTGCGAGCGCGTTCCGCCGCTTTCGGTCGATCACCGTCCCCTTGATTCGCGGTGCCCTGTCGTTCGTGCTCGTCATCACCATCATCAATTCCGTGCAGGCCTTCGACCAGGCCTACGCCCTCACCGGCAGCAACGGCGGTCCGGAAACCGGCACCTACGTCCTGGGAATCATGTTGTTCCAGATCGCCTTCCGCTTCTACGAGGTCGGCTACGCCTCGGCCCTGGCCTGGGTGATCTTCGCAATCCTGCTGGCATTCACCGTCATCCAGCAGTGGCTGGCGCGCCGATCGGAGGCCGACCTGTGACCGCGCCGCGCCGTCTGATCTTCGGCCTCCTCACCTACCTGGCCCTCGTCACCGTGGCCTGGTGTGCCCTGACCCCCATCCTCTGGTCGATCTCCGCCTCCCTGAAACCCGACGGCGAACTGCTCGACGCGGCCCCGCTCCCGTCCCATCCCCAATGGTCCAACTACCGTGAGGCTTTCGAGGTCATCCCCCTGGGCCGCATGCTCCTCAACACGGTCCTCTACGCCGCCTGCGTGACCGCGGGGCAGGTCTTCTTCTGCTCCCTCGCGGGCTACGCCTTCGCCCGCCTCCGCTTCCCCGGCCGCGAGGCCCTCTTCCTCGGCTACCTCGCCACCCTCATGGTCCCCCTGACCGTCACCGTCATCCCGCAGTTCTTGCTCATGCGGGCCTTCGGCTGGATGGACACCCCCTGGTCCATGATCGTCCCCGGCCTCTTCGGCAGCGCCTTCGGCACATACCTCATGCGCCAGTTCTTCCGAACCCTCCCAAGGGAATTGGAGGAAGCGGCCACCCTGGACGGCTGCACCCCCTGGCAAACCTATTGGCGAGTCCTGCTACCCCACACCAAGCCCGCCGTCATGGTCCTGGCCGTCCTCACCTGGATCACGGTCTGGAACGACTTCCTCTGGCCCCTGATCATGATCCAACGCAACTCCTACGCCACCGCGACCCTCGGCCTCGTCCGCCTTCAGGGCCAATACACCACCAACTGGCCCCTGCTCATGGCCGCCGCCACCCTCATCCTGCTGCCCCTCCTGCTCATCTATGCCCTGGCCCAGCGCTCCTTCATCCAGGGCATAGCCCTCTCCGGCCTCGGCGGCCGGTGATTTCACGGCACGTGTCCGAATTGCGGGGTTGGCGGTCTGGGCGGGTTTACGTTGGTTCGTATGACCAACTTCGTGTGGGGGCGGTTGGGGATTGTCGTGGTGGCAATGGTCGCGGGGGTGGCGGCCGTGCCGGTCCGGGGCGGGGCCGCGGGGCCCGGTGACGAGTTTCCGCCGGGATTGGTCGCGGCGATCGGGCGGGACCTGGGTATCGATGTCGGGGAGTATTCACGCTGGGCGGAAACGGCGCAGCGGTGGGCGGGCGCCGGGGCGGCGACGCCGGGCGCGCCTGTGGGTTCGGCAATGGTGGATGGGGGTGATCGGTTTGTCACCGATGCGGGGTACGCGTGTTCGTGGGCGTTCAATGCCGTTGCGGGCGACGGGGATTCGGTGGCGTTGACGGCGGGGCATTGCGATGCCGCGACCGAGGATGATCCGCCGAGCGGTGTGGAGGGGCGGACCTTCGAGGTCACCTCGGCGATGAAGGCCGGTTCGCAAGTCGGCGTGTTCGAGAAGTCGGTGATGGACGGGGTGCGGGACTACGCCATTGTGCGAATCGCGGACGACAAGCGGGACTCGTTCGGTAACAACATGGTTCGCACTTCCGGCGGCGCGATCCCGATCACCGGCGTCGGCATTCCCGTGGTCGGCGCACCGGTGTGCAAGTACGGCTCCACCACCGGATTCACCTGCGGCATCATTCTCGCGGTCGACCGGCCCGACCCGGGGCGGCCACCGATCCGCTTCACCCACACCGCACTATCCCTCCCCGGCGACAGCGGCGGGGCGCTGTTCTCGGGGACGCTCGCGATGGGCATTGTGAGCCGGGGCGGCTACACCGATGACCCGTACCAATTTCCCACGGACAAGCCGGATCCCGTGCGCACCGTGCCTCTTCCGCCTCCGCTGGACCAGATCGGGAAGCGCTTTCTGGCCGGTGATGGTAGACCCGCCTTCGAGCAGCTCGCGCCGCTGGTCGACGCGATCATGCGGGCCTATCCGCAACTCACGATGATCGCGCAATCGGTTGCCGACGTGATCGCCGAGAACCCCGGCCTCCAACTACGTACCGGCTGAGATGGCCCGGACCCTACGAGTGTCACTCGGGTGCGGTGGCGGCGGCATAGCGGCGGGCGAGGGTGCGGATGTGGGCGACCAATTCCGGGGGATCGTCCACGCGGAAGTCCATCATGAGCATGGATAGGTAGATGGCGATTGTTTCGAGGCGGTCGGCACCGGTCAGCAGGAGGCAGGATTCCTCGTCGAGGGGTTCGACGACGCCGACCGTCGGGTTGATGCGGGCGATCACGGTTTCGGCGGGGGCGAGGATCGTCACGCGGGCGTGGACTTGCCAACCGGTGGAGGCTATTTCGCGGATGACGAAGGCGACCAGGTCGGAATCGGGGAGCGGGCGCGGGGCGAAATGGCGGTCACCCGAGGTGATTTGGGTGAAGGTGGCCACGGGGAGGGCCTGCCAGGCGTGTGAGTCGAGCGAGTAGGCGACGAGGTACCAGCGGCGCTGCCAGCTGATCAGGCGGTAGGGCTCGAGGTCGCGGTCATCGGCGCGGACGGTGGTGGTGGCGCGGATGGCGGTGGCCAGGGTGGCGAGGGTTTCCGCGGGGACGGGGGCGTCGGGTTCGCGCGAGGCGGTGACGGCGGGCCCGATATCGGTGACCGAGCGCAGGGCGGTCACCTTGCGCTGCAGGCGTTTCGGGAGGATGCGGTCCATTTTGGCCTGGGCGCGTTCGAGATTGGCGTGAATGTCCGCGATGCCGGTGCTGCCGTCGGCGGCGATGTTCATGGCGACCGCCACGGCCACCGCCTCCTCGTCATCGAGCAGCAGCGGCGGCATGGTCGCGCCGTGCCCGAGCCGGTAGCCACCGATGGGACCGCGGGCGGCCTGCACCGGGTAGCCCAGTTCGCGCAGCCGGGCAATGTCCTGGCGGAGGGTGCGGTCGGTGACGGAAAGGCGTTCTGCCAGGTCGCGGCCCGTGTGGGTGCCGTTCTGGAGGAGGGAGAGCAGGCGCAGCAGACGCGTTGTGGTGGAGGTCACAGCTACGCCTTTCCTTTGGCTGATCTATTAGGAAGAAAACAAGCCTAATCGGGTCATACCTTTATCTCAACGGATCGAAACGACCTGAGAGGCAAGAACAATGAGCACCAACCCGCAGACCGAGACCACCCCCGCCGCCCTCCTGGCCCCGGTCTGGCGCGAAGCCGTCGCCGCCGCCCACCGCGCGCTCGCCGACGTGGTCGCCGGTGTCGCCGCGGACCAGTGGAACAACCCCACCCCCTGCTCGGAATGGACCGTGGCGCAGGTGGTTCAGCACGCCGCGGGCGATCAGCTGGCCTACGCCAAGTTCCTCGGCATCGGCGACGGCCCGTCCTACAACCCCTTCGAGCCGTCCGGCGTCATCGAGGGCGGCGCGGTCGAATTGGTCACCGCCGCAATCGAACCCACCGAAACCGCCTGGGCCACCGTCTCCGACGACACCGAATCCGTGCCCACCCCGCTCCCGCACGGCGAGTTGCCGACCCCGGTCGCCGCGGTCATGTGCGCCCTCGACGCCGCCGTACACGCCTGGGACATCGCCATCGCCACCGGCCAGCCCTCCCCCCTGACCGACGAGCTCGCGCGCCACCTCCTGACCGCCGCCCGCGGCCTCATCGAGCCGCTGCGCGACTACGGCGTCTTCGCCCCGATCGTCACGGAGATCCCCGAGACCGACACCCCGGTGGTCGCCGAACTGCTGGCCTACCTCGGTCGCGCGCCTCGGGTCTGAACCCGGCGCCCCAGGTCTGAACCCAGTGCCCGGACCTGCGGTGATGGAGTGGGCCGACGGTCCGGGTAGACTCCCACTCTCGTGAGTCTCACCCTCGGAATCGTCGGCCTGCCCAACGTCGGAAAGTCGACGCTGTTCAACGCCTTGACGCGCAATGACGTGCTGGCCGCGAACTATCCCTTCGCCACCATCGAGCCGAATGTCGGCGTGGTGCCGCTGCCGGATCCGCGGTTGAACAAGCTGGCCGAGATCTTCGGTTCCGAGCGTATTGTCCCGGCCACCGTGTCGTTCGTCGATATCGCGGGCATTGTGAAGGGCGCGTCCGAGGGCGCGGGCCTGGGCAACAAGTTCCTGGCGAATATCCGTGAGGCCGATGCCATCTGCCAGGTGGTGCGCGTCTTCGCCGATGACGACGTGATCCACGTCGACGGCAAGGTCGATCCGCTCTCCGATATCGAGGTCATCGAGACCGAGCTCATCCTGGCCGACCTGCAGACCCTGGAGAAGGCGGTCGTCCGCCTCGACAAGGAAGCCAAGGTCAAGAAGGACCGTAAGCCGGTCGCCGACGCCGCCAAGCAGGCGCAGGAGATCCTCAACAGCGGCAAGACCCTGTTCGCCGCGCGGGCCCAGGTGGATACCGAACTGCTGAAGGAACTCTCGCTGCTCACCATCAAGCCGTTCCTCTATGTCTTCAACGCCGACGAGTCGATCCTCACCGATGAGGCCAAGAAGGCGGAGCTGAAGGCCGCCGTCGCCCCCGCCGACGCTGTCTTCCTCGACGCCAAGGTCGAGGCCGAACTCCTCGAACTCGACGAGGAATCCGCCCTCGAACTCCTGGAATCCATCGGCCAGACCGAGCCCGGCCTGCACGCCCTGGCCCGCGCCGGTTTCCATACCCTCGGCCTGCAGACCTACCTCACCGCCGGTCCCAAGGAAGCCCGCGCCTGGACCATCCACCAGGGCGACACCGCCCCCAAGGCCGCCGGAGTCATCCACACCGACTTCGAACGCGGCTTCATCAAGGCCGAAATCGTCGCCTTCACCGACCTCGTCGAAGCAGGCTCCATGGCCGCCGCCAAGTCCGCGGGCAAGGTCCGCATGGAAGGCAAGGACTACATCATGTCCGACGGCGACGTAGTCGAATTCCGCTTCAACGTCTGACCGTTCGCGCAGAAGTCAGGCAGCGCACCCATCGCTGCTGGTAGAGACTCTGCAGAGCCCCCGTCCGGTGTCCGGGTGGGGGCTCTGTCGTTTCGTCGGCCGTCAGGACGAGCGCGTTCGTAACGATTGTCTACACCGTAGCTAATAGTCGGCAACATTCTGATACCGTGGCGTCTCACTCTGACAAACGGAGAAGCCATGAAGCGCCCCATTATCGCGGCGGTTGCCGTGTCGTTATTGCCGCTGTTCACCGTGATTGGCTGTGCGAGTACCGATTCCGGTCCCGCGGCGCAGGCATCGAGTGCCAACCAGCCCACACAGTCGAAGCCCGAGGCGCCGTTGACGCGGCACCAAGCGCTGCTGCTGATGAATCTCACCGACACGTGCGGTGCGGGCCCGGACGACAAGATCGACCACCCGTGCACCGTGGACATTGCCAACCCGGACAGCGCAAACCC
The DNA here is from genome assembly GCF_035818795.1 of Nocardia sp. CDC160. Taxonomy (NCBI): domain Bacteria; kingdom Bacillati; phylum Actinomycetota; class Actinomycetes; order Mycobacteriales; family Nocardiaceae; genus Nocardia; species Nocardia sp. CDC160. Next base: position 998,547 of record NZ_JAYKYT010000003.1, on the reverse strand, counting down.
CGTGGTCACCGTCACTTTCGACGTGCCGCAGGACGACTCGGTCCGCGCGGTGCGCCAGCAATCCACATTCACATACAACGGCAAACTCTGGAAGCCCGGAGCTGTCGAGTGGTCCTACCGTTGCAACAGGCAAGGCAGCAGTCCAGACTTCCACGAAGCGCTGTGTCAGTAGCCCCTCCGGAGATGTGAAACCAGCGAATTTCGTCGTCCCACGACACCTCGAATGCTGGGGTGTTGGCTCGAGTCTCCATCTGAGGGAGACGGCAGGGTTGAGGCATGGACGACGAGATGCTTTTCACGATCGGGGCGCTGGCCGAACGGACGGTTTGACGGTCAAGACGATTCGGTTCTACTCCGACAAGGGGATCGTCCCGCCGACCTGTCACAGCCCGGTCGGCTACCGGCTCTACGACGTCGATGCGCTGGCACGTCTGGAGCTGCTGCGCACCAGCATGCCCGATCTGCCCGAGGACCCGACCCCCGAGCAGGTGCAGGCGTGGATGGAACTCGTGCAACTGGTGCGGGACAGCGACTTCCGGCTCGTGGTCCGGCGGATGGCCGAATATCAGGAACGGCAGCGCGCGCAGGGCGACGACACCGGCCTGCATCACGACCTGACCGAGGCCGTGCGCGACCAGGTCGGCCAAGCCCTGGCCGCCGGGACCGCACCTGCCAGCCCCGAGGCCGCGACCATCTGGCCTCGAGCAGGGCGTAGTAATACCTTCCAGCGCATAGGTATTCGCCTATTTCGGGCCCGGGAAGTGGGTCGCCCCGGGGGTGCGGGGATGGTCGGCGGGACCGGCTGAATGACACCTGGGAAATAAGTGCGCGACGCGCGGGTTGAGCGCATGAAATTTACATGCCGCCTGCGGCGCGGTGCGCTGGTGTTCCGCTATCGTTCATCCCACTATCCGATGCTGCTACTGGCGCGCCAGGGCTGGTTCGTCGATTCCGGAGTGTGTGGCCGGGGCGGCCACTGCCTGACGCGGGCCCCTCACCGACCTGAAAGATCGAGGGAACGTGCCCGTACCCGTAACCCTGACCGGCCGTCTGGTACGGCTGGAACCCCTTGCGCCGCAGCATGCCACGGGGCTTGCGGAGGCTGCCGCGGGGAATCGTGACGACTACGCGTTCACGCCTGTCCCGCACGGAGTGGACGAGGCGCTGGAATATGTGGCTCAGGCGTTGTCCGGGCATGCCGCGGGCACCTCGCTGGCCTTCGCCATCATCGCCGTCGCCAGTGGGCGGGTGCTGGGGTCCACCCGGTTCACCCGGTTCGACTACTGGCAGGGCCCGGTGGTGTGGCCGCTGGTGCACGGCACCCCGAACGGCGACCCGCTGCTCGCGGTGCCCGACGCCGCCGAGATCGGCAATACCTGGCTGTCCCGGGAGGCTCGCGGCGCGGGCATCAACCTGGAGTCCAAGCTGCTGCTGTTGCAACACGCCTTCGAGGTGTGGCGGGTCAAGCGCATAGCCATGCGGGCCGATGTGCGAAACCTCCGCTCCCGCATGGCGATCGAGCGGCTGGGCGCCACCAGCGACGGGGTGCGCCGGGCGCATTCGCGCGGGCTGGACGGCGAGGTGCGCAGCACCGCCTTCTACTCGATCCTGGACGAGGAGTGGCCGACTGTCCGGGCCACCATCGAGGGCCAGCTGGCGACCCAGCCGACCCGGCAGGGCTCTCGGGGCAGGCTGGTCGGGGCGTAGAATTCCGAGTGTTGCAACGGTCGGGCGTCGAGGAGAGATCTGTCCGAGTCTGCCAACTCGACGCCGCGGCACAATTCGGATGACGACGCCAGCAACCCTCTCCTGATAAGGAGCGGCGCATGCCCGACCCCATGCGCACCAAGGTCTGCCTCTGCGACAGCGACTCCGGCACACCGGTGCTCAGCCTCTTCCTCGTCCCCGAACCCCGGGTGCCCGGCGCGAGCGTGCTGCACGTGGTGGAGCAGACGCCGCTGTCCGGTAGGTCGATTCCGCACCGCAACCCGTATCTCGTGGACTGGTTGCAGGCGCATGGCTCACCCGCCATTCGCACCCGGTTCCTGGCGCTGCGCGTCGGGCGGCACGATCCGCACGCCGTGCACGCGGTGCTGCACGATCACTTCATCGTCGATCCCGGACCCGTCGGGCTGGACATGGACGACCCGGACGAGATGACGCGCCTGGACCTGCTGCCCGAACACTGGCTCGGCGCGCGCCGCATCGACGACTTCCACGATCACGCCGTGCGCACCGCCATGCTCGCGGTGTACCGGCATTTCGGGGTCGACCGCCGTATCCCGCTCATGTACCACGGCTTCGCCGAGCCCGAAGACGGCTGGTTCGAAGTGCCTGCTGCGCAAGCCTGACCGACCGCGCAAGCCCGACCGGCCGTCAGTCGAACGGCACGACCGTCAACATCCACCAGGGCCGCCGCGGCGCCTGAAACTCGAAGGTCTGCACATACATCCGGCGCTCCTTGCGGGTCACCGGATCGTTCATCAGCACCGTGCGCTCGCGCGGGATCGACACCACGTCCTCGTTGTGCCAGAGCCGATCCCAGTCCGGCGACCGGCGGGCCAGATTGACGATCTCCTCCACCCGTTCGGGCCGCAGTCCGGGCGCGGCCGCGCGGAAGGTCGAAACCATCACCTGCGCTTCGGCTTCCCAGTCGCCGAGCCGGTAGCGGGCCATGGGTTCGAGCAGGATCGCGGTCATGAGGTTCGCGCCCGCGCCCGTCCCGGGGAACAGTTTGCGGAAGGGGTCGTTCGCGGCGACCACGTCGTAGCCGCCGTCGTGCAGGCAGGCCGGATGCGGAAGGCTGTGCAACACCGTGAGATCGGCGTCCGGCGGCGGAGTGGATTCGAACACCCTGGGCAGTGTGCGGGACAACTCTTCACAGCGACTTCGTATCGAGTTAAGCCGGATCACAAGACAGCGCGATCTAGCAGAATTTCTGCCATATTGAGAGGATCCTGTTTGGTTTTATTCGAAGTGGGCTTTGGGGGTCGCACGGCGGCATGGCACTCATACGGATCGGGGTGCTGGGCCCACTGCACATCAGCATCGACGGACAGCGCGTGCCCCCGGGCGCGCCCATGCAGTGCGCGGTGCTGGGACGGCTGGTCGCGGCCGGTGGCCGGGTGGTGCCCACCGAACGACTCATCGACGATCTGTGGCACGGCGACCCGCCCGCCAAAGCCGTTGCCGCCCTACAGGTCTACATCCACAATCTGCGCCGGGTGTTCGAGCCGGACCGGCCGCGGCGGGCGCATTCGCGCGTCATCGTCTCCGAATCGCACGGGTACGCGCTCAATCTCGAGCCGTCACAAGTGGATTCCTGGCACTTCGAACAACTGCTGCACGGGCACGAGGCCGCCATGCGCGACCCGGCCGGGCGGCCCGACCCCCTCGAACAGGTGCGGGTGCTGGACGCCGCCCTGGCGTGCTGGCACGGCACCGGCTTCGAATCCTTCCCCGGAATGCCGTGGGCGGCACAGGAAGCCGCTCGACTGCAGGCCCTGCGCCTGACCGCGGCCGAACTGCGGGCCCAGGCGGCGCTGGAGCTGAACCGGCCCGCCGAGGTGGTGCTGGCGCTGCGGCCCATTCTCGAGGAGCATCCGGGACGCGAGGAGTGCGCGCGGCTGCTGGCCGTCGCCCAGTACCGACTGGGACAGTCGCTGGACGCGCTCGCCACCGTCCGCCGCAGCCGCGAATTCCTGACGCTGGAGTTCGGCGTGGATCCCGGTCCGGGACTGCGGGATTTGGAGACGGCCATCCTCACCCACTCGGTGGACACCGAGATCGTGGTCCCGCTCGCCCCCGTCCGGCCACCCGAACCCGAGCCCCGACCAGAGCCGGAACCGGTGCCCGACACCGGATATGGGGCACAGCGCCAGGCCATCCTGGCCGCCGCAGAGACCGCGGCCACCGGGCAGGTGCGGCTGGTCTGGGTGTCCGGCGAGGCCGGTGCCGGGAAGACGACCCTCGCCACCGGCATCACCCAGCAGCTGGGCGAACGCGGCTGGGCCACCGTGTTCGGGCGCTGCCCCGAGGTCGAATCCGCGCCACCCGCCTGGGCGTGGGCCGAAGTGCTCACCGGACTCGACGCCGCCGACCCCGAAACCTTCACCGCCGCCGACGCTTTCACCCTGGCCCGGCGCGTGGTCCGGTCCTGTCGCGAACGCTCGGCGGGCACACCCGTCGCCATCGTGCTCGAGGACGTGCACGGCGCGGACACCGCCACCTTGCAGGTACTGCGGCAAGTGGTGAACTGGCTGCGGGACCGCCCCATCCTCATCGTCGCCACCTTGCGCGGCACCGAGGCGGGCACCGGCGTCCGCGATACCGCCGCGGCCCTGGCCCTGTTCACCGCCGACCGCATCGACCTCGACGGCCTGGACATGGCCGGAACCCGCCGGGCCGCGGCCGCCGCCGGTCTCACCACCCTCGACGACCGCACCGTCGAACTGCTGCGCCGCCGCACCGGCGGCAATCCGCTGTTCGTACGTGAACTCGCCAAACTCGTTGCCACCCAGGGCACCACCGACGCGCTCCCCGACAGCGTGCGCGATCTGCTCGGCCGCCGCATCGCCCAACTCCCCGACGATGTCGTGGATCTGCTGCGCCACCTGTCGGTGTGGGGCGAGGACAGCGATATCGCCACCCTCACCGCCTCGGCCGACCTATCCGCCGACACCGTGATCGACCTCATCGCCACCGCGGAATCCGCGCGCCTGCTGCGCACCGACCGCGCGGGCCGCGTCACCTTCGATCACGCCCTGGTGCGCGAGACCGTCTACTACGACCTACCCACACTGCGCCGCGCCCGAATGCATTGGGCCGCCTTCGAATACCTGCGCCGCGATCCCGAGCCGACCGGCAACCGGACCCTGAACGCACTGTGGGGCGCCGATCACCTGGTCGCCGCGCTGCTCGGCAATCCCCGGCCACCGGCCGACCGCACCCTGTCCGCCCTCCGGGGCGCGGACGAGGTCGCGGTGGCCGCGGACGGCGGTCCGCATGCGCCGGAATCCGACGATGAGGTGTACATCCCGCGCGGGCGGGACATCGATGCGCTGGCGCATCACGCCGCACTGGGGGCGGATGCCGAAACCGCCACGGTCGCACTGCCTTACGTGCGGGCCGCCGCCCGGCGGTGCGTGGAGCGGCGGATGCGGGCCGACGCGGTGCGACGGTGGCGGTCGGTGCTCGCCCTGCACGAGCTGGCCGGGCACGCCGACGGCGCCGCCGCGCTCGCGGATCGGCTGGCCGTGCTGGAGGCGCGGTGCGAGCTGGTGGTGGCGCTGGCCTACGACGGTCAGCACATCGCCGCGCGGTCGGCCCGGGAGCAGGCCCTGGATCTGGCCGAATCGATCGGGGGCACCGAGTCCATCAGGGGCACCCAGTCCATCAGGGGCGCAGAGCTGCTCGCGCGGGCGGCGACCTGCTGGCCTACACCGCTGATCTGGTCGGTGCACGACTGGCACACCCCGGACCCGCGGATTCGGGAGCCGCTGCGGGTGGCGTCCGCGGACCCGGACCTCCCGGCGCGGACCCGAATTCACTTGCACGTCACCGCCGTCTTCGATCGCGCCGTCGAGGATCCCTCGACCGCCCGGATCATCGCCGCCACGGCCATGACCATGGCCGAGGAGCTCGACGACCCGGATCTGCTGTGCACCGTGCTCAACGCGCAGGCCTTCGCCGCCTTCGCCGCGGGCGGATTCCTGCGGGCACACGACCTGAAAAGGCATGCGGAACAACTGCTCCGGGTGTCGACTGCGGCACAGCTCACCGAATTCCGGGCGCTGGCGCACTATCTGCTGTTCCGCGCCACACTCGCCGACGCCGATCTGGTCGAGGCCGCCGAACACGCCCGCAAGGCCAGCGAATACGCCACCGACGGCCAACTGCGGCACCTGCTCGACGCCATCGCGCCGTTCGGGATGGTGCTGGAGTTGTTGCGCGGCAATACCGATGAGGTCATGCGCCTGCTCGCCGAGGGCGCGGCGGATCTGGACGATCTGGTCGCGCACTCCGGCGAGGGCGCGGCCGAGCCGACCCGCGATCCCAACGCGCTGCACGTGGGCATCGCCGTCTCCATCGGCTGGCTGCGCAACGATATGTCGGAGTATCTCGAGGATCTGCGCGAACGCACCGCTATCAAACCCGAGCTGTTCGTGCACGGGTACGCACTGGCCCTGGTGCATTCCGGCAGGGCGGACGAGGCCCGGCGCGTGCTGGCCGCCGCGCCCGCGCTGGCCCCGCAGTTCTGGTCGACCTTCACCGCGGTGAAGGCCCGGCTCGCCGTCGCCCTCGAGGATCCCGCGGGCGCGCTGACCATCTATCGCCAGCTGCTGCCCTATTCGGGCACGGTCTGCGGCCTGGAGACCGGGGCGGCGGTGCTCGGGCCCATGGACTACGTCCTGGCCGAACTCGCGAGCTACCTCGGCGACCACGAGCAGGCCGCCCGTCACCGGGCCGAGGCCGAAGCGCTACAGGCCCGGCTGCAAGCCGACCTGGTCGAACTCGCCCCGCCCGGCGTGGGTCTCATGCAGGCCAGCCGCCTGGGTCCAATGGGTCGCAGCCGCCTGGTGCGCCGATCCTGAGGGAACTTCGCGGTCTGTTGGCGCGTCCTAACTGGTGAGGGCCGAGGGACGGCCGGGATGGGGAGGATCGCATGACAGTCGAGGCCGAGCGCGGACCACGCCGCCGTCGCCGCTGGTTGACAGTGGGAACCGTTGCGCTGGTGGTGATTTCGGCGTTGACCGTCGGGGGAGTGGTCGGGCTGCGCTGGTGGCAGCACCACCGGCACGAGGAGCCCTACGGCCCGCGCGCCATGGACGGTCGGCTGCTGCACGATTTTCCCGACATCGACACCGCCGCGCTGAGTCCCGAGCAGGCGCGGGTGGTGGAGGTCCTGCGTCAGCAATTCGACGAACAGAGCGGACGGGACAAATACTCCGAGGGCATTGACGAGCCGTGGTGCGCGGACTTCGTCAGCTGGGTGATGCGCGCCGCCGGACAGCCTTTGAGCAATCCGAATTCCGGATCCTGGCGAATCCCCGGTGTATACACCTTGGAGGAGTACTACCGGGGCCAACAGCGTTTCGAGCAGGCGAACAACGGATATCTACCCCGGGTCGGCGACGTGATCATGTACGCGGATTCCAGTGTGTTCCATCAGCACACGAATATTGTGATTGCCGTAGATTCGGATATCATCACCACGGTAGGTGGCAATGAAGCCGGAGAATCCGGTGGTGTCGCCATCCACAAATTCCGCCCATCCGGCACCGTGGGGCTGGTCGGATTCGGGCGATTGGGAACACGCTGATTCCACATTCTGGAAACACGCGGGGCGGGGTGTACTCCTGGGCGCATCTTCCGCTTACGATGGGTTTCGGCGGCGCCCGGCAGCGTCGTCGATCGATCCCTGTCCTGCTGCCCCCTCATCGGCAGGACAGGGGTCCCCGCCCGACGAAAGAAGCTGGATGACGTCGTCCGACGAACCGACCTGGATCGATTACGCCGAATTCGGCGAACGTTTCGTGGCGGCGGCGGTGACGGAATCCCGGATCGAATCCGCGGTCTCCAGCGTGGCCGGGCGCGGTATCACCATCGGCCCCTTCGGAATCGGACCCGCCGGACTCGCCCGCTTCGTGGCCAAGGGCAGCATCGGCAAACCCACCGTCATCCGGCGCGGGCCGCACGTGCACTTCGACGTCATGCTCCCGGTGAAACTGCGGGTCGACGTCACCCTGGGCGGCCAGCGCCTGCGCCTGGAGGCGGTCGTGGAAATCGACCTCACCATGCACGCCCGCACCGCCGACCCGCTGCTCATCGTCATCGACATTCCCCCGGTCACCGGCCGCGACGTCAGCTTCGTCATGCGCGCGCAGGCCATCGGCACCGCGTGGGAGCTGCTGCTCAACCCGATCGCGCAGCTGGTGCAGCGCGAGGTCGCCAACCGCATCAACGGGATTCTGTCCGATCCGGATTCGCAGCGCGGCCGCACCTTCGACGTGGAGGCCATCCTCAACAACACCCGCTCGCCCTACCGTGGGCGGCCCACCCACGACTGGATCGGCTACGACGAGTTCGGCCGCCGCTTCTTCACCCGCATCGTCACCGCGGAACGGGTGCAGGAGGTGGTCGAGTCCATGGCGGGCAAAACCATCGAGGTCGGGCCGCTGCGCACCGGACCCGGCGACAAGGCCGAGGTGCGCGTGCAGGGCAGCGTGCGGCTGCCCCGGGTGGCCGCGGCCGCGCCGGTGACCGCGACGGTGCCGCCGGAACCGCGGATCGCCGAATTGCCCAGGGCCGCGGCCGAATCGGCGCAGGCCGCCGCCGCTGCGGCCAAATCGCACGCCGAGGATCCCGCCCTGGTGCGCTTCGATCTCACCATTCCGGTGAGCCTGGACATTGCCGTGGATGTGCTGAAGACCAATCGCTATCGCGCCGAGGTGCAAGTGCCGGTGGCGCTCACCGCGCGCGCCGCGGACCCGCTGCTGATCGTCATCGACGCGGTGCCGCCGCGCGCGGACGATATCGATCTGGAGATGACCGCCGAGGGCTGGCGGGCGGCCGCGCTGGGCAAGCTGGCCGGAATGCGCAAGCAGATCGCCTCGCAGGTGGCCAGGGTGGTCCGCACCGAGGTCGCCGACGTGTCGCGCCGGACCATCGACGTGGGCGCGCGGCTGGAGTCGACTCGGGTCTGAGCCCATCGAGTAGCTGATTGCCCATCGAGTAGCTGATTCTTCGCTACTTCGGCGCGGCTGCCCGGTTTCACCCCGATGTGACATATGGTGCCGCTGTGTTCGATGAGTCTGGCGATTCCAATGTGAATATGGTGAAATGAGGGCACGTTCAGGGCTCCCGGCGCACGGATGATCTTGTTGTTCATCGGGGAAGGTGCGCCGGGCACGCCGCTTTCGCTCTTGATGGCTCATGTTCCGAATGGATCGACCAGCGAGTGTGTGCGAAGGAGCCTGCGATGCGTAATACCCATGTCAATCGACGCGACTTCCTCTCCGGCGCAACGGTTCTCGCCGCCGGGATCACCGCGGGATTGACCCTCCCGCCCGCCACCGCCAGTGCGAAGAAGCAATCGTTGGGCACCCTGCTCGACTACGCCGGAGGCGTGCCCTCACCCCAATCCATCAGCGACGATGGCCATCTCGGTGTCATTCGCTACGTCTCGGACCGCCGCCCGGGCGCGGAATGGATGGAAGGCAAACCCCTGCAGGCCCGCGAGGTCGACGCGCTGCGCGCCGCGGGCCTGACCGTGGTGTCCTGCTATCAGTTCGGCAAGGGGCCGACCGCGGACTGGCGCGGCGGCTACGAGGCCGGATTGCGGCACGCCGCACGGGGATTGGTGCTGCACAAGGCGGCCGGTGGGCCCGATAGCGCGCCGATCTACGCCTCCATCGACGACAACCCCAGCGATGAGGAATTCGAGACGTTGATCGACCCGTACCTGCGGGGGTGGGAAACGGTCATAGGCCGCGCGCGAACCGGCGTCTATGCCAACTCGCCGACCATCGACAACATTCGCGACGTCGGCCTGGGTTCCTACTACTGGCAACACAATTGGGGCACCCCGAAGGGCTACGTCCACCCCGCCGCCCACCTGCACCAGTTCGAGATCGACAAGCGCGAGGTGGGAGGCATCTCGGTGGACGTGAACTCCGTCCTGGCCCCCCAGTACGGCCAGTGGTGGTAGTTACGTCTGGCAGTGGCAGGTCGGGTCGAATGCCAGGTCGGGTTCGTCCGGGACCACGCGCAGCGTGAAGTGGCGGTCGGGCTCCTCGTCCCGGCCGTCGCTGAAGCTTTGACGGTCGCCCGCCCAGGAGAACAGGGACCAGCGCGACAGGCCCGAGAAGGCGGAGCCGAGGCTGCCGAACGAGGCCGACGAAACAATGGAGCCGAAGGAGCCCACCGACCCGATCGACAGCACCGAACCCACGCTGCCGATGGACAGGATCGAATAGGCCGAGCCGATCGACAGGATCGATCCCTCCGAACGAATCGAGAGGATCGATCGGCGCGAATGCAGTCCCCGCACAGGGTGAGTCACAGCGGCCATAGCCCCGGTCTACCACAGGCACCGTGCCCTACCAACGATTTCGCCCCCGCTTTCCCTCAATGATCATGGGGGAGAACGGGGGCGAAATTCTTCGCTATCGGCGGTCGACTGCTACGTGACCGTGAAGAAGCCGATGGTGGGGAGGAAGGAGCAGGTGATGGGCTGCGACTCCGGGTCGGCCTGGGTGGTCAGCGAACCCGAGACCACGGCGACCACGCGGCCGGTGCCGGTGTTCGCGATGGCCGAGAGGGTGGCCGGGCCGTCGGGGTTGATGTGCTGCTCATTGGTGAGGTTCATGGTGCCGCTGGCGCGGGTATCCAGGTTCAGCCACTGCACCGTCATGGGGGTGGGCTGAACATCGGTGGGCTGCTTGGTGCCCAGCGCGGTGAACACGAAACCGGCCTGGCCCTGGGCCGGTCCGGGCGGGGGCAGCTGGGCCGGGCCGGGGACGGCCAGCGCGGTGCCCACCGAGTCGGCGGAGGAGGAGATGCAGCCCTTGCCGATGGTCGGCCACAGGAACTGGGCGATGACCGGGCCGTCCTTCGGAATGTCCGGGCCGCCACCGCCGCTGCCGTCCAGGAAGGTGATGACCGCGAGCAGCGTGGTCTTCACCTGCGCGGGCAGGTTGCTGTTCTCGAGCAGCTGCTTGGCCTGGGCGAGGATGGCGTTCTTGGGGCCGGGATCGGCGATATCGGCGGGACCGGCGGCCGCGCCGACGATGGCGGGAACCAGCGAGGCCAGGGCGTCGACCGGAACCCCTTCGGGGATCATCGGAATCGACGAGATGGGCTGTGCCGTCGCGGGCTTCGCGTACGCCGTCGGCACGGCGACGGTGGCGCAGGCCGCCAGGGCCAGCGCGGACATTGCGAACCGCGATCCTCGGGTGCGAAGCACTGGTGTAGCCGTCCTTACCTTCAGGGACATCTAGCGGCGATGGAGCCATCGCTCCGCGCCACTCTAGGGACCGGGCTGCCAAGTTGTACAGCCACGGCGCGATCTTGGCGAACTAGATCAGCTGACGGTATCGAACAGGCGACCAGAAGAGGTGTTACTCCTGTGGTCGGTGATGCAAATGTTACAGGGTGTGAGCGGTGATACATGGGAGATGCGCGAGACGCTCCGCGGTACGACTACGCTCAGTCCTGCCCGCGGTCCGCCCGAGCCGAAAGCCCGTGCCGTGAATCGACACGTCCTGTGAATCCCCTGCATCGACACCGCCGCCTGGCGGTCGCGGCCCTCGCGCTCTCCGTGCTGGCCCGCCTGGCCTGGGTGCTGCTGCTGCCCAATGGCATGAACTTCGTGGACCTGCACGTCTACGTCGACGGCTCGGCGAACTTCGGCAGCGGACACCTCTACGACTACACCGATTCCAGTAAGACGCCGGACTTTCCGCTGCCGTTCACCTATCCGCCGTTCGCGGCGCTGGTCTTCTATCCACTGCACTTCCTGCCGTTCACGGTGGTAGCCATCGGTTGGCTGTTGGCCACCATGGCGGCGCTGTTCGGCGTGGTGTGGCTGTCGCTCGAGATGCTCGTCGGCACCGAGGGCATGCGCGAGGCGAACTGGCGCACCGCCGCCATCGCGTGGACCGCGATCGCCATGTGGCTCGAGCCGGTGCGGTCCACCTTCGACTACGGCCAGGTCAATGTGTTCCTGGTGCTGCTGGCCATGGTCGCCGTGCGCAGCGCCTGGTACGTGGGCGGGACGCTGGTGGGCATCGCGGCGGGGGTCAAGCTGATTCCGGCGGTCACCGGGCTGTATTTCCTGGCCCGCAGGCGCTGGCTCGACGCGGTCTGGGCGGCGGTCGTCTTCGTCACGACCATCCTGCTGACCTGGTTGATCTCGCCGAGCGAGACGAACAAGTACTTCAGGGAACTGCTCGGCGACGCGCGCCGCATCGGCCCGGTCGCCTCCTCGACCAATCAGTCGCTGCGCGGCGCGCTCAGCCGCCTCCTCGGCCACGACGTGGTGTCGGGCCCACCGTGGATTGCCGCGGTATTGCTCACAGCCGTGCTCGCCTTCTTCGCCTGGCGCGCACTGGATTCCGACGACCGCCTCGGCACGCTCATCATCGTGGAACTGTTCGGGCTCATGGTGTCGCCCATCTCCTGGTCCCACCACTGGATCTGGCTCATCCCGGTGATCCTGTGGCTGCTCTACGGCCCGCTGCGGCAGGCCGCGGGAGCGCGGTTGCTGGCCGGGTACTGGTTGGTGGTCACACTCGTCGGGGTGCCGTGGGTGCTCGGATTTTTCCAAAAGTCGATCTGGACCATCTCCCGCCCTGGCATCCTGTCCTGGCTGGGTGCTGTGGATGTGCTGGGTGTGCTGGCGCTCTACCTGTGGATCATCCGGGTCGGGCGGGCGCGCCTCAATCGGTCACTGAATCGGTCATATGACCATCAGTCCTCCGGCCGGTGATATAAGTATTCGAGCGGGGGGTTCCGCAATGCCCTCATTTTTGGGGTGACGCGGGTAATCCATTGTGCGACTACGGTTGTCGACACTCCGCAAGCCGCATTCGCCACCGTGAACTTCGGTCGGTGATCCATCCGACTCGAAAGTCCATGCTGTGAACAGACGTTTCCACCTTGCCGTTGCCGCGCTGGTCTTCTCGGTGCTGGTCCGCGTGGCGTGGGCGCTGTTCTGGCCGAGCAACCTGATTCTGGTGGACTTGCACGTCTATGTGGAGGGGTCCGCGAATCTTTTCAACGGAACCCTCTACGACTGGACGGATTCCAGTCGGTCACCACAATTTCCGCTGCCGTTCACCTATCCCCCTTTCGCGGCATTTCTGCTGTATCCCCTGCATTTCCTGCCCTTCGACGTGGTGGCCACGGGATGGCTGATAGCGACCGCGGCGGCGCTGTTCGGCATCGTGTGGATCGCGCTCGAGCTGATGGTCGGCCGCGACGCCATGCGCGAACAGAAGTGGCGCACCGCCGCGGTCGCGTGGACCGCGGCCGGAATGTGGCTCGAGCCGGTGCGATCCACGCTCGACTACGGCCAGGTCAATGTGTTCCTGGTGCTCCCGGCCATGCTCGCGGCGCGCAGTGCGCGGTGGTGGGTGCAGGGCCTGCTGGTCGGTCTGTCCGCGGGCGTCAAGCTGACCCCGGCCGTGACCGGGCTGTATTTCGTGGCCCGTCGGCAGTGGCTCGCGGTGGTCGCCTCGGTGGTGGCCTTCGTCGCGAGCATCGGCCTGACCTACCTGCTGGTGCCGAAGGAGACCAACAGGTACTTCGGGGAGCTGGTCGAGGATCCGCATCGCATCGGACCGGTCGGCTCGGTGATCAACCAGTCGCTGCGCGGCGCGCTCACCCGCCTGGCCGGGCACGATATCGGCTCCGGGCTGCTGTGGAAGTCGGCGGTGCTGGTCACGGCCGTGCTCGCCTTCTGCGCCTGGCGCGCACTGCGTTCCGACGACCGGCTGGGCGCGCTGATCATCGTGCAGCTCTTCGGCATGATGGCCGCGCCGATCTCGTGGTCGCACCACTGGATCTGCCTCATCCCGCTGGTGCTCTGGCTGCGCTACGGCCCCTTGAAGGATGCCGTGGGCGCGCGCCTCATGGCCGCGTTCTGGCTGTTCAATACGGTGATGGGCATCTCCTGGTTCCTGGGCACGCTCCAGAAATCCATGTGGGACATCTCGCGTCCGTGGTACCTGGCCTGGCTGGGCGCGGCCAACGCGCTCGGCGTGCTGGCGTTGTTCGTCTGGATCATCGCGGTCGGCCGACTGCGGCGGGTCAGCCCTGAGCGTGCAGTCGATCGATCTCGTGAGCTAGAGCCAAGTCCAGTGGCGTGAGGCCACCGGCGGAGTGGGTCGAGAGGGTGAAAGTGACCCGGCGCCAGCGGATGTCGATGTCGGGGTGGTGGTCGGCGGCCTCGGCGGCGGTGGCCACGCGGCGCACCAGCTCGATGCCCGCCAGGAACGAGGCGGCCTCGATGGTGCGGGTGATGCTGTCGCCCTCCCGGGTCCAGTCGGGCAGTTCGGTGAGGGCCTTGGCGATGTCGTCTTCGGAGAGCAGCGCGGGACTCATAACCCCGGTCTACTCCGGATTCAGGCGGCGCGGGCGGCTTTCAGGCACTTCTTGAGCTCCTTGCCGCAGCAGCCCTGGGCCTCGGCCTTTTTCATGCGCATGATGACGACGGGGCATTTCACGCACCGCGTCTTCTTGCGGCAGCACTTCTTCTTCGGCTTGAGACCCGAGACGTCCTTCGCCTTCACCTTGCCCATGTTGGTTAGCTTAACCTAACCTCAGCCCGTTAAACGTGTGACTTCGTACTCCCGGTAGTGTGTAGCTCGCCGCATGCCCGGTGGAGTTCGCCATGTCTCGAAGTAGGCAAACCCACGCATGAGACCCACCCGGGTCGGCATCAGACTTTTTCACCAGGAGGAATCAAACGTGTCGTCTGTCGAGTTCCGCAACGTCGCCATCGTGGCGCACGTCGACCACGGCAAGACAACACTGGTCGACGCCATGCTCCGGCAATCCGGCGCGTTCGCCGAACGCGCCGAGCTCGTCGACCGAGTGATGGACTCCGGTGACCTCGAGCGCGAGAAGGGCATCACCATTCTCGCCAAGAACACCGCTGTTCACCGGCACAATGCCGATGGTTCGGTCACCGTCATCAATGTCATCGACACCCCCGGCCACGCCGACTTCGGCGGTGAGGTCGAGCGCGGTCTGTCCATGGTGGACGGCGTCGTGCTGCTCGTCGACGCGTCCGAGGGTCCGCTGCCGCAGACCCGCTTCGTGCTGCGCAAGGCCCTCGCCGCCTCGCTGCCGGTGATCCTGGTGGTCAACAAGACCGACCGCCCGGACGCCCGCATCGAGGAGGTCGTCGAGGAATCGCACGACCTGCTGCTGGACCTTGCCTCCGACCTCGACGACGAGGCCTCCGAGGCCGCCGAGCTGGCCCTCGATCTGCCGGTGCTCTACGCCTCCGGCCGCGCCGGTGTGGCCTCCACCAAGCGCCCCGACAACGGCCAGGTGCCCGACGCCGAGAACCTCGACGAGCTGTTCGAGGTCCTCATGAAGTACGTGCCCGCCCCCAAGGGCGACGCCACCGCGCCGCTGCAGGCGCACGTCACCAACCTCGATGCCTCCCCGTTCCTGGGCCGAATCGGCCTGGTGCGCATCCACAACGGCACCCTGCGCAAGGGACAGAGCGTGTCCTGGATGCACGGTGACGGCGTCAAGCAGGTCAAGATCACCGAGCTGCTCAAGACCATCGGCGTCGAGCGTCAGCCCGGCGAGGAGGCCGTGGCCGGTGACATCGTCGCCGTCGCGGGCATCCCGGACATCATGATCGGCGACACCCTCGCCGATCTGGAGAACCCGGTCGCGTTGCCGCGCATCACCGTCGACGAGCCCGCCATCTCGGTCACCATCGGCACCAACACCTCGCCGCTGGTCGGCCGCGTGCAGGGCCACAAGCTGACCGCCCGCATGGTGAAGTCGCGCCTGGACCAGGAACTGGTCGGCAATGTGTCGCTGCGTGTGCTCGACATCGGCCGCCCGGACGCCTGGGAGGTGCAGGGCCGTGGTGAGCTGGCCCTCGCGATCCTGGTCGAGCAGATGCGCCGCGAGGGCTTCGAGCTGACCGTCGGCAAGCCGCAGGTGGTCACCAAGACCGTCGACGGCAAGGTGCACGAGCCCTTCGAAGAGCTGACCATCGACTGCCCGGACGAGTACCTGGGCGCTGTCACCCAGCTGCTGGCCGCCCGCAAGGGCAAGATGGTCCAGATGAGCAACCACTCGGCCGGGTGGGTGCGCATGGAGTTCATCGTGCCGTCGCGCGGTCTGATCGGTTTCCGCACCGACTTCCTCACCGAGACCCGCGGCACCGGCATCGCCAACGCGGTGTTCGACGGGTACGCGCCGTGGGCCGGTGAGATCCGCGCCCGCCACACCGGTTCGCTGGTCTCCGACCGCGCGGGTTCGGTCACCCCGTTCGCCATGATCCAGCTGGCCGACCGCGGTCAGTTCTTCGTGGAGCCGGGTGCCGACACCTACGAGGGTCACGTGGTGGGCATCAACCCGCGTGCCGAGGACCTCGACATCAATGTCACCCGCGAGAAGAAGCTGACCAATATGCGGTCCGCGACCGGTGACGTGCTCGAGACCCTGGCCAAGCCGCTGCAGCTGGATCTCGAAGGGGCCATGGAGTTCTGTGCCGCCGACGAGTGTGTCGAGGTGACGCCGGAGATCGTGCGCGTGCGCAAGGTCATCCTGAACGCGAACGACCGGCAGCGTGAGATCTCCCGCCGCAAGGCGCGGGACCGGGCCGCCCAGTAAGAATCCCAACTCTCGGGGGCTCTCAGGGGTGATGCCCCTGAAACCCCAACCGCCCACCCGGTCAGCCCGGGTGGGCGGTCCAGTCTTGACGGGTCTCGTGCATCGGTAGCCGGGTGGCGCGAAAGGGTTCCAGTAGAGTGCCGAACGTGAGAACAGGGGCCCGGAAGCGCGCATCGTTGCGTGCGGTGTTGGTTCTGGTAGCGGCCCTGTTGGCGGTCGCTACCGGATGCACCGCCAATCCGCCGCCGCCGATCGAGTCGACCGACAGTCCCAAGACACAGCCCGCCAAGCCGGGGAAGAACTCCGTCACGGTGGCCGTCGACGACATCGGCATCGGGTTCAATCCGCATCTGCGGTCGCAGCAGTCGCCCGCGACGGCGGCCGTGGCGTCGATGGTGCTGCCGAGTCCGTTCCGCGCGGTCCCCACGCCGGGCGTGCCGGGCGGCACGGACTGGGTGCTGGATCCGGCGCTCATGGTCTCGGCGGATGTGACGGCGCAGGAGCCGTTCACCGTCACCTACCAGATCAAGAACGAAGCGTCCTGGTCCGACGGCGCGCCCATCGCGGCCGAGGACTTCAAATACCTGTGGCAGCAGATGATCACGCAGCCCGGCGCGGTGGATCCCGCGGGCTACCGGCTCATCTCGGACATCAGTTCGTCGGCGGGCGGCAAGACCGTGACCGTCACCATGACGCAGCCGTATCCGGCCTGGCGGCAACTGTTTTCGGATCTGCTGCCCCAGCACTTGGTGAAGGACTCCGGTTTCGAGCAGGGGCTCATCGACACCATTCGGATCTCCGGCGGCCAGTTCCGCATCAAGCAGGCCGATCGCGGCCGCGAGGAGATTCTGCTGGAACGCAATGACCGGTATTGGGGTCAGCCCGCGGTGCCGGATCAGATTCTGTTGCGCCGCGGTGGAACTCCCGCGCAGATCGCCGAATCGCTGCGGGTCGGGGACGCGCAGATGGCGCTGGTGCACGGCGGTGTGGCCTTGCAGGCGCAGCTGGGCGCGATCCCGTCGGTGCGCACGGCCATGATGGCGCAGGCGCGGGAAATGCAGCTCGTACTCAATGGCCGCAGCGGCGATCTCGCCGATGTGCGGGTGCGGCGCGCGGTGCTGGGGCTGCTGGATCCGGTGCTGCTGGCCACGGTCGGCGCGCAGACCGGCAGCTGGGTGGAGCCGGTGCGGGCGCAGGTGCTCGCGCCCTCGGATCCCGGGTACGCGGCCACCGAGCCGCCGCGCCTGAGCCAGGAGGAGGCGTTCGGGCTGCTGGCCGAGGCCGGATTCGCCCGTGCGGCGGAGACTCCCGCCGCGCAGTCGGCGACTTCGCCCGCGCCGCAACCGCGTTCGCTGGCCAAGAACGGAAAATCGTTGACCGTGCGGCTGGGCGCGGTCGATGGCGACACCACCACCTTGGCGGTGGCCAATACCGCGGCCGACCAATTGCGCAGTGCCGGAATCGATGTGATCGTGCGCAGCGTGACCGCCGCGCAGCTGTACGGCAAGGAGCTGACCGACGTCGGGATCGACGCGGTGGTCGGCTGGGAGCGCACCGGTGAGGATCCGGCGACGGTGCTGGCCTCGCGCTACGGGTGCGCGCCGGTGCCACTGCCCGGCGACGGCAGTGATTCGACCGTGGTGGACGGTGCGAAGAAGGCCCCGTCGAATCTGTCCGGCGTCTGCGATCCGACCCTGCAGCCCGCCATCGACGCGGCGCTGCGCGGCATCGACGTGGGCAAGATCATCGCCGATGCCGAGCCCAAGCTGTGGGACCTGGCGACGGTGCTGCCCATCGTGCAGGACACCCAGGTCGCCGCGGCCGGACCGCGCGTGGACGGCGCGTCGCTGAGCGGTGCCATTCAGACCGGCATCTTCGGCGACGCGGCCAACTGGCGGAGGCTGCCGTGAGCACTCCCGCGTTCCCGGGCACCGCGACGCACGGCATGCTGCTGGTGCACGCGCACCCCGACGACGAGTCCATCACCACCGGCGGCACCATCGCCCACTACCGCAAGCGCGGGGTGCCCGTCACCGTGGTGACCTGCACGCTCGGGGAAGAGGGCGAGGTCATCGGTGACGAGTACGCGCAACTGGTGGCCGGGCAGGCCGATCAGCTGGGCGGTTACCGGATTCTCGAATTGACCAGGGCCCTGGCCGAATTGGACGCGGGGCCGCCGCATTTCCTGGGCGGCGCGGGCCGTTGGCGCGACTCCGGGATGGCCGGGACGCCGTCGGCGCGCAATCCGCGCGCGTTCGTCAATTCCGGTACCGCCGCGGTCGACGCGCTCGTGCAGGTGATTCTGGAGCTGCGTCCGCGCGTGGTGGTCGGGTACGACCCGCGCGGCGGCTACGGGCATCCGGATCACATTCGCGCGCACGAGATCACCATGGCCGCGGTCGATGCCGCCTCGGACTGGGGTTGGACGGTGCCGAAGCTGTACTGGACCGTCACCGACGCGGCGGTGCTGGCCATGCACACCGAGGCACTCAAGCGCCGCACCGTGGATCAGCTGCCGGGTGCGCTGCCGCGCGGCTGGCGACTGCCGCACACCGGCGAATTGGCTTGTGTCCCCGCCGAATCCGTGACCACCACCCTCGACGTCTCCGATGTGCTGGCGGCCAAGCGCGCCGCGCTGCGGGCACACGCCACCCAGGTGACGGTGGCCCCGTCGGGGCGGGAGTTCGCGCTGTCGAACGATATCGCCCAGCCGGTGTTGCCGGAGGAGCATTACATTCTGGTGCGCGGTGAGCGCGGCCCGGTCGGTCCGGACGGGCGCGAACATGATCTCTTCGCCGGGCTGGAATGAGAGACTGAGGCTATGTACAACTGGGACCTCCAGAACGCCATCGCGGCGTTCGTCGAGAGCCAGCGGCCCTACTTCGAGTGGCAGCACGATCTCTACCTGTCGGTGCTGTACGGCTTCGTGGACATGCAGAGTCAGCTGCTGACCCTGCTCGGATTCCCGCCGGTGCCGTGACGGCGGCCGTCGGCGCGCACGCGCGCGAGGTGGCGATCGAGCCGAGTCCGGCGCGCACCGCGTTCAATGCGGTGATCGTCGGGCTGCTGCTGATCGACACGGTGATCACGCTCGGGCTCGAGGTGCTGTTCCTGCCGATCTACGCCGGGCACGCGCACCTGCCGGAGGTGTCGCCGGTGATGGCGGCGGGTTCGCTGGCCTCGGGCACGACCTCGGGCGCGATCGCGTTGCCCTTCACGGCGCTGGCCGCAGCCGTGATCAATGTGTTGCTAGTAATGGGCATGGGCGTTGTGACACAGCGGATTCCGGTGATGGCGTCGCCGTTGCTGCTGTGGGCGGTCGGCTTCCTGGTGTGCGCGGGGTTCAGCCCGTGGTCCGCGCTGCTGATGGGGGACTGGCCCACCATGCTGCTGCTCATCTGCGGTCTGCTGCCCGCGGGCATGTACCTGTACTACCGGGCCACTGTGCGCCTGGCCGCCACGGGGGCGTGACCTAGATCACGGCCCGGGGCGGCCCGTCGGCTGTCACCTTTTTCCGTTCCGTCTCGTCATCAGAGTGAACGATCACCGATGACGAGCGAGGGATGACGATGGGATTCGACGAACTGCGCACTGCCGTCCGGGGACGCGTATTGGCGTCCGGCGACGCCGAATTCGAGCAGGTCGCACGGCCGTGGAGCCTGGCGGTGACGCAGCCGGTGGCGGCGGTGGTCGAGGTCGCCGACGCCGCGGAGGTGGCGGCCGTGGTGCGCTACGCGGGCGGCGCGGGGTTGCCGGTGGTGACCCAGCCGACCGGGCACGGTGCCGCGGGCGGGGTCGAGAACGCGATCCTGCTGCGCACCGGGGCATTGAAAGGGCTGGAGATCGACCCGGTGGGTCGGGTGGCCCGGGTCGGCGCGGGGGTGAAGTGGGGGCAGGTGCAGGCTGCGGCGGCCGGGTACGGGCTGACCGGTCTGGCGGGCAGCAATCCAGTGGTCGGCGTCACCGGGTACACACTGGGCGGCGGCAAAGGCTGGTTCGGGCGCAAGTACGGCTGGGCCTCGAACGCGGTGCGCGCCTTCGAGATCGTGGATGCCGAGGGCCGGTCGGCGCGGGTGACCGCGGACAGCGATCCCGATCTGTTCTGGGCATTGTCCGGTGGCGGTGGCGATTTCGCCGTGGTGACCGGTCTGGAATTCGAACTGTTCCCCGCGCCAGGGCTGTACGGCGGTCGCATCATGTGGCCCGCCGCGCGGCTCGCGCAGGTGTGGGATGCGTTCCGCGAGTTGACGTCCGGGGCGCCCGACGAGTTGTCGGTGTGGTTCAGCCGATTCCAGTTCCCGCAGGCACCGGAAATGGTCGGGCTGGATCTGGCCTATCTCGGCGATCCCGAGCGGGGGCGGGCCCTGGTCTCGGTTCTGGATGGCATCGGGGACGCGGTCGCCGATACGCGGACCGCCATGTCGGTCGCCGATCTCGGCGACATCACCACCGAACCCACCGATCCCAGTCCGGCCATCACGCGCGGCGAGCTACTCGCCGAGCTGACCCCGGAGGCCGAGAAGATCCTGCTCGGTGAGACGCTCGCGCCGATCATCAGCATTCAGGTCCGGCATCTCGGCGGCGCGCTGGCCGGGCCCGCGGCGGGTGCGCGGGGCGCGCTCGCCGAGCGCTACCTGGTCTCCACCCTCGGGATCGGGCTACCGCATCTGCGAGACGCGGTGTGCGCCAAGCTCGATGCCGTGTCGGCGGAGCTCGCGGAGCATGCCACCGGAAAGAAGCCGTTCACCTTCCTGGCTCCGGGCGAATCGGCCGCCGCGGCATTCGACGCGGTGACCCTGGACCGGCTGCGCGCCATCAAGCGAGACCGTGACCCGCGCAATGTGATTCGCTCCAACTACCCGGTGCTCGGCTGACCGGCGCTCAGCGCGGTGTGCCGAGCTGGCCGGGCGTCACCGCCTCGATGAGGGCCCAGGCCTGAGCGAGGGGCAGGTCGATGACGTGGTAGCGCTTCTTGCCCGCGGCCGACGCCGCTACCACGGTCGCCACCCCCACCCGACGCTGAAAGAAGGTCTGCCGCACCGTCCATCCGATAATGCCCGGCGCTTCGAGGCAGTCGCGATCGCGGTCGAGACAGCCGCTACGGGTGATGAGCCAGGCGGGATTGCCATTCGCGGCGGGAATGACGGCATGCCCGAGTCCGCGGTACCGATCCCACCCGAGCGCGACGGCGAACGGCACCGCGACCGCGAGCACGATCCACACCCACAACGGAATATGACCGCCCGCAAGGGAAATCACCAGCAGCGCGACCGCGACCGCCGCGAGCGGACCCAGTGCACGGGTATAGCGGCGACGCCGAGCGGCCGCGCCGTGCGGCACCAGCGGCACGGCGACAGGCGGCGGCACAGGGGTCGGCGGCAGATAGGCCGGATTCACCCGCGCGGCGGCAGGTTCGCCTGTCGTCGCGGCGGCGGGCTCACGCGTCGTCCCGGCATGGTGCTGGACGGAATCCACTGTGCCGTTCTCGATTCCGGGCGAAGGTGCGCCGGAAGGACCGGGGGAGGTGCGGAGTTGGTTGTCGTCTGGGCGCGGGGAGTCGAGTGTGGTGGATGGGCGCGCCACGCCCGCGGTGGTGCCGAGGAGGTGGGCGAGGGTGCGGTCGATGGCGGGGCGGGGTGCCTGGGGGAGGATCTTCTGGCGGGGGCTGGTGCCGACCATGATGGCCTCGAGTTCGGCGGCACCGGCAAGTCGGAGCAGGAGGGGTTCGTTGACGGTGGCGCCGCGCAGGCGGGCCAGGTCGAGCGTGGTTTGGCGGGTGGTGAACAGGCCGTGGCGGATGGTGAGGGTCTTGCCGTCGTCGTGGACGTTCAGGGCGAACCAGGTCATGAGGTAGCGGGCGCAGGCGGCAATGCTGACCACGATGACCAGGACCACCAGGAGCAGGGCGATGACGGCGGCAATGACGCCCGCGCTGCGCTGGCCCACGTCCTGGACGGTGCCGGACTTCAGGAAGATCTGGGCGAAGCCGTACTGGAAGGCCAGACCCACGACCGGGGCGACAATGGCGAAGCCGGTCAGGGACAGTGGGGCGTAGCGGACCCAATCGGCCTGCCAGTGCGCGATTTCCACGCCCGGACGGCTATCGGCCGTCGCGGCGCTTCCCTCGCCTGGCGTCGTATTCGACTGGGCGGCAGCGGATTCCGATCCCGCCCGGGTGTGCGCCAGCAGGTCTGCCCGCAGTTGCGGCACCAGCTTCGCGTCCAGCGAGTCCAGCTTGAACCGGTCGCCCTTCTCCGCGTGCTGTCCGGTGCCGATCGACAGCACCGCCAGCCCGAGGGCCCGGTGCAGCAGGTCGGCCTGCACGTCCACCGACCGCACCCGATTGCGCGGCACCGAAAGCCGTTTGCGCTGAATCAATCCCGTGCGCAGTTCCACGTTCTCGGGGGTGATGCGATAGGTCGTGGTGAACCAGCGGGTGAGCGCGAAGGCCACGATGACCGCGACGACCGCGAGACTCCAGGTGGGGTTGTCGGCGCGCGCGCCCGCGATCAGCGAGGCGATCAGCACCGGGATGTAGCGGACGAGTTCGGTGACGGGGTGCACCAGCAGCATGCGCCGGTCGAGCCGCTGCCAGGTCTCGGCGCCGAGGGGCCCGGTGATCGGCGAAAGCACTTCCGTCGGATAGGAATCCGAGAAGACCTCGGACTCGGGCTCGGGTGTCTGGCTCACGTGGCATCCCCCCGATGCCGCGCGGCAATGGCGGTGAGCTGCGCGACGGTGTCCCGCGCGTCGGCCAGTGCCAGCGCGCTGATGTGCACCGCCCCGGCCGAGGACGCGGTGGTGACGGTGACGGTGGCCAGCCCCAGCAGCCGTTCCAGCGGCCCCCGATAGGTGTCCACGGTCTGCACGCGGGTGATCGGCGCGACCCGGCTCTCCTGGGTGAACCACCCGGTCCGCGTGTACACGGCCTCATCGGTGATCTCCCACCGGTGCACCGCGTACCGCCACAGCGGTATCACCACAATGCTGAAAACCGCTGCCAGCAGCACGATTCCGAGCACCAACCCCTGGATCCCGCGCCGGTGGGTATCGAACAGCGCCCAGATCCCGACACCGACGACCGGTACCACCCAGGACAGCGCGGCACTCAACGCCCACAGCAACTTGGCGCGCGGGCTGGGCCGTCGGGCCGGTTCGGCCAGAATGCCGCCGGAAACGAGAGGCTGGGACATGCCGCCCATGCTTCCATGAAACCTCCCGCGGAGGCGGTTGATCCACGGCCCCAACCAGCCGTCCAGTCCCACGGACCCCGACCGGTCCCG
Source organism: Nocardia sp. CDC160 (assembly GCF_035818795.1). Taxonomy (NCBI): domain Bacteria; kingdom Bacillati; phylum Actinomycetota; class Actinomycetes; order Mycobacteriales; family Nocardiaceae; genus Nocardia; species Nocardia sp. CDC160. The sequence continues at coordinate 974,896 of NZ_JAYKYT010000003.1, read as the reverse complement.
CCGATCCCGTGGCCTGCGGCCTACTTCGGGGTGATGCGGTAGAGGCCGGTGGTGGTGCCCTGGTACTGGATTCGGCCGGGGGCTATGGTGCCCACCATTTGTAGGGTGTCGTTCACCGTGGTGGCCCCGACGAACTGTTCGGTATCGAGGTGGCCGGTATTGGCGTCGACCACGGCGAAGCTGTAGTTGTCGGTGAAGCCCGCGCTGCCGCTGCCGAGCAGGGAATGCCGGGTGAAGGTGTAGATCTTGCCGTCCGCCACGGACAGTCGCGGCACCGCCGAGGACGGGACGCTATTGGTCCAGACGACCGTGCAGCCCGATCCGGTCACGTCGATGCGGGTCATGCCGCCCGAAATCGGTGCGCTGGCGGGCTGACTCGGACCGGCGTTGGGCGGCAGCGCCGGGTACGGGTAGCCGTAGGTGCTGGCCACGAACACGCTGTTGCCCGACCCGATGGGCGAGTTCTCGGTGCCGTCGATGGCGGGTATCGAGCAGATCTGATGTCCGGTCGCGGTATCGAAGACCAGCAGGTTCTCCTTGGTCGCCGCATTGTCGGTAATGGCCAGGTACTCGGTGCCATTGCCCGGCCCGAAGAAGGTGGGCGTCGCGCCGGTGCCCCAACTCAATTGGCCGGGCTTGCGCGCGGGCCCGCGGTCGTAGGCCTGCCGCCAGGCGATCTGCGGATTGCCGCTGCCGTCCACGGTGAGCAGGTACAGCGCGTGATCGGTGGCCACCGCCATGCCCTGGGGTGCGGTGGCGATGCTGTTGGCCACGTTCTCCCCGGGCGCGAGCACGATCGAGTGCGCGCTGCCGTCGGTGGCGACGAAGCCCGCCGCCGCGGCGTCGGTGGCGAACCACACCCGGCCCTGGTAATCGGGGGAGACCGAGCTGACCGCATCGCAGCTGCCGCCGCCGCAATGCCCGGTGACCGCCTGCGACACATCGGTTTTCGAGGCGATCGACAGCGACCACGACCCGTCGGACCCGCGCTGGTGCCCGATGCGCAGCAGGTTCCCGGACCCGTCGACGGTGACCATGCGGTCGTTGTTGTCGAGGTAGGCGTACACCCCGCCGAGCAGGCTGCCCGCGGTGAGGTCGAGGCGGGCGAGGGTATTGCCATTGCTCGGATCCAGCAGCAGCACCTCCGGCGACCGGTCGGTCACCTTGGTGCACAGCGCCTGCGGGAGTCCGTCCGCGCCCTGCAGGATGGTCGGGCAGGCGGCGGCCTCCTCGTGGAAGTCCGCGTGCACGCCGCCGGTGCCGACGCCGGGCAGCGGCGTGGTGTCGGAGGCCTCGGAATCGCCGTGCATGGTCGCGGTGCCCTCCGGTCCCAGATAGGGATTGGCGGGCGGCACCGGCCCGTAGGCGGCGGCGGTTCCGCTGACGACGGTCAGAAAGGCGGTGGCGCCCAGTCCGGCGACGACGGCCGCGCGGCGGAGTTTCCCGAGCACGTGGGGTCTCCCTCTTCTGCTCCTGCGAAGTGATCACGCGAGGCTATTGCATCGATACTGAAATTTGAATAGATGAACTCGAGGATGCGAGTAATTGCATCGCCCGCCATCTTCGATCCAGGGCACCGGAATACAACCAGACGCGACCCGGTTGCGACGTTCCATGGCACCCGAGTCGGATAAGTCGGATGGATGGCGCATGATCGATGGCGTGACGGATCTAGCGAACCCGAGCCTGCCGCCGAAACCGCCGAGCGAGTCGGCCATGCGCCGGGCCCTGCGCCGGGCGCGGGACGGCGCGACGCTCAACCTCGACGAGGCCGTGGTGCTGCTGCACGCCCGCGGCGAGCAGCTCGAGGATCTGTGCGCCTCGGCCGCGCGGGTGCGTGACGCCGGGCTGCGCGAGACGGGGTACGCGGGGGAGACGCTCCCGATCACCTACTCGCGCAAGGTGTTCATCCCCATTACGCACCTGTGTCGCGACAAGTGCCACTACTGCACCTTCGTCACCGTGCCCGGCAAGCTGCGCGCGCAGGGCAAGGGCATGTACATGGAGCCCGACGAGATTCTCGAGGTCGCCCGCCAGGGCGCGGAATTGGGTTGCAAGGAGGCCCTTTTCACTCTCGGTGACCGCCCCGAGGACCGCTGGCCCGAGGCCCGGCAGTGGCTCGACGAGCGCGGCTACGACTCCACCCTGGATTACGTGCGCGCCATGGCGATTCGCGTGCTGGAGGAGACCGGCCTGCTGCCGCACCTGAATCCGGGCGTGATGACCTGGGAGGAGCTCTCGCGGCTCAAGCCGGTGGCCCCGTCCATGGGCATGATGCTCGAGACCACCTCCACCCGGCTGTTCACCGAACCCGGTCGGGCGCACTACGGTTCGCCCGACAAGGATCCGGCCGTGCGCCTGCGTGCCCTCACCGACGCCGGTCGCCTGTCGGTGCCGTTCACCACGGGCATCCTGGTGGGCATCGGCGAGAACCTGACCGAGCGTGCCGAGTCCATTCTGGCGATTCGCAAGGTGCACAAGGCCTTCGGGCACGTGCAGGAAGTCATCATCCAGAACTTCCTGGCCAAGCAGAACACCGCCATGCGCGACACCCCGGACGCCGATCTGGCGGAGTTCCGGGCCACCATCGCGGTGGCGCGGCTGCTGCTGGGTCCCAAGATGCGCATTCAAGCCCCGCCGAACCTGGTGTCGCTGGAGGAGTGCCGGGCGCTCATCGCGGCGGGCGTGGACGATTGGGGCGGGGTCTCCCCGCTCACCCCCGACCACGTGAATCCGGAACGGCCCTGGCCGAATCTGGAGACCCTCGCCCAGGTCACCGCCGAGGCCGGATACGTGCTCACCGAGCGCATTACCGCGCACCCGAAGTACGTGCTGGCGGGTCACCCGTGGATCGATCCGCGCGTGTCCAAACATGTTGCGGCGCTGATGGATCCGGAGACCGGCCTGGCCGCCGACGTGAAGCCGGTCGGCCTGCCGTGGCAGGAGCCGGACCACGACTGGGAGTCGGTCGGCCGCATCGACCTGAACACGGCCATCGACAGTGAGGGCCGTCTCACCGAATCCCGCAGCGACTCCGGCATTGCCGATGATTCGCTGGGTGCCTTCGGTGACTGGGAGTCCATTCGCGAGCAGGTGCACGAGCTGGCCGCCGCCGCGCCCGAGCGCTTCGACTCCGATGTCATGGCCGCCCTGCGCGCCGCCGAGAAGGATCCGGCCGGACTCTCCGACGACCAGTACCTGGCGCTGGCCACCGCCGACGGCCCGGCCCTGGAGGCGATCACCGCCCTGGCCGATCAGCTGCGCCGCGACACCGTGGGCGAGGACGTCACCTACATCGTCAACCGGAACATCAACTTCACCAATATCTGCTACACCGGCTGCCGCTTCTGTGCGTTCGCGCAGCGCAAGGGCGATGCCGATGCCTTCAGCCTGAGCCCGGCCGAGGTCGCCGACCGCGCCTGGGAGGCGTGGGTCGAGGGCGCGACCGAGATCTGCATGCAGGGCGGCATCGATCCGGAGCTACCGGTCACCGGGTACGCGGATCTGGTGCGGGCGATCAAGGACCGCGTCCCCGACATGCACGTGCACGCCTTCAGCCCCATGGAGATCGTGAACGGTGCGTCGCGCGGCGGCCAGTCCGTGCACGACTGGCTCTCGGCGCTGAAAGAGGCCGGGCTGGGCAGCATTCCGGGCACGGCCGCGGAGATTCTCGACGACGAGGTGCGCTGGGTGCTCACCAAGGGCAAGCTGCCCACCTCGGCCTGGATCGATGTCATCACCACCGCGCACAAGCTGGGCATTCGCTCCAGCTCGACCATGATGTATGGGCACGTGGACAATCCCAAGCACTGGGTGGGGCACCTGCGCGTGCTGCGCGGAATCCAGGATGAGACAGGTGGTTTCACCGAATTCGTGCTGCTGCCGTTCGTGCACCAGAGCGCCCCGCTCTATCTCGCGGGCGCGTCCCGCCCCGGCCCGACGATTCGCGACAATCGCGCCGCGCACGCCCTCGCGCGCATCATGCTGCACGGCCGTATCGAGAATATTCAGACCAGCTGGGTCAAACTGGGAATCAAGGGAACCCAACTGATGCTGAACGGTGGCGCCAACGACCTCGGCGGCACCCTCATGGAAGAGACCATTTCCCGCATGGCCGGTTCCGAACACGGATCCGCCAAGACGGTCGAGGAACTGACGGAGATCGCGTCGGGCATCGGCCGCCCGGTCCGGCAGCGCACCACCACCTACGGTGTGCCCGCCAACCGAGCGCTCACCCAGCTCTCGGCGACGTTGCTGAAGAGCTGAAGGGCCGCCGGACTCGCAGCGTTCGCAACGTGACAACTGATTTCGCTGCGCTGGGGGTACCTCATCGGGTACGTCCAAAATCGGTTCGGCTCTTACCGCTGGCACGGGTCGCCACCGGTAGGCGGCTCCTAGCCGCCCGCTAAAGGCGCGGGGAGGCGGGGGAGCCGTGAGTTAGGGCAGGCTGTGCGGTAGTAATGTTGGCTGGCCGGGATAGGGTTTTCGCCGGGCGGAGTTCATCCCGCATGTGAGGACAGACTAGGAGAGCGGCAGTGCCGTACATCATCGCTGAACCGTGCGTTGACGTGAAGGACAAGGCGTGCATCGAGGAATGCCCCGTGGACTGCATCTACGAGGGCGGCCGCATGCTGTACATCCAACCGGACGAGTGCGTGGACTGTGGTGCATGTGAACCGGTCTGCCCGGTGGAAGCGATCTTCTACGAAGACGACACCCCGGATCAGTGGGCCGGTTACGTGAACGCGAACGTCGACTTCTTCGACGACCTGGGCTCCCCGGGCGGCGCCACCAAGGTCGGCAAGGTCGACTACGACCCGCCGTTCATCGCCGCGCTACCGCCGATGGCCAGCGAGTAGGACGAGATTTGACCGCGCGTGGCCGGGTCAGCGCACTGCTGCCCGATTTCCCCTGGGACACCATCGCTTCCGTGAAGGCGAAGGCCGCTTCGCACCCGGACGGCATTGTCGACCTCTCGGTCGGCACCCCGGTCGATCCGGTGGATCCGCTGATCCGCGAGGGACTCTCGTCGGTGGCGGAGGTGCCCGGGTACCCGACCACGCACGGCACGCCCGAATTGCGCGAAGCCGTTGTCGCGGCGCTGAAGCGGCGTTTCGGGATCACCGGCGTGGATCCGGCCGCCGTGCTGCCCGCCATCGGCACCAAGGAGCTGATCGCGGGACTGCCGCGACTGCTCGGCCTGGGCTCGCAGGATCTGGTCGTCATCCCCGAGGTCGCCTACCCGACCTACGAAGTGGGCGCGCTGCTCTCGGGTTCGCGCTACCTGCGCGCCGACAGCACCGTCCAGCTCGGTCCCGAGCGGCCCGCGCTGATCTTCCTCAATTCGCCGTCCAACCCGACCGGCAAGGTGCTCGGCGTCGACCACCTGCGCAAGGTGGTGCGCTTCGCCCGCGAGCGCGGCGCGATCGTCGCCTCCGACGAGTGCTACCTGGGCCTGGCCTGGGAGGGGCGCGCGGTCTCCATCCTCGATCCCGAGGTGTGCGACGGCGATCACACCGGCCTGCTGGCCATTCACTCGCTGTCCAAGACCTCGAATCTGGCCAGCTACCGGGCCGGTTTCGTGACCGGCGACCCGGAGCTGATCGCGGAGCTGCTCGAGGTGCGCAAGCACTCGGGCATGATGCTGCCGTACCCGATCCAGGCGGCCATGACCGCCGCCCTCGGCGACGACGCGCACGAGATCGAGCAAAAGGACCGCTACCGGGCGCGGCGGGTGGTGCTGCGAGATGCCCTGCAGCGCGCGGGATTCCGCATCGACGACTCCGAGGCCGGGCTGTACCTGTGGTCGACCCGCGGCGAACCGTGCCGCACTACCCTGGACTGGCTGGCCGAGCGTGGCATCCTGGCCGCGCCGGGCGAGTTCTACGGCCCGCGCGGCAATCAGCATGTGCGCATTGCCCTTACCGCCACCGATGAGCGCATCGCGACGGCCGCTGATCGCCTGACCAGCTGATTTCCCGTTACCACCGGGCCCGTGATAGCGTCTACGACGTTGCAAGGCCCGGTGGCCGAGCAGTTTTGCAAGGCCCTGTGGCGCAGTTGGTTAGCGCGCCGCCCTGTCACGGCGGAGGTCGCGGGTTCGAGTCCCGTCAGGGTCGCCTCTCATGTCGAAGCCCTCCACGCGGAGGGCTTTTTCTTTTTTCTGATCTTCTTCCTGATCTTTCCCAAAACTGACCCGTAGGTTCTTCACACCGCCTATAACAGGTTCTCATCGCATCTCGATGAGGAGTCTTTCAGTGCGTGGTCTGTCTTATGAAACCCCCGGTAAGAGTGTCTATGGCAGCAATGTCAGCCGACGCGGGTTCCTAGCTGCAACAGGTGTCATTCTGGGGGCGGCTGCGCTACTACCGAAGATGCCCTCGGCGCGCGCGTTACCCACCGGCTCGATCAATGACGGCGACACCATGCCGATCCTGGTCATCGGCACCGGCTACGGCGGCGCGGTCGCGGCCCTGCGACTCGCGCAGGCCGGGCAGAGCGTCGTCATGGTCGAGAAGGGCATGTCCTGGACGCAGCCCGGCTCCGACGGCAAGGTCTTCTGCAACATGCTCAACCCGGACGGGCGGTCCTACTGGCTGCGCACGGAGACCGTGCAGCCGATCAACCACTTCATGGGCGCGCCCTACGACAAGTCCATCTCCAAGTACACCGGTGTGCTGGATGCCGAGCAGTTCAGCGGTATTCGCATCTACCAGGGCCGCGGCGTGGGCGGCGGCTCGCTGGTCAACGGCGGCATGGCGGTGACGCCCAAGCAGGAGAACTTCGCCAGCATCCTGCCCTCGGTCGACGCGGCCTCGATGTACAGCACCTACTACCCGCGGGCCAATGCCGGGCTGAAGGTGAACAACGTCGACCAGACCTGGTGGCAATCCGCCGACTGCTATCAGTTCGCGCGGGTCGGAAAGAAAACGGCCGAGAATTCCGGGTTTTCGACAACCTTCGTGCCGAACGTCTACGACTTCAACTACATGAAGCAGGAGCAGGCCAACACCGCGCCGCGCTCCGCGCTCAACGCCGAGGTCATCTACGGCAACAACTACGGCAAGAACTCCCTCGACAAGACGTATCTGGCGGCGGCGTCGGGCACCGGCAAGGTGACCATCGTGCCGCAGCACAATGTCACCACGGTGGCCCCCGCCAATGGCGGCGGATTCTCGGTGTCCATGAACCAGATCGACACCAGCGGCAATACCGTGAAGACCAAAACCGTTACGGCGCAGAAGGTCTTCTTCGCGGCGGGCAGCGTGGGCACCAGCAAGCTGCTGGTCACGCAGAAGGCCACCGGCAAGCTGCCCAACCTGCCCGACTCGGTCGGCACCGGCTGGGGCAACAACGGCAATGTCATGGTGGCCCGGCAGAACCAGGCGTGGGATGCCACCGGCAGCCTGCAGTCCTGCATCCCCACCGTCGGCATCGACAATTGGTCCGACAGCGGCGGTCCGGCCTTCGCGGAGATCTCGCCGTTCCCGGCGGGCATCGAGACCTTCGCGAGCCTGTACCTGGCGATCACGAAGAACCCCAATCGCGGTACCTTCACCTACAACTCGGCCACCGGCGGTGTGGACCTGAACTGGCAGACCGCGTGGAACCAGCCCAGCATCGACTGCGCCAAGCGCATTTTCGACAAGATCAACAGCAAAGAGGTCACCATCTATCGGACCGACCTGTTCGGCGAGTACAAGACCTGGGGTGACGACTTCGCCTACCACCCGCTGGGCGGCTGCGTGATCAATGTGTCCACCGACAACTACGGGCGGCTCACGTCCTACCCGGGTCTGTACGTCATCGACGGTTCGCTGATCCCGGGCCTCACCACCGTCAACCCGTTCGTGACGATCACCGCGCTGGCGGAACGCAATATCGAGAACATCATCGCCAACGACTTCCACTGACGGGGGTCCCAGACCCGAGGGCGGTCCGGTGTGCTCCGCCGCCCTCGGCCCGGCCGGGGCGTGTCCCTCCGCCCCGGCCCAGGCGCTCGCGTTAGCCTGGGATATGGACGCTGTCACGGTTGTCCCTGCTCCCGGCAACGAACCGGTGCACACCTACGCACCGGGCAGCCGCGAACGTGAGGTGCTGACCGGCAAGCTCGCCGAACTCTCCGCCGAATCCGTCGATGTGCCCTTGGTGATCGGTGGCGAACATCAGCCCGGCGGCGGGGAACGGCTGCAGATCGTCATGCCACACCGGCACCGGCACGTACTCGGGACCTACACCAATACCACCCACGACGAGGCCCGCGCCGCGATCGCCGCCGCCACGGCCGCCGCACCCGGCTGGCGGGCCCTGCCATTCGAGGAACGCGCGGCGGTGCTGCTGCGGGCCGCCGACCTGCTGGCCGGGCCCTGGCGAGAGACCCTCGCCGCCGCCACCATGCTCGGGCAGTCGAAATCGGTGCAGCAGGCCGAAATCGACGCACCCTGCGAGCTGGTGGACTTCTGGCGATTCAATGTCGCGTTCGCCCGGCAGATTCTGCGAGAGCAGCCGGAATCCGCTGCGGGCGTGTGGAATCGGATGGATTATCGGCCGCTCGAAGGATTCGTCTACGCCATCACGCCATTCAATTTCACCGCCATCGCCGGAAACCTGCCCACCGCGCCCGCCTTGATGGGCAATACCGTCGTGTGGAAACCCTCACCGACGCAGACGCTTTCGGCCTACTACACCATGAAGCTGCTCGAGGAGGCGGGCCTGCCGCCCGGGGTCATCAATATGGTGACCGGGGACGGCGCGAAGCTGTCGGAGGTGGCGTTGGCCGATCCCAAGCTGGCGGGCATCCACTTCACCGGATCCACCCGCACCTTCCAATTCCTGTGGCAGAGCGTCGGATCGAATATCGGCCGCTACCACGGGTATCCGCGGCTGGTGGGGGAGACCGGCGGCAAGGACTTCATCCTCGCCCACCCGTCGGCCGACCCGGATGCCCTGCGTACGGCCCTGATTCGCGGGGCCTACGAGTATCAGGGCCAGAAGTGCTCGGCCGCCTCGCGGGCCTATATCGCCAAATCGGTGTGGCGGCGGATGGGGCAGGATTTCCTGTCCGAGGTCGAATCGCTGACCTACGGTGATGTGGCCGACCTGTCGAATTTCGGTGGGGCCGTGATCGACAGCCGCGCGTACGCCAAGTGCGAGGCCGCCATCGACCGGGCCAAGGGCGCCGGAATCGACATCATCGGCGGCCGGTGCGACGACGGCACCGGCTGGTTCGTCCACCCCACCGTGCTGCTCGGCGACGATCCGGGTGACGAGGCGTTCGCCACCGAGTACTTCGGTCCGATCCTGTCGGTCTACGTCTACGACGACACCGCGCCCGACTCGTTCACCGACATCCTCGATATCGTCGACTCCACCTCGCCCTACGCCCTGACCGGCGCGATCTTCGCCCGTGACCGCCGGGCCGTCGAAACCGCCACCACCGCCTTGCGATTCGCGGCGGGCAACTTCTACATCAACGACAAACCCACCGGCGCGGTCGTCGGCCAGCAGCCCTTCGGCGGCGCCCGCGCCTCCGGCACCGACGACAAGGCGGGCTCCTACCTCAACCTGCTGCGCTGGGTGGCCCCGCGCACGCTCAAGGAAACCTTCGTTCCCCCCACCGATTTCCGCTACCCCCACATGGAGGTGCGATGAACCCGCTGCGCCCCGCGATCCTGGCCGCGGCCGGATCGTCCCGGATGAAGAACGCCATCACCCGGATCCCGGTCACCGCGGCCGTGGTGCGCCGCTTCGTGGCCGGTGAGGCCCGGGCCGAATTGCTGCCCGTGGCCACCGCGCTGCTCGAGAGCGGCCGCTCGGTCAGCGTCGACTTCCTGGGCGAGTACACCACCGAGCGCGCCCAAGCCGATGCCGCTGTGACGGAATATCTTTCGCTCATCGACGATCTCGCCGAGGTCGATCTCGCCGTGCCCGGATCGCACACCGACATCCCGCGCGTGGAGGTCTCGCTCAAGCTGTCCGCGCTCGGCCAGTTCCTGGACCGGGACGGGCCCGCCATTGCCGCGGAGAACCTGCACAAGCTGTGCACGAAGGCGGTCGAACGCCACGTCTGGGTCACCGTGGACGCCGAGGACCACACCACCACGGCCGACACCCTGCAGGCCGTCCGCACCGCCCGCGCGGAATTCCCTTGGCTGGCCGTGGCTTTGCAGACCTACCTGCACCAGGCCGAGGCCAACGCCCGCGACCTCGCCGCCGACGGCACCCGAATCCGCCTGTGCAAGGGCGCGTACCAGGAACCCGCCACCGTCGCCTACCAGCGCCGCTCCGACGTCGACGCCTCCTACCTGCGCTGCCTCGATGTCCTCATGCGCGGCGCCTGGTACCCCATGGTCGCCTCCCACGATCCGGCCATGATCGCCGCCGCCCTCACCCTGGCCGACGAAAACAACCGCGCCCCTGGCGATTTCGAATTCCAAATGCTCTACGGCATCCGCGACGCCGAACAACGACGCCTCACCGCCGAGGGCCACAACCTCCGCGTCTACGTCCCCTACGGCACCCAGTGGTACGGCTACCTCATGCGCCGCCTCGCCGAACGCCCCGCCAACCTCGGCTTTTTCCTGCGTGCCCTGGCAGATCGCTAGACGAGCCGAGCGCTAGACCAGCGGTCGCCCGAAGCGGCGGCGCAGGCGCATGTCGGCCAGGTAGAAGTTGAAGGGGAACAGGCGGATCAGCGCGGGCATGCGGGTCCACACCATGGAGATCACTCGCAGAAAGCCCGCGAAAATGCGCTCCTCGCGGGCGCTCCAGGTCATGGACATCTCGTCGCGCAGGTGCGGGGGCAGTAGGGCGGTGACGATGAAGCGGTGCAGGCCGCCGAAGACGATCTGTAGCGGCCACGGGAGCATCTTCAGGTCGATGAGGTCGTTGAAGTACTTACGGGTCGGCGCGTCGATCCGCTTGGTCGCGAGGTTCTCCTCCCAGTACGAGTAGAACTCGTCGCGCGTGGCGGGCCACATGTCCTCTCGCATTTGCAAGGTGGTGCCCAGGCGTGCGCCGTACTGGTAGAAGGCTTCCGCCACTTCGGGAGTCATGGGTCCGCGCATGCGGTGGTAGAGGTCGTCGATGCCCCAGTACAGACAGGCCGCCACCCACAGCTGGAGTTTGGGGTCGAAGGCGTTGTACTTGACCTCGGCGCCGGGCTTGGAATGGATCGAGCGGTGGGAGCGATTGACGGCCTCGCGGTAGTCGCGACGGTCGTCCTCGTTGCCGAGCAAGGCGACCGAAATGTAGGTGAGGGTGGTTCGCAGCCGCTTGATCGGATGCAGCATGACCTTGCCGCTGTCCACATCGCTCTCCATGACGCCGTAGGCGACGGGCTTCAGTGACAACTGGATGACGACATTGGCCGCGCCGCCGAGGAAGGCGGCGATGCCGTCGAGGTGCTCGCGCACGGTTTCCGGGGTCATCGGCTCGTAGGCCGGTGCGAACTCGTCGAACTTGCGAAGCGGTGCGGTCATCGTTGACTCGGCTCCTCGTCGTCACTCCTCGCCCATGAGGAGAGTGTGAGAAATTTCGCTACTCACCTTCTCATCGCGGTTTGGTCGTGTCAATGTGCGAAGATTAGTGCCTCACCGTTTCACCGCGACCGGAAAGGGCTCGGACCATGGCCAAGTTGGCCAAACTGTTGCCGCTCGTCCGCGGATCCGGCCCCGAGGACCGCAATCAGGCGAAGGTCCTCGACGCCGCGCTCATGGCCTTCCTGGACTTCGGCATCAAACGCACGTCCATGGTGGAGGTCGCCCGGCGCGGCGGACTCTCCCTGGCCACGCTCTACCGCCGCTACGCGGGCAAGAACGACCTGATCCAGGCGGTCGGTCTGCGGCAGGCCCGGCAGTTCATCACCGATGTGGACGCCGCCGTGCAGGGCCCGATCGAGGCCGACGCCAGCGCCGAGGAGCAGATCGTCGCCCTGTTCGTCGCCTTCATCGAGGGGCTGCGCGGCAATCAGTTGCTCGACCGCCTGCTCAAGACCGAACCCGAGATCGTGCTGCCCTACCTCACCGTGCAGGGCGCGCCGGTCATCGAGCTGGGGCGCGACTATCTGGCCGAATTCATCACCCGGCTGCAGTCGGAAGGCAAACTGCCGCAGTACGATCCGCTGCCGCTGGCCGAGATGATCGCCCGCGCGGCACTGTCACTGGCGCTGACCCCGCAGACCGTCATCCCGATCGGCGATCCCGAGGCGCTGCGGCGGTTCGCCCGCGACCACGTCATCCCGGGATTCCGAATCCTCTGACCCGCACCGAATCCTCTGACCCGCACCGGGATTCACACCAGCCGCAGGCCCAGCCTGCGGCGTAGGCGCATATCCAGCAGATAGGCATTGAGCGGAAACGCGCGGATCGGCGTCGGCACCACGCTCTCGGCCACGCCGACCACGCGCAGCATGCGGGCCAGCGCGCGATCCTGACGTGGTGTCCAGGTCATGCCCATCTCGTCGCGAAGATGTTGCGGCAGTAGGCCGGTCACGAAGAAGCGGTGCACGCCGCCGAAGGCGAGCTGGAACGGGCGGGGCAGCATCTTCAGGTCGATGAGGTCCTCGAAGTAGGCCTTGATCTTCGGATCGATGCGGGTTTTCGCGAGGTTCTCCTCCCAATAGCGGTCGAAGGCAACGCGATCGGCGGGCCACATGTCCGGGCGCATCTGGAGCGTGGTACCGAGCCGGGCGGCGTAGTGGTAGAAGGCGTCGGCGTCGAACTCGTCCATGGGGCCGTGCATGCGCTCGTAGAGGTCGCGCGCGCCCCAGTACAGGCAGGCCGCCACCCACAGCTGGAGCTTGGGATCGAAGGCGTTGTACTTCACCGTGCTGCCCACGCCGGAGCGAACGTACTTGTGCACCGAGTCGACGGCCTCGCGATAGGCCGCGCGGTCCTCCTCGCTGCCGAGCAGCGCGACCGCCAGGTAGGTGAGGGTGGTGCGCAGGCGTTTGAGGGGATGGATCATGACGTTCCCGGATTCCACCGGGCTCTCCACCACGCCGTATCCGACCGGGCGGTTGGCGAGTTGCATGATCACATTCGCGGCCGCGCCGAAGAAACCGGCCGCGCCGTCGAGGTATTGCCGAATATCGATCTCGGGTTCGGGGGCGTGCTGGTCGAACGGATCGTGAAGCGGCCTGGTCATCATTGACCACATCCTCTGGTGAGAAGGTTATACAGAAACTTTCTTACCCGCTCGGGTCGCCTGTCAACCGACTTGGCAGGTTCGCAAGCGATTCGTTGCCGGTGAGCCTCCGGTAGCGTGGCCGCCGTGTCGCCGTTGTTGCTGAGCTCGCTGAACCCGGCCGCCATTGCCGCCGGGGACGATATTCCGAACGCCGTCACCATCGAGGGGGAGACGCTGTCGCGCGGTGATCTACTCGGTGCGGCCACCTCCGTCGCCGAACGGGTCGCCCAGGCGCGGCGGGTGGCGGTGCTGGCCGAGCCGACCGTCACCACCGTGCTCGCGGTGGTCGGCTGCCTGCTCGCAGGGGTGACGGTGGTGCCGGTGCCGCCGGACGCGGGCAGCGCGGAACTGGCGCACATTCTGAAGGATTCGGGCGCGCAGGCGTGGCTGGGCAAGGCTCCCGCGGGGACGGAGCTGCCGGTGGTGCCGGTGCGCAAGCACGCGCGGTCCTGGCATCGATACGCCGAACCGCCCGGCAAATCAACGGCTTTCATTCTCTACACCTCGGGCACGACCGGTGCGCCCAAGGGTGTCGTGCTCAGCCGCGACGCCATTGCCGCCGGACTGGACGCCTTGATCGAGGCGTGGGGGTGGACCTACAAAGACGTTCTGGTGCACGGTCTTCCGCTGTTCCACGTGCACGGTCTGATCCTGGGCGTGCTCGGTCCGCTGCGGGTCGGCAGCCCGCTCGTGCACACCGGCAAGCCGACGCCCAAGGCCTACGCCGAGGCACACGGCACCATGTATTTCGGGGTGCCGACCGTGTGGTCGCGGGTGGTCGAAGAACCCGCGGCGGCAAGGGAATTGGCGAAGGCGCGGATTCTGATCTCCGGCAGCGCGCCGCTGCCCGTGCCGGTGTTCGAGCGGCTGGCCGAACTCACCGGCCACGCGCCGATCGAACGCTACGGCATGAGCGAAACCATGATCACCATTTCCACCCGGCCGGACGGTGAGCGTCGCCCGGGGTGGGTCGGCCTCCCGGTCGCCGGTGTCGAGACCCGGCTGCGCGACGAGGCGGGCCACCCGGTGCCGCACGACGGGGAAAGCGTTGGCGGACTTCAGGTGCGCGGCCCGATGCTGTTCGACGGCTACTTGGACAAACCCGAGGTGACCGCGGCGAACTTCACCCGCGACGGCTGGTTCAAGACCGGTGATGTGGCCGTCATCGATGCCGAGGGTTTCCACCGCATTGTCGGCCGGGAATCGGTGGATCTCATCAAGTCCGGCGGCTACCGCATCGGCGCGGGCGAGATCGAGACGTCACTGCTGGGCCATCCGGCGGTGGCCGAGACGGCCGTCATCGGCGTGCCCGACGAGGATCTCGGCCAGCGCATCGTCGCCTTCGTCGTCCTGCGCGACGGTGCCGCCGCATCGATCGCCGACGATCTCATCGCCCATGTGGCGGGCGAACTTTCGGCTCACAAGCGTCCGCGCGAGGTGCGTGTGGTCGACTCCCTGCCGCGCAATGCCATGGGGAAGGTGCAGAAGAAACTGCTGTCTTGACCTCGAGTGCACTCGAGGTCCTACCGTGAAGCCATGACCGCATCCCTGTCGCCCGCCCAGATCGAATACCTGAACAGCCAGCGATTGGGGCGGCTGGCCACCATTCGCCCCGACGGCTCCCCACAGAACAATCCGGTCGGCTTCCGCTACAACGCGGCGCTGGGCACCATCGATATCGGCGGGCGAGACCTCGGCGCCAGCCAGAAGTTCCGCAATCTGCTCAAAGATGAGCGTGTCGCCTTCGTGGTCGACGACATCAAATCCGTGCAGCCGTGGGAAGTGCGGTGCCTCGAAATCCGAGGCACCGCACAGGCTTTGCGCGATGTCGAACCGTTCTATCCGGGGCTGTCCCCGGAACTCATCCGGATCACCCCGGAACGGGTTATCGGGTTCGGTATCTAGTCGTTGGCGTGCAGGGCGGCCTAGTCGTTGGCGTGCAGTGCAGCATTGAGCTCGACGCCGGTGCCCTTGCGGGGCCGGACCTCGACCGCGCCGGTCACCGAGTTGCGGATGAACAGCAGGTTCGACTGCCCCGACAGCTCACCGGCCTTGATGACGGTGCCGTCCGGCCCGGTCACCTTGGTGCCCGCGGTGACGTAGAGGCCCGCCTCGACCACGCAGTCGTCGCCGAGCGAGATGCCCAGGCCCGAGTTCGCGCCGAGCAGGCAGCGCTCGCCCAGCGAGATGACCTGCTTGCCGCCGCCGGACAGGGTGCCCATGATGGACGCGCCGCCGCCGACGTCGGAGCCGTCGCCGACCACCACACCGGCCGAAATGCGGCCCTCCACCATGGAATTGCCGAGCGTCCCGGCATTGAAGTTCACGAAGCCCTCGTGCATGACCGTGGTGCCCGAGGCCAGGTGCGCGCCCAGGCGCACGCGGTCGGCGTCGGCGATGCGCACGCCCGAGGGCAGCACGTAGTCGACCATGCGCGGGAACTTGTCCACGCCGTACACGGTGACCGGGCCGCGGGCGCGCAGCTTCAGGCGGGTCAGCTCGAACTCTTCGAGCGAGCACGGGCCGAAGTTGGTCCAGACCACATTGGCGAGCAGACCGAACTGGCCGTCCAGGTTCGCGCCGTGCGGGCGGATCAGACGGTGCGAGAGCAGGTGCAGGCGCAGATACACATCGTGCGTGTCGACCGGTGCGGCGGACAGGTCGGCGATGGTGGTGCGGACCACGACCGTCTCGACCCGGCGGGCCTCGTCCACGCCGACCGCATCGGCGAACTTGGCGTACTCGACATCGGAGGCATCCAGGCGCTTGGAGCCGGTATCGCTGAATTCACCGAGCTCCGGGTACGGATACCAGGTGTCGAGCACCGTTCCGTTCGCGGTGATGGTGGCGAGGCCGACTGCTGTTGCTCCCTGAGTACTCACGTCCCATTACGTTACCGGTCTGTGAATTCGTACCGCATGCGGTGTCTATTCGTGCCAGAGCAACCACCGTGCGAAGAGCGGAGGTAAAACCTCCCTTAAGGTGGATCAAGTGACCACCATCGATCTGAGTGCCGATCCCATTTCACTCACCGCCGCGCTCGTGGACATTCCGAGCGTGTCGAAGGACGAGAAGGTCATCGCCGACATCGTCGAAAAGGCGCTGCGCGAACAAACCACCGGATTCGAGATCGTGCGCCACGGCAATACCGTGCTGGCCCGCACCAACCGCGGCCTGCCGACGCGGGTCATTCTCGCCGGGCATCTGGACACCGTGCCCATCGCCGACAATGTGCCCAGCCATTTCGAGACCGCCCCGGACGGGGAACGGCAGCTGTGGGGTTGCGGCACCGTCGATATGAAGTCCGGCGACGCGGTCTTCCTGCACCTGGCCGCCACCGTGGCCGAGCCGGTGCACGATCTCACGCTGATCTTCTACGACTGCGAGGAGATCGCCGCCGAATTCAATGGCCTCGGCCGCATCGAACGGGAATTGCCGGAATGGCTCGAGGGCGATCTCGCCATTCTCGGTGAACCGTCGGGCGGGTGGATCGAGGCGGGCTGCCAGGGCACCCTGCGGGTGCGGCTCACCACCGCGGGCGTGCGCGCGCACACCGCGCGAGCCTGGCTGGGAGACAACGCGATTCACCGGCTCGCGCCGATCCTGGAGCGGTTGGCCAACTACCGGGCGCGCGAGGTCGAGATCGACGGCTGCACCTACCGCGAGGGCCTGTCCGCGGTCCGCGTCGAGGGCGGCGTGGCGGGCAATGTGGTGCCGGACGTGGCCTCGGTGGACGTGAACTTCCGCTTCGCTCCCGACCGCACCCTGGATCAGGCCACCGAGCACGTGCGCGAGGTATTCGCCGGGCTGGAACTGGATTTCGAGCGCACCGACGGCGCGCCCGGTGCGCTGCCCGGCCTGTCCAATCCGGCCGCCAAGGACCTGATCGAGATCGTGCACGCGCACGGCAGCGGCGGCGTCCGCGCCAAGTACGGCTGGACCGATGTCTCGCGATTCGCCGCGCGCGGCATTCCGGCCGTCAACTTCGGCCCGGGCGACCCGAACCTGGCGCACAAGCGCGACGAGCACCTGCCGGTGGACCAGATCACGCAGGTCGCGTCGATGCTGCGCAGTTACCTCACCGGGGCCAAAGACTGATCGGATGTTCAGCACCGCGCTGGTCAAGCGACCGGCGCGGGTAACCGGTGCCCTGTACGGTTGGCTGCATGTCTGCTGACGAAGAGGTGAGGTCGCCGAAGACACCGCGATTCCGCGGGCCGATCATGCTGCGGCGGGATCGGAAAAAGGGGATAGGGACCACGGATCAGCATCTGCTGGACGAACGCGGCCAGGCCGACTGGGTGCACACCGACCCCTGGCGCGTGCTGCGCATCCAGGCCGAATTCGTCGAGGGCTTCGGCGCGTTGGCGGAGGTGCCGCGCGCGGTCGCGGTCTTCGGCTCCGCGCGCACGCCCGCCGACTCCGCCGAGTACCAGGCCGGGATGGCCATCGGAAGTGCCTTGGCCCGTGCGGGTTTCGCGGTCATCACCGGTGGCGGCCCGGGTGCCATGGAGGCGGCCAATCGGGGTGCGTCCGAGGCGGGCGGCTACTCCATCGGCCTGGGCATCGAGTTGCCGTTCGAGCAGCACCTCAACGAGTGGGTCGATCTCGGCATCAACTTCCGGTACTTCTTCGCGCGCAAGACCATGTTCGTGAAGTACGCCCAGGCCTTCGTCTGTATGCCGGGTGGGTTCGGCACCCTCGACGAGCTGTTCGAGGCGCTCACCCTGGTGCAGACCCACAAGATCACCCGCTTCCCGATCATCCTGTTCGGCACCAAATACTGGGCGGGACTGATGGATTGGATGCGCGACTCGCTGCTCGGCTCGGCCAAGATCGCGCCCGGCGACCTCGGGCTGCTGCACCTGACGGACAGCGTGGACGAGGTGATCCAGATCGTCACCGCCGCCGCGCACGCCCGGCACGAGATGGAAGAGTCCGGTGGCGTGGAGGACCAGTGGTGAGCGAGCCGTACTCGGTCTGCGTGTATTGCTCCGCGTCCGTGGACGATCCGCGGGCGCTGGAGCTGGCCGCCCGGGTGGGCACCGAAATCGGGCGTCGCGGTTGGCAATTGGTGTCCGGCGGCGGAAACGTCTCCATGATGGGCGCGGTCGCGCGGGCCGCGCGGGAGGCCGGGGCCAAGACCGTCGGCGTCATTCCCAAGAAGCTGGTGCACCGCGAGGTCGCCGACACCGACGCCGACGAGCTGATCGTCACCGACTCCATGCGCGAGCGCAAACAGGTCATGGACGATCGCGCCGACGCGTTCTTGACCCTGCCCGGCGGCATCGGCACCCTCGAGGAGCTGTTCGAAACCTGGACCGGGGCCTATCTGGGCGTGCACGAGAAGCCGGTGGTGATTCTCGATCCGCTCGGGCACTACGCGGGGCTGTTCGCCTGGATCGAGGAGTTGGGGCGGCGCGGCTACGCCGGTCGCGAGGCCGTGGACACCGCGGTGGTGACCGCGGACTTCGACGCCGCCTTCGCGGCGCTGCGGCCGGGTTACTGATCTTCCGGACGGGTATTTCGGCGACGGTTCTTGACCGAATCCGCCGATATGGCCGGAATTCGCGCCGAATCAAGCGAAACCATGTGGTTTCACTCGACAAGATCGGGTGGATCGACAAGGGTGGGCGTACGGCGTGAGCACGACCCGTGAGGAGCACAGCAAGTGAATACGGATGCCCGTTCGACGGTGAGCCTGTTCGATTTGGCCCGCAGTCTGCCCGGCATGGCGACGTCGGCCCCCGGCATGATCCGCAACGCCGTGCACATGCTGGTGAAATCCGGCGACAAGGCGTCCATCGGACTGTTCTTCCAGCGCGGCGCGGCCAAGCACCCGGACCGGCCCTTCCTGAGATTCGAAGGGCGACAGTACACCTGGGGCGAGGCCAATGCCGAGGTCAACCGGTACGCGAATGTGCTTGCCGCGCACGGCGTCCGGCGCGGCGACGTGGTCGGCATCCTGTTGGCCAATCGGCCCGAGGCGCTGTTCACGGTGCTGGCCACGGTGAAACTCGGTGCGACCGCGGGCCTGCTCAATCACAATCAGCGAGATACGGTGCTGCAGCACAGTTTCGGGCTGCTGAACTCGGTGCTCGACGTCATCGGCGAGGAATGCGCCGACGCGCTCGAGACGCTCGATGAGCCCCGGCCGAATGTGCTCTGGTCGGAGGAGCTCGCGGCCCAGGCCCGCATCGTGGACGACGCGAATCCGGCTGTGACCGAACAGATCACGGCCAAGGAGCGTGCCTATCTGATCTTCACCTCCGGCACCACCGGCCTGCCCAAGGCCAGCGTCATGACCCATCAGCGCTGGACCAAATCCATGGCCGGGATCGGCGGTCTGGGTGTGCGGCTCAACGGCCGGGACACGCTGTACTGCTGCCTGCCGCTCTATCACAACAACGCGCTCACGGTGGCGCTGTCCTCGGTCATCGCGGGCGGCGCGACCTTCGCGCTCGGGCGCAAGTTCTCGGCCACCCGCTTCTGGGACGAGGCCATCGCCAACCAGGCCACCGCCTTCGTCTACATCGGCGAACTGTGCCGCTATCTGCTCAATCAGCCGCCCCGACGCACCGATCGCGCGCACACGGTCCGACTGTGTGTCGGCAATGGTCTGCGGCCCGAGCTGTGGGACGAGTTCCAGAACCGCTTCGGTCTCGAGCGGATCGTCGAGTTCTACGGTGCCAGTGAGGGAAACGTCGCCTTCATCAATGCCTTCAGCATCGACAAGACCGCCGGATTCACCCCGCTGCCCTTCGCCATCGTGGAATACGACGACGCCACCGGCAAGGCGCGGCGCGGTCCGGACGGCCGACTACGCCGGGTCGCCCACGGCGGCGTCGGCCTGCTGCTGGCCAAGGTCACCGACAGCTCGCCGTTCGACGGCTACACCGATGCCGAGGCCACCGAATCCAAGCTCGTGCGTGACGGTTTCAAGAAGGGCGACTGCTGGTTCGACACCGGCGATCTGGTGCGCGATCAGCGTTTCGGCCACATCGCCTTCGTCGACCGCCTCGGCGACACCTTCCGCTGGAAGGGCGAGAACGTGGCCACCACCGAGGTCGAGGGCGCCTTCGGCGGCATCGACTCCGTCACGCAGGCAGTCGTTTTCGGCGTCGACATCCCCGGCGCCGACGGCAAGGCGGGCATGGCCGCGGTCACCCTGCACGAGGGCGCGACCTTCGACGGCAAGGTGGCCGCCAAGGCCCTCTACGAACGCCTCCCCACCTACGCCGTCCCCCTCTTCATCCGCGTGGTCGACGAACTCGAGCAAACCTCCACCTTCAAGAGCCGCAAGGTGGAACTCCGCAAACAGGGCTACAACCCCGACGCCGAGGGCACCCTCTACGTCCTCGCGGGCCGCACCGACGGCTACATCCCCGCCTACCCCGACTACCCCGCCGACGTCGCCGCCGGGCGGGTGCCTGCCAACTGAACCGTCTCGCTTACCTCACCTGCTCGTACACCCGGACGTAGTCGACGACCAATGCGGCTGGGAACACGGTGGTTTCGTCCGGCGGGCCCGGCCAGGTCCCGCCGACCGCGAGGTTCAGCAGCGCGTAGAAAGGGTGGTCGAACACCCACTTCTCGCCCGCCTTCAGCGTCTTCTTGTCGATGCTGAAGTAGCGGTGGTCGTCCAGGAACCAGCCGATGCGGTCGGGCGTCCACTCCACCGCGTAGAGGTGGAAGTCGTCCGAGAGCCGTCCGTCCCATTCGTAGTCCTCGGTATATCCCGGATCCTCGAACCCCGGGCCGTGCGCCGAACCGTGCACGGTGCCGGGATCGTCGCCGACCGTCTCCATGACGTCGATCTCGCCATTGCCCGGCCATGGCCGCCGCTCGAGATTCGCGCCCATCAGCCAGAACGCGGGCCAGAAGCCCTTGCCCGCGGGGACCTTCATGCGCGCCTCGAACCGGCCGTAGGCCTGGTCGAAACGGTCGAGGGTGGTGATGCGGCCGGAGGTGACATCGCACGGCCCGAACGCGCAGCCGCTCATCCCCGGCAACCGTTCGCGGCGGGCCGTGATCACCAGGTGCCCCTGACCGTCGGTGGACACGTTCTCGGGGCGGTCGGTGTAGTACTGCCATTCCTCGTTGCCCCATTGCGGTTCACCTCCGCGGTCGTACACCCACTTCGCCGGATCGGGCCGCCCACCGGCCGGGCCGTCGAACTCGTCCGACCAGGTCTGCCGCCAGTGGAGCGCGACATCGGTCGCGGTATCACGACTTTCGTGCGGCGAACAACCCGCGAGCAGGATCGTGGTGGCGGCGGCGAATGCGGTGGCGCGAAGGATTCTCATCGTGCGGCAGCTTGACTGTCGGAGGGTGAGGAATTCGTGAGGGTGCGGGCGCGGGTCGCCGCGGTGTCGAGCGCGGCGGAGTTTCCGGCAACTGAACAGCAGCCGGTCGGACGCCGGTTCCGGTCGGCTGCCCAGCAGGTGCGCCACAGCGCTCGGTACAGTCGAGGGCATGTGTGCGCCGTTGCCGACATTGTGCGGGAAGCCGGTGGCGACGGATCGGGCGCTGGTCATGGCGATCGTGAACCGGACGCCGGATTCCTTCTATGACCGCGGCGCGACGTTCACCGACGACGCCGCCATGAGAGCGGTGGACCGGGCCGTCGCCGAGGGGGCGGATCTGGTCGATATCGGCGGGGTGAAGGCCGGGCCGGGGTCGGAGGTGGATGCCGCGGAGGAGGCGCGGCGGGTGGTGCCGTTCGTGGCGGCCATTCGCGAGCGGTATCCGGATCTGCTCATCAGCATCGACACCTGGCGGGCCGAGGTGGCCCGGGCCGCGGTGGCCGAGGGGGCGGATCTGATCAATGACACCTGGGCGGGAGCGGATCCCGAGCTGGTGAGCGTGGCCGCCGATCTGGGCGTAGGAATCGTGTGTTCCCACACCGGGGGTGCGATTCCGCGGACCCGTCCGCACCGGGTGCGGTACGCCGATGTGGTGACCCAGGTCACCGAGACGGTGGTGGCCGCGGCCGAAAATGCTGCGGCGGCCGGGGTGGCCAAGGACTCGATTTTGATCGATCCGACCCATGATTTCGGCAAAAACACCTATCACGGGCTCGAATTGTTGCGTGCGATAGACGTTCTTGTGAAAACCGGATGGCCCGTCTTGATGGCGCTGAGCAATAAGGATTTCATCGGAGAGACTCTTGGTGTCGGACTGACCGAACGATTGGAGGGCACATTGGCAGCGACTGCTTGGTCGGCCGCCGCGGGTGCTCGCGTCTTTCGTGTGCACGAGGTCGCCCACACGCGCCGGGTGGTGGACATGATCGCCGCCATCCAGGGTCTCCGCCCACCCGCCCGTACCCTGCGAGGTCTCGCATGAAAACAGACTGGGTGCATACCAACACCTTCGATCGCCCCGAATGGACCGTCGAGGAACTGATCGCGGCCAAGGGTGACCGCACCGTCTCCGTGGTTCTTCCGGCCCTCAACGAGGAAGCCACCGTCGCCGCGGTGGTGGCCAGCATCCGGCCCCTGGTCGGCACGCTGGTGGACGAACTCGTCGTCCTGGACTCCGGGTCCACCGACGCCACCGCCGCCCGCGCACGAGCCGCCGGAGCCGAGGTGGTGACCCGCGAACAAGCCGTCCCCGAACTCGAACCCGTTCCCGGCAAGGGCGAGTGCCTGTGGCGCTCACTGGCCGTCACCACCGGCGACATCATCGCCTTCGTGGACTCCGACCTCATCGACCCGGACCCGAACTTCGTGCCGAAGCTGCTGGGCCCCTTGCTGACCGTGGACGGCATGCACCTGGTCAAGGCGTACTACCGCCGCCCGCTGCGCACCGGCGAGGCGGTCGACCACCACGGCGGCGGCCGCGTCACCGAACTGGTCGCCCGCCCGCTGCTGGCCGCCCTGCGCCCGGAACTCTCGAATGTCCTGCAGCCCTTGGGCGGTGAGTACGCGGGTACGCGCGAGTTGCTCACCTCCGTCCCCTTCGCCCCCGGCTACGGCGTCGAAATCGGTCTGCTCCTCGACACTTACGACCTGTTGGGCCTGTCCAGCATCGGCCAGGTGAACCTGGGCGTCCGCCAGCACCGCAACCGTCCCCTGGCCGACCTCGGCGTCATGAGCCGCCAGATCCTGGGCACCGTCCTGGGCCGCAGCGGAATTCAGGACTCGGGTGCGGCGCTGACCCAATTTCCCCTGGTGGCAGGCGAATTCATTGCGAACACCACCGAGGTTTCGCTGGCGGATCGCCCGCCGATGAACACCCTCCGCCCCGAAGAGGCCGCCGCCTGAGGCTGTTTCAGCGATCGTGGCGGTAGATCGGGGTCAACAGGTCCGCCTCGATCGGTTCGCCGGTCGACCGGTCGTAGCGGACGCCCACCACGGCCGAGAACGGGTGGGTGCCCGCGCGTTCGTGCAAGGTGGCGAGTCTGGTTGCCAGCAGGCGGATTGCGCCGAGGGAAGCCGGTGGGTGCAGGCCGTCGATGACCAGGACGCTGCCCTTGCCGTCGGGGCGGGGTAGGCGCGCCAGGTAGGCGATGTCGTAGGGCTCCGTGCCGCCCGGTCGGTAGACGCGGCGGGCGGCCCGGTCCTCGATGCCGCGGCGCACCCGGCCCGCGCGCGCCACGGTGCGGCGCAGGCGGGGGTCGGCGGCCACCAAATAGCGCAAACTGGGCGACAATTCGGGCCCGCCGAGCACGATCAGGCCGTCACGGTCGAGGTCGAGCGGGCGGCCCGGTAGGAACCGCTGGACATTGGCGGTGAAGCCGAGTTCACGCAGGAGTTCTACGAGCCGGTGCGGCGCTGCGGCATCCGGCGCGCCCACCAGCGCGATGGCGCGGGTGGTGCTGCGCACGTCCGGGGTGAGGATGGTCAGCGGGCCGTGCCCAAAGAACAGACCCTCCGGTACCGGCCCCTGCGTGCTGACCTGATGGATGCGCGCGCGGGAAAGTCCCGCGGCCGCACCGATTCTCGCGAACGTCCACCCTTCGGCATGCAGTTCACGGATGACGGCGCGGCGGATGCGAGTCAGCTCATTGATCTGCTGCTGCGCAGCGGCCACGCCTTCGGTGGCGGCTTTCAGGCGTTCGACCTTGTCCTCGATCGCGAATACCCGTGCCACCTCGTCGGCCGACATGTGCGCAGTCTAGATAGCTGGACAGCATCATGCGTCAAGCCCGGTCGACAGAATTGATCTCGGGCACGGCCCGGATTGCCGTCAGGTGGCGTCGGGATCCACCGGTGGACGCTCGTTGCGCTCCAGCGGTTTTTGTACCTTGGGTATCGAAATCGGGCCGGATCCCGTATTGGTGGAACCGTTTCCGCTGTTCGGGGAGCTGAGCGGCTTGTCGAAATTGGTCAGATCGTTGAAGCTGTTCAGCACCGAATCGTCGCCGTCGAGCAGGTGTTTGGTGACCATCGACCGCGGATTCATACTGCGCAGTTCGTTCAACTGCTCCAACGGTTTCCGGATCTCGTCGAATTCCGGGCCGAGCTCATTGCGCAATTGCTGTGTCGCGCCGGTGGCGTAATCGCGGGCCTGCTTCAACGCGTGCGCGGTCCAGCGCACGGCACCGGGCAAGCGCTCCGGGCCGAGAATGACGAGTGCGGCGACGAGGAGAATGAGCATCTCGCCCCAGCCGATATTGCTGAACACGGATCCAGGCTACCTTTGTCCGATTCGGGCGTTTTCGCCGCCGCACCTGCGCCGATTCATAACCGACTAGTCCGATTCCAGGGTGACCGGCACGTCCACCTCGCGGCCGTCGCGAATCAACCGCACGGTCACCGTCTGTCCGATCTCGTGCGACTGCACCGCCACCGTGAGCTCCTCGGGCCCCGACACATCCCGGTCGCCGACCTTCACGATCACATCGCCCTCGACGATGCCCGCCTTGGCCGCCGGGCTCCCGGCCTGCACATCGGCCACCGCCGCACCGCTCATCACGTCATTGGCGACGATCTTGGTCTTGGCGCTCACGCCCAGTCGCGGGTGGTGCACCGAGCCGTCCCGAATCAGCGCCTGCGAGATCCGCTTCACCTGATCCACCGGAATCGCGAAGCCCAGACCCACCGAACCGCCGCTCTCGGACTTGATGGCCGAGTTGATGCCGATCAACCGACCCTGCATATCCACCAGCGCGCCACCGGAGTTGCCGTGGTTGATGGCCGCGTCGGTCTGCACCGCGTCGAGGGTGGCGTCGGTGTCGGTGCCCTCGCCGCCGACCTTCACCGGCCGGTGCAGTGCCGACACGATGCCCGAGGTGACCGTCTTCTCCAGGCCCAGAGGCGAACCCAGCGCCACCACGTCGTCACCGACCTGCACGTCATTGGAATTGCCGAGCTGAATCACCGACAGGTTCTTCACATCGACCTTGAGCACCGCCAGATCCGACTTGGTGTCGCGGCCGACGATCTGGGTCGGCACCCGCTGCCCGTCGGAGAACACCACGTCCAGCTTCGCCTTGCCCGATTTGTCATTGGCGGCCAGCGAGATCACGTGATTGTTGGTGACGATGTATCCGGCCCCGTCGATGACCACGCCCGAACCCGTGGATCCGGTGTCGCCCAGCCACGCTCGCACGGTGACCACCGCGGGCATGACGGCATTGACCACCTTGGTGAGCTGGTTGTGTCCCGCGCTGCCCGCGGGCGCGGACTGCAGCGTCACCTTGCGCGAGGTGAGCGCGGACGCCGACGAACCGGTGAACGCGCCGACGAAACCACCCAGCAACCCGATCACCGCCGCGATCGCGGCCAGCGTCGCGAGCGCCTTCCAGGACACCCGGCCGCCGAAGAGCACCTCGCGCGCGCCCAGTTTCGGGCCGGGGGTCAGCGATTGCGGCTGGGGTTGCGCGACGGCCGGGGTACCCAGCCGCGCGGGCGAATTCGGGTCCCGCCACGGATCGGCGGGCGCGGCCGGGGCCGCCGCCTCACCCTTGGCCTCCGGATCCCGTTGCAGGACTTCGGTCGAACCCTCCGGGCGGCCGAAGGCCTCGGCCAGCACCGCGTCGGGCGGACGATTCTGAATCTCGGAGTCCCCGGGCGCGGCCTGCGGCGCGGCACCGGCGGGACGCGCGGCGAAGGATCCGTGCTGCCCGTTCGGGCGGCGGAAGGCGCGCGCGGTGTGATTGTCGACATGCGGCCGGTAGACCGGGCGCGGCCCCAGCACCGGTGCGTCCGACGGCCTCAGGTTCCCCCGATCGGCCGCCGAATCGGATTCCCCGGACAACGGTGAATTCGCCGCGGGCCCGCTGTCCTTGCCGGGACCCGTGTTCTTCGATTCGGTGGTCACGCTATGGACTCTACTTGCGCCACCACGAGGTCCACCGTCTGCTGTCGAACGAATCCGCCGGGTGGTTGCCGCATTCTTGAATGAGGGCACGCGGAATCCGGCTGAGCGTGTCGTGCAGGCTCAGGGGCGCGGAGATCTGATCCGAGGACTGTCGCAACGCGATCCGCGCCTGCTGCTGTGCTTCGACCTCCGCGGCACACTCCCGGCACACGGAAATGTGGTGGGCGGCACGCAGGTAGGCGTTCATGCGCAATTCGCCGTCCACGTAGGCGGCGATGGCCTCACTGGCCAGATGCTCGGTGGGGGCGAAACGCGGGGGACGACGGTGCGGTCGGTCCTCGCCACTCATACGCTGCACACCCTTCCGGACGATTCGAGCCACGGGCGAGCCCCGCGAGCGGACACGAAGTCCGCGGGCTCACCCGACCTTTTCGGTGGCGGCGAAACGCCGCTCCACCCCATTATGCTCGAGGTGCTCACGCAGTGCCTGACGTCCACGATGGATGCGGCTGCGCACGGTACCCAGCTTGACGCCCAGCGTCGCGCCGATCTCCTCGTACGACAGACCCTCGATGTCACAGAGCACGACCGCGGCGCGGAACTCCGGGGCCAGCGAGTCCAGCGCGGACTGCAGATCGGGATCCAGGTTGGCGTCGTGATAGGCCTGCTCCGGGCCGGGACCCTCGGAGGGGACGCGGTCGTAGTCCTCCGGCAGCGCCTCCATGCGAATGCGATTGCGGCGGCGGACCATGTCCAGGAACAGGTTGGTGGTGATGCGGTGCAGCCAGCCCTCGAAGGTGCCGGGCTGATAGTTCTGCAGGGAACGGAAGACCCGGATGAACGTCTCCTGGGTCAGATCCTCGGCGTCCTGCGGATCGCCGGTGAGGCGGTAGGCCAGGCGATACACGCGATCGGCGTGCTCGCGGACCAGTTCGTCCCAGGTCGGCATGACGGAGCGGTCACCGGTCGCGTCGAAGGCCGCGGTGCCGGTCAGGGGGCCCTCATCGTCGGTAAGCTGGGCCTCGGGGGACACGAAGAGCTCACTGTTCAGCGGGGTGTCGCTGTCCAGCGGCTGGATCTGCGGGTGCAGAGTGTTGGCGTGTTCACGCGCCGCGTCGACCATGTGGATGGGATTACCTCCTACTCGGGACCGTGAACGTCGGTACCGATGACAGTGACAACCACTCGGTTGGTTCAGCTGTTCCCGGTGCCTGGTTCACGATCGCTGGCCTGGCGTGAGGCTTACTCTCGTCGGTCGTGATGAGCCATCCGTATGGGGAGGCTGAGGGACACCTGAGAAAAATCGCCACCACGGCCGGTCACCGCCACGCCTTACCGGTGTATCGCCATTAGCCTCTACTTCGTGAGCCAGACTCCCGCGGCACAGAACCTGCAGCGCAACCTCGCCTACGTGGAGGAATCCGTCGCCGAGGACGACATCCTCGTGGGCGCGCGCGAACGCGCCCTCGAACTCGGCGCGGCACCCATCGCGCCCGCGGTCGGCGCGCTGCTCAGCATGTACGCCCAATTGCTGGGGGCGCGGGCCGTGGTCGAGGTCGGGACCGGGGCCGGGGTCAGCGGGCTGTGGCTGCTGGACGGCATGCGCGAGGACGGGACGCTGACCACCATCGACTCCGAACCCGAGCATCAGCGCGCGGCGCGGGAGGCGTTCCGCTCGGCCGAGATCGCGCCCGCGCGCACCCGGCTCATCAATGGGCGGGCCCTGGATGTGTTGCCGCGCTTGGCCGATGGGGCCTACGACCTGGTTTTCATCGACGCCGCGCCGCTCGAGCACCCGCAGTATGTGGTGCAGGCCGTGCGCCTGCTACGCGAGGGCGGGGCGATTCTGCTGCACAATGCGCTGCTCGGGGGTCGGGTGCCGGATCCGGCGCAGCGCGATCCGCAGACCGTGGCGGTGCGGGCCGCGACCCGGGCGATTGCCGAGGATCCGGATCTGACCAGCGTGCTGATCCCGGTGGGGGACGGGTTGCTCTGCGCTTCGCGCGGGTGAAATAGCAAGCCCTGGTTTCTGTTTCGGTTCGTCCGGGAGTGCTCCACCTGGGGATGGTCCGCGTCGCAATCATTGCGCCGGACCGGTTTTCCGCGCGCGGAAAGTTGTCGATGTCCGAATGTCCCGCTGCCCTGATTTCGCCGTTCCCGCGACTCGGGGACCAAGGACCCTTGCCCTTCGGTTGAACACGCGTTTAAGCTATTAAACATGCGTTCAACCGACGATCTGACGACCCGGGCCCGGATTCGCGATGCCGCGATCACCGTGTTCGGGGAGCAAGGGTTCGGGGTCGGCGTGCGTGCCATCGCGGCCGCCGCGGGCGTGTCTCCCGGGCTGGTCAATCACCATTTCGGCTCCAAGGACGGCCTGCGGGAGGCGTGCGACGAGCGGGTCCGGGAAACGATCTGGACCGCCAAGATGCAGTACGTCGAGAACCCTTCGCCGGGCGCGCTCATGCGGCAGTTGGCCGAGATCGAGGAGTTCGCGCCGCTCATGGCCTACGTCATGCGCAGCTTCCAGTCCGGCGGGCCGCTGATGCGGACCTTCTTCGAGCACATGGTCGAGGACACCGAGCAATACCTGCGGGCGGGGATCGCGGCGGGCAGCATCAAACCGCTGCGCGACGTGCCCGGCATGGCGCGCTACATCGCCACCAACAATGGCGGCGGCATGATGATGTTCCTGCAGCTCTACGCGGCCGAGCAGCCCGGACCGATGGACTTCCGCAAGGCACTACGGGAGTACGCCGATCGCATGATGCTGCCCGCCCTGGAGATCTACACCAACGGCCTGCTCACCGATTCCACGGCCCTGGACGCACTCGCCGCACAGACCGACTTGACCGCACAGACCGAGCAATAACCACCACCGTCGTTTTCCTCCAAGGAGATTCGATGAACGTTCCTGCCACCCCGGTGATTCAGGTCCGGAATCTGCACAAGCATTTCGGGCAGGTGCGCGCCCTGGACGGCCTCGACCTCGAGGTCGCCGAGGGGGAGGTGCACGGCTTCCTCGGGCCGAACGGGGCCGGGAAGTCCACCACCATTCGCGTCCTGCTGGGCATCCTCTCCCGCACCTCCGGTGAGGCGGTGGTGCTGGGGCGCGATCCCTGGTCGGACGCGGTGGCACTGCATCGCGATATCGCCTATGTCCCAGGCGATGTCACGCTGTGGCCGTCGCTGTCCGGCGGCGAGACCATCGATCTGCTGGCGCGCATGCGCGGCGGCATCGACACCGAGCGGCGCGCCGAGCTGATTCAGCGCTTCGAGCTGGATCCGAGCAAGAAGGCGCGCACCTACTCCAAGGGCAATCGGCAGAAAGTGGCTCTGGTATCGGCGTTTTCGTCGAACGCGCGCCTGCTCATGCTGGACGAGCCGACCTCGGGTCTGGATCCCCTGATGGAGCAGGTGTTCAACGAATGTGTGGCCGAGGCGGTGGCGCGCGGCACCACCGTGCTGCTGTCCAGCCACATCCTGTCCGAGGTGGAGCGGCTGTGCCAGCGGGTCACCATCATTCGCGCCGGTAAGACCGTGGAGTCCGGCACGCTGGCCGAGATGCGGCATCTCTCGCGCACCTCGATTACCGCCGAAATGCTCGGCAGCCCAGGCGATCTCAGTCGAATTCCGGGGGTCGAGGACATCAGCGTGGACGGCAATACCCTGCACTGCCAGGTCGACAGCGAGCATCTCGGCGAGCTCATCCGGGTGCTCGGCGACGCCGGGGTGCGCAGCCTGGTCAGCCAGCCGCCGACCCTGGAAGAGCTTTTCCTGCGCCACTATTCACTCGACGGCGAGGCACCGGCCGACGAGCGGGAGAAGGTGTCGAAATGACCGCCGTCACCGCCGCCGCGCCGCGCTCCTTCGAAATCCCGTCGTTCACAGCGGATTTCACCGGTACCGGGAAGCTGCTGCGGTTGTATCTGCGGCGCGACCGGATCGTGCTGCCGCTGTGGATTCTGGTGCTGTCGCTCCCGCTGGGCAGTGTCTACGTCAAGAGCATTCAGAAGCTCTACCACCAGCCTTCGGACTTCCACGACTTCGCCGCCGGTGTGCTGTCCAACCCGGCCGAATTGGCCATGTACGGGCCTGTCTACAACGACGACAGCCTCGGCGCGGCGGGCATCTGGAAGGCGGGGATGTTCTACACGCTGATCGCCATCGCCACCATCCTCACCGTCATCCGGCACACCCGCGCCGACGAGGAGACCGGGCGCAGCGAACTGCTGGCCTCCACCCGGGTCGGGCGCTTCGCCGGGCTGACCGCCACGTTGATCGTGGCCTACGGTGGAGCCCTGCTCGCCGGACTGATCGGATACGCCAGCATTGCCAGCACGTCGGTGCCGAAGGCGGGCTCGTTGGCCTTCGGGCTGGCCATGGCCGGGTCGGGCATCGTCTTCGCGGCGGTGGCGGCGGTCGCCGCCCAGCTGTCCGCCAGTGCCCGCACCTCGCGCGGCATCGCCTTCGCGGTCCTGGGCGTGACGTTCACGCTGCGCGCCATCGGGGACGTGCGCTCCGGCGCGGGGCCGACCAGCCCGCTCACCTGGATGGCGCCGCAGGGGTGGTCGCTGCAGGTGCGGCCGTTCGCGGGCGACCACTTCGCGGTGCTGTGGCTGCACGTGCTCACCGCCGTCGTGCTGACCGCGATCGCGTATTACCTGCTGGCACACCGCGATACCGGTGCCGGGCTGATCGCCGAACGGCCGGGCGCCCTGGCCGCCGGGCCCGCGCTGGCGGGTCCGCTGGGGCTGGCGTGGCGGCTGCAACGCGGGACGCTGCTGGCCTGGACGGTCGGACTCGGCCTGTACGGCTTGATGATCGGCAGCATCACCCACGGTGTCGGCGATCAGCTGGGCAGCAATCAGACCATCCGAGACCTCATTACCCGCATGGGTGGTTCGGCCTCGCTGGAGAAGTCGCTGATCAGCTACGCCTTCACCATGGTCGCGGTGGGCGCGGCCGCCTACGCGGTCTCGGCGGCCCTGCGGCTGCACGCCGAGGAGAGCACCGCCCACGCGGAAGCCGTGCTCACCGGTGAGGTCTCCAGAACCCGTTGGGCGACCTCGCATTTGATCTTCGCTCTACTCGGTCCGGTACTGGCACTGGCGGTTTCGGGCCTGCTCGCGGGTCTGGTCTACGGCCGCGCCGCGGGGGATGTCGGCGGCAAGGTGGGCTGGACGCTCGGTGCCGCGCTGGTTCAGGTCCCCGCCGTGTGGACCTTCGTAGGGCTCACGATCGTGCTGTTCGGGCTGCTGCCGCGCTTCACGACCGTCGCGTGGGGACTGCTGAGCGCCGCGGTGGCGGTGTTCCTGCTGGGCTCGCTGTCCGGTTCGCCGCAGTGGTTCCGCGATCTGAACCCCTTCGAGCACGCGCCGAAGGTGCCCGGCGCGGCCTTCACGGCCACTCCACTGATCATCCTGCTGCTGGTCGACGTGGCATTGATCACCCTGGGCCTCATCGCCTTCCGCCGCCGCGACCTCCGCTCCGCCTGACCCCACCCACCGCAAACGGCCCGCACCGACCCGTCGGTGCGGGCCGTTCACGCGTGATGCCCGACCACTTCGACGCAGCGCTAGGCAGGTACGAGTACCAGCGGAAACGGCTGTCCGGACCGACTATTGGCCGCCACGGCGGAGGTATTTCGAGGCCGGGGAGGAATTGTGTGGGGCGCACGGTTCGCGGGACGGGGCCGAAACGTTCCTGCGGCGTGTGTCCGGCAGCGCTCGCTGGGCTGGCACGCGGGGGTGCTCCGGCGGTGGGGTGCGCGGTAGCGGCGTGATGGGTGGGGCGGGTGGGAAAGTGAAGGCGGGGTGGCGAATTCGTAGTAGACGCGGTGGGGCGGGGGATGGGCACAGGGGCGGTGGAGGGGCAGTGGGGAGGGGTGGATTCGGGGGTGCGGGGGTGGTAACTCAGTAAGGGGATCGATTTTTCAGCGAGGAGGTGGGGGACATGTACGAGGGGCTTGCCCTCGGGATTCATCTGCCCGCGGGATGGCTGTGGCCGACCTTGATTTTCTTCGGCCTCATCATTTTCGGGGCCCTGCTGGTATTGCTGCTGGTGAGCGGGGCTCGATTCGATGACGGCGCGTCGCATTACGTGCCCACGACCACCGGAACCTGTGAACCGTTCTGCGGTGCCCGCACTCCGGTGCCCGGCTACCCGAACTGATCGGTCGCGTCGAGGTTTCCGGACCGCGTGGGCGGTTACTCCACCGGAGTGGTTCGACGAGTGGGGGTTCCCATGGGGCAGCGGATCCCGGCCGTGGTCGGGTTGTATTTCCGCGAGGCCGGGCCGGGTGCGCGGGAAGCGGCGCAGTGGCGGCGCATTGCCGAATTCCGGCTGACCGCGGAGGGGCACGCCACCTTCCGAGCGGTCGATCCGGTGGAAGGGCTGGTCGCCCGCGTCTGGTATCACCAGGGCGTCGACATTCTCGGCGAGCACCGCACCGTGCCGCCGAGCGAGGGCGCGGCCTTCCTGCGGGCGCTGCTGCAGCCGTTCGGTTTTCGCGACTACTGGTTCCGCGACGACAGCTCACCGCGCAGCGGATTCACCCGCACGGGTCACGCGCTGTCGCGGCGCACGCCCGTCGTGAGACCGGATAGCGTTGAAAGCGACTGGCCCGCAGACGAATCCGAGTGCGATGGTTGCGAAGACGGGCAGCCGGTCCAGCATGGGGCGCGGCGTCTTCCGTCGACCAGGCCCGCCGCGTGGCGGGTCCTGGACGCGGAGACCGTCCGTTTCTGAGCCCCCGCGTCGTTCTCGACTCACTCGGATTGCACTGCTGCGCAGCCTGATTCGCTAGAGACTGTTGGCCAGCAGCGCGTACTGTGCCGCCGCCTTCTTCTGCGCGTCGGAGTCGCTGGTGCCGCCCACCACGCCCACGTAGCGCTTGTAGCGCACGTAGCAGCGGCTGGGCGTCTTGTCCGACTGCCGGTGTACGCACTTGGTGTCGGGCACCTTGTCCGGCGCGGGCGCCGCGGTCTCCTGCAGATTGCTGATCATGCGGGTCACATAGTCCTCGCCCGCCTTGGCGTCGCGGACCCGCGTCACGAAATTGCCGTCGGCGGAGGCGGTTTCGTCGGCTCCGGTATCGGCCACCAGCTTGACCCAGTAGCCCATGTCATCGGCGAACAGGACCTGCCAGTTGCCCGGGAACACCGCGAAATTGTCCTGGTCCGGGGTCAGGTTGTCGCGGTCGGACACCAGCGTGCGGGCCAGCATGCGATCGGGATCCACCGGAAGCCCGGCGATCTTGTCGGCCGGGGTCTCCTGAAACGCGTCCACCATGGGGACATCCGCGTCCAGGGTCTTCTTGGCCCAGGACAGCAGGTCCTTCTGATCGGCGCTGGGCCGAATGATGAACAGGGAGATCACGAAGTCCTTGCGCGCCATGGTGACACCGATGTTCGGCACGCCCGGCCGCCAGTGCGCGTACGCGTCCGGATAGTCCGGCAGCGTGAGCTTCTGGTTCACGTTCAGCGCCACATTGAAGTCGGCGTCCTCGAGCTCCCGGGCCGCCAGCTTGGCGCTGTCGACGGTGGGGAAGCGCAGCACCCGGGTGGTGATGGTGGTGCCCTTGGGATCCGGCTGATCGTTGATATCGGTGCGATCCGACCCGCTGGCCGCGTAGCCGGTGATGAAGCCGCGATTGCTCAGCACATTCTTGACCGCGCTGGACAGGTGGCTGACGTTCACCACATCGTCGACCGTGGACAGCACCACGCCGCCGCGGCCGATGTTCAGGGAGGAGTCGACGTTCACCGTCGGCGCGACGGCCGCGGCCATGCGCATGCCCTCGAGGGTGTTGCCCTTGCCGCCGTTGTTGCTGTCGTAGGTGTAGCGATTCACCGGATACGTCCCGGTGTCGAGGGTGCGGACATCCATTTCGCCGGGCACGGCGGTGCCGGACTTGCCGCATCCGGCGAGTAGGGCGGTCAGTGCGAGGCAGGTGATGGCGGTAGCGACACGTGCCGGATGGCCCATGATGATCCCTCCCGCGCGGCCCGGGTGCGGCGGCGCTCCAGATGCACAAGATTTTCCGACCGATATCGGCGGACTGTCCACCCTTATCCGTGTCGGCTGGGCGGGTTGTTAACGCGGGCACCCTTTGGGCTACACCCGGACGCCCTATACCCAGACGCCCTTGCCGACGGTTACCACCCCACCATTGCTGACCGCGAAACGCTCACGGTCGCGATCCAGATCCACGCCGATGATCTCGCCCTCGGAGACCACCACGTTCTTGTCCAGAATGGCGTGACGCACCACCGCGCCGCGGCCGATGCGGGTGCCGGGCATGAGCACGCTGCCCTCCACCGTCGCCCCGTCCTCCACCATCACATTCGAGAACAGCACCGAATTGCGCACCGTGGCCGCCGACAGAATGCTGCCCGCGCCCACGATGGACTCCTGGGCCAGGCCACCGCGGCCGAACTTGGCGGGCGGAAGGTTCTCGGCCGCACCGCGAATCGGCCAATGCTTGTTGTAGAGATCGAAGACCGGGTCCACCGACACCAGATCCATGTGCGCCTCGTAGAAGGCGTCGAGGGTCCCGACATCGCGCCAGTAGCCGCGGGCGCGGTCGGTGGTGCCGGGCACGATATTGGTCGAGAAGTCGTAGACCGCGGCCGCGCCCGAGCGCACCAGGCCCGGAATGATGTCGCCGCCCATGTCGTGGTCGGAGTCGTTGTCGTCGGCGTCGGCGCGGATGGCGTCCACCAGGACCTTGGTGGTGAACACGTAGTTACCCATGGACGCGAAGGTCACGTTCGGGTCGTCGGGGGTGCCCGGCGGGTGCACGGGCTTCTCCAGAAAGCCGATGATGCGGCCGGATTCATCGGAATCGATGCAGCCGAAGGCGCTGGCGCTGCTGCGCGGCACCCGGATTCCGGCCACGGTGACGCCCGCCCCGGACTCGATGTGCGCCTGCACCATCTGCTCGGGATCCATCCGGTACACGTGGTCCGCGCCGAACACCACGATGTACTCGGGGTCCTCGTCGTAGATCAGGTTCAGCGATTGCATGATGGCGTCGGCGCTGCCGGTGTACCAGCGTGGGCCGAGCCGCTGCTGCGCCGGAACCGGGGTGATGTACTCGCCGCCGAATCCGGATAGTCGCCAGGTCTGGGAGATGTGACGGTCCAGCGAATGCGACTTGTACTGCGTCAGCACACAAATGCGCAGATACCCCGCATTGACCAGATTCGACAGGACGAAGTCGATGAGGCGGTAGGCGCCGCCGAAGGGAACCGCGGGCTTGGCGCGGTCCTTGGTGAGCGGGAAGAGTCGCTTGCCCTCGCCACCGGCGAGCACGATCCCGAGTACGTGCGGCTGGCTCCTCACACCCTTGAAACTACCGGGTGCGAGCGAACCCCGAATGTCCAGCATGTGCCGTGTTCATCGCGATCTTGGCAGCCCCGTCGATTGGTTAGCCGCCGGGCTAACGTCTAGTTTGAACCCGTGAGTTACGCCGCGGACGGAACTCGCGGACTGCGAGTGGCCATGATGACCCGCGAATACCCTCCCGAGGTGTACGGCGGGGCGGGCGTGCATGTCACCGAACTGGTGCCGCGACTACAGCAGCTGTGCGATGTCACCGTGCACTGCATGGGTGTGGTGCGCACGGATGCCGTGGTGCATCAACCGGATCCGATGCTCTACGCCGCCAATTCCGCGCTGCAGATGATGTCGGCGCAGCTGCGCATGGCCGATGCGGCGAGCTTCGCCGATGTGGTGCACTCGCACACCTGGTACACCGGGCTGGCCGGGCACCTGGCCGCGCAGCTGTACGGGATTCCGCATGTGCTGACCGCGCATTCGCTGGAACCGCGACGACCCTGGAAGGCCGAGCAGCTGGGCGGGGGATACCGGCTCTCGTCCTGGTCGGAACACAATGCCGTGACCTACGCCGACGCCGTGATCGCGGTGAGCGAGGGCATGCGCGCCGACGTGTTGTCCGCCTACCCGGACATCGATCCGGCGAAAGTCCATGTGGTGCACAACGGCATCGACGCCGACGTCTGGCATCCCGGCGGGCCCGTGCCCGGCGTGCGGGATGTGCTGGGTGAGCTGGGCGTCTCGCGGGAGCGGCCCATCGCGGCGTTCGTCGGGCGCATCACGCGGCAGAAGGGCGTCTCGCATCTGCTGGCCGCCGCCCGGCATCTGGATCCGGACATCCAGTTGGTGCTGCTCGCCGGGGCCGCCGATACGCCCGCCATGGAGGCCGAGGTGGCGTCCGCGGTGCGCGCGCTGCGGGCCGAGCGGGACGGCGTGTTCTGGATCAAGGAGATGCTGCCCACCGAGCTGGTGCGCCAGGTGCTCGCGGCCGCAACGGTTTTCGTGTGCCCGTCGGTGTACGAGCCGCTGGGCATCGTGAATCTGGAGGCCATGGCGTGCGGGACCGCGGTGGTGGCCTCGGACGTGGGCGGGATTCCCGAGGTGGTGGTGCACGGGGAGACCGGGCGACTGGTCCACTACGACGAGACCGCGCCCCGGGACTACGAGCGGGCGCTGGCGCGGGCCGTGAATGTGGTTGCCGCCGACCCGGTCACGGCCGCCGCGATGGGTGCGGCGGGCCGCGACCGGGCGATCGGCGCGTTCGACTGGAACCGGATCGCGGCTCAGACGGCGAGCATCTACGACCGGGTCCGCAAGGGCTAGCCGAGCGCGCCCGTCAGAGGGGATAGCGCATGAACACGTCGGCGCGGTCGTAGGGGCTGGGCGGCAGCTCCGACGGCGGGACGTGCACGAAACCGATGGACTCGTAGAGGTGCACGGCGGGGGCCAGCCGGGCATTGCTGGCCAGGAACAACTCCTTCGCGCCCAGAGCGCGAACCCGCTCGATGGCCTCGGCCAGGATGACCCGGCCGATGCCGCGGCCCTGAAAACGCGGCGACACCGCCATTTTCGACAGCTCGAAGACGCCCGGGTGCTCCTGGACGAGGGCCACGCAGCCGACCGCCTCGCCGTCGATGCGGGCGATCAGCACCTCGCCGCCGCCGTCGACGATGTCCTGCGGATGGTCGAGGGTGACGCGGTCGGCGGGCTCGACCGAGAAGAACTTCTCGATCCACTCCATATTGAGGTCTTTGAAGGCGCGGGCGTCGGCGGGCGAGGACATGGGCGCGACAACGATTGCCTCGGCCGTGGCCACGATCGCTTCGGCTTCGGGGGTGCGGGCTTCCGTCTGCTGAGTCACCCCGAAAGCATGTCGGACATCGAACCATAACGTCCAATACTTGATAACTGTGATCGATATGATCAACTTATGAACCCCGGGGTGGAGCTACGGCACCTGCGCTATTTCCTGGCCGTCGCCGACGAACTGCATTTCGGCCGGGCCGCCGCGCGGTTGCACATCGCCCAGCCCGCGCTGACCCAGCAGATCCAACGACTCGAATCCCTGCTCGAGACCCGGCTTTTCGACCGCACCTCGCGCACGGTCGCCCTCACCCCGGCCGGTGCCGTGCTGCGTGACCGCGCCATCGCGCTGCTCGGACACGCGGATCGCGACCTCGCCGAGGTCACCCGCATCGGTCGGGGCAGCCAGGGCACGCTGCACCTGGGCTTCGTGCCCTCGGTGCTGCCGCTCGAACCCCTGCGCGGGGTCCGCGAATTCCGTGATCGGTATCCGCTGGTCGATGTGGATTTGGTGGAGGGTTTCACCAGCCACCTGATGGAACGCCTCGCCAGCGGCACCCTGGACATGGCCATCGTGCGCGATCCGGACTCGCTGCCGGGCACCGGCACCGTGCCCCTGATGACCGAGCCGTTCATGGCGGTCCTGCCCGCCGATCATCCACTGGCCGAACGGGATTCGATCACCGGCGCGGAACTCGCCGACAATCCGCTGGTCTTCTTCCCCCGCGCGGCCGGTGGACTCGCCCACGAGAAGAACCTGTCCCCGCTGTTGGAATCGGGTCGCCGTCCCCGAATCGTCCAGGAGGCCACCAACTGGACGATCATCCTGTACCTGGTCGCCGCAGGTCTGGGCGTCACCATCGCCCCGCGCAGCGCCACCTTCACCGCCCCGGCCTCGGTCCGCATCATCCCGGTCACCGACACCGACGCCGACACCACGATCTACCTCGCCACCCGCGCAGGCGACGACCGCCCCATCGTGCACAACCTGCTCGAGCTACTCCCGAACCGATCCCGCGAATAGCCCGGCCGGATACCGGATTCAGCGCGGCCGATACACCGACACCGTGACCGACGCGGTCACCGACATCGGATCGGGCAGCGCCGCAATCGCTTCCCGCCTCCGCTCGGCCGCGTGGAACGCCGACGGACCCATGCCGACGACATTCGCCACATCCTCGCGGGAAAGCCGCATCGCGTACTCGACCGAGTCCCGCTCGACCAACTCGAACCGCCCCCCGAGCGACTCCGCCAGCCGATCCTGCTTGCCCTCGTCCACACTCACCATCCCGAGCGGCCCGATGAGCTCCCGCAAATGCCGCGCGGTAGGCGTCACCACCACGAACCGCCCACCCGGCCGCAACACCCGCGCCACCTCCTCCGCATTCCGCGGCGCGAACACGCACACCACCACATCCACCACCCCGTCCCGAACCGGCAACCCCCGCCACGCATCCGCCAACACCGACCCGGCCCGCCCATGCGCCCGCGCCGCCCGCCGCGCCGCCGCCTTCGACACATCCACCGCGATCCCCCTGGCCCCCGTGACCGCATCCAACACCGCCGCCAGGTAATACCCGGTCCCCGCCCCGATCTCGAGGACACTCGGCAGCGCCGACCCGGAGACAGCTGTCGGGACCGAGTCCGCGGCCAACAACGTTGCCGTGAGGCGTGCCGCGGAGGATGCGGCGACGGATCGTCCGGGAGTGGCGATTCCGGTGTGCGCGGTCGTGATGGCAGCCGCGGGCGACTCCGCTCCGAATACTGCTGTGTCTCCGAATACTGCTGTGTCGGAGTGTGGTGGTGCGGATTCCGCGACGGTTTCGGCCAGGGCCTCGGCGATGGGTGCGAAGTGGCCCGCGGATTGGAAGGCGGCGCGGGCGTCGAGCATGGCCGGGGTGTCGCCGGTCATTTTGGTGGAGGCGCCGGTGAGGAGGCTGACGTAGCCCTGTTTGGCCAGGTCGAAGCTGTGTCCGTGGGGGCAGCGCAGGGCACGTACGGGAGCGTCGCCGACGGGTTGGTCGGCGACGGGGCATGCCAGAGGATGGCCGCACTGCGGGCAGGCCAGTAGATCGGCGCAGGCCAACAGCCGCTCCGCGGGGGAGGGCTCGGCCGGGCCGAGAGAGGATCGGGTTGTCTTCACCGAGGTGCCGGTGAGCCGGTTCACCGGTTCGGTGCGGCGGCTCACCGGCACGGGCAGGTCAGGGTGCTAACTGGTGACTTCGGTGAGTTCTTTGCCGAGCGCCGCGGCCTCGTCCGGGGTGAGCTCGACGACCAGACGCCCGCCACCCTCGAGTGGAACCCGCATGACGATTCCACGCCCTTCCTTGGTTGCCTCGAGGGGACCGTCCCCGGTGCGGGGCTTCATGGCCGCCATCCTCTGCTCCCTCCAGATCTGCGCGGTCTGCTGCGCACTTTCATGGAACTCCAGTTGTCACCAACCAGGCAGCCCGCCGTATGTGGCGGGCCGCACCATGCCCATTCTTCCCTATCGCGGATCGGGGCGGGTACCTGAGTTCCAAAAACCGACCGTCGTGGCGTTCAGCGAGTACTCACATTCACCCAGCAATCGGCGATGTGATCGTCTACCATCCCCGTCGCCTGCATGAGTGCGTAGGCGGTCGTGGGCCCCACGAATTTGAACCCGCGCCGCTTGAGTTCTTTTGCGAGAGCGGTGGATTCGGCGGTGACAGCGGGCACATCGGACAGGCTCCGGGGCCGTTTGCGCGGGGCCGGAGCGTAGGACCAGAGCAGGGTGTCGAGGCTCTCCCCGAGGTCCCGGGCAACCCGCGCATTGTGGACGCTGGCCAGTATTTTGGCACGATTGCGAACAATGCCCGGATCCGCCATGAGGCGTTCCACATCCGCCTCACCGAACTCCGCGACCCGTTCGATCGAGAACCCCTCGAATGCCGTCCGGAACGCGGGCCGCTTCCGCAAAATCGTGATCCACGCCAAACCCGACTGAAACGCCTCCAGGCACATTCGTTCGAAAAGCGCGTCATCACCGTGGAGCGGTTGTCCCCACTCCAGATCGTGGTAATCCCGATAAAGCTGGGAGCCCTCCGACCAGCCGCAGCGAATCCGGCCGTCGCCGTTCGTTTCGACCTTCGCAGCCGACGAATCCGGGCTCATCGCGCACCCGGTTCCTCGCCGCGCTCGGCCGGGGCGGCCGCATTCCCGGAAGGCCCCGGATGTTCGCCGGGGAGCACCTGGGGGATG
This sequence comes from Nocardia sp. CDC160, assembly GCF_035818795.1. Classification (NCBI taxonomy): domain Bacteria; kingdom Bacillati; phylum Actinomycetota; class Actinomycetes; order Mycobacteriales; family Nocardiaceae; genus Nocardia; species Nocardia sp. CDC160. Next base: position 934,072 of record NZ_JAYKYT010000003.1, on the reverse strand, counting down.
GGGGCCTCACCGTCGGACCCGACCCGGCGTGGCTGGGGCGTGTCGCCGATGCCGCGTGCCATGGGCTGCGCGGCGCCGTTGGGCGACGGTGCGCCCGCGACCCCGGCCAGCGGACCGCCCACCGTGGTCTCGGGATTCGTCGCGGTTCCCGCTTGCCCCGCCGTGGGTTGAGTCGCGGTCGCGGGTGCGGTCCCCCCGGCGCTCGCCTGGGCCAACTGGGCCTCGAGTTCGTCGATGCGGGCCGCGAGGCGGGTCAGCGCCCAATCCACCTCGCCCGCCTTGTAGCCGCGGAAGACCTGCTGGAAGCGCAGCGCCCGCACATCGCAGCCGCTGATGCCCGTCGCGGGCAGCACGGTGACGGTCGTCCCCTCCGGTAGCGGCCCGAGCTCCTCGGACCGCCCGAAGATCGCACTGGCCACCAGGAACAGCAGCGCGGCCACCAATCCGACGATCAGCACGTACAGCAGCATCGTGAGCATGCGTCCGAGCTTAGGCGGAGCGCGCGCCCGCGACCGCCCTAGCCCCTGGCGGAAACCGGCCCTCCAACCCGCCTCTCCGAGCCTTTGGCGGGCGGCTGAGAGCCGTCGCCCGTTGGCAACCCGTGCTGGCGGATGGGAGCCAACCCGATTCTGGACGTACCCGACGAGTTACCCCCTCGGGTGCGAAATCAGTTGTCGCCTTTACAAATGGCGGGTGGTGTCGATGCTGAGGGACATGCCCGCGAGACCGCGGCGGCGGACCGCCAGCTTGTCGGCAATTTCCAGCAGGGCCTTGCCGGAGGCGCTGTCGGGGGCGCGTAGGACGATCGGGGTGCCTTCGTCGCCCGCTTCGCGCAGCTGCTGCTCGATCGGGATCTGGCCCAGCAGCGGCACATTCGCGCCGATCGCCCGGGTCAGGTTCTCCGCCACGGTCTGGCCGCCGCCGGAGCCGTAGAGCTCCATGCGGGAGCCGTCGGGCAGGTCCAGCCAGGACATGTTCTCGATGACACCGGCAATGCGCTGGCGGGTCTGCAGGGCGATGGAGCCCGCGCGTTCGGCCACCTCGGCGGCGGCCAGCTGCGGGGTGGTGACGACCAGGATCTCCGCGTTCGGGATGAGCTGGGCCAGCGAGATGGCCACGTCGCCGGTGCCGGGCGGCAGGTCCAGCAGCAGGATGTCGAGGTCGCCCCAGAAGACGTCGGCCAGGAACTGCTGCAGCGCGCGGTGCAGCATCGGGCCGCGCCACACCACGGGCGTGTTGCCCTGGGTGAACATGGAGATCGAGATGACCTTCACGTCGTGCGCGATGGGCGGCATGATCATGCGCTCGACCTGGGTGGGGCGCTGATCGGTGCCCAGCATGCGCGGCACGGAGTGGCCGTAGATGTCCGCGTCGAGGACACCGACCGAGAGGCCCTTGGCGGCCATGGCGGCCGCGAGATTCACGGTGACGGAAGACTTTCCGACGCCACCCTTGCCGGAGGCGACCGCGTACACGCGGGTCAGCGAGCCGGGCTGGGCGAACGGGATGACCGGTTCGGCGGCGTCGCCGCGCAGCTTGCGGCGCAGTTCGGTGCGCTGCTCGTCGTTCATGACGTCGAGCTCGACGGTGATCGCGCCGACCCCGGCCACATCGGCCACGGCCTTCGTGACCCGTTCCTGGATGGCGGTTTTCATCGGGCACGCCGACGTCGTCAGGTAGATCACAACGTGGACACTGCTATCCGCGCCGACCTCGACGCTCTTCACCATGCCCAGTTCGGTGATCGGTTTCCGGATCTCCGGGTCGTTCACCTTCGCGAGCGCGCCCCGCACATCCGATTCCGTTACCACTGGCATGCGGCCAGTCTAGGAGCGGCCGCGACGGACCTCCGATGCGGGGGAGAGCCTCAGATCCGGGGGAGAGCCCTCAGATCCGGGGCAGCGCAGCCGCCGAGGGCGAGATGCCGGAGCCGTAGGCGGTTTCCCACGCCATGACGTTCGCGACGTAGGCCATGGAGTTGTTGTAGCGGAGGATGGCCCGGGTCTGCTGGCCCGGATCGCGCATGTCGAGCCCGCCCTCGCAGAGGTACTTGCCCGCGGTGAGCGTGGCGTCGTAGATGTTCTGCGGGTCGGCGATGCCGTCGCCATTGCCGTCGGCCGCGTACTTGCGCCAGGTCTCGGGCAGGAACTGCATGGGGCCCACGGCACGGCGGTAGCTGCCGGACAGACCGTCGAGGTCGCCGCCGTCGGAGGTGGCGATCACGTTGTTGCCGTACAGACTTCCGTCCAGGACCGGTCCGTAGACGTTCTGCAGCGGGTAGCCGTTGTCGTCGATCTTGCCGAAGCCGTGGGTGGATTCGACCCGGCCGATTCCGGCGAGCAGGTTCCACGGCATATTGCAGGTCGGATTCTCCACCGCCAGAACCTTTTCCGCGTTCTGGTAGGCGTCGTAGGCCACGCCCGGCATGCCGAGCGGTCCGGCGGGACGCGCCGAGGGAACCCGGCCTTCGGGCTGGGTGACGGTCTTGACTTCCGGCGGACCCACGGGCGCAACCTGTTTGGCCTCGTGCAGCAGCGGTTCGGGGGCGGCGGCGGGTAGGGCCGCCTCCGGTCTGGGTAGCTGCTCGTCGCCGTCGTTCGACAGTTGTTGCTGGACAGTCGCTGTCAGTTTGTCGGCGATGCTCCCGTCGCCCGCTCCGGTAACTGTGGCCAGACCAGCGGGCACCAGCCCGGTTAATGCGATGACCGATCCACGGCGAACTTTCAGGACCGGGGGTTTACGGTGACGACCCACTGTGTGGTGACCCTCCATTGCCATCGGTTGATACCGGGGTGATGCAGTGAGGGCCACGTTACCTTATCCGAGACCTTCCCGTTACCCCTTCGTGACCAACTCTCAGGTTTAGAAGGAATCCCTAGTCAAAACGTCGCGAAACACGAGTTCCGGAGCGGCGCTCCGAAACTCGCGAATCACACATTCGTTACGGAGCGGGCGCGGGGGCCGGAGCGGGCAGCGGGATCGTAATGCCGAACGGCAGCGTGATGCCCGGGGCCGGAGTGGTGGTGTCCGCGGTCTCCGGGGTGTTCTCCGCGGGTGCCATCGGCTCGGCTTCGGGCGTCTTGGTCGGGGTGACGATTTGCTGATCCTGCGGTTGCTGGACCGCCTGCTGGGGCTGGTCCTGCTTCGGATCCTGTTGCCCCGCCTGGGTGCTGCACCCGGCGGCCGTCTGATCCTTGACCATCGGCTTGCCGTCGGGGCCGAAGATGATCGGCTTGCCCTCGGCGGTCATGATCGGCTGACCGTCGGACCCGAGCACCTGCTCGCCGGGCTGACCGCTCTCGGGCAGCTTCTGATCCGGCTGTGCCGGAACCGCCGCCTGCTCACAGGGATTCGCGGGCTGCGCGGGGGCCGGGCAGAAAATGCCGCACGGGATCGGCGGCAGACCCGGGATGGTGATCATCACCTGGGTCGGCGTGGGCGTGGTGGTGACCGGCTGGGTCGTGGTCTCCGGCTCGGTGGTGGCCGGAATCTGGGTGGAGGCCACCGTGATGTCCGGGCCGCTGACCGGAACGTAGTTATTGCCCACCAGATCCGGCGAAATGCTCACCTGCTGCGGCGTGCCGCCGGTCTTGTAGGCATTGGCCCAGCTGAGCACATTGGCCGCGTAGGAGACCGAGTTGTTGTAGCGCAGCACGGCCCGCAGCTGCTGCTGCGGATCGGACAGGTCCATGCCGCCCGAGCACAGGTACTTGCCCGCCGCCAGCGCGGCGTCGAAGACATTGTTGGGATCCGGTGTGCCGCTGCCCTTTCCATTGGCGGCGTACACCGACCAGGTGCTGGGCAGGAACTGCATGGGCCCGATGGCGCGCACATAGCTGCCGTCGGCGGCCTTGATGATCTCGTTGCCCGGCAGTGTCCCGTCCAGGGCCGGGCCGTAGATGGGCGTGACGGTGGTGCCCGCGGCGTCGGTGCGGCCATTGTTGGCGTGATTGGACTCGATGCGGCCGATTCCGGCCAGCAGGTACCAGGGCAGGTGGCAGTTCGGGTCCGAGGACTGCAGCGCCAGTTCGGCATTGCGGTAGGCCGCCAGCACGATCTCGGGAATGCCGAGTACGCCGTTGCCGCCGGGCAGCGCGATGTCCTGCAGCGGGACGGTGCCGCCGAAGAGCGGATTGCCGTCCGCGGGCGGGGTCATTGCGCTGAGTTTGCGGGGAGCCTCCGGGGCCGCCGGAACCAGGCCCACGGTCTGATCCGAGGGCGTGTCGGCGGAGGTCGCGAGGCTCGCGTTGTGGGCCTGGGCGGCCGATAGCAACGCGTCCGGCGCGGCCTGCGGAGCCGCGGTGTGAACGGTCGTGTTGGTGGTCGAACCGGCGGTGACCAGGCCCGCGATCAAGAGCGCCGACGCTGTCACCGGTGCAGATATTCTCTTCGCCACCACACAATCCCCTCAGTCGTGCGGCCGGTGCCCGGTAGTGACACTCATACTGCGGCAGTGTCTGGGTCGGTCGCTCGGAACAACGTGATCCAGGTTACCCATGAGTCAGCTCGTTCGGTACAACTTCAGTGGTCAGTCGCCATCATTTTGTGCCAAATTTGCGACCTCGGGGGCCTTTCGATCGGTACTCTTCTTGGTTTTCTTGACCTTGACGACCTCGCCGCCGACGGCCAGTTTCTCCAATCTGACCAGGGTTTCCTTGATGTCGTCCAGTTCCCTGCGCACGTAGTCGCGCGTGGCGACCTCGCCCACGGCCAGCCGCACCGCGGCCAATTCCCGTGCCAGGAATTCCGTGTCGGCCTTCGTCTGGGCCGCCCGGGTCCGGTCCTCCTCCAGCGACACGCGGTCGCGATTGTCCTGCCGGTTCTGCGCCAGCAGGATCAGCGGCGCGGCGTAGGCGGCCTGGGTGGAGAAGGCCAGATTCAGCAGGATGAACGGGTACGGGTCCCACTGCAGGCTGACGGCGAAGACATTGAGCAGGATCCACACCGCCACGATGACGGTCTGGATCACCAGGTAGCGGCCGGTGCCCAGGAAGCGCGCGATCTGTTCGCTGGTGCGGGCCATGGCCTCGGCGTCCCAGTCCAGGCCGCGGAAGCGACTCTCGACCGGGGTCTCCAAACGCTGGCGGGCGCTGAGTTTCTCGAGCCGTTCGCTCATGCGCGGCCTCCCGTCCCCTCGACCACGGGCAAGCCGTGCACATCGTGTTGATCTTCGTCCTGCTCGCGCCAATCCTCGGGCAGCAGGTGGTCGAGCACGTCATCGACGGTGACGGCTCCCAAGAGATGATTCTCCGCGTCCACCACCGGTCCGCACACCAGGTTGTAGGTGGCGAAATATCGGGTCACCGCGGTGAGGGGCGCATCGGGCCGCAATTGCACCAGATCGGTGTCGACAATGCCGCCGACCAGGTTCGCGGGCGGCTCCCGCAAAAGTTGTTGGAAGTGCACACAACCGAGATAGCGACCGGTCGGTGTGGCGGTGGGCGGGCGCACCACGAACGCCATGGACGCCAGCGCCGGGGTCAGCTCGGGATCGCGAATGCGGGCCAGCGCCTCGGCGACCGTCGTCGAGGCGGTGAGCACCACCGCGTCCGGGGTCATCAGACCACCGGCGGTGTAGGGCGCGTGCTCGAGCAGGCGGCGCACCGGCTCGGAGTCCTCCGGATCCATCAGTGCCAGCAGCGATTCCGCCTCGCCCGCGGGCAGCTCGCCCAGCAGGTCGGCGGCGTCGTCGGGGTCCATGGCCTCGAGCAGGTCGGCGGCGCGTTCCACGCCGAGCTGTTCGAGCAGTTCGACCTGGTCGTTCTCGGGCAGCTCCTGGACCACGTCGGCGAGGCGCTCGTCGTCGAAGGCCGAGGCCACCTCGATGCGGCGCTTGCGCGGCAGTTCGCGCAGCATGTGCGCGACGTCGGCGGGCCGCATGCCCTCGAACTGCTCGAGCAGCTGGGTGACGTCCTGGCCGGGCAGGTTGAGTTCGGTCTGGGTGAGGCCGCGCACCTGCGCCCAGTCGACCACGTGCACCGCGCCGCGCCGACCGAAACCCACGCCGAGGCGGCGACGTTCGCGCACCGCGACGCGCGAGACCACCCAGTCGCGGGTGCGGCCCTGCTCGATGCCGAGGTCGACCACCACCACGTCGGCGTCGGCCAGCTGCGGCAGCTCGGGATCGGCGACCCGGACCGTGGAGTCGAGAATCTGCGCGACGGCCAGCAACTCGCCGGGGCGCTGTTCGAAGCGGCGCACGCTGATGGTCCCGGTGGTGAGGGTGATCGCGCCCGGCTCGATGGCCTGTACGCGCAGCATGGGCACGAAAATGCGCTTGCGGGTTGGCAGTTCGACCAGGATGCCCAGGACCCGGGGCTGCTGCCGGTCGTACCGTATCGAAATCACTATGTCGCGGAGGCGGCCGATAGACTCGCCGTCCGGTCCCAGTACTACCAAGCCCGCCAACCGGGCGGCGAAAACCTTCGTCGCTGCCATGTTTGATAAGGCTAGTGGGTCGAACGCGTCCGAAATGTCGCGCCACGTGAAGGAGTGACTCATGACATCAGCCGGCCGAATACTCGGGTGCGCCGATCCGTCTTGGCGGTGCCCGGCAGCAACCCGCGCATGATCGAGAAGGCCAAGGGATTGGCCGCCGACGAGGTGTTCCTGGACCTCGAGGACGCGGTCGCGCCCGCGGCCAAGGCGGCGGCGCGGGCGAATATCGTGGCGGCGTTGAACTCCGGGGGCTGGGGTGCCCAGATTCGCGTTGTGCGGGTCAACGATTGGAGCACCGAGTACACCTACGCCGATGTCATCACGGTGGTGGAGGGCGCGGGCTCCGAGCTGGACGCCATCCTGCTGCCGAAGGTGATCGACGCCGGGCAGGTGCGGGCCCTGGATCTGCTGCTGACGCAACTGGAGAAGGCCAATGGCCTGCCGGTCGGTCGGATCGGGATCGAGCCGCAGATCGAGAACGCGCTCGGGCTGCGCAATATCGACGCCATCGCCACCGCGAGCCCGCGCGTGCAGACGCTGGTGTTCGGGCCCGCCGACTTCATGGCCTCGATCAATATGCGGACGCTGGTGGTGGGCGAGCAGCCCGAGGGCTACGAGCCGGGTGACGCTTATCACCACATCTATATGACGATCTTGCTCGCGGCGCGGGCACACGGCCTGCAAGCCATCGACGGGCCGTACCTGGCGGTGCGCGACATCGACGGATTCCGCCGCAACGCATCACGTACGGCCGCACTGGGTTTCGACGGCAAATGGGTCTTGCACCCGGATCAGATCACCGCCTGCAACGAGATCTTCAGCCCACGTCAGAGCGATTACGACCGGGCCGAGGAGATTCTCGACGCGTACGCCTTCCACACCTCGGTCGACGGCGGGGCGCGCGGCGCGGTCATGCTGGGCGACGAGATGATCGACGAGGCGAGTGCGAAAATGGCGCAGGTCATAGCGGATAAGGGGCGCGCCGCCGGAATGGTGCGAACCACGCGTTTCGAGGCACCGAAGGTGGACGCGAACTAGCATGATGGAGTCATGACTAATCCCATGGGGAATGCGAACCGGGGCCGCCCGGGCCTCCCGACGCCACCGTCGGGCTGGCCGATCGGCTCCTACCCGACCTATGCGGAGGCGCAGCGGGCGGTCGACTATCTGGCCGACAACCAGTTCCCGGTGGAGGGCGTGACCATCGTCGGCGTGGACCTCATGCAGGTCGAGCGCGTGCTGTACCGGCTGACCTGGGGCAAAGTCATTGGCGGCGGCATGGTTTCGGGCGCCTGGCTGGGCCTGTTCCTGGGCCTGCTGCTGAGCATGTTCACCTCGGGCGGGGCCATCGGCCCGCTGGTGGTGGGTCTGGTCGGCGGCATCATCTTCGGACTCATCTCCGCGACCATCCCGTACGCGGCCACCCGCGGCCAGCGTGACTTCGCGTCCACCATGCAGTTGGTGGCCGGACGCTACGACGTGCTGTGCGATCCCAAGACCGCCGAACAGGCGCGGGACATGCTCGCCAGGTTGGCCATCTGAATTCATGAATGTTCTGGACAAGGTCCGAGCCGGGGTGCTCGGTCATTTCGGTGTGGAATCCGCGGACGCGGCGTCGGTGACGTTCCTGGGCCTCGAGCCCATCGACATCCTGCGCATCCCCGACGGCGAATTCGTGCATTACGCGACGCTGGGCGGCTCCCGGCACCCCATGACGGATCCGGCCGCCGCGCTGGCCGATCCGGTGCGCGGGCCGCGCGCGGAACTGGTGCTGACCCTGCGCGGCGGCGTGGGCGCGGGGTCGGGGCTCACCCGCACCTTGGGCGTGCTGGTGGCGGCTCCGTCGGTGGAAGGCGTTGTGCTGCAGGCGGATGCGCTGCTCGACCTCGGAGAACCCTTGTGGGCCAACGCACCCTTCACGGCGGTGCTGCTGGGCGACAGCGAGATTCCGGCGGTGGATCTGCCGGAACCCGCCGAGGCCGTGCGGTTTCTGACGGTCGTCCCGATCACGGCCACCGAGGCCGCCTGGGTCCGCATTCGCGGCGCGGCGGCGCTCCGCGAGGCCTGGGCCGAGGCGGGCATCGACATCCGCGACCCCGCCCGCTCCGCCGCTCAGCTCTGACGCCCCCGCCCCAGCCCCGGTGAGAGGGGGCGGGCCGAGGGGTGCTGGAGGAGAAGGATCTAGCTGAAGGGGTTGCCGTCGATTGCGCAGGTCGCCCCGGCGGCCGGAAGCGTTCCCGCGGTGAGGTATTCGCGCTTGGCTGCCTCCGCGCAGGTGCTGTGGACGTACATGCTGGTGTGGCCCGCGCCCTCCACGACAAGGAGGTGGGCGTTCGCCAATTCCGCTGCGCCCGAGGCTGCTCCGGCCAGCGGTGTCGCGGGGTCGTTGCGGCTGTTGATGATCAGGATCGGGGCCGTGGGGCGGTTCAGCGGGCCGGTGTAGGGGTGAACGGCCGACTGCGGCCAGTAGGCGCAGGACAGGGTGTCGAAGACGCCCAGGCGGCCGAATACGGGCACCCGCTGGTCCTCGCTCGTCGCGAGCGCGCTGTAGCGGCGCTCGTCGCGCGGCACCGTGCTGTCGGCGCACTGGGTGCCGTAGAAGGCCTCGGTGTAGTTGTCGTCGTAGGTGTTCGCGCCGGTGCCGCCCAGGCCTTCGGCGCTGCCGGTGCCGATCTCGGCGTCCTGACGCACCAGCGCCGCGGCCTCGGCGAGGACGTCGGTCGGCAGGTAGGGCGTCTCGCGCAGGTCGTAGAGCTGCTGGAGGGTGGCGGCGACCCGCGACCAGGCGGCCGGATTGGACAGCTCGCCCGCCGCCGCGACCACGGTGCCGTAGTCGTAGCGCTTGCCGTCCCACGAGATCGGTTCGCGCCGAACGCGTTCGAGTATCCGCTGCCACTTCTCGCGCGGATTCCCCTCGGAGAAGGCGCATCCGGGACCGGCCGCCACGCAGGCATCGAGCATGGCGTCGAAGGTGCCCGCGATGCCGGTCGCGACATCCTGGCGGGTGTCGAGGGGCAGGTCGGTGTTCACCGGCCCGAAGGCATTGCCGCGGAAGTCCATCGACCCGTCCAAGGCCATGGCGCGCACCCGGCCGGGAAACATGTTGGCGTACAACGCGCCCAGATACGTGCCGTACGACATCCCGTGATAGGTCAGCTTGTCGTCGCCGACGGCCCGGCGCAGGAGATCCAGGTCGCGGGCGGTGTTCTCGGTGGACAGGTGCGGCAGCAGGTCGGCCGCGCGCTGGGCGCAGTTGTCGGCGAGGGTCTTGGCGGCGGCGAAGAACGGCGCTTCGGTGCCGGGCGTGCCGGGCATGGCCGGATAGGTGGCGAAGAACTGCCCTTGCACGGTCGCGTCCGGAAAGCAGTGCACCGGTGCGCTGTTCGCGACGCCGCGGGTGTCCCAGGACACCAGATCGAAGCGCTCGCGCAGGGCGTCGGAGAACAGCCACGGCCAGTGCGCGCGCTGCCGCAGGCGGTCCACCCCGGAGCGGCCGGGGCCGCCGAAATTGACGAAGAGGGTGCCGATGCGGTGGGCCGGATCGGTGGCGGGGAGTTTGATCAGCGCCAGATCGATGGAACGGTCTGCGGGGTGTGCGTAATCCAGGGGTACTCGCGCTGTGGCGCAGGAGAATCCGGAATCGCAGTCGGTCCATTGCAGCGTCGGGGTCGGGACCGCCTCCGCGAGCGCGTCGACGTAGGGGTCGACGGTCGCATCCGCCGAGACGGGCACGGGCATGGCCAGGAGCAGTCCGAATATCGCTGTACACCAACCGATCCGGCGTCGAACCGGTGAGTTCCTCATCGCGAGCACTCGGAATTCATAGCAACGCGGCGGGCCGCGCGTCGAGGCGCTCAGCAACGCCCCTGGTGGGGCGGGGTGCTCACAACCAGTTGTTGCGATGGAAGTTCGCGTACAGCAGCGCGCACAGACCCACCATGAGCACGATCACGACCGGATAGCCGTAGGTCCACGAAAGTTCCGGCATGTGCTCGAAATTCATGCCGTAGACGCCCGCGATCATGGTCGGCACCGCGGCCATGGCGGCGTAGGCGGAGATCTTGCGCATATCGGTGTTCTGCTGCACGCTCACCTTCGCCAGCGCGGCATTGATGAGGGCCGAGAGGGATTCGTTGAAGTCGAGGATCTGCTCGGTCACCGCCGTGTGGTGATCGGTGACGTCGCGCAGGTAGCGCCGAATCTCCTTGGGCAGTGGCAAAGTCGTGTCGTGGGTGAGGACCTGCAGCGGCAGTTGCAGCGGCTTCACCGCCCGGCGCAGTTCCACCACTTCGCGTTTGAGCTGATAGATGGCTTCGATCCGGAGCTTGGTGGTCGGGGTGAAGACCGCCTCCTCCATGGCGTCCACGTCCTCCTCGATGGCGGCGGTCACGCTCACGTACGAGTCGACCACCCGGTCGGCGACCGCGTGCAGGACCGCGCCGGGCCCGAGTGCCAGCTGCTGCGGGTCGGACTCCAGATCCTTTCGGACACCGGCCAATTCGGTGTGGTCGCCGTGCCGCACGGTAATGGCGAAGTCCGGTCCGACGAAGACCATGATCTCGCCGGTGTCCACGATCTCGGCGACGGAGTTGAGTTCGTGCTCGTGATACCGCACGGTGCGCAGGACCAGGAACAGGATGTCGTCGTAGCGCTCGAGCTTGGGGCGCTGGTGCGCCTTCACCGCGTCTTCGACGGCGAGCGAATGCAATCCGAAGGTCTGCGCCACATCCGACATCAGCTCGACGCCGGGTTCGAGCAGGCCGAGCCAGACGAAGCCTTCCTTGCGTTCGCGAACCTCCGCCAGCGCGTTCTTGTACGTGCACTGCTCCCACAGCCGCCGCCCGTCGACATACACCCCGCAATCGACGATCCGGCCCTGCCGCGCGGGCTTCGACGCGTCCGGTGCCGGACCGGACCGCCCGGGCCAGTGGAGGGAGGACAGCGGCGAATTCGAGGACACATCAGCGATGCTAATCGTCCCGACACCCGGTGATCGTCCACGGCGCAGGCAATATAGGGGGCGTGCGTATCGATCTCCACACCCATTCCACCGCGTCCGACGGCACGGACACCCCGGCCGAACTGATCGCGAAGGCCGCCGCCGCGGGCCTCGACGTGGTGGCCCTCACCGACCACGACACCACCTCCGGCTGGGCGGAGGCGGTGGCCGCGCTGCCGCCGGGGCTGACACTGGTGCGGGGCATGGAGATGTCCTGTGTGGGTTTGGGGGAGGACGGGTACCCGGTGCCGGTGCACCTGCTGGCCTACCTGTTCGATCCCGAGGACGAGTCGTTCGCCCAGGAGCGTGAGCGGCTGCGCGCCGAGCGCGTGGTGCGGCTGCGGTCCATGGCCGAGCAGATGGCCGCCGACGGGCTGCCCATCGATCCGGACGAGGTGATGGCCTCGGTCGGTCTGTCCGCGGGTCGCCCGCATCTCGCGCGGGCGCTGGTGCGGGCGGGCGTGGTGCCGACGGTCGACGCGGCCTTCCAGGATCTGCTCGCCCCGCACGGCCGCTACTACGTCGAGAAGGCCGACACGCCGCTGCGGCGCGCGGTGGAAATGGTGGCCTCGGCGGGCGGGGTGAGCGTGGTGGCGCACGCCCGGGCCCGTAAGCGTGGCCGCCTGCTGGCCCTCGACGATATTCGCGCGCTGGCCGAGATCGGGCTGGGCGGTTTGGAACTCGACCACCCCGACCACAACGCCGCCGATCGCGCGATTCTGGCCGACCTGGCCGCCGAGCTGGGTTTGCTGACCACCGGCTCCTCGGACTACCACGGCACGAACAAGACCATTCAGCTCGGTGAATTCACCACCGACCCAACGCAATTCGAGGAAATCGTGGGCAAAGCAACGGGGGTTCCGGTGATCACGGCATGACCGGTCGGTTGGGCGCGGCATGAGGGTGATCCGGGGTCTGAGCGGAATCGTCGCGGGGGGCACCGCGGTACTGGCGGCCACGGTCGTCGGGGCCGCCATCATGGGTGCTCGGCGTGGGTTTCCGGGCCCCGGATGGCTGGATGTGACATGGCATGTGGGCGCGGCGGTAGCGGTTGTTACGGCCCAGATATATGCGGATAGGCGTCACGGTTTGACCGCATTTTTCGGATGCCTGGTCGTTTTCGCGGTAGCCGGATATCTGCTCTGGGCACAGTGGTGGAATTGAAATACGCATAACGGTTGCGGGCAGTTGAACTGTCGTCGAACATTTGTCGATATGACCGAATTCGACGCCGATGTGCTGGTGCTGGGAGGTGGTCCGGCCGGGGCCTGGGCCGCCCTTGCCGCGGCCGCCGCGGGCGCGCGGGTCGTGGTCGTCGACAAGGCCCGCTGCGGGACCAGCGGTCCGACCGCGCGCGGCGGGGTCACCCTGTGGAATCTGCCCGCGGGCGAGGCGCGCGAGGAGGCCGTGCGGCAGACCCTCGCGCACGGCGGCGGGCTCGGGGATCCGGAGTGGATGTATCGGGTGCTGGAGGAGACCCACCGGCGGGTCGGTCAGCTGGTGCGGGGCGGATTCCGATTCCAGGGCGAACACGCCGAGCGCCCGGCGCGGGTCTACCTCGACGGGGCCAAATACCTCGGTCGATTGCGACGCAGCATGGTGGTCGCCGGGGTGCGGATTCTCGACCACCATCCGGCCCTGCAACTGCTCGCCGACGGCGACGGCGTCGTCTCCGGCGCGTCGGGTGTGGCGGTGCAGGGCGAGGTCCACGGCTGGACCGTGAAGGCCCGCGCGGTGGTGCTGGCCACCGGCGGCTGCGCCTTCCTCTCCGGCGGCGCGGGCACCGATGTGGACACCGGTGACGGCCTGCTCATGGGCGCGGAGGCCGGGGCCGAACTGTCGGGCATGGAGTTCTCCAACGCGTATTCGCTGGCCCCCGTGGCGGATTCGCCGCAGTGGGGCGACCGTCCGGTGTCGGCCGTCTTCGCCTCCGACCAGGTCATGCACTTCGCCACCCTCTACGACGAGTCGCGGGCGGTGCTGTGGGGGCGGGGATGCGGTTCGCGGGCACAGGCTTTCGCGGCCATCGCCGACGGCCGCCGGGTCTACGCCGCCCTGGACGAACTGCCCGAATCGGTGCGGGTCGAACTGCAGCGGCTCGGGCCCAACCCCTCGGGCCGGGTGCCGCTCTCGGCGGTGCTGCAGGGCACCGTGCGCGGCACGGGCGGCCTGCGGCTGGCCGGACCCGATTGCGCCACCACGGTTCCCGGGCTTTACGGCGCGGGCGATGTCACCACCCGCGAGCCGATCACCGGGGCGGTCAGCGGTTTCGGCGGCCAGAACGGCGCGTGGGCCATCTCCTCGGGCGTGTGGGCGGGCGCGGGCGCGGCCGGTTTCGCGGCGGCCCGCCGCAAGATCGGCAAGGCGCGTCCGGTGCCCGGCGCGGGGCTGGGCGACAAGGCGCGGCTGGATCCGCGCGCGGTGGTCGGGCTGGTGCAGGAGCACACGCTGCCGCTGCGGCGCAGCTACTGGCGCAGTGACGGCAGTCTGCGCGACAGCATCGCCGAACTGGACGGGATCTGGCCCGGGGCCGAATTGGCGCTCGGCGGAAAGGGACCCGCACGCGTGCGCGCCCGCCAGGCCGCGGCGCTGCTGGCGGTGGCCCGCTGGACCAAGTACTCGGCGCTGGCCCGCACCGAGACCCGCGGCATGCATCGCCGTACCGACCACCCCGGCGCGGGAAGTGACTGGCGGGTACGTTTGATCTCGGGCGGACTCGAAAGCGTCTGGGTCCGACCGGACCTCACACCCGCCTCCGCCCGCCCGGCTTGACAGCTCACCGCGCCCGGTGCGACCGGGTTGTGACAGTTCTCCCGGTTCTCTTCCCCACCAGGGAGTTTTCGTTCATCTCGGTGTGATTCGGGTGGCCTACGCTGCAACGATGTGGAGGCGACGCGACGGACCCGGGGGCGATTTGGCAGGCCGTCGCAGCGACTGGCAGAATGATCCGATCCTGGCCGTCGCCACCGCCCGGCCCGGGACACTCGGTGATCACGCACCCCGACTCGTGGGTCCGCACGGGATCACCCCGCTGTATCGGACACACCCCTCCGGTTCTCGCTCGACGATCTGCGCTGTCGCCATGCCTTCTCCGCAATGTCGTAATACTTTGTGTGCGTTGCCACGATGAGGTGGCGAGACGGCTGCGGCAAAAGATATATGAGCACCGAAACCATAAATTCCGCTATTACCGAACGGTAACCGTCAAACGGTTGAGTCCGAACCGATCAGGAGTGAAATCGTGTCACCCGTGACTGAAGCAGTGAATGCCACCAAGGCTCCGGCGTCCAATGGCGCGAACCTGTCCGACATCACCAACGAAGAAATTTTCGCCGGGCACCTTGGCGGCAAGCTCTCGGTCGAACTCACCGCTCCGCTGGAGACCCAGCGCGACCTGTCCATCGCCTACACCCCGGGCGTGGCGAAGGTCTGCCTCGGCATCGCCGAGGACGAGTCCCTCGCCAAGACCTACACCTGGGCCGAGCGCCTGGTCGTGGTCGTGTCCGACGGCACCGCGGTGCTGGGCCTGGGCGATATCGGCGCGCGCGCCTCGCTGCCCGTGATGGAGGGCAAGGCGGCACTGTTCAAGAAGTTCGCCGGGCTGGACTCCATTCCGATCGTGCTGGACACCAAGGACCCCGACGAGATCGTCGAGACCCTGATCCGGCTGCGTCCGAGCTTCGGCGCGGTCAACCTGGAGGACATCTCCGCGCCGCGCTGCTTCGAGATCGAGAAGCGGGTCGTCGAGGCGCTGGACTGCCCGGTCATGCACGACGATCAGCACGGCACCGCCATCGTGGTGCTCGCCGCCCTCAAGGGCGCGGCCGCGGTGACCGGCCGTGACATGTCCGGCCTGAAGGTCGTGGTGTCGGGTGCGGGCGCGGCCGGTGTCGCGTGCACCGACATCCTGCTGGCCGCAGGCGTTTCCGACATTGTCGTGCTCGACTCCAAGGGCATCGTGAGCCGGGACCGCGGCGACCTGAACGAGTACAAGACCGCGCTGGCCGCCCGCACCAACCCGCGCGGCGTGACCGGTGGCGCGGCCGAGGCGCTGGCGGGCGCGGACGTGTTCCTGGGGCTGTCGGCGGGCACCATCGCCGAGGAGCTCATCGCGTCCATGGCTCCCGGGTCCTTCGTGTTCGCCATGTCGAACCCGAACCCGGAGATCCACCCGGAGGTGGCGGCCAAGTACGCCGCCATCGTGGCCACCGGCCGCAGCGACTTCCCGAACCAGATCAACAATGTGCTGGCCTTCCCGGGCGTCTTCAAGGGCGCGCTGGACGCCGGTGCGCGTCGGATCACCGAGGGCATGAAGGTGGCCGCCGCCGAGGCGATCTTCAATGTGGTGGCGGGTGAGCTGTCCGCGGACAAGATCATCCCCAGCCCGCTGGACCCGCGGGTGGCTCCGGCCGTCGCCGAGGCCGTGGGCAATGCGGCGCGCGCCGAGGGCGTCGCGTAGTAGCTCGCTCGCTGAGCCAGGCCTGCCTCACGAATGGGCGCTTCATCGAAAGATGAAGCGCCCATTCGCTTTTTCTCTCACGCTATCGCAGGGGCCTTTTTCGGCTCCGGTGTGGCGGGATTCTCCGACCAGCCGGGCGGGCCGAAGACATATCCGACGCGGCCGCGCCAGGTCCGCGCGGAACGCACATCTCGGACCAGATCCAGCAACTCCGTGTAATTGACCTTGATCGGATTGTCGGTGTCGATGTCCTTGGTCAGTCCGTAGCGAATCGGCTCGGTCTCGGCGGCGAAGCTGCCGAACAGCCGATCCCAGATGATCAGGACGCCACCGTAATTCGTATCCAGGTACGGCTGGTTCGAGCCGTGATGCACGCGGTGGTGTGCCGGGGTGTTGAACAGGAATTCGATCGGCCGCCACAGGGTCTGCACCCGCTGGGTGTGGATGGGGAACTGGTAGAGCAAACCGATCGACTGCAGCACGAAGATCATCCATGCCGGGAAGCCGAGCAGCGCCGCGGGCACCCAGCACAGGCCGCGCAGGATATTGGCGACCGGATGCGCCCAGGGCAGCCGGATGGCGGTCGAGAAATTGAAGAACCGGCTGGAGTGGTGGACGCTGTGCGAGGTCCACAGCAGGCGAATGCGGTGGTCGGCGCGATGCGCCCAGTAGTAGCAGAAATCGGTGACGATCAGGCCCAGCACCCACACCCACCAGTGCCGCGGCGAGAGGTGCAGCGGGGTGAAGTGCGCCGCCAGCACCACGCCGGAGAACGGGATCACCTGCGCCAGGAGCGGTTTGGCGATGCGGCCGAGCACGAAGGTGGCGATATTGGAGGTGGTGTCGCGCCGATCGATGCCATTGGCCGGGCGGTCCGGGTCGCGGCGGTTGTCGATCCACTCGATCACCATCAGGAGCGCGAACGCTGGCAGGGCGTAGATGAACAGGTCGGACATGGTTTCGACGCTAGTTCCGGGCGCGGGCCGAATCGTCGCGCCGACGGGGGATTCCGCGTCCCCCACACGGGGGACGGGGGTGCCGCGCGGTAGCGTGCGGCCATGGATGTGACCAGGTCGCTGGCTCGGCAGTCGCTGCTGGTGGCCGCCGTGGCGGCGGTGCTGGACGGGGCGCAGATGATCATGTGCGGGGCCTTCGGGTTGGCTCCGGTGCTCGCCACGGTGCTGACGGTGGCGACGGTGGCCGCGGACCTGGCCCTGGCCGCACCCGCGTCGACGGCGGCGGCCGTGGTGGTGGCGCAGGTGGCGGTGAAGGTGTCGGTGGCCTGGTTCGCCCACCATTACGGGATCACCGCACGGGTTTTCGACGTCGGGTACCTGGTGGCCGGGTATCAGGCGGGGGCATGGCTGAGCGGGGCGGTGTCGGTTTTCACGGTCGTGCTGCTGGCCGGGGGTGCGGTGACGGTCAATCTGGCGGCGGCGCTCGCGGGCACGAACAAGCCGGTTCGGCTGGTGGTCTTCACCCTCGGGGCGGGCGTGGTGCCGTGGCTGGTGGGTCGGTACACGGCGGCGCGCGGGGCCTATATCGCGGAGTTGGAACAGCGGGAACGGCTGCGGCAGCAGGAACATCGGGCGGCCTTGGATCGGGCACTGGCCGATGAGCGCGAGGCCATCGCGCGGGACCTGCACGATGTGATCTCACATCACGTGAGCGCCATCGGGATTCACGCCGGAGTGGCGCGAATGGCGTTGTCGCGCACCGACACCGAGACGGCGGTGCGTTCGGTGACGGCGGTGGAGTCGAGCAGCCGCGCAGCCATGGTGGACCTGCGGCGGCAACTGGATCTCCTGCACGGGCGCGACGAGGCGGGCGAGCGGCAGCCCGGACTGATTGACATCGAGGACCTGGTACAGCGCGTCCGAGACGCCGGATTGACTGTGCACGTGACGGTTTCAGGTGAACCTCCAGTGCTGCCGGAGTCACTGGACGTCATGCTCTACCGTGTCGTCCAGGAACTGCTGACCAACGCGCTGCGGCACGGCCGCGCCCCAGCGGAACTGGAGATCAGCTACCGCCCGGGCCGAGTCGAGATCCACGAAACCAATCCCATCGCCGCGACCGACTCGGGCGAGGACGCACACCGCGGTCCGGGCGGGGACACGCGTCGGGGTTCGGGCCAGGACGCGCGTCGGAGTTCTGGCGAGGACGCGCGGCAGGGCGTGGGCAAGGATGCGCGGCGGGGTTCGGGCGAGGATGTGCACCGCGGCCTGGAGGGCATCCGCCGCCGCGTCGAATTGTTCGACGGCACCGTGGAATACGGTGCGACCGGACCCCGCTGGGCCATCCGGATTTCCGTACCGATCGGAGCCGCATGACCATCACCATCCTCATCGCCGACGACCACACCGTCTTCCGCTCCGGCCTACGCGCGGTGGTCGACTCCCACCCCGACCTCGAATGCGTGGCCGAGGTCGGCGACGGCCGCGCCGCCATAGAAGCGGCCGCCCGCACCCACCCGGATGTGGCCATCCTCGACGTCCGCATGCCCAAGCTAGACGGCCTAGCCGCCACGGAAGCCATCGTGGCCGCAGGCGGCACCCGAGTCCTGGTCCTCACCACCTACGACAGCGAAGCCAACCTCCACCGCGCCCTCTCGGCCGGAGCCAGCGGCTTCCTCCTGAAAAGCCTCCCCCCGGAAGAACTAGTCGCCGCCATCCGGGTCGCGGTCCGCGGTGACGCCGTCATCGATCCCTCGATGACCCGAAGGCTCGCACCGCGTTTCGCGATCGGTATAGCACCGCCCGTGGAGCCGCCCGAGCTGTCCCACTTGACCGCCCGCGAGCGGGAGGTGTTGCTGCTCCTGGCCGACGCCCGCAGCAATAGCGAGATCGCCACCGACCTGGGCGTAGGCGAGGAGACGATCAAGACCCACGTCTCGCGAATTCTCGCCAAACTCGGTGTGCGCGACCGAATTCACGCCGTTGTCTACGCCCACCAGCACGGCCTCGTCCAGCCCCGAGCCGCGCGATCGGAAGGAGGCCCTGTCAAGCCCCCGGCGTGAGGACGGTGCGGTCGAAGGGCCCGTTGTGTTTCGCGGCGTGCGCGACCGCGTCGTTGGCCTGGTCGAGGCCGAAGCGGGTGAGGCGATCACGGCTGAGGTCGAGGGCACCGGATGCGACGAGGCGGATCATGCCCACATTCGCCGTGCGGGGAAACATCCACTGTCCGCGGATGGTCACCGAGTTGCGCATGATCCAGGGGTAGGGCAGGGCCAGGTCCGCGCCGCCGAGCGTGCCGACGCCGCCCATCAGCACGACCCGCCCGTACTCGCGCACGGTCATGGCCGCCGCGCGGGTGGCGGAGGCGGGCGCTTCGGGCGGCAGCAGATCGAGGACGAGATCGATCGGGCCCTCGGCGGCCGCGCCCATGGCGGCGCGGTCGGTCTCCTCGTCGCCGCCGAGTCGAACCGGGCGCACCCGCGACCCGAAACCATCGGCAAGCAGGTCGAGGACGGCGCGGTTGCGCCCCGGAACTACCACCTGCCCCGCGCCCATGGCGAGTGCGACGGCCACCGCGCTGCTGCCGAAATTGCCAGTCGCGCCGCTGACCAGCACCGTCTCGCCCGCCTCGAGCCCACCGGCCAGCAGGCCGCCGTAGGGAACGGAGTACACGGTCATGCTCGACCACCGGGCGGGGTCGGCGGCCGCCCGTGCGGGCAGTGGATAGACGTTCTCGGTGGGGACACGCATGAGTTCGGCGAAGGGTCCGTCATGCAGGTACCGGGCCAGTCGTGCCCCGCCCGCACCGCGAGAACTCCACCCCTGCAAGGTTATATCCGGCGTCAGGGCGTCGTCGCGGGATCGCACGGTCGCATCGCACCAGACCAGATCCCCGACGCGCAGCCTGGTCGCATCCGGACCGATCCGCACGATTCTCCCGATGCCACCGACACCGGGCACCACCGGTGGTTCTAGTGGATAACGCCGTGCGCCACTGAAGATCTCGGCGGCGTACGGCAGCACACAGGCGGCCAACACCTCGACCAGCACCTCGCCGGTGCCGGTTTCCGGGTCTGGCACGTCCTGAATTTCGAGCGGTGAACCGAACGCGGTCAATGTCGCTGCGCGCATGGGAAAGCCTTTCCGTTCGTCTCCCCCCACGCTAGGCGCGGTTTACGCCCATCGGAACGGGCCGGTCACCGCGCTTTGACCTAGTACATTCCGCGACCGGATTCGGCATCCAAAGCCGAAGGTGCTCATACGACGCCGAAATGGCCTCGAACCGCGCGCTCGAATCGGCGGCGAATACTTCTATGTCACCGACTCCCTAGGCCCTCGCCTCAAAGCCACCGCCTACCAGCGCAAACGGGCTCCCCGCCCCCGATCCCGGATTGTGCGGCTCCTGCTCGGCTGACCCAACCCTGGGCACCGGGCATCCGGGAATCCACGAGCATGCAATTGGGCAGGGGTCTTCTCGGCGTTTGCCTGCTGGATTGCATGCTCGTGGGGTTGCGACCGTGCGGGCTAGCGGTGCTTGACCCAGATCATTCCGCGGCCGGATTCGGCGGGGGCGCGTTTCTTGCGGGGGGATATGCGAGCGAGGTGGTAGCCGAGGCGCTGGGCGACTGCGGCGCTGCGTATATTGGCTGCGTCACAGTGTATTTCGACCCTTTCGACACCTGGCAGGGCCAAGGCGGCCTCGGTTAGCGCGCCCGCGCAGCGAGTTACCACCCCTCGGCCGGTGTGCGCGGCGTGGCACCAGTAGCCGATCTCGACCGCTGGGGGGCCGAGCCGGTCGTGCAAGCCGACTGCGCCGAGAACGGTTCCGTCGCTATCGAACATGCCGTAGTTGAAGCTGCCGCTCGCGCTGGGCCAACTCTCCGCGACGGACTCTCCGAACGCCCGCTGCTGCTCCAGTGTGATCGGCTCACCAGCCCACTCCATCCAGGGCCGAAGATACTCATACGACGCCGAAAGAGCCGCGAACCGCGCCGCCAAATCTTCCCGCTCCCACCTGCGAATCACCAATTCCCCCAAATCGATTCGCTCCGGCGGTCCAGTTCCCGGGCCCAACGCGGCCAACCCGTCACCCTCCATGTCCCGATAGTGGCGACCACTTACCGCCCCAGCAACCCATTAAAGGGACAGCTGATTGCCCGCTCGCCGACGGCTCGCGGCCAGCCTCAGCCCGAATCCGACCATGACAGCGCCGCTCAGAGTGGATTCGCCCCCCCCGCGACGTGCGCCGAAGTCCACGAGCATGCACCTGGGCACTGTTGCGGGTTAGTTGATTGTGCCCATGCCGGGGATGTAGATCTCGGCGGCTTCGACGAAGGCGGAACCGGTCAGTTCGGCCAGGGCCAGGGCCTCGTCCAGTTTGCGGAGGGCCTTGCTGACGTATGGGCGGTCGTCCCATTGGTCGCCCACTGCGGTGAGATCATCGAGGTTGCGGGACAGCCAGGTTCGCAAGGGGTGGATGTTCGAGGGTGCGGCGTAGCCGCCGATCGCGTAGTTGGAGGGGATGGTCCAGTTGGACGGCCAATCCAGCGAAGGGAATTCGGTCGGGAGGGATCCGAACAGCGCGGAATTGTCCGACAGTGGCGGATTGCCCTCGGTCGCGGCTTGCTCGGCCAGTTCGGTGGGCCATACCCGGCCGCGCTCGATCCAGCCGGGCAGAAGGGCGGCGAGGAATTCGATCAGTACGAAGTGGGCATTGCCGGTCAGCGCGCTCGCGGCGGAGATCTCGTCGCCATCGCCATTGCGGATGGTGGTGCGTCCGGCGCGGATCGCCGACGCTGCCTCCCGCAGCAGGTCGAGCTTCCAGCGAAAACCCTTGGCCAGCAGGTGATCATCGGGCAGGGTGCCGTTCATGTCGGGCTCGACGTACTTGGCCAGCGTCGGATCGAGCAGCGCGATCTGGCCGCGGGCCAGATCGTCGACCTCGTCGAGGTGCGAATCGCAATAGCGGACAACGGTTTCGGCGACGGTTGCCGGATCCTCGGCGGTGACGAAGAAGGGCCGCCCCCAAATGAAGAGGCCGCTGTCGAAACCCTCACGTCCATACGCCTTCATGGTGCCCAGCCCCCAAGCATTCGCCCGAAACCGAACCTTCGCCTGCCGTACCGCGTCGGCGATCAGATCATCCAGATCATCGTCACCACCGCGGGCGGCCAGAAACGGAACGACCCGCTCCTCGACCAGGCGCATGTTCACCGGATGAAAGCTGATGTCATAACCCATTGTGATCCCCCGTAAGTGCTGTGTACCAAAGACTGTAGCGGCCAGGTCCGACATCTCCGCGACCTGAGAAGTGCCGAGTGGGACATACCGGAGGCGAATTCGGGTAGATCCCCATCCATGATGTGCCACTCGGTGATCGGCAGACCGGCAGGTTATGGCTGGTGGCGATATGCGTAGGGGGCCGGTCGGATCGACCGGCCCCCTACGCGGGCGGCGTTACTTCTGCTTGCCGCAGGACTTGTGGTAGTCGATGACCGCTTGGTGGGCGGCCTTCAAGTCTTGGGCTTCCTGGGGGTTGGACTGGCGCCAGGATTTCAGTTCGGCGCGGCGTTGGTCTTTGGGGAGGGACTTGACCTTCGCGAGTTCGGCGGCGACGTCGGGGTGGGCGGCGAGGTAGGCGGCTACCTTGGGGGCGGAGTCGGCGCGGGCCGCGGCGGCGGCCGCGGGGCCGCAGGTGGGGGTGTCGGCGGAGGCGGTGGTGGGGATCGCGAGGGCGATTGTGGCGGCTCCGGCGGCGGCGACCAGCGTCGCGGCGAGGGGGCGTTTCATGCTCACTCCATCTTCGGGGGGTTGGTTCCCCACCGAATTTGCCCGTGGTGGCTGAAGTTGCCCTGAATCCGGTCGCCATCTTCAGCCGATCTTCAGACACGGACCAGCAAATCCCGGCTCCGCTCAGTTCGGTGCGATGGGGAGGGTGAGGGCGAAGACGGCGCCTGACCGGCCGGGTGGGGGTGCGACGCAGGTCAGGTCGCCGCCGTGGGCGCGGGCCAGGCCGCGGGCAATGGCGAGGCCGAGGCCGGAGCCGTCGGGGCGGTGGTCGCGGGCCTGATCGAGGCGGACCAGGCGGTCGAAGATGCGCTCGCGGTCCTCGGGAGGAATGCCCGGACCGGTGTCCGAGACCGTGAGTTCGACACTGCTCGAGCCGGATTCGGTGCGGAGGGCGACGGTGATGGTGCCGTGGTCCTTCATTGCCTGGCAGGCATTGGTGAACAGGTTGGTGAGGATTTGAGTGATGCGCTCCGGGTCGGCCGAGACCGTCACCGGGTCGCCGGTGAGGTGGAAGTCGATGTGCGGGTGCAGTATTCGCATGCGGTCGAGGTGGGTGGCGGTGAGGGTGCGCAGGTCGACGGGCTCGCGGCGGAGGTGGAGACCGGCGTCGATGCGGGCCAGGTCGAGGAGGTCGTCCACCAGGCGGCCCGCGCGCTGGGTTTCGCGGACCAGGAGCAGGAGCATGCGTTGGCGGTCTTCGGGATTGGTGTCGGCGGGCTGGTGGAAGACGGCCTCGGCGAGGGAACGGACCCCGGTGATGGGGGTGCGCAGTTCGTGGGCGGCGTCGCCGACGAAGACGCGGATCTGCTGCTCGGAGGCGCGGGCGCGGGCCTCGGCGGCCGCGGTGTCGCGCAGCGCGCCCTCGAGGGCATCCAGCATTTCATCGAAAGCGGCTGCGGTGCGGCCCAATTCGGTGTCGGTGCGAGAAGGATTGAGGCGGCGGCCGAGATGGCCGTGGGCGATATCGCGGGCCAGGCGGGTCATGGTGTCCAGCGGGGCGAGAGCTCGCCGCACGAGAAACCAGAGACCGACCACGATCACCGCGATCGCACCCGCGGTGGCCAGCACGAGCAGCAAGGCCAGCCGCGATTGCACGCGAGCCAGCAGCGGCGTGTCGATCTGCATGGTCAGCCGCGAATCGTTGATCGCCCCAGGCCCACTGAGCCGCAGAAACCGCGTCTTGGTGGTGCTGTCCTCCGCGAGCCGATGATCGAGACTCCCGAACGTCCGCCCATCCGCCAACACCAGCCGCGCTCGCACCGAATGCGTATCCACCCGCGCCACCAAATCCTCCGGCGAAACCCCTTCCTGCGCCAACTGTTTCGCCAACTGCACCCGATCCGTCAACACGGTGTTCTCGCTGTGATTCACCACCAGCCCGAACAACCCATGCACCAGAAACGCGACCAACACCAGCACAACCCCGGAAACCAGTGCGGCCGTGAGAGTCACACGCCCCCGCAGTGAGACTGTCTTCATCGTGGCGCCCGGAGGGTGTAGCCGAGGCCGCGGACGGTGTGGACTACGCGGGCGCCGTGCTCTTCGAGTTTGCGGCGGAGGGCGCTTACGTGGACCTCGACGAGGTTGGGGTCGTAGTCCTCGTATCCCCAGACGGCGGTGAGGATTTGGGTTTTGGTGAGTACTCGGTCGCGTTGGGCGGCCAGGTAGGCGAGGAGTTTGAATTCGGTGGCGGTGAGGGTGAGTTCGTGGCCTGCGCGCCGGGCGGTGGCGGCGTCCACGTCCACTTCGAGGTCGCCGATCACTATGCGGCTCTGTAGTTTTCCCATGCGCCGCAGCAGGGCTTCGACTCTCGCCACGAGTTCGGTGAGGTCGAAGGGTTTGACCACGTAGTCGTCGGATCCGGCGCGGAGGCCGCGCACCCGGTCCTCGACTCCGTCGCGGGCGGTGAGCATGACGACACCCGCCGCCGAGCGCGCCCGCACCGATTCCAGCAGGGCGAAGCCGTCGCGGCCGGGCAGCATCACGTCCAGGACCACCACGTCGGGCCGGAACTGGGCCAGGTCCTGTTCAAGTAATCCGCCGTCCGCGCGCCCGAGCACCTCGTGCCCGGCGGCGGACAGTCCGGCTCCCACCGCGGCCCGAATGGCCTCGGCGTCTTCGATCACGAGAATGCGTCCCGGTTGCACCCGGCAATCATGCGGGCCCGGGCTGTGAATTCGCTGCGAACCGGGACGCTTACCGGCTCAGTCGGGACGCCCAAGAGCTCAGTGCGGGACGCCCAAGAGTTCAGTGCGGGACCGCGATGGCGGTAATGAACTCCGCGAGCTGCTTGTCGCTGAGGTTCTTGGCCAGGTCGGACTCGCAGATCATGCCGACCAGCCGATTGCCCTTGCGCATATCCAGCACCGGCATGCGCTTGATCTGGTTCTGCTCCATGACGTCGAGGACCGTATTCATCTCGGTGTCCACATCCACCGACCAGACCCGCCCCTGCGCGAGGTCCCCGGCGCGGACCCGGCTGGGATCGTGTCCCATGGCCACGCAGTGCACGACGATGTCGCGATCGGTGAGCATGCCGATCAATTCCTCGCCATTGCAGATGGGCAGCGCGCCGACATCCATGTTCCGCATGAGCTGAGCGGCGCGGTCGAGGGTCTCATCGGCGGGGATACATTCCGCACTCCGGTGCATGATGTCGCGAGCCTTCACAGCATCGACCTCCTGTCTCGGGTGGATGTGCCACCAGACATCGTGACCCCGGTCACAGTCGAAGGTCAATGCGGGTGGTTCGAACCCGCTCGCGACGGGGACTCACGCCCGGCCGACCACCCGGCGCAACCGCCCGGTCCCCGGCACGCTCAGCCACACCACGAACGCCAGCAGACCGTCCAGGAACAAGGCCAGCGCGGCCACCAGAATCGCGCCCACCAGCACCTTGTCGTAGCGGTAGAGGCTGATCCCGTCGAAGATGTAGCGGCCCAACCCACCGAGATTCACGTAGGCGGCAATGGTCGCGGTCGCCACCACCTGCAGCGTGGCCGCGCGCAGCCCGCTCAATAGCACGGGCAGCGAATTGGGCAGTTCGACCTGGAACAGCACCCGCGGTTCGCTCATCCCCATGGCCCGCGAGGAATCCACCACCAGCGGATCCACATTGGCGATTCCGGCGTAGGCACCGGCCAGCAGCGGGGGAATGCCGACGGTCAACAACGCCAGCAGCGGCGGTGTCAGGCCCAGCCCGAGCAGCAGCACCACGAAGGTCAGCACGCCCAGCGTCGGCAGCGCGCGCATGGAGTTGGCGAACCCGACAATGAGCGCCGACCCGCGTCGGGTATGCCCGATGAGCAGCCCGATCGGCACCGCGATGAGCGCCGAGAGCCCCACGGCCAGTGCGCTGTAGTACAGATGCTCGAGCAGCCGCCGCCCGATGCCGGTGGGCCCGGACCAGTTCGCGCCGTCGGTGAGGAAATGCCAGGCGTCGAGGAAAAGGTTCATGCCGCACGACCTTTCAGCCACGGCGTCGCGAATCTGCCCAGCAGGAACAACACTCGGTCCACGATCAGCGCCAGCGCCAACACCACGATGATGCCCGCCACGATCTCGTCGGGATAGTCCCGCTGATAGCCCTGCGTGAACAGCTTGCCCAGCCCGCCGACGCCGATCAGCGCGCCCACGGTCACCATCGAGATATTGGTGACGGCCACGACGCGCAGATTGGCGATGAAAACCGGTAGGGCGAGCGGAAAGTCGACGGTGAGCACGCGCCGCAGCCGGGTGTAGCCGATGGCGTCGGCCGCGTCCAGGGTGTCGGCGGGCACCGAGTCCAGTGCCGTCGGCACCGCCGTCACCAGCAGCGCCACCGAGTAAATGGTCAGGGCGATAACGACATTCAGCGGATCGATGACGCCGATGTTCAGCAGCGGCGGCAGAATCACGAACAGCGCCAGCGACGGAATCGTGTAGGCGATGCTGGCCGCCGTGGTGGTGACCCGCCGCAACCACCGCGCCCGATGCGCCAGTGCCCCTATGGGAATCGCGATGGCCAATCCCAGCAGCAGTGGCACCAGCGCCAGATACAGGTGCGTGCGCGCGTATCCGGCGATCTCGTCGAAGTTGTCGAGGAGGTACCTCACCTCGACTCCTCGAAGAAGACCCGATTGCGTTCGGCGTCCTCGGCCTCGCGCTGGCGATGCAGCTGTTCGAGCACGTCGCGGGCGTAGAGCGCGCCCCGCACCGCCCCCGAATCATCGATGGCCACACCGATTTCCGACGGCGAGGAGATCACGGCGTCGAGTGCCTGCCGCAGATCACCGCCGGGCGGGAAGAGCGAGCCGCCCGCGGCCACGCTGTCGGCGAGCGGGTGCCCGGCGCGCACGCCCTCCACGCCGGTGGTGTCGATCCAGCCCAACGGCTTCTTGGCCTCGTTGATGACCAGCCGCCATTCGCCCTTCTCCAGCCGGGTGCCGTGCACCTGATCCGGCGTGATCGTCGAAAGCTCGTGCAGGGGAACGGCATCGGCGGGCCGGAAGGACAGTTCGCGGTAGCCGCGGTCGCGTCCCACGAATCCGGCCACGAAATCGGTTGCGGGCTGGGCGAGTACGGTCTGCGGTACATCGTGCTGCTGCAGGAAGCCGCCCGGCCCGAAGACGGCGATATGGTCGCCGAGCTTGATGGCCTCGTCGATATCGTGGGTCACGAAGACGATGGTCTTGCGCAATTCGGCCTGCAGCCGCAGCATCTCGGTCTGCAGTTCGGTGCGCACCACCGGGTCCACCGCGCTGAACGGCTCGTCCATGAGCAGAATCGGCGGATCCGCCGCCAGCGCCCGGGCCACACCCACGCGCTGCTGCTGACCGCCCGAGAGCTGCGAGGGATACCGCCCCGCCAGCCCGCGATCCAGCCCGACGCGATCCATGACCTCCAGCGCCGCCTTGCGGGCCGCGCGGCGGGACTGCCCCCGCAGCACCGGCACGGTGGCCACATTGTCGACCACGGTGCGGTGCGGCAGCAGTCCCGCGTTCTGGATCACGTAGCCGATGCCGAGCCGCAGCTTGACCGGGTCGATGCGCGAAATATCCTGCCCGCCAACGGTGATCCTGCCCGCGGTCGGGCTGATCATGCGATTGATCATGCGCATGGAGGTGGTCTTGCCGCAGCCCGACGGGCCGACGAACACGGTGAACGACCCGGATTCGATGCGCAGGTCGAGGTGGTGGACGGCGGTGGTGCCGTCCGGATACGTCTTGCTGACGCCGCTGAATTCGATGTCGGACACCGTGTTCCCCTCCGTCAGGCGATCGGCTTGTCGAGCCCCTGCGTGCTCACCCACTGCTTGGCGGCCGCGGCGGGCTCGGTCTTGCTGCTGCCGGACACCGCGGTGTTCAGCGAGATCAGTTCGGCCGTGGTCAGTTTCGCGGACACCGCGTTGAGCACCTTGGTCAGCTTGTCGCTCTTCTTGGCGCTGTTGTAGAGCGGCACCACGTTCTGTGGCGGGAAGTTGTGCTTGGGGTCGGTCAGCACCACCAGGTTGTTGGCGGTGATGGCCGGGGAGGTGGTGAAGATATCGGCCGCGGTGACCTGACCGTCGACCAGCGCCTTCACCGTCGCGGGGCCGCCGCCGTCGGCGATCGGCACGAAGTTGGCGGTGGGGATGTCCAGGCCGTAGTTCTTCTTCAGGCCCGGCAGGCCGCCCGGGCGTTCGGAGAACTCCGCGGGCGCGGCCAGTTTCACCTCGGCCGAGTGCGAGGCCAGATCGGCGATGCTGGTCAGATTCCACTTGTCGGCGGTGGCCTTGGTGACCACGACCGCGTCGGAGTCCTCACCCGGCGCGGGGGTGCCGATGGCGAGCTGATCACCAAGCGCCTTGGTCAGCGCCGCGTTCACCTCGTCGGGGGTGGTGGCGGTGCTGGACTTGTCCAGGTACTGCAGCAGGTTGCCGGTGTAGTCCGGGATCAGCGAGATCGAGCACTGCTTCAGCGCGGGCACGTACGCCTCGCGGCTGCCGATGTTCAGCTTGGTGTCGATGCCGAAACCATTGGCGCGCAAGGCTTCCGCGTACACGTCGGCGACGGTCTCGGATTCCGGGAAGTTGGCCGAGCCGACGGTGAGCTTGTTGGTGTCGCCGCCGCAGTCGCCTCCGCCGCCGAGCGGATTGGACTTGGAGCCGCCGCAGGCGGACAGCGCCATGGCCGCGGCAAGCGCGACGGAGGCGGCGAGAATCCTGACGAGGGTTCGGGCGGTGCGCCTGCCGTCGGCGCGCGTGGTGGTGAGCGTGTGCACTGTCGTCCTTCCGAGCGGTGTGCGGCCAGGCGAGCGGGGCTACTTTCCACCCCGAAACAGACCTAACTGTCCATATTGCCTGTTCCATTCCTCGAACGTTGCCTACCCGGGGTTGGTTTCGGCATTTGGCGGATGGTGCCGCGCCATCCTGCCGGGGTGTTTCCACCCTGCGGAAGCACTGGGATCAGCCTGCGGCAGACTGTTGCGCGTGTCCGCCCGAACTGACTCCCTCGCGCGTCGCCTCTCGCGTCCACTGCTGGCCATCGCGGTCACGGCGGTCCTCGCCGCCTGCGGAAGTCACGAGACCGGGCCGGTTTTGACCGTGGGGGCCGGGGACTCGGCCGAGTCCATGATGATCGCCGAGATCTACGCGGGCGCGCTGGCACGGACCGGGCTGCGCACGCAGACCAAGGAGCGCATGGGGCAGCGCACCGATCTGCTCGCGGGACTGGACTCCGACACCATCGCGCTGTTCGGTGACGTCAGCGGTGACCTGCTGACCGCGCTCGATTCGACGGCCACCGCCACCAAACCGGATGCGGTCAATGCGGCACTGTCCAAGGCGCTTCCGGAAGGGGTCGTCGACTCCGACCCGGCCGACGGCACCGATCTGCGACCCACCGTGGTCGCGGCCGCGACCCGGAACGCGGAGTACCCGTCCTCGCTGAAGGAGCTCGCGCCGCGGTGCGCGGAGCTGACCGTCGGCATCACCACCGGGCCGCCGCTGGATGCCCTGCGCGCGCCGCTCGACCCGCAACGTGATGTGGTGGAGCCGCTGCGGACGGTCTACCACTGCGACATCGTGCACCCGGTGACCTACACGAACGACACCGACCTGCGAAAAGCGCTGTCCGACGGGGAAATCCAGCTCGGCGTCCTGGGCGGACCGCCCGCGTTGCTGCCCGACGGCGGTGTCGGCCTGACCTCGCTCGCCGACCCGGACTACGCCTTCCGCGCCGCGAGCGTGCTCCCGGTCCTGCGCAAGGGCGCGCTCACCGACCAGCAGATTCGCAAGCTCAATTATGTTGCGGGCGAACTCACCACGACCGACTTCGCCGATATGGTCCACCAGGTGCGCGATCAGGGCGCGGTGCCGTCCTCGGTCGCCCGCGACTGGCTCGACGCGCACGCGCTCTGAGTCTCTACGTCCACGCGCTCTGGGTGCCAACGTCTCTGTGAACCGGGTAGGGCTCCCCGATCCGGGCACACCGATCGGTTCGGACGAGTAACCTGAACTGATCATCCATGCCGTCCCGTCGATCCGGGGAGGACGAGGCATGTCGAAGCGTATTCGCTCCCAATCGATTACCCCCTGGGCGCTGAAAGCCCTTGCGCTGTGCGCGCTTACGGTGCTCGCGGTGGGCGCGTGCGGAGTCTCGGGCAAGGAACCCAAGACCACCCACGTCACCACCGCCGCCGGGGCGGACACCGCGCTCACCCAGGCCGTCACCGACGTCTATCAGAAGTTCTTCGACGGCGGCACGTCGGCCGATCAGAAGATCGCGCTGCTGGAGAACGGGCAGGCGTTCGCCGACACCATCAAGGCCCAGGCGGATACGCCGATCGCCAAGGGCACCAAGGCGACCGTGTCCAGCGTGACCGCCGCGGGCTCCGACCACGCGGACGTGGTGTTCACGGTGTCGCTGAATGGCACTCCCGCACTACAGGATCAGCCGGGTAGCGCCGTGCTCACCGCCGGTGCGTGGAAGGTGGCGGCCGCGACCTTCTGCAACCTGCTCTCCCTCGAGACGCAGGGCAAACCACCCGCGCCCTGCACGGCCGGGTCGGTCGTACCCACCAGCTGATATGCGCGAGACGGCCTGACATGCTGGGGACCGCACAGCGACCGCGCATCGCCTTGGCCACCGTCACGGCGGTGCTGTTCGTGACCTTCCTGGACACCACGGTCGTGAGTGTCACGCTCGGGAACGTCCAGTCCGATCTGCACGCGGGCGTGGTGTCGCTGCAGTGGGTGGTGAACGCGTACACGCTGGTGTTCGCGAGCCTCATGTTGACCGCCGGATCGCTGGGCGATCGGTGGGGGCGCAAGCGCGTCATGATCGCCGGGCTGGCGGTTTTCGCGGCGGGCTCGGTGTTGTCCGCGCTCGCGCCGACCGTGGCGGTGCTCATCGCGGGCCGGGCCGTCATGGGTCTGGGTGCGGCGGCCTCCGAACCGGGCACGCTGTCGGTCATCCGGCACGTGTTCCCCGATCGCGCCGAACGTGCTCGCGCACTGGGTGCTTGGGCGGCCGTCTCGGGTTTGGCGCTCGCGCTCGGGCCGGTCATCGGCGGTGTCCTGGTCGGGGCCTTCGGCTGGCGCTCGGTGTTCTGGTTCAACCTGGCCGTGGCCGCCGTCGTGCTGGCCGCCGCCCTCCGCTACGTGCCCGAATCCGCCGACCCGCAACCGGGTCCGGTCGATGTGGCCGGATTCCTCACGGGCTCGGCGTTTCTCGGCTGCGTGATCTACGCGGGCATCTCGGGGGAGGAGTCCGGGTACGGCGCGACGTCGGTAATCACCCTGTTCGTCCTCGGCGGCATTGCCTTCGCCGCGTTCCTGGCCATCGAATTGCGTGCCCGCAACCCGATGTTCGACTTCCACTACCTCAAACGCCCCATGGTGCGCAGCGCCCTGATCGTCGCCTTCGCCGTCTACTTCGGCATCTTCTCGATCTTCTTCTTCACCGCGCTGTATCTCCAAGAGGTGGTGGGCTATTCGGGCTGGCGCACCGCCGCGGTCTTCGCTCCCATGGCCGCCGCCATCATCCTCGGCGCCCTCTACGCGGGCTACTGGGTCGCGCGCCGCGGTTCCCGCACCCCCATGGTCACCGGCTGCCTCCTGGGTGCCGCGGGCATCCTCCTGACCCGCCAAATGTTGAGCGTCTCACCGGAATTCGGCCCCCTGGCCCTCGCCCTGGCCCTGGCCGGACTGGGTTTCGGCATAGCCGTGGTCCCCCTGACCTCGGCCGTCCTCTCCGGCGTCCCCGCCGAACACTCCGGCATGGCCGCCGCCGCCACCAACACCATGCGCCAGGTCGGCGCGGTAGTCGGCGTAGCCGCCCTCGGCTCCCTGGTGAACTCCTTCCTCAACTCCGACCTCACCGACCGCCTCAACCAACTCGGCATCCCCGCCAACTTCCAATCGATAGTCATCGACGCCATAGAAACCGGCAAGGTCCCCACCGGCGGCGACGCCGCCGCCTCAGCCGCCTACGGCCCCATAGTCGACCACGTCATCAACGCCACCTACGCCGCCTTCCACCGCGGCCTGGACGTAGCCCTCGAAGTCTCCGCCGCCATGATCCTCCTAGCCGCCCTCCTAACCCTGATCTCCTCCCGGGGCGACCATTCGGGCTACGAGTACGAGACCTAGTCCTGCGGCGCGCCCAACAGCGTGCGCGTGAGACCCGACGCCGAGTCGTTCATTTCGCCTAGGGCCGCGATCAGGTCCGCGTCGTCCACGGTCACCGGCTGCTGCTCCGGGCATGTGGTGATCGCCCGTAAAGCCGCGCGCCGCAATAACTCTTTGATGAAGGAGGCGGTCTGCCCGGCGGTGGCGGCCACGATCGGCTCGAGGTCGGCGGTTACCGTCAATCCCTTGCTGTAGAGCGCGAACAGTGCCGCCCGCCCGCGTGCGTCCGGCCGCGGGATCTCGACCGCGAGATCGACCCGGCCCGGCCGGTCGGCCAGCGCGGTTTCCAGCTCCCCGGCCCGGTTGGTGGTGAGCAGGAAGGTGACATCCGCGTCCCCGCCGATGCCGTCCATGGCGTCGAGCAGACTGAACAGCAAGGGATTTCCGGCCGGACTGTAGCTGCGATCCTTTGCGATGAGATCCACGTCCTCGACCACGACCACGCTCGGCTGCAGCCGCCGCGCCAGCGCGGCCGCGGCGTTGATCATGCGCATGGCGGAACCGCTGATGACGATCACCGTGGTTTCCGGCAGCCGCCCCATGAGATAGCGAACCGTGTGTGTCTTCCCGGTGCCGGGCGCACCATGAAGCAGCAGACCGCGTTTCACATGCTGCCCGGCCGCCCGCAAGCGTGCGCCGTGCGTGGCAATACCGACGGTGTGGCGCTCGATCAGATCCAGGACACCGTCGGGCAGCACCACATCCGCCGCGCCCAGATGCGGACGTGGCAGGAAGGTGACCAGCTCGTTCCCGCGATGCTCACTGACACCGAACGCAAGCACCTGTCCCCGGTAGACGTCATGCTCGACCATCAGCTCTTCGATGCGTTCGCGCGCCGCGGTGGCGGTAACCCGTTCCGCCGCAAGCACTGTCAGCTGACAATTCTGATTCCCGTAGCGCGGATCCGCGCCCCGCAGGCACAGCACAATCGGTGCGCCATCGGGAGCCGCGGTGTTCACCAGCCCAAGCTTCACGACCTCGGTGGATTTGTCCGGACCGATGGCGACCGTCGCGTAATCGACCGTACCGAGCTCATAGAATCCATGGCGGCGGGCATGCGTCAGCAGACCCATCAGATCATCGCCGGACCGCTGCGCCCCCGCGATCCCGAACCACTCGGGCGCGGATCCGCGCTCGGCCACATAGGCATCCACCCCACGCTGAACATTCACATGCTCCCAGTTCGGCCAGTCCGCAGTCACCATCGTGACCGCCGTCGGCTCCACGGCAAGATGCCCAAAGATCTTCTCCACCAGCGGATTCACCTGCCCATCGGTGGACACGGCATCCGCCGTCGCCTTGACGATCCGCTGCAGTTCCGCCGCAAACTCCCCGGCGTCGAAACGCTCACTCCCCATCCCGCCAAGCATCCTCGCCCACCCCCACCCCCGCAACGACTTTCGGTCGCTACCGTGGAGGTTCGGGGACAGTTTCCAACGGCGGTACGGAACTGGATACAACGGTGAACCCACAGAGTGGCGGGTATCTCGCCAATTGGCCATGGCCTACGGGGACTTTCATGGAGCGGTTGTGTCCGCGGTCGCGGGAGGATCTGCTGCGGCTCGGTGTGCAGACCCCATGTGAGCCGGGGAGGGTATTGATGCGGCAGGGGGAGCCGGGGAGCATGGTTTATCTGCTGCGCTCACGCGACCGGAGACTGTCGGCCTGCGTGAAGATCACCTCCGATGACGGCAAGTTGATCGCCATTCGGGTCAGCGGTGATGTGATCGGGGAGCTCGGTGCGCTGGTGCCGGATTCGCCGCGCTCGAATACCGCGACGGTCTGCACGGCGACGATCGCGCATCGAATACCGGGCGTTGTCTTCATGGCGTTCCTCGAATCGCATCGGGATGCGCTGCTGGTGCTGTGCCGCACGCTGGCGGACCGGTTGGCCTGGTCCGATCAACGCCGCCTCGATTTCGCCGGTTGTCCAGTGCCGATTCGATTGGCGCGGCTGCTGGTGGAATTTGTCGAGTCCTGGGGGCGTCGCGTCGACGAGGGGTGGGAGATCACCGTGCGGCTGTCGTACGAGGAACTCGGCAACCTCATCGGCGCCGGGTCCGACGCTGTCGGGCTCGCGATGCGGGAGATGCGGGATCGAAAGGCGGTGTGCCTGTACAACCGCCATGTGATCGTGCGAGACGTCGAATGTTTGCGCCGATTCACCGAATTCGACAAGAACTCCACGAAAGACCCTCGGGAGACCTGATTTTTCAGGCGTCCTTGCATTCGGGCCGTGTCACCCTCGGGAAATCCCCTCAGTTGTATCGGGGCACAACCCCGGAAGGTGTGATCAATGTCAGCACCCGAGAAGCCGCCCGGATCGCGCACGGTCGACGAGCTCTACCGAACCCTGTTGCTCGTGCACAGTCCGCTGGCGGCCACGCTCATCGTCGTCGCCGTGACCGGGGAGTTGCCGCCTGACGTCACTGTTGCAGGGCCGCGGTGAGATCCGCGTTGAGGGCTAGGGCGGGGAGGGAGGCTACGAGCATGTCCACGAGGGCTTCTCGGGTGATGGGTTGGTCGCGGAGCCAGGTGAGGACTACTTCTTCGACGAAGGCGATCCAGCCTCGGATGGCCAGGGAGAGGCGGGGGTGGTCGGGGTTGTCGGGGGGGATGGGGGCTTCGGCGAGGATGCGGTCGGCGGTGGCTTGGCGGGCGTCGGCGACGAGTTCGGCCATTTCGGGGCGGGCGCTGACGGGGCCGCGGAGCAGGGCGTGGTAGCCGGAGCTGTTCTCGCTGACGTAGTCGATGTAGCGCTCGATGGCGTCGCGCAGCATGGAGAACAGGTCCAGGTTGCGGTCGGGGGCGGTGCGTTCCAGGAAGTCGGCGTTGGCCTGACGCACGATGGCGACCTGGAAGTCCTGCTTGGAGGCGAAGTAGTGGAACAGCAGGCCGCGGGAGATGCCCGCGCGGTCGGCGATCTCGGTGATGGAGATGTCGTCGAGATCGTGTTCGCGCAGCATTTCCACCCCGAGTGTGATGAGCTGCTGGCGGCGTTCGGCCGGGCTCAGGCGCACCCGTTTGCCATTCGGCGCTGGAGCCGAGTTGTCCGGTCTGCTCACGCTGCGCTCCTTGGTCACGGGTCCACTTTACTGAACATGAGTCAATACTGTTGACTGGTGCTCAATAAGACCCTACTCTCGCTTATATGAGTCGCAAGGTTACAGACAAAGCTGTCCGCAACGGCGCTGCTCGGGAAGCCAATGGTGCTGCTCGGGAAGCCAATGGTGCTGCTCGGGAAGCTCGGCACGCCCACGTGATCATCGTCGGCAGCGGGTTCTCGGGCCTGGGGCTGGCCGTTCGGCTGCGCCAGCAGGGCCGCACCGACTTCCTCGTGCTCGAGCGCGGG
This sequence comes from Nocardia sp. CDC160, assembly GCF_035818795.1. Classification (NCBI taxonomy): domain Bacteria; kingdom Bacillati; phylum Actinomycetota; class Actinomycetes; order Mycobacteriales; family Nocardiaceae; genus Nocardia; species Nocardia sp. CDC160. The sequence goes on along the minus strand of NZ_JAYKYT010000003.1, from coordinate 898,429 downwards.
AACGATGTCGGCGGCACCTGGCGCGACAACACCTACCCGGGCGCCGCCTGCGACGTGCCCTCGCAGCTGTACTCGTACTCCTTCGCGCTCAATCCGGAGTGGTCGCGTTCGTTCTCCAAGCAGCCGGAGATCCAGCGCTACATCCAGGGCGTGGCCGACAAGTACCAGGTGCGAGACAAGCACATCTTCGACTGCGAGATGACCGGCGCGCAGTGGAACGCCGAGGACGCCCGTTGGGAGATCCAGACCAGCCAGGGGCCCTTCACCGCCGACATCCTGGTCTCCGCGGTCGGCGCGCTGTGCGAGCCCAACCTGCCGGACATCAAGGGCATCAACGATTTCCAGGGCGAGATCTTCCACTCTGCCCGCTGGAACCACGACTCCGACCTGACCGGCAAGCGCGTCGCCGTCATCGGCACCGGCGCCTCCGCCATTCAGATCGTCCCCAGCATTGCCTCGAAGGTCGCGCACCTGGACGTCTACCAGCGCACCGCGCCCTGGCTGCTGCCGCGCGTGGACCGCGAATACCTGGGCCCGGAGAAGTTCGCGCTCAAGCACATTCCGGCGCTGCGCGCGCTCTACCGCGCGGGCATCTACGCCTCCCGCGAGACGCAGGTGGTGGGCCTGGCCAAGTTCCCGCCCGCCATGCTGATTCTCGAATCCATTGCCCGCGCCAAGCTTTTCGCCGAGGTGCGCGACCCGGAGCTGCGCCGCAAGGTCACCCCGAACTTCCGCATCGGCTGCAAGCGCATGCTCATCTCCAACGACTACTACCCGGCCCTGAGCCGCGACAATGTCGATGTCGTGACCGAGGGCATCAAGGAGATCCGCGCGAATTCCGTTGTCACCAAGGACGGCACCGAGCGCGAGGTCGACGCCATCATCGTCGCCACCGGCTTCCACGTCACCGACTCGCCGGTCTACGACACCGTCTCCGGGCGCGACGGCCGTACCCTGGCCGAGGTTTTCGACGCCATCGGGCAGCAGGGCTACAAGGGTTCGGCCATCCACAACTACCCCAATATGTTCTTCATGCTGGGGCCGAACGTGGGTCTGGGCCACACCTCCATGGTTTTCATGATCGAATCGCAGATCAACTACATCGCCGACGCGATCGCACAGTTCGACAAGCTGGGCCTGCGCACCGTGGAAGTCCGCAAGGACGTGCAGGACGAATTCAATACCGAACTGCAGCGCAAACTCGAGGGCGCGGTGTGGAGCACCGGCGGCTGCGCCTCCTGGTATCTGGACAAGCACGGCAACAACACCACGCTGTGGCCGGACTTCACCTTCCGGTTCCGCAGCCTGCTCGAACACTTCGACGTCTCGGCCTACGACACGACGACCGAGCGTGTCGCCCAGGCTGTTTAGTCCATCCCATCGACCGAAGGCGGTAATCGTGAGCAACGACGCTTACTTCAAGGACAAGGTCTGCGTGATCACCGGCGCGGGTTCCGGCATCGGCCGGGCGCTGGCGGAGAACCTGGCCCGGCGCGGCGCGCACCTGGCGCTGTCCGACATCGACGCCGAGGGTCTCGCCGAAACCGTGCGGCGCTGCGAAAAGTACGGCGTGAAGATCAAATCCGACCGGCTCAACGTGGCCGAGCGGGAGTCGGTGCTGCTCTATGCCGACGAGGTGAAGAAGTACTTCGGCAAGGTCAATCAGATCTACAACAATGCCGGAATCGCCCACCACGGCGATGTGCTCGACACCTCCTTCAAGGACGTCGAGCGCATCATGGACGTCGACTTCTGGGGAGTCGTCAACGGCACCAAGGCCTTCCTGCCGTACCTCATCGAATCCGGTGCGGGCCACGTCGTGAACATCTCCAGCCTCTTCGGCCTGATCGCGGTCCCGGGTCAGAGCGCCTACAACGCGGCCAAGTTCGCGGTGCGCGGCTTCACCGAGGCGCTGCGTCAGGAAATGCTCATGAACGGGACGCCGGTCAAGGTCACCTGCGTGCATCCGGGCGGCATCAAGACCGCGGTGGCCCGCAATGCCACCGTCGCCGAGGGGCTCAACCAGAAGAATCTGGCCGCCCTGTTCGACTCCAAGCTGGCGCTGCACACCCCGGAAATGGCCGCGCAGACCATTACCGAGGCGGTCCGCAAGGGTCACGGTCGGGTGCTGATCGGTTGGGAGGCAAAGGCTCTCGACCTGTTCGTGCGCACCACCGCCTCGTACTATCAGCGCATCTCCGCCGTGGTGCAGAAGCGCTTCCTGCCGTAAGGATTTCCCCGGTCATGCCCGATATGACACCGCGGTCGCTCGATATGACACTGCCATTGCCGCTCGCCCGCGCCGCGCTCGGTCCGGTCTTCCGGATCATGCTCAACCACCGCCTGCCCTTCACTGTGCAACGGGCACTGATGAATTGGGGCGCACCGGCCCAGCGCGGGCCGCGCGGTGTCCACGTGGAGCGCGTTCGGCTGGGCGGTCGCCCGGCTGAACGGGTGACGGTGGGCCCGGTCTCGGATGCCGCGACCGTGCTGTACCTGCACGGCGGCGGCTACACCGTCGGTTCGCCCGCCACGCACCGCGCCCTGGCCGCCTTCCTGGCCCGCGAAACCGGTTGTGCCGTCCAGGTTCTGGACTACCGGCTGGCTCCCGAGCACCCGTTCCCGGCCGCGCTCGAGGACGCCGAGGCCGCCTTCCTGGAGCTGGTCTCGCTCGGCTATCGGCCGGAACGCATTGCGGTGGCGGGTGATTCGGCCGGTGGCGGGCTCTCGCTCGCGCTGGCCGAACGACTGCGCGACCGGCACGCCATGATTCCGGCCGCGCTCGGGCTGATCGCGCCGTGGGGCGACCCCAACGAGGTGCCCGCCCGCGATCGCGATCTGGTCATCAACCGGCCGTGGTCGCGGGCCTGCGCGGCGGCCTACCTGGGCACCGGCGACGGCTCGGACACCGGCTACGCCCCGCTGCTCGGCGATCTGCACGGCCTGCCGCCCACCTACGTCCAGGCCGATGTGGACGAGTTGCTGCACGATCAGTGCGTGCGCCTGGTCGCCGGACTGCGGGCCGCCGGGGTGCCGACCGAGTTCACCGAGACCGAGGGTCTCTGGCATGTGTCCCAATTGCAGGCCGGACTGGTCGGCCCGGCCGCGCGGATCACCGTCGAGCTCGGCGAATTTCTGCGACGGGCCCTTCGACCTGCGCAAAGCCGGTCAATAGGATAGGGACAAGACACAACGCGGGACGGTGCGGAAACCGGTTCGGACGGTCCGCCGGGAGTTACCTGTGCGCGTGGCGTAAATTACCCGCGAGTAAACCCACTGTGGAAGGGCAGCGATGCGAGAGTTCGAAGTCCCGGCTACCTACACCATTCCGGAAACCGCCAATATGTCGGACGGCGCGTTCCGGCATGCGGAGCAGACGCCCGATCTGGTCGTCTTCAACACCCCGGACGGTAAGGGCGGCTGGAACGACGTCACGGCGACCGAATTCGCCAAGGCCGTGACCGACGTGGCGAAGGGTCTCATCGCCTCGGGCATCGAACTCGGTGACCGCGTCGCCATCATGGCCGCCACCAGCTACGAGTGGGTCGTGCTGGACTTCGCCATCTGGGCCGCGGGCGGCTGCACCGTCGCCATCTTCGACAGCTCCTCGGCCGAGCAGGTGCGCTGGATCCTGTCGGACTCCGGCACCAAGGTCATCGTGGTGCAGAACGACAAGCACCGGGCCACCGTCGCGGAAATCGAAGGCGGACTGCCGGATCTGAAGGAAGTCCTGCAGATCGACAAGGGCGCGGTCGCCGAGCTGGTCGCCCGCGGCAAGGACATCGACGACGCCGTCGTGCACGAGCGCCGCGCCCAGGTGAAGGCCGCCTCCCCGGCGACCCTCATCTACACCTCCGGCACCACCGGACGCCCCAAGGGCGTCATGCTCTCGCACTCCAACCTGTACGCCGAATCGGCCGCCGACCGCTCGGCCATGAGCGAGTTCCTGCAGCCGGGTCGCAAGTCGCTGCTGTTCCTGCCGCTGGCCCACGTCTTCGCCCGCGCGGTCGCGCTGGCCGCCTTCGACGCCGGTGTCACCGTCGCCCACACCTCGGACTGGTCCACGCTGGTCGACCAGTTCGGCCAGTACAAGCCGAATTTCATTCTCTCGGTGCCGCGCGTGTTCGAGAAGGTGTTCAACGGCGCGAAGCAGAAGGCGCACGACGGCGGCAAGGGCAAGATCTTCGACTACGCCACCGAGATCGCCATCCAGTACAGCCAGTCACTGGAAAAGGGCGGCCCCGGCCTGCTGCTCAAGCTGCAGCACACCGTGCTGGACAAGCTCGTGTTCAGCAAGCTGCGCGAGGCCATGGGCGGACAGTGCTCCTCGGCCGTCTCCGGTGGCGGACCGCTGGGTTCGCGCCTGGGCCACTACTTCCGCGGCGCGGGCGTCACCATCTACGAGGGCTACGGTCTGACCGAGTCCACCGCGGCCGTCAGCGTGAACACGCCCAAGTTCATCAAGGTCGGCTCGGTGGGCCGCCCGTTGCCCGGCCACGGCGCGAAGGTCGCCGAGGACGGCGAGCTGCTGATCCGCGGCCCGGTCGTGTTCGCCGGGTACTGGAAGAACGAGGAAGCCACCAAGGACGCCTTCGACGCCGACGGCTGGTTCAAGACCGGCGACCTGGGCGCGATCGACGACAACGGCTTCATCTCCATCACCGGCCGCAAGAAGGAAATCCTGGTCACCGCGGGTGGCAAGAACGTCTCCCCGACCATGCTCGAGGACTCGCTGCGCCAGCACCCGCTGGTCAGCCAGGTCATGGTGGTCGGCGACGGCCAGCCCTTCATCGGCGCCCTCATCACCCTCGACCAGGACACCCTCCCGGCATGGCTGGAGCGCAACGGCATCGGCGCCGACACCCCCATCGAGCACGTCATCGAAAACCCGGCCCTGGTAGCCGAAATCAACGACGCGGTCGCCGCCACCAACAAACTGGTCTCCCACGCAGAGGCAATCAAGAAGATCCGCATCCTCCCGGTCGACTGGACCGAAGAGGGCGGCGAACTCACCCCCAAGCTCTCCCTCAAGCGAGCCGTGGTCATGAAGAAATACGCCGCCGACGTAGACGCGATCTACAACTCCTGACGGAGTCGCGGGGTTCGGGGCCTAGCCCTGCCGCTCTGGTGAAATGGTAAGGGGCGCACGGATTCTCCCGTGCGCCCCTCTCATTTTCAACGCCTGGATCGCGACAAAGGCGGTGTGTCAAGGTGGGTGGGTAGCGGTTGGGTGGGCGATGGGGAGTGTGTGATGGAGTTTCGAGGTCGGGGTCTAGCTGAGCGGTGGGATGGGCGGCCGACGTTCGTGTTGGTGCATGGGGCTCACGCGAACTCCTCGGCTTGGGCTGGGGTGGTGCGGGAACTCGCGCTGCTCGGGCATCGGGCGGTGGCGGTTGATCTGCCCGGGCATGGGATCGATGCGTGCTTTCCGGTGTCGTATCAGTCGCCCCAGGATTTGGTCGCGCTCGCTGGGCAGGTGTCGCCGCTGGCCCATGTGACGCTCGATGACAATGTGGACCATGTGGAGGCGGCGGTGCGGCGGGTGGCGCAGTACGGGCCCGTCGTCCTGGCCGGGACCAGTGGTGGGGGCGCAACGATCAGTGGAGTCGGGAATGCGGTACCCGAGCTGCTGGCCCGGATCGTGTACATCTCCGCCTGGTGCTGTGTGTCCTTGCCCAGTGTCGCTGCGTATTTGGCGACCCTGGGGCATTACGACGTCGCCGCGACCATGGTGAATTGGCGTACCGCCGATGCGTCGACCCTCGCGGCGCTCAAGGAGGGGCTGATGGCGGATGCGAGCGACGATCAGTTCCGGGCTTGTTTGAATACCCTCGAACCGGCTGACTCCGTGCAGGTGCTCACCGCGGATTCCCGGGTGCGGGCGCAGACTTGGGGGCGGATCCCGCGCACCTACATCCGGTTCGCGCGCGATCGGGCGATCCCAATCGACGTGCAGGACAAGATGATCGCCGAAGCCGACGCGCTCACCCCGGACAACGTGTTCGACGTCCACACCATCGACACCAGCCACATGGGCACCTACCTGCGCCCCAGGGAGATCGCCGCCATCCTCGATGGTCTCGCGGTGATCGAAGGATCTCCCCGTGGGACTGTCGTTAGGTGAGGCGTTCGAGGAAATCGGCTATGAGGGGGGCGATTTCGGGGAGGTGGGTTTCGAGGGCGAAGTGGCCCGTGTCGAACAGGTGGAGGTCGGCATCGGGGAGGTCTGCGAGGTAGGCGTGTGCGCCGGGCTCGGGGAAGAAGGGGTCGTTCGCGCCCCAGGTGATGAGGGTGGGGGGAGTGTGTTTGCGGAGCCAGGATTGCCATTCGGGGTAGCGGGCGACATTGGATTTGTAGTCGAAGGCCAAGGCCACTTGGGCTTCCTTGCGGCCGGGGAGGTCCAGGTAGTGCTGGTCCAGGGTCCAGGCGTCGGGGTTGAGGAGGGTGGGGTCGGGGACGCCGGTTTCGTATTGGCTGCGGGTGCCTTCCAGGGTGAGGAGGCCGCGGACGATGTCCTCGTCGCCCTCGTGGTCGGGGCGTAGGGCGATGAAACCCTGTGCGGCTTCGGATAATCCGGCTTCGTAGGCGTTGCCGTTCTGGATTATCAGGCCGGTGATCCGGTCCGGGTGGCGGGTGGCCAGGCGTAGGCCGATGGGGGCACCGAAGTCGAAGATGTACATGGCGAAGGCGGTCAGGCCCAGGCGTTCGACGAAGCCCTCGGTGATATCGGCCAGGCGGTCGAAGGTGTAGTCGAAATCGGGGGGCGCGACGGTGTTTCCGAAGCCGGGGTAGTCGGGGGCGATGAGTCGGTAGTGGGTGCCCAGTGCGTCGATGAGGCGGCGGAACTGGTGCGAGGCGGTGGGAAAACCGTGGAGTAGCAACAGGACCGGGGCGTCGGGGCGGGTGGGGACTGACTCGCGGTAGAAGACCTCGACGCCGTCGACATCGATGCGACGGTGCTGGACGAGGGGCAGGCTGCTCATGGCTCACATGCTTTCAGTAGGCGATGATGCATTAGTTCTACGTCAACCGTTTCTAACGTGTCAATGGCCTCATGTACCATTAGAACCGTGGCTGATCTCGAACCCCTGATCGGTGAACCCCTCGCCTTGGACCTGGTGAACACCCGGCCCCTCGGTGCCGACCTGCTGGAAACCCCCGCACAGCTGGCTGATTGGCTGCACCTGGAGGCCGACCGGCTACCCGAGCCGCCGCCCGCGCATCTCACCGCCGGGGATCTGACCGCCGTCCGTGAGGTGCGCGAGTGCACGGCCACCGCCCTGGACGCCCTCCGGCGCGGCCGCCGCCCGCCCGCCGCGGCGCTGCGTGGGCTCACCGCCGCCCAATCGGCCGCACCCGCCATCCGCCGCCTGGACTGGAACGGCGACGCCGTCACCGAAACCTTTGTGCGCCTCGGTGATCCGGGCACCCGCCTGGCCGCTCACCTGGCCGATGCCGCCGCGACCCTGCTCACCGATCCCTCGGTCTCCCGAATCAAACAGTGCGGTGCCGAGGACTGCGTCATGCTGTTCCTGCCCGCCCATCCCCGACGCCAATGGTGCTCACCCGATCGCTGCGGCAATCGCGTCCGCGTGGCCCGCTACTACCAGCGCCACAAGGCCGTCGACTGATCCGATCGAGGAGGAAATCTCGTGCCCGCTTCCGCGATATGGGCGACAGCCCGGCCGATATGCCCGACGAGGTACTCGACCGCATTGCCAATGCGCAATTCCCGCTGAGCGACACCAATATCCTCATGCTCTCCGACTGCCCGCCCGGCACCGAGATCGACAACTCCAAGCCCGGTTTCACCGTGCAGCTCGAGACGGACTCCGCCGCCGAGGCCGAGCGCTTCTTCAACGCGCTCGCCGTGGGCGGCAAGGTGGAGATGGCGTTCGGTCCGGTGCAGTGGGCCGAGGCATTCGGCATGCTCACCGACAAGTTCTCGGTGCCGTGGATGATCAATTACACCGGCAACGCCCAGATGTGAATCACTCCGGACCGGGGCGTCCCGGTTGGCTGCGCGCGAACCGCTCGGCCGCCATTTCGCGAAAACGACCGGCCGCCAACGGTAGATAGGCGTCCTCACGCCAGCACACGTGCAGGGTGCGGCGGCAGTGGACATCGTCGATGTGCAGCCAGGCGACCGGCGGCCCCGGATACTCGCTCGCCATGCTCGGCAGCAGCCCGACACCGAATCCGGTGGCGACCAGATTACGGATCGCCGCCGGTTCGTCGCCCTCGCAGGCGATGTTCGGGCGCAGCCCGGCCCGGCAGAAGACGCGATCGAGCACCCGGCGCTGCCAATAGTCGGGCGAGGTGGTGATGAAGGGCTCATCGGCGAGCTCCGCGACCGTGACCCGATCCCGGTTCGCGAGCCGATGCCGGGGCGAAACCGCCAGCAGCACTTCCTCGTCCAGCAGTTCGCGCACGGCAATGCCGGGTTCGGCGATCGGCCGCGACACCAGCCCGAGGTCGATCTCACCCGCCGTCAACCGGGCCACCACCTGCTCGGTGGTGCCGGAGAACAGCTGCACCCGCACCCCCGGGTACGCCTGCACGAAGTCGGCGACCACATGCTGGACGACCATCAGATTCTCCGCGCCGACCGCGACCGAACCCCGTTCTTCCTCGGCGAGATCCGCGAGTTCCCGGCGCGCGCTGTCGAGTTCGTCCAGGGCGCGATCCACCCGCGCCAGGAAGGCCGTCCCGAATCGATTGAGCCGCAGCCTGCGACCCTGCCGATCGAACAGCGGCACCCCGAGTTCGCTCTCCAACCGGGTGATGGTGCGGCTCAGCGACGGCTGCGCGACCCGCAGTTCCTCGGCGACCCGGGTGATGTTCTCGGTACGCGCGACCATCCGGAAGTACCGCAGCTGCAACAGGTCCATGCATATAACTCTAAAGGCATTGCGATATAGCGATTTTGGTCGTGGAAGCTATCAACCAACGCTTTTACCGTTCGAGTATGACCGCTCTGCACCCCGCCGAACCGGTGGCAAAGCCTGGTGACGCAACGACAGTGCCCACCGCGGACGCGCCCGCGCGCAACCCGTGGCTCACCATGATCGCCATTACCGGCGGCCAATTTCTGGCCGTCCTGTCCACCACCGTGATCAGCGTGGCACTGCCGACCATCGGCCGCGACCTGCACGCGAGCCCGACCGCCACCGAATGGATCGTCAACTCCTACGTGCTCGTCTACGCCAGCCTGCTGATGCTCAGCGGCGGCCTCGGCGACCGTTACGGCCGCAGGGGCGTGTTCCTCACCGGCATGGTCGTCTACGGACTCGGCGCACTCGTCGCCGGGCTGGCACCGAGCCTGCCGATCCTGTTGGCGGGCCGCGTGATTCAGGGCATCGGCCCCGCGCTCCTGGTGCCGACCGGGCTGGCCATTCTGCGCGCGTCCTTCCCCGATGAGCGGGAGCGCGCCATCGCGATCGGCACCTTCTCGACCGCGTCGGGCCTGTCGCTGGCCCTGGGACCGGTGATCGGCGGGATCGTGGTGAACGGGCTCGGCTGGCGCTGGGTGCTGCTGCTCAATGTGCCGCTGGTCGCCGTGTTCACCGCCGTCTCCGTGCTGGTCGTGCCGCGCCTGCCGCGCCCGTCCGTCAGCGGCCGATTCGATTGGCAGGGAGCCGTGCTGACCATGGTCGCCGTCTCGGCCCTGTCCTTCGGGCTGATCGAGGGCCGGGCGCGCGGCTGGCATTCCGCCCCGATCCTGGCCGCGTTCCTCGGCGCGGCAATCGCTTTCGCGGTCTTCGCGCTCTGGGAGCGACGCCACGCCGACCCGCTGGTCGACTTCGAGCTGTTCCGCAGCCGCCACTTCACCGCGGCGAACTCGGCGGGCCTGGTCGCCTTCTTCGCCTTCATCGGTCTGATCGTCTACCTCAGCGCGTATTTCCAACAGGTGCAGGGACATTCGGCGATCCGCGCCGGATTCGACGTGTGCGCCATCGGCATCGCATTCGCCGCGGCCACCCCGATCTCCGGCCGCCTGGTGGGCCGGGTGGGCGCGCGCCTACCCATGGTGACTGGGCTGGCGGTGGCCGGACTCGCCACCCTCGGCCTGCTCGGCGTGCAGCGCGACACCGGGCTCGGTGCGATCTGGTGGTTGTTGGCGCTCGGCGGCTTCGGCATCGGACTGTGCCTGACCCCGATGACCGCGACCGCGCTGGCGGCCGTGCACCCGCACCGGGCGGGTATGGCCTCCTCGGTGCACAACGCCTTGCGGCAGCTCGGGCAGGTGCTCGGCGTCGCGGTGCTGGGCACCCTGGTCTACAACGGACCGGTGCCTGCCATGGGCGGACTGCACCATGCCTTCGTGCTGGCAGGCGGAAGTCTGCTGGTGATGGCCGTGATCGCGGCGGTCGCGCTGCGCGGGGAAGCCAACCGAGCGCGGTGAGGCCAGCCGAGGGCGGTGACGCCAACCGGGTCGACTAAAGCTGACCGACCGAGCGTCACGGTTCCGTAATTTCCCGATCGGGCTCACGGGCCGACCCGCGCAGTAGGGTCGGTTTCGTGGCCGATCGGGAATTGCGCATTGCCGCGGGAATCGTTGCCGGTGGGGTCACGCTCGGCGTGGCCGAACTGCTGTCGGTGCTGGTCAGCCCCGACAGCACGCCCCTGCAGGCGGTCGGGGCGTGGATCGTCGACCACACGCCCGACGGATTCCGCGAATGGGTGATCGGGCTGGTCGGGACGAACGACAAACTGCTGCTGTTCGTCTCGATGGGAGTGGTCGCCTTCGTGCTGGCCGGTGTCGCCGGGGTCGTCGAACGCGAGAGGCGGCCGCTCGGATCGGTGCTGTTCGCGGTCTTCGGGCTGCTGTCCATCCTGGCCGCGCTGGGTCGGCCCAATGCCGCGTGGACCTGGGCGCTGCCGTCGCTGCTCGGCGTGATCGCCGGAATCCTGCTGCTGCGCAGCCTGACCGAGAAGATCACCCGGCTCGATGCGGGTGCCGGGGCGGACATGTCCGTCGAACGGCGGCAGGTCATGCGCGGGCTGCTCGTCGCGGGCGGGGCGGCGCTGGTCGGCGGTGTGGCCGGGCGGCTCATCGGTTTGCGGTCGCGCGACGTGTCGGCCGAGCGCGCCGACGTGCAACTGCCGACCCCGAGCGAACCGGAGCCATCGGTGGAACCCGGTGCGGACCTGAAGATTCCGGGCCTCACCCCGTATGTCACCTCGAACTCCGACTTCTACCGCATCGACACCGCGCTCACCGTGCCGCAGGTCAGCAAGGACGACTGGTCGCTGCGCATCCACGGCATGGTCGACCGCGAGATCCGGCTCACCTACGCCGATCTCGCCGCCAAGACCCCCATCGAGCGGCTGGTCACCCTGGCCTGCGTCTCCAATCCCGTTGGCGGCGACCTGATCAGCAATGCCCGCTGGCTCGGCTACCCGCTCAAAGACCTGATCGAGGCGGCCGGACCGCATCCCGACGCCGATATGGTGCTCTCCCGCAGCGTCGACGGCTTCACCGCGGGCAGTCCGCTGGCCGTGCTCACCGACGGCCGCGACGCCATGCTGGCCGTCGGCATGAACGGCGAACCGCTGCCCACCGCGCACGGGTATCCCGCCCGCCTGGTGGTGCCCGGGCTCTACGGATACGTCTCGGCCACCAAGTGGGTCTCCGAACTGGAGATCACCAGATTCGATCGCGCCGAGGCGTTCTGGACCAAACGCGGCTGGTCCGCCTACGGACCCATCAAAACCGAATGCCGCATCGACGTGCCGCGCGGCCACGGCACCATGCCGCCCGGCACCATCACCATCGCCGGGGTGGCCTGGGCCCAGCATCGCGGCATCAAGGGCGTGGAAGTCCGCATCGACCAAGGCGACTGGCAGCCCGCCCGCCTGGCCGTCGCCCCCTCCATCGACACCTGGGTGCAGTGGTCCTTCGACTGGAACGCCACCGCCAGCGGCCCCCACACCATTTGGGCGCGCGCCACCGATGGCACCGGCGAAACCCAAACCGACAAGCAACAGGACGTCGTTCCCGACGGGGCCACCGGATACCCCTCCCTCACAGTGCGAATCGGCTGAGATCCCCGCGTCCGCTCGGCCGGTCGCGCACGGCTCGCCGATGGTGCGCGGGGGAAAGTTCCGAACGGCTCGTTTGTCGGCGCGGGCGGTTTAGGATCGGCGCGGCACGTCGCCCAGTTCGCCCGTCCAGGAGCCGAGGGAGCGCGCATGACCGGAGTACTCGAGTGGGCACGGGCGGAAAACCTGCAGCCCGAACCGATCACGCTCGATGTCTGGAAGAAGCTACCCCGCGATTTCTGCCGTCTGGTGGAGGTCGTGAACGGCGATGTGGTGCGCGCCGAGTCGCAGCCGCTCGCGCACCGCAATGCCGCCCGCCGCCTGGCCTCCATGCTCGAGGCCGCCGCGGAAAACCATATGAGCCGCTACAACGACGGCTGGCTCTACGTCGGCGTCGACCAGGACGTGCTGCTCTGGGAACACCCGCGGGTCACCGTCCGGCGTCCCGACGTGGTGCTGTTCTCCTGTGCCCCAGCCGATGTCGGGCCCCTGCAGGCCCCGCGGGTGAAGGTCGCCATCGAGGTGGTGTCCCCGGCCACCGAGCGCGTGGACACCGCCGACAAACTGGCCGAGTACGCGCTCGCCGGAATCCCTTGGTACTGGCTGGTCTACATGGATCGCGACCGCGTGCACGCCATTCAGACCCATGTGCTGGTGCTGGGTCAGTACCGCCTGCACCGCCGCCTCACCCCGTTTGTGGGGGAGACCCTGGTGGATATGCCCATCGAGATCCGCGTCGATTGGACGCGTCTCATCGGGCTGATTCTCTGACACTTTGCTCAGAGAATGGAAAGCGCCGCCCACCGGGAGATCCCGGCGGACAGCGCTTTTCGTCGAGTGATCGGTCAGTGCGCGCCGATATTGGCTTTCGCCATATCGTCGGCCCGACCACCGGCCGACTTGCCGTGCCCGACGAACAGCGCCGAGGCGACGACACCGATCAGCAGGATCAGCGCGGGCAGATACATGGACTCGCTCAGCGCCGTGCTGATCTTCTCCAACAGCGGATCTCGCACCTGCGCGGGCAGATCGTGCAGGCTCTTGCCGCCCGCGCCCTCGCCGATCGGACCGCTCTGCAGGCCCTGCGCCGAGATGCGCGCCGTGAGCAGCGCGGAGATGGCGGCCGAACCCAGCACCGAACCGACCTGTCGGGTCGTGTTGTAGATGCCCGCACCCGCACCGGCCTGCTGCACCGGCAGATTGTGGGTGGCGGTGGAGGCCAACGGGGCCCAGATGCAGGCGTTCGCGATACCTGCCAGCCCGCCGACGATCATGAAGATCGGGATCGAGCCGTCCGGCTTCATGAGCGCGGCGAACCCGAACAGCGTCGCCGCGAAGACGGCGAATCCGACGGTCGGAATGACCCGCGGCGCGACCTTGTCGGAGATCTTGCCGATGACGGGCGCGAACACACCGGTCAGGATCGCCATCGGCGCGAACACCAGGGCCGAGCGGGTCGGCGACATGCCGTGCACCTGCTGCAGGTAGAAGTAGGCGGGCACGAACACGCCCGTCACCGCCGCGCCCATGGACGCGATGGCCAGGTTGGACAGTCCGAAGTTGCGGTCGCGGAACAGGCTCAGCGGCACCAGTGGCTCACCGGTATTGGTGGCCTGGTTCCAGATGAACAGGCCCAGCACCACCAGACCGGCGATGATCATGGACCAGATCCAGGCGTTCCAGTGGTGGGTATTGCCCTCCTGAATGCCGAAGACCAGCAGGAACATACCGATGGCCGAGAGCGCCACGCCGACCAGATCGAACTTGTGCTCGTGCGTGGGCAGCGACGGCACCAGCCAGAACGCCAGCGCGAAGGCGATGATGCCGATCGGCACGTTCACGTAGAAGATCCACTGCCAGCCCTGCCAGTCCACCAGCACGCCGCCCAGGATCGGGCCCACCAGCGTCGCGAGTCCGGCCACGCCGCCCCACAGGCCCATGGCCGCGCCGCGCTTGTCCGGCGGGAAGGTGCGGGTGATGACGGCCATGGTCTGCGGCGTCATCAGCGCCGCGCCCAGGCCCTGCACGGCGCGCGCCGCGATCAGCATGTCGATGGTGGTCGACTCGGCACACCACAGCGACGCCAGGGTGAACACGGTCAAGCCGACGAGATAGATGTTCTTGGGGCCGAAGCGATCTCCGAGTCGACCGGTGACCAGCAGCGGCACGGCGTAGGTCAGTAGATAGGCCGAGGTCACCCAGATGACGCTGGAGACATCGGCGTTCAGGTCCTTCATGATCGCCGGGTTGGCCACCGCGACGATGGTCATGTCCAGCAGGATCATGAAGAACCCGACGACCAGCGCGTAGAGCGCCAGCCACGGATTGCGTTGAGTAGTCATGGATTCCGATTCCTGTCTCGGAAGGGCGGCCGGGCACGGCCACCGGGGAAATCATCGATGGGCAAACCGCCGGGGCGGTGGTGAGTTATCGGGCACCACCCCTCCGGACGGCGGCGATGTCCTCGTCGGTGAGGGCCGCGGCCCAGTCGGAGCCCATGGTCGCGGCGGGCTGCGCGCTGCGCTCGCCGGTGTCGGGGCAGAAGTCCTCCCAGGCCAGCTCGCCGCTGGTCAGTTCGGCGATGAAGCCGTGCAGCCAGGCGACCTCCGCGGCCTGGACCGCGCGTACGTAGTCGATCTCGATCCAGAAGCGCCGGGGCACCTGCCGGGCCGAGACCATGCCGCGCAGCGCGTCGAGCTCCGCGATGCGGCTTTCGATCCAGGTGACGCGTTCGCGCACGAGCGCGACGACATCGTCCACGGGGAGATTGTGCGCCTCGGCCAGCGCCACCGGAAAAATCGGGTACTCGTTGACCGGTTGCCGCAGTAGCTCCGCGACACGGGCACGCAAGGCCTCTCGACCTGCGGATTTGATGCGGTAGATGGTTCGCTCGGGCCGGTTCCCGGCCCGGTCGGTGCCCTCGGCGACGACCAGTTCCTGCTCCGCCAGGCGGGCCACGGTGTGGTACAGCGACCCGGGCTTGATCTTGACCAGTTCGTCCTCGTGGCGGTGCAGGAGCACCTGATACATCTCGTACGGATGCATCGGGCCCTCCTCGAGCAGGGCCAGCACCGCGATCGCCAAGGGCGTCAGCATGGGTACCGCCTGCTTCCTGATCATCGCCGCCTCCTCCGCGCCAAATATTCCACGTGGAATATACGACGCGGAGGATTCCCGCACAACCCCCGCCCGGTCCCGCCCGTCGAAGTGTGAGGCCGGTCACCGACCGGTGAAATGCCTTGTCGTGGAGCAGTTCCCGACAAGCCACATTCAAAACTGGTCGGTAGCATCACCTTTCGCTAGGGAAGTAGTAGAAAGAGGTAACCCCCATGTCCGATCAGGATTCGAACACCCAGGACGCCGCCGCGGCGGGCATCGCCGCCATGATGGCCGCCTGGGACATCAAGGGCTCGGACGAGGCCAAGGCCGACGGGGACGCCCCGGAAAAGTAGCCACCCCCACCTACCGCCTCGCCCGAACTTCGATGTCTTCGGGCGAGGCGGTAGTGGTTGTCACCAGCTGTGCCGCAGCGCTTTTCGCGGGCTTGGACCTCGCGAGCCACAGGCCGGTGAAGACGGCGGTGGCCAAGGTGATGGCACCGGCTACGAGGAAGGCGCTGTCGAGACCGGTTTCGAATGACGCGCCACTGGATTGGCGCGTGCGGACGATGGCTCCGAGGACTGCGACGCCGAGGACCGCGCCGATCTGGCGGGTGGTGCTGCTGATGCCCGAGGCGAGGCCGCCCTCCTGCGGGCTGACCGCTTGAATGGCGGCTCCCGTCAGCGGGGACATGGTCAGGGCGAAGCCGGTGCCGACGATTCCCAGCCGCCACCACACGCTGTCGTAGCCGGTGTCGGCATGCACCATGCCGAGTGCCAGCAGTCCCAGCCCGGCCAGGGCCAGGCCCGCGGTGACGACGATGCGGAAGCCGTAGCGGGCGGCGAGCCGACCCGCGTACGGACTGACGACCACCATGGCCAGCGATACCGGCAGGGTTTGCAGCCCGGCGCGCAGGATCGAGCTGCCCTGCACGGCAACGAAGAACTGGGAGAAGAAGAACGACGAACCCATGAGCGCGAACCCCACCACGACCATGGCGGTGTTGGACACGGTGAACAAGCGCTCTCGGAACAGTCGCAGCGGCAGCATCGGCGCGGAACGACGCCCTTCGACGGCGACGAAGGCGGCCAGGACGAGCACCCCGGCGGCGAAGCTGCCCAGGATCACCGGCGAGGTCCAGCCGCGCGCGCCACCCTCGATCAGACCGTAGGTCAGCAACCCCACACCCAGGACGGACAACACGGTCCCCGGGACATCGATCGCGGGAGCGCTCGGATTGCGGGACTCCTCCAGGCTGCGCAGCCCGACCAGCAGCAGGATCGCGCCGATGGGCAGATTCACCAGGAAGATGGCGGGCCAGCCGAAGGCATCGGTCAGCACACCGCCCGCCACCGGGCCCGCGGCCAGACCGATTCCGCTGAATCCGGCCCACAGGCCGATCGCCTTGATCCGTTCCTGCGCAACGGGATAGGCGGCGGCGAGCAGGGCCAGCGAGGTGGGGGCTAGTGCGGCGGCTCCTATGCCTTGCAGCACCCGGCCGACGATCAGCCAGCCGAGCGAGGGTGCGAGGCTGCACAGCAGCGACGCGGCGGTGAACACCACGACGCCGGTCAGATACACCCGCTTGCGGCCGAACCGATCGGCGAAGATGCCGCCGGACAGCAGCAGCATGGCGACCCATAGGACGTACGCGTCGACGATCCATTGCAGACCGGTCAACTGGGTGTGCAGCCGCTGCTGCATATCGGGCAGCGCCGCTCCGACGATCGTGTTGTCGAGCAGGACCATGAATTGGCCGAGGCCGGTCACCGCCAGCAGGACGGCCCGGCTCGAGCGACTGCCTATGGATGCATGCGATAGGGCCAAGGGGATTCCTCTCGATCGATCTGCGCCCGAAAGGGATTGGCGCGCAGGGCGCTACACCTATCGGGCTTAACGCAATCAATGACTGCGTTAAGAGACTGTAGGGGCGGTGTCGCGTAAACGCAAGTGCTGACTGCGTTAAGGTGTCGGGTGTGAACGAGCGAGAGCCAGTCCGGCGGCCCGGTGGCCGCGCCGCCCGCGTCGGAGCGGCCGTGCACCAGGCCGTGACCGACCTGATCAGCGAGCGCGGCTACGGCAACTTCACCGTCGGCGAGGTCGCGGCCCGCGCGGGCGTGGCCGACAGCAGCATCTACCGCCGCTGGGGGAACCTGGAAAACCTGCTCGGCGACGTTGCGCTGCATCGCCTCAACGCTCAGTCGCCGATGCCCGACACCGGGAGCCTCGAGGGCGACCTGCGCACGTACGCGGCCCAGGTGGCCCGCGAGATCACCGGACCCGACGGACTGGCGGTGGTGCGCCTGGCCGTCGCCCTGTCGAGCAACGGTCAGGGCCTACAGGCTGGCGAGCACGTACTCGTCGAACGCACGCGACAACTACAGTCCATGCTCGATCGCGCCCACGACCGCGGCGAGCCCGCACTCGACGCATTGGACGTGCTCGACCACATCCTGGCCCCGATGTACATCCGTGTCCTCTTCGGCCTGGTCCCCCTCACCCCGGACTACATCGACGGTTTGGTCGACCGATTGTTCTGGCCCCGGCCCGAATAGGGCGGCCTGATCCGCCGGGGTTTGGATCGATAGCAAATTCGATTGGGGGACAGCCGATTCGCCGTGGGGTTACGGTTATTGATCGGAGATCGAGTGGGAGGGGTGCGGATGTTGAGCGTCATGCGATCTGAGGGGCATCGGGGGTTTCGCGGTGTGTTGAAGCGGGCCGTTACCGTCCTCGCGGCGGCCGCGATGGTGTCAGCCCTCGGGGTGGCGCAGGCGACGGTTGGCACCGGTAGGGCCGTGGCTGCGCCGTCGGGTGGGTACGAGGAATTGTGGGTGCCCTCCAGCATGGGGCCGATCAAGGTGCAGGTGCAGTGGGCCGCCCACGGTGGCAGCGCCGCGCTGTATCTGCTGGACGGGTTGCGGGCTCCCGGCGACCACAGCCAGTGGACGTCCGATACCGACGCGTTCCGCCAATTCGTCGGCGACGACGTCACTCTGGTGTTCCCGGTCGGCGGGCACTCCAGCTTCTACACCGACTGGCTGCGCCCGAGCAGCACCAACGGGCAGACCGTCACCTATCGCTGGGAGACCTTCCTCACCGAGGAGCTTCCCAACTTCCTTGCGGGCTACGGCGTTTCGCGCACCAACGACGCCATTGTCGGACCATCCATGGGCGGCAACGCCGCGCTGGTCCTGGCCGCCCACCATCGTCATCAATTCCGCTTCGCCGGATCGTTCTCCGGCTACGTGAATCCCACCTTCCCGCTGTGGAGCGAGGGCATGCGCGCCGCCATGCGCGACGAGGGCAATTTCAATCTCGACGACATGTGGGGCCCGGTCACGAGTCCGGCCTGGGCTTGGAACGACGCCACCGTTCAGGCCGAACTCCTGCGCGGTCTGCCCATGTACATCTGGAGCGGCAATGGCGTTCCGACCGCCGCGGACCTCCCCAGCGGCGCCGGCAACACGGTCAACGCCATGGCCTTGGAAGCCATGACCCAGACCGCCGCCCAGATCCTGCGAAACCGCCTCGCGTCCTTGGGAATCCCCGCCCGCGTCGACATCGGCCCCGGCACCCACACCTGGCCCTACTGGCAGGAAGCCCTCCGCACCGCCCGCCCGATGATCCTCGACGCCCTTTCCGCTCACTAACCTGCCGAAACGGCGCGGGGCCGGATCTCGTGAGAGATCCGGCCCCGCACTGGGTTTCGTGACAGTTAGGCCGTCGGGGTGAAGGCCTCTTCGATGATCTCGGCCTGCTCCACGGCGTGCACCTTGGACGAACCCGAGGACGGGGCCGACATGGCGCGGCGGGAGATGCGGCGCAGCTTGCCGAAACGGGCCGGGAGGATCTCCGGGAGGTTGAGGCCGAAGAAGGGCCAGGCGCCCTGGTTGGCCGGTTCCTCCTGGACCCACGCCAGATCGGTGGCGTTGGGGTACTGCTCCAGGGCCTCGTTGAGGCGGAACTTCGGGATCGGGTACAGCTGCTCGACGCGCACGATGGCCACGTCGTCGCGGTTGTGCTTGTTCTTCTCGGCCACCAGCTCGTAGTAGATCTTGCCGGAGGTGAGCAGCACGCGCTTGACCTTCGAGCGGTCGCCATTGCCCGACTCGTAGGTGGGCTCCTCGAGCACGGTACGGAACTTGTTGTCCGTGAAGTCCTCGACCTCGGAGACCACGGCCTTGTTGCGCAGCATGGACTTCGGGGTGAAGACCACCAGCGGGCGGCGGATGCCGTCCAGCGCGTGGCGGCGCAGCAGGTGGAAGTAGTTCGACGGGGTGGAGGGGACCGCCACCGTCATCGAACCCTCGGCGCACAGCTGCAGGAACCGCTCGATACGACCCGAGGTGTGGTCGGGACCCTGGCCCTCGTGACCGTGCGGCAGCAGCAGCACGACCTCGGAGAGCTGACCCCACTTGGCCTCACCGGAGGAGATGAACTCGTCGATGATGGACTGCGCGCCGTTGACGAAGTCACCGAACTGCGCCTCCCACAGCACGAGTGCGTCCGGGTTGCCCAGCGAGTAGCCGTACTCGAAGCCGACCGCCGCGTACTCCGACAGCGCCGAGTCGTGCACCGCGAACCAGCCCGGGTTCTTGGACCCGATGTTGTGCAGCGGGGTGTACTCGTTGCCGTTCTTGCGGTCGATGATCACCGAGTGGCGCTGCGAGAAGGTGCCGCGACGCGAGTCCTGACCGGTCAGGCGGACGGCCTTGCCCTCGTCGATGAGCGTGCCGAAGGCCAGCAGCTCGGCCATGGCCCAGTCGACCTTGCCCTCGTAGGCCATCTCGCGGCGCTTCTCCAGCACCGGCTTGACGCGCGGGTGGACCGTGAAGCCTTCCGGCACATTGACGAACGCGTCGCCGATGCGCTGCAGCACCGTCTTGTCCACCGACGTCACGAGGTTCGGCGGCAGCTGCTGCTCTTCCTCGATCGACTCCGAGGCCTCCGGCGGGAACTTCTCCAGCTCGCGCACCTCGTTGAAGATTCGCTCCAGCTGACCCTGGTAGTCGCGCAGGGCGTCTTCGGCTTCCTTCATGGAGATGTCGCCACGGCCGATCAGCGATTCGGTGTACGCCTTGCGGACCGAACGCTTGGTGTCGATCACGTCGTACATGCCCGGCTGGGTCATCGACGGGTCGTCGCCCTCGTTGTGGCCGCGGCGGCGGTAGCAGATCATGTCGATCACGACATCGCGGTTGAACTTCTGGCGGTAGTCGACGGCCAGCTTGGCCACCCACACGCAGGCTTCCGGATCGTCGCCGTTCACGTGGAAGATCGGCGCGCCGATGAACTTCGCGATATCGGTGGAGTATTCGGTGGAGCGCGAGAACTCCGGCGCGGTGGTGAAGCCGATCTGGTTGTTCACCACGATGTGCACGGTGCCGCCGGTGCGGTAGCCGCGCAGGCCCGACAGGTTCAGCGTCTCGGCCACGACACCCTGGCCCGCGAAGGCCGCGTCACCGTGCAGCATGAGCGGCACGACCGAGAACGACCGCGCCTCTTCACCCTTGGTGACGATGTCTTCCTTGGTGAGCAGATCCTGCTTGGCGCGAACCAGACCCTCCAGCACCGGGTCCACGGCCTCGAGGTGCGACGGGTTGGCGGTCAGCGAGACCTCGATCTCGTTGTCGCCGAACATCTGCAGGTAGGTGCCGCGCGCGCCGAGGTGGTACTTCACGTCGCCGGAGCCGTGGGTGGCGGCCGGGTTCATATTGCCCTCGAACTCGGTGAAGATCTTCGAGTAGGGCTTGCCCACGATGTTCGCCAGCACGTTCAGGCGACCGCGGTGCGGCATACCGATGACGACCTCGTCGAGCCCGTACTCGGCGCACTGGTCGATCACGGCGTCCATCATCGGAATGACCGACTCCGCGCCTTCCAGCGAGAAGCGCTTCTGGCCAACGTATTTGGTCTGCAGGAAGGTCTCGAACGCCTCGGCCGCGTTGAGCCGGGACATGATGTACTTCTGCTCGGCCACAGACGGTTTCGCGTGCTTCTGCTCCACGCGCTCCTGAATCCACTTGAGCTGCTCGGGATCCAGGATGTGGGTGTATTCCACACCCACGTGGCGGGCGTAGGCGTCGCGCAGGATGGACAGCACGTCGCGCAGCTTCATGCGCTCCTGGCCGTGGAAGCCCGCGACATTGAATTCGCGGTCCAGGTCCCACAGGGTCAGGCCGTGCTGGGTGACATCCAGGTCCGGGTGCGAGCGGAACTTGTCCTTCACCAGCCGCAGCGGATCGGTGTCGGCCATCAGGTGGCCGCGGCTGCGGTAGGCGTTGATCATCTCCTGCACGCGGGTCGACTTGTCGATGCCGCGTTCCTGAATGTCCTTGCGCCAGCGCACCGGCTCGTAGGGGACACCCATGCCGTGGAAGATCTCGTCGTAGAACTCGTCGGAGATCAGCAGGTTGTGGATGGTGCGCAGGAAGTCGCCGGACTCCGCGCCCTGGATGATGCGGTGGTCGTAGGTCGAGGTCAGGGTCATCAGCTTGCCGACGCCCAGCTCGGCCAGCTGGCCGTCGCTCATGCCCTGGAACTCGGCCGGGTACTCCATGGCGCCCGCGCCGATGATCGCGCCCTGGCCCTGCATCAGACGCGGCACCGAGTGGTTGGTGCCGATGGTGCCCGGGTTGGTGAGCGAGATGGTGACGCCGGAGAAGTCGTCATTGGTGAGCTTGCCGTCGCGGGCGCGGCGCACGACATCCTCGTAGGCGCTGTGGAACTGCGCGAACGTCATGGTCTCGCAGTTCTTGATGGCCGCGACCGCGAGCGAACGGTTGCCGTCCTTGCCCTTGAGGTCGATGGCCAGGCCGAGGTTGGTGTGCGCGGGGGTGACCGCGTTGGGCTTCCCATCGATCTCGGCGTAGTGCCGGTTCATGTTCGGGAAGGCCTTGATGGCCTGCACGATCGCGTAACCCAGCAGATGGGTGAAGGAGATCTTGCCGCCGCGGGTACGGGCGAGGTGGTTGTTGATGACCAGACGGTTGTCGATCATCAGCTTGGCCGGAATGGCGCGCACCGAGGTGGCGGTGGGGATGGCCAGCGACGACGACATGTTCTTGACGATCGCCGCGGCGGGGCCACGCAGCACCTTGGTCTCGTCCTCGGCGGCGGGCTTCGGACCGCCGGAGGTCGGGGCCGCGTTGGAGGTCGGGGCCGGGGTGGTCTGGGGGGCTCGAACCTGAGCGGGAGCCGGAGCCGGGGCGGGCGCAGCGGGGGCGGCCGGAGCGGGAGCGGGGGGAGCTACAGGGGTGGAGTTGGCGGCGGGTGCGCTCTGGGTGGTTCCGGGGGCAGATGGAACTGCGGCGGGGGCCGGAGCGACGGCGGTGGCCGCCTGGCTGTTGTTACCGTCGGCAGTGTTCTCCGGCGTGTAATCCGCCAGGAACTCGTGCCAGCTCTCGTCGACGGACGAGGGGTCTTGCTTGTACTTCTGGTACATCTCGTCGACAAGCCACTGGTTCTGTCCGAACTGGTCTGTTGAGCTGCTCACAGCAGGTGTTCGCCTCATTTCGTTCTTCGCGCTGCGACGTTTGTGACGTGCCCGGCACGGGTAATCGGCGGATGCGCGCCGATGCGCCCCCACTGAGGATATGCCCACCCCTGTTCGCCTTTGGGCATGGCTACCACCGAGCGGACACATTCTCTCGTGACGACTCGTCCTCAGCCGAGAATATTCCTTCCATCGCCTGGGCCGCAGCCCACAGTCGGTAGTACGCGCCGCGGGCCGCGAGCAGTTCCTCGTGCGCGCCGATTTCGCTGATCGTGCCGTGCTCGACGACGGCGATCCGATCGGCCTGCGCGGCCGTGGCGAGCCGGTGCGCGACGATCACCGAGGTCCGCCCGCGCGTGACGGATTCGCTCGCGACCAGCACCGATGCCTCGGCGGCCGGGTCCAGCACGGCGGTGGCCTCATCGAGCAGGAGTAGGTCGGGCCGGACCAGTTCGGCGCGGGCGAGGGCGATGAGTTGACGCTGCCCGGCCGACAGTCCGCGCCCGCGTTCCCCGACCGGCTGCCGCATGCCGCGCGGCAATGCCTGGATGGTTGCCAGCGCGCCCACCGCCGCGGCCGCCGCCTCGATCTCCGCGGGGCTGGCAAATGGTTTGCCAAATGCAATGTTGCTGGCGATGTCACCGGTGAACAAGTGAGCTTCCTGGGGCACCACACCCAGTCGGGAACGGAACTCGGTGAGGCGATAGTCGCGAATATCCACGCCGTCCACGCGGATTGCGCCGGTAAGGCTCGAATCGTGGTCGGCATCATGCGTTTCCGCTATGGAGAACGGGGTAACAGCATGGGGAATTTCGTGATTCCGATCACCTGACACCGGTTCTCGCGGCATGTCGTAGAGCCGGGCCAACAGCTTCACGATGGTGGACTTGCCCGCGCCGGTCTCACCGACCAGCGCCAGGCTGCCGCCCGCCGGAATGGTCAGGCTGACGCCGTCGAGCGCGGGCTGATTCGCACCGGGGTATTGGAAGCGGACATTGTCGAACTCGACCTCGCCGCGCAGGCGGCCGTCGATGACGGCCGGGGCGGCCGGATCGGGGGAGATGGACGAGGGCGTGCGCAGCAGTTCCCCGATGCGCCGCAACCCGACCCGCGCCTGCTGATATCCGTCGAACAGCTGCGAGAGCTGCATGATCGGGCCGAACAGCAGCTGGAGATAGAGGACGAACGCCACCAGCGTGCCCGGTGTGGTGGACCCGTGCGCCACCGCCCACGCGCCGGTGAACACCACCGTCGCCAGGGCCAGATCGGCCCACATGCCGACGAAGGCGAAGAAGGTGGCGATGGCCCGCTGCGCCCGCATCCGGCTGACCCGGAAGTTGTCGGAGTAGCCCGCGAAGCGGGTGGCGGACGCGGCCTGGTGCCGGTTGGCCTGAATGACCCGCAGACCCGCCACGTTCTCGGCGAAGTCGGCGTTGACGGTGGCCGAATGCTCGCGCGCGGCACTGTAGGCCGCATCGGAGACCTTGCGGAACCACCAGGTGGCGAGCAAGAGCGGCGGCAGCGTCACGAAGACGATGAGCGCGAGCCGAATATCGATCACCATGAGCGCCACCGCGATTCCGGCCACCGTGAGCAGCGCGACGAGCGCGTCCGGCAGGCCGGTCTGCATGAAGGTGGACAGGGCGTCGATGTCGGTGGTCATCCGGGTCATGATGCGGCCGGACAGTTCGCGTTCGTAGAAGTCCAAGCCGAGCCGTTGCAGATGCGCGTAGCTGCGCACCCGCAACCCGAACAGGACGCGCTCGCCCGCCCGGTTGCTCCACACCAGCGCGGTCGCGGCGACCAGCCAGCCGAGCAGCACCAGCGCCACCCCGATCACGGTGGCACGCACCAGCGCCGCGCCGTCGTGCCGTCCGACACCGGAGTCCACCGCGTAGCGCACGATGGACGGGAAGCCCACGCCGACAAGGGCGTTCAGGGCCAGCAACACCATGGTTCCCGCGACCAACCACTTCACCAGCCGCAGGGCGTGCCGCAGCCGGAATCCCGGATCCGGCTCACGCAGCCGCGCGGCATCCAGGCCGGGTTGCTCGGTGGCCGGAGGCAGATCGCCCAGCACCCGGCGAACCTCCTCGGGCGTATCCCGATCGGGTTCCCCGTCGGTGGCGGTCACCACTCCGGCGGGCAGGGATTCGACCCCGGCGGGCAGGGAGGCAAGGGCCGCGGATTCGGGTGCGGGAAGCCGGATTACGCGGTCGGCGTGGGCGAGGGTGGATTCGCGGTGGGCCAGGATGAGGGTGGTGCGGCCGGAGTCGGTGGGGAGCGAGGCGAAGATGGCGGCCTCGGTGACGGCGTCCACCGCGGAGGTGGCGTCGTCCAGGACGAGGACGCGCGGGTCCGCGAGCAGGGCGCGGGCCAGGGCAATGCGCTGGCGCTGCCCGCCCGACAGGGTCAGTCCGCGCTCGCCGACGACGGTGTCGTACCCGTCGGGCAGGGCATTGATGAAGTCATCGGCGGCGGCCTGTTTCGCCGCCGCGTGAATCTCGGCCTCGGTGGCATCGGGCCGCCCGAGCGCGATGTTCGCGGAAATGGTGTCGGAGAGCAGGAACGCTTCGTCGAACACCACCCCGACGGCCGCCCGCAGTTCGTCGGCCCGCAGGTCGGCGATATCGGCGCGGGAGTCCTTGCCGTACAGGCTGATCCGGCCGGAGTCGGGGGAGTAGAAGCGCGGCAGCAGCAGGCTCAGCGTCGACTTGCCCGATCCGGCGGGCCCGATAACGGCCACCGTCTCGCCCGGTGCGATGTTCACCGAGAAGTCCCGCAGCACCGGCCGCCCGGGCTCGAATCCGAAGCTCAGATCCTCGATCTCGATGCCCAGCGGCCCGCGCGGTACCGCCACCGGATGCTCGGGATCGATGCGTTCGGGCGCGCTGTCGATGACCTGGTGCACGCGTTCGGCCGCCGCCCGCGTCAACTGCGCCATGACCACCACGTACGACACGATCCGCGTCGAATTGGTCATGGTGGAGACGTAGGCGACGAAGGCCAGGAAGGTGCCCAGCCCGATGCTGCCGTGGAAGGCGAGCAGCCCGCCCACCGCGATCACCGCGACCAGTCCGGCCTGCGGGATGGACGCCAGCGTCGGGCTGAACCGGGCGTCGATGTGGGCCGCGCGCATGCGCTCGGCGTACAGCTTGCGCCCGTGGCGCTCGAGCACGTCGACCATGCGGGCCTCCTGCCCGAAGCCCTTCACCACGCGCACGCCGGTGACGGTCTCCTCGACGTGCTGCGCGAGATCGGCGGCCCGCTGCTGCGCCGACCAGGTGGCCGCGTACAGCCGGGGCCGCACCCGGTAGACGACCAGCGCCAGCACCGGCACCACCAGCAGCGCGGCCAGCGCCAAAGGCGGTGAGAGCCACAGCATCACGCCCGCGGCGAGCAGGAATTGCAGGGCCGCCACCGAGGACCACGGGCCCATGGCGAGCAGTCCCTGCACCAGGGTCAGGTCACTGATCGAGCGCGAGATGACCTGCCCGGTCCGCAGGGCGTCCTGTCCGGGACCGTCGAGACGCTGCAATGCGCCCAGCAGATCCACACGCAGTTCGTGCTGCACGTCCAAGGCGAGCCGCCCGGCGAGCATCCGGCGTCCGAAGGAGGCGAGAAATCGTCCGACCGCGAGCCCGCCCAGGGCCCCGGCCATGGCCGCGATGATTCCGGTGTTCCCGGCGGTCGCGCCGTCGAGGGCGTGCTTGGCCAGCAAGGGCCCGGTCACCTCGACGATCGCGCCCAGCGCGATGGCCAGGCCCAGCCCGGCCAGCATCCACGGATGCCCTTTGCACCGCTGCCACAGCCGACGCAACCAGCCGTTATTTCTCCGCACATCCATCGAATTCATTCCGGATGAACACAAGTCTTCCCACCCCCGCTTTGTTCCCGACTTCGTTCCGCACCTCCAGTGTGCCGGGATGGGCCGACACCTTGTGCCGCGCGGACAGGCGTGGTCGGCTGGAGGCATGCCGATTCAGCGTCTCAATCACGCCGTCCTATTCGTCTCCGACGTGGAGCGCTCCGCCGCCTTCTACTCCGAGGTGCTGGGCTTCCGGCGACTGCCCGGCGGCTTCCCGGGTGCGGTGTTCCTGCAAGCGGAGGGGTCTGCCAACGACCACGATCTGGGGCTGTTCCAGTCGCCGGATCCTTCGGTGGCGCACCGCACCGGCCGGGTCGGTCTCTACCACCTGGCGTGGGAGGTGGACACGCTCGCCGAATTGCAGCGCGTGCGTGCGGCTTTGACCGCGGCCGGGGCGCTCACCGGAGCCTCCGACCACGCCACCACCAAGGCGCTCTATGTCGCCGATCCGGACGGCATCGAATTCGAGGTCTGCTGGCTGGTTCCCGACGCGGCGGTGGAGGCCGAGCTCGCCGCCATGACCGTGCCCAGCGTCCCGCTGGATCTGCCCGCCCTCATCGAGAAGTACGGCGCGGACACCCCCGGCGGCCCGCGCACCGATCACGAGGTGTGGCGGCGCGCGTTCGCCGACCGGGCCTGATCAGATATCGCGGCGGGTGAAGAACCACCAGCCCGCCGCGCCCGCGGCGGCCGTCCACAGCACCAGCAGCGCCATGGCGGCCGGGGTGGGCGCGATGAGCGCGCTCTTGGCGTAGCGTCCGCCGCTGATCGCCCCGACGGTCGAGGCGACCGGAAGCACGGCCGCCAGCCCGCCGAAGCCGATGGCGCGCGCGGTGATCCAGATCAGCGGCTCCAGCACCGCCCAGCCCAGCACGGCGGCCAGCGCCTGCGTCGGCGAGCGCAGGACGAAGCCCAGCGCGGTGCCGATCACCGCCCAGCACAGCGCCGCCAGCGGGACACCAATGAGCACGCCGAAGAATCCGCTGTCCATGGGCACCCGCGAGCCGCCCGCGATCCGCATGGCCGCCCCGCCCAGCACCTCCATGAACAGCACCGTGCCGAGCGAGAACGCCGCCGCCACCGCCAGTTTCGACCCGAGCAGCAGGGTGCGGTCGGTCGTGAACAACGAACCGATCGCCATCGACCCGTACCGGAACTCCGAGGCCGACCCCAGCGCCCCGAACGCGGCGGCCGCCGCCACGATCGACACCAGCACCCAGGTGGTCAGCAGCATCGCCCACCCGGACCCCGTGCTGAATCCCTCCTCGTGCTGCCCGCCCGACTGAAACCCCGTCCCCAGCGCCACGAACGCCGCGATGCCCGCGAGCACGACCCCGCCGCCGATCACCCAGTTGATCCGCACCGAAGTAACCTTCCGCACTTCGGAATTCGCGGCCCGCGCCACCACCGGCGGCACCGTGAGCTTCATCGAGCGTCCTCTCGTCGAACCAGGCTGGGGGACAACGGCGTCAACGATAGGTGCCGTAGGGAGCCGGGGCCGGATAGGTGGGTGCGGGGGCTCCGGTGTGGGTGAGGGCGGCCAGGACCTGGTCGGGGTGGATGTGTTCCTGGGTGACCTCGGTGAGTTGGACGCGGGCGGTGGAGGCGGCCGATTCCAGTTGCGACAGCGAGGCTTCCGCGACCGCCAGGCGACCGTCGGGGCGCATCACCGCGTCGGTGAAGCCCTGCGCGGCCAGGCTGGTGGCCAGGGCGATCGGGCTGGAGGCCTTGACCAGCAGCCGATCCGGGTGGCTGCGGCGCAGTCGGGCGGGGCTGCCCTGGTAGGCGATGGCGCCGCGGTCCAGGACGATGAGCTCGTCGGCGATGGGCAGCACGGTACTCAGGGTCCGGGAGGTGAGCAGCACGGTGCCGCCGCGGCGGGCGTGTCCGCGCAGAAAGTCGTTGAGCCAGGCGGTTTCCCGCACATCGAGCCCGGCGGTCGGATCGTCGAGCACCAGCAGCGGGGGATCGCCGAGCAGGGCGACGGCCAGCGCCAGCCGGGTCCGCATGCCCTCGGTCAGGCCGCCGATGCGTCGATCGGCGACATCGGTGAGTCGGACCAGGGTCAGCAGCTCCTCGACGCGGGTATCGGAAACCCCTGCGGCGGAAGCGAACACGCGCAGCTGCGCGGCCACCTTCCGGGCCGGATGCAGCCCGCGCGGGTTCAGCATGGCCCCCACGACCTGTCCTCCGGCCTTCGCCCCCGACCCGGGGCCGCCCACGCTCGCGGTGCCGGAGGTGGGGGTGAGCAATCCGAGCAGCATGCGCAGCACGGTCGATTTCCCGGACCCGTGCGGACCCACCAGGGCGGCCACGGTGCCCGCGGGCACCACGAAGCTCACCTCGTCGACCGCGGTCACGGTGTCGAAGGTCTTGGTCAGCCCACCGGCGGCGAAGGCGAGCGGCCGCGTCACGGCTGCTTGTCCCAGCTCGGCGCCTCCACGGCGGGCAGCGGGTCGGCGTCGATGACCAGCGGCTGCGGCCAGGTCAGCGGCGGCGCGCCGAAGGCCTTGCGGGCATTGTCGACCACGCCGTGGCCCAGCGCCCGGTTGCCGAATCCGCCGATGGCCGCGCCGATTCCGGCCGGAATGATCTTGCCGACCATGAGCGCGCTGCGTTTGGCTATGAACTGCACCAGGAACCGTTTGAGCAGCGAGTCGTTCATGGCGCTGATGCCGGGGATCTTGGTGGCCAGCAGCCCGCCCCAGTTCTTGGCCGAATGCCCGACGCTCTTCTGCACGATCTCCATGCCGGACTCGCCGAGCACCACGGCCAGCACCAGCGCGCGGCGGCGCTCCTTGTCCTCCGGCGCGACCCCGTGCACGGCCGCCACGGCGAGGGTGAACACCGCCGACGCCTCCAGGAAGAACGCGGTCTCGGCGCTCATGGCCGCCAGCGAGGCGACCGTGCCGACGCCCGGCACCGCCGCGGTCGCGCCGACCGCCGTGCCCGAACTGGTGACGGTATTGAGGTACAGCTTCTCGATGCGCGCGATGATCTGCGCGGGCGATTCGCCCGGATGCGCGTCCCGCAGCTTGCCGACGTACTTCGCGACGGCCGGAGCCTGCACCTGCGACCCATTGTCGAGCAGGGAGACGACAGCCTTCTCGAGCCCGGCCTTGAACATCGACAACCCCTTCTCCGTGCGGTCCTCCGAAACTCTATGGCACCTCGACAACGATTCGCGAGATAGACCGGTTCCGGATGGGAGGGTCCCGCGTGGCGTGAGATCAGGCCCCCGCGTAGCTCGAAATCAGCTTAGGGTGGGATGCGTGGCAGGCGTGTCCGAAGGCGCGTCGGGACTGCCCGATCCGCGACTGCGCCCCTACGTGCACGGGTACCAGGGCTACCTGCTGCACGGCTTCGCGCCGGGTCAGCACATCGGCATGCCGGGGATCGCGCTGACCGTGATCATCACCATCGACGAGCCGATCGACGTGCCCGTGTCCTCCCATCCCGACCAGGCGGGCGGCCGCTGGGACATGCTGGCCAGCGGACTCACCGTGCACCCGGCGGTGATCGCGCACAACGGGTTCCAGCACGGGGTGCAGATCGATCTGACGCCGCGGGGCTGCCGCGCGCTGTTCGGCATGCCCGCCGCCGCGCTCGGCTCCTGGATCGTGGACCTGACCGATGTACTCGGTCCGCGGGCTATCGAACTGCGGGAACGGCTGTCGCTGCTGTCGACCTGGCCGGAGCGTTTCGCCGTCATCGACGAGATCCTGCTGCGGCGGGTGGCGCCCGTACCGTGGGATGCCGAACTGACCCATGCTTGGGATCTGCTATCGGGCCCGGATCCGACCGTGCGGGTGGCCGCCGTCGCCGACGAGATCGGCTGGAGCCGAAGGCATCTCGGCAATCGTTTCAGCGCCGAGTTCGGCATCACCCCCAAGGACGCGGTGCGGGTGGCCCGGTTCGAACGCTCGCACCGGCTGCTGCGCGAGCCGACCCTGCCGCCGCTGGCCGAGGTGGCCGCGGCCGCCGGGTACTACGACCAGGCGCACATGGCCCGGGAATGGCGCGAGCTGGCGGGCATGCCGCCCTCGGTCTGGCGGGAACGCGAGGAGTTCCCATTCGTCCAAGACCAACAAACTGCCACGGCGGGAGGCTAGACGCATGAGCGAATCGACAACTTCCGTATCGACCGGCACGGTCATCTGGCCGACCTTCGTCTACCGCGACGCCAAGGCCGCCATCACCTTCCTCGAGCAGGCCTTCGGCTTCGAGACCAAGGCCTGCTACTCCGAGGGCGACGTGGTCCACCACGCCGAACTCGCCTGGCCGGGTGGCGGCGGCATCATGCTCGGCGGCATCCGCGAGGGCATGGCGCTGGAATGCCAGCCGCCCGGCGTCGGCTCCGCCTACATCGTCGTCGACAACCCCGACGCCCTCTACGACCGCGCGAAGGCCGCGGGCGCGAACATCACCCGCGAACTGCGCGACGAAACCGATTACGAATCACGGGGTTTCACCTGTCGCGACCCCGAGGGCGTCTACTGGAGCTTCGGCACCTACCCGGGCGTGACGGGCGAATAATCCTCAGACTGAGCCGTATAACTCTCAACCCGCGCCGTGGCCGACGGGGACGCGCTCGGACTCGAGCGGCGGGGGTGGCGGGGTGCCGTTGCCGAAGGGGCTGCCGCCCAAGGCTTCTCGACCGTGCGGGGTCAGCCAGTTGGCCAGTTCCGGGCCCTTGGGGACGACGCGCGTCGGGTTGATGTCGGTGTGGACGATGTAGTAGTGCTGTTTGATCTGCACGAAGTCGACGGTGTCGCCGAAGCCGGGGGTCTGGAACAGGTCGCGGGCGTAGGCCCACAGCACGGGTAGCTCGGTGAGTTTGTCGCGGTTGCACTTGAAGTGCCCGTGATACACCGGGTCGAAGCGGACCAGGGTGGTGAACAGGCGGACGTCGGCCTCGGTAATGGTGTCGCCGACCAGGTAGCGCTGGGTGGACAGCCGCTCCGAGAGCCAGTCCAGCGCGGTGAAGAGCCGATCGTAGGCGGCCTCGTAGGCCTGCTGGTCACCGGCGAAACCGCAGCGGTAGACGCCATTGTTGACCTCGGTGTAGACCCGGCGGTTCACCGAATCTATTTCCGCGCGAAGGTCTTCCGGATACAGCTGCGGTGCGCCCGGCCGGTGGAACTCGCTCCACTCGGTGGAGAAGTCGAGGGTCATCTGCGCGTAGTCGTTGGTGACCACCGCGCCGCTGCGCTCGTCCACGAGGGCGGGCACGGTGATGCCGCGCGGATAGTCCGGGAAGCGCTGGAAATACGCGTCCCGCAGGAAGTGGATGCCCAGCACCGGATCCACCCCGCCGGGATCCAGATCGAAGGTCCAGCTGCGCTTGTCGTGGGTGGGCCCGCACAGTCCCAGCGACAGCGCCGATTCCAGCCCGAGCAGCCGTCGCACGATGAGCGTGCGATTGGCCCACGGGCAGGCCCGCGCCGCCACCAGCCGATACCGCCCGGCCTCGACGGCATACCCGTCGCGCCCGTCCGCGGTGATCCGCGTCTGGATGTAGTTCGTGTCCCGCTTGAATTCGCCGGGCTCCACATAACTCCCCGGCTCGGATTTCGAGGTGGTCACCTGGCCAGTCTGTCAGAAAACGTCCATGCCCGGTCTGTACCGAAAGTGAGCGGGCGCATACATTCGCATTCATGACTGACTCGAAGCCCACCCGCCTGGAACGCATCGTCACCGCGGGCGGCGCGGACGCGGCGATCCTCACCATCGACCACCCGCCGCTCAACCTCTTCGACAAGGCTCTGCTGGAGGCGCTCTCGGCCGATATCGAGGAGCTGTCGGCCAATCCGCCGCGGGCGTTGCTGCTGCGCGCCGAGGGCAAGCTGGTGTCCGGCGGCGTCGACGTGCACACCTTCCAGGGGCTCACGGTCGAGGAGGGTGCGCAGCTGTGGCAGACGCTGTTCGCGCGCATCATCCATCCGCTCGAGGCGCTGCCCTGCCCGGTCGTCTTCGCGGCCCATTCGCTGTGCCTCACCGCGGCTTTCGAGATGGCGCTGGCCTGCGACATCATCCTGGCCGCCCCGAAGGCCAAGTTCGGCCTGGTGGAGACCGTGGTCGGCCTGACCCCCTCGATGGGCGGCCCGCAGCGGCTGGCCGAGCGCGCGGGCTCCGGCCGGGCCCGCGAGTTCGTCATGACCGCCGACCTCTACGACGCCGCCACCATGGCCGACTGGGGCGTGGTGAACGCCGTGCACGAGGATGTCGACGCCGCGGCCCGGGCCCTGCTGGCCAAGCTCGCCGACGGGCCGACCCGGGCGCACGCCGCCACCAAGGCGATCATCGGGGCCTGGCGTTCCGGCGGTGTGGCGCACGCGGATTCGGTGACCCCCGAGGTGTCCGGGCAACTGTTCGGCACCGAGGATCTGCAGAACGCGGTGCGGAGCTTCCTCGAGGTCGGGCCCGGAAAGGCCACGTACACAGGCAAGTAGGCGGCAACCCCGGATGTCGACCATCCGGTCGCCTTGTGCGGCCGGGTGTGTCGGCGTATTTCGGGCGTGTCAAGCCCCTCACCTGCGATGGTGTGGGATAGGGGGTAGGCCGAGACCGCTCGGCAGGGAAACCCGGTGTGGCTCTGCGAAAGGCACCGCAATTACGACGTTTCCGCAGGCTCTTACGGGGGAACACGGGGTTCACCGGGCGGCGGTCTGTTTCCGTCGTGTCAAACCCTGACATCCGTTTGCCGACAATCCGCCCATGGCTGTGATCTGCATCATATAGTCACTCATGCCTGGCAGGGCGAACGAGGCACTCGGAGGGACGATGTCGCAGTTACTCGTGGAATATCCGCTGTCGCGAAACGGTCGGCGCGACAACCCCCTTGCGCGCGCCGCGGACGGCATCCTGCGCTACGGCAATCTCACCCCGGCGCTCACCGAGCTACTCGACATCCAGGTGCACACCTTCGCGGCCCGCGAGGCCGTGGTGGAGATCGGCGGCCCCCGGCTCACCTACCGCGAACTCTGGTACTCGGCCTCCCGCATCGCGGGCGGCCTGCAGGAGCACGGCATCGGCTACGGCGACCGGGTGGCGGTGCGCATGCCCGTCGGCGCGCGCTGGGTACAGGCGTTCCTGGGCGCGCTGCTGTCGGGCGCGGTCCCGGTCCTGGTGCACGACGGGCTCCCGGATGCGGTGGCGGACCGCGTGATTCGCGACGCCTGCGCCGACTTCGTGCTGGACGGCGGCGGCCGCGCGGCGGGCTTCGGCGAGGCGCTGCCCGATGCCGCGGCCTTCATCGACGACGGCGCGTCGCTCGGCGAGTTGGCGCTGCTCTGCTACACCACCTTCGGCCCCGGCGCGGGCCCGCGCGGGGTGGAGCTGACCAACGAGAACCTGCTCTCGGCAATCCATTCCGTGGTCGGCGCGCTGGATCTGCCCACCGACGGCCTGCGCAATCTGGTGCTGCTGCCGCTCGCGCACGCCAGCGGCTGCGTCGATCAGCTACTGCCCACCTTCGCGGTCGGCGGCACCGTGGTGCTCACCCCCGACCGGTCCGCGGTGCCGGAAGCCCTTGTCGCCGAACGCATCGACATGGTCTCGGCCACCCCGCGCATCTTCGCCGGACTGCTGCCGGAGCTGGCCGGGCTGCGCGTGGAGCAGGTGCGCCAGGTGTGCAGCGCCGGGCACCGCGCCGAACTGGCCGCCGCCGACCGGACCACCTCCGACGCGGTCACCGCCGGTCTGCGCGAGGTCTTCCCGGCCGCGCGCCAGTGGTCGGTGTGGGGTGCGACCGAGACCTCCGGCATCGGCCTGGCCCACGACGACACCGCCGCCTGCGACGGCAGCGCCTGCGACACCCTCGGATTCGCCTTCGGCGGAACCGAACTCGCCCTCTGGGGCCCGGGCGCCGACACCGGCCGCGGCGAACTCCTCTGCCGCGGCCCCAACATCACCCCCCGCTACTGGAACGACCCCCAAACCACCCGGTCCCGCTTCACGGGCAGCTGGTTCCATACCGGAAACCAGGTGAGCATCGACGCGGACGGCCTGGTCCGCCGGGCCGCCGCCGACTGATCACTCCAACAGGCGGGTCTACTGATCACTCCAACAGGCGGGCCTTCAGTGCGTCCCGCAGGCCCGGCGTGATGCCGATTTCGTCGAGGTAGCCCGCGAGGCCGCCGTACATGTCGTTCATCGAATTGGTCGCGGACGCCAGGTATTCGGGCTTGACGCCGAGCAGGTCGTCGGAGAGTTCCTCGTCGGAGTCCGCGGTCATGAAGGCGCGCAGGGTCGGGACGGCGTCATTGCTGAGCAGGTAGTCGGCGTAGATGTCCTCTTCGGTGACGTCGACCGCGCGCAGCAGGGTTGCCACGGCCCAGCCGGTGCGGTCCTTGCCCGCCGCGCAGTGCACCAGGGCGGTGCCCGCCAGCACCGATTCGGCCAGCGCCCGGATCGCCACGTGCGCCTCGGGCAGCGCGGGGAAGAGCCGGTACACCTCGAGCATGTGGCTCGACGCGGTGACGTGGCGGCGCGCCTCGTGGGGCGGGGTCTCGCCCATGCGCGAGTCGAAGGGGGTGACCTGCAGGCGAACCCCGTCCGGCACCACGTCGTGGCCGATGAAGTCGATTTCCGCGAATCCGCGCAGGTCGTGCACATCGGTGACGCCCAACTCGCCGAGGGTGCCCAGTCCGGCCTCGTCGAGTCGGCTGAGCTGGGCCGACCGTAGGAGCACACGCTCGCGAACCTTGCGGCCGTCGAGGGTGCGGGCACCGCCGAGGTCGCGGAAATTGAAGGTGCCGGAGATCAGGAATTGGTCGTGGCGCGCTGAAGTCACCCCGTCAGGCTATCGGTGAGCGGGTATCGCCACGGTGTCGGCGATCGATCGAACCGGCGAATTCGCGGTCGGTGAGTGGGGCCGGAATGCGTGTCGAGAGTGTGGGCTCGCGCACACGGACTATGTTTCACCGCACAGGGCTCCGTAATATACCGATTGGTCCTATCAACGGCTTTACCAGGCGATCGTTCAATTTGATCATTCCCATCGGATCGCAGCTCCGTTCCGATTAGGTAACGAAACATTCTTCCGGTACGGAATCGGCTATCAAAGCTGGTTACCGAGCCAGAAAACGACGTAACATCGATACCCGTTGAACGGGTACGCCGGTGTACTGACCGGAGATCAGCGCCGATCTGCAACCCGTTGAGCGAACCGCGCACGCTGCTTCGCGACCACCGTCGCGAGCCGTCCGCGCGAGTTCTTTCGCCAAAGGGAGTTGTCGTTGAGCGCAAGTGGAGAAATCACCCAGGTCGGACTTCGTCCGGCCATGACCGAGGCCATCGAAAGCACGGCCGCGTCGCTCGACATCACCGGTAATCGTGCCTTGCGCATCCTGCTGCACGCCGGTGTCAGCACGCTGTGGCCGATCTTGAAAGCCTCGCCCGACCGTCAGCTGCGCGCCTATGAATCCACCCTGGCCGTGCTGCGGGCGCGTTGGGAGAATCAGGCGGCATGCGTGCCGGACCCGATGGCCACGGCCATGTTCCGGGATCTGGACGCCGATGTCACCGATTTCCTGGAGCTGTGTGCCCGTCGCTCGGGCACCCAGTGGCTGGAACCGGTCGACGCCATCGCCGCCTATCTGCTGGCCGTCATCCAGGGCATGGTGCTGCGCTGGCTCGCCGATTGCGATGACGAGATCTCGCTCGTCGTCCTCGACGATCTGGTCTCCTACCTGTCCACGAAGGCCGTCGACCTGCCCTGAGCACTTAATGCTGGACGCCTGACCAAGTTCGTGGTCGAATGATCTGGTGACCGATCCGTCGCCGATCAGCGGGCTGCACGCGGCCACCGCCGACCTGGACCCGCCGCTGGCCGCGGTCAGCCTGACCGCCCTGCGCGCCAATGCCGCCGACCTGGTGAGCCGCGCCCGCGGCGTGCCGATCCGGGTGGCCAGCAAGTCCGTGCGCTGCCGCGCGGTGCTCGAAGAAGTGTTGGGCCCCAAGCTCACCGCCTCCGGCGGGTTCGCGGGCATCATGGGTTACTCACTGCGCGAAGCCATCTGGCTGGTGCGCGAGGGCGCGCGCGATGTGTTGCTGGGCTATCCCACCGCCGACCGGCACGCGCTGGCCGAACTAGCCGCCGATCCGCTGCTGCTGGACTCCATCACCCTGATGATCGACGACACCGATCAGCTGGATCTGATTCGCGCGGCCGTCGGCAGCGAAAAGATCGCTCCGCGTGTGTGTCTGGATGTCGATGCCTCGCTGCGGATCGGGCCGCTGCACCTGGGTGTGCGCCGCTCGCCCATTCGCACGCCGGAGCAGGCCGCCCGGCTGGCCGCCGAAACCCGTTCGCGCGGTTTCCGAGTCGTCGGCGTCATGACCTACGAGGCGCAGATCGCGGGCCTGCCCGACACCAATCCCGCTGTGCGCCTGGTGAAGAAGCTGTCGGCCGACGAGATCGGCAGGCGTCGCCGCCGGGTGCTGGACGCGGTGCGGTCGGCGGTCGGCGAGCTGGAGATCGTCAATAGCGGCGGCACCGGATCGATCGAGGTCAGCATCTCCGATCCGAATGTCACCGAGGTGACGGCCGGATCCGGCCTCTACCTGCCGACCCTCTTCGACGGCTACCGCAATCTCGCGCCCCGCCCGTCCATGTATTTCGCCACGCCCGTGCTGCGGCATCCCGCGCCGGGCATTGCCACCGTCTTCTCCGGCGGCTACATCGCCTCCGGTCCGGCGGGGGCCTCGCGGGTCCCGAAGCCGGTGTGGCCGTTGGGTTTGAAGCTCCTCGGCACCGAGGGCGCGGGCGAGGTGCAGACCCCGCTCGCGGGTGCGGAGGGCCTGGCCATCGGTGATCGCGTGTGGTTCCGGCACGCCAAGGCGGGCGAACTGTGCGAGCGGTTCAACGAAGTGCATCTGGTCGACGAGGACGGCACCCGCACGACGGTGCCGACCTACCGCGGCGAAGGACACAGCTTCGGCTGACCTGTTTCGGGGTCGCTGAAGGCGCTAGACCCGATCGAGTTGCAGCACCGCGGCCAGGTCGGAGAGTTCGGCGGTGGTGGCCGGGAGGTATTCGGTCAGCAGGGGTGAGCGCACGATGATGGCCGACCACATGGCGCGGGAGATCGCGCTGGTGAGCCAGTGGCGCGAGAGCAGCGCGCCAATGCCGTGCGGGGCGTCCTCGGGGGCGGAGGTGGTCATGGAGACCAGCACCACCGCGGCCTCGCGGCCCTGGAAGTGGTCGGGGGTGCCGACCAGGACGTCCTCGATGCGCGCCCGCGACAACAGGGTTCGAATGCGCGCGACCTGGGCGTGGTAGGGCGCGACCACCAGAATGTCGTGCGGGTGCAGGCGGCGGGTGAGCGCGCCGGTGTGCCAGGGCAATCCGAGCAGCGTGCGCACCTGACGCACGATTTCGCGTGCCTCCTCGGCGGATTCGGTGCTGTTGCCGTGATGCTCCACCGGCACCGTGCGCACGCCGGGCGGGATGCCGTCGAGTTCCCTTGCCAGGGTGACGGTTTCATTGGAACGCAGCCGGTTGTCGTAGCGCAGTCGCGACACCGGGCCGCACATGCGCGGATGCATGCGCCAGGTGCGGTCCAGGAAATAGCCGTAGGCGGCGGGCAGCGTGCGGTGCGGGCCGAGCAGGCGACCCAGCACGGACTGCGCGATGGGTTCGGGATGCGCGCCGCGCCCCGAAGGGGGTGCGGGATCGCCGACCAGCAGCAGATTGCGCGCCGACACCGCCACCGCGATCGCCTCGGCCAGGGGGAATTTCCCGGCGTCCACGATGACCAGCAGGTCCAGGCTGTCGCGGGCAATGCGCTCGGGATCGGTGAAGTCGCTCGAAAGTCCGCCCACCACACAGCCGTTCACGGCATTGTCGAGGAAGCGCGGGTAGCGCGAGGCCTCGATGGGCAGCCATTCCGGTGCCACCGAGCGGGTGTCGGCCTTGGCCACCAGCTCCGGCAGCACGCCCACGGCCACCACGGCGTCGAGCACGTGCTCGACCACCTGGTGCGAGCGCGCCACCACGCCCACGCGCCATCGGTAACGAGTCACGAGTCTTTCCACCGCGCGGGCGGTGGTGTCGGTCTTGCCGGTGCCGGGCGGGCCCTGCACGGCCGCATAGGAATTGTCGAGATCCAGCACGGCCGCGGTGACGGCGGCGGCGTGATCGCCGAACACCTCGGGCAGCGCGTCGCCCGAGCGCAGTCGGGGCGGGCGGCGGCAGAGAATGTCGAAGACGGCCGTCTCCGGCACCTGGGGGAGGGTGATCAGCAGCTGATGTGCGGTGTCCTCCAACGCTTCCGACAGATGGATGTCGTGGCCGGGCGGGCAGGGCGCGATGGCGGTGGGCAGCTCGCCGTAGGGCTCGCAGCCCTCCGGCAGCTCTTCCACCACGCGCACGACGTCTTCGAAGTTGGTGTCCAGCGCGCAGCCGAGCACGGTGGCGCAGGCGGTGGCGCGCAGGCCCGGGGTGACGGCCATGCCGGGCGCGGGCCGGTCGTAGAGGGTGAGCACCGGGGTGCCCGGCGGCGGTGCGTTGCCGGTGCCGAGCCGTCCGGTGAGGGTCAGATAGCGGCGCATGGGGCGCTGTCCGGTGCTGTGCCAGTCGGTGTCCACCGATCCGGAGTCGGCGACGAGAACCCCTGCGGTGTCGGCCCATTCGGCCACCGGGTGATCGAGCCGGTCGTCGTGCGCCCACCGCAGCGGCCGCCGCTCGCGCCGGTGATAGCCCAGGGCCGCGGCGGTCAGCCCCGCCGCCTCCTGCGCCTCGCCGCGCTCGATGCCGTCGCTCTCCGCGAATTCCCGCAGCGCGGCCTCGATATCGTCCGGCCCGGTCTCGGCGTAGTCGTAGGACCAGCGTCGAGCCGGGGCCACCCGGTGCTGCGCGGCCAGTTCGAGCAGCCAATCCCGCAGTCGCAGTACGGCTTCGGCCCCGTTCTCGCACTCCTCCTGATTCGGCGGCAGCTGATGCAGGTCATAGGAGCGCTCACCCACCACCAGCGCGGCGCGCACGATCGGGTACAGATCCACGAGCGCGGGCAGCAACTCCGCTACCACGTCCTCGCCCTCGGAATCCCGCTCTCCGATGGCGTGCAGCAGCCCGCGTAAATCACCCCGATAATGATGAATTCGCAAGTCATTACACTCGCGCTGCCGCTCCTGGAGGAACCCCAACAGCTTCTCGGCATCATCGCGCCGCCGCACCGCCGCGCCGACCCCGTCCCGCTCGTCGACCCGAATCACGAAGGCCCGCTCCACCTTCGGCGCGGCGGGCTCGGCGACGAAGCCCAACGCCACCGTGCTCACCCCGGGCACCGGCCCCGGATCCACGATGGTCACCGCCGCGTGTCCGGCGTCCTCGGCGCGCTGTTCGACTGCGGCGCTGGCTGATTCGCCGATCGCACCCGGGTGAGCGGCGGCCTCGGTCGAAGAGATCGGGCGCATGTCGGCCTGGTCATCCGCGCGCGTGCCCGAGAGCTCGAGCGCACATGCTGTGGACGTGCCGACCGGATGCGCGGCCGAATGGCTGTCGGCGGCCCGCCCGGCGGCAAGGGTGTCGGGTGTGCGGGCGTGCGCCGAGTGGGCGGGGCCGACCTCGGTCGATCGAGGCGGCCCGGCCGATCGAATGGTGACGACGAGATCGCCGGTGGCGCAGGCGATTCCAGAGGGTGCGCGGGTGAAGCCGGTGGCGGGGTCGGGGGCGCAGGCCGGGGTGACGCTCACGAAGAGGTCGCCTCGGGTGGGTGCGGGGAGGGCGGCGAGGGCGGCCGGGTCGATGAGGCCGTGTACGGGGCGGTCGGTGCGTTCGCGGAGAATCTGCACCTCGGCCTGCAGTCGCAGGGTGGTCAGGGTGGCGGTGGGGATGCCGGTCACCACCGTGTCGGCGACGGCGAGGCGGTCGAGGGTGGTGATGCCCGCGTCGCGCAGGTGGGCTCGGGTGGCCGGACGCATGCCCGCCACCAGCAGCAGGTCGCGGCGGGCCTCGAGTTCGGCGGTGCAGGTGGGGCAGTGGCCGCAGGCGAGGAAGCGTCGGTCACCCCACTGCACCGGCAGCAGTTCACCGAGCTTGGTGTCCACGATGAGGTGCAACCGCGCCCGCCGCGCCTGATACACCACCGCCATATCGGCCAGCGGATGCCCGACCGCGACCCCGTCCTCCCAGATCCGCGCGTGCGGTGCGGCCCGGAAACCATTGCGCCGCAGGGCTTCCGCCATGGCCGCCAGTCCCAGCAGCGTCGCGATCCGATCCCGCCGACCGGACACCCCGGTCACCACATAGTCGTGCGTCTCCGGCGAATGTTCTCGCACCAGGAAATCGCATCGCGCCACGAAGTCGCCGTCGAACACGACGGCCCCCGCCACCGCCTCGGCGTCGGAGCTCAGCGCCGCCAACGTCTCCTCATGCCCCGCCCGCAATCCGGCCAGCGCCTCCGCCCGCAGATCCTCGGCCAGCATCGGAGTCGGCCCGCGGCGATCCGCGAACCGCCGGGCCGCTGCCGATGCGTTCGAACTTGATTCGCGCGGGTCGCCCGGTAGCGCGTCCGCGCCATCATGCGAGTGCGTCGCACCATCGTGTGGCGCACCCGCACTCGGCTGCAATGCGTGGCCCTGCGGTCGCGCCGCGAGATCGTGCGGGCGCTGGGCGGGTGCTGCCTGCCCGAGGGCGAGGTGGGCGGGTGGGGACAGGCGGATGCGGGTGACGGCGGGGCCGTGGCGGTCGCGGAGGTCGGCGAGGCGGTGTTCGACGGCCGGGTCGGGGGTGCGGGTGAGCGCGCCGGGGGACGGGGCCTCCAGCGGCGTGACCAGTCCCAGTTCGGCGTCGAGCGCGCGCAGCAGCGCGAACTCACAGCGCGCCGCCGTCACCAGGTCACCGGTGCTGCACACGACACGATCACCGAACAGCATCAATCGCGGCCCTCCTGTGCCTCTCCTCCGCCGACACCCGCACCCGGCCGAAATTGGTCCTCGCGGAAACAGTCCACGCGCGGCCGAGTCGCGCCATAGCGTAGTGACTGCGGGGCCCGTGGTGTGTCGTCAGGTGCGGCCGATTCGGGCCGGGGGCCGCGCCCGCCGCCACCGAGTTCGCGGACGGTGCGCGGGCGATGTTGGGGGACAACACGACTCGGCCGCGCCACCCCGGCGGGTGTACGCCGATCCCCCGGTCG
This sequence comes from Nocardia sp. CDC160, assembly GCF_035818795.1. Lineage (NCBI taxonomy): Bacteria > Bacillati > Actinomycetota > Actinomycetes > Mycobacteriales > Nocardiaceae > Nocardia > Nocardia sp. CDC160. The sequence continues at coordinate 856,779 of NZ_JAYKYT010000003.1, read as the reverse complement.
GGGGTGAGAAACCCCACCGCCGGGTCCGGCGTGTCGCCGGTCACGCGCGGTTCGCGGACTCCTCCTCATTACTGGCCGGTCGCCTCCGCGGAGTAGCCCCGCAACCCTGCCCGGTCTGTCACAATCTGCCGATGCTCTACCTCGCGGGCGCTCGCGGCCGCCTTCACTACCGACGATGGCAGCTCGACAATGCACAGGCCGCGCTGGCCCTGTTACCCGGAATCGGCCAGCACAGCGCGCACTACCACCGGTTCGCCAGGGCGCTCGCCGCCCGGGGAATCGAACTCTGGGCCCTGGACACCTCCGGCCACGGCCTCAGCGAAGGGGATCCGGACCGGCCGGGCAATATCCACGAATTGGCGGCCGACGCCAGGCTGTTCCTGGAACAGGTGCACGCCCAGGCGAATTCCACACCCTTCCTGCTCGGCCACTCGCTGGGCGCGGCCACCGCGCTGGCGGTGCTGCGGGACGCGGAGCCGGGCGAATTCTCGGGCCTGGTGCTGTCCGGCACGCCGAAGGCGGTCCTCGAGGGCAAGTCCCCGAAGTCCGCACGCGGTGCTGATTCTCCGCAACGCGGTGCCGATTCCCCGCCTCGCGCTGCCGATTCTCCGCGTCGCGGTGTGGCCACGCCCTCCCGTGCCCACGCCGGTGCCCGGTCGCGTGCCGCGGTCGCGACTGAGCGGGATTCGGACTGGCCCGGCCCCCGCCTGCCCGAGGGCCTGCCGGTACTGATCGTGCACGGCGAGGACGACCGCCGCGCCCCACTCGACCCGGTCCGCGACTGGGCCGCCCAGGTCGGCGCGCGCTTCACCACCTACCCCCACGCCGGGCACGACCTCCTGCACGAGCCGGTGCACGCCGAGGTCACCGCGGAGATCGTCGAATTCGTCCACGCCCGTTCGCTGGTCTGACGCCTCCCCGCGGCGACACCGCAAGGGTTCGCCGACGTTCACTCACCCGGATCGTGGGAAGCGGTGGGGCGCAACAGTTCCACCACTTCCTCGTCGGTCAGCTGGTGAAAGTCCCGGTAGGCTCCGCCGACCCCGCCCAGGGCGCGGGGCACCAGCGGGCACACCACCTCGTCGGCGACCGACCGAATCCGGTGCAGCGCTTCGACACTCGACACCGGCACGGCCACCACGACCCGGCGCGGTTCATGCAGTCGCGCGATCTCGCATCCGGCGGCCACGGTCGCGCCGGTGGCCATGCCGTCGTCCACGATGATCACGGTCCGGTCCTTCAAGGGCAGCGGCGGGCTCACCCGCAGGATCTGCCGTCGGCGTTCCAGTTCGGCGCGTTCCATGTCCTCGATGGCCGCCAGCTGGCTGACGCTCACCCCGGTGTGCCGCATGACGTCGTAATTCAGCACCCGCACGTCGTCCTCGCCAATGGCGCCCATGGCCAGTTCCGGCTGCCACGGCACCCCGAGCTTGCGGACCAACAGCACATCCAGATCCCCGCCGATCACCTCCCGCACCGCCGCGGCCACCGGAACTCCGCCGCGCGGCAGTCCCAGCACCAAGGGATCCGCCGCGCGCAGGTGCTCGAGCTGTTCACCCAGCGCGCGTCCGGCGGCCCCCCGATCCGGATAGATCATTGCTGTCCAGTCTAGGCGTCCGACCTCGCGGAGGAGCTCGCTCGCTACTCGCCGCGAATGGTGTAGCGGCGCAGGGACAGGCTCGGATTGGTGGTGCGGACCTCGGCGAGGTGTGCCAGATCGATGCGGGCGGTGGCGATGCCCGGCTGGTCGCCGAGTTCGGCCAGCACCGCGCCGGTGGGGGAGACGATCATGGAGGTGCCCGCGCCGCGGGGTGCGGCCTGGTCGGCGGCGGCCACGTACATGGTGTTCTCGATGGCCCGGGCGCGCAGCAGCGTCGTCCACTGATCGACCTTGCCGGGGCCGGGAATCCACTGCGCGGGCAACAGCAGCACGTGCGTCCCGGCCGCGGCCAGGCGGCGAATGCCTTCGGGGAAGCGCAGATCGAAGCACAGCTGCATGCCGAACACCACGCCCTCCACGGTGAAGGTGGGTGACTGGTCCAGCGGGCCGGGAATGAGCAGGTCGGATTCCTTCGCGCCGAAGGCGTCGTAGAGATGCACCTTGCGGTAGACCGCCGCGAATTCGGCATCGGGCGTGGCGGCGACGAGGGTGTTGTAGACGTGCCCGGCGGGCTGATCCGGGCCCGCGGTCTCCACCATGCCCGCGACCACGTGCACGCCGAATTCGGCTGCGATGCCCCGCAATCCGGTGACGAACGGACCGGTCAGCGGTTCGGCCGCGGCGACCGCCCGCTCGTCGAGGACCTTGGTGGCGAACATCGAATACTCCGGCGCGACCACCACCTTCGCTCCGAGTTCGCTGGCGGCCTTGACCTCCGATCGCAGCGCGGTGAGATTGGCCACGGTGTCGGTGTACGGATCGAACTGCACCACCGCCACATCCACCGCGCCCGCGGGCTCGGGCGGCGCGCCCAACCCGGCCTGCGCGGCGGTCTCGTGAATGGCCGTCGCCACTGCTCCCGAGCTGGCCGCATCGTCGGTGGCCAGGGTCCCGGTGACGTAATTGCGCACGGGTGTGGGTTCGGTATTGCCGAGCCCGGAAGGGGAGCCGACGGAGGTCGAGACGGAGGGCGCGGGCGAGTTGTCCGGATGCACGACTCCCAGGGTATTCACCCGATGGTCAACCCCGCAGCTAGCAGGCAGTAAAATCCTTCGCAATGAGTACCTCACCGGCCGACAGCGTTCCCACTGACGACGAGAGGGACGTTTCCGGCCCGTCCTTCAACGATCTCGGCCTCGATGACCGCATTCTGCGGGCCATCGCGGATGTCGGCTACGAATCGCCGTCGCCCATTCAGGCGGCGACGATTCCGCCGCTGTTGGACGGCCACGACGTGGTGGGCCTGGCCCAGACCGGTACCGGTAAGACCGCCGCGTTCGCCATTCCCGTGCTGCAGGGGTTGAACGAGTCCGGCAAGGCCCCGAAGGCGCTGGTGCTGGCCCCGACTCGAGAACTGGCCATCCAGGTGGCGGAGGCGTTCGGCCGGTACGCCACCCACATGCCCGGAGTGCACGTGCTGCCCATCTACGGCGGCCAGAACTACGCGGTCCAGCTGTCGGGTCTGCGGCGCGGCGCCCAGGTGGTGGTCGGCACCCCGGGTCGCGTCATCGATCACCTCGAGCGCGGCACCCTCGACCTCACCGAGCTGCAGTACCTGGTGCTCGACGAGGCCGACGAGATGCTCAAGATGGGCTTCCAGGAGGACGTGGAACGCATCCTGCGCGACACGCCCGCGCAGAAGCAGGTCGCGCTGTTCTCGGCCACCATGCCGACCGCGATCCGCAAGATCTCCAAGCAGTACCTGAAGGAACCGGTCGAGATCACGGTCAAGACCAAGACCTCCACCAACACCAACATCACCCAGCGCTGGGTGCTGGTGTCGTATCAGCGCAAGCTGGACGCGCTGACCCGCATCCTCGAGGTCGAGCCCTTCGAGGCCATGATCATCTTCGTGCGCACCAAGCAGGCCACCGAGGAGTTGGCCGAAAAGCTGCGCGCGCGTGGGTATTCCGCGGCCGCCATCAATGGCGACATCGCGCAGGCGCAGCGTGAGCGCACCATCGGCCAGCTCAAGTCGGGCGTGCTCGACATTCTGGTCGCCACCGACGTGGCCGCGCGCGGCCTGGACGTGGAACGCATCTCGCACGTCGTGAACTACGACATTCCGCACGACACCGAGTCCTACGTGCACCGCATCGGCCGCACCGGTCGCGCGGGCCGCTCCGGTGACGCGCTGCTGTTCGTGGCCCCGCGCGAGCGCCGCCTGCTCGACGCCATCGAGCGCGCCACCCGCCAGCAGGTCACCGAGATGCAGCTACCCAGCGTCGAGGACGTGAACGCGCAGCGCGTCACCAAGTTCCACGACGCCATCACCGAGAACCTGAACTCGGCGAACCTGCCGCTGTTCCGCAAGCTCATCGAGGAATACGAGCGCGAGCACAATATCCCGCTGGTGGATATCGCGGCGGCGCTCGCGGTCGGCGGCCACGAGGGCGACACCTTCTACATGGAGCCCGATCCGGAGCCCGCTCCGCGCGAGCGCCGCGACCGGGATCGCGAGCGCACCCCGCGTGCCTTCGACGACCGTGGACCGCGCGAGCGGCGCGAACCCTCCCGCCACCGGCAGACCGGTGCGGAGCTGGCCACCTACCGGATCTCGGTGGGCAAGCGCCACAAGGTCGCTCCCGGCGCGATCGTCGGAGCCATCGCCAATGAGGGCGGCCTGCGCCGCAGCGACTTCGGGCACATCAGCATCCGGCCCGACCACTCGCTGGTCGAGCTGCCCGCCGACCTGTCCGACGAGACCCTGAACGCCTTGAGCCGCACCCGCATCAGCGGCCAGCTCATCCAGCTCCAGCTGGATCAGGGCCCGCCCGGACAGCGCTCCATGAGCCGCGCCCCGCGCCGCGAGTTCCGCGACAGCAAGCCGCGCTACGAGCGCCGCAAGCCCCGCGCCTGAGGCGGTAGGACGCAAGACAACGCCCGCATTCCAGAAGGAATGCGGGCGTTGTGCTTTCGAGAACCGCGGGGTTCGCCCCGTCGGTCGGACGGGGCCAATGCTCAGTTGGCCGGGGTGACCGAACCGGCGTCCGGAGCCTGCGCCGGAGTTGTGGGGGTGGCCGGGGTGGTGGGCGCGGCCGAGGTGGTGGGGGCCGCGGCGTCCGGTGTGGTCGTCGGGGTCGACGCGTCCGGCTTGGCGGGATCGGTTGGGGCCGGGGCGGATTGCAGGGCGGGCGGGGTGTCGGTCACGGTGAACAGGCCGACGGTGGGCAGGACCACGCAGCGGGCGTTCGGGTAGTCGATGGTGCCCCAGAGGGAGGCGATGACGGTGCCCGCGCCGGTCTCGGCGGTCTTGGACAGCGCCGGGAGGTTGTACTCGGTCTGGTCGTCCAGGGCGGTGATGCCGCTGCGGCCGTTGTTCACATTGAGCCAGGCCACCATCAGACCGGAGGCGAGCGGGAAGCCGTTCTGCTGGGCCATCGCCTGGAAGCTGACGCTGCCGGGCGGCAGCGAGGAAGCGCCGCCCGAGATGCCGGTGACCGCCATGGCATTGGTCAGGCTGAAGGGCATGTTGAAGCCGCAGCCCAGCGTGGGAGCCAGGTACGAGAAGGGCGTGAACTGAACGTTTTCCAACTTCGCGGCGGCGACCAACTGGTCGGCCCGGGCGATATTGGCGACCGCGGTCTTGCCCGCGATGTCATTGCCGACGGCCTGCGTGAGCTGGTCGATGCCCAGCTCGGCCGGGGTTTTGGGCTGGTCGGCGGTGGCCGTGGTGCTCGCGCCGAGGGTTGCCGTCGCGGTAAGGGCTGCGACCGCGAGGGCGCGCCGGGACAGGGTCCAACCGTTCACTCGTGCTGCTCCTCATCGGAAACCGGATTCCACGGCAACGTACCAGCTCTACTCGAGAGCCGCCCCGTCGAGTCGGCCGCTGGGTGTGATCCGGCCGACACCCCACTCATTACCGGGGGGTAAGTTTATTGGCGACATCACAGCGACGCTCGGGAGAAGCAATGAAGCTGGCCCTATCACCCGATGAGGTGAAATTCCGGGACGAACTGCGCGAGTTCTACCGGACCAAGATCCCGGCGGAGATCCGCGACCGCGTGAAATACGGTCTCGAACTCTCGCGCGATGACATCGTCACCACCCATCGCATCCTCAACGAGAATGGCCTGGCCGTGCCCAAATGGCCGGTGCAGTGGGGCGGCAAGGACTGGACGCCCATGCAGCGTCACCTGTGGGAAGACGAGATGCAGCTGGCCTCGGTGCCCGAGCCGCTCACCTTCAACGCCCAGATGATCGGGCCGGTGATCGCCCAATTCGGTTCCGAGGAGCTCAAGCAGCGCTTCCTGCCGCCGACCGCCAACCTCGACATCTGGTGGTGCCAGGGCTTTTCCGAGCCCGACGCGGGGTCGGACCTGGCCTCGCTGCGCACCACCGCGGTGCGCGACGGCGACTCCTACCTCGTCAACGGCCAGAAGATCTGGACCACGCTGGCCCAGTACGCCGACTGGATCTTCTGCCTGGTGCGCACCGACCCGGCCGCCAAGAAGCAGGCGGGCATCTCGATGCTGCTCTTCGACGTGAAGTCCCCCGGCGTGACGATTCGGCCGATCAAGCTCATCGACGGCCACCACGAGGTCAACGAGGTCTTCTTCGAGAACGTCCGGGTCCCCGCCGATCAGCTGGTCGGCGAGGAGAACATGGGCTGGACCTACGCCAAGTTCCTGCTCGGCAACGAGCGCACCGGCATTACCGGCGTCGGCCGCACCAAGGTGAAGCTGGGCGTCGCGAAGGAGTATGCGGCGCAGATCCGTTCGGGCAACGGCACTCTGCTGGACGATCCGGTGTTCGCGGCACGGGTCGCCGAGATCGAGAACGAGCTGCTGGCCCTGGAGCTGACCCTCATGCGCGTGGTGTCGAATTCCACCGGCGACAAGCCGAATCCGGCGTCCTCGGTGCTGAAGCTGAAGGGCTCGGAGCTCCAGCAGGCCGCCACCGAACTGCTGCTGGACATCGCCGGACCCGACGCGCTGCCGGTCGATGCCGACGAGATCGCCTCGCCCGGCTGGGCGCAGCGCAGTGGCCCCGGCTACCTCAACTACCGCAAGACCACCATCTACGGAGGCTCCAGCGAGGTGCAGCGCACCATCATCGCCTCCACCATCCTCGGATTGTGAGCCGCCGCCATGGATTTCGAACTCACCGATGAACAGGTCATGCTGCGCGAGACCGTCCGGGACCTGCTGGGCCGCGCCTACGACCCGGAGAAGTTGCTGAAGGTCACCGACACCGAACTGGGCTGGAGCCGCGACGTGTGGCGACAGCTCGCCGAACTGGGCGTGCTCGGGCTGGCGTTCGCCGAGGAGGACGGCGGGGTCGGCGCGGGGCCGGTGGAGACCATGGTGGTCATGGAGGAGATCGGGCGGCGCAATGCGCCCGAGCCGGTCCTCGACGCCGTGCTGATTCCGGGCGGACTGGTGGCGGCGGCCGGAACCGCCGAGCAGCGGCAGCGGGTGCTGCCCGCGGTGGTGGGCGGGGAGAGCCTGCTGGCCTTCGCGCACGATGAGCCCGGAAGCCGGTGGCCCGCAACCGAGCTCGCCGCCACGGCGGTGCTGGACGGGGACGTGTATCGCGTCACCGGCGTCAAGAATCCGGTTCGGCACGGGGACTGCGCCGATCAGCTCGTGGTCAGTGCGACCCTGCCGGGTGGGGGCATTGGCCTGTTCCTGATCGCCGCCGATGCCGAGGGCGTCACGCGCACCTCGTACCGCACCTTCGACGAGCGCCGGGGCGCGCAGATCGAATTCGCCTCCGCCGCGGCCGAACTGCTCGGTGCCGGTGGGGACGCGCAGCCGGTGATCGACGCGGTGACGGCGGCCGCGCAGGCCAGCCTGTGCGCGGAGTCGCTCGGTGCGATGGAAGAGGCGATGCGGCTGACGACCGAATATCTGAAGACCCGCAAGCAGTTCGGTGTCACGCTGTCGAAGTTCCAGACGCTCACCCAGCGGGCGGCGAACATGTATGTGTCGTTGGAACTGGCTCGCAGTATGAGCCTGTACCTCACCGCCGCGGTGGCGGACGGGTCGGCCGATCGGGTGGCCGCCTCCCGCGCCCGTCTCCAGGTGGGGCGCTCCGCCAGGCATATTGGGCAGGAGGCCATTCAGATGCACGGTGGCATCGGGATCACCACCGAGTATCCGGTCAGCCACTATGTGGCGCGGTTGACCGCGATCGCCCGCACCCTCGGCGGGGATCTGGAACACCTGCGCGTTCTGGCCGACCGCGTCGGCGACTACTCCCTCGTGGAGTTCTGAGCACGCGTACGCTCGGCTCGCGCCCCGCTCCGGACCGGACGGGGCGCGCGACCGCGATCTCTCTGTCGCGCGAATGCATTGTGGCAGAACGCATCTCGGCGTTTGCTTGCTGAGGCTCATGCTCGGGAGCACGTGGGGTGCAGAGTTGGGAATTGGGTGGGGCGGGGGGATTTGCGGGCGTAGGGTCGAGGGCATGGGAGGAGAATCGGTACGGCTGGACGGGAACACCCTGGTGCTTCCCGGTGGGGTGGGGGTGCGGTTCATTCGCACGCTGCGCTTGCCCGAGGAGGGCACGCATCCGCTGCCACCGGGGCTCGGGGAGTTTCCGGTGCGCCGGGTGGCGGACCACGCGGACTCGGTGCCGGAGGAGTGGGCCAGGCGCGGCGGGGTGATGTTGCCCATGTATCTGCGGGAGGCGATGTGGCTGTCGTTCTCCGCGAAAGAGCCTGCGGCACTGCAGATCGGCGTGGGCAAGGTCTGCGCCGTGTCGGGTAGGCCGTGGAGCGATCGGCTCGGGCGGGATCCGCAGAACTACGTGGTCCTCCCCAAACAGCCGTGGCTGGACGGCATCAACTCCGGCGCGGGCACCATCCGCCAATTCGTCGCCGTGCCACTGGGTTTGGGTGCGACCGTGGAGGGCCAGGTCACCGGCGAGGAGACCTGGGGCGGCATCCAACTCCAGAACTTCGCCCTCAACGACACCGAACTCGCCCGCTGGCGCAAGGCCGAGGAGGAACGCCGCCGCGCCGAGGCCGACCGCGTCCGCGCCATCACCGCCTCCGCCCCACTGGCCGCCCCACCACCGGCCTTCGGCGCTCCCGCCGGAGGCCTGCCCAAGTCCTACGCCGCCCCACCCGCACCGGGCAGCGTCCCCCGCACGGCTCCCGGTTCCGCTCCCGCCCACCAGCCCACCGCCATGGGCCTCGGCGTCGGCGGCACCATGCGCCAGGAAATCTACAAAGACGATCGCCCCCTGGCGGATTGGTCCATCCAGCCCTCCGCCCGCCTCTTCGTCCACCTGGTTACCCCACCCGACTGGCACCGCATCACCGGCGAAGCCCCACCCCCATCCCCGATCAACCGCGCCGCCTACACCGCCGCGGGCCTCCCCTGGTTCGACTACTTCGACTCCGACGCAACCGATCTCGCCCCCGCCGACCCCCTGACGAACGTAATCCCCGTCGGCGACTGGCTGGGCACCGACCACGACCCCTGGCAAAACCCCACCCCCGCCCAAATCCACCACCTAGGCGACAAGAAGGGCAAACCCGTCGAAGACGGCGACTGGTAACGCAGCCTGCCGATCGGCGGTGGTGCGCCGCTCCCGCGCCGTGCCCATGTGCCCCTTGGCGATTCGGGGCGGTCGGCGCGAGGTGTGCTCAGCCGTCGGAGTTGTCGGAGGCCGGGTGGTCGGTGGTTGGTGCGATCGTGGTTTCCGGCGGGGTGGTGGTTGCCGGGGGTTCCGTTGTGGGGCGCGGAGTTTCGGTGGTGGTGGGGCGAGTCGTGGTGGTGGGGCGGCTGAGGGTGGTGCGGGGGGTGGTGCTGGGGTCGGCGGCCGGGTCGTCGGGGGTGGCGGTGATGGTGGAGATGGGGGCGCGGCGGGAAGGCTGGTCGGCGGCCACTCGCCAGGAGGGGGAGGGCGGGATGACGACGGCGGGGGTGGTGGTGCCGGATTTGGTCGAACTCACCGGGGCCGCTTGAAGATCGGCGTTGATGGGTGGGGGTGGGACGTAGGTGTCCTGGTGGCCCAGGCCGCAGGCGCCGAGGAGGATGAGGCCCGCCGAGACGGCGCCGACCGCGGCGGCGGCGCCCTGCACGGACTTGGGCAGGTGGCGCAGCGGGGTGAGCACGCGCTCGTCCGCGCGCGCGTTGCTGCCGTCCATTGGTGGCACTCCTGATTCGTGTCGAGTGGGCTCACCCTAACGGAGGCTGCGGGGTTGGGCCAGGCGGGTGGTCGGTTCTCCGACGCGACGGCCATGGCGATTCCGTAGGCCTCGAAAATATCTCAAAGGGCCATGATTCAGATATCGAATTAGTAAAGTCAGCGCGTTTTGGCTCGGTGTCGTATGGACTTTCCGTTGCAGAGCCGTAATGTGTGTCCAAAGTTACACGTGAGACGCTCGAAATTAGCCGAGGGACGCGCCGAACAATCGCGAGACCCGGCGGGCGTCATCGAGGAGTGGATGATGGGTGCATTCTCGACCTCTCCGCTGCGCGCGTCGATGCGCACCGGGGAGCCCGCCGCCCCCGGGGCGCTGCGGATGTCGGCGATCCTGGCCCGCGTCGTCGCCTGGCTGATCTTCCTGGGAGGACTAACCGGCGCGGTGCTCGGCATTGCCGGGCTGCGGGTCGAAATCACCGTGGCGGGACTCATTCTCGCCTGTACCGCGGGCCTGGTTTTGCTCAAACTGCGCGCCGACGCACACGCTGGCTAATATTCCGCGAATTTATTCGTTTGCCGCAATTGTCCATTCGAATGCCGTGGCCTTCGACCGTGCCCCTTCGGCGGCACGCGAGCGATTGGGTTCCCCAAGTTCCGCCAGCAAATTCTCGGAAATCTTGACGAGATCCGACAATACGGGCGGCGTGAACCATTTCGGCCGGGTGGCGAAGAGCAGATCCTCGCTCGACGTATTGCCGGAGGCGCCCGGAGCGAACGGGCAGCCACCCAGCCCGCCGAGCGAGCCGTCCACCACGGCCGCGCCCGCGTCCAGCGCGGCAAGCGAATTCGCCACGCCCATGCCCCAGGTGTCGTGCCCGTGGAACACGATGCGGTGCTCCGGCGTCCCCCAGTGTCCGGTCGCCGCCACCGAACCGATCAGTGCCGCAACCTGACCCGGGTACGCCTGCCCGAGCGTATCGGCGATGACAATGTCCGCCGACCCCGCGGCCCGCGCGTCGGCGGCAATGGCCAGCACCCGCGCCGGGTCGACGGGCCCGTCGAACGGGCAGGTGAAAGCCGTTGCCAGGCACAGCTGAACGCGCCCGCCCACCGCGTCGGCGAGCCGAATGGCCTCCGGCATGGCGGCCAGACTGTCCTCGGTGGTGCGCCCGATATTGGCCCTGTTGTGCGCGTCCGACACCGAGAAGCAGTACTGAAAATTGCGCACACCCGCCTCGGCGGCCTTGGCCACGTGCCGCGGCGTGGCCACCCACACCCAGCACCGCTCGAGTTCCTCCGGCGTCAGTCGGGCGACCACCTCGAGCGTATTGGCCATGGGCGGCACCAGATCCGGTCGCGCCATGGATCCGATCTCCAGCTCCGGCACGCCCGCCGCCAGCAACTCCCGCGCGATCTGGACCTTGCGCTCGGTGGGCAGCACCTTCCCGGTGAGCTGCAGCCCGTCGCGCAGCGTGACATCCCGCAGACTCATGAGTTCGCCTCCAGCGCAGCGATTTCCGCCTCGGACATACCGAGCAATTCGGACAGGGCTTCGTGGGTGTGTTCACCCAGATCCGGGCCCACGTTGCGAATGGGCAGCGACTGCCCGCCGATCACGGGCACGATGCCCGGGAACCCGACCTCCTTCGGCTCGGCCTCGCCCACGTCCACCCGGAACGGCTGGATCATATTGCGCGCCTTGTACTGCTCGTCGGCGACGATGTCGGCGGCGGTGTAGATGGGACCGCACGGAATCGCGGCCGCCTCGAGCACCTTCAGCGCTTCCTCGCGGGTGCGGGTGCGCGTCCACTCGGCGATCGCGGCGTCGAGCCGTTCACGATGGCGCCAGCGCCCGGCATTGTCCTGGAGTTCCGGATCGGCGGCCAGGTCCGGGCGGTCGATGACCTGCATGTACCGCTGGAAGATGGCGTCCCCGTTACCGCCGATGATGATGCTGTACCCGTCGCTGGTCGGGTAGGCGTTGCTGGGCGCGATGCCCTCCATGCGCCCGCCCACGCGTTCGCGATTGATGCCGTAGGCCAGGTAGTCCGGTACCAGCGATTCCATGACCGACAGGATGGATTCATTGAGCGCCACGTCGATGATGCGCTGCTCCAAGGGAACCCGCTCCACCCGCTCACGCTGGAACAGCGCCATGACGGTGCCGAAGGCCGCGTAGATCCCCGCGATGGAATCGCCGATGGACACCCCCGTCCGCACCGGCGGGCGATCCGGATCGCCCACGAGTTCGCGCAATCCGCCGACCGCCTCGGCCACCGCCGCGAAGCCCGGCCGCTGCGCGAGCGGACCGGTCTGCCCGTAGGCGGAGATCCGCGTGATGACCAGCTTCGGATTGGCCGCGTTCAGGACCTCGGGCCCGAGCCCCCACTTCTCGAGCATGCCGGGCCGAAAGTTCTCCAACAGCACATCGCAGTGCTCGAGGAGATCCAGCACGATCTTGCGTCCCGCCTCGGTTCGCAGATCCAGCGTGATGGATTTCTTGTTGCGATTGACCGTCCGGTACAGCATCGAGGTGTCCCCGCCGTACAACCGCCAATTCCGCAGCTCATCACCGGTTTTCGGCCGCTCGACCTTGATCACCTCGGCCCCGAAGTCGCCGAGTATCCGCCCGGCCGTCGGCGCGGCGACATAATTCCCAAGCTCCAGTACCCGCACACCATCCAGCGGCCGAATCTCCATGCCCACAGTCTGCATGATCGGCCTGTACCGAAAACGACAAAGCCGGTGCGAGGCCCGAGAGAGGTGGGGCCGTCGCACCGGCTGTCGCCGTCGGTCACGGTGTGCGCAAGTGCACCGCGCTCGGCGGCATCGAGTCGGGTCGTTCCGCGGTGTTCGGTGGGGCGGGTGAGTGGCAGACACCCGGGTCCATCCGAATCGCGGTATCCCGCGCCGGGATTCAGGCGGCGCGAGGGGCGACCTCCTCGATGATCGAGTAGTGCTCGGCGTTGCCGGAGATGATGGTGCTGGCATCGCCGTTCACCCCGACCGGCACGTCGCCCGCGAGGGTGATGCGGGTCAGGCGGCGCGGCTGGCCGTCGTAGTCGTCGATGGCGTAGTGCTGGGTGGCGCGGTTGTCCCAGATCGCGACGTCGCCGAGCTGCCAGTTCCAGCGGGTGGTGTGCTCCAGGCGGGTGACCCGGTTCTGGAGGAGCTGGAACAGGGCCTGGGATTCGGCGGCGGAGAAGCCGACGAAGTTCTTCACGAAATGGCCCAGCAGCAGGGCACGTTCGCCGGTGACCGGGTGCACGCGCACCACCGGGTGTTCGGTCTCGTAGTAGGTGGACTCGAATTCCTCGCGGTACGCCTTGATGTTCGCGGTCACCTGCGAGTTCTCCCCGCGCGCCACCTCGGTGCGGTCGGCCGCGTAGTCGTAGGCGTTGGTGTGGCGGGCACGCAGGTTCTCGACCAGGGCCTTGAGCGGCGCGGGCAGCGAGTCGTAGGCCGCCACGGTGGAGGCCCAGGTGGTGGAGCCGCCGTAGGGCGGCAGGTGCACCGCGCGCAGGATCGACGCCTTCGGAATCCGGTCCACGAAGGTGACATCGGTGTGCCAGCTATTGGCGCGCCCGTACTCGGAGTCGATGGGCAGCGTCTTGACGCCCTTGGAGGTGACGGTCGGGTGCGGGGTGGTCGGCGCGCCCAGCAACTGCGCGAACTCGTACTGTCCGTCCTCGGTCAGATGCTCCTGGCCGCGGAAGAAGATCACCTTGTGCTTGTGCAGCGCGTCCTGAATGGCCTGCACGGTGACCGAGTCCAGGTCGCCGCCGAGGCGGACGCCGTCGATGCGCGCGCCGATCTTGCTGCCGAGCTGCACGACAGTGAGGTTGGAAGTTGCGTAATCGACGGCTGCGTAATCGACGGACATGCAAAGCCTTTCGCCCGAATGGAAGCGGCCCGGATTCGAGCCCCCCCTCAGGACACCAGCGTCATGCCCGCCGAAACAGGTTCAGGATCAGCCGGATCGAAACGGCCGCATCTCTCTCGGCGGCGGGAGGCCTACCCCACGTGCTCCCGCAGGTAAGCCATGTCCTCGGCGACACCCTCGGCCGGGGTCTCCAGAATCACCGGCGCGTCGGCGGTCCGGCACACCTCGGCGAGCAGCTGCGGGTCGATGGTGCCGTCGGCGAAGTTGGCGTGCCGGTCCGCGCCGGAATCGAAGGCGTCGCGCGAGGAGTTCAGATGCACCAGGTCGATGCGCCCGGTGATCGCCTTGATCCGCTCCACGATCCCGACCAGGTCCTCGCCCCCGGCCCAGGCGTGGCAGGTGTCGAGGCAGAATCCGGCCCCGAAGTCGCCGACCGCGTCCCACAGCCGCCCGATATCGTCGAAATACCGTGCCATGGCGTGGTTTCCACCGGCGGTGTTCTCGATCAGGATGGGCACCGCGAACCCGCCCTTGTCCTGCTGACGTTCGAACAGCTTGCGCCAGTTGACGAAGCCCTCCACCATCTCGGCGTCGGAGCGCACGTGTCCGCCGTGCACCACCAGCCCGAACGCGCCCAGCTCGGCGGCGGCCTTGGCCTGCTGTGCCACCGCGTTGCGCGAGGGCATGCGCAGCCGGTTGTTCAGGCTGGCCACATTGATCTGATAGGACGAGTGCACCACCACGTCGATCTCGCTGGCCTTGATCTCCTCGGCCTTGGGATGCGGGGTGGGCTTGTCCCAGCTCTGCGGATCCACCACGAACATCTGAATGACATCGGCCCCCAGCTTCTCCCCGAAGCCGATCGGGTCGCTGTCGGAACGAACGTGAGCACCAATACGCATTGGGCCAGCGTATCGCCGACCCCCGACAGCCCGTGCGCGGTCACCGCGGCGCTCGGCGATCGCAAGCAAAAGTCCGGGCCCCCGATTACAAGCAAACGTTCAGTGTTGCGTTAGCGGCCCACGCGTAGATAGTTCGGTAGGCCGCGAATCGGCTACAGTTTCGGTGTTTTCGGATCGGCCCTCACGATCACGCCGATCGTCTGTAGTACCTCGCGCGCTGGTGGGTCCCGGCACGCGGAGTGGAAAGTGGGAGATCGTCATGCTGTCCGAAGGTGACGTTTTTGCTGGGTATGTCATCGAACGGCAGCTCGGCCGGGGTGGCATGGGTTCGGTCTATCTGGCCAAGCATCCGCGGCTGCCGCGTCTGACGGCGCTCAAGCTGCTGAATCGGGACATGGTCTTCGACAAGGAGGTCCGCGCCCGCTTCGAGCGGGAGGCCGATCTGGTCTCCCAGCTGGACCACCACAATATTGTGACGGTCTACGACCGGGGGCTCGAGGACGGTCAGCTGTGGATCTCCATGCAGTACATCGACGGCATCGACGCCGCCAGCGTGAACCCGCACACCCTGCCGCCGGAGCGGGCGGTCCAGATCGTCGCCGAGATGGCCGACGCGCTGGACTACGCGCATCGCAACGAGGTGCTGCACCGGGACGTGAAGCCCGCCAATATCCTGCTGGCCCGGTCCACGGGCGGTAAGGGCGAGCGGGTGTACCTGACCGACTTCGGCATCGCGCGGCTGCGCGACGACAGCGGTCACCTCACCCAGACCGGCACCTTCACCGCGACCCTGGCCTACGCCTCGCCCGAGCAGCTGACCGGATCCGCGCTGGACGGCCGTTCCGACCAGTACTCGTTGGCCTGCACGCTGTTCTGGCTGTTCACCGGCAACGGCCCGTTCTCGGCCACCAACCCGGCCGCGGTCATCCAGGGCCATTTGCAAAGCCCGCCACCGCCTTTGAGCACCGCGCGCGCCGGGCTGCCGCCCGCGCTGGATCTGGTGATCGGCAAGGCCATGGCCAAGCGTCCCGAGGATCGCTTCGCCAGCTGCAGCGAGTTCGCGGCCGCCGCGCGCCGGGCGCTGGCCCAGCCGAGCGCGCCCGGTATGCCGCTGGTGGGTCGCACCTCGCCGCCGATGCCGGTCATGCCGCACACGAGCGGCCCGAGCCAGGTGGTCCCGCCCGTGACCGGCGGTGGGATGCCGACCGGCATGCCCATGTACACCGGTGGAGCCATGCCGACGGGCGGTCCGATGGCGACGGGGATGCCGCCGACCGGTGGCCAGCTGCCGACCGCCGGGCCGCGCCCGCAGACCGGCCCGGGCATGTCGTATCCGGTTCCGACACAGGTCAATCCGGCCCCGCCCAAGCCGGTGACCGGCAACTACACCGGGCGCGGCACCAACCAGTACACGCAGCCGCCGTCCTACACCTACCCGACCCAGGCGCAGCCGCAGCGTCCGCCGGTGGCGCCGGTCGGCGCGCATCGGTCCGCGCCGCAGAAGTCCAATACCGGTCTGATCATCGGCATCATCCTGGCCGTGGTGGTGCTGCTCATCGTGGTGGTCGCGGTGGTGGTGGCCGCGGGCAGCGGCAAGTCCAGCAGCGCCAAGGGCACGGTCGTCACCACGTCCGCGAATGCCGCACCGGCGGCCGACAAGCAGATCGACTGGTCCGCGGCGTCCAAGGAGTTCCCGAAGCTGTTGCCCGCCACCAAGACCGGCGGCAAGGGCTACAATGGCGCGACCTGCTGGGTGGCCGACTCCCCGGTCTCCTCCGACGCCACCGACGGCACCCCCGACTTCGGCGACTGGACGGTGCAGTGGCGCTGCTACGGCGGCAGCGACAACGCCGACCCGTTCTATCGCATCTTCGCCTACGCCTCGGCCAGCGATGTGCAGTCGGTGATCGGCGGCCTGAACCCGGACGCGAAATCGACCGACCCGATCGGCGGCAAGGCCTACACCAACTACCAGCTCACCGGCGACAGCCACCCGCGCCTGGTGACCGCCTTCACCGGCGACACCAATCGCGCCCAGTACCTCATGTACACCGACGGCATCACCGGCACCATGGACACGGTCCTCAAGTGGTGGAAGAACGCCCCGCTCACCTGAGCTGACCTGCGCGGATGACAGTGTCGCGCCGGGCACGTAGGGTCGCGAACCGAAGGAGAGTCGGTCGAAAGGGTCTTTGTGCTGCGCAGCGGGGAGTTGTTCGCGGGGTACGAGATCGAACGTGAGCTCGGGCGCGGCGGCATGGGCTCGGTCTATCTGGCCCGGCATCCTCGACTACCCCGGCTGATCGCCCTCAAGCTGCTCAGCCGCGACGTGTTCGGCGATATCGAGGTGCGCAAGCGGTTCGAACGCGAGGGTGATCTGATCGCGCGGCTCGAGCATCCGAATATCGTGCCGGTGTACGACCGGGGCATCGACGACGCGCAGCCGTGGATCGCCATGCGCTACATCGACGGGCCGGACGCCTCCCATTTGGAGGCGGCGAATCTGCCTCCGCGCCAGGCGATTCGGATTATCGCCGAGACCGCCCGGGCGCTGGACTTCGCGCATCGGCGCGGGGTGCTGCACCGGGATGTGAAGCCCGCCAACATCCTGCTCGAATATTCCGACGACGAGCCGCGAGTCTTCCTGGCGGACTTCGGCATTGCCCGCCTGCGCGACGATGCCACCAAGCTCACCCAGACCGGTTCGTTCACCGCGACGCTGACCTACGCCTCGCCCGAACAGCTTTCGGGCCAGCCCCTGGATCCGCGCTCGGACCAGTATTCGCTGGCCTGCACCCTGTTCCGCCTGCTCACCGGCGATGTGCCGTTCAATGCGGAGCATCCGGTGGGCATTATTCACGGCCACCTCAATCAAGTCCCGCCGCCGGTCAGCGCGCTGCGGCCGGGGCTGCCGCCGTCGCTGGACGCGGTGCTGGTGCGCGCCCTCGCGAAACATCCCGAGGGCCGGTTCGATTCGTGCACCGCGTTCGCCAATGCCGCCCAGCAGGCGCTGGAGAATCCGGCCGGTCCGACCCTGGTCATGCCGAATCACGCGGTCATGCCGAATCACGGGCCCGCGCCCCAGCATTCGAGCGGCCCGCGGCAGCTGCCGGGCACCGCGCACTACACCGCCGCCCGGCCCGGCACCGCGGCGTACACCGCGGTCGCGCCCGCCGCCGTCGCCCCGCGCGCCCGGCCGCTCCCGGTCCCGCCGCCCCGCAAGAAGCGTTCGAAGCTGCGCGGCTGCCTCCTGGGGCTCGCGGCCATCGTGGTGTTGCCGCTGATGGCGATCGGTGGCCTCGTCGCATACCTCGATGAGAACGGGACCTCGCACACCGCGACGACCACCGCACCGCTCGCCCCGACCACCCAGGACGCCGGGCCCTCGGCGGTCGAGACGACCGATGCCGCGGCCGATATCCCGGAGCACTCGGGCGCGGACGCCCAGGTGCTCAGCCAGCGCTTCCCGCAGATGCTGCCGCAGGCGGACCCGAATTCCGATTCGAATTCCGGCACCGGCTACCAGGGTGCGGCCTGCACGACCTATCAGCGTTCCTCGCCGCCGCCCGACACCGGATCCGGTGACCCGGACCTGGGCAGTTTCGCGGTGGCCTGGAATTGCGCGGGCACCGTCGGCCATCCGACCTACCGGTTCGTCATGTACCGCTCGGCCGCCGACGCCGAGGAGGCCCTGAACGGGTTGTCCGCCACCCGTTCCGACGTCAAGGCGCACGGCAATCTGTACACGAACTACCAGCTCAGCGGCAGTGCCCTGCTGCGCCCGCGGCTGGTGACCGAATTCCACTCGCAGGACGGCAAGCACGCCTTCCTCATGTACAGCACCGCCTTCCTGGCCACCGACGACCAACTGCTGGACTGGTGGCGCTCGGCCCCGATCAATTGAGATTCCGCCCCCATCAATTGAGGGCTCGCCGCGCGGGCGAATTGTGTGGAGTCTGTGAGGAGAACCCCATGGGGGACTTCCCGGATGGCACGAGCCATCGAACCTCGACACACTGGACACCATGACTTCGAACGTCTCGGATTCCGTCACCCTGGACCAGGGCGCGACCGCGGTCGCCGCGCGCGCGACCGACCTGGTGAAGACCTACGGATCGGGTGACACGCAGGTCCGGGCGCTGGCCGGGGTGACGGCCGAGTTCGCCAAGGGCGAGTTCACCGCCATCATGGGCCCTTCGGGCTCCGGCAAGTCGACGCTCATGCACTGCCTGGCCGGACTGGACGCGGCCAGCGGCGGCACCGTCCACATCGGTGATACGGATCTCACCCGCCTGTCCGACAAGCAGATCACCGCGCTGCGGCGCGACCGCATCGGCTTCGTCTTCCAGGCCTTCAACCTGGTGCCCACCCTGACGGCGTTGGAGAACATCACGCTGCCGCTGGACATCGCGGGCCGCAAGGCCGATGACGAGTGGCTGTCCACCGTGATCAAGCGCCTCGGCCTGGGCGACCGCCTCACCCACCGACCCAGCGAGCTCTCGGGCGGCCAGCAGCAGCGCGTGGCCTGCGCCCGCGCGCTGGCGGGCAAGCCGGACATCATCTTCGGCGACGAGCCGACCGGCAACCTGGACTCGCACTCCTCCGGCGAGGTGCTCAATATCCTGCGCGCGGCCGTCGACGAGTTCGGCCAGACCGTGGTCATCGTGACCCACGATCCGCGCGCCGCCTCCTACGCCGACCGCGTCGTGTTCCTCGCGGACGGCAATATCGTGGACGAATTGCGGGAGCCCACGGCGGATTCCATTCTCGACAAGATGAAGTCGCTGGAGACGCTCTGATGGCTACCAATCCGATGCGCAAGGTCGCCTTGCGCAATCTCGCCGCGCACAAGGTGCGCCTGGTGCTGACCGTCTTGTCGGTGGTGCTCGGAACCGCCTTCATCTCCGGGTCTTTCATCTTCACCGACACCCTGCAGAGCACCTTCGACGGCATCTTCGCCACCCAGGCCAAGGGTGTGGACGTGCGGGTGTCGCCGAAGGAGCAGCAGTCGCTGGGCGTCCCGAACGATGTGGTGGACAAGCTTTCCCACACCGACGGCGTGAAGACCGTCGCGCCCAGCGTGAACGGCCCGGTGGTGCTGTTGAAGGACGGGCACGCCGTGCAGACCGGCGGTGCGCCGACCATCGGCCAGTCGTATCTGCCGCCGGGCAAGTCGGTGGCCGAGCCGGACAAGTTCGTGGCGGGCAGCCCGCCGAGCCAGCCCGGTGAGATCGCCATCAATCAGAGCGGTGCGGATCGCGCCGGGCTGAAGGTCGGCGACAAGACGAAGGTGCTGATCCCGTCCAAGGGCAATATCGATGTCACGGTCTCCGGCATCTACAGCATCGACGCCTCGAACACCGGCGGGTTCATCGCACTGCAGTTCGAGGACACCCAGGCCCGGCAGCTGTTCACCGACGGACTGCACGTCGCCTATGTCGATATCGCCGCGAATCCGGGTGTGAAGGCCGATGATCTGCGCGATCAGATCAAGAAGGCGCTGCCCGACTACAAGGTGCAGGACGCCGATCAGGTGCGCGACGACTTCAAGGCGCAGCTCGGCAATGCGCTGAAGTTCATCAACTACTTCCTGCTCGCCTTCGGTTCCATCGCCTTGATCGTGGGCACGTTCATCATCTACAACACCTTCTCCATGCTGGTCGCCCAGCGGCTGCGCGAGCTGGCGCTCTTGCGCGCGGTCGGCGCGAGCCGCCAGCAGATCTCGCGGTCGGTGGTGGGTGAGTCACTGGTCGTCGGATTGATCGGCAGCGCACTGGGTCTGGCCGCGGGCGTGGGTCTGGCATTCGGATTGTCCGGGCTGCTCAATGCGTTCAAGCTGGGTCTGCCCACCGGGACCATGTCGCTGGAACCGCGCACGGTGCTGGTGGCGATCGGTGTCGGCACGCTGGTGACGGTGCTCAGCGCGTACGCCCCGGCGCGGCGGGCGGCCAAGGTGCCGCCGGTGGAAGCCATGCGCTCGGAATCGAATTCGTCCGGTGAGTCGCTGCGGGTGCGCACGATCATCGGTGCCGTGCTGGCGGTGGCCGGTGTGGTGTTGGTTGTGCTGGGTGCGCGCGGTACCGGCGGCGGGGCGGCCTCGGTGGTCGGAATCGGTGCCGCCGCACTGATTCTCGCCGTCCTGTTCGCGTCCCCGGCGCTGTCGCGGCCGGTGGTGTCCGGGCTGAGCGTGCTGGTGCGGCCGTTCGGTCCGGTCGGAAAGATGGCGCGCAACAACGCGATTCGCAATCCGCGGCGCACCGCGGCCACCGCGTTCGCGCTCACCCTGGGCCTGATGCTGGTGTCGGCCATCGGCATGCTGGGTT
Source organism: Nocardia sp. CDC160 (assembly GCF_035818795.1). Taxonomy (NCBI): domain Bacteria; kingdom Bacillati; phylum Actinomycetota; class Actinomycetes; order Mycobacteriales; family Nocardiaceae; genus Nocardia; species Nocardia sp. CDC160. The sequence continues at coordinate 835,911 of NZ_JAYKYT010000003.1, read as the reverse complement.
CCTCGGCCAAGGCGAGCGTGAGCGAGCTGGTCGACAAGGGTGTGAAGGCCGACTACATTCTGGCGGGCCCGCCCGGCGGCATCATCGGCGTTCCGCTCGCGGCCACCGACACCATCAAGCAGGTGTCGCAGGTCAAGGACGTGGTGGCCTTCCACGGCGTCGCGCTCAAGGTCGACGGCAAGCAGGTGATCGGCACCGCGCCCGAGGGGCAGATGAGCAAGGTGCTCAACTACACCATGAAGCAGGGCACCGACCAGCTCGGCGACAATGACATCATGGTCTCGGAAACCTATGCCGGAGACCATGATTGGAAGGTCGGCGACAGCGTCGACATCACCTCCATGGACTACAAGAAGTTCAAGGTGACCGTCGCGGGCATCTACAAGGACACCCAGCTGCTGCAGAACATGGTCACGCCGATGGCCCTGTATCAGAAGACCGTTCCGGTCAGCTACCAGTCCAGCTTCCTGGTGTTGGTCACCGGCCAGCCGGGCGCGAACCTGCCCGCCATGCGGACGAATCTGGAGAAGGCCACCGAGCAGTACGTGATCGTCCAGGTCCAGGACCGCAATGACTTCAAGGGCGCGCAGGGTCGGCAGATCGACACCCTGCTGGCCATCCTGTACGGCCTGCTCGCGCTCGCGGTGGTCATCGCCATTCTCGGCATCGTGAACACCCTGGCGCTGTCGGTGGTGGAACGCCGCCGCGAGATCGGCATGCTGCGTGCCGTGGGTATGCAGCGACCGCAGGTGCGCCGCAGCATCTATCTGGAATCGATGTTGATCGCGATCTTCGGCGCGGTGGTCGGTGTGCTGTTGGGTCTCGGTCTGGGCGTCGGATTCCTGCGCACCCTCAAGGATTTGGGCCTCGCGACCATCGCGGTGCCGTGGGGCCAGATCGTGCTGATGCTGCTCGCCTCCGGCGTGGTCGGCGTGCTGGCCGCGCTGTGGCCCGCGGTTCGGGCCGCCCGGACGCCACCGCTGGCCGCCATCGCCGACCTCTGACCTCGAGGTACGCGTGACCCGGCCGTCCGGCCGCTCGGGAATGCCGAGCGACCGGACGGCCGATTGCGCGGGTCATGCGTGGCCGTTCCCTACACCTTTTCCCAGAGCGCGGGCGTGGCCGCCGGGGTCCAGGTGGGGTCTTCCACGGTGTGCGCCTGCAGGCAGTGGTAGGTGGCGTTCTCGTAGGTGACGACATCGCCGACCTTGTAGGTCGCGCCCACCTTCCAGGCCTGGGCCGAGGAATTGCCCGTCGTGGTGACGACCGGCGCCGTGGTGGTCGGCTTCGTCGTCGTGGTCGGCGGGACCGTGGTCGGTTGCGTCGTCGTGGTCGGTGCGACCGTGGTGGTCGTCGGCTTCGTCGTCGGCGGCGCGGTGGTGGGTGCGCCTCCCGATCCGGATCCGCCACCCAGGGCCTGCTGGAAGGCATTGGCCTGCTGGGAAATTCCGGAGCAGGTGGGATCGGCGTAGCTGCCGCCGTTGGGGCACGGCTTGTCCCGGGTGGCCGACCACATGGATGTCCATGCCAGGCCCTTGGCGGCGGCGAAGTCGGCGAGTTTGGTGGCGTCGGCCAGGGTGAAGGTTTCGCCCTGGACGTCATTGACGCCGATCATCGGGGTGACCGCGATCTTGTTCCACGAGTTGGAGAGCCCGAGCGCCTGATCGACCTGGCCCTCGGTGGCGGTGGCCGCCTGGATGGCGTACTCGCCCATGTCGCCATTGAACGACGAGCCGTAGTCCATGGCCATGATGTTCACCGCGTTGATGTCCACACCCTTGCTCGCCGCATTGGACAGCAGGTTGATGCCGTCCTGGGTGAGACCGCTCGGCATGACCGGCAGGGTGAACGAGACCGCCAGGCCCGGATGGGCCCGCTGCAGGGCCGCGATGACCTGTGCGCGCAGGGTATTCGCCGCCGTGTTGGCGATCGCGCCGCCCTCGACGTCGAAATCGAGCTTGGTGGCCTGGTATTGGGTGATCACCTTCTCGTAGGCGGATTGCAGCGCCGACTCCGAGGAACAGGTGGTGGCCAGCTCGCTTCCGGTCTGCCCGCCGAAGGAGATCCGAACCTCACCGCCCGCCTTGCGGAAATCGCCGATCTGATTGGACGTGGGGTCCTGCCCGATCTCGGTCACCCCGCCCCACTTCGGCACGCACGATCCGCCGTCGGTGACGAAGGCGAGGTTGTACTGCTTGACGCCCGTGGCCTTACTGTTCGCGAGCAGGTCGAAGGACGGGTAGAGCGAGGTGTCCACGTAGGGCGAGACGCCGCCGCCCGATGCGGCCGCGGCGGGGCCCGCGCCTGCTCCGGACAGTCCGGCGGCGAGAGCCGAAACGGCGCACGCGCCAACGGCGATCGCCAGCCATTTCCTGGCGCGGGTATCAACTGTGCTGGTCAATCTGCTTGCCTTTGCATTCGGACAATTGGGGTCGGACCGGTCCGTTTTGCTAGCAACAAGACAGATATCACATCGTTACCTACTTGTGAAACACCTGCTAGTCAGTAGGTTTCGGGATTTGCTCCGAACTCCGTTGTCACGCAACGGAATTCAACGCAAATTTTATTCTTGTACGGCACAAGATGATTCGCCCGCCGACCGAATGCATATTCGGCAACGATTGTCGTGCTGTTCCGGCAAATATATTCGACGCAAATGCGACAGAGGTTCCTCTGAGTCGATCTATTGACCGTCTCAGCGCGCCAACTCCGGCCCGGAGGTGAGAAAGGCGAGCAGCAGCGCGTTGCCGATCACTCCGGCATTGGCGAAGCGCAGCCGAGAGCCGCTGCGTCGGGGCCATCCCACGAGGTCCGCCGTGCGAAACAGTCGGGTGAATATGTCGCGATGCCGGAAGGCGTGGGCCGGGGCGAGGGCGAAGCTGGTGGCGGACTCCGATATGCCGAGGATGACGGGGCCGCTGTCGATGTCGCCGGAGCCGTCGCCGCCACCCCCGTATTCGTGAATCCCGCTGAATCCGAGGAAGCTTCGCTCCTGCCCGAATGCCCCTTCGGCCAACGCCGCGGCCAGCGCGCGGTCGGCGAACCCGGCGAAGTACGCCGCCAGGCCGGTCCCCGACGCCCGTGGCGCATCATGCGCCCGCCCATCGGTTCCCATGCGCTGCACCACCAGTCCCGTGCCGCGATCGATCTGCACGGCGCGAACCTGCTTCGCCCAGTGGGCCAGCACGGCCGAGTGATCGGTACCGGTCGCTCGGCCGTGCACCGCGATGGCGGCGGCGACGGCGGCCACATCGGTCGGATAGGCCTCGTCGGGGAACGTTTCCAATAACGCAGTCGGGGAAGCGAGTAGCCGCCGCTCGAAGGAGGCGATCACGGTGTCGAGTTGCGCCGCCACATCGGGCGGAAATCCCGGATCCACCACTCGCGCCATCCCCAGCGCGAGCGCGGGATACGACAGATACGCGTGCCCGTGCGGGCTGTCCGGCACGGTCAGCCCGTCCTCGCCGTGCCAGCGGTCGGTGAAGACGCTCCGGAACTCGGGCCGCAGACTCTTGATCGCCGCCCGAGTCACGATGGGCGCGTAGTGATCCCGCCACTCGGGGTGTGACAGGCAGACCTGTGCCAGTCCGAGTGCGGTCATCTGGTGGGCGAGCAGGCCCCACATTCCGTCGAGTTGTCCGCTTTTTCCCTCGGCCTGTCGTTGATCGTCGTCGGCTTCGAAGGCCACCATCTCCTCGGCCAAACCGTGAACTCGCGCCGAGTCGCCGTCGAACCAGGCATTGGCGTCTCGCCCGCACCACCACCTCGGCACGGCAATGGCGAGCGCCATCGTCACCACGAGTCCGATCAGAATCGCGAGCGGTCGGCGAAATCTCCGTGATCGACGCCCCGCGTCGGTCGAACTCCCCATGATCCGACCGTACCGACTGTTCAGAGAGAACTTACGATGACCGCGATCACGATGAGGACGATCACCAGGACCGCGACGATGGCGGCGATGAGCCAGGCGGTGGTGTTCGAATTCTTTTGCGGGGGTGAGTAAGTCGGTGGGGGAGCGGTGCGGGGTGGGTAGGTGGGGGCGGTGTAGTTCGGGGTCGGGGGGACCGCGGGGTTCGAGAAGGTTTGCGGGGCTGGCTGGTTCGGGTAGGCCGGGGTCGAGATCTGCTGGTTCGGGTAGGACGGACCCGAGACGGGTGGCACCGGGTAGGTCGGGGCCGGACCGGACGCCGGGCGTTGATTCGTGTACGCGGGGCCCGGGCCGACCAAGGGGCGCGGTGCGGACGGCGTTGGGTTGGGCGGCTGCGGGATCACCGGCTGGGGGTGCACCGGCGTGGGCGGGCGGGGCGCGACGATCGGTTGTGGATGCGCCGGGGTCGGTGGACGCGGCGGGGTGACCGGGCGCGGAATCTGCAGGGCGCGTTCGGCGGCCGTGGCGAATTCGACGCAGGAGCGGAAGCGTTCGGCCGGACGCTTGGACAGTGCCTTGGTCAGGACCGCGTCGATGGCCGGGGGCAGCTGCTGGCGCAGCGGGCTCGCCGGGGGCGGCGGCTGCTGGAGGTGGCCGCGAATGACTGCGGCGGGACTGGTGCCCTCGAAGGGGACCGCGCCGGTGAGGAGTTGGAACAGCGTGCAGGCCAACGAGTACTGGTCGGAGCGGCCGTCGAGGGACGCGCCGGTGAGCTGTTCGGGGGAGGCGTAGGCGAGGGTGGCGGTCACCGTGCCGGTCTGGGTGAGATGACCGGTGTCGTCCCGCAGCCGGGCGATGCCGAAGTCGGTGAGGTAGACCCGTTCGGCCGCGCCGGTTTTGGAGGAGGAGCGGGCGAGCAGGATATTGGCGGGCTTCACATCGCGATGCAGGACGCCGAGACCGTGGGCGTAGTCGAGGGCCTTGGCGGTCTCGGCGATGATCTGGGCGGCCCGCAGCGGCGGCAGGGTGCCGGGCGGGATGGAGGAGGCGTTCACGCCGTCGATGTACTGCATGGAGATCCACAGCTGTTCGCCCTCGTCGCCGCGGTCGTAGACGGTGACGATATTCGGGTGATCCAGGCGGGCGACGAGATCCGCCTCGCGAATGAAGCGGGCGCGAATCTCGTCGTCGGCGAACATCTCCTGATTGAGCAGCTTGAGTGCCGTCATGCGCGGCAGCCGCGGATGTTTGGCCAGGTACACCGAGCCCATACCGCCGCGACCGAGCTCGCGTTCGATGACGTAACCGGCGAACACATCACCTGAGCGCAAAATCGAGCACCCGCTTCCCGAAAACCAGACCGCCACGAGACCAAATCCGCAGGCAGCCTATCAGCGTCGCATGACGCTCAATTGTCGCCGACTTGGCGTCAGCCCGCGTTCAGATGCGCCCAAGCCTGCACGTCACCGCGATCCAATGCCACCGCCAACAGGTCCGGGAACCGGTCGGGCGTGCAGGCGAAAGCCGGGACACCCAGCGCGGTCAGGGCCGCCGCATTGTCGCGATCGTAGGCGGGCGCGCCATCGTCGGACAGCGCCAAGAGCACCACCACCTGAACGCCCGCCTCCTTCATGGCGCGAATGCGACGCAGCATCTCCGCGCGCACTCCGCCCTCGTACAGGTCGGAAATCAGCACGAACAGCGAGTCCGCGGGCCGGGTGATGAGCGACTGCGAATACGCGATGGCCCGATTGATATCGGTGCCGCCGCCCAGCTGCGTCCCGAACAGGACCTCCACCGGATCGGTCAGCTTCTCGGTGAGATCCACGACGGCGGTGTCGAAGACCACCAGCGAGGTGCGCAGCGACCGCATGGACGCCAGCACCGCGCCGAACACCGAGGCGTAAACCACGCTGGACGCCATGGACCCGGACTGGTCGATGGCCAGCACCACGTCCCGCTTGACCGCCTGGGCCTTGCGGCCGTACCCGACCAGCCGTTCGGGCACCACGGTGCGATGCTCGGGGAGGTAGTTCGCCAGGTTCTTGCGAATCGTGCGGTCCCAGTCGATGTCTCGCAGCTTGGGCCGCGACACCCGCGCCGCGCGATTCAACGCGCCACCGACGGCCGCGACCGTCTGCGCGGCGATCCGCCGCTCGATCTCGCGCACCACCTTCTCCACCACCATGCGCGCGGTGGCCTTGGTGGTCTCCGGCATCACCCGATTCAGGCTCAGCAGCGTGCCCACCAGATGCACATCCGGCTCGACCGCCTCCAAAAGCTCGGGCTCCAGCAGCAATTCGGTGAGGTTGAGCCGATCCACCGCATCGCGCTGCATCACCTCCACCACCGTCGAGGGGAAGTATCGGCGAATATCGCCCAACCACCGCGACACCTGCGGCGCGGAACCCCCGAGCCCGCCGGACCGACGCCCGCCCCCGTTCTGCCCGCCCGAGTCATACAGCGCCCCCAACGCCCGATCCATGGCCTGGTCATCGGTATTCCCCAACCCGCCACCCCCGAGCCCGCCTTCCCCGGCGCTCCCCAACACCAGCCGCCACCGCCGCGCCCGCGCCTCGTCGATCTCGTTCACCGCATCCCCTTCGAGCCATGTACCCGGTCAACAGTCCCCATCGTCATTCCGGCGTGCTTCTGGCCGGAATTCACTGCGGGCAGCGAGATCCCGGCCAAGAGCACGCCGGGATGACAGGCGATGTCCCCGCCGTTCCCCTGGGCGGTGAGCCCGCGATGCCTCTGGGCGGTGAGGCCGCGATTCTTATGGGCGATCATCACGCCACTCCTAAAATCTGTGCCGCCGCTCGCATGGCCACTGCGCCGCGGGCGGTGTCGTACTCGGTGTTGTTCTGGACCGAAGCCGTTGGCGCGCCGTGGCGTACGGCCTGGCCGATAGCCTGGCGCTCGCCGGATTCGAAGGCGCCGAAGGTGCGGCGTAGGAGCGGCAGGGTGGCTACGAATTGGGGTTCGTCGAGGCCGCACAGCCAGGCGTCGATGAGCGATAACAGGTTTCGGTCGTGGACCAGCAGCAGGCCGCGGCCGCCGAGGAAGCCGTCGATCCAGGCCGCCTTGTCCGGGGCCGTTCGGCCGACGGAGAGCGCCGCCGATAGTCGGCGGCCGGACTCGCGGGAGTCGATGCGCTCGGCATCGCAGAGCAGGCGTACGGCCCGGCCCACGATCCCGCCATTGACGTCGTCGCGATCGGCGAGGGTCTCCAGCACGGAAAGCCAGGTGGCGGTGGCCCATTCGTTGTCGCGGGCCGACAGGGCCAAGTGCACCGCGTCGATCTGCGCACGCAAAGCATTGGCCGAGTCGGTGTCCAATCCGGTGACCGCACCGGGCAATCCGGCGCAGCTGCGCACCAGCAGGCTGTCCGCCACCCGGGCCAGCGCCGCGCTGTCGGTGCCGCGCACATCGCCGTAGCGGACGATGCGCAGCAGTCCGGGCAGCGCCGACATCAGGTGCGTCACATCGTGATCCAGTGCCGCAACCGATTCCAGCCGGGCGATCAACCCGTCGGTGGCCCCGCCGAGATCGGCGAGCAATGCCTCCTCCAGGGCACCCGCCACCTTGCCGACCGTGGCCTCCGAATCCGAGGCGATATCGAGGATTTTCGCCTCGGCCGCCGACCGCAGGGTGGTGCCCCAGCGCGACGCCTCGACGATCGAGATGGCCAGCTCCGGCCGCCACCGCAGCGTCCAGGTCTCCCGGAACGTGCCGGTATTGCGCACCTGCGAATCGGTCAGCCGCCCCCACTCGATGCCCAGCAGCCGAAGCCGGTGCAGCAGACGCGATCTCGCCAACCCGCCGTCGGTCCGCAGATCCAGGTCCATGGTCTTCTCCAGGGCCTGCTGCTTCAACCGCAGCGTCTTGATCTGCGCCCGCAGATCCGCCTCGAGCGGCACGGTCGGCGTCCCGTCCGGCACCGTGCCCAGCGCCTCGCCCACCACCAGTTCGGTGCTGACCAGCCGCAACATGGTCTCGTCGCCGTCGCAGAGCACCGCCCGCGTGGCCTCGGTGACCTCCGACAGTCCGGCCAGCGGCCGCTCACGCAGAATCGCCAGAGTCTCGGCCAGCCGGACGGATTCGATGATGTGCGCGCTGGACACCGGCAGATCGTGCGCCCGCAATGTGCCCGCGACCCGGGTGAGCCACCGCGCGATCGGCTGCTCGGTCTCGGTGAACAGGTGGTGGTACCAGCCCGGCGAGGTGACCCCGGCACCGTAGCCGGAGGAACTCGCCAGGCGGGAGTGCGTCCACGGCACCCAAGTCAATGTGGCCTTGACCTTCGGCATGCCCTTGAGCAGCTTGGCATCGGCCACCGCCGGACCGAGCTTGCCCTCCAGCGCGGGCGCGTGCCACGCACCGCAGACCACCGCCAGCCGCCGCGCCCCCTCCTTCACCACCTTCCGCATGACCTGCCGCATGTGCGCCTCACGCCGCAGCGTGTGCGCGTCCACGACGATCCGCATCCCGTCCGAATCGTCCCCCGCTGGCCCGAACCCCTCGACCGGGACAGCGGATTCGGATTCGGCATGCTCGCGCAGCGCACCCATGGCCTCATTAACGGCAGCGAAAATGTCGGCGTCCGAGGCGGATTCGACAATCGCGTCCCACCAGCGCTCGGCATCGTCGTACCCGGCCGCGGCGGCGAGGATGCCCAGCGGATCGGTGCGATCACCCGGCTCCTCGGTCACGGCCAGCGCGATCGCCGCGGGCAGATCGCAGAACCCCACGCGCACCGCGTGTTCCGTCGCGTACCGCAGCGCCACCCATTCGGGCGAGAAGGTCGCGAAGGGCCAGAATGCGGCCTTGGCTGGTTCGTCGGGTTGATAGGCGAGCAGCGCGACCGGCGGCGACATGCCCTCGGCCGCAAGGTATCCCACCAAGGGATCGGCATCGGCCGGTCCCTCGATCAGAATCGCGTCCGGGCGGAACCGCTCCAACGCCAAGGCCAGCGAGCGCGCCGACCCGGGGCCATGGTGGCGAATCCCGAACACCCGGGTCTCGGCCGGAGTCGCTGCCGCGAGATCCATCGACTCGGTGAGGGCGGCGGTCATCCGTTCACCTCGCGGCACGCCCGGTAGAAGTCGGCCCACTCGCCGCGCTGGCGCACCACGGCCTCCAGGTATTCGGTCCACACCACCTGATCGGCGACCGGATCCTTGATGACCGCGCCCAGCACCGCGCCCGCGATATCGGCGGGCCGCAGCACGCCGTCACCGAAATGCGCCGCCAGCGCGATGCCATTGGTGATCACCGAGATGGCCTCGGCCGTGGACAGCGTGCCCGACGGCGACTTGAGCTTGGTCCGCCCGTCCTCGGTCATGCCCGACCGCAGCTCGCGGAACACCCGCACCACGCGCCGGATCTCCTCGGCCGCCGCGGGCACGGCGGGCAATTCCAGTGCGGTGCCGAGTTGTTCGACGCGGCGGGTCACAATGGAGACCTCCTCGTCCTCCCCGGCCGGGAGCGGCAGCACCACGGTATTGAACCGCCGCCGCAGCGCGGAGGACAGCTCGTTGACACCGCGGTCGCGATCATTGGCCGTGGCGATCACATTGAAGCCCTTGGCCGCCTGCACCTCGAGCCCGAGCTCCGGCACCGGCAGCGTCTTCTCCGACAGCACCGTGATCAGCGCGTCCTGGACGTCGGAGGGAATGCGGGTGAGCTCCTCGAGCCGGGCGATCGACCCGGTGCGCATGGCGGTCATGATGGGCGAGGGCACCAGCGCGGCCTCGCTCGGACCCTCGGCCAGCAGCCGGGCATAGTTCCAGCCGTACCGGATGGCCTCCTCGGCGGTGCCGGACGTGCCCTGCACCAGCAGCGTGGAATGTCCCGCGATGGCGGCCGAAAGATGTTCGGACACCCAGGTTTTCGCGGTGCCGGGCACGCCGATCAGCAGCAGCGCGCGATCGGTGGCCAGGGTGGCGACCGCGACCTCCATGAGCCGTCGCGGGCCGACATACTTGGGCGTGATGACGGTCCCGTCGGACTGGGTCCCGCCCAGCAGATAGGTCACCACCGCCCACGGCGAGAGCTTCCAGGAGGGCGGACGCGGCCGGTCATCGGCGGCGGCGAGGGCCTTGAGTTCATCGGCGAAGGCTTGTTCGGCGTGCGGGCGCAGCAGGGCGTCCCGTTCCTGAGCCATGGTCACTGCAACTCCTCGAGCATCGTCTTGCGTTCGATAAGGTCGTGGGCGAGCTGGTCGAAGGCCTGCTCCCAGTAGGGATCCGCGCACCAGCGGGCGGCGGCGGTCACTCGTTCGGCCACTTGGACCGGGAAGTGGGCGGACGCCGCGCGGAACAGCGTCCGATAGGAGCCGGGCACCAGGCTCGGTGCGCCCGGCCGATCGGCGGCGAGCTGCGCGCGCTCCAGCAGCAGCCGCAGCACGTGCTCGGCCAAAGGTTCCGGCCACGGATGCGGCATGGCGCGCAGGAGCGATTCGATCTCGGCCAGCCAGCTCGAATCCAAGCCGCGCAGATGTCGAATCTGATCCGCCTCGGGCTGCAAGGCGAACAGCTCGCGTAGCTTCTCGCCGTCGGCATCCCGGGAACGCGCGTCGGAGAGCACCCCGAACAGGGCCGCCGCCCACGCCGAATCGCGTTGGGCGAGCGCGGCATCGGTCCAGCCCGCCAGCATGGGGCCGCGCACGCTCTCGGCCATGGAAACCCGCACGGCCTCCTCCGCCGACCCGAGCAGTCGCTCCCAATGCCGCAGCGGAGTGCCCGCCACCACGCGGTGCAGCCATTCGGTCGACAGGTCCGGCGCGCCGTCGGCGCGATAGGCGGTGTAGCCGAACGAATCTCCGACCCCGTCACGTCGGGCGGCATCGTCGAGCACACCCGGCCCCGTGGTGGTCAATTGCGGTCGGACCAGGCGTCTTTCGAAACTCAGCCAGCTCGCGGCCCGCTCCGCCATGCGCTGGGCGAAGGCCGAATCCGGCAGCTGTCCCAGCAGATCCGCGGCCAACCGCCGGACCTCCGCCCGACGATCGTCGAGCGCGGCCTCCAACAGCCGCTCGTCCTCGATGCTGAGCCCATCCGCCAGCACGGCCAGCAACTCGGCCTTGCCCGGCCCGGACTCCTTGGCCCAGGACCCCGCCAGCGCCGCCCGGGCGGCAGCGGGATCCCGCTGCCGCTGCTGGGCCAGCCAACTCCTACGCTCCGCCGCCCGGCCGTGCGACCACACACTCTCGTCGTCCGCGGCGGCCCGCACCAGCGAACGCCAGCCGGGATGCTGGGCAGCCAGCCAGCGCCCCCGCGCACCCGCCAACCGCAGCAGTGGCTCACGGTGCGGGGCAAGCGCTTTCGCCCGATCCAGCAGCGTGCTGACCAACCCGTCGGGCGCGCGGAAGTCGCGCGGCGCGACCAGCGCGAACCACTCGTCGAGAAATGGGGAGTTGTCCGCGAGTAGATCGCCGAGTCGGGCAGCGGCCGCGGCGGGCAGCAGCGGTCGCTCGTCATCGGCCGCGACCTCACCGCGTTCCGCGGAGGTGGCGGTCACGCCGCCGCGAGCGAAACAGTCCTGCAGCGCAATGGATTCCAGCAGAATCGCGGCGGCATCGCCCGTCAATCCGGCGGTCGCGTCGGCCACCGGCGCGGCCAACCCGGACACGTCGGCCTGCCGCCGCGCCGTCCCGACCAATGCCGCCGACACCAGCTCGGCACTCGCGCCGTCCTCGATACCACCGTGTAATGGCACCGGGTTCCCCTGTGCCACACCGACATCCACCACATTCCCGGCAGCGAGCGCCGCCACCGGCACCAGCCCGTCCACGGTCCACTCGCCGAGCAGTGTCACCGGATGCCCGCCCGCCAGCCCGAGCAGCCGCCAAGGCTCCCCCTCGGCGATCGAGATCGGCAGCGCATCCCCACCGGATTCCACCACATACCAACCCTTTTCACCCCGCACGGGTACCACCTCGGCCAGCAGAACGGGCCACGAGCGCAGAAAGGGATCCGCCCCCACCGCCCGCGCCTGCTCCACCAGCGCGGCCGCGATGCTGCCGGGCCGAGTCGCGATGCTGCCGGGCGGAGTGTGCGCGCCGACACCGATTTCCGCCGCCGGACCGCCATTTTCGTACGCCACACCATTCGCCGAGGTTGCGGCACTGCCCGACGGACCGGGCACGACGGCCCCATTGTCGGACTGGGCGGAGGTATCGCTCATGGGCCCGGCTGCGTCGCTGAGCGGGCCGGGTGCGGCGTCATATGCGGTGGCCGCATCGTGCGTGGCATTCGGCAGCGGGATGGTGGTGAAGGGTTCCGGGGTCTGGTGGCGCTCGCCCCAGATGGCGCGCAGGGGTGTGGCGCTCGGGTAGTAATGCACGCTGGCGTCGACCTGGAAGCCTGGGGCTGGGGTGTCGTTCGGGAAGGCGGGGCTGCCGTAGTGGTGGTCCACCAGCAGTGCCCAGCGGCCGGAACCGCGGGCGCGCAACCAGACTCGGCGCGTGTACAGCGCGTCCTCGACGGTGGTTCGGACGCCGAGGACCTGCCAGGTTTCGCGGACCGCGGGTTCGGCGCGCACGGATTCGGCGGGGGTCGGATATCCGATGTGGGTGCGGACGCTGGCCCGCAGCTCGGGTGGGAGCTCGTCGAGGCGGGTGTGGGCGGTGGCGAGCAGGTGCAGGCGGGCGTATTCGCGGAGCAGTAGCCGGGGCCAGTCGGAATGTGTGGTGGAGAGCGGCAATCGGCGCAGGGTCGCGGCAATGGCGGGCGCCTGCGCGTCGACCATGCGGGCGGCCACCGTCTCGAAGGCGCGCGGGGACCGATCGGCCTGCGCGAGCCCGGTGCGCACCTGATCGGTGAGCCAGGTGTCGAGATCGCTCAACCCCGCGCCGACCCGGGCCCGGCGCTGATCCGCCGTGGCCCCGCCGCCGCGGGAGGGCTTGGCCTCCGGCGCGGACTTCTCGGCGGCCTTGGCCGCCTTGGCGGCCCGCCCGCCCAGCCAGTCGGCGGCGAAGTCCGCGATCGAATCCGCGGCCGACACCTCGCCCGCACTCCATGTGAGCAGCAGCGACAGTGCGTGTTTGCACGGAAACTTGCGACTCGGGCAGGTGCATTTGTACGCGGGCCCCGACAGATCCACGATGGTCTGATACGGCCGACTCCCGCTGCCCTGGCACAGTCCCCAGAGCGCGGTGTCGTGAATTCCGGTGCCGCTCCACTTCCCGCGGAGCTTGCGCGCCGCGGTCAGTGACGCGGCGTCCGGTGCGAGCGAGCCGATGTGATCGGCGGTCCAAGCGGTGGTCATCCTTACCCCCCTTCCTCGGTTGAGAACAGTTGTATCGGAGGGCACCGACAGAGATCTCTAGGGTGCAGACAGGGATCGTCGCGCGGAATCGTGATGTGAAAATCGTTCTGCCGCCGTCGATTCGAGCACCGTCGAAGGCGGCTGGATCTACAGTTGCCTGTGTGTAGCTCGGACCTTTTTGCGATCGAAGGAGCCGGACGTGAACACCTCGTTGAACTTCATTCTCAACGCACTGAGCCTCGGCTCGGCGTTCGCGCAGAACATTCTCGGCCTCGGCAGCGATGTCCTCGGCCTGTTCCGCCTGTTCATGTAGCTCGACGGTAAGGTCGCGGGCATGTCCCGCGTCGCGATCGAATACTGCACGCAGTGCCGGTGGCTGCTGCGTGCCAGCTGGATGGCCCAGGAGTTGCTGAGCACCTTCGCCACCGACCTCGGTGAGGTGGCGCTGATTCCGGGCGAGGGCGGCGTCTTCCGCATCACCGTGGACGGCGAGCAGATCTGGGAACGCAAGGCGGACGGCGGTTTTCCCGATATCGCCATCCTCAAACAGCGCGTGCGCGACCGCGTGGCCCCGGGCAGATCACTGGGCCACGCGGACAAGAAGGACACCGAAGCGGCGAATTAGCCGCAGCAGCCGCCACCGCAGCAACCGCCGCCACCCGACGGCGCGGGCGCGGAGGCGGGGACAGCTCCACCGCCCTTGATCGTCCCGAAGGTGGTCAGCAGCTTGACCGTGTCCGAATGCCCGGCCGGGCAGGCGGCGGGCGCGGACGACTCCGCCATCGGACGGGTCAGTTCGAAGGTGTCGCCGCACTCGCGGCACCGAAACGCGTAACTCGGCACGCCGACAGCCTAAACGACGCTCGCGGCACGCTGACCGGGATCCCGCGGCCCACTCGGTACTCTCGATTTACGGAGTACGAGGAGGTCGGTGTGAGCACTCGGTTCTTCGACACGCTGTCGGACCAGGACGGCGCGCCGATTGCGCGAACCGGAAACGGTGAGGTTTCCGGGGTGATCGACGGTCGGGTCGCCGTCTGGCGCGGCATTCCCTATGCCGCGAGCACGGCCGGGCCCAACCGCTTCCGATTGCCCCAGCCCCCGCAGTCCTGGACCGGCGTGCGCCCCTGCGTCGAGTTCGGCGATGTCGCGCCCCAGTCCCCGGGCTTCGTCCCCGTCGACGGCAGCCTGCGCATGGGCGAGGACTGCCTCTGGCTCAATGTCTGGGCCCCGGCCACCCCCAGCGACGAACTTCGCCCGGTCATGGTCTGGCTGCACGGCGGCGCGTTCTGCTTGGGCACCGCCGCCCAGGCCATCTACGACGGCAAGCGGCTGGCCGAGGTCGGCGATGTCCTCGTGGTCGGGGTCAACTACCGGCTGGGCGCGCTGGGCTTCCTGGACCTGTCCTCCCTGGGTGACGAATTCGTGCCGAATCTGGGCCTGCACGATCAGATCACCGCTCTGAAGTGGGTGCGCGACAATATCGTGGCCTTCGGCGGTGACCCGGGCAATGTCACCGTCTTCGGCGAATCCTCCGGCGCGGGCTGTGTGACCGCCCTGCTCACCTCACCGCTGTCGGCGGGCCTGTTCCATCGCGCGATCGCCCAATCCCCGCCCGCCACCACGGTTTTCGGCCCGGAGCGGGCCGCGGTGGTGGCCAAGCGCTACCTGGAACTGCTGGACATCACCGCCGATCAGGCGGCCGAACTGCTCACCATGCCCGTGGAGCGCATGATCACCGCCGCGGGCATCCTGCTCGACGAGGTGCCCAGTCGCGAGCCCGGCCGCCTGGCCGCCGCGCCGGTGGTGGACGGCAATCTGCTGCCCGCCTATCCGAGTGAGCGCTTCCAGCAGGGCCGTTCGCACCGGGTGCCGCTCATCATCGGTACCAACAAGGACGAGGCGTCGCTGTTCCGGCTGTTCCGCTCGCCCATCATGCCGGTCACGCCCGACGCGGTGAACGCCATGCTGCGCGGGGTCGCGGCCGAGCACCCGGGCCTGTCGCCGGAGCGGCTGGCCGAGATCGCGGCGGCCTACGAATCCAGCACGCCCCGGGGCGCGCTCACCATGTCCACCGACGCCGCCTTCCGCATGCCCTCGCACTGGGTGGCCGACGCGCACTCCGCGCACTCACCGACCTGGATGTACCGCTTCGACCACGCCACCCCGATGCTCAAGGCGGCCCGGGTCGGCGCGGGGCACGCCACCGAATTGCCCTATGTCTTCGGCAATTTCGGCTCCTTCGACTACGACCCGACCTTCTGGCTGGGCGGACGCAAAGCAGCACAGGAGGTTTCGGGCCGCATGATGCGCCGGTGGCTGGCCTTCGCGGGCTACGGCGTCCCGGCCGCCATCGACGGCTCCAAGCACTGGCCGCCCTACAGCGCGGCGACGCGGCGCACCCTGGTCATCGACAATGTGGACCGGGTCGTGGACGACCCGGACCACGACCGCAACAGCATCTGGGGCGACGACGTGGTCGGGTTCTATTGAGCCGCAACCGGTTCCACGGGTGCGGTGATCCGCGGACCCAGCCGGATGGGTAGGTGCGCGTAGCCGTGCAGGTTGTAGAGCGGTCGGCGCTCGGGTTCACCGGCCAGCGCCAGATCCGGGAACTGCTCGAACAGCGAGCGCAGCGCGTACGTGCCCTCCATGCGGGCCAGGCTGGAGCCGAGGCAGGTGTGGATGCCGCTGGAGAAGGTCAGATGCTCCTTGGCGTTCGGCCGGGTGATGTCGAATCGATTGGGGTCGTCGAACTTTCGCGGATCCCGATTCGCGCCCGCCAGCGACATGACCACCACGG
Source organism: Nocardia sp. CDC160 (assembly GCF_035818795.1). NCBI lineage: Bacteria > Bacillati > Actinomycetota > Actinomycetes > Mycobacteriales > Nocardiaceae > Nocardia > Nocardia sp. CDC160. The sequence continues at coordinate 819,970 of NZ_JAYKYT010000003.1, read as the reverse complement.
TGCCCGCGGGCAGTGAGATGCCGTCGATCTCGGTGTCGCACAAGGCGATTCGCCCGGTCATCATGACCGGCGGGTCGAAGCGCAGGATCTCGTCCACGGCCTGCGGCCACAGGTCGGGATCCTCCCGGAGTTTCGCCAATTCCTCTGGGTGCGAGAGTAATTGGACGATGCCGTTGCCGATGAGGTTCACGGTGGTCTCGAACCCGGCCCCCATGAGCAGGCTCGCGGTCGCCTTCAACTCCCGTTCGTCGAGTTCACCGGCGGTGACCAGGCTGCTGAGAATGTCCTCCCCGGGCTCGCGCCGCAGCCGCGCCAGGTGCTCGTCCTGATAGCGGTCCATCACGTCCATGGCCAGATAGGCGTCGCGCCAGGACCGCCACGAGATGCCGATGTCCAGCAGCGGTGTGGCGGTGTCACCCCAGGCCAGGAACTCGTCGCGCTTCTCCTGGGGAAATCCCAGCATTTCGCTGATGATGGCGATCGGCACCTGCTGCGCGAAGTCGGCGATGAGGTCGGCCGAGCCGTTCGGGGGCAGGGCGTCCAGCAGTTCGGCGGTGACCGATTCCACGCGGTCGCGCAGGCGTCCGATGGCGCGCGGGGTGAACGCCGCCGAGATCGACTTGCGAATCCGGGTGTGATCGGGCGGATCGATCATGAGCAGCGAGGGCGGCTCCACCGGATTGGGCGGGGTGATGGCGTTCTTCAGCCGATTGCGCAGCCACCGCGGCATATCGATGCCATCCGGGCCGAACGCGCCGAATCGACTGTCCCGCAGCATGGTTCGGATCAGCTCGTAATCGGCCGTGGCCCAGGTGTAGGGATTGTGCACCAGGCGCCCGCGCGCCCGCATGGCCTCGATCTGCGGGTAGGGATTGCGCAGGGCGTCCGGGCTGGTGAGCAACTGGGCGAACGCATTGCCCCGCCGTGCCTGCAGGCGCAGGGCCCAGCGCGCCGCGCCGTGCTCGACCACCCACCGCGCCCAATACCGTGGACTCATCATCGCGGGCTCCCTCCCTCGTTGGATGTTTCCACGGTACGGAAGCCGGTGTGCGGGAGGAACATGCCGCGGAGGGAACCGCGGCTCCTACCGGGGTAGGAGTCAGGAACGCTCGATGGTGACCCGTTCGGAGGCGATCCGCCGCTGCTGGGCCGCCGGATCCGGATTGGCCACCTGCACCAGCGACGCGCCCGCGGCCAGCACGGCGACGAAACCGTCGATCAGTTCGGCCGGAGTGTCCCACGCGCCGGTCGAGAGCACTCGATCCTCGCTCGTGAACCCTTGCCGCGCAGCCGATTTCCGCGCCTCCTCCAGCACCTCCGACACCGAGGACCCGTCCAGCGCGCAGCCGATGCCGCCCGGGCGGAACTGGTCCCCGTGCACCCGCACCGAGGTCGCGTAATCGGTGATACCGACCGGGAGGTCCTTCACCGGCATGCCCATGGGGTCCAGCGACAGCGCCGCCACCTCCGCGATACCGTCCGCCTCGTCGATCCGATCGGCGGTCACCAGGGCCAGCTCCGCGTCCGGATCGGCGTGCAGCACCACTTCGACACCGGCCCACCAGCACCCGAGCAGCACCGCCGCGGTCTGCCAGTGCGCGGGCAGCAGCACTGCCACCCGGGCCCCCGAGGACAGCCCGAATTCGTCGCGAATCATATTGGCGGTCTTGGCCGCCCAGTTGGCCAGCGTCAGCGCCGAGAGTTCGATGCGCGCGCCGGTGGCGTCGTCGTAGAAGGTGATACGTGGTCCCGCGGGGTCGCGGGCGAGGATGGGGTCGAGTACCGCTTCGGTGAGGGTCTCGTTCAGTTCACGCATTTCGGTCCGTTCGTACCGGCGTCGATGGGTGGGGCGGGCGGCACCGGAGTCGCCGTCGTACTGCTTCCCGAGAAGTCGAACGTGGAACCGCCGGTCGCCGAACCCGGACCAGAGTAGTCACTCGCCAACACCACGCGAACCGCGCCCGGCGGCAGACCCTGCTCACCGAACACCGGCAGCCCGCCCAGCGCCTGCGCGACCGCCCGTGCCCTGTCGTCACCGGCCGAGGCCGCCATCACCCGGCTGCTCTGCACCGGACCGCCGATCCAGTTGTCCACCGTCCCGGTCCGGAAGCCCTTGGCTGCCAGGGCCTGCGCCGCCTGCGCGGCCAGCCCGCCGGTGCCCGAGGCGTTGTAGATGTCCACGGTGACGCTGGACGGATCGACCCCGCCGTCGCCGCTGTCGTCCTCGCCGACCGCCTTGGCCACGAACTTCTGCACCGCGGGCGGATCCACCCGCACCACCGATTCGCCATTGTCGGTCCAGCCGTTGAGGTCCTTGACCGGAATGGTCTCGAACTTCACCTGGCCGCCGGTCAGGTCCTGCAACTGGTGCAGGAAGCCGAGCACGTCCCAGCCGTCGTCGAGGACCACCGTGCGGCCGACCGCGTCGCTGAGCTCCTTCAATCGGGTGGGGCTGGTGAGCACCTTGGCGCTGAGCACCTGATGCACCAGCTGCGCCATGTACACCTGCTGGCGCACGATGCGATCCAGGTCCCCGCGCGGCAGCTCGTGGCGCTGCCGCACGAAGCTCAAAGCCTGTGCGCCATTGAGCTTCTGCGGCCCGGCCGGGAAGTCCGCGCCCGAGAGCGGTTCGTCCACCGCGTTGTTCAGGCACACCTCGACCCCGCCCACCGCGTCGGTGAGCAGCACGAACCCCAGCAGCCCGACCTCGGCGTAGTGGTCGACGGTGATGCCGGTGAGATTGGCGACCGTCTTGACCAGCGCCTGCCGCCCGGCCTGCGTGGCCTGCTTCTCGGCGTCGGCCGGGGCCACGCCCTTGTCCAGCAGTTTCTGCTGGGTGAGGAACTTGGTGGAGCCGAACGCCGAATTGATCTTCCCCATGCCGAGACCCGGAATGTCCACGTAGGAGTCGCGCGGAATCGAGATGGCCGTCGCGGAACTGCCGTCATTGGGCACCCGAATGAGCACGATGGTGTCGGTATTGAGCCCGCCCTCGCCGTCGTCGCCCGCGTGCAGCATGGCCAATTCGTCCTGGGTGAGCGGGTTTCCGTGGGCGTCGGTCCGGGAGTCGATGCCGACCATCAGAATGTCGGTCGCGCCGTCGGATTTGTCGCCGCCCAGCCCCAGATTGCCGATCCGCTCGATGCTCGACACTAACTGATCCACGCTGTGCCAGCCCAGCCCGGTCGCCGCCAGCACCAGCACCGACACCACCGCCGCCAGCACCCGCCCCGGACTGGCGACGCGGCGTCGGCGCGGTAGTGGCACGGATGCCCAGGAACTCTCTGGCAACCCGACTGTCCTTTCGAAAGCGATGGAATCCCCCGATATGCAGGCTAGTGGCGGTAACCAAAATGTTGCAGTATCGCCGACTCCGTGAGTCGTGCGGGTGCGTGCCAGACTGGCAGCCGTGCTGCTGATAACTGGAGGTCGCGGACAGCTCGGCCGGGCCCTGACGACCCTGGCCCCCGAGGCGCGTGGTCTGGCACACGCCGATCTGGACATCACCGACGCCGACGCTGTGCGCAAGGTGGTGAATCCCGGCGACACCCTGATCAACTGCGCCGCCTACACCGCCGTCGACCGGGCCGAGACCGACGAGGCCGCCGCCTTCGCCGTCAATGCCACCGGGCCGCGCGTGCTGGCGCAGGTCTGCGCCGACCGTGGCGCACGCCTCATTCACGTCTCCACCGACTACGTCTTCCCTGGTACCGCGTCGCGGCCGTACGAACCGGGTGATCCGGTCGGCCCGACCACGGTCTACGGGCGCTCGAAACTCGCTGGGGAACAAGCGATTCTGGAATTCGCGCCCGACGCGCACATCGTCCGCACCGCGTGGGTCTACACCGGAACCGGCACCGATTTCGTCGCCACCATGCGCCGCCTGGAACGCGAGCGCGACACCATCACCGTGGTGAACGACCAGATCGGCTCACCCACCTACGCCCCCGATCTGGCGGCCGCGCTGCTCGAGCTCGCCGCCAAGCCCGCTGTCGCGGCACTTCCCGACGGGCGCGGCCGAATCCTGCACGCCACCAACGCCGGACAAGCCAGTTGGTTCGATCTGGCCCAGGCCGTGTTCACCGGTCTCGGCGCGGACCCCGATCGCGTACGGCCTTGCGGCACCGAGGATTTCCCGAGACCCGCTCCGCGCCCGGCATATTCGGTCCTTTCGGGCAATTCGTGGGCCGCCGCGGGCCTGTCGCCGCTGCGCCACTGGAAGCGGGCACTGAACGACGCACTGGCCGCCATCTCCGACTATCCTGGGCCCCCGTGAGCCCCTCGGATTCTGTCGGACAGCCCCCCGCCGCGGCGAAAAAACCGCAGCTGGCCGTCGTCACGGTGACCTACTCGCCCGGCGAGCACCTGGAACACTTCATCAGCACGCTGGCCACCGCGACCGGTGAGAAGCCGCAGGTCATTCTGGCCGACAACGGCTCGACCGACGGTGCGCCGGAATTGGCCGCGGAGGCCAACGCCCATGTGCGCCTGCTGCGCACCGGCGGCAATATCGGCTACGGCGGCGCCATCAACCGCGCGGTCGCCGAGATCGATCCGGACATCGAATTCATCGTCATCGCCAACCCGGACATTCGCTGGGGCACCGACTCCATCGACGAACTGCTGGCCGCCGCTCGCCGCTGGCCGCGCGCGGGCGCGCTGGGCCCGAAGGTGCTCGAGCCGGACGGCAGCCTCTACCCCTCGGCCCGCTCGGTCCCGGGCATCGCCGACGGCGCGGGTCACGCCATCCTCGGCAGCATCTGGCCCAAGAACCCGTGGACCCTGCGCTACCGCCAGGACAACGAGGCGGTCACCGAGCGCAGCGTGGGCTGGCTGTCGGGTTCCTGCCTGCTGGTGCGCCGTGCCGCCTTCGACTCCATCGACGGCTTCGACTCGCGCTACTTCATGTACATGGAAGATGTCGACTTCGGTGACCGCATGGGCAAGGCGGGCTGGCACAATGTGTTCGTGCCGTCCGCGGAGGTCACGCACGCCAAGGGGCACGCCGCGGGTCGTCACCCGGAAACGATGCTTCCGGCGCATCACGCCAGCGCCTACCGTTTCCAGGCCGACCGGCATCCGCACTGGTGGCAGGCTCCGCTGCGGGTCGCGCTCAAGGCTGGACTTGCGATTCGTTGCAGGCTTGCGGTTCGATCCGCATTGCGCGAACGCGATCAAAACAATGGTGTTTAACTTCGTGGGCGCGTATTCCTGACAACCTCACAACAGGGGAGAAAATGGCGAACAGCGGTACTACCGCCGGGTCTACGGACGCGGTGATCCTGGTCGGGGGCCAGGGCACCCGACTGCGTCCACTGACCTTGTCCGCCCCCAAGCCGATGCTGCCCACCGCCGGGCTGCCGTTCCTGCAGCATCTGCTGGCCCGCATCGCCGATGCGGGCATCACCCACGTGGTGCTCGGCACCTCGTACAAGGCGGAGGTGTTCGAGGAGCACTTCGGCGACGGCGCCGAACTGGGTCTCGAGATCGAATACGTCACCGAGACCGAGCCGCTGGGCACCGGCGGCGGTATTCGCAATGTGCTGCCCAAGCTGCGCGCCGACACCGTCATGGTGTTCAACGGCGATGTGCTCGGCGGCACCGATCTGGGCGGGGTGCTCGAGACCCATCACGCCTCGGGCGCGGACGTGACGCTGCACCTGGTCCGGGTCGGCGACCCGCGGGCCTTCGGCTGCGTGCCCACCGACGAGACCGGGCGCGTCACGGCGTTTCTGGAGAAGACCCAGGATCCGCCGACCGATCAGATCAACGCGGGCTGCTACGTCTTCCGGCGCGAGTACATCGAGAAGATCCCGGCGGGCCGTCCGGTCTCGGTCGAGCGGGAGACCTTCCCGTCGCTGCTGGCCGAGGGCGCGCACATTCAGGGCCACGTCGACACCTCCTACTGGCGCGACATGGGCACCCCCGAGGACTTCGTGCGCGGCTCCGCGGATCTGGTTCGCGGCATCGCCCCGTCCCCGGCCCTGCCGGGCCAGCGCGGCGAGTTCCTGGTCCACTCGGGCGCGGGTGTCGCGCCCGGCGCCCTGCTCATCGGCGGCACCGTCGTCGGCCGCGGGGCCGAGGTCGGTGCGGGCGCGCGCCTGGACGGCGCGGTGCTCTTCGACGGCGCGCGCGTGGAAGCCGGTGCCACCGTGGAACGTTCGATCATCGGCTTCGGCGCCCGCATCGGTCCGCGCGCCCTGGTCCGCGACGCCGTGATCGGCGACGGCGCGAATGTCGGCGCCCGCTGCGAACTACTACGCGGAGCTCGCGTCTGGCCCGGCGTGGACATCCCCGACGGCGGCATCCGCTTCTCGACGGACGTCTGAACCGGCCACACGAATCGGCCCGCTCCCGGTGGAGCGGGCCGATTTCGTTTGTGCGGCAAAGGGGTTCAGCGCTCCCACTTGCCGGGGTTGAGGTGGAACTGGACCAGCGCATTGGCATGGCCGTGCCCCATCGTGTGCTCGGTCTTCAGCCAGTTCACCAGGTCCTTGTTGGTGGTGTGGCCCGAGGCGGTCAGCAGGGAGAACCATTCGTCCACGGTCCGACCGTATTTCGCCTCGATGGAGGGAAAGTACGAGGCGGGGCCGTGCGGCTTGGTGGCGGACATGGTGGGTCTCCTTGTGCAATGCGGGTGTCGAGTCTATCGACGGCGGCACCCGGCGGAATTCATCGGTGCGTGACGGGAACCACAGCGGCGGACGGCTATTCGGCGGTGCGGCGCTCCCGCAGGAACAGGACGCCGGTGGTGGCGACCAGCGCGGCGGTGAGGCCGTGGACGCCGAAAGCCATTGCGGTGGAACCGCCGTGGCGCAGGATGGTGAGCATGTCGCCGACGGGGATGGTCGCGGTCACCAGCATGGCGGTGCCCAGGGCTCGGCGCTGGCGGGTGGCGAGCAGGGTGACGATGAGCAGGGCGGAGGCGAGGTCGCGGACGCCCTTCACATTGAGGAAGTCGGCGGCCGCGCCGGTGGGGGCGACGGGCATGCCGAAGCCGGGGGCCTCGGCCGCGGGGGCGGCCAGGTAGCGGACGCCGATGTAGGTGATGAAGGCCGCGCCGCCGAGGGCGAGGGCGTTATTGATTCGGGCGGCGAGGGTGGTGCGGGTGGCGGTGCGGGTGGAGAGGCTGGTGGTCATGGCTGCTGCTCCAGAATCTAGCGGTGCTAACTGATGAAGCAAAGCTAGATGATGCGTGGATAGTTTGTCTAGCGATGCTAGAGTTTTCGCATGAGCGCCATTCAGAACCGCAAGGAACGCGAGCGGGCCGAGCGACGGCAGCGCATTGTCGACACCGCCCGCGAGATCGCCGAGACCGAGGGCTGGGACGCGGTCACCGTCCGCAAGCTGGCCGACCGGATCGAGTACAGCCAGCCGGTGCTCTACAGCCACTTCGCGGGCAAGGACGCCATTGTCAGCGCCGTCGCGGAGGTCGGGATCGGCGAATTGGGCGTCATCGTGCGGGAACTGCGGGAATCCGCGGAGACGCCCGAGGACGCGCTGCGCGCGGTCATCCAGGGCTACCTCGACTTCGCGCGCGACAGCGCGGCGCTCTACGACGCCATGTTCCTGCTGCGCACGGATCTGAAGTTCGGTCCGGAAGCGCCGCAGGTGCTCAAGGACACCTTCCGGGAACTGCTGCTCACCTTCGCGCCGTTCGCCCCGCCGCACGATGTGGAGACCTTCACCGAGGTCGCCTGGAGCACCCTGCACGGACTCGCCACCCTGGACCGGGGTGGTCGGCTGCGGCCGGACTTTCGTGCCCAGCGATTGGAAATCCTGGTCGCCCAATGGGTTCGCGGCGACGGATAATCCACACCGGTCGGCTTCGTCACGGTTGCGCCGCGGGGTGGGCGGTCCGGCCTAGTCTGAATTCATGGCTGACGCTGTGGTGGTCGGATCGGGTCCCAACGGGCTTGCGGCGGCGGTGATCCTGGCGCGGGCGGGACTCGAGGTCGAGGTGTACGAGGCGGCCGACACCATCGGCGGCGGGTGCCGAACCGGGGAGGTGACCCTGCCCGGATTCCATCACGACCTCTGCGCGGGCGCGCATCCCATGGCGGTGGCCTCACCCTTCTTCCGGGCGTTCAACCTGAAGGCGCACGGCGTCGAACTGCTCACCCCGCAGGTGTCCTACGCGCATCCCCTCGACGGCGGCCGGGCGGGGTTGGCCTGGCACGATCTCGACCACACCGTGGACGGACTGGGCCGCGACGGCCGTGCCTGGAAGCGACTGTTCGGCCCGCTCGTCCGCAAATGGGAGGACCTGGTCGGACTCATCATGTCGGACCTGCGCCATCCCCCGATCGACCCGACCGGGCTGTTGCGCATCGATCCGGGCATCGAACTGCGGCTGGCGCGCCGCATGATCGAACAGTCGACGAGCCTGTGGAACATGCGATTTCGCGAGCAGATCGCGCCCGCCCTGCTGACCGGTGTGGCCGCGCACGCCATTCGGCCGCCGCGCAGCCTGCCGGGCGCTGGGGTCTCACTGCTGCTCGGCACCCTCGCGCACGTGCGCGGCTGGCCGGTGCCGCGCGGCGGCAGCCAGGCCATCGTGGATGCGCTGGCCGATGATCTGAAGACCCACGGGGGCCGCATCTTCACTGGGCATCGCGTCGATTCGCTCGATGAATTCGCCGAGGTGCGCGCGGTGCTGCTCGATACCGCCCCGGCCGAACTGCAGCGCATCGCCACGCTCCCGGCGCGATACAACTTCGCGCTCAACCGGTTTCACTACGGCAATGCGGCCTGCAAGGTCGACTTCGCGCTCTCGGGGCCGGTGCCGTGGCAGGCGCAGGGCTGCGATCGCGCGGGCACGGTGCACCTGGTCGGCACCCAGGAGGAGGCGGTGGCCGCCGAAAAGGCCGTCGCTGCCGGACAACTCGCGGACAAGCCGTTCGTGTTGGCCATTCAGCCGGGCGTCGTCGACCCGACGCGCGCGCCCGCGGGCAAGCACACCCTCTACACCTACGCCCACGTGCCGCACGGCTCCACCGAGGACATGACCGAGGCGATCACCGCGCAGATCGAACGCTTCGCCCCGGGTTTCCGCGACCTCGTTCTCGCCAGCCATGTCCGCACCGCCGCCACCATGCCCGCCCACAATCCCAACTACATCGGTGGCGATATCTCGGCGGGCGCGATGACGTTCCGCCAGACCGTCTTCCGGCCCGCGCCCCGCTGGAATCCGTATTCGACGCCGCTGTCCGGCGTCTACCTGTGTTCCTCGGCGACCCCGCCCGGGCCGGGCGTGCACGGCATGAACGGCTACTACGCCGCCCGGCACGCGCTGCGCCGGGAGTTCGGCGTCCTGACCGACCCGCTCGAATTGCTCACCGACCACTGGCGTATTTGATCCGGCACCGCCGTACGTGATCGGTAGGCTGCCCGCCATGGCCGGATATTCGGGCACGCCGCTGCCCCGCAAGCTCGGGATCAAGCCGGAGAGCCGGGTGCTGTTGGCCGGAGCCCCAGCCGGTTTCGAGCTCGGTGAACTTCCGGCCGGGGTGCAGCTGCATCGCCGCGCGGGCGGTGACCCCTACGACGTGATTCTCGGCTTCTGCCCCGACCAGGCCACCTTGGCGCGGCGGTTCGCCGGGTGGCGCGGGAAGTTGGCCACCACCGGTGGCCTGTGGCTGGCCTGGCCCAAGAAGGCCAGCGGCGTCCCCACCGATCTCGGTGAGAACGCCGTGCGCGCCTACGGTCTGGCGCAGGGGTTGGTGGACAACAAGGTCGCCGCCATCGACGACTCCTGGTCAGGACTGCGGTTTGTGATTCGTCTCGCCGACCGCTGATTCCCGCGCGGGCGCGGTGCGGTAGAGATCCGGCTCGATATAGATGACCCGGGCCGCGGGAATCTCGGCGCGAATGCGGGCCTCGGCCTCGTCGATGGCGGCCGCGATCTCGGCGATCTCCAGGCCGGGCACGATGGAAGCCTTTGCGGCCACCAGCATTTCGTCGGGGCCCAGGTACTGGGTGCGCAGGTGGATGACCCGGTCGATGCGGCGATCGTCGACCAGGGCCGCGCGAATCTTGGCGTCTTCCTCGGGCGTCGCGCCCTCGCCGATGAGCAGGCTCTGCATCTCGATAATGAGAATGACGGCGATGACGCCCAGCAGGATGCCGATGGCCAGCGTGCCCACGCCGTCCCAGACCGGATCGCCGGTGATCATGGTCAGCCCGATGGCCACGAAGGCGAAGACCAGACCGATCAGCGCGCCCGAGTCCTCCAGCAGCACCACCGGCAGTTCCGGATTGCGGGAGTTGCGGATGAAGCGCCACCAGCTGGCATTGCCCTTGAGCGGAGCGGACTCTCGCATGGCGGTGGTGAAGCTGTAGCCCTCGAGCGCGATCGCCAGCCCGAGGATGACGATGGCGACGATCGGGTTGGACAGTTCCTCGGGGTGCTGGATCTTGTGGATGCCCTCCCAGATCGCGTACAGCGAGCCGAGCGCGAAGATCACCAGCGCGACCACGAACGAGTAGAAGTAGCGGTTGCGGCCGTAGCCGAACGGGTGCAGCTGGTCGGCCTCCTGCTCGGCCCGGCGCTGACCCAGCAGCAGCAGACCCTGATTGGAGGTGTCGGCCACCGAGTGCACCGCCTCGGCCAGCATGGACGCCGAGCCGGTGATGGCCGCGCCGACGAACTTGGCCGCCGCGATCCCGGCATTGGCGCTGAGCGCCGCCAGGATCGCCTTCTTACCGCCGCTCGCAGACAATGAACCGCCCCTTCCCGAACCCATGTCCGTTTTGTCCTAAAACGCAGTCGATCGGGAGAGCCTACAGTTCGCCTACTGCTCCTCGCCGACCGCGGCGCAGAACAGCTGCGCCGGACCGTCCACCGCTTCCGCGCGAATCCCGCCGTCGGCGGCCGAGATCCACGCGGCGTGCCCGGCCTCGACGATCAGATCGTGATTGCCCTGCAGCAGCCGCACGCGGCCGTCGGTGACCAGCGCGATCACCGGCCCCGAGCCCACCACCGGCACCGGATCCGCGTCCTGCGCCAATTCGAAACGGGCGAGCGCGAATTCGGGCGCGGGGGTGTGGTAGCGGAAGACACCCTCGGCCACCTCCTCGGGCTCCACGATGGGCAGGTCCAAGGGCTCGAAGTCGAGCACCCGCAACAACTCCGGCACATCCACGTGCTTGGGGGTCAGCCCGCCGCGCAGCACATTGTCGGAATTGGCCATGATCTCCACGCCGACGCCGCGCAGATACGCGTGCAGGTTTCCGGCGTCCAGGAACAGGCCCTCGCCCGGTTCCAGGGTGATGCGGTTGAGCAGCAGCGCCGCCAGCACCCCGGCATCGCCGGGATAGGCCTCGGCCAACTCGAGCGCGGTGCGGATCTCGGCCACGAATTCCTTGCCGCTGCCGCCGCTTCCGGACTCGGACAGATACCGCACGCAGCCGTCGAGCACCTTGGGCAGCAGGGTGCTCAGGGTGGCCTGGGGCAGCGCGATCCAGGTGGTGAACAGGGTGCGCAGCCCGGCCGAATCGGGTTGGGCGGCCAGCAGTTCGGCGTACGAGCTCAGCTCGGGAACGTCGAGGGCCTGCAGCAGCGCGACGGTCTGGCGCGGATCGCGGAAACCGGCCAGCGCCTCGAAACGGCCGAGGGCCACCACCAGTTCGGGCTTGTGGTTCTCGTCGCGGTAGTTGCGCATGGGGGAGTCGATGGCGACCCCGGCCTGGTTCTCGCGCGCGAAGCCCGCCCGGGCCTGCTCGATGCTGGGGTGCGCCTGCAGCGACAGCGGCTCCTCGGCGGCCAGGATCTTCAGCAGGAACGGCAGCCGACCGCCGAATTCGCCCGCGACCGGGCCGAGTTCGCGCTTGGGGTCGGCGCGCAGCAGTTCCAGCAGGGATTCGCTGTGTCCATTGATCTGCACGCGCGCGGGATCGGCGGGGTGTGCGCCGAACCAGAGTTCGGCCTCCGGGTGCGCCGAGGGGACCGGTCGGCCGCACAGCTGAGCGAGCGCGGTGCGCGAACCCCAAGCGTAGGAACGCAGCGCACCAACGAGTTCGTGCACTAGTAATTGCCCCCGTCGTAGTGTCCCGGTCCGGTGGCCGGGCGGGAACCGAGTAGTCGTAGATAGGCCGCGGCCATTTCCAGCCGAAGTGTCAGCACGGCAAGCTTTTCCAGTTCGCTGCCCTGGGAGGCGGCTCCCGGCTGCTCCTCTTCCCCGGCCGCGCGGGCGGAGACCTCGCCGTCGGCGGTCACCAGTTCGGCGTCCACCAGCCCGGCGTCGGAGCCGAAGACCGCCAGGCGGCGGCGCGCGGCCACCTCGTCCAGGTCGGCGCTCACCACGAAGATCCGGATCTGTTCCACCGGCGCGGGCCCGTCCAGCTCCTCATCGTGGAAGAGCGGATCGAAACCGGGTGCGGCCACGCCCGCCGCGTCGATGAGCCGACCGTGTGCGGCAACGGCTTCCGACAGGGTGATGCCCGTGGCGATCTGCCCGGCGGTGGCCAGCAGCACCTCGGCGCCATGCTCGGCGACCACGGTCGCGGCCGGGGTATCACCGGCGAGGACGATGCGCTTGCGCTGGGCCATGCGGGTCGCCAGGGTCTTGGCCGGATTGTGGAAGACCTCGTTCTGGGGGCCGTCGCGCAGCGCCTCCTCGTCGAGTAGGTCTGCGAGAGCGCTCAATTCGGGCACCAGGGGCCCGGTGCGATTCGGGTCGAGGGTGGTGATCACCGCCAACCCGGCCGCCAGGTAGCGCAGCATGCGATTGGGGTCGAGCACTCGCACCCGCGGCGCGAGGACGGTGGCGCGGCCCGCGGCGGCCGCGCGGATGGGGCCCTCGTCCGGGGTGGCCACGACCACTTCGGCGCCCCGGCGCAGCGCGCTGTCGACCGCCTCGGCGAGCCGGGGGTCGCCCGCGTCGTCGCCCGCCACCAGCACCACGTCCAGCGGGCCGACCCACGGCGGGATCGAAGTCGCCGGTACCAGAGGCATACTCGTGTGATTTCCCAGGGCCGCGATCAGCAGGGACGCGGCGCGCGCGGCGCGGCCACTGCCGGAGACGAGGACGAGGCTACGGGGTCGCAGATCGGTCAATCGACCCAACGCGTCCTCGGTCAGTGCCGCGGCGGTCGCCCTGATCTGGGCGCCCCCCGACGCGGCGGAGCGCAAGACGCCCCCGGCGTCGGCCGCCTCCAGCGAGGCGACGTCATCGAGGTCGAATACCGGTGTCCCAGCGATCATCGGGCGTTGCCACCTCCCCTCATCGGGTCACCAGACGCTGGTGAATCCAAGCTCTGTGATTCCACTATTCCAGTCAGGCGCGGACGATGCTCAGGATCTCGGTTACGAGTGCGTCTACTTCCTCGTGCGATCGCGCCTCGACATTGAGCCGCAGCAGCGGTTCGGTATTGCTGGCGCGCAGGTTGAACCACGCGCCGTCGCTCAGCGTGACGGTCACGCCGTCGAGCCGATCGACCGATTTCGCTCGCGTGCCGAAGGCCTCCAGGACCGCCTGGGTGCGCTCCTTGGCATCCGCCACTGTTGAATTGATCTCTCCGGAGGACGCGTATGTTGCATACGCGGAAGCCAATTCCGACATCGGGCGATCCTTCTCGCCCAGCGCGGCCAAGACGTGCAGGGCCGCCAGCATGCCGGAGTCCGCGCCCCAGAAGTCGCGGAAGTAGTAGTGGGCCGAGTGCTCGCCGCCGAAGATCGCGCCGGTGGCGGCCATCTCCTGCTTGATGAACGAGTGGCCGACGCGGGTGCGCACCGGAGTGCCGCCCAGCTCGGTCACCAACTCGGGCACGGCCTTCGAGGTGATCAGGTTGTGGATGACCGTCGCGCCCGGCTCCTTGGCCAGCTCGCGCTCGGCCACCAGGCCGGTCACCGCGGACGGGGAGACCGGGTCGCCCTTCTCGTCCACCACGAAGCAGCGGTCGGCGTCGCCGTCGAAGGCCAGGCCGATGTCCGCGCCGGTCTTGCGGACGTAGTCCTGCAGATCCACCAGGTTCTTCGGATCCAGCGGATTGGCTTCGTGATTGGGGAAGGTGCCGTCGAGCTCGAAGTACAGCGGCTCGATGGTGAACTGCGGCAGCGCGCCCAGTACGGCCGGGACGGTGTAGCCGCCCATGCCGTTGCCCGCGTCCACCGCGATGCGCAGCGGCCGCGAGCCGCTCAGGTCGACCAGCTTGTGCAGGAAGTCGGCGTAGGCCTGGAGCAGATCCTCGCGGGTCTCGGTGCCGCGCGCGCCGTCGAAGGCCGGGACCCCGGCGATGACCTCTTCGGTGATCGTGGCCAGACCGGTGTCCTGGCCGACCGGCAGCGCCTTGGCCCGGCACAGCTTGATGCCGTTGTACTTGGCCGGATTGTGGCTGGCGGTGAACATCGCGCCGGGGCAGTCCAGGTGACCGGAGGCGAAGTACAGCTCGTCGGTGGAGGCCAGTCCGATGTGGACCACGTCGAGTCCCTGGGCGAGCACCCCGTCGGCGAAGGCGGCGGCCAGAGCGGGGGAGGAGTCGCGCATATCGTGACCGATGACGATGCGCCGCGCGCCTTCCGCGCGCATCAACCGCGCGAAGGATCCGGCCACATCCCGAACGAAATCCGCGTCGATCTGCTCACCGACCACCCCGCGAACGTCGTATGCCTTGATGACTGCTTGAACTGACTCGGCGGACCGGGCGACTGTCATGGAGAACACCCTAGTGGGTCTTCATTGCCCCGGGGGATCCGGTAGGACTCGTAGATGGCCTCTGCGGCCGGTGCGGCCCTGGCGGGTCGGGCGCTGCGGGGCGGGGGCGTAGTCGGCGTAGCCGCGCGGGTCGGGTTCCGGTGTGCGGCGGCGCAATCCGGCCTCGCGCACGGCCTCGGCCAGGGCGGTCAGATCGTCGTCGTCGGGGGTGGAGCTGGAAAACCCGCCCTCGTGACGGACCAACTCCCATCCCTTGGGAGCCGTGATCCGGGAGGCGTGCGTTTCGCACAGGTCCCAGGAATGCGGTTCGGCGACCGTGACCAGCGGGCCCACGACTGCCATCGAGTCGGAGTACACATAGGTCAGCGTCGCGACGGCCGGGTTCTTGCAGCCTGGACGGCAGCAACGACGCATGGGGATCACGCCATGCAGGGTAACCCCCCTCACGCCGTCGTGGACACAGACACGCTCAATGAACCCGGTCTCACTCGCGCCGGGCACCCGCTCCCCGACGGGCCGACAGGGCCTCGGGTAGCTGTGCTAACCGTGTGCACACACCCGTGATGGGCAGGGGTTAGATTCAAGGTATGACCCGTTCCCGTAAGAGGCGGCCGCCCACCGCGCGGTCGGTCATCCGCCGTGGGCGGGGTGTGCGCGGGCCGATGCTGCCGCCGACGGTCCCGGCCCGGCGGACCCGCGGCCAGGAGTTCGACCGGCTGGTGCTGGAGGCGTTCGCGCCGCTGGAGAGCCGCTGGCACGAACAGCTCACCAAGCTCGATATCGCCGTCGACGATGTGCCGAAAATCCGTCCGCTGCACCCGGATTCGGTCACCTGGCCCGACGAGGTGGTGGCCGACGGCCCGGTCCCGCTCTCCCGCCTCATCCCGGCTGGCGTGGACCGCTACGGCATGGCTACGCGCGCTCGAATCGTGTTGTTTCGCAAGCCATTGGAGCTACGCGCGCAGGACCCGGACGATCTGGTCGACCTGCTGCGCGAGGTCCTCGTGCAACAGATCGCGACCTATCTGGGCGTGGACCCGGACACCATCGACCCGGAACCGGAGTAACCTCATCGCCCCGAACTACGTTTCGTAACAACTGATTTCGTGAGTTCGGGGTAACTCACCGGGTACGCCCAAAATTGTTTCGGTTCACACCGCTGGCACGGGTTGCCAGCGGTCGACGGCTCCCAAGCCGCCCGCTGAAGGCGCGGGGAGGCGGGGGAGCATCTCAAATAATGCCGCGCTTCAGGCGGCGGCGTTCGCGCTCGGACAAGCCGCCCCAGATGCCGAAGCGTTCGTCGTTGGCGAGTGCGTATTCGAGGCACTCGTCGCGGACCTCGCAGCCCATGCAGATGCGCTTGGCCTCGCGGGTGGAGCCGCCCTTCTCCGGGAAGAACGCCTCCGGGTCGGTCTGGGCGCACAGCGCCCGTTCCTGCCATTGTTCGGCTTCGGTCATCATGCGACCGCCGCGCGAGAAAGTGTCGAACATATCCTCGGCACCGGTGACGATCAGGCTCAGCCGCGGTGGTTCGGGCTGATAGGCGGCTCGCGCCCACTGTCCGCCCCCCGGCCGCGCAGTCGTCATCGGTTCACCCCCCTCGTACCCGTTCCGTTCGTCGGCGCAGAAGCCAGGTGCTGCGCCAGCTGTGGAATCGGTTTGCGATACACCGCCCGGAATGCCCGACGGGGCCAGCTCATCGGCCATCGCTCCGCCTCCTCACTGTGTGTTAGCGCAGAATGATTAATCCGCCGGAGCCGATCCCACCGACGGCCCAACACCGCGGCGTAGTCCCGCGGCCATCCCCGAGCTTGACGTCACTCCGGTACGAACAGTTGTTCGAAAACCCGTCCGCGCCTTGCACTCTCACGCGGACCCGAAATGACATGCCTGTGATTAGACACGCCGGGAGCGGCGATGGTCAAGCTGCCGAGGCAATTCCGTTACCATCTCCGACCCCCTTCTACGCCGTTCCCGCAGATCAAACAGCAAATTTGCAGCAAATGATCTGTTATCGGGCATCCCGCCTCGAACGCATAGGCTGTGCGGATGTGACTCGAGAACAAGCGGACACCGCGCCCGGCACCGGCCTTCGGATCGCCGTTCTGGTCGGCGGAGTCGGCGGCGCGCGGTTCCTCATGGGTGTGCGCGAGCTGCTGCCGGGAGCCGACACCACGGCCATCGTCAATGTGGGCGACGACGTCTGGATGCACGGGCTGCGCATCTGCCCTGACCTGGACACCTGCATGTACACCCTGGGCGGCGGCATCGATCCCGAACGCGGCTGGGGGCACGCGAACGAGACCTGGCACGCCAAGGAGGAGCTGGCGAAATACAAGGCTCAGCCCGATTGGTTCGGACTGGGGGATCGCGATATCGCCACCCATCTCATCCGCACCGAAATGCTGCGTCAGGGATACCCGCTCTCGGCGGTCACCGAGGCGCTCTGCAATCGGTGGCAACCGGGTGTGAAACTGCTTCCGGCAACCGACGATCGGTGTGAAACGCATGTCGTTATCGGGGATCCGGAGAACCCTGGCGAACGCCGCGCGATCCATTTCCAAGAGTGGTGGGTTCGGTACCGAGCTAACGTCGAGACCCATGGATTCGTGACTATTGGGGCAGATGCTGCGAAACCGGCCCCGGGTGTGACGGAAATCATAGAGTCGGCGGATGTGATCCTGCTCGCCCCGTCGAACCCGGTGGTCAGCGTCGGAGCCATCCTCTCGGTGCCCGGCATTCGTGGAGCGATCCGCACCTCGAATGCGAAGGTTGTCGGTTTATCGCCGGTGATCGGTGGAAAACCATTGCGCGGCATGGCCGATGAGTGCCTGTCCGTGATCGGTGTGGAGACGACCGCCGAGGCCGTGGGCAACTACTATGGGGCGCGCTCGGGCACGGGCATTCTGGACGGCTGGCTGATCCACACCGGCGATACCGCCGATGTCCCGGGCGTCGAGGTGCGGGCCGTGCCGTTGCTCATGACCGACCCGGCCACCACCGCCGAGATGGTTCGAGAGGCCCTCGAGATCGCGGGAGTCAAACCGTGACAACGGATTCCACGCCGGTGCCGGGCGATCACGCCAGCGGCGGCGAACTGCGCATCCTGCCCATTGTCGGCCTCCCGGAGTTCCGGCCGGGTGACGACCTGGCCGAAGCCATTGCGGCACAGGCGCCTTGGCTGCGCGACGGCGACGTGCTGGTGGTGACCAGCAAGATCGTCTCCAAGGTCGAGGGCCGCATTGTCGAGGTACCGGCCGATCCGGACGAGCGCGACGCCGCGCGTCGGCGACTGGTGCTCGAGGAATCGGTGCGGGTGCTGGCGCGCAAGAACCGCACCCTCATCACCGAGAACAAACTCGGCATCGTGCAGGCCGCGTCGGGCGTCGACGGCTCCAATGTGGAGCAGGGCGAATTGGTGCTGCTGCCACAGGATCCGGACGCCTCCGCCAAGGCGCTGCGTACGGAACTCGCCGAGCGGCTCGGGGTGCAGGTCGCGGTGGTCATCACCGACACCATGGGCCGGGCCTGGCGCAACGGCCAGATCGACGCCGCCATCGGCTCGTCCGGGTTGCGGGTGCTGCACGACTACAACGGCGCGGTGGACGGGCAGGGCAACGAACTGCACGTCACCCTGGTCGCCGTCGCGGACGAGCTGGCGGCGGCCGCGGATCTGGTGAAGGGCAAGCTGGGCGGCGTGCCGGTCGCCGTGGTGCGCGGGCTCGAGTACACCGACGACGGTTCGACCGCCGCGGGCCTGGTGCGCCCGGGCGAAGAGGACCTGTTCTGGCTCGGCACGGAGGAAGCGGTCGAACTCGGTCGCAAACAGGCGGTGCCGCTGCGTCGTTCGGTGCGGCAATTCGCCGCCACCCCCGTCGAACCGGAGCTCATCCGGGAGGCGGTGGCCGCGGGGCTGACCGCTCCGGCCCCGCACCACACTCGCCCGGTGCGCTTCGTCTGGCTGCGCGATCGGGCGCTGCGCGAGCGACTGCTCGAGGCGATGGCCGACAAGTGGCGCGTCGATCTGACCGCCGACGGCAAGACGCCCGAGAGCATCGAGAAGCGCGTCGCGCGTGGCCGCATCCTCTTCGACGCCCCCGAGGTGATCATCCCGTTCTGCGTCCCCGACGGCGCGCACGACTATCCGGACGAAACCCGCACGGCCGCCGAGAAAACCATGTTCACCGTGGCGGTGGGCGCGGCGGTGCAGGGCCTGCTGGTGTCGCTGGCCGTGCGCGGCGTGGGCAGCTGCTGGATCGGGTCGACCATCTTCGCGCCGGAGGTCACCCGGGAGGTGCTCGGCCTCGAGGCGGACTGGAACCCCTTGGGCGCCATTGCCATCGGCTACCCACTCGAGGAGCTTGCCCCGCGTGAAGCGGGCGAGCCCGGCATCGGCCTGGTCGAGCTGTGAGGGCGGTGGAGGCATGAGCGCCGAGTCGCTGCACAAGTCGGCCACCGAGCTGCTCGAAACCTGGTCCCCGCCAACGGGTCCGGAGCAGTCCATTCGGGAGGCCATGCTGGCGTTCCTGGGGTCGGCCCCGCGCGGCTGCCTGCGCGAGCACGCGGCCGGGCACATCACCGCCTCGGCCATCGTGTTCTCCCATGACGAGCGCAAGGTGCTGCTGACCCTGCACCCGCGCGTCGGCCGCTGGATCCAATTGGGCGGGCACTGTGAGGAATCCGACGATACGGTCGCCGCGGCCGCGCTGCGCGAGGCCACCGAGGAATCCGGCATCGACGGACTGGTGATGGCCTCGGGCCTCTACGGCGCGCAGGCCCACCCGATCACCTGCTCGCTGGGCGTGCCCACCCGGCACCTGGATCTGCTGTTCAAGATCACGGCCCCGGAAGGCGCTGTGCCGGTGCGCAGTTCGGAGTCGACGGACCTGCGCTGGTGGCCGGTGGACGGGCTCCCGGCCGACTCCGATGTCTTATTGCGCTGAGTGAATCCATTTCTTCCCCGCCCCGAGGGCGCGTGTTACTGTCCGGTAGTACACGTTCTCAGGGCGGGGTGGAATTCCCCACCGGCGGTAATGGCATCCGGACCGATCCGGACGGCACGAGCCCGCGAGCGCCACGTCACCCTCACGGTGGCGTGGGTCGAGCAGATTCCGGTGTGATTCCGGAGCCGACGGTCACAGTCCGGATGAAAGAGAACGCGGCACCGGCACGTCCGCTCGCGCGGTCGGGTCTGTTCGCGTCTATGCCCTGGGTGACATCGCGAACAGGAGGAAATCCCATGTCACCCAATCAGAATCGCATCGCCCTCGTCGCCGCCCGCTGGCACGGCGAGATCGTCGACAAGGCCGTCGAGGCCGCCAAGGCCGGGCTCGTCGAGCGCGGCCACACCGAGATCGACGTGATCGAGGTGCCGGGCGCGTTCGAGATCCCGCTGCGCATCAAGCGATTGGCCACGAGCGGGAACTACGCCGCCATCGCCGGTGTGGCGCTGGTGGTCGACGGCGGCATCTACCGCCATGATTTCGTGGCCTCGACCGTGGTCGACGCCCTGATGCGAGTGCAGCTGGAGACCGATGTGCCGGTGTTCTCCGCGGTGCTGACGCCGCACCACTTCCACGAGCACGGCGAGCATCTCGCCTATTTCACGCGCCATTTCGAGGTCAAGGGCGCGGAGCTGGCCCACGCCATCGCCGCGACCCTGGCGCTGGACGCGGTCGGCGTCTAGCACCAGGGTCTGTGCGGGTTCCGCCGGAACATACGGGGGGAAAATGTTCCGGCGGTCCCGGTTCCGCCTGGGGGTTGGGGTCAGGCTGAAACCAGGTCTTTCTCGGACGCGCCCGAGTGCTTCTCGGGAGCTTCCGGGGCTTGGTGGTCGTCGACCATGCTGGTCTCGTCGAAGGGGATCTCGCGGTTGAGCACCGCGGTCACGCGATCGGGGTCAACGGTCTTGGTCCAGGTGCCGACCAGCAGGGTGGCGACCGCATTGCCCGAGAAGTTGGTCAGCGCACGGGCTTCGGACATGAACCGGTCGATGCCGACGATCAGGCCGACGCCGTCGAGCAGTTCCGGCCGGTGGCTCTGCAGCCCGCCCGCCAGGGTGGCCAGGCCCGCGCCGGTGACGCCCGCCGCGCCCTTGGAGGCCACGATCATGAACAGCAGCAGGCCGATCTGCTCGCTCCACGACAGCGGCTTGCCCATGGCGTCGGCCACGAACAGCGTCGCCATGGTCAGGTAGATGGCGGTGCCGTCGAGGTTGAACGAATAGCCGGTCGGCACAACCACACCCACGGTGGTGCGGTCCACGCCGACGTGCTCCATCTTGGCGATGAGGCGCGGCAGGGCCGACTCCGAGGACGAGGTGGCGAAGATGAGCAGGTACTCGCGGGCCAGGTAGCGAACCAGCTTGAAGATGGAAGTGCCGGTGACCACGCGGAGCAGGACGCCCAGCACGCCGAAGATGAAGACGATGCAGGTCAGGTAGAAGGCCACCATCAGCAGCGCCAACTGCTTGACCGCGTCGAGTCCGGTGCGCGCCACCACATTCGCCATCGCGCCGAACGCGCCGATCGGGGCCAGCCACAGGATCATGGTCAGAATCCGGAAGACCAGCTTCTGGATCGAGGCCACCCCGCGCAGGATCGGCTCGCCCGCCGAACCCATGGCCTGGATGCCGAATCCGACCAGCAGCGCCACGAACAACGCCTGCAGCACCTTGCCGGAGGTGAGCGAGGACAGCAGCGTGGTCGGGACGATGTCCTCGAGGAACTGCCAGGTGCCGCCCGCCGCCTTGGCGTCGGTCGCGTACTTGGTGACCTCCTTGGCGTGCGCGGCCACGTTCAGACCCGAACCCGGATGCAGCAGATTGCCCACCAGCAGACCGATGCCCAGCGCCACCGTCGACATGATCAGGAAGTAGCCGATGGCCAGGCCGCCGACCTTGCCGACCTTGGCGGCCGCGCGCACCGAGCCGATGCCGAGCACGATGGTGCAGAAGATGACCGGGGCGATCATCATCTTGATGAGGTTGACGAAGATGGTCCCGAGCTCGCCGACGCTCTTGCCGAAACCGGGGGCCAGCCAGCCCACCAGCACGCCCCCGATGACGGCCGCGATGACGGCCAGGTACAGCCAATGGGTACGGTCTCGGCGCTGTGGTGTTGTCGTCGTGCTCATCTCGTCGTGCCTCCGGGTTACTGCCCGCGCGACGGTTCTCCACACGGGTGATCGGTAAGAATCATGGTTGGCAACGTGACGACGGTCACTGTTTCGTAAATTATGTTCATGAAGTACCCGGAGGAGCCGTGACACGTCGTAGAACCCTGTTCTCCCGGACCCCGCGGGCTCGGCGCACCCTGGCCGGACAGGTGTTCGTGGTGCAGGTGCTGGTACTGGCGGTGGTGATCGCGGCGGGGGCGGTGCTCGCGGTGTTGCAGACCCGGCGCGTGCAGGACGACGCCACCCGCGCGGAGGTCATCGACACCGCGGTCGCGGTGGCGCAGTCGCCCTCGACGCTGGCGGGGGTCCGCAGCCCGAATCCGACCGAGCTGCTGCAGCCGGTGACCGAGGCGATTCGCAAGAGCACCGGCATGGACTTCATCGTGGTGATGGCCCCGGACCGCACCCGCTACACCCACACCGAACCCGACCGGATCGGAAAACCGTTCAGCGGGAACATCGATCGGGCGCTGGCGGGGGAGACCTTCACCGAGACCTTCGCCGGGACGCTGGGGCCCTCGATCCGGGCGGTGACCCCGGTGCGCGACGCGGACGGGAAGATCGTCGCGCTGGTGTCGGCGGGCGTCACCCGAACCCACATCGGCGAGCAGGTGCGTGATCAGCTGCCGCTCATTCTGGCCGCGGCGCTGGGCGGCCTGGCGCTGGCCATGCTGAGCTCGTTCCTGCTGCGGCGCAGGCTCTTACGGCAGACCCACGGCCTGGGTCCCGGCGAACTCCGGGCAATGTACGAACACCACGACGCGGTGCTGCATTCGATCCACGAGGGGCTGCTGGTCTTCGACCGCTCCGACGAGACCGCCGAGGTGGTCAACGATCAGGCGCGGCTGCTGCTGGATCTGCCCGACGGTCCGATCACCCGCGCGGATCTGCCGGTGTCGTTGCAGCGCTTGGGAACCGGCGTGGTGCGCGACGAGATGCACGTGACACCCGAGCGGGTGCTGGTGGTGAACCAGGACGTGGTCGAGCACGACGGCCGCCGCATCGGCACCGTGCTGACCCTGCGCGATCACACCGAATTGCGGGATGTGCTGGGCGAATTGGATTCCGTGCGCGGCTTCGCCGAATCCCTGCGCGCCCAGGCGCACGAGGCGGCCAACCGGCTGCACACCGTGGTCACCATGGTGGAGCTGGGCCGCCACCGCGAGGCGGTGAACTTCGCGACCGCGGAACTCGAACTCTCCCAGGTGCTCATCGACCGACTCACCGGCGCGGTGGCCGAACCGGCGGTGGTGGCGCTGCTGCTGGGCAAGGTGGAGCAGGCGGCCGAATACGGGGTGGAGCTCACGGTCACCGGTGACACGCTGCTCGACACCACCGATCCGCTCAGCCCGAACGAGATGGTGACGCTGTTGGGCAATCTCATAGACAACGCGCTCGAGGCCGTCGGGCACGACGAGGACGCGTGGGTGGAAGTGACTGTGCGACGGGACGACTCGGAGCTGTTCGTGCGGGTGGCCGACAGCGGTCCGGGCATGTCGGAGGAGCTGTTCACCCGGGCCACCGAGCGCGGATACTCCACCAAGACCGATCATCACGGCCTGGGCCTGGCGCTGGTGCGGCGGCTGGTCGCCCGGCACGGCGGGGAGCTGCGGGCGCAGCGGGAACCGGAATCCGCGGTGATCGTGAGGTTTTCGCGATGACGACCCGCCCACCGCAATCGATCCGCGTCCTCATTGTGGAGGACGAGCCGAAAATCGCTGCGGCGCACCGCTCCTACGTGGACCGGGTACCCGGCTTCGAGGTGGTCGCCGTGGCGCACACCGGGCGCGACGCGGTTTCGATAGCGAAACGGTCACAATCTTCCGGCGTCCCCGTTGATTTGGTGTTGATGGACATCGGCTTGCCGGATATGAGCGGCCTCGCGGTCGTCGCGGCCCTGGCCGGACTGCGGCCGCGGCCCGACGTCATCGCCGTCACCTCCGCCCGCGATCTGGCCATGGTGCGCGCCGCCGTCTCGCACGGCGTGGTGCTGTATCTGTTGAAGCCCTTCACCTTTGCCGCCTTCCGCGAGAAGTTGGATCGCTATCTCGAGTACCGGGCGGCGCTGCCCCCGGGCGAGGCGGCCGTCTCGCAGCACGACATCGACCGTGCCTTCGGTGTCCTGCGCACGCCCGACCAGCGTGCCACTTTGCCGAAAGGCATTGCGCCCCAGACCATGGACGAGGTGTCGCGCGCGGTGCGGGCCGCGACGGCTGGACTGTCGGCGGGCGAGGCCGGGCGCGCGGTCGGCGTTTCCCGGGTGACGGCCTGGCGCTACCTCGAGCGTCTGGCCGAAGACGGCGTGGTGGAACGGCGAACCGACTACGGTCGAACGGGACGGCCACAGGTGCGTTATGTGTGGTTGCGCTGAATCTGATACGCCACCGGTTTGCCAATGGGGTCAAGGTGACTGGTGCCACATGGGTTGTTGCCGGAGAACCGACTGCTCATGATGTAACGGTTGCCACCTTTGGGGCCGACCAGGTGCTGTAACAGGGACTAAGTTTCAAGATATGTAGTCGCGAAGTTGTATGAGGTTCGACGAGGTTTCTAATTAGCGGGGCAAAAGTGCAATTGGTCGGCAAACGGTCGGGTTCGCCGGATCCGAAACGCCGCCTGTGGGTGCTGGGGCTGGTGGCACCCGCGTCGGCGTTGTTGCCGTCGCAGCTGGTGCTCTACACCAAGCTCACGGTGTTCTGGTGGATCGGACCCATCATCGTTCTGATCGTCATTCCGGTGCTGGACTGGGTCGTCGGGGAAGACGGGACCAATCCGCGCGACGAGGATTACGAATTACTCTCCAATGACCGGTTTTACCGGTGGTGTACCTACATGTTCCTCCCGGTTCAGGTGATCGGGTTGATCATTGCCGCCTACATGTGGGCGGGTCATGACCTGTCCATTCCGAACAAGCTGGGCTTGGCGGCCACGCTCGGGTTCGTCAGCGGCATCGGCATCAATGCCGCGCACGAGCTCGGCCACCGGGTGGAGCGGCTGGAGCGCTGGCTGTCGAAAATGGCGCTGGCGCAGTCGGCTTACGGGCACTTCTTCGTCGAGCACAACAAGGGCCACCACGCCCGCGTCGCCACGCCCGAGGATCCGGCCAGCGCGCGCATGGGTGAATCCCTGTGGGAGTTCCTGCCGCGCAGCGTGATCGGCGGCTTCCGTTCGGCGATCCACCTCGAGGGCGAGCGCCTGCGGCGCAAGGGGCACCGCTGGTTCAGTGTCCACAACCACATCCTGCAGGCGTGGTCCATGACCGTCGTCCTGTTCGGTGCGCTGCTGGGCGTCTTCGGCTGGGCGATCCTGCCGTATCTGCTGCTGCAGGCGGTGATCGGCGCGGCGCTGCTCGAAACCGTCAACTACGTCGAGCATTACGGCCTGCTGCGGCGTCGGCGACCCAATGGTGCGTGGGCGCGCTGCTCCCCGCGCGACAGCTGGAACAGCGACCGACTGGTCACCAATATCTTCCTGTTCCATCTGCAGCGGCACAGCGACCACCATGCCAATCCGGGACGCCGGTACCAGACGCTGCGCACCTCCGAGGAGGCGCCGCAGCTTCCGGCGGGCTACGCCACCATGATTCTGCTGGCATTGTTCCCGCCGCTGTGGCGCTCCATCATGGATCCGCGGCTGCTCGCGCACTACGCGGGCGACGTGAGCCGGGCCAATATCCAACCCCGCAAGCGGGAGAAGATCCTGGCCGCCTACGCCTACCCGGCCGCCGCCTGACGCGAATTCGACGGATCGACAAATCCCACCGACGTGCGTACGCTGTACGCACGTCGGCCGCCGCGTGGGGGTACCAAGCCCGACCGACTAGCCTTAGCGCCAAGCAGCCGACCATGGAGAGGCAGATGACGACCGCTGTGTCCAGCATGATGACCCCCGACGTCCGCAACGGGATCGATTTCAAGGTGGCGGACCTGTCCCTGGCCGAGTTCGGCCGCAAGGAGATTCGCCTCGCCGAGCACGAGATGCCGGGCCTGATGGCACTGCGTCGCGAGTACCACGAGGTGCAGCCGCTCAAGGGCGCGCGCATCTCCGGCTCGCTGCACATGACCGTGCAGACCGCGGTGCTGATCGAGACCCTGACCTCGCTCGGTGCCGAGGTCCGTTGGGCCTCCTGCAATATCTTCTCCACCCAGGACCACGCGGCCGCCGCGGTCGTGGTCGGTCCGCACGGCACCGTCGAGGAGCCCAAGGGCACTCCGGTTTTCGCCTGGAAGGGCGAGACCCTCGAGGAGTACTGGTGGGCCGCCGAGCAGATGCTGACCTGGCCGGGCGAGCCCGCCAACATGATTCTCGACGACGGCGGTGACGCCACCATGCTGGTGCTGCGCGGCGCGCAATTCGAGAAGGCCGGTGTGGTGCCGCCCGAGGACGAGACCCACTCCACCGAGTACAAGGTGTTCCTGAACCTGCTGCGCGCCAGCCTCGAAGCCGACAAGGGCAAGTGGGGCAAGATCGCCGAGTCGGTGCAGGGTGTCACCGAGGAGACCACCACCGGTGTGCTGCGGCTGTACCAGTTCGCGGCCGCGGGTGAGCTCGCGTTCCCGGCGATCAATGTCAACGACTCGGTCACCAAGAGCAAGTTCGACAACAAGTACGGCACCCGACACTCGCTCATCGACGGCATCAACCGCGGCACCGACGTTTTGATCGGCGGCAAGAAGGTGCTGATCTGTGGTTACGGCGATGTGGGCAAGGGCTGCGCGGAGTCGATGAAGGGCCAGGGCGCGCGCGTCCAGGTCACCGAGATCGACCCGATCAACGCGCTGCAGGCGCTCATGGACGGCTTCGACGTGGTCACCGTGGAACAGGCGATCGGCGATGCCGACATCGTCATCACCTCCACGGGCAACAAGGACATCATCCTGCTCGACCATATGAAGGCCATGAAGGACCAGGCCATCCTGGGCAATATCGGCCACTTCGACAATGAGATCGACATGGCGGCGCTGGAGCGTTCGGGCGCGACCCGCTTGAACATCAAGCCGCAGGTGGATCTGTGGACGTTCAAGGAGTCCGGCAAGTCGATCATCGTGCTGTCGGAGGGCCGTCTGCTCAACCTGGGCAACGCCACCGGGCACCCGTCGTTCGTCATGTCGAACTCGTTCTCCAACCAGGTCATCGCGCAGATCGAGCTGTGGACCAAGCCGGAGGAGTACGACAACGAGGTCTACCGCCTGCCCAAGCACCTGGACGAGAAGGTCGCGCGCATTCACGTCGAGGCCCTGGGTGGCACGCTGACCAAGCTCACCAAGGACCAGGCCGAGTACATCGGCGTGGACGTGGAGGGCCCCTACAAGCCCGAGCACTACCGCTACTGAGCGGAAACCCGCTGTAGGCATTGACGATTCAGCCGGTCACCGTCGGTGACCGGCCGAATCTCGTTGTGACCGTGCCTCAGAGGCAGAGGTCCACCACCGGGAACCACTGCTTGCCCTGCAGGGTGCAGAGGGTGGCGTTGATCAGCTCGCTGGCGCTGGAACCGGTGCCGAGCACATTGCTCGAGCCGGAACCGCCCGAGCCCGAGGGCACGGACGAGCCCGACGGGATGAGCGACGAGCCGGAGTTGGCCACGGGCGCTGTGGGTTCCAGGGTGACCGGGGCCGCGGTCGCGGTGCCCGCCGTGGAAAGAGCGGCGGCGGTGACGGCGACGGCGGCGAGGGGGTAGGTGAAGCGGGACTTCATCAGGTGTGCGCTCCTTGCAGGGGGAGTGATGCCGCGACCCTACAAGAGTTGAATGGCGCGCGTTTCGGATTCGCTCAGGTTACTTGTGGAAGGACATCGGCAGCGGGTAACCCTTGTCCCGCATGACTTCTCGGGCGCGGTTCGGGTAGTCGGTGATGATGCCGTCGTAGCCCTCGTCCAGGACCGCGGCGATGTCGGACTTCTCGTTCACCGTCCACGGGACCACCGTGAGGTCGAGATCGTGGGCCTTGCGGACGTATTCGGCCGGGCTGGCCACGGTCTTGTAGTCCGGTGACGAAATGTTCGCGCCCAGAGCCTTGATCGCGCCCAGCGGATCGCCCGCGTGGTCTTCGTAGCGAACGGGCCCCAGCCACCTGCTGTTCGGCTTGAACGTGCTGTCGTCATACAGCGCGACGGTTGGCATGGCCGGGTACTTCGCCTTCACCAGCGGCAGGCTGCGCCAGTCGAAGCTCTGGATCTCGACCTTGTCGCTCGCGTCGGCCGCGGCGACGGCGTCCAGGATGACCTGGACGAATTCCTCGGGGGTGGCGGACTGTTCGGGGTGCTCGGCCTCGAGCTTGGTCTCCACGTTGTAGCGCACGGTGTCGAACGCGCCCGGGTAGGTCTTCACCAGATCGAACAATTCGGGCAGCCGGGCGATCTTGTTGGCCGGGAGTTCCTGCGCCTCCGGAAAACCCGCCAGCTTCTTGCCGCAGTCGAGGGTGTGGACCTGATCGTAAGTCAGGTCGTGGATCACCTTGCCGACGTAGGGGTATTGCGGGTCGTCGGGGAAGGCCGGTGCGGTGTCGGCGCACTTCTCGGCCTGGACGGTCGGGTCGTGCCAGATGAGCGGCACCTTGTCCTTGGTCAGGACGATATCGAGTTCCAGTGTGGAGACACCCAGTTCGATGGCCTTGGCGAAGCCGGGCAGCGACTCCTCGATCGTCATGCCGCGGCCACCGCGGTGGGCCTGCAGATCGAAGTGGCGGTGGGGGTCTGCTGTGGCGGTCGGCGTGGCCGAGGAGCCCTTGTCGCTCGAGCTGCCGCAGGCCGCCGATCCGATCGCGGCAACCATCACTCCGAAGACCGCGAAAACGCGCTTGAACTGCACCGACGTGACGCCCGTGGAAGTCATGGCCGGACTATAGCGAGGATTGGGTAGTCTGCCCTGCATGGGTGCACTGGTGGCGATCGAAGGGCTGGACGGCGCGGGCAAGCGCACGCTGACCGATGCCGTGGTCGCCGAGCTGACCGCGCGCGGCCTGCGCGTCGCCACCCTGGCCTTCCCGCGCTACGGCGTGTCGGTGCACGCCGACCTCGCCGCCGAGGCGCTGCGCGGCGGCCATGGAGATACCGCCCGGTCTGTGAACGCCATGGCGCTGCTGTTCGCCCTCGACCGCGCCGACGCGCGCGACGAGTTGTCGAAACTGCTGGCGGACAACGACATCGTGCTACTCGACCGCTATGTCGCCTCCAATGCCGCCTACAACGCCGCGCGGATGGAACAGGACGCGCACGGTGAAATCGTGGCCTGGATCGAGGAATTGGAGTTCGAACGCTTCGGTCTGCCTGCCCCGGATGTCCAGATTCTCCTGGATGTCCCGGTTGATGTGGCGGCGGAGCGCGCTCGGCTGCGCGGCGAGGCCGACAGCGCCCGGGCACTCGACGCCTACGAAAAAGACGGGGGACTACAGCGCCGCACCGGTACTGTCTATCGTGAGCTGGCCGAAATCAACTGGCACGGACCGTGGTGGGTGCATCGGACCGGTGACGATCCGGCAACATTGGCCGCACGCCTCGCGGAAATTGTTGCTGGATAGGGTTGGATGTGCGCCGACAGGTCACGAGTGTTGGCGTGGCGGCCGAATCAGAGCCGGAGAGGTGACAAACTAGACGTTATGAAGCCGAAGATTCTGGTCGTCGACGACGATATGGCTCTCGCGGAGATGCTCACGATCGTCTTGCGCGGTGAGGGTTTCGACCCCCACGTCGTCGGTGACGGCACGCAGGCGCTCACCGCGGTCCGGGAGCTGCGCCCGGATCTCGTGTTGCTCGACCTCATGCTGCCCGGCATGAACGGCATCGATGTATGCCGGGTACTGCGAGCCGATTCGGGAGTACCCATCGTGATGCTGACGGCGAAGACCGACACGGTCGACGTCGTCCTGGGTTTGGAAAGCGGTGCCGACGACTACATCGTCAAACCGTTCAAGCCGAAGGAACTCGTGGCCCGGGTGCGGGCGCGGCTGCGTCGCACCGAGGAGGAGCCGCAGGAGCTGCTGTCCATCGCCGACATCGTCATCGATGTGCCCGCGCACAAGGTGACCCGCGGCGGTGCCCAGATCTCGCTGACTCCCCTGGAGTTCGATCTGCTGGTGGCGTTGGCCCGCAAGCCGCGCCAGGTGTTCACTCGCGAGGTACTGCTCGAACAGGTCTGGGGCTACCGGCACGCCGCCGACACCCGCCTGGTCAATGTGCACGTGCAGCGGTTGCGCGCCAAGGTGGAGAAGGATCCGGAGAACCCTGAGATCGTCTTGACCGTCCGAGGTGTGGGCTACAAGGCCGGACCGCCGTGATCGCTGGCTCCAGAAACCGCGTTCAGCGGTGGCTGGCGGTAGTGGTGGCCTGGTTCCGCAATCTGGGCGAGCAACTGGGCCATGTTTGGCGGCGTTCGCTGCAGTTGCGTGTTGTCGTGTCCACGCTCACCCTGTCGCTGATCGTCATCACGATTCTGGGCGTCGTGCTCACGAGTCAGATCACCGACCGGCTGTTGGACGCGAAGATCACCGCGGCCGTCGATGAAATGGGTCGCGCCCGCAATACCGTTCAGAATCAGCTCACCGGAGTGCACGATTCGGGCACCCAGCAGAGTCGTTTGGACGATGCCCGCCGCGCGCTGTTCAACAGCGCGGGCGGGAACCAAGCAGGTGGCAGCGCGGGCACGTACGAGGCCGCGTTGGCCATGACGGGGGACAGCGGGCAGGAGATCACCTCCGGCGCCATGCAGGAGATCCCCTCGGAACTGCGGCAATTCGTGAAGCAGCGGCAGGTCTCCTATCAGTTCGCGACGGTCTCCAGTCCGGACGGGTACAAGGGCTCGGCGCTGATCATCGGCAGCCCCTCGGCCGATATCGACTCGCTGGAGATCTATCTGATCTTCCCGCTCACCAATGAGGCGCGCAGTCTGTCGCTCATGCGCGGCACCATGCTCATCGGCGGCATCGTGCTGCTGGTCCTGCTGGCCGCCATCACGGCGCTGGTGACCCGACAGGTGGTGCTGCCCATTCGATCCGCGGCGCGCATCGCGAGTCGGTTCGCCGACGGGCGGCTCAAGGAGCGCATGCTGGTGCGCGGTGAGGACGACATGGCCCGGCTGGCCATGTCGTTCAACGAGATGGCCGAAAGCCTGTCCAACCAGATCACCCAACTCGAGGAGTTCGGAAATCTGCAGCGACGCTTCACCTCCGACGTCAGCCACGAGCTCCGCACGCCATTGACCACCGTGCGCATGGCGGCCGACCTCATCCACGGATCCAGCGACGACCTGGACCCGGCGCTGGCGCGTTCGGCCGAACTACTGGTCAACGAGCTCGACCGATTCGAGGGACTGCTCAACGATCTGCTCGAGATCAGCCGCCACGACGCGGGTGTGGCCGAACTGCAGGTGGAATCGCTGGACGTGCGCATGTGCGCGCGGGCCGCGGTGTCCACCGTGCGGCACCTGGCCAAGGAATCCGGCGTCGAACTCGTGGTGGATCTGCCCGAGGAACCCCTTGTCGCCGAGGTGGATCCGCGCCGCGTGGAGCGGGTGCTGCGCAACCTGCTCGCCAATGCCATCGACCACAGCGAGGGCAAGCCGGTGCTCATGCGCATGCGCGGCGACCTGGACGCCAATGCCGTCGCCATCGTGGTGCGCGACCAGGGTGTCGGCCTGCGCCCGGGCGAGGAGAAGTTGGTGTTCAACCGCTTTTGGCGCTCGGACCCCTCCCGCATGCGCCGCTCCGGCGGCACCGGCCTGGGCCTGTCCATCAGCGTCGAGGACGCCAACCTGCACGAGGGCAAGCTCGAGGCGTGGGGCGAGATCGGCGTGGGCGCGAGCTTCCGGCTCACCCTGCCGCTGGTGCGCGGGCGCAAGCTGGGCACCAGCCCGCTGTCGTTGGAGCCGCCCAAGGTGCGCGGGGCAGTCTCGCCCGAGCAGCTGGCCCTCGACATCGCGGGCTCGGACGCCACGCCCGAGGCCATCGAATCCGCGGCCGCCCTGCTGGAATCCGGTGTCGCCACCCCGGATCCGGCCGAGGGCGTCGAACCCGGTTCCGCGCCACTGGGATTCGTCAGCGCCACCGACGGACCCGGTGCCACCGGTGGGCCCGGCGCTCTCGCGGCGCCCACCGCCAACGGCGAGGTCGTCGCGCCGAATGCCAACGGCGAGGCGGTGTCCGAGCCGTCGGAGTCGTCCGGGCCCTCGAAGTCGTCCGGGCCCTCGGAGTCGTCCGAGCCCGAGGAGGCCGGATTCGACTCCATCGCACCGGAATTCCCCTCCGCCACCACGACCGGCGACGGCGCCGCGGACGGCAAGTCATGACCCGACCCGTCTCCGCGCTGCGCCGGGCGCTGGTCGCCGTGGGCTGCCTGCTCATGCTGAGCGGCTGCGCGAGCCTGCCCGACTCCTCGGCGCCCCAGGCGCTGGGCAGCCTCGACCACCAGCCCACCAGCACCGCGCCCACCCCGCCCATCGCCGGGCGCGAACCCGAGCAACTGCTGCTGGACTTCCTGCAGGCCACCGCCGACCCGTCGAACCGGCATCAGGCCGCGCGCCAATTCCTCTCGGCCGCGGCCAATACCGGATGGGACGACGCGGCCGGGACCACCATCGTGGACTCGCAGCCGAACACCCTGCGCGAGTCCCGCACCGGGGACGCCGCCACCTATGTGATCCGGGCGCGCAAGATCGGTGAGCTGGCCTCCGACGGCGCCTACCGCGCCACCGACGGCACCCTGGAAACCAAGATCGAGATGGAGAAGACCGACGGCGAATGGCGGATCAAGGATCTGCCCGCCGGGGTGATCGTCGAACAGGCCGCCTTCGCCAAGTCGTATCACCGGTATTCGCTGTTCTTCCCCAACGTGGCGGGCATGGCGCTGGTGCCGGACCTGCGGTGGATCTCGGTGCGCAAGGACCAGGTGGCGCAGCGGCTGCTGAGCCTGCTCAACGAGGGACCGCAGGCCGCGCTCGCGCCCGCGGTGCACAACCCCATGGGTCAGCCGGTGGCCTTGCGCGGGCCCATCACCAAGGCCAATGGCGATCCCGACAATGTCGGGGTCGGCGGCGGCGGTGTGGCCGTGGACTTCTCGGGCGCGGCCGCCCTCGACGCGCCCACCCGCGATCTGATGGCCGCGCAGGTGGTGCTGACGCTCTCCAACGCCGACGTGCTCGGGCCGTACCTGCTCAATGCCGACGGCAAACCGCTCAACGACAAGTTCGCGAGCGGCTGGCAGCGCGCCGACGTGGACGCCAAGAGCCCGGACGCCATCGCCCGCAATCGCGCCGGGATGCACGCCGTGCGCGACGGGTCGCTGGTGGCGCTCGCCGACTCCGGTGCCATCACCCCCGCGCCGGGCTTCTTCGGCACCACCCACACCCTGCAGTCGGTGGGGCTGTCGCCGGATGGGCAGCTGGTGGCCGCGGTCGCCAAGTCCGGCCGCCCCGATCCCGAACCCGAACGCACGCTGATCATCGGAACCTATGACGGCCAGGGCTTTCCGGTCGCCACCGGCGGCACCTTCACCCGGCCGTCCTGGCCCGCCGACGGCAGCTCGGCCTGGTCGGTGGTGGACGGGGACCGGGTGATCCGGGCCGTGCACGACCGCACCACCGGCAATGTGTCGGTGCAGGACGTGGACATCGCGGAATTGCTGGCGGCGGCCGCGAATTCGAGTTCGCCGCGCACGCCCATCACCGAGCTGCGCATCTCCCCGTCCGGGGCGCGAGCGGCGCTGATCGCCAACGGCAAGGTGTACGTGGCGGTGGTGGTGCCGCAGCCGAACGGCAAGTTCTCGCTGACCTCGCCGCTGCCGCTGGCCGTCGGGCTCAGCACCGCCGCGGTGTCCATCGACTGGCTCACCGACGAGAAGGTCATCGTGGGTCGCGACGGCAATGTGGATCCGGTCGCCGGGGTGCTGGTGGACGGGTCCGAATTCAAGCCCCAGACCTCCCAGAACCTCACCCCGCCGGTGCGCGTGGTGAGCGCCGCGCCGGATCAGGAGTACGTGGCCGATTCGCGGGCCGTGCTGGAGCTGACCCGCAATCCCGAAGGGCGCGAGGACTACTGGCGCGAAGTTCCGGGTTTGGGGGCCAACGCGGTACCGGTGCTGCCCGGCTAGGCGCACACTGGGGTGCATGGGGGACATACCGCGGGGCCCGGGGGAGCTGCTGGATCTGCTGCTGCCGCACTCGTGCGGCGGGTGCGGGCGGGCGGGGATCGCGTGGTGCGCCGACTGTGCCGCGGCGCTGTCCGGGCCGCCGCTGCGGATCCGGCCGCGCGCCGATCCCGGGGTGCCGTGCTGGGCGTTGGCCGCCTACCGGGGTGCGCCGCGCGCGGCGGTATTGGCCGTCAAGGAGCATTTCCGGCGAGACCTGACGAAGCCGTTGGGTGTCGCGATGGCCAGGGGACTGGATCATTTGCGGGACACCGCGCGGCCCCTCGTCCTGGTCCCCGCGCCCAGTCGGCGGGCAGCGGCACGCGCCCGCGGAGGCGATCCCGTGACGCGTTCCGCGATCGTCGCGGCGAGTTGGCTGCCGGGTTGCCGACTGGTACGTATGTTGCGCATGCGGCCAGGTGTGCGTGACTCGGTGGGCCTGGGGCACAGCGATCGCCAGCACAATCTGCGCGGGCGGATCATCGTAGCCACCACCCGGCCACCCGGTGTCCTTTTTCCGGCAAATGCCGAGGTAGTACTCATCGACGACGTCTTGACCACCGGCGTCACGATGCGCGAATCGGTGCGTGCGCTCGCTGAGGCGGATGTGACGGTTCGTGCCGTGCTGGTTACTTGCGCCGCTTGATTCTTGAAAATTTGCGTGAACACTGGCGGACAGGTCGCTGGCGCATTAGGTTGGCGATCAGACACCCGAACCGCAAGTTTGGAGGTGGCGCCTCGGACATATGTGCCGAGCGAATCATTCGATCGGCACACGTTTCAATCCCGCCGCACGAGCGGCTTGTGCGGCCAGATCCGGGAGGTACGCGTGACGACTACTTCACGACTCTCAGCGAAGAACGCAGACACCGCGGTGCTGCTGGATGACGATTTCATCCCAGACGAAGCCATCCCCCCGAGGGCAACCAACGCGGATGTCGTGGTCAAGGGACGGACCCTCGGTGAGGGTGGAGTTCCCGACCATTTCCGAATTCATGTGGCGGACAAGCTCTCTCGCTTGGAGCGCTTCGACCCCACCATTTACCTCTTCGACGTGGAACTCACCCACGAACGCAATCGTCGTCAACGCAAGAACTGCCAGCGGATAGAGATCACCGCCCGCGGCAAGGGTCCGGTCGTCCGGGCCGAAGCCTGCGCGGACAGCTTCTACGCGGCCCTCGAGCTCGCGGTCGAGAAGCTGGAGAGTCGATTGCGTCGCCTCAAGGACCGCCGTCGCGTGCATCATGGGGACAAGACGCCGATCTCGGTGTCGGAAGCGACCGCCGGTCTCATCGACGAATCCCTGTTCACCCCGAACGGATCCGCCGAACATGATCATTCGGCCGCGGAGACGGATAGCGAATCCGCCGGTCCCGGCCATGTGGTGCGCACCAAACAGCACCCCGCGATCCCCATGACGGTCGATGACGCCCTCTACCAGATGGAGCTCGTCGGCCACGATTTCTTCCTGTTCCAGGACAAGGAGACCGACCGACCGTCGGTCGTCTACCGCCGCCACGCCTTCGACTACGGCCTCATCCGGCTCGCGTAGGGAAGTACAACTCTCGAAGCTCTCAGGGGGCTTCGCCCCCCGAACCCCCAAAGAACTCGGGGGCCAAGCCCCCGGACCCCCAAGAAGCATTCGAGAGTCGGTCATTCAGCCATTTCGACCGGGGTCTCGGGACAAGACCCCGGTCGCCTGTTGTCCAGCACACTCTTGCTGTGACGCTGTGTATCAGTTAAAACTGGTGCCATGGCTATCAAGGGCGCTCGCCGTGCTGTCATCGTCGCCGGGGCGCGGACCCCGTTCGTGCGGGCATTCACCGATTTCACGCGGATGGACTCCATCGACCTCGCCGATACCGCCGTGCGCGGGCTGCTGGAGCGGACGGGGCTGCCGAAGGGGGATGTGCAGGCGATCGTGTGGGGCGGGGTGATCCTGCCCAGTGCCGCGCCGAACATCGCGCGCGAAATCGCGCTCGACCTCGAAATGGACCCGGGCTGTGAGGGTTACACGGTCACGCGGGCCTGCGCGTCCGGGCTGCAGGCGGTGGTGTCGGCGGCCGCGGCCATCGAGCGGGGCGAGTACGACATCATGATCGCGGGCGGCAGCGACTCGACCAGCAATGCCGAGGTCAAGCTGCCGCAGAAGCTGGTGCACGCCGCCGCGCCGCTGGCCCTGGGCAAGCCCAAGGCCAAGGACTACCTCGCCGCCGCAACGCAATTGGCCCCATTCTTCGACCTGATGCCGCGGCGGCCGCAGATCGCCGAGCGCACCACCGGCGAGGTCATGGGCGAATCGGCCGAGAAGATGGCCCGCATCCACGGCATTTCCCGTGGGGCACAGGACAATTTCGCCGCCACCTCGCACCACCGGGCGGCCGCGGCCATCGAATCGGGCCGCTTCGACCGCGAGGTGCTCAGCGTCTCCACCCCCGACGGCGTCGCCGTCACCCGCGACGGCCTCGTCCGCCGCGACACCAGCCTCGCCAAACTGTCCAAGCTGGCACCGGTTTTCGCCGCGAACGGCACCGTCACCGCGGGCAACTCCAGCCCGCTCACCGACGGGGCGTCGGCGGTGCTGCTGATGAGCGAGGAGAAGGCCCGGGCCCTGGGCTTGCAACCGCTGGCCGCGTTCCGGTCCTGGAGTTTCGTCAGCGTCGACCCGCGCGATCAGGTGCTCATCGGCCCCGCCATCTCCATGCCGCGGGCCCTCGACAAGGCCGGAATGTCGCTGGCCGACATCGATTTCGTGGATATTCACGAGGCCTTCGCCGCCCAGACCCTCTCGGTCGTGTCCGCGCTGGCCAGCCACGAATGGGCCAAGACCCGCCTCGATCGCGATACCGCCGTCGGGGAAATCGACCCGGCCAAGCTGAACGTGCACGGCGGGTCGGTCTCACTCGGTCACCCGTTCGGCGCGACCGGCGCGCGCATGGTCACCACCATGGCCAATGAGTTGGCCCTCACCGGCAAGTCCACGGCCCTGCTCGGCATCTGCGCCGCGGGCGGCATCGGAGCCTCGGCGGTCCTCGAGCGCGTCTGAGCCCTCAAGCGCCTCCGAACAGTGGGTACCGGTACGTCGGTTACCTGAATGTGACGTGGCGATCTCGATCGGCGTGATCACGTCTCCTCGCAGGTGAAGACCCGGTTCGCGGCGGCGAACCGGGGTCTTCCGGTCCGCTCCCGGGAATTGCGCGTTAGGGACACGGTGTCGATTGGGTATACCTGGGAGAACGAGAGAGCGGAGGCGGATCAGTGTTCACCAGGACGATGATCAGTGCCGCGACGATCGTGATCGCGGCGGGACTCGGCGGCGCGGGCGGCGTCGCGATGGCGGGTGGAGCCGGTGCGCTGCCACTCCCGTCGACCGGGTCCGACAGCGGGCAGGCGGCCGACCGCGATCTGGATCTGCGCCTGCGCAATGCCGAACAGCACGCCGGGGAGCGGATTCCCGTGTACGGGCTGGTGTATTCCAATGCGGCCGTGTGGACCCTGGCCTTCGTGAGCGGCGGGCCGTCCGAGTACTACACCATCGACGGGTCGCGGGTGGAACTCACCGGCCCGGCCAGCGGAACCATTACCCAGGGCGACGTTTTCACCGGCACCATCACCATTACCGGCAAGCACGATTCCGGGGATCCGGTGGTGGCGCTCGAGAACGTGTCGGTCATCGGCCACCGCGCCACCGACCCGCTGCGCTGACGCGCGGCGTCCTTTGGTGCTGACGCGCCGCGTCCCTTGGTCCCGCACACCGGCTTTCGGTACACAATTTCCCTGTGGCATTCCGGGAATGGAAGCAGGCGGTCTCGCACGGCGACAGCGATCGCGCCATCGCCGCCCGCATGGGCACCAACCAGATGCGCGTCTCCCGCCACCTCGGTGGGGATTCACCCGTCGCGGAAACCGTCATCGCCTTCAGCCGCACCTACGGCGCGAGCCCGATCGAAGGCTTGATCGCGGCGGGCCTGCTCACCCGCACCGACCTGCGACGCGCCTCGATCCAGGAGGCATTGCGCGAGGCGACCGGAGCGGAACTGTCCGCGGAAGTGACCCGGCGGCTGGCCGACTGAGTGCTCTCTCGGTCACATGTGACGGACAGAGCAGATTCGCGCGCTCGCATGACCGTGACCGGCCTGTCCTCCGCTTGTCGAGGCCGATTTCATGACCTGCGTCACGCCATTTACTGAGTCTGCTCATTTTTGCCTGTCGACCGACAGTTATTAGCTTTGGAAGCGAATCGCACAGAACTCGCTCCGAAAGCTGGTGTTTCCGATGTTCGTTCGAAAGATCGTTCTCTCCACCGTGGTCGCCGCTCCCGTCGCCACCGCCGTCCTGCTGGCCGGAGCCGGAACCGCCTCCGCCGCCACCGTTTCCACCGATCCGTCCCCCGCCCCGGTCTCCGACGTGCAGCGTGACCCCACCACCGGAATCCCGGTCGACACCCTGAACCGCATGGGCCAGGACGCCGCCATCGGCGCCGGTGTCGGCGCGGTCGCCGGTGGCGTCGCGGGCGGTGTCGCCGGTGGCGTGGTCGGCCTGCCCCTGGGCATCGCCGGTGGGGCGCTCGGCGCGACTGTCGGCACTGTGATCGGAGGGACCGTCGGGCCGGTGATTGTCGGTGGTGCCGGAGCAGGT
Source organism: Nocardia sp. CDC160 (assembly GCF_035818795.1). Classification (NCBI taxonomy): domain Bacteria; kingdom Bacillati; phylum Actinomycetota; class Actinomycetes; order Mycobacteriales; family Nocardiaceae; genus Nocardia; species Nocardia sp. CDC160. The sequence continues at coordinate 781,388 of NZ_JAYKYT010000003.1, read as the reverse complement.
GCCGGTGCCGCGGCGGGTGCCGGTGTCGGCGCGGCCCCGGGTGCGGTCGCTGGCGCGGCGCTCGGTGAGGCCGGTGGACTCAGCGTCGGGACGGTAGCGGGCGGCGCGCTCGGTTTCGCTGCCGGTGAGGCCATTCCAGTTGCCGTCGGTGCCGCCGGTGGCGCACTGGTCGGTGCCGGTGTCGGTGCCGCCATTGGCGCGGGCGTCGGTTACGCCACCGCGCCGCAGCACTGAGTCGCGGGATCGTCGAACCTCTCTGACGAAGAAGCCCCGATCCGCGACTGCGGATCGGGGCTTCTTTCGTGGGTCTAGTCGTCCGAACGGGGGGTGAATTGCTCCCAGTGGATGGCGGATTCGAGGGGGCGGCGGGTGCGCCAGCCGAAGCGTTCGAGGTCGGGGACCCGCTGGAATTCGTGGACCGGGCCGACGCAGAGCCAGGCGACCGGCTTGACGTCGGTGGGGAGGTCGAGCAGGTCGGTCAGGAACGGCTCGTCGTAGAAGCTGACCCAGCCGACGCCCACACCCTCGGCGGTGGCCGCCAGCCACAGGTTCTGAATGGCCAGGATGGTCGAGTAGATGCCGGTCTCCGGGACCGTGGCGCGGCCCAGGACGTGGGTGCCGCCGCGGGCCTGATTGTGGGTCACCACAATGCCGGTGCCGCTCTCGACAATGCCCTCGATCTTGATCGGATTGAAGGTCTCGGCGCGGTCGGCGGGCAGCGAATCATGGAACTGCTGACGCTTTTCGGCCACATGGTCGGCGAATTTGGTCAGCGTCGCCGGATCCCGCAGCACCACGAAGTCCCACGGCATGGAATTGCCGACGCTGGGCGCCCGGTGCGCGGCCTCGAGAATGCGCAGCAGCGTGGCGTCGTCCACCACCTCGCCGGAGAATTCGGCGCGGACATCACGGCGCAATTTGATGGCGTCGTAGACGCTGAGACATTCGGTGGGGCTTTCGGGACCTGCGGAACACACGGCGTCCATACAACCAAACGCCCCCGCTGAAATTTCAGCGGGGGCGTCGGTGCTTTTCGACGCGTAATTCAGCGCGCCATGGCCGGTTCGCGGCGCGACAGCTTGCGGCGGCCCTCGCGCAGCGCGGTGCGCAGGCCGCGGCGGCGTCCGGTCATCGGATCGATGGTGGCCTCACCGCCGAAGGCCTTCTCCGACTTGGTCTCCGGCGCGTCGTCGGTGCCGCGGCGCAGGTACTTGTTGGGCAGCGACAGCTTCATGATGGTGCGCCACGACTTGGCGTACTGCACCGGCAGCGAGCCGGTGGTGTAGGGCAGGTCGTACTTCTCGCACAGCGCCCGCACCCGAACCGCGATGTCGGCCAGGCGGTTCGACGGAATGTCCGGGTACAGGTGGTGCTCGATCTGGTGCGAGAGATTGCCGGTCATGAAGTGCATGAGCGGGCCGCCGGAAATATTGGCCGAACCCAGCATCTGCCGCAGGTACCACTCGGCCTGGGTCTCGTTGTCGCAGTCGAACTTGGTGAACTTCTCCGCGCCATCGGGGAAGTGACCGCAGAAGATGACCGCGTTGGTCCACACATTGCGGACGATATTGGCGGCCAGGTTCGCGGTCAGCGTGCCCAGGAAGGCCGGGCCGGTGAGCAGCGGGAAGATCAGGTAGTCCTTGGCGGCCTGCCTGCCGATCTTCTTGAGCACGGTCCTGCGGTCCGCCTCGAACTGCTTGCGCTCGGGGGAATCCGGGGCCCACTTCTTCTTCGCGACCTTGCCCAGCTCCAAATGCTGAATGGCGACACCGTATTCGAAGAACATCTGCAGCAGCAGGTTGTACAGCGGCTGGCCGAGGTAGAACGGCGACCAGCGCTGATCGCGGGTGACGCGCAGCAGGCCGTAGCCGATGTCGTCGTCCATGCCCAGCACATTGGTGTACTTGTGATGCAGGAAGTTATGGGTGATCTTCCAGTGTTCGGCCGGGCCCGCGTTGTCCCATTCCCATTTGGTGGAATGGATTTCCGGGTCGTTCATCCAATCCCACTGCCCGTGCATCACATTGTGGCCGATCTCCATGTTCTCGATGATCTTGGCGGTACCCAGCAGGGCCACTCCCGCCAGCCACGCGGGCGGGAACAGACTCGCGAAAAGCACTGCGCGGCCGCTGATCTCGAGGCCGCGCTGGAGACGGATCACATTGCGGATGTAACGGGCATCCTTCTCGCCCAGGGATGATTCGACCTCGCGGCGGATGGCGTCGAGCTCCGCCCCGATCGCTTCGACATCCTCCGGGGTGAGGTGCGCGTATTCCTTGACATCCGAGATCGCCATGGTGGTTACAGTACCGTAAGTTACGGCTCCGTAGGTTGGTGAGGATCGAAACTCTGGCGTGTCTAAGAACGCATTGTTTTCGAGACCGGGATCTGCTAGCGATTCCGACGCAGGATACGCGAGATACGGCCCTCGCGTTGCGCTTTCGCCTTCAGCAATTCCCTTTCCTGCCTGGCCTTTTCCTGCAGCGTGGCCTTGGCCTCGCGCAGCACTTCCTGCTCGTGGCGCGCCTTCGCCTTCAGCGCCACCTTGGCCTCCTGCATGGCCGAGCGCAGACCCCGGCGCTCACCCGTCTCCGGGTCCAGGCCCCACGTCGGCTGATGCTCGGCCAGCCACTCGCTCGCGCTGTGCTCGGCCAGCCACTCGCTGCCGTTCCACTGCGGCAGCGACGGCAGCGAGATGCCCGCGAACTTGCGCTCCGACGAGGTCTCCGGTGCGTTGTCGGAGGTGCGCTTGAGCCACTGGTCCGGCAGCGCCAGCTTGTGAATCGTGCGGAACGCCAACAGGTATTGCTTGCTCAGCGGGCCGGTGGTGTAGGGCAGGTCGTACTTGTCGCACAGTTCGCGCACCTTGACCGAGAGCTCCGGGTACCGGTTGCTCGGCAGGTCCGGGAACAGGTGGTGTTCGATCTGGTAGCTGAGATTGCCGCTCATGAAGCCCATGACCGGGCCCGCGTCGAAATTCGCGCTGCCCAGCATCTGCCGCAGATACCACTCGCCGTGCGTCTCGTTCTCGAACTGGTCGACGGTGAACTTCTCCGCGCCGTCCGGGAAATGCCCGCAGAAAATCACCGCGTACGCCCACAGATTGCGGATCAGGTTCGCGGTGGCGTTCGCCTTGAGCGTGGACTTCCAGGCCGGGCCGGTGAGCGCCGGATAGATCACGAAATCCTTCGCGATCTGCTTTCCGGCCTTGCGCCAGAACGCCTTGTTCGGCTCGTTGAAAATATTCCGCGGCGGGAAGAGCCCCACCGGCGGAATACCCATCTGCTCCTTGGTGGCCGCCAGATCGTGCAGGGCGATGCCCCATTCGAACAGCGCGGCCAGGAACAGATTCGCCACCGGCTGCGCCAGATTGATCGGCTTCCACTCCTCGTCGCGCGTCATGCGCAGGATGCCGAAACCGAGGTCGTCATCCATGTCGAGGATGTTGGTGTACATGTGGTGCGAGTAGTTGTGGGCGGCCTTCCACTGCGCGGAGGTGCCCGTCATGTCCCACTCCCACGTGGTGGAGTGGATCTCCGGGTCGTTCATCCAGTCCCACTGCCCGTGGCTGATGTTGTGCCCGAGCTCCATGTTCTCGATGATCTTGGCGACCGAGAGCAGCGCGGTGCCGGTGAGCCAGGCCCAGCGCTTCTTGGACGCGAACAGCGTGGCGCGGCCCGCCGCCTCCAGAATGCGTTGCGCCGCAATGCTGCGACGGATGTAGCGCGCATCCTTCTCGCCCAGCGACGACTCCACATCCCGGCGAATCGTGTCGAGCTCATGCCCGAGGGATTCGATGTCGGCGGCCGTCAAATGGGCGAACGCCTTGATGTCGGTGATGGCCACCGGCAGGTCCTTCCGTGGTTGAACTGCCGCGCGCCGCTGGGCGGCGGGGCGGTCCCGAGCGGGACCGCGTTCAGGTTCGATTGCTATCGAGGGTAGCCGCTGTCAGCCGCGCCCGTCTCGCACGGTGTGCGCGTCACGCGTCGATGCTGCAGTCGCCCGCGGCGACCGAGATGCAGGTCTGGATTTTGTCGCCCGCGCGGTGTTCCTTGCCATTGCGCAGATCCCGGGTGTGGCCGTCGGTGAGAGTCACCACACAGGTCTGGCAGATGCCCATGCGGCAGCCGAACGGCATTCGCACGCCCGCGCCCTCACCGGCCTGCAGCAGCGTGGTCGCGCCGTCCACCTCGGCGGTGCGCCCGGCCTTGGCGAAGGTGACGGTGCCGCCCTCGCCGGTGGCATTGCGTTCGATCTCGAAGCGCTCCACGTGCAGCTGGTCGGCGAGACCGGCGGCGGCCCAATACTTCTCGATCTCGTCGAGCATGCCGAGCGGGCCGCAGGCCCAGACCTCGCGCTCGCGCCAGTCCGGCACCACCTCGTCCAGATCGGTCAGGGCGAACTTGCCCTGCTCGCCGGTCAGGTGCAGGTGCGCGGTGAAAGACGGGTGGTGGTCGTGCAATTCGCGCAGTTCGTCACCGAACATGACATCGTCGGGGGTGCGCGCGGAGTGCACGTGGACCACGTCCGGGACCGCGTTGCGGCGATCCATGGTGCGCAGCATGGCCATGACGGGGGTGATGCCCGAGCCCGCGGTCAGGAACAGCACCTTGCTCGGGGCCGGATCCGGGAGCACGAAACCGCCCTGCGGCGCGGCCAGGCGCACGATGGTCCCGGCCGGGACGCCGGAGACGAGGTGGCTGGACAGGAAGCCCTCCGGCATGGCCTTCACCGCGATGGAGATGAGCCGCTTGCCCTTGTGGGTGCCGTCGCCGCTCCAATCCGGCGGGCAGGTCAGCGAATACGAGCGCCAGTGCCAGCGGCCGTCGACCAGGACGCCGATGCCGATGTACTGGCCCGGCTGGAATTTGAAGTCGAAACCCCAGCCCGGCTTGATGACGAGGGTGGCCGAATCGGCGGTCTCCTTGCGGACCTCGACAATGCGGCCGCGCAGTTCGCGGGCCGACCAGAGCGGGTTGATCAGGTGCGCGTAGTCGTCGGGCAGCAGGGGAGTGGTGATGCGCGCGGCCGCGCCGCGAAGGGTGTCGAGGGGAGTCCGCCCCGCGGTGCCGCCCTCGGCCACCGGAGCCTCCAGCCACTCGCGCAGCGCTCGCACGGAGAAACCACTCTTCGAAGCCATGATCTGGAAACCGTTCCTATCGTCGTACCGCACCGGTCTCAGCAAGGTTACGGCATCGTAGGTTACGGTGCCGGAACTACCTCTCAGGGCTCTCGTGCCCCCGTTCTTCGAAACGGGGGCACGAACCGAGATTTCCTGTGGGTGCCGGGCTCAGAGGAGCTCCAGCAGGAACGGGAGTTCCTGGGCGGCGTACCAGGCGAGCTGGTGGTCCTCGGCGTCGCCGAGCACGAATTCGGCGTCGGCGTCGCCCATATCGGCGGCGTCGATGACCTCGACGGCCTTGGCGACCTCGGATTCGGCCTCGGCCAGATCCACGTGGATCGAGGCGATGCGCTCGTAGGGGACGGCCGCGGAGAGCCGGACCACGGCGTCGTCCAGATCCGGGCGCAGGGTCGCGCCGTCCACGTCGGCGGCGATGACCGCGCGGCGGAAGATCGGTCCTTTGGGGGCGGCGTCGGTCTCGTCGCCAGCGTCCTCGCCGCCCAGATCCGCGGCCGCCGATTCCTCGGCGAGCAGCCGCAGCGACGCGCGGGCGGCCTCCGCCATGGCGACCTCGGCCAGTTCGTCGTCGTCCCCGGAGGCGTAGGCCTCGCGCAGCGCGGGGGTCACCGCGAAGGCGGTGTCGTTGATCGCGCGAATCTCGCGGTCCGCGACGAGCTCTCGCAGCATCGGCACGGTGGCCGGGATGTAGACCCGTAGCTTCTTCGATACGCGGGACGACTCACTGGACGCAGGCACCGAGCATCTCCTCCATCGACTCGTGCACCGAAGCGGTCAGCACCGCGATGTCCGCCATGGCGTCGCGATCGGCGGTGAGTCCGTAGAACACCCGTCCGTCGTAGGACGTGAGCCCGATGCTCAGAGCCTGAAAGCGCAGCAGCGGCGACACCGGGTACATCTCCAGCATCCGCGCGCCGCCTATGTACATGGCCTGCTGCGGACCCGGCGCGTTGGTGATCACCAGATTGAACGTGTGCTCTGCAAAAGTACTCGCCGAGCGCACGCTCATGGCATGCAGGCTCGCCGGGGCGAATCCGGCCATGTGCACCAGCGTCCGGGCGCGCACCCCGCGTTGATGCCGGGAGTGGGCCTCGGTGGCGTGCTTGATGTGCGACATGCGGATGACCGGATTCGGTTCGCCCACCGGCAGATCCAGCAGCAGCGAGGTGACCTCGCCCGCGGGTTTCAGCTCGCCGTGCGGGCCGTCGGCGTAGACCGACATGGGCACCACTGCGCGCAGTTGATCGGCCTCGGTGAGCACCTGCCCGCGTGAGAGCAGCCAGTTGCGCAGCGCGCCGGTCACCACCGCGAGGATCACGTCGTTGATGGAGCAGTCGAACCGTTTGCGGATCTTGCGGTAGTCCTCGAGATCGGTGCGCACCACCGCGAAGCGGCGGTTGCGGGAGGTTCGCGTGTTCAGGGGACTGTCGGGCGCGCCGATGGCCGCGGCGCGCACCATGGACACCAGCTTCTGCACCGCCTTGCCGGTGGCGTCGACCATGGCGAATGCCTCCGCCATGTGATGGCGCGCCACCTCCAGGCCCTCGCGCGGCTGGGTCGCCAGGTGCAGCACCGCGCCGACCAGCAATTCGACGTCCGCGGGTTCGCGATGCGCGACCCAGGCGTCGTCGGCGACCTCGCGGGGCGCGGTGGAGGTGTCCAGGATCACATGCCCGATCTCGAGCGCGCTGTCGCCGTCGACCAGAGCGGAATGGGTCTTGGTGAAGATGGCGCAGCGGCCCTCGGACAGACCCTCGACCAGGTACATCTCCCACAGCGGCCGGGTGTGGTCCAGCGGCCGGGATGCCAAGCGCGCCACCAGATCCAGCAGCTGCTCGTCGGTGCCCGGCTCGGGCAGTGCCGAGCGCCGAATGTGATAGGTGATGTCGAAATGGCTGTCGTCCACCCACACCGGGCGGCCCAGCGCGAACGGGATCTCGCGCACCTTGCGGCGGTAGAGCGGCACCAGCGGCAGCCGCGCCTCGACCAACGACACCAGGCGCTCGTAATCGAGCGGTCCGGGGCCGGACTTGGCGGTCGGCGCCGGATTGCGCAGGATGGCCAGGGAGCCGATGTGCATCGGGTTGCTGCTGGATTCCAGCCGGTAGAACGACGCGTCCTGCGGCGTCAGTCTGGTGATCACGCTGCCCGCTACTCCCTAGTCCCTGCCTGCGCCCGCAGTTTTCCCCCTGCCGAGGCGTCGGCTGTCCACGGCATGCGCCGTCCGAGAGGCAAGCTATCGCAATCCGATCACCTGGGGGAATGGATGGGCGACACTGCCCGAGATCCCACGCCGTCGTCGGCGTCCCCTGCTCCGGACGCGTGGGCGCAGGCCTGCGCGCGCCGGACCCCCTACATCGTACGTCAGGGGTAACGAAACAGCCTCGGACGCAATGGCATTCGCTGGGAGGTCGCCAGGGCGCGAATCACGGGCCCGGCAACCGGGTTTTCACAGGTTCTCCTCAGCGGCCCGGCCATCGCCTGCGCAGTTCAGCACCTACGATGGGCTCCGGATTACCATGGCTAGTGATTGCGCGCCCGCGCGCAGGCTTCCCGCCATGGTGGGGGCTACCGACAACACCGACCAGAGGACTACAAGACCCGTGCCTGCGCTGAGTTTTTCAAGGTTGCTACGGATTGGTGAAGGTCGCACGGTCAAGCGGCTCGCGAGTCTGGCGGACGAGGTCATTGCCCTCGACGAGGAGTTCGCCGCCCTCTCCGACGCCGAGCTCCAGGCCAAGACGGCGGAGTTCAAGCAGCGCTACGAGGACGGCGAGACCCTCGACGAACTGCTGCTGGAGGCCTTCGCGACCGCGCGGGAAGCGTCCTGGCGAGTGCTCAACCAGAAGCACTACAAGGTGCAGATCATGGGCGGCGGCGCGCTGCACATCGGCAATGTGGCGGAGATGAAGACCGGTGAGGGCAAGACCCTGACCTGTGTGCTGCCCGCCTACCTCAACGCCATTTCCGGCGAGGGCGTGCACGTCGTCACCGTCAACGACTATCTGGCCAAGCGCGACGCCGAGTGGATGGGTCGCGTGCACCGCTTCCTCGGCCTCGAGGTCGGCGTGATCCTGGGCGGCATGACCCCGGCCGAGCGCCGCGAGGCCTACGCCGCCGACATCACCTACGGCACGAACAACGAGTTCGGCTTCGACTACCTGCGCGACAATATGACCCACTCGCTGGACGATCTGGTCCAGCGCGGGCACAACTTCGCCATCGTCGACGAGGTCGACTCCATCCTCATCGACGAGGCCCGCACCCCGCTGATCATCTCGGGCCCGGCCGACGCCTCCTCGAAGTGGTACGCGGAGTTCGCGCGCATCGCCCCGCTGCTGAAGAAGGACCTGCACTACGAGGTCGACATCAAGAAGCGCACCATCGGTGTGCACGAGGCCGGTGTCGAATTCGTCGAGGACCAGCTGGGCATCGACAACCTCTACGAGGCCGCCAACTCGCCGCTGGTGAGCTACCTGAACAACGCCATCAAGGCCAAGGAGCTCTACACCAAGGACAAGGACTACATCGTCCGCAACGGCGAGGTCATCATCGTCGACGAGTTCACCGGTCGAATCCTGGTGGGCCGCCGCTACAACGAGGGCATGCACCAGGCCATCGAGGCCAAGGAAGGCGTGGAGATCCAGCCGGAGAACCAGACGCTGGCCACCATCACGCTGCAGAACTACTTCCGCCTCTACGACAAGCTCTCGGGCATGACCGGTACCGCCGAGACCGAGGCGGCCGAGCTGCACCAGACCTACGGCCTGGGCGTGGTGCCGATCCCGACCAACAAGCCGATGATCCGCCAGGATCAGTCCGACCTGATCTACAAGACCGAAGAGGCCAAGTACGCCGCGGTCGCCGACGACATTCAGGAGAAGCACGAGCAGGGTCAGCCGGTCCTGGTCGGCACCACCTCGGTCGAGCGCTCGGAGTACCTGTCCAAGCTGCTGACCAAGCGCGGCATTCCGCACAACGTGCTGAACGCCAAGTTCCACGAGCAGGAAGCGCAGATCGTCGCCGAGGCCGGTCGCCCGGGCGCAGTCACCGTCGCGACCAATATGGCCGGTCGTGGTACCGACATCGTGCTCGGCGGCAACCCGGACATCATCGCCGACATCCTGCTGCGCCGTCAGGGCCTGGACCCGGTCGAGACCCCGGACGAGTACGAGGCCCAGTGGCACCCGACCCTGGAGCGGGTCAAGGAACAGGTCGAGGCGGACGCCGAGGCCGTGCGCGAGGCGGGTGGCCTCTACGTGCTCGGCACCGAGCGCCACGAGTCGCGGCGCATCGACAACCAGCTGCGCGGTCGCTCCGGCCGTCAGGGCGACCCGGGCGAGTCCCGGTTCTACCTGTCGCTGGGTGACGAGTTGATGCGGCGCTTCAATGGCGCTGCGCTGGAATCGATCATGACCCGCCTGAATCTGCCGGACGATGTGCCGATCGAGGCCAAGATGGTCTCGCGTGCCATCAAGTCCGCGCAGACCCAGGTCGAGCAGCAGAACTTCGAGATCCGCAAGAACGTCCTCAAGTACGACGAGGTCATGAACCAGCAGCGCAAGGTGATCTACGCCGAGCGCGCCCGCATCCTCAATGGCGAGGACATGGAGGGCCAGGTCCAGGAGATGATCACCGACGTGATCACCGCCTACGTCAACGCCGCCACCGCCGAGGGCTACGTCGAGGACTGGGATCTGGAGAAGCTGTGGGGCGCGCTGAAGACGCTGTACCCCATCGGCATCAACTACAAGGACCTCACCGGTGAGAGCGAGACCGGCGAGATCGGCGAGCTGTCCCGCGAGGAACTCCTGGAGGCCGTCCTCGAGGACGCGCACGCCGCCTACGAGAACCGCGAGAACGAGATCGACGGCCTCGCGGGCGAGGGCAGCATGCGCAATCTGGAACGCCAGATCCTGCTGAGCGTCCTGGACCGCAAGTGGCGCGAGCACCTCTACGAGATGGACTACCTCAAGGAGGGCATCGGTCTGCGCGCCATGGCGCAGCGCGATCCGCTGGTCGAGTACCAGCGCGAGGGCTTCGACATGTTCGCGGCCATGCTCGACGGCCTCAAGGAGGAGTCGGTCGGCTTCCTGTTCAACCTCCAGGTCGAGGTGCAGCAGCCGCAGCCGGTCGGGGTGAACGTGGCCGCGGGCCTGCAGTCCCCGGTCGGCAACCGTCCGCTGCCCACCCAGGAGGACGCCGCCCAGGCGGGCAATGGCGCTCCGGCGGCCCTGCGCGCCAAGGGCATCGACGAGTCCGGCCCCCGCGGCCTGTCCTACTCCGGTCCCGACGAGGGCGGCCACGCCGCCATCCGCAGCGACCACGACGAGTACGGCAACGAGGACGGCCAGGGCGGCACCCGCCGCGAGCGCCGCGAGGCCGCCCGCGCCCAGCAGAAGCAAGACCGCGCCCCCCGCACCAAGCGTCGGCACTAGGTCTACGGAACACGGTGAGCCCCGGGTGTTTTCACCCGGGGCTCACCGTTTTTCCGTGTCGCGCCAGCGTGTTCGGCCGGTCATGAAACAGTCATGAACCGTGGGGTGGAATGATTCCAGTCCGGTCGCCGAGGGGCGGCCGAGAAGGAAGAAGGAAACACCTCATGCGCAAGACTCTCGCTGTGACCGCTATGGCCCTGGGCATCGCCGGGTTCGGTGTCGGCGTCGCCCACGCCGAGTCCTACTACGGCGGCAACTACGCCACCATCGACGCCTGTGTCGCCGACGGCTCGAAGGGCTCGTGGGTCACCCCGGACGGCGTCGCCATCGACGGCAACCAGGGTTGGCAGTACAGCTGCGACCCGCAGGCCGACGGCACCTTCAACCTGACCCTCTTCCGCTGATCGGTCTCAGCGACAAACGCCCCCGGCGAATTCGCCGGGGGCGCTGTGTATTTCGGATGTTCCAGCATTTCGGATGTGCCAGTGTTTCGGTCGATCCGGTCGCTCATCAGACGCCGAGGGCCTCGATCACCAGGCGGGCGGCGGCCCCGCCGGAGTACTGCTGCTGCCCGGTGATCAGGTTCCCGTCCCGCACCGCGTGCGCCCGGAATCGGCCCTGCACAATGAAATTCGTGCCGTCCAGCTTGCGCGCCTCGTCCTCGATGCGGAACGGCTGGATCTGCTGCCCGACGAACTCGTCGGCGTAATCCTCCTCGCTATTGGCGAATCCGGTCCAGGTGCGCCCGGTGACCGCGAGCCGACCATCGGGCAGCGTGGCCTTCAGCAGGACGCAGGTGGCGTGGCACAGGACCGCGGTGAGCCGGTTCGCCGCGATGCGCGCGGCCACCAGCTCGTGGATCCGGTGGTCGTCGTAGAAGGTGTACATCGGCGCCTGCCCGCCGACCAGGAACACCGCGTCGTAGGCGTCGGTGTCCTCTTCCGAGAGTTTGCGTGAATTCTCCACCAGCGCATGGTGTTTCGGTGACGATTTGAATCCGAGGCTGATGAGATCGTGTGCGCTGTAGCCGGATTCGTCCAGCGGGTCGCTCCAGGCGTCGGCCTCCAGCGCACCGCCTTCGGGGCTGGCGATATTCACCTCGTACCCGTGCTCGGTGAATTCCCAATAGGGATGACTCAATTCGGACCACCAGAATCCGATCGGCCATCCGGTCTGTCGCGACACCGCGGGATTCGATGCCACGATGAGGACCCGCTTGGGTTGGTTCGGGTCCAGGATGTCCACGGTTGCGCTCACCGTCCACACCTTTCTGTTCGTGCGTGCGGCGGTTGTGTTCCACCGCACTCCGACCCCGATTGTGCGAGCCTCGCGGTGTAGGGTCAGGGAGTTCGCGCGCAGCGAAAATGATTGGCGCTCCGAATGTTTCGCCCCCTTGACGATTCCTGACGCACTCCCCGTGAATGTTATTCACATCCATTTCACTTCATGAGTCGCGTGGAAAATGGGCAAAGATATCGCCCGAACGAACCTGGGCGTTAAGTGAATTACACCCCTCAATTTTGTGATCTGCGTCATTCGAGGACATTTTGTGCCAGTTGCCGGACCCGACTTGGTTGCAGGCTATTAGCTCGTCTAAATTTCGGGGTGTGTGGGAGGAGCCAATGCTGTACGGGCGGGAACGAGAACGGATCCAATTGGATCGGGTCCTGGGCGCGGTGCGCGCGGGACAGGGGGCGGGGCTCGTGCTCTACGGCGAACCCGCGATCGGAAAGTCCACTCTGTTGCGGGCCACCGTCGACCGCGCCACGGACTTCCGGGTGCTGCGCTGCCAGGGCATTTCGACCGAATCGGAACTGCGGTACGCCGCACTGCACGAACTGCTGCTGCCGGTGGCCGACCGGCTGCGCATGCTGCCGCCGACCCAGGCGCGGGCGCTGGGCGCGGTGCTGGGGCTGGAATCGGCGACCCCCGATGTCTTCTTGGTCGGCGCGGCCCTGGTGCGACTGTTGTCCGCGCTGGCCACCCAGGGTCCGCTGCTGCTGGTGGTGGACGAAGCGCGACTGGTGGACCCGGAATCCGCGCAGGCGCTGGTCTTCGCCATCCGCCGCCTGTCCGCGGTGCCGGTGGCCTTGCTGGTGGCCCTGCGCGATGACCCGGCCGACACGCTCTGGCGCGAACTGCCCGCCCTGGCCGTCGGCGGTCTGCCCGACGCCGAGGCGCGTCGCCTGATCGCCGACCGCTACGGCCCGCTCGGCGCGCTGCGGCTGGCCCGCATCCTCGCCGTCGCCGGTGGGAACCCGCTGGCATTGCACGAATTGCCGGGCGTGGTCGGGGAACTGGCGGGCACCGCGCCCGAACCCATGGCACTGGGACCCGGTGTGCGGGCCGCCTTCCGCGAGCGCGTGGCGGCCCTGCCCGCCGATGTGCGCGTGCTGCTGACCGTGGCCGCCACCGAGACGCGCGGCGTGCTCGGCACCGTCACCGAGGCCGCCGCCGCGCTCGGGGCCGGTCCGACCGCCTGGGAGGCCGCCACCTCCGCGGGCCTGCTCGCGGTCGGCGACGGCCGGGTGGAACGCACCCACGCGCTGCTGTGCGCGGCGGTCCACGATGCCGCCACCCCGGCGCAGCGGCGGGCCGCGCAACTGGCCGTGGCGGCCGCGCTGACCGGGCCGGGCGAGGCGGATCTGCGAATCTGGCACCGCGCCATGGCCTCCGACCGACCCGACGAGCGGCTCGCGGCGATGCTGTCCGAACGCGCCGCGCGGGCCGACCACGGCTCGCTCACCGCCGCGGCCATGCTGCGCCAGGCCGCCGCGATCAGCCCCGACCCGGAGCGGGCGGGGGAGCGGCTGGCCGCGGCCGGTCGATTCGCCTGGGCCGCCGGGGATATCGCCTCGGCGCGCGGCCTGCTCGACCGCGCCACCGCCCGCCTGGGTGCCGAACGCGCCGCGACCGCGAGCCTCGGACTGGCCGGACTGCTGGAATTCGTTGCGGGAGAACCGGAACGGGCCGCCAGCCTGTTGCTGCGCGATGCCGAACTGGTGGATCCCGACACCGCGGCCAACCTGCGCCTCGACGCCGACCGGGCGCGCTGGTCCGCCGGGCACGGCATCCTCGAGCTGGATCCGGCGGAAATCACCGTGCGAGACGGTATTTCACGCTTCCACTCCATGATCCGGCCGCTACCGCCCGCACCCCTGGTGCTGCTGTGGGGCCTGGCCGACCGGGCCCTCGAGCCCTACACCCAGGCCGCCGCCCGACTGCGCGGCAGTGCCGCCCCGGCCGCGGTGTCGCTGCTGCCGCAGCTGGCCATCATCCAGTTCGCCAACGGCCGCTTTCCGGCCGCCCAGCAGACCCTGGCCGAGGCATTCGAGCTGGCCGAGGCCGGTGGCGTGGAGAATCTGCTGGCGCACTGCTGGTCGCTGCGCGCGAAAATCGAAGCGCTGCGCGGTGATTCGGATGCCGTGCGGGACGCCGCGGATCGTGCGCTGGCGCTGGCGCGCCCGCGCCGGGCGCAATCGCTGATCGCCTCCGCGCATTGGCATCTGGGCTTCCACGCGCTCAGCCTGGGCGATCCGGAGACCGCGTATCTGCGGCTGCGCACCCTCGCCCAGCCCGGCCACGACGCCCGCCACCCCACCTATTCCCGGCTGGCCGCGGTGGATCTGGTGGAAGCGGCCACCCGGGTGGGCCGCCACGCGGAGGCGGCCGAGTACTACGCGGACATTCGCGACTGGGCGCTGCGCTCCCGCGCCGACTGGGCGATCGCGGCCGCCTACACCTGCCGGGCACTGCTGAGCACCGACGAGCGCGCCGACCGCTACTTCCGGCGCGCCCTGGCCGTCCGCCGCAGCCGCCACGACCTGAATCACGTACGCGCCCAACTGCTCTACGGCAAATGGCTGCGCCGGGTGCGCCGCCGCGCCGATGCCGCCGAGCAATTGCGCGCGGCCGCCGAGGCGTTCGAGCGGATGGGCGCGAACCAGTGGGTGCTGCGCGCCCGGCAGGAGTTGGAGCTCACCGGGCGGCGCGCCGCGCCGGTCACCGCGCACGGCGAGACCTCGGTGCTGACCGCGCAGGAGCAGCGGGTGGCGCGACTGGCCGCCCAGGGGCTGACCAATCGGGAGATCGGGACCGAACTGTTCCTGAGCCCGCGCACGGTGGGCCATCACCTCTCGCGGGTGTTCGGCAAGCTGGGGCTGAGCGGGCGCGCCGATCTGGTCGACGTCGACTTCGACAACGGCATGCGAATCGTGCGCCCGCGCTGAGGATTTCGTGCTCCCTATTCCAGGTGCACCGATTCGCCCCAGTAGCGCGGATCCCAATTGATGAGGATCATGCCCGCGACGCTGCCGGTGCAACCGCCGCAGGCGTGCACCTGGATCAGGCTGTCCACATCGGTGTCACCGGCCAGCACGGCGCGGGTGGACAGCCACACGGCCCGCAGGTGCAGGGCGGCGGGTTTGCCGCAGCGCACACACTCGGGTAACCCGTCGTGCGGGTCGTTGCGCCCGATTCGCACCTCGGGCGTCACGGGCGCGCCGGGGCCGAGGGCGTCGTCGAGGAGCGGCGAGAATTCCTTGCGCTCACGGTCTTCCACCCGCGCAGGCTAACCAGTTCCGTCGGCGCCCGCATCCCCTGCGATCAGGATCGACGTCCCCCTTCGACACCGATCCTGATCGGGGGAGCCGGAATCCCGTGGGATCCGTGCGAATCAGCGGTCTTTTCCGCTGCGGTCGAATGTTTATCACGCGATCTTCTGGGAATGCAATGGGAGTGCGTATTGGCCAGCCCCCAATTCGGGTGGCGGCCACGCGCCCGCATTCTACTCGCGCACAACGCATTCAAA
This sequence comes from Nocardia sp. CDC160, assembly GCF_035818795.1. NCBI lineage: Bacteria > Bacillati > Actinomycetota > Actinomycetes > Mycobacteriales > Nocardiaceae > Nocardia > Nocardia sp. CDC160. Next base: position 766,000 of record NZ_JAYKYT010000003.1, on the reverse strand, counting down.
ATCGGTCGCTGTATCGGTCACCGTATCGGTCATTGTTGAAAGATTCGGAATCGCATATCCCCCATGCGATCTCAGCCGCTGAGACGGCCCGTAAATCGAGTTTGTTCGCGCTTCCCGAACCGAGGTAACTTGCAATGTGCGCGAGATTCAGGTGCTCCGGGGGCGGGAACGAGAACAGTCCGAACTGTCTCGTGTTGTGAGCGAAGCACTCGCGGGACGCGGTGGCGGATTGGTGCTGTGGGGTGCACCGGGGATCGGGAAAACCGCACTGCTTCGCGATGCGGAACGGCACGCAGGCGAATTTCTCGTCATCACCTGTCGGGGATTTCCGGCCGAATCCGAACTGGATTTCGCGGCTCTGCACGAACTGCTGATTCCGTTGGCGGACCGACTCACCGAGCTGCCCGCCCCGCAGGCGCGGGCACTGGCCGCCGCCCTCGGTCGCGAGACCGGTCCGGCCGACCCGTTCCTGGTGGGCGCGGCATTGGTCACGATGCTGTCGACGGTGGCCGCGCAACGGCCGGTGCTGCTGGTCGTCGACGACGCCCATTGGGTGGACGCCGCCACCGCCCGCGCCCTGACCTTCGCCCTGCGCCGCCTGGCCGCCGACCGGGTCGCGCTGCTGGTGGCGGTGAGCGACTGGGCGGCCGTGCCCGCCTGGCACGCGCTGCCGGTGCTTCCGATCGGCCCGCTGGCGGACGAACCGGCGCGCGAGCTGCTGTCCCAGCGGGTGGGCGCGCTCGGCGCGCCGCGCATCGCCCGCATTCTGCGGGTCGCAGACGGGAATCCGCTGGCGCTGCGGGAACTTCCGATCGGGGCCGAGGAATTCGCGGGAATCGGTTGGGGCCCGGTGCCCTTCGGCCCGCTGCTGCGCGCGTCCTTCGCCGGGCGGCTGGCCGAACTGGCCGAACCGGTGCGCACCCTGCTCACCGTGGCGGCCGCCGAGGACCGCGGCATGCTGTCCGCCGTCACCGCCGCGGCGGGTCGGCTCGGGGTCACCGCCGCGCACTGGGAGTCGGCGTTGTCGTCCGGTCTGCTCGCGATCACCGACGGCCACGTCGAGCGCCGCCAGCGTCTGCTCTGCGGTGCGGCCTACGACGCCGCCGCCCCGGCCCTGCGTCGCGCGGTCCACCTCGCTCTGGCCGATGCCCTGCGGGGCCCCGAGCACGACGAACTGCGCACCTGGCATCTGGCCGTCGTCATCGAGGGCACGAATCCCGCACTGGCCCAGGCGCTCTCGGACGGTGCCGAACGGGTGCGGGCGCGGGCCGGAACGCTGGCCGCGGCCGCCGTGCTGCGCCGCGCGGCCGCCATCACCCCGGACCCGGTGCTGGCCGGGGTGCGCCTGGCCACCGCGGCCCGATACGCCTGGGAGGGCGGCGATCTCGAGTCCGCGCGCCGCCTGCTCGCCCTCGCGGAAACCCGCGCCCCCGTCACCGAGACCGCGGCGGCCGCCACCGGCCTGGCCGGTCTGCTCGAACTGTTCGCCGGTGAGCCCGCCGTCGCGCGCACCCTGCTACTGCGCGATGCCGCGGCCGTCGAGGAGCGGGATCCCGTCGCCGCGAACTGGTTACGACTGCTGGTCGATCGGGTGAGCTGGGTGCTGGGCACCGACGAGGACCCCGCGATCGCGCGCGAGCTCGACGATCTCGACGCCGAACCCGCGCCCGCGGCGGCCGCCCGGCTGCTGCTGCCCGCCGCGCAACTGCTGGAGTGGGGTCTGGCCCAGCGGGCGCTCGAACCGTATCTGGCGGTGGCCGCGGGCATGCGCCAGGGCGACACCCGCGCGGCCGCGGTCGGCCTGCTCCCACAGGTGGCCATCGTGCAATTCGCGTGCGGCCGTTGGGAAGCGGGGGAGCAGACGCTTACCGAGGCGTTCGAGCTGGCGCGCGGCGCGGGCGCGGACAATATCCTCGCCGCATGCTGGAACCTGCGGGCCCGGCTGGCCGCGCAACGCGGGGAGGCGAAGGTGGTGGCGCGGGCCGTCGAGCGCTCGCTGGCGGTGTCGCGCCCGCACGGCATTCCCTCGCTCATCGCGGGGGCCTACTGGCACCACGGATTCCACGCCCTGACCGCCGGTGACGCCGAGACCGCCTACCGCCGCCTGCGCGTGCTGTATCAGCCCGGGCACGAGGCCGCGCATCCCACCATCGCCCGGCTGGCCACGGTCGACCTGGTCGAATCCGCCTGCCGCGTGGGCCGTTTCGAGGAGGCCGCGGCGCGAGCCGACCTGATCGTGGCCTGGGCCCGCCATTCGCGCGCCCGCTGGGCCATCGCCGCCGCCCACACCTGCCGGGCGCTGCTCGCCGACGAGGACCGCGCCGAGCACCACTACCGCCGCGCCCTGGCGTGGAGCGACGCCCGACACACCAACTTCGGCCGCGCCCGCACCCAACTGCTCTACGGCAAGTGGCTGCGCCGCGTGCGTCGACGCCGCGACGCCGCCGAGCAATTGCGGTCCGCCGCCGATGCTTTCGAGCTCATCGGCGCGACGGCCTGGGCGGCCCGGGCCCGTGTCGAACTCGATCTCACCGGCACCGGCAGCGCCAAGCACACCGGGGGCACGACACCCTTGACCGCGCAGGAGTCCCAGGTCGCCCGGCTGGCCGCACAGGGGCTCACCAATCGCGAGATCGGCGCGGAACTGTTCCTGAGCCCCCGCACGGTCGGCCACCACATGTCCCGGATTCTCGAAAAGCTCGGCCTCACCGGCCGTTCCGAATTGCGCGGCATCGATTTCGACAACGGCATGCGCCTGATCCGCCCACGCTGAGTCGCTATCCGCGATGTAGCGGTGCGGTTCGCACGAGGCAGCGAATCCTCCGCAAGCTACAGGCGGGTGAGCTCGAAAATCCGGAATCGGCGATTGCCCGCGAGCCGCTGCTCCATGGCGTATCCCGGCCAGAATTCCAGGGCCCGCCGCCAGGCCCGATCCCGATCGTCCCCGGTCAGCTGTTTCACCGACACCGGGAACCGGTCCTGTCGAACCCGCAGTTCGGCACGATCGGTGCCGCGCAGATTGGCCGACCAGGCGGGCTGCTCGTGCTTTCCCCAATTCGACGCGACAATCAGGAACTTCTTCTCGTCGTAGAGATCGGGCACATAGAGCAGGGTGACCGTGCGCGGAATTCCGGTGCGGCGTCCCGGCACCGTCAGCTGTAGCGCGGGCAGCCCCGCCACATCCAATATCCCCTTGCGCCCCTTGGTGACTCGCCGGGTGAACCGCTCCAGCGCGAAGACCGCCGGTGCGGTGCGCATGGTCGTGCGGCGGCGGGCCAGCGTGCGGCCCAGTCGGGGCAGCGGATTCCAGCGTCCGGGCGCGTCGGGCCGCCGACGCCATTCAGCGAAAGCCATGCCCCCGATTATGTTTGCCCATTCGCCGCTAGGGAGCCCAACGTGCCCGATCCCACTCGTCCTGCCAATCGTGCGGATCCGCCGGAGAACGGTCGTCCTCGTGTGCGCGCGCCAATTCCGCGGGCCGATTCGGTGCCTCGGCGTCCTTGTTCGGCAATTCCCCGGCTGCGCCCTCCGAGCCTTTGACAGCGCCCCGCGCGGCCTTGGCGGTTCGGTGCCGCCGCTCGCTGGCGGGCGGCGGTTCGGGGATTTTCTCGCCCATGAGGTTCCCTTCGTGCCGGTTATGCACAAAAGGTATCGAATGGGCGATTTATCAGCTAACTCAGGGTTCGGTGTGTCCGCGAAACCACGGGTCGTTCGAATTCAGGGCGGTGAGCAGACGCCGAATGGCCGCCACACGCGCTTGTTTGCCCGGTAGCTCGTCCAACGCGCACTCCGGATCCGCGGGCGGACCCAGATGGGTGCAGCCGCGCGGGCAGTCCTCGATGGCGTCGGCCAGATCCGAGAACGCCTGAATGACATCGTCGGGGGTGATGTGGGCCAGCCCGAAGGACCGCACGCCCGGGGTGTCGATGACCCAGCCGCCGTCCTTCAACGGCAGCGCCACCGACTGGGTCGAGGTGTGCCGCCCCTTGCCCACGCCCGACACCTCGCCGACCGCCCGATCCGCGTCCGGGACGAGGCGGTTCACCAGGGTCGACTTGCCGACCCCGGAGTGCCCGATGAGCGCGGTGAGCTTGTCGTCGAGCAGGTCCAGCACCGGCTCCACCGGATCCTCGATGCCGCCGTAGACAATGGTCAGATCCAAATCCTCGAAGGCCGAGGCGAATTCGGAGTCGGCCGCCAGATCGTGTTTGGTCAGGCACAGAATCGGTTCCAGCCCACCGACATACGCCGCCACCATGGCCCGCTCCACGAACCCGGTGCGCGGCGGCGGATCGGCCAGCGCCACCACGATGAACAGCTGCTCGGCATTGGCGACCACCACCCGCTCGAACGGATCGGTGTCATCGGCGGTGCGGCGCAACACCGTTCGCCGATCGGCCACCCGCACGATGCGGGCCAGGGTGTCGGGCTTGCCGGACAGGTCGCCGACCAGATCCACCCGATCGCCGACCACGATCGGGGTGCGGCCCAGCTCGCGCGCCCGCATAGCCGTCACCGGCCGATCCGGATCGTCGTCCAGCACGCACCCCCAGCGCCCGCGATCCACCGAAACCACCATGGCCGCTTCGGCATCCAGATGCTGCGGCCGGGTCTTGGTGCGCGGGCGCGAGCCCTTGCCCGGGCGCACCCGGACATCGGACTCGTCGTACTCGCGCCGCCTCAGTGCTCTACTCCGGCCAGCATGCCGTCCCACAGTTGCACGAAATTCGGCAGCGTCTTGGCGGTGGTGCCGATGTCCTCGATCTCCACACCCGGCGTCACCAGGCCGATAATCGCTCCGGCCGTGGCCATTCGGTGATCGGCGTAGGAGCGCCACTGGCCGCCGCTGAGCGGGTTGGGCACGATGGTCAGCCCGTCCTCGGTCTCGGTCACCTTGCCGCCCAGGCGGTTGATCTCGGTGGCCAGGGCCGCCAGCCGGTCGGTCTCGTGCCCGCGCAGGTGCGCGATGCCGCGCAGCCGCGACGGCGAATCCGCCAGTGCCGCAAGGGCGGCCACGGTCGGGGTCAACTCGCCCACGTCGTGCAGATCGATGTCGATGCCCGCCAGCCGTTCCGGACCTCGCACGGTGAGCACGCTGTCGTAGAAGCGGGCCTCCGCGCCCATGCGCACCAGGATCTCGCGGATCACGTCGCCGGGCTGGGTGGTGTACCGGGGCCAGTGCGGAATGCTCACCTCGCCACCGGTGACGGCCGCGGCCGCCAGGAACGGGGTGGCATTGGACAGGTCCGGCTCGATCTCCCAGTCCACCGCCCGAATCGGCCCGGGCGCGACGGTCCAGGTCTGCGCCTTGCGCGGATCCGTCGGCGCGTCCACCCGCACGTCGGCGCGCCGCAGCATCTCGACGGTCATCTCGATGTGCGGCATGGAGGGCAGCTGCCCGCCGTCGTGATTGACCGTGACGCCCTGCTCGAATCGCGCCGCCGACAGCAGCAGCCCGGACACGAACTGTGAGGAGCCCGACGCGTCGATGGTCACCGGCCCGCCGCGCAGCGATCCCATCCCGTGCACCACGAAGGGCAGCTGATTGCCGTCGATATCGAGGCCCAGCGTGCGCAGCGCCTCCAGGATCGTGCCCAGCGGCCGCACCCGCGCCTGCTCGTCCCCGTCGAAGGCCACATCGCCGTGCGCCAGCGCCGCCACCGGCGGCAGGAACCGCATGATGGTGCCCGCCAGCCCGCAATCGACCACGGCACTGGTGAATTCGGTCGGCGGGGTGACGACGAGCGTCTCGGCCTCGCCCTCGATGCCCACGCCCATGGCCCGCAGCGCGTCGATCATGAGGTTGGTGTCCCGACTGCGCAGCGCGCCGGTCAGGGTGGACGGCCGATCCGCCAGCGCGGCGAGAATCAGGGCCCGATTGGTAATGGATTTGGACCCGGGCAGGGTCACGGTCGCGTGGACGGGAACTCGGACGTGGGGCGCGGGCCAGAAAGTCACGTCCCTATCCTCCCAAACGATCGGGGTGTCGCGGGCGTTGCGTCCGTTTCCGGGGCGGGTTGAATCGAGCTAGACGTATACGTATATGAGTACGTATACTGGTCCGGTGATCGATCCCATCAGCCTCGTCATCGGGGGCGCGCTCGTCGGCGGCGGCTGGCTCGCGGGCCGGGTCAGCGCTCGCCGAACCAAGTCCGAACAGCAGAGTCCGGCAGTCTGCGGCTGCGGCCACGACCTGGCCCTGCACGACCGCGAAGCGGGACACTGCCACGCCGAGACCTTCCGCAAGACCGGTGTCGGCTTCAAGGCCTGGGCGCGCTGCAACTGCCAGCGCTACACGGGCCCGACCCCGCTGGAAGAGTTCTTCGCCCCGCCGCCGCTGCCGCCCGTCTCATAATGTCGAATGCCGGTCTCCTGCAAGGAGACCGGCATTCGCGAGTGTCAACTTATTTGGCGCGCCCGTGAACCAGCGGCACGATCTTGCGCAGCAGCTTCATGGTGCGGTCGGTCCGGGTGTAGGACAGCAATGCCATGCCCGGAATCGTGAAGCGCTGCACCGCGATCGAGTGCGGCCGCGCGAATTCCAGCAGGCCGGGCGCGCCGTGAATGCGGCCGATGCCCGAGTCGCGGACGCCGCCGAAGGGCAGTCCGGAGATGGCGGCGTAGGAGAGCACCGAATTCACCGAGGTGCAGCCGACTTCCAGCCGCCGGGCGATCTCCATGCCCTGCTTCTTGGAGTAGACCGCCGAGCCCAGACCGTACTTGCTCTTGTTGGTCAGCTCCACGGCCTCGTCGATGCCGTTCACGGTGCGAATGGTGACGGTCGGCCCGAACGTCTCCTCGCACACCGCCTCCGAGGACTCGTCCACATCCACCAGCACGACCGGCTCGATGAAGGGGCCCTTGACGGATTCGGGCCCGCCCAGCACGGCCTTGCCGCCGTTCTTCAGGGCGTCCTCGATGTGGCGGCGCACGATATCGACCTGGCTGGGCATGGTCATCGGACCGTAGGCGGCCTTGGCGTCCGAACCCGGCTTGATATCGGTGAGAATGCGCTTCACCTCGGCGATGAACTCGTCGGCGATCGACTTGTCCACGTACACCCGCTCGACGCCCGCGCAGGTCTGGCCGGAGTTGGCCGTCGCACCCCAGGCGACCGCGTCCGCGGCGGCCTTGATGTCGGCGTCAGCGGCCACGATCACCGCGTCCTTGCCGCCGCACTCCAGCAGCACCGGGGTGAGGGTGTCGGCGGCCGCTGCCATGATCTTCTTGCCGGTCGCGGTGGACCCGGTGAAGGCCAGCTTGTCGACACCGGATTTGACCAGCGCCGCGCCGGTGGCGCCGTAGCCGTTGACGGTGATGAACACGCCGTCCGGCAGTTCCGGATTCGCCTCGGCGAACGCCTTGGCCACGAAATTGCCGATGCCGGTGGAGTATTCGCTCGGCTTGAAGACCACGCAGTTGCCCGCGGCCAGCGCGTAGGCGATGGAGCCGTTGGGGGTGTAGACCGGGTAATTCCACGGCCCGATCACGCCGACCACGCCCAGCGGGCGGTACTCCAGGTGGGCGGCGAAATTGGCCATGAACGCGCCCGGGGAGACCTTGCGCGGCTTGAGCACCTTCTCGGCATTGGAGGCGGCCCACTTGATGTGCTCGAGGGCCAGCATGAGCTCGAGGAACGCGTCGTCGAGCGGCTTGCCGTTCTCGGCGTGGATGAGCTCGCTGAGTTCATCGGATTTCTCGACCAACTTCGAGCCCCAGCGCAGCACATGCTTCTTGCGTTCGGCGTAGCTCAGCGCACCCCAGGTGGCGGCCGCGGTCCGGGCCTTGGCGACGGCCGCGTGTACCGCCGCCTCATCATCGATCTGGTACGTGGCGAGGGTCTCGCCGGTGGCGGGGTTGACGGACGTCAGCGTGTCGGCCTGATCGAGCGGGGCGGTTTCGGTGGCAGTCATGATTGGCGGCGATCCCTTGAGGATGAGAGTGTGATGAGACGAACGTCTCACACCACCCAAGTGATGTCAATTGCCATCACATTGTGCGCGAGTCATCGCCGACGTGGCTCGGCTGCGGGTGTCGGTGGGCGGTGGCAGCGTGTCGGTGGGTGGTGGGAGCATGGTCGGCATGTGCGGTAGGTATGCGACTACGACGAATCCCGCGAAGCTGGCCGTCGAGCTCGACGCTATCGACGAGACCGACGACAAGGGCTTCAGCCCCAATTACAACGTGGCCCCGACCAATCAGGTGCTCACGGTCGTCGAGCGGCACGACCGCGACCATCCGGAGGATCCGGCCACGCTGCGCATCCGGGCCATGCGCTGGGGCCTGATTCCGGTGTGGACCAAGGCCGCCGAGCCCGGCGTCCCGGTCAAGGGCAAGCCGCTGTTCAACGCCCGCGCCGACAAGGCCGCCACCACCGCCTCCTTCCGCGACGCCGTGAAGAAGCGCCGCTGCCTGGTGCCCATGGACGGCTGGTACGAGTGGGTGACCGAATCGGATTCGCTCGGAAAGGCCGTCAAGCGGCCGTATTTCATGTCCAAGTCCGATGGCGGGCGGCTCTACATGGCCGGTCTCTGGTCGGTCTGGCGCGACCGCAGCCTGGGTGACGACGCGAAACCGCTGCTGTCCTGCACGATCCTGACCACCGATTCGGTCGGTGAGCTGACCAAGATCCACGACCGCATGCCGCTGCCCATGCCGCGCGAGCACTGGGACGCCTGGCTGGACCCGGACCACCCGGCCCCCGAAGAGCTGCTGGAAACCCCGTCCCCCGAGGCGGTTTCGGACATCCTCATGCGCGAGGTGCCGTCGCTGGTGAACAGCGTCAAGAACAATGGCCCCGAGCTATTGGGCAAGGTAGACGAACAGGCCGGTCAGATCAGTCTGATCTGACCGGCCCGCAAGCTCATTCGTGTCCCGCTACCCGCATTTCACGGTGGGGATCGGGATATTCAGGGTGCACTTGAGGGTGTCGGCGGCCGAGTCGATGAGCTTGGTGATCAAGCCGCCGCCGAGCTTTTCGGCCTTGTCTACGTGCTCGTCCTTCTTGGGCTGCTGTCCGTTGTTGTCCGGCGCTCCCGGGTTCGGGAAGCTCGGATTGACCGGCCCGGCGGTCGCGGTGGCCATCGTCAATGGGCCTGAGCCCAGTGCCAGCACGAGTACCGCTGCGGCGACAAGTCGGGGGGCAGACATCAACCTCATCACATCCTCGGGTTCGAATCGGACCTTGCGGACAAAGGGTTCACACCAAGCTCACTGCTCGCTCCCAAGTAACTCACAGACAAGCGCCCGAAATGTGAAATGACAGTGCCCCCGTCGCGTCGTTGCGGCGGGGGCACTGCTCTATTCGGTTGTCCGCGGCTGAATCAGATTGCCGCGGCGTCTGCCGCCTCGATGGCTTCCTTGCGGGCCTGGATGCCGCCCGCGGTCCGCAGCGGCACTTCCTTCCAGAACAGCACCAGGACGAAGCCGATCAGGGACACGAGGGTGACCGAGAGGAACACCTTGTCCATGGAGTTGGCGAAGCCCTCCTTGAAGGGATGCGCCAGCGCCGGATCCAGCTTCTGGACGACCGAGCTGTCATTGAGCACCTGGCCCGCGACCCCCGGGGCGGTCTGCGGATTCGCCAGCTCCAGCACGACCTTCTTATCGGTCGAGTCGGGACCCTTCAGAGCCTGCTCGGCAGCGATCGAGAACGAGGTGCCGGGCTTGGCGGCGTTCTCCAGCGAGGTGGTGATGTTCGGGGCCAGCTGCGTGAACAGCACGGACAGGAACACCGCCACACCCAGCGTGCCGCCGATCTGCCGGAAGAAGGTCGCGGCCGCGGTGGACACGCCCATGTCCTTGGGCGGCAGGGCGTTCTGCAGCGCCAGGGTCAGCGGCTGCATCAGATTGCCCAGGCCGAAGCCGGTGATGGCCATGAAGATCATGACGACCCACAGCTTGGTGTCGGCCGAGACGAAGTGCAGCAGGAACAGGCCCGAGGTCAGCAGCGCCGCGCCCACCGGCGGGAAGTACTTGTACCGCCCGGTCTTCGAGATGAGCTGACCGGCCAGGATCGACCCGGTCATCATGCCCGCCACCAGCGGCAGCATGAGCAGACCCGCCTTGGTCGGGCTCGCGCCCTGCACCACCTGCAGGTACTGCGGCAGCAGGGTGATGCCGCCGAACATGGCCGCACCGACCACCACCGAGATGACCACGCCGAGGGCGAAGGTGGAGTTCTTGAACATTCGCAGCGGGATCAGCGCCGCGTCGCCCTGCTTGGCCTCCACGGCGATGAAGCTCAGCACGCCGATCGCGCCCAGGATGTAGCAGAAGACGGAATGTCCACTGGTCCAACCCCATTCGCGACCCTGCTCGGCCACCACCAGCAGCGGCACCAGGCCGACGATGAGCGCCGAGATGCCCATCCAGTCGATCGGCACCTTGGTGACGGGACGCTTGGGCAGGCGCAGCACCCGGGTCACCACGGCCAGCGCGATGATGCCGATCGGCACGTTCACCAGGAACACCCAGCGCCAGCCGGTGACGCCCAGGATCTCGTCGGTGCCCGACAGCACGCCGCCGATGACCGGGCCCACCACGCTGGAGGTGCCGAACACGGCCAGGAAGTAGCCCTGGTAGCGGGCGCGTTCCCGCGGCGAGACGATGTCGCCCATGATGGTCAGCGCCAGCGACATCAGACCGCCCGCGCCCAGGCCCTGGAACGCGCGGAAGGCGGCCAGCTCGTACATCGACGTCGCCATCGAGCAGGCCAGCGAGCCTGCCACGAAGATGGAGATGGCGGCCAGGTAGAACGGCTTGCGGCCGTACATGTCCGAGAGCTTGCCGTAGAGCGGCGTGGCCAGGGTCGAGGTGATCAGGTAGGCGGTGGTCACCCACGCCTGCGCCGAATAGCCTTGCAGCTCATCGGCGATGGTGCGGATGGAGGTCGACACGATGGTCTGATCGAGGGCCGCCAGCAGCATGCCCATGATCAGGCCGCTCATGATGACCAGGATCTGCTTGTGGGTGAACCCCGCCGAATTGACTTCGGGTTCCACCGCTTCCGTTTGTGTAGTCACGAATTGTTCTCCGCGGGTGCGTAATAGGACTGCAGGTCTTTGTGGGCGGCCATATCGGCGAGCATGCGCTGCCGGGTCACCTCGTAGCCGTCGACGAAGCGCCGCAACAGATTCGAGAAGACGTCCCGTTCCTCGGGGGTCCAGTCCTCGAGCATGTGGCGCAGCGAGTCGTTGCGGCGGGCCCGGATCTGGGCGGCCACCGCGCGCCCGGCCTCGGTCACGTCGAGCACGCTGACCCGACCGTCCGTGGGATCGGCGCGGCGCTCGATGAGTCCGCGCTTGACCAGACCGGCCACCTGGCGGCTGATGGTCGAGGCGTCCGAGTAGAGAGCCTCGGCCAGCGCGCCCGACCGCTTCGGGCCGCAGTGGATGAGCTGGAACAGGATGGCGAAGGCCGCCGGTTCGATCTCGCCCGAGGTGAGGGCCGCGATCTGAGCGTTGGTGCGATCGCGCAATTTGGTGAGGCGGGCGATCTCGAATGCGATGGCGTCGACGAGGCCGTCGTCGATGTCGGCTGGGGGCTGGGTAATCGCCGGGTCATCGTCGGTCACGGTCGGTCTCACCTCCTTGTATCAGGCAACTGCTTGTATGCGTCAACTAGTTGTACGACGCAAGTATTCCCCGATGGTTGCCGTATGGCAAGTTTTTTCCGGAGGTTGTGTCTCCGCTCACGCCTGGGCGATGGGAGCGGTCACCGCACTCGTGAGTTTCACCAGGTCAGCGGGGGCGAGCTCGATCTCGAGCCCGCGCTTGCCCGCACTGCACAGCACTCGATCCCAGCCCAGCGCCGACTCGTCGACGACCGTCGGCAGCCGCTTCTTCTGTCCCAGCGGCGACACCCCGCCGAGCACATAGCCGGTCGTGCGTTCGGCCTTCGCCTTGTCGGCCATGGCGGCCTTGCCGCCACCCAGTGCCGCGGCCGCCGCCTTCAGCGACAGTTTGGTCGGCACCGGCAGCACCGCCACCGCGAGCGCGCCCGAACCCAGCTCGATCACCAGCGTCTTGAAGATCTGCCCGGCGGTAACTCCCAGCTGCTCGGCCAGCGCCGCCACCGCCTCGGCCCCGTACGAATCACTGCGCGGGTCATGGGTATACGCGTGTACCCGATGCTCCACTTTCGCCTGCACCAATGCCTTGATCGCCGGGGTCGAAGCAACTGCCATGGGCTCACCCTAATCACCGAACGCAACCGGATTTCCGGTGTTGGGAACAGGGTGCGCGCCCGGCCTGTTGCAAGCGATACGCGCTTCACAGCAACCGCAGGGCCCACGGTGCCGAAGCGTGGGCAACCAATTCTGAAGGAGGAGTCGGTGACCGTTCTGGTCGAAGCGCCCCCGGCCGGTTTCCTGGCCGAATTCCTGTTCGCGGTAGATTCAAGTGCTACGGCGATCGAAGGGATTAGCGTGACGAGCGACGACGACATGGTCGATCGCCTGCGTGATGACGACTCGGACAGCGAGGGCATCGACGCCGGTGACGATCAAGCGGTCGACCTCCCTGTGGGGACTGATGGATACGACGAAGCGGACGAATCCGGTGCCAGGAGCACCGAATCCGTCGCGGAACTGGCCGCGCGGTTCGAGCGTGACGCGCTCCCGCTGCTGGACCAGCTCTACGGTGCCGCGTTGCGCATGACCCGCAACCCGGCCGATGCCGAGGATCTGGTGCAGGAGACCTTCGCCAAGGCGTACCAGGGTTTCAAGTCCTTCCGCGAGGGCACCAACCTGCGGGCCTGGCTGTACCGCATCCTCACCAACACCTACATCAACTCGTATCGGAAGAAGCAGCGCCAGCCCGCGCAGTATCCGACCGACGAGATCACCGACTGGCAGCTGGCCTCCACCGCCGAGCACACCTCCACGGGTCTGCGCTCGGCGGAGATGGAGGCGCTCGAGGCGCTGCCCGACGACGACATCAAGGCCGCTCTGCAGGAGCTTCCGGAGGAATTCCGGATGGCGGTGTACTACGCCGATGTGGAGGGCTTCCCGTACAAGGAAATCGCCGAAATCATGGGCACTCCCATTGGTACCGTCATGTCCCGACTGCACCGCGGACGCAAGCAGCTCAAGGGTCTGCTCGCGGACGTGGCGCGGGACCGAGGCTTCAACCGGTCGGGCAACGACGCGGCTCGTGAGGAGGTCACACAGTGAGCGACGAGATGGAAGATCTGGACTGCTCGGCGGTGCTGGCCGATGTCTGGCTGCTGCTGGACAACGAGTGCGACGCGGCCGTCAAGCAGCGGTTGCGCGAGCACATCGATCGCTGCTCGCCGTGCATCGAGGCCTACGGCCTGGAGGAGAAACTCAAGTCGCTGCTGAACCGCAAGTGCGGCGGCGACCGCGCACCGGATTCGCTGCGCCAGCGCCTGACCATGGAGATCCGGACCAGCTACAGCGTGGTCGAGACCAAGGCCGACAGCGCCGAATAAGATATACGCAAACGGCTGAGCGGCACCCTTCCCGATGGGAAGTGGTGCCGCTCAACGGTTTTCGAGCCTTTTATCGCAGCTCAGGCGTTCGGCCGCTTGCCGTGGTTGGCTGCGTTCTTCTTGCGGCCACGCTTCTTACGTCCACGCTTACCCATAGGTACTCTCCCTTCAGTCGGCCGCCATTCTTCCATGTGTGGTTGGCTGTACCGTCAGGGGCTACGGGTCGCTCAACGCGAGAGGTGTGCATGGCTGAGGAAGTGAAGGCCGAGATGGTGTCGACCGTCCAGGAGATCCTGGTCTCCGTCGGTGACGAGGTGAAGGTCGACGATCCGGTCGTCATGCTCGAGTCGATGAAGATGGAGATCCCCGTCATCGTCGAGACCGCGGGCACCGTCGCCTCCATCAACGTCAAGCCGGGCGATGTGCTGCAGCCCGGTGATCTCATCGCCGTCATCTCCTGAGGTCCCGAACCCCTGACCTGCCGCTGCCGCGTCGCGCCCGTCCCGCGTGGGAACATACCCTCGACGTGGGAACCGAGGAGCGTGGGTGAATGTCGACACTGAGTGATCTGCTGGCCGAGCATACCGATCTACCGGGTGCGGCCGTCGACCATTTGCAGCGGGTGGTGGGGGACTGGCAGCTGCTGGCGGATCTGTCCTTCGCGGATCTGCTGCTGTGGGTGGGTACGGGCCCGATCAGCGAGGGCGCGGAGGTGGTGTGCGTGTCCCAGTGCCGTCCCACCACCGCGCCGACCGTGCATCCGGAGGACCTGGTCGGCAGCCTGGCCACCAAGGAGGCCAATCCGCACGTCTTCGAGGCGCTGCTGAACGCCGATATCGTTCGCTTCGAGACCGATACCGTGCTGACCGGCGTCTATCACCCGCATCCCGTGCACGCCATGCGCGAGGCGATTCCGGTGCGGGTCGGCGACGACATCATTGCCGTGCTCGGCCGCGACACCGATGTCCAGCGCCGCAAGATGCGGTCCAGCCTGGAGATCGCCTACATGTCCTGCGCCGACGACCTGTGTCAGATGGTCGCCGACGGCACCTGGCCCGCGCTCGAGGACCGCACCGGCGCGCACTCCAGCCCCCGCGCGGGTGACGGTTTCATTCGCCTCGACACCGAGGGCACCGTGGTCTACGCCAGCCCCAACGCGCTCTCGGCCTATCACCGCATGGGTTTGCAGAACGATCTGGTCGGCCAGGATCTGGCCCTGACCACGCGTTCCCTGATCACCGACCCGTTCGACGCGCAGGAGGTGGTCGGCGATATCCAGGCGGCCCTGGCCGGAAAGGCCGGTCGCCGAATGGAAGTCGAGGCGCGCGGCGCGACCGTGCTGCTGCGCACCCTGGTGCTGCGCCCGCACGGTGAGCTGGCCGGGGCCGCGGTGCTGGTCCGCGATGTCACCGAGGTGAAGCGGCGCGACCGCGCGCTGCTGTCCAAGGACGCGACCATTCGCGAGATCCACCACCGGGTGAAGAACAATCTGCAGACGGTGGCCGCGCTGCTGCGACTACAGGCCCGCCGCACCGAGAACGAAGAGGCCCGCCTGGCCCTGACCGAATCGGTCCGCCGCGTCACCTCGATCGCCTCGGTACACGAAATGCTGTCGATGTCGGTTGACGAAGAGGTCGATCTGGACGAGGTGGTGGACCGCCTGCTGCCGATCATGGCCGATGTGGCGACCGTCCACACCGCCCGCATCAAGGTACGCCGCGCCGGATCGCTCGGCGTCTTCTCCGCCGAACGCGCGACGCCGCTGGTCATGGTGCTGACCGAGCTGGTGCAGAACGCCATCGAGCACGCCTTCGACGCGGGCGAGAACGGTACGGTCACAATCCGTTCCGAACGCTCGGCGCGCTGGCTCGACGTCATCATCAGCGACGACGGCCGCGGCCTCCCCGACGGTTTCAGCCTGGAAGCTTCCGACCGGTTGGGCCTGCAAATTGTCCGCACACTGGTCACGGCCGAATTGGGCGGCTCCATCGGACTTCACCCGGGAGCCGATGTCGGCACCGACGCGGTCCTACGAGTCCCCCTGGGCCGCCGCTCCGCCCGCTGACCCGAAATATGTTCCCCGACGCATAAGTTCGGGCATAGTGAAAAATCTGTGTCCGAACTTTCGTTCGAAATGATCAATCCCGTTGAGCGGGAATTGCATCGGAGAGTTCCCCCGAGTCGGCCCTTTACACACTTAAGCCCGGCACCTGTGGTGGTGCCGGGCCGAATTGCGTTGCGGCCCCGAGGCTGGGATGGGCCGTAACGCCTTGTCGTCTAGCTGGTTAGACGACGGTGCGCGTACGCGTGCGAGCGTTGCGGCGCTTGAGGGCGCGACGCTCGTCCTCGCTCATACCACCCCACACACCGGCATCCTGGCCCGACTTCAGGGCCCAGGACAGGCAGTCAGCGGTGACGGGGCAGCGAGCGCAGACCAGCTTGGCATCGGCAATCTGCGCGAGCGCCGGACCACTGTTACCCACCGGGAAGAACAGTTCGGGGTCCTCGTCGCGACAGATGGCCTTGTGGCGCCAGTCCATTCCTCTGCTCCTTTGCTAGGGCGCGCGCATGGCGCTGCCCCTTCGGGTTTGTGGTCCGTTCACTTGTGCGACTCGAATGTTTCCGCACGGTTGCTTGTGAATGCTTTCACGAACACCGTAGATGTCAATAGATACCTGGTGCACCGTGGGGAAGCTCACGCTGTAAGACCCCTACATGGGGGTCCGCCGTGTCATTTGTACTCGGTCGAGCGGGTTTTCGCAGCGCAACAGCTAGGTTTCTCAGGTGTGTCGAACCGGCTAGGGCTTCGGCGCGACCACATCGAGGATATCCGGGACGGCTGTGAAATTCACCATGTTGCGTCGGCCAATGAAGTCGCCGTCGATTTGCAAGCCGATCGGTTCCTCCGCGGTGACGGTTACCGCAGGTACATCGTCTTCTCGAAACAAATTGTGGCCCTTGGGATCCCCTCCGGGCGTCAGCAACTGCCGCGCGATCATGAGGGTGGGCAGGACGCCCATGGTCCGCATGGCAAACACCCCGAGACCCGATTCGAAGGCGGTACCGGGGTTGGTGACGACGGGCGTGTTGTCGAGAAAAGTCCAGGGACTGGCATTGGTCACGAATGCGTAATGGACATCCGTAACCGGTTCGTGACCTGGAATGTCCAGGGTCACTTGCGGGGCATGGCGTTTGGCGCGGAAGAACTGCTTGACCGTGGTGCGCAGATAGCGGGCGGGCGTGGCGGCCTTGCCGTTCGCGCGCTTGTCGTCGATGGCCTCGCAGACATCGGCGTCCAGGCCGACGCCCGCGCTGAAGCAGAACCAGCGGTCATCGGCGACGCCCAGCCCGATGCGGCGGTCCGCGTCGTCGGCGACCAGATCGATGAGCTGATTGGTGGCCGTCACCGGATCGGGCTCGATGCCCAGCGAGCGCGCGAACACATTCGCCGAACCACCCGGAATGACCCCGAGCCGCGGCACCCATTCGCGCTGCGGCCGACCGGGCAGCGGCAGGAAGCCGTTGATGGTCTCGTTCACGGTGCCGTCCCCGCCGTGCACCACGATCAGATCCATGCGGGTGTCGGCGGCCCAGCGCGCCAGCTCGGCGGCGTGCCCGCGGTGCTCGGTCTGGCGAACGGTGAGCTGGGTGCGGCTTTCCAGGGCGTGCGCGAGCAGATCGCGAGTGGACCGGGTGGTCGAGGTGGCATTCGGATTCACGATCAGCAGGGTCCGCACCCCCGCAGCCTACTTAGGTCCGTCGCGACACGGCTGCCCGAGTCCCGTCGGAAAGACGTGGGCGGGTCCAGGATTCGGCAACGACGCTCGGTCGTAGGCTGGGACCGTGGCTGAGCAGAACAAGGGCGAGCAGAAGCCGTCGGACGAGACCGAGGCGGTGCCGACGACCCCGCCCGACGCAGTGCCGACGAGCGCTCGCGATGCGGTGCCGACAACCGCGCGCGAGGCGGTGCCGACGACCGTGCGCGTGGCGGGTGCGCTGGTCGCGCTGGAGGGCGCGCTGGGCTTGGTCGCCATGGTCGTGCTGATCGTCGTCGGGGCGAACGGCTCGGCGCAGAGCCCGAAGAACAGCTATCTCACCGCCGGATACGCGGCCATTCTCGGCGGCGCGGTGCTGGCCGCGGGCATCGGGCTCATGCGCGGGAAGCGGTGGGGGCGGGCCATCGCGACGCTGACGCAGCTATTGCTGCTGGGCGTCGCGTACTACATGTTCACCTCGGACCGGCCCGAATTCGGCGCGCCGCTCGGACTGCTGGCGCTCGCGGCGTTGGGGTCGCTGTTCGCTCCGGCCTCGAACAGGTGGATGGCCGCGGGGTACGGGATCGCCGAGGACTAGTGGGGTCGGTCAGGACCGGACGGTTGGGCTCCACTGGCCATTAGGGGTGCCTCAGTGGCCCGGAGACGGATTTTTGGACGCCCGCCCACCTTGGAGAGGTGAGCGGGCGCTTGTCGATGCGCACCAGGGCGCTTGCCGAAGGGGGCGGTCGTCCGCCGCAGATCCTCAGTCGTCCGCGTGCGCGGCGAGGCGTTCCAGCGGACCTCCGCTGAGGCGGTAGCCGGTCCACTCGTGCTGGTGCTCGGCCCCGATCGACTCGTAGAAGTCGATGCTCGGGGTGTTCCAGGTGAGCACCGCCCAGTCGACGCGGGCGTAGCCTCGCTCGACCGCCTCGCGGGCCAGGGTCGCGAGCAGGCTCTTGCCCAGCCCGGCCCCGCGCGCCTCGGGTTTGACGTAGAGGTCCTCCAGGTAGATCCCGTGCACGCCCTTCCAGGTCGAGAAGTTCAGGAACCAGATCGCACAGCCCACGATGCCCCGGTCGTTCTCGGCCACGTGCGCGTACAGCGCCGGGTTCGGGCCGAAGAGCGCGGTCTCGAGCTGGGTCTCGGTGAGGGTGCACTCGTCGGGTGCCTTCTCGTACTCGGCCAGATCGTGGACGAGCTGCACCAGTGCCGGGATATCGGCGGGTGTGGCGCGGCGGATCATTGCGCGGCCCCTTCCTGCGGTTCGAGCGGCGGAACCAGGTTGTGTGTCAGCACGGTTCGCGCCTGGTGATCGTGTCCCAGCACGGTAACCGCGGCCGTGGACATGAAGAATCGGCGGCCTTCGACGACGTCGAATTCGCACCAGCGGGCGATGAGTACCCGGGAGAAGTGGCCGTGGCCGACGAGAACGACATCGCGGGTGGACAGTTCGGGGATGACCCGCGCCAGCACGTGATCGGCGCGCTTGCCGACCTGCTCGGCGGTCTCGCCCCCGGGCGTCTCGCCGGTGAAGATGGTCCAGCCCGGGGACCGCTGCTGGATCTCGGGCGTGGTCAGGCCCTCGTAGTCGCCGTAGTCCCATTCGACCAGGTCGTCGTCGACGATCGCCCCGGTGAGCCCGGCCAGTTCGGCGGTGTGGACGGCGCGCTGCCGGGGGCTGGTCAGCACCAGCGGCGACTGTAAGTCCAGATCCGACAGGGTTTTTCGAGCGGCGCGGGCCTGCGCCTCGCCGAGTTCGGTCAGGGGGCAGTCGGTGCGGCCGGTGTGGCGGCGCGCGGCCGACCACGCCGTCTCACCGTGTCGCAGCAATATCAGCCGGAATTCGCCACCGCTCATGGCTCGATCATGCCGGACGTCCGGTTCCGAGCTTCAGGAGGCAGGCGCTCCCACGCCGTAGACCTGGGTGCCGCGGCGTTCCAGGAAGACCGTGCCCGAGACCGCCAGGGAGATGGGCTCGTTGTGGTAGTCGGTGCGCTGCAGCGGGATTCGGCTGGTCTGCGCCCCCGTCTGGGGATCCAGCGCGGCCAGACCGTCGGCGACGGGGACGAACAGCTGGCCCGACATGAGCGCGGGCGTGCCGAGCACGTGCTGGGTGCCCCACAGCGGATCCAGGGTGGTGGGGTTGAGCGCGATCAGGTTCTCGCCGGTGAAGACGAAGAAACCGGTCGACAGCCGCGCCACCATGGCGGTGTCCGTCAGCGGGGCCGAAAGCTGGTGGGTGGCAAGCAGATTGCCCTGCACGTCGTAGATGGTGAGAACCGGTGGGGTGGTTTGGGTTCCGGGCAGGTACAGCGCGATCCGACTGTCGGACACCGCGATCACCCGCGCCCCGTCCACCGCGCCGCCGGGCTCGTTGAGCACGTGCGAGCTGTACTCCTCCGGGGCCGTGCCGTCCTTGGGCGCGGGATTGAGAATCGACAGCCGATCCGCGGCGTCCTTCGGGCAGCGCTCCAACACCGCGACCCGGCTCGGCGCGGAGGCGGCCGAGAGCAGCTTGCAGTCGGTGCGCGGCTGGGTGTGCGGATTCACCGGGGCGTCCACATAACCGAATTCGAGGGTGCGCACCATATCCGAGCGCCACATCTCGAGCCGGTCGTCGCCGAGCGCGAGCACATAGGTGCCGTCCGGCCACAGCGTGACCTGCTTGTCCATATAGCTCGACCGCGCCGCCACCCGAGACCCGTTCTGCGCGTTGAGCAGTGTGGTCTGGCTGCACCCGCGATCATCGCGATAGGTGGCGATGACCGTCCCGAACTGCACCTCCACCGCACACAGCGGCAGATCCCGCTCGTACTTCCAGACCTGGTCACCGGTGCGCGGATCACGGCCGGTGACGGTCCCGCCGTCGGCGGTCACGGCCACCCCGCCCACCACGAGCGACCGCATGGCCGCACCGTCGGCCTGATGCCAGAGATCCTTGACCTGAGCCGGAATCGCCCCACCCGAACTCGGTGCGGGCACATCCGTGGTGGCGGTGGTCGAGTGCGTACTCCGCACCCCACTGGTCAGCGCGACAACCGCTGTCACGATCGCCACCAGAGCGGCGATCGCGACAGCGGTGAGAATATCGGCGCGTGTCCGCCGCTCGGGTGCGAGCACGACAGCGAGACTAGCCGATCCACCCGACCACGCCGAGAGACCCCGACCCCGATCACGGTCTGGTCAGCGCCGCAACCGTTGTCGTGATCGCCACCGGAGCGGCGATCACGACGAAGCGGCGCGGTGATCGGAGGGGTTACGCGGAGGCGACGACCGGGTCGGCCACCGCGTCGGCGTCGGCCTTGCGGCGTCGGGTTCGCTTGACCGGGGCGACCTCGTCGGCGTCGGTGGAACCGTTTGCGGCGGTGGACTTGCCGCCGACGGTGGCCTTGGTCGCCTTGCGGACGCGCTTCTTCGGAGCGGGCTGCTCGGCGTCCGCCTCGCTCGCGCCGTTGACGGCCTCCGTGGTGGCGGCCGCCTTCCGGGTGCGCTTGCGGGCCGGGGCCTTCGGAGCCTCGGCGGAGTCGGCCACAACCTCGGCACCCTCGGTGGCCGCGGTCGCGGCCTTCGTGGCGCGCTTGCGGGTCGACTTCTTCGGGGCCTCCTCCACGGCGGCCTCGGTACCCGTCGTGCTGGCGGCCTTGGTGGCGCGCTTGCGCGGGGCCTTCAGCACCGGCTCGGCCGAATTGCCTTCGGCGGCAGCCGATTCCACCGGGGCGGACTCCGCGGCCACGTTCTCGGTCGCCGTAGCCTTGGCTGCCTTGGCTGCCTTGCGGGTGCGCTTGCGAGGAGCCGAGTCCGCGTCGACCGTCGCCTCCGCGGCGGCCGTGCCATTCGCGGTGGCGTCCGAGAACAGCACGCCGGGGGCGATGGTCTGCGGGGCCTGCGGAGCGTCGGTCTGCGCGGCATCGGTCCGCGGCGCGGATTCGGTGGAACCCTTGCCGCGGCGGGTGCGGTTGCGGGTGCGGCGGCCGGTGCTTCCGGTGCCCTCGGACTCCGTCGCGTCGCCGTCGTTGGTGGAAACCTCTGCGGGGGCGTCGGTTTCGACCTCGGTCGCGGTCGCGGCGGTGGCGTCGACCGGGGTGTTGCCACCCTTGCCGCGACGGCGGCGGCGACGGCGGCGGCCGGACTTCTCCGGATCACCGCTGGCCGAATCACCCTCGGCGGCAATGGTTTCGGTGCCGGTCTCCACCGTGGTGTCCGCGCCCTCGACCACCTTGCCGCCGCGGGTGCGGCGACGGTTGCGGCTGCGCGGGGAGCGGGACTCGCGCTCGACGACGACGGCGTCCTCGTCGCGCTCGGGCTTGCGCTTGCGGATGATGCCGGTGACGCCCTCCGGAATTCCGAGCTCCTCGTAGAGGTGCGGGGACCGCGAGTAGGTCTCCACCGGTTCCGGGATGCCAAGTTCGAGGGCCTTGTCGATGGAGGCCCAGCGATGCAGCTCGTCCCAGTCGACCAGGGTGACCGCGACACCGGTCTTGCCCGCGCGGCCGGTGCGGCCGATGCGGTGCACGTAGGTCTTCTCGTCCTCGGGGCACTGGTAGTTGACCACGTGGGTGACGTCGTCGATGTCGATTCCGCGGGCGGCCACGTCGGTGGCGACCAGCACGTCGATCTTGCCCTCGCGGAACTTCTTGAGCGCCTTCTCGCGCGCGATCTGCCCGAGGTCGCCGTGCACCGCGCCGACGGCGAAGCCGCGCTCGGCCAGATCGTCGGCGACCTTCTGCGCGGTCCGCTTGGTGCGCGCGAAAATCATTGTGGCGCCGCGGGTCTCGGCCTGCAGGATGCGGGCGACCAGCTCGCTCTTGTCCAGCGCGTGGGCACGGTAGACGAACTGCGCGATGCGGTCGTGCACCGCGGACTCGTGATGCTCCTCGGCGCGAATGTGCGTCGGCCGGTTCAGGAAGGTGCGGGCCAGGGTGATGATCGGCCCCGGCATGGTGGCCGAGAACAGCATGGTCTGGCGCTGCTCGGGAACCATGTTGAGGATGCGCTCGATATCGGGCAGGAAGCCCAGGTCGAGCATTTCGTCGGCCTCGTCGAGCACCAGCACCTGCACCTTGCCCAGGATCAGATGCTGCTGTTCGGCCAGATCCAGCAGGCGGCCCGGGGTACCGACGACCACGTCGACACCGGCGCGCAGCGCCGCGATCTGCGAATCGTAGGGGCGGCCGCCGTAAATGGCGGTGACCCGCACGGACTGGCCGTTCTCGTCCTTCAGATACTTGCTGGCGTTCTCCAGATCCGAGGAGACCTGGATGCACAGCTCGCGGGTCGGCACGATGATCAGCGCGCGCGGCGTGCCGTCGAGATCCTTGGTGCCCGAGTCGCGGGCGGCGATGCGGTGCAGCAGCGGCACACCGAAGCCGAAGGTCTTGCCCATACCGGTGCGGGCCTGACCGATGAGATCCTCACCGGCCAGCGCGAGCGGCAGGGTGAGTTCCTGAATGGCGAAGGTTCGTTCGATGCCGATCTCGGCGAGCGCCCGGACGATTTCGGGGTCCACGCCCAATTCGGCGAAAGTCGGAGCCAGGTGGGTGTCGTCGAGTTCCGCCGTCAACAGCGTGTCGGCCACACCGGGTTCCTGCTCTATGGTGATCTTGCTCAGGTTCTTGCCTTTCCTCGATATCGCGTCTCGCGCGCACGAGGCGTGGGGCGGACCCGGTCGGCCCGCGACGACCACTTGATCCGTTTCTCGCCGCTGCGGGATGCCTCTCCGGTGGATGGGCGTCGACCTGGCGCGGCGGGTGCAGTGCTGCGGATCGGAGTGCGCGCACATTTTCCATGGACTGCGGACATGAAGGACATGAATTTCCGCTGTCCGCGGAGATTGTAGCGTGATACGGCCTTCGCCCTGATTTCCGCCACCGCTAATGTGTGGCGTTATTGCGCTGGTAGGCGCGCTTATCGGTGGTGAAAGCGGCGCTCGCGCCGGGTTTCGCATTGCCGTTAATGATTGCGGCGCACCATAATTCGTCCGGGGGCGACCACGCGGACCGCGCGGCGGGCAGTTGAGTTGCTCACATGTGTGATACATCGTGTACCACTATCTGCGAAGGTATTCGCGTGAGCTTGGCAGACACCGTGACAACCGCCGCCCAGAACCTGTGGGCACTGACCTTCGGCGACGGCATCGAGGCACCCGAACCGACCCCGTCCACGGTGCTGTTCGACGCACCCCATCGCGAACTCCGCCGCTACGACGGCGCGGGCGCCGACGATCCGGCCGTGCTGCTGGTGCCGCCGCTGGCCGCGCCCGCCTTCTGCTTCGACCTGCGCCCCGATCAGAGTCTGGCGCGCTTCCTGCTGGAATCCGGCCGCGCGCCCTACCTGGTCGACTACGGCGACATCACCTTCGACGACCGCCACATGGGCTTCGAGACCTGGATCGACGACATCCTGCCCGAGGCGATTCGCCAGGTCTCCGCCGATCGCGACGGCCGCCCGGTGGATCTGGTGGGCTGGTCCATCGGCGGCACCCTGGCCCTGCTGACCGCCGCGGCCGACCAGACCCTGCCCATTCGCTCGGTGACCGCGGTCGGCGCGCCGCTGAGCTACGACCACATGGTCGGCGCGCGCGAATTGCGCACCCTGGCCCGCCTCGACGGCGGCCGCACCGCGACCGCCGCCATTCGCGCCGTGGGCGGCGTCTCCTCGCGGCTGACCCGCATCGCGTACCGGGCCACCGCCTGGGATCGAGAACTCAAGCGCCCCTTCTTCATTGCCAGCAACCTCACCGATACCGCGACGCTCGCTCGCATGGAGACCATCGACCGGTTCCAGAACGCGCTGCCCGGTTATCCGGGGCGGTTCTACAACCAGCTGTGGGGCCGTTTCATTCTCCACAACGACATCGGTAAAGGCGTTGTGCGCCTGGGTGATCGAGAGATCGCGCTGGCCGATCTCACCCAGCCGGTGCTGCTGGTCGGCGGCCCGAACGACGCCATCACCGCGGCCGCCGCGGTCGAGCACGGCACCAAGACCCTGACCGGGTCGGCGCAGGTGCGGTACGAGACCGCACCCGGTTCTCACCTCGGCATTCTCATCGCCCGCGACACCACGTGGACGTATCTGGACAAGTTCCTGCGCGACCTGGCCTGATCGGGTTTCGACGCTGCCTGATCACGCGTTCGGGTACGGCCGCAGCGCGGGCCACGACTGCTGATTCAGCCGTCCCACACTGTATTTCGGGATCAGGACATCGACGATCTGGCGCGCGATGAGCTCGTACACGGCCTGCGTCGGGTGCGCGAGATCGCTGGTGGTGAGCGCGCGGCGCAGGGCGCGCGGCGTCGTGTCGGTCATGCCCAGATACGGCACCGGGCCGTGTTCCTGGGCCAGCGGTGTGAGCTCGAACGCCTGCTGATGATCCGAGACGTACTGCATGAACTGGGACATCGGCACGAAGCCGATATTGGCCGGGTTCGCGCCGGGCCCGTCTTTGGGACCGGGCGCGGGCCAGTGCCCGGCCAGATACGACAGCGCGTCATTGAACTTGGCGACGTTCTTCACCACCTGTTCGACCGAGGCCTCGCCCTTGTCGATCGCCTTGTCCTGGTAGCGAACCGAGACCATCGGACTCGGCAGGTCGATGAGCAGGAAGTGTTCCAGGGCCGGATTGGTCGGCAGTGAGTTGGGGATCAGATTCACCAGCGACCGAATGTCGCGGATCATCGGCCCGATTCCGGTGCCGGGTTTCTCGGTGGTGCTGTCGGGGACCGGTCGGGCGGCGGTGACGAGGTCGTTGAGCCCGATCCAGATGATGTGCAGCGTCGGCCCGGGGTACTGGTCCTGGGCGAGTCCGCGCGCGGCGGGCGGGGGATCGGCCTGCATCGCGCGCCGCGCCGCGATGTACTTCTCGACCTGTGCGCGCAGGTGCCCGAGCGCGCCGCCCTTGTCGGCGGTGTCATCGGCCGCGACCGCGCCGCCCTCGGCGTAATTGGCGTAGCGCACGGGGAACGGCAGCGCGTTGACGGTGGTGCCCAGGACGAGGGAGTCGGTGGTGAGTTTGCGATGGGGCGCGGTGGCGTCCTCGGTCTCCTTCTTGTTGGCCCGGATCAACGGTTGGCCGCCGATCCATTCGACGAGGAAGTCGGTCCAGTTCTTGCCGTCGCTGTAGCGGCCGACCTCATTGGTGCGCATCATCCCGGCGGCGCGGGCGAACATGCCCGCGGGCGCTTCGCGTTTGATGCCGATATCGGAGAGGGAATCACCGAGGATGACGAGGTTCTGGATTGCGGTGGGCATGGGGACTCCGCGAGTGTGATACCTGACCGGACCTCCGCCGACGCGGAGCGCCGCCTGTACGCGGCGACCGGTAGGTTTGTGAATAGCCAAGGGGCACAAGGCTATTGGAACTTTCTGAGCGTACGACTGATGACATGTCCCCGACTGGCGAATGCGCGTCATTTTCTGCCGCTAGGGTGGGGTCCCATGGGAGCCCCTTTCGCAGCGTCCGCTGACGGCCGCATCTCCGCCGAACACCCCGGCGTCACCGACCTGTTCGCCGTCCTGGCCTACGGCGAAATCTCCGCCTTCTACCGGCTCGCCGAGGAGGCCAAGCTCTCGCCCACGCTGCGCGGCCGGGTGGCCGTCGCCAAGATGGCGGGCAACGAGATGGAGCATTTCCAGACCCTCGAGCGGGCGCTGGCCGATCGCGGCATGGACGTCTTCGACGCCATGGCCCCGTTCGTGCGCGCCCTGGACGCTTATCACGCCTCCACCGACCCCTCCACCTGGCTGGAGTCGATGGTGAAGTTCTATGTCGGCGACGGCATCGCCGCCGACTTCTACACCGAGATCGCCGGTGCCCTGCCTCCCGAGGTCGCCGATGTGGTGCGCGATGTGCTGGCCGAGACCAGCCACTCCGAGTTCGTGATCGAGGAGGTGCGGACCGCGGTCGCGCAGAACCGTTCCGAGCGCGACCGACTGGCGCTGTGGGGTCGCCGCCTGCTGGGCGAGGCCATCACCCAGGCGCAGTACGTCATGGCGCAGCGCGACGAGCTCACCGAGTTGGTGCTCACCGCCACCGGCGACCTGAACGGCATCGCGACCCTGTTCGAGCACATGCAGAACTCCCACGCCGAGCGGATGCGGGTCCTCGGCCTCGCGTGATCGCGGTCGGCTCCGTCGTGATCGCGGCTCGCTCCCGGTGATCACGCTGTTCGCTGACAGCGCAGGACGTAGCGGTCGGGGTCCGACGCGGCTGCATTAGCCTGATCAAGACAGCACAGGACTCTAGGTTCGGAGGTTGGCCGTGGAGGTCAAGATCGGCATTTCGGATAGCCCGCGTGAGCTCATCATCAATAGCTCGCAGACCCCCGCCGAGGTCGAAGCCCTCGTCACCGGTGCGCTGCAGGGTGAGGGTGGCGTCGTGGCGCTGACCGACGAGAAGGGGCGCAAGTTCCTGATTCAGGCGGCCAAGGTCGCCTACGTCGAGATCGGCACTCCGTCCTCGGGCCGTGTCGGCTTCGCCGCCGTCTAGATCGCCGTCCGAACTTTCGAACGAAAAAATTGCCCCGCCGAGCAACTCGGCGGGGCAATTTCTTTTGCAGTTCTTGGGGTTTCAGGGGGTACCCCTGAGAGCCTCGAGAGTTGAGGGAATTTATCTCTCAATCGATCGGGTGCAGAGGTACATGCTTCAACCCACCCCAGCAGAGGGCGACGGTCGTATCCACCGCGTCATCCTTCGGAATCGGGCGATCCGCCTCGAGCCAATACCGGGCGCTGAGCTGGCTCGCGCCGACCAGTCCGACCGCGAGCACGCGCGCCCGGTAGGGGTCGAGTCCGGAGTCGTGCGCGACCAGGTCGAAGACCGCGTCCACACACGCCTCGGTGGCCTGCTCGACCCGGCGTTGCACCTGCGGCTCATTGGTCAGATCGGATTCGAAAACCAGTCGGAAGCCCTGGGTTTCGTGATCGACGAAGTCGAAGTACGCCTGCACGGCGGCGCGCACACGCTGCTTGTTGTCGGTGGTGGAGCGCAGCGCTTGGCGCACGCTCGAGACCAGCGCGTCGACATAGTTCTGCAGCACCGCCAGATACAGCTCGAGCTTGCTCGAGAAGTGCTGGTAGAGCACGGGTTTGCTCACTCCGGCACACTGCGAGATCTCGTCCATGCCCGCGGCGTGATAGCCGCGCTGGACGAAGACCTCGCTGGCTGCGGCGAGTAGCTGCGCCCGGCGCGCCTCGCGAGGCAGGCGGGTGCCGCGCTTGCTCGTCGCCTCGGATGACATGCGGTGCGAAGTCATCCGGTCCACGAGGTCAGTCATTTCCGATCTCCCAGTTGATTCCCGGCGGGAAGGATGTCACCGGGGCGGTATCCACCGAACGATACTCGCTCGGGGGGCCGGTGCCGATCCAGGTTCCGAATATTGTGGCGTCGATTATGCGAGGCCGATCACAACTGTGTAGCACATGTTCCGATTTGTGAGATCTGCCGCATTCACGTGAGATATCTCGCAGCAATACCGGCGCCCGCGAAGGCGACCGAGTGCTCGGCGTCGCGCTGTGAGAGTCTGTCAGACGTGACCGACCATGGGGGCAGCAATTCCGGCGGGCGCGATTCACGCCGCCCCGTGGGAGCCGGTGTGCCGCGAGCAGCCGGAACCAAGCGACGGGGAAGACCCAGCGGGCCGATCTACGATCCGCTCGGTTTGTACTTCGACAACGACGCATCGCAGACCGGCTCGTCGGTATCGCCGCATCAGCCGCTGCGGGCCCGCTGGGACCCCACCGCCCCGCCCGCCGACGGACCCAATCGGCAGCGCCCCGATCGTGAGACCAAGAAGCAGAGCCGACTCGGCCGCTTCGTCAATACCTACGGCTGGCGCGCCTACGCCCTGCCCGTCCTGCTGGTGATCACCGTCGTCGTCTCCGTGGACGCGGTGCGGCACACCGGTGACAGCGCCACCGGACTCCCCGGCTTCGGCCGCCTCAGCGAGCGCGGCGACAAGCCCAGCGGCATTCTCGGCGGGCCCAAGGGGGACGGAAAGTACGCCCTGGATCTGCCTTCGGGCGCGGTGCCCGCGGGCGGCCCGTACACCGACACCGGCAAGGGCACCTGGCATGTGGTGCCGGGTACGACCGGGCAGGTGGGCACCGGCTCCGACCACGTCTTCAACTACACGGTCGAGATCGAGGACGGGGTGGACACCGCCAGCCTCGGCGGGGACGACGCGATCGGGAAGATGATCGACGCGACGCTGGCGAATCCCAAGTCCTGGACCCATGATCCGCGCTTCGCCTTCCGCCGCGTCGACACCGGCAACCCGGACTTCCGCATCTCGCTCACCTCCCGCGACACCACCCGCAAGTCCTGCGGCTTCGAGATCCCGGTCGACTCCTCCTGCTACAACGCCGATCTCGACCGCGTCGTGCTCTCGGAGGTCCGCTGGGTGCGCGGCGCGCTCTCCGACGAAGGCGACGTCGGCTCCTACCGCCAGTACCAGATCAACCACGAAGTGGGCCACGCCATCGGCTACCGCCAACACCAGCCCTGCGAAACCGACGGCGGCCTGGCCCCGGTCATGATGCAGCAGACCTTCGGGATCAAGAACAACGACATCGCGAAGCTCGACCCCGAAGGCGTAGTCCCCATGGACGGCAAGTCCTGCCGCTTCAACCCCTGGCCTTACCCGCGCGGCTGACCACCCAGCCCACCGGTATCCGGCCCATTCCTCATCCCACCGCGATCCATCCGCCAATCCGGCGCGGTATGGCCGGAACCCACCTATTGGCAGTGGATTCCGGCCACAGAGCGCCAGAGGCTGGGGTCCTACGCCGCGGCGACGGTCACCGGACCTGTCACCGGTGTGGGCGAACGCCGCTGCCGGGCAACGACTCCCAGGCCCGATGTCGCGCCCAGCGCTGCGGCCACTGCGGCGGCCAGCACCGCTGCGCGGAAGCCGTGTGCGACCGCCGCGTCGTGGTGTATCCGCCGTTGGCGGCGAAAACCGCCGAGGTGACCGCGATTCCGAAGCTGCCGCCGAGTTGGCGCATGGTGTTGTAGATGCCCGAGGCGGTGCCGACGGACTCCGGCCCGACCGAGCTGATGGCGGCGTTCTGAATGGCGGGCATGGCGGCCGAGACGCCGATTCCCGCCAGCAGCATGGGCACGATCAGCGCCGGATACCCGGCCCCGGTCCCGGCGGCCAGCGCGATCCAGGCGGCGCCCGCCGCCGTGAGCAGCAGTCCACCCACGATCAGTCGGCGTTCGCCGATCCGGGTCATGCGGGCACCCGCGATCGGCGCGACCACGAAAAGCGTTGCCGTCCACGGCAGGAGGCGCAGGCCCGAGCCGAGCGGGGTGTAGGACAGTCCGGCCTGCAGATATTGGGCGAAGAAGAACGCCATGCCGAACAGCGAGGCGGTCATGAGCAGCCCTGCCAGATTGGCGGTGCTGAAACCGCGGTGGGTGAACAGCCCCATGGGGACCATGGGGTGCCGGGTGCGCAGCTCCCAGCCGACGAAGGCCGCCAGCAGCACGCCGCCGCCGATCAGCGTGGCGAGGATCTCGGGGCTGCTCCAGCCACTCGCATTGCCCCGCACCAGACCCCACACCAGCCCGAGCACGCCCAGCCCGGACAGCACGACGCCGAGAATGTCGATCTTCGTTGCGGGCCCGGTGCTTTCGGCGGCGAACCGGGCGACCAGCGGAATGAGCACCAGTCCGATCGGCACGTTCAGCCAGAAGATCCACTCCCAGGTCAGCCCCTGCACCACCGCGCCGCCCACGACCGGTCCGCCGAGGATGGCGAGCCCGGTGATCCCGGCGAAGATCCCCATGGCCCGCCCCCGCTGTTCGGGCGGGAACGCCACGGCGACCAGGGTGAACGCGGCGGGCATGATCATGGCTCCGCCGACGCCCTGGATCGCGCGGGCGGCGATCAACACCCCGATATCGGTGGCCAGCGCGCAGGCCGCCGAGGCGAGGGTGAACAGTGCCAGCCCCGCGATCAGCAGGCGCCGCCGCCCAATGCGGTCGCCGACCGCGGAGGCGGTCAGCAGGAGCACGGCAAAGGCGAGCGTATAGGCGTTGAAAGTCCATTCGAGCGCCTCGAGCGAGGCGCCGAGCTGTTCGCGAATGGTATTGAGCGCGGTGGTGACGACGAGCGCGTCGAGCCCCACCATCAAGGACGCCACCGAAGCAAGGGCGAGCGTCCAGCGCTGATGCGTAGTCATGGGGGAGTGGCCTTTCGAGGATGATCCGACCTGTCGCAGATACGTACTCACCGCCCCCGCAAAACTCATCGCCCCACGACTCTCGGCCCCACCACCGCTGCGCTTGTACTCTCGCCGAGGCCCTGACCGTGCCGACATCAAGATCAAGGAGCTTTCACTGCGGGGAATTGTCCGGTTCGCCGCGGTGGGAGCTCCCTGATCTTGGTTTGGGGGTGGGGGATTGGAGGTGTGGCGGGTGGGGGCGGGGCGTGCTAGCAAGGTGGGATGACCGCTGCTGTGGATGATGTGGTCGCCGGTGCGGAGGCGCATCGGGCGGAGTTGCTCGCCTACTGCTATCGGATGACCGGGTCGATGCACGATGCGGAGGATCTGGTGCAGGAGGTGCAGGTGCGGGCGTGGCGGGCGGCGGAATCCTTTGATCCGCAGCGGGCCTCGCTGCGCACGTGGCTGTATCGGATCGCCACCAATGTGTGTTTGACGGCGTTGAAGACCGCCCAGCGGCGGGCGCTGCCGGTGGATCTGTCGCAGCCGAATCCGGTGTACGGGCCGGAGGCACTCGACAAGTCACCCGAATTTCCTTGGCTGGAGCCGTTTCCGGACTCGCTGCTCGGGGAGGGCGATCCGGCCGCGGTGGTCACGGTGCGCGAGAGCGTCCGCTTGGCGTTCGTGGCGGCGCTACAGCACCTGCCGCCGCTGCAGCGCTCGGTGCTGATCCTGCGGGATGTGTTGGCGCTGAAGGCGACCGAGGTGGCCGAGCTGCTCGACACCAGCACCGCGGCGGTGAACAGCGCCCTGCAGCGGGCACACGCCCAGCTGGCCGGGATCGAGTCCGGTCCCGCCGAACTCTCCGATGCCGAGCAGCGCGAGTTCCTCGAGCGCTATGTCGCCGCGTTCGAGGCCATGGATGTGGCGGCGTTGAAGCACATCCTGCGCGAGGACGTGCTGCTGCAGATGCCGCCGTTCCTGGCCTGGTTCCACGGCCGCGACGCCGTGGCGGCCTTCATGACGCGGGTCTTCGGCCGCGGCGGTGCCTTCCGGCTGGTGTCGACCCGGGCCAACGACCGCCCGACCCTGGCCGTCTACCGCCGGGCCGACGACGGCGAGGTCTTCGAGGCGGCCAACCTGCACGTCCTCACCGTGGACACCGACGGCATCGCCCGCATGGATCTGTTCCACTCGCCCGAACTGTTCCGCGTCTTCGGTCTGCCCGCCTGGCTGTGACCGCTACCCGCATGGCTGTGACCGGGCGTTGACGGGCCCCGGGCACGCTGACCGCCGGGTCTCGTAGGCTGGGGAAGAACGCCACCCGTCCCGGTGTTGCAGCTGTGGCCGCGAAGAAAGCAATGGCCGCGAGTATCCGGCGAATTCGATTGAGGAGTCCGAAGACGTGTCATCGCATCCCTCCCTGCCGCCCCTGGTGGAACCGGCGGCGGAGCTGACCCGGGACGAGGTCGCCCGCTACAGCCGCCATCTGATCATTCCGGATCTCGGGGTGGACGGTCAGAAACGCTTGAAGAACGCGCGCGTGCTGGTGATCGGCGCGGGAGGGCTCGGCTCCCCGGCGCTGCTGTACCTGGCCGCCGCCGGTGTCGGCACGCTGGGCATCGTGGAGTTCGACGAGGTCGACGCCTCCAACCTGCAGCGCCAGATCATTCACGGCGAATCCGATATCGGCCGCTCCAAGGCCGACAGCGCCCGCGACTCGATCCTGGAGATCAACTCCGGAATCACGGTGGAGCTGCACAAGATTCGCCTCGAACCCGACAATGCCATCGACCTGTTCCGTCAATACGACTTGATCGTGGACGGCACCGACAATTTCGCCACCCGCTACCTGGTGAACGACGCGGCGGTGCTGGCGGGCAAGCCCTACGTGTGGGGTTCCATCTACCGCTTCGAGGGCCAGGTCTCGGTCTTCTGGGAGGACGCCCCCGACGGGCGCGGCATCAACTACCGCGACCTCTACCCCGAGGCCCCGCCGCCGGGCATGGTTCCGTCCTGCGCCGAGGGCGGCGTGCTGGGCGTGCTGTGCGCCTCCATCGGCTCGATCATGGTGACCGAGGCGATCAAGCTCATCACCGGCATCGGCGACCCGCTGCTGGGCCGTCTCATGGTCTACGACGCACTGGACATGAGCTACCGCACCATCAAGCTGCGCCGCGACCCGGAGCGTCAGCCCATCACCGAACTCATCGACTACGACGCCTTCTGCGGCGTGGTCTCCGAGGAGGGCCAGGCCGCAGCCCTCGGCTCCACCGTCACCGCCCGCGAACTCAAGGACATGCTCGACGCGGGCAAGGACGTCGCCATCATCGACGTCCGCGAACCGGTGGAGTGGGAAATCGTCCGCATCGAGGGCGCAACCTTGATCCCCAAGGACCGCATCCTCTCCGGCGAGGCCCTGGCCGAACTCCCCCAGAACACCCCGATCGTGTTGCACTGCAAGACCGGCATCCGTTCCGCGGAGGCCCTGGCGGCGCTGAAGAACGCAGGCTTCTCGGACGCCACTCACCTCCAGGGCGGAATCATCGCCTGGGCCAACCAGGTTGACCCGTCCCTGCCGGTGTACTGAGTGAATAGGGGTCCGGGAGTGCGTCTTCCGGACCCCGCACCGGGGCTCTCACCCGCAAAATTCCGGGCAACTTATCGACTTCGTTCCAGGT
Organism: Nocardia sp. CDC160; assembly: GCF_035818795.1. Classification (NCBI taxonomy): domain Bacteria; kingdom Bacillati; phylum Actinomycetota; class Actinomycetes; order Mycobacteriales; family Nocardiaceae; genus Nocardia; species Nocardia sp. CDC160. The sequence goes on along the minus strand of NZ_JAYKYT010000003.1, from coordinate 732,948 downwards.
GGTCGGTTATCCGGTGTGGCGTCGGATTCCCGTCTCTTTACGGCGGTACCGTACGCGCGTGACCATGACTGCTGTGGAACCTCCCGAGCATGTGCGCTCGACCTTCGGGTTGCGCGAGGAAGCGCCGGTTCCGCTGGGGAACTGGGACGGTGGCTGGCGGCTCGGGGATGTGGTGCTGAGCCCGGTGACCGATCACGCGCGGGCGGCCTGGTCGGCCAAGGTGCGGGAGACGCTCAAGGTCGACGGGTTGCGGTTGGCGCGGCCGGTGCGGGCGACCGATGGGCGGTATGTCGTCTCGGGGTGGCGCGCGGACACGTATCTCGAAGGGATTCCGGAGCCGCGCCACGATGAGGTGGTGTCGCTGTCGCTGCGATTACACCAGGTGACCGCGCGGCTGGAACGGCCCCGATTCCTGGCCGCGCAGCCGGTGGCCCCGTGGGTGGATGTGGACGTCTTCGCCGCCGCGGATCGCGCTGCGTGGGAAGCGGTTCCGCTGCGCACCCTCAAGATGGGCGGCATGCTGCCCGCGACCTCACCCGACGGCGACCGCAGCCTGACGCTGATCACCCAGCTGTCCACCCTGCGCAAGCCGATCACCACCCCCGCGCAGCTGGTGCACGGCGATTTGTTCGGAACCGTCCTGTTCTCCGGCAATTTCGCGCCCGGCCTCACCGACCTCACCCCGTATTGGCGACCCGCGCCATGGGCCGCCGCGGTGATCGTGGTGGACGCCCTGTCCTGGGGCGGCGCCGACGACGGTCTGCTGGAACGCTGGAGCGAGCTACCGGAGTGGCCGCAAATGCTGGTGCGCGCGGTCATGTTCCGCCTCGCGGTGCATGCCCTGCACCCCCGCTCGACCCCGGAAGCCTTCCCGGGCCTGTCCCGCACCGCGGACATGATCCGCCTGATGTTGTAGCTCGGTCTCGAAGCCAAAGGGCCGCACCGGGCGACGAATCCGGTGCGGCCCTTTGGGGTTTCAGGGGTTTACCCCTGAGAGCTCCCGAGAGTTGGGTCTCACACGTTGGCGTGGGCCAGCGAGGGCACCCGGCCGACGGCGAAGGAAGATCGCAGGTAGAACCACCAGCAGAGTGCGCCCATGGCGAGGTACGCCACCACGTAACCCCAGAACGCGGGATTCATGCTGTGGTAGTGGGTGTTCGACAGCCGCAGCGCCTGCTGCAGGATCCAGCCGCCCGCCGCGCCGATCGCGCCGATGACACCGATGGCTGCACCCGCCTGCCGCTTGGCGGAGACGAGCGCCGCGTTGATGTCCTGTCCGGTCTCCGAGGCGTGCCGCCGCGCTTCCGCGGTGAAGATCATCGGAATCATCCGATAGGTCGACCCGTTGCCGATGCCGCTGAACACGAACAGCAGCAGGAACGAGGCCAGGTACAGCGGAAAACTCTTGGCGGACAACGACGCCACGATGAGCGCGGTCGCGATCGCCATGCCGCCGAACACGTACAGCGTGATCTTCGCACCGCTGAACTTGTCGGCGATCCACCCGCCGAACGGTCGGCTCATGGACCCGACGAGCGCCCCGAGGAAGGCCAGATTGCCCAGCGTGCCCATCCAACCGATCTTGGCCAGGCTCGGGAAGTTGGCCTTGAGCAGCGTCGGGAAGGCGAAGGAGAAGCCGATGAAGGAGCCGAAGGTGCCGATGTAGAGGACGGCCATCACCCAGGTGTGGCGGTTGGCCAGCGCCCGCTTGTAGGACGTGCCATCGGATTTCGCGCCGGACAGCGAGTCCATGTAGCGCAGCGCGCCGAACAGGGCGATGAGGATGAACGGAATCCACACCAGCACGGCGAGGGTGATGCCGAAGCGGTAGCCGCCCGGGTTCTTGGCGAAGATGTGGGTGCCCAGGGTGATGAGCAGCGGCACGAACAACTGGGTCTGTGCCACACCGAGATTGCCGCCCGCGGCATTGATGCCCAGCGCCGCGCCCTTCTTGCCCTCGGGGAAGAAGAAGTTGATATTGGCCATCGAGGAGGAGAAGTTGCCGCCGCCGACACCGGCGAGCGCCGCCAGCACCATGAACACCCACATGGGCGTGCCCGGGTGATTGATGAAGTACGCGAGGCCCAGCGTCGGCACCAGCAGCATGGCCGCGCTGAAGGCGGTGAACGCGCGCCCGCCGAAGCGCGGGATGGCGAAGGTGTAGGGCACGCGCAGGGCCGCGCCGACCAGGGTGGGGGTGGAGGTGAGCAGCAGGGCGTTGTTCACCGCGTCGGGGTTCTTCGCGCCGAGGAAGGCGAATCCGGCCGAGCCCATGGCGGTCACGATGCTGGCCCAGATGACCCAGATGCTGAATCCGAGGTTCTCCGCGAATACCGAGAAGATCAGATTCTTCCGAGCGGTTTGTTTACCCCCGTTTTCCCAGAATTCATTGTTATCGGGTTCCCACCGGTCGATCCACCGTCCGCGTCTCTGATAGGTGAAGGCGGTGTCGGGTGCCTCTACTACGGTTGCCATGAGCAGCTGTCCTCTCGGCTGTCGCGACCGCCCTCATCGTTCGGCTCCCGTTCCAGGGGAGCCGTTTGCGGTCGCGATCAACCGTAGGAACCGAGTTTTACGCCCGAGTGTTTTTCCGTGACGGAGACGGTAATTCGGGCTCACTTTTCGATGTGCCGCGCGGTGACCTTTCGGTTACTCGCTTTTCGTATCAAGTGACCGATATTCGGCCATGAGCGAGTCGAGGAAGCAGTTCGCGGTGCGGGCCGCGCGTTCCGGATCGCCGTCGATCACCGCCTGGACCAACTCGGCGTGCTCATCGTGGTAGGTCGCGCCGTCCTGTTCGGAGCGGAAGCGGATCCCGGCCGCGATGACCGGCAGCAGCGAGTCGTAGAACTCCAGGTATACCGCATTGTGGCTGGCGACGACGATCGCGCGGTGGATTTGCACATCGGCCTCGATGGCGGCGTCGAAGTCGGTGTCCCAGAACCGGGTTCGGTCCGCGATCAGTCGCTGCAGGGTCGCTATGTCGGAGTCGTTGCGGCGGATGGCGGCCAGGCGGGCCGCGGTGGTGTCGAGGGCCTGGCGTAGTTCGAGCAGGTCACGCTGGTGGGCGTCGGCGAAGTACTCCGACAGGGTGCCGCCCAGGCTGGAGGTGCTGATCACGTAGGTGCCCGAGCCCTGTCTGCGCTCGAGCATGCCCGCGTGGACGAGCGCCTGTACGGCCTCGCGCACGGTATTCCGGCCGGTGCCGGTGAGTTCGGTGAGTTCGGGCTCGGTGGGGATGCGCGAGCCGACGGCCCAACGGCCGGAACGGATTTCGGCACGAAGCTGCTCTGTCACCTGGGCGATGAGGCTCGTGCGCCGGACTGGTTGCACGGGTGACAGCGTACCCTGCCTCACATTCGTTGCATCACATCATCGGGTCATCCTATGATTTCGTGGTGACTGCGACGATCGATGAGACATTCGCCCCGGAGAGGGGCCTGACCGATAACCCGACGACAACGACCGGCATCCGCCCCACCGCCCCGGTCCACCCCGAACTCTCCAAGCGCGCCCTGTTCGAGGGCCGCCTGCTCGTCCTCGTCGCCATCGTCTTCTCCGCTCTCACCCTCCGCGTCGCCGTCACCGCCTTCACCCCGCTCGCCAGCCGAATAGGGCACGACATCGGCTATTCCACCGCGGTGGTGGGCGTGTTCGGCATGCTGCCGACCGCCATGTTCGCCCTCGGCGGGCTGCTGACCCCGGTCCTGTCCCGCCGCCTCGGCCTGGAGCTGACCGCGCTGGTGGCCATGCTCATGACCGCCGTCGGCTCGGCGATCCGCGCGATCGTGCCCGATACCTGGGAGCTGCTGGCCTTCTCGGCGCTGGCGCTGGCCGGTATGGGCGTCGGCAATATCGTCATCCCGCCCTTGGTGAAGCGGTACTTCTCGGATCGCCTCGCGCTGTTGAGCTCCGTTTACATCGTGATGGTGCAGCTGGGCACGGTCGTGCCCGCCATGATCACGGTGCCGGTCGCCGACGCCCACGGCTGGCGGCTCTCGCTCGGCATGTGGGCGGCGCTGTCGCTGGCCGCCGCGCTGCCGTGGATCGGTGTGCTGCGGGTGCGCCGCCAGCACGCGCTGGCCGACACCACCGAAATGCCTTCGGAGCCGGTCGAATCCACCGGCAAGGTGTGGCGCTCGCCGCTGGCCTGGGGCATGGCCTTCATGTTCGGCATGACCTCGCTCATCACCTATTCGCTGTTCACCTGGATGCCGACGATCTTCGGCGACGCCGGTGCCAGTGCGTCTTTCGGCGGCAGCATGGTCGGCATCTTCGCGCTGATCGGCCTGGTGGCCGCGCTGGGCGCGCCGATTGTGGTGGGGCGCATGGACAATCCGTTCCCGGTGATCATCGGCTGCGCGGTGTTCTTCTTCATCGGTTTCGCCGGGCTGCTGTTCGCGCCGATGGCCGCGCCGCTGGTGTGGGTGCTGGCCCTGGGGCTGGGCCCCTCGACCTTCCCGATGGCCCTGACGCTGATCAATCTGCGCACCCGCACCGGTGCCGGATCGGCCGCGCTGTCCGGCTTCACCCAGGGCGTCGGCTATTCGGTGGCGTGCGTGGGCCCGCTGCTGTTCGGCGCGCTGCACACGCTGACCGGCGGGTGGGTGGCTCCCTTCGGCTTCCTCGTGGTCGCGGTGATCGTCCTGATGGTCGGCGGCTGGATGGCCTGCAAGCCGAACATGCTCGAGGACACCTGGAATTAGCTCGAGGACGTCTGGGATTAGTTCGGCGAGAATTTCACCGTTCGAGTTGCCGGGTCGTGAGGTTGGGTCCATGCTGTGTGGCAAGACTCTCACCTCACGACCCGGATTCGTGTTTCGTGGGCGTTTTCGATCGTTGGAAATCGTTGTGTCACACGGACGAAACATTCGCGCAGTTCTCACGCCGGGTGGTCTGATTTCGTGAGCAACCGTTGATTTAACGGCAATTCCGCGCAGCATCGTCGCAATACCGGTTTCCTACCTTGGGGTCCATCCAGATTTCAGGAGGGCCTCTTGTTGAAGACGCTGACCCGCAAGCGCGACATCGAGCATTGGGATGCCGAGGATGTCGAGGCGTGGGAAGCCGGTGGTAAGGACATCGCGCGCCGCAATCTGATCTGGTCGGTCTTCGCCGAGCACATCGGGTTCTCGGTGTGGTCGATCTGGTCGGTCATGGTGCTGTTCATGCCGCAGAACGTCTTCCACATCGACGCGGCCGGGAAGTTCTTCCTGGGCGCGGTACCGACCCTGGTCGGCGGCATCGCGCGGATTCCCTACACCGTGCTGACCGCGAAGTTCGGCGGCCGCAACTGGACGATCGTGAGCGCGCTGCTGCTGCTCGTCCCCACGCTGCTGACGCTGTACTTCATCAACCAGCCGGGCACCTCCTACACGACGTTCCTGATCGTGGCGGCCTTCGCGGGCCTGGGCGGCGGCAACTTCTCCTCGTCGATGTCCAACATCAACGTCTTCTACCCGCAGCGGCTCAAGGGCTGGGCGCTGGGCATCAACGCGGGCGGCGGCAATATCGGCGTGCCGGTGGTGCAGCTGATCGGGCTGGCGGTCATCGCCACCCTCGGCAACGCCTACGGCAATGCCTCGGTGGTGTGCGCGGTCTACCTGGTGCTGATCGCGATCGCGGCCATCGGCGCGGCGCTGTACATGGACAATGTCCGCAACCAGAAGGCCGACCTGTCCTACATGATCAAGGCGCTGAAGGTGCCGCAGTCGTGGGCGATCGCGTTCCTCTACATCGGCACGTTCGGTTCGTTCATCGGCTACAGCTTCGCGTTCGGCCAGGTCCTGCAGATCACCTTCAAGGCCGGTGGCGAGAGCGTTCCCGCCGCCACCCTGCACGCCGCGCAGATCGCCTTCATCGGCCCGCTGCTGGGTTCGCTGGCCCGCCCGTACGGCGGCAAGTGGGCCGATCGCCTCGGCGGCAGCAAGGTCACGCTCTACACCTTCGCGGCCATGACCGCGGCGGCCGTGCTGGTCGCGGTGTCGTCGACGATGGGCGATCACGCCGGGTACCCGAAGGGCGGCGTGCTGGTGGCCATGATCGTCGGGTTCACCGCGCTGTTCGTCATCTCCGGCATCGGCAACGGTGCGGTCACCAAGATCATCCCTTCCGTGTTCGAGGCCAAATCACGTGGCCTGGAAGGTGATTCGAAAGACAGGGCGGCCTGGGCGCGCAATACCTCGGGTGCCCTGATCGGTTTCGTCGGCGCGATCGGCGCGCTCGGCGGGGTCGGGATCAACCTGGTGCTGCGGTCCTCCTACGCCTCCACCAAGTCCGCGACCACGGCTTTCTGGGTCTTCATGGCCTTCTACGTGCTCTGCGCGGCCGTCTGCTGGGCGGTGTTCCTGCGCCGCCCGAGCGCGCACTCGGCGACCACCGACGGCACCGACGCCGACGAGGCATTCGTCATCGTCGAAGCCGAGGCCTTGGTGCTGCGGGCCGAGAGCGAAAGCCTGAATTCCGCGGACGTCTCGTCGGCGCGAGCCTGACTCGATCACTGTGAAAGGGACCGTCATGACCCACAGCATCGAACGCAAGACCGTCGTCGTGATCGGCCACGGCATGGTCGGCCACCGCTTCGTCGAGGCCCTGCGCTCCCGCGACGAGGCCGGAACCTGGCAGGTCGTCGTGCTCAGCGAGGAGAAGCTGGCCGCCTACGACCGCGTCGGCCTGTCCTCCTACGTCGGCCTCTGGGAGGCGTCGGCGCTGGCGCTGCCCGGCAACGACTACGAGGGCGACACCCTCGTCGACGTCCGCCTGGGCGTGAAGGCCGACGCCATCGACAAGACCGCCCGCAAGGTCACCACCTCCACCGGTGAGGTGATCGGTTACGACGCACTGGTTTTGGCGACCGGCTCGTACGCGTTCGTGCCGCCGGTGCCCGGTCACGACGCCGAGGGCTGCTTCGTCTACCGCACCCTCGGGGACCTGGACGGTATTCGCGCCGCGGCCGAGGCGGCCGGTCCGGGCGCGGTCGGCATCGTGGTCGGCGGCGGTCTGCTGGGTCTGGAGGCGGCCAACGCGCTGCGCCTGCTGGGCATGACCCCGCACGTGGTCGAGTTCAACAAGTGGCTGATGCCCGCCCAGGTCGACGAGGGCGGCGGCGCGATCCTGGAGAAGCTGGTCACCGAGCTGGGCCTGGCCGTGCACACCGGTGTCGGCACCTCGGCCATCGAAACCGTCGAGGGCGCACCGCTTTCCGAGAAGCTCAAGGTCAGCCTTTCCGACGGCACCGAAATCCGTTCCGCCCTGGTGATTTTCGCCGCCGGTGTGCGACCTCGCGACGAAATCGCCCGCGGCGCCGGGCTCGACGTCGGCGAGCGCGGCGGTGTCCTGACTGATCTGGGCCTGCGGACCTCGGACCCGAACATTTACGCGATCGGCGAGGTCGCCGCGATCGAGGGCGTCTGCTACGGCCTGGTCGCCCCCGGCTACAGCACCGCCGAGGTGGTCGCGGACCGGCTGCTGGGCGGCGCGGGCGAATTCCCGGGCGCGGACCTGTCGACCAAGCTGAAGCTGCTCGGCGTGGACGTGGCGTCCTTCGGTGACGCGCACGGCCGCACCGAGGGCGCGCTGTCGGTGGTGCTGCACGACGCCGCCAAGGGCACCTACGCCAAACTCGTTGTCTCCGATGACGCCCAGACCCTGCTGGGCGGCATCCTGGTCGGCGACGCCACCCAGTACTCGGCGCTGCGTCCGCTGGTCGGCCGCCCGCTGCCCGCCGATCCGGCCGCGCTGATCTCCCCGGCCGGTGCGGAACTGGGCGCGGACGCGCTGCCCGACGACGCGCAGATCTGCTCCTGCAACAACGTCTCCAAGGGTTCCATCTGCGGCGCGATCGCCGACGGTGCCTGCGACGTGCCCGCCATCAAGAGCTGCACCAACGCCGGAACCTCTTGCGGCGGTTGCGTTCCCATGCTCAAGAAGCTGCTCGAGCAGTCGGGTGTGGAGGTCTCCAAGTCGCTGTGCGAGCACTTCACGCAGTCGCGCGCCGAGCTGTTCCACATCGTGCAGTCGACCGGCATCCGCACCTTCTCGGGTCTGATCGCCAAGTACGGCAAGGGTTCCGGCTGCGATATCTGCAAGCCGACCGTGGCCTCCATCCTGGCCTCCACCTCGAGCGACCACATTCTCGACGGCGAGCAGGCCGCGCTGCAGGACACCAACGATCACTTCCTGGCGAACCTGCAGAAGAACGGCACCTACTCGGTGGTCCCGCGCATGCCCGGCGGCGAGGTGACCGCCGAGCAGCTCATCACCATCGGCGAGGTGGCCAAGGAGTTCGGCCTGTACGTGAAGGTCACCGGCGGTCAGCGCATCGACCTGTTCGGCGCGCGCGTCGAGCAACTGCCGCTGATCTGGAAGCGCCTGGTGGACGCGGGCATGGAATCCGGTCACGCCTACGGCAAGTCGCTGCGCACGGTGAAGTCCTGCGTCGGTTCCACCTGGTGCCGCTACGGCCAGCAGGATTCGGTGGGCATGGCCGTCCTGCTCGAGAAGCGTTACCGCGGTCTACGGTCCCCGCACAAGCTGAAGCTGGCGGTCTCCGGATGCGCCCGCGAGTGCGCCGAGGCGCGCGGCAAGGACGTCGGCGTGATCGCCACCGAGCACGGCTGGAACCTGTACGTGGGCGGCAATGGTGGTCTGTCGCCGAAGCACGCGGTGCTGCTGGCCGGTGACCTCGACGACGAGACCCTGATCAAGTACATCGACCGCTACCTGATGTTCTACATCCGCACCGCGGACCGCCTGCAGCGCACCGCGCCCTGGCAGGAGGCCCTCGAGGGCGGCATCGACTACCTCAAGCAGGTCGTCTGCGAGGACAGCCTGGGCATTGCCGCCGACCTGGAGGCCGCCATGGCCAAGCACGTCGAGGGCTACAAGGACGAGTGGGCCGCGGTGCTCGAGGACGAGGGCAAGCTCTCGCGCTTCGTGTCCTTCGTGAACGCCCCCGACCAGGCCGATCCGACCATCGGATTCGACGACAGCGGTGAGCGCAAGGTGCCGGTGCTGCTCGGCATTCCGGACATTCCCGTGGGCGCTCCCCAGGTCGTCCCGGTGGGTGCCCAGGTCACAGAAGCCGCCACGCACGGGAAATGACTGCTTAACCGCTTGGAAACAGGGCGCCGGTACCAATAGGTAAGGCGTTCGGAGGAGAGTTACCGATGACCGTGATCGACACACCCGGCACCGCAGTCACCACCACTGGTTGGACGCAAGCCTGCCGACTGGACTATCTGATTCCCGGCCGCGGCGTGGCGGTGCTGTTGAAGGGCGGCCGCCAGGCGGCCCTGTTCCTCACCGAGGGCGCGACCCTCTTCGCCGTCGGCAATATCGATCCGTTCGGCCGGGCGGCGGTCATGTCGCGCGGCATCGTGGGTGACCGCGGTGGCGTGCCGGTGGTGGCGTCGCCGCTGCTCAAGCAGGCGTTCTCGCTCATCGACGGCCACTGCCTCGACGACGACTCGATCTCGCTGCCGGTCTACGCGGTCCGCGTCGTGGACGGTGTGGTCTCGGTGTCCAACGATCCCGTGCAGTTCGTCGGTGGTACCGCATGACCGAGGTCGACGGCGGTACGCCGCTCGCTGGATTCACGGTCGGCATCACCGCCGCCCGCCGCGCCGATGAGCTCGGCACCCTGCTCGCCCGCCGGGGCGCGAATGTGGTTTCCGCCCCGGCCATTCGCATCATTCCGCTGGCCGACGACACCGAGCTGGAGCGCGTGACGCGCCAGCTGGTCGCCGACCCGCCGCAGATCACGGTGGCCACCACCGGAATCGGCTTCCGCGGCTGGATGGAGGCCGCGGAGGGCTGGGGCTTGGCCGAGCAGCTGCGCTCCACGCTGGCCTCGGTCCGCCTGCTGGCCCGCGGGCCCAAGGCCAAGGGCGCGATCCGCGCGGCGGAGCTGCGTGAAGAGTGGTCTCCCGCTTCGGAATCCAGTGCCGAGGTGCTGGATCATCTGCTGGCCCAAGGGGTCGAGGGCGTGCGTATCGCGGTGCAGCTGCACGGCGCGACCACCGAGTGGGAGCCGGTGCCGGACTTCTGCGAGGTGCTGCGCATGGCCGGGGCCGACGTGGTCCCGGTCCCGGTCTACCGGTGGATTCCGCCGGACGACCGCACCCCCATGGATCGCCTCATCGAGGGCATCGTCACCGCCGGACTGGACTGCGTGACCTTCACCAGCGCACCGGCCGTGGCCTCACTTCTCATGCGCGCCAAGGAAACCGGGCTGCTCGAGGCGGTGCTGCACGCCTTCCGCACCCGTGTGCTGCCCGCCTGCGTCGGCCCGATCACCGCGGCCCCGCTCGAGGAGCTCGGCGTCACCACGTCCATGCCCGGCCGCGCCCGCCTGGGCGCGCTGGCCCGCCACGTCGCCGAGGAACTGCCGCGGCGCGCCAATCGGATTCAGGCGGCCGGTCACGTGCTCAGCGTCCGCGGCGGTTGCGTCGTCGTCGACGGCCAGGTCCGCCAATTGGCCCCCGCTCCCATGGCTTTGATGCGCTCGCTGGCCCGCCAGCCCGGCCGCGTCGTCTCCCGCGAGGACCTCCTGGCGGCCCTCCCCGGCGGTGGCGACGACACCCACGCCGTCGAAACCGCCATCGCCCGCCTGCGCGCGGGCCTGGGCACCCCCAAGGCCATCCAGACCGTCGTCAAACGCGGCTACCGCCTGGCCCTGGACCCCGCCGAATGCATCGACAACCCCCACCCGGAACCGGCCCCCTTTGCGCGCCAAGGCTTTCCGCCCCACTCCCAGGGCCTGGGCGTGCGCCGTGAGGTCCCGGCCCCCCGCGTCGCCCCGAGCCGCCCGCAACCCGAGGTCCCGCCCAGCGCGGCCCGCCGCCCGGCCACCCCGCCCAATGGCGCGCCTCGCCCCTCGGGGCTTCCGGCTCAGCCGATGAGCGCGCGCCCGGTTCCGCCGATGCCGGGCGCGGCTCGTCCGGTCCCGGTCACTCCGGCGAATCCGCTGCGGCCCACCGGTGCTCCGCTCAGCGCGGTCCGTCCGGCGCGGGGTGCGTGGTGAGCGCGGCCGCTCTGGTTCTGGTGGCGCATGGCACCAGGAGTGCGCGGGGTGTGGAGATGATCGCTGAACTGGCGGGGGCCGTGCGGCGGGAGTTGAACGCGGCGGCGTTCGCGTGCGCCGCCGGGGGACAGACAGGTGCCGGTGCCGATTTCGGGGCCGCATCGGCATCGTTGCGTGAGTTGGCGGTCGCGGTGGACAGCGGCACGGCCGTGGTGGCCGCGCCGCGGGTGCGGACCGCGTTCGTGGATGTGCTGGGGCCGTCCCCGGCCGAGGTGTTGCGGGATCTGGATTCGGTTCCCGCCGTGGTGGTTCCGGCGTTCCTGGCGTCGGGATACCACGTGTATCAGGACGTGCCGCGAGAGGTGGCCGCGAGTGCGCACGATGCGGTCGCGGTCACCCAGGCCATGGGTCCGGACCCGGCGCTGGCCGAGGTCATGGCGCTGCGGTTGCGCGCCGCGGGCTGGCGGCCGGGTGACGCGGTGGTGTTCGCCGCCGCGGGCTCCTCGGATTCGCGTGCGCGCCAGGATGTTCAGCGTGCCGCGAACCTGCTCTCCGACCGCATCGGCACCCCCGCCCATCTGGCCTATATCGCGACCGGCGAGCCCAGGGTGCCGGAGGTCGTCGCGGCGGTGCGCGCCTCGGGCGCGCGCCGGGTCTTCATCGCCTCGTACCTGCTCGCGCACGGCCTGTTCCATCAGCGCCTGCACGAGGCCGGTGCGGACGGGGTGGCCGAGCCGATCGGCGTGCACCCGTCCGTGGTGCGATTGCTGATCGATCGCTATTACACCGCCATCGAGAGTCTGAGCACCGTTCGCGTCGCCTGATTAGGGGATCGATAGGGGATCGCGGGGCGTAATCGCGGATTGCGCCCCTTGACCGGAATCGCCGAATTCCCGTGCCGCTTGGCAATTTTCGTATTCGCGTGGCAACCTTTACCGCGATTCGGTCAAGACTCGGAGGATTCCACGTGAAGAAGTTTGTCGTCGCCGCACTGATCGCCGGTGGTGTCGCGGGCCCCATGGCCACCGCGGCCGCCGACTTCCCGACCATGCTCGACCCCTGGCAGGCCTGCATCCAGTCGGGTCAGACGGTCGAGCAGTGCCAGGCGCTGGTGAACAACACCCAGCCGACCGACACGGGTGCGGGCTTCGGCTACACGGGTTCGGCCGCCTCGCACTCCTGAGCACGGCACCGCCCTCTCGAGGCCGCTACGCGCGCCTGAATTAAACAATTCAATTTCAGATTTCGGGCCGACGCGAATTCGCGTCGGCCCGAGTCGTATCCGCCCGCCACGCGGCAATAGCCATCCAGTAGCTATTTGCTCTTCGGGGTCTGCAGCGCCGGAAACCAGATGTCGGTCAGCACATTCGCGGCCTCCTCGGCGGAGACGTCGATGGTGCCCTGCATGGCCCACCGCGTGAAGAACCGTTCCAGCTGCGCCACCAGCAGCTCTATCCGCAGTCGCGCTTCCTCCTGCCGATCCGCGGGCCAACGCGACAGGTACGAGCTCATGACATTGGGCAGCGCCATGATGCCTTCCCGTGCCACCTCGCGGAATTCGGGTTCGAGGGTGGTGGCCTCGTCCCACGCGGGGAGCAGGTCCTTGTGCTCCTGGAACCAGTCGATCGCCCGCCGCATCCAGGCGGCGAACTCCTCGCGCGAGCCGGTGTCGAGCACGTGGTCGAGGTCCTCGTAGAAGTGCTGGACGCTGGGCAGCGTGCCCTGTTCGGCTATGGCGCGCAAGACATCCGGCTTCCCGGTGAAGTGCAGATAGAACGTGGCGCGGCTGCAGCCGACCGCCGCGGCGATGTCGTCGACGCGGACCGGCGCGTAGCCCTGGGTGGTGAACAGGGTGGTGGCGGCCTCGATGAGCCGATTGCGGGTCTGCCGCTTCTGTTCGTCGCGCAGTGAGGTGCGGCGGGTCGCTTCGGGTTGGTCTACGTCGGATCGGGTCACGCCTGAATAATAGACGCAAGTCGACTCACTAGACACTCTGTCTAGTGAGTGTTAGCGTGTGTGGCACGTCACGTCCGGCAGGGCACTCGACCCGTCGCCGAACCAGGAGAGTGAATTGGCTGCGCTATCTGCCCAGAATCGTGAATTGCCCCGGGTCGCCATCATTGGTGCGGGCCCGTCCGGCATCACCGCCGCGAAACGGCTCGCCGAGTATGGCATTCCCTTCGACTGCTTCGAGGCCTCCGACGAGGTGGGCGGCAACTGGTACTACCGGAACCCGAACGGTATGTCGGCCTGCTATCAGAGCCTGCACATCGACACCTCGAAGTTCCGGCTCCAGTTCGAGGACTTTCCCGCGCCCGAGGAGTGGCCGGACTTCCCGCACCACACGCAGCTGCACCAGTACTTCAAGGATTACGTCGACCACTTCGGCCTGCGCGATCGAATCCTGTTGAACCACAAGGTGATCTCGGCCGAGCGCGACGCCGATGGCCTGTGGGTGATCAGTACCGACCAGGGCACCACGCAGACCTACGACGCCCTGCTGGTGTGCAACGGCCACCACTGGGATCCCCGCATGCCCGACTACCCGGGCGAGTTCAATGGCGTGCTCATGCATTCGCACGCCTACAACGACCCGTTCGACCCGATCGATATGCGGGGCAAGCGCATTGTCGTTGTGGGCATGGGCAATTCGGGCCTGGACATCGCGACCGAACTGTCGCAGCGCTTCATCGCCTCCAAGTTCTTCCTCTCCGCCCGCCGCGGCGTGTGGGTGCTGCCGAAGTACGTCAACGGCCAGGTCGGTGACAAGCGGTCCATGCCCGCGTGGATTCCGCCCAAGCTGGGGCTCAAGCTCAAGCAGCGGTTCGTGGTGAAAAACCGTGGCCACATGGAGGATTACGGCCTGCCCAAGCCCGACCACCTGCCCTTCGAGGCGCATCCCTCGGCCAGTGAGGAGTTCCTGCACCGGGCGGGCTGCGGTGACATCACCTTCAAGCCCGCCATCACCAAACTCGACGGTGACAAGGTGCATTTCGCCGACGGCAGCATCGAGGCCGTGGATGTGGTGTTGTGCGCCACCGGCTATCACATCTCCTTCCCGTTCTTCTCCGACCCGGAGCTGCTGCCCGACGAGCGCAACCGGTTCCCGCTGTATCGGCAGATGGTGAAGCCGGGCGTGGACAATCTGTTCTTCCTGGGTTTGGCCCAGCCGCTGCCGACGCTGGTGAATTTCGCCGAGCAGCAGTCGAAGCTGGTGGCCGCGTACCTGACCGGCAACTACCGGCTGCCGTCGGAAACCGAGATGGTCGAGACCATCCGGGAGGCGGAACAGCGGCGCAGCGGCCGCTACTACGACTCGCCGCGGCACACCATTCAGATCGAATTCGAGCCGTACGTGCGCGATCTCCACAAGGAGCTGGCCCGGGGCGCGAAGCGCGCCGAGGCGCACGGGTTCGCACTGCCGGTGCGGCCGCGCGCGGCGGCCAAGGTCTGAGGGGAGAGCAGATGAGCAACGTCGCTGGTTTCTGCTCTGACGAATTCGCTTCCGTCCGTGCGGCTTTCACCGAGCAGGTGGAGTCGGGTACGGAGTTGGGAGCGTCGGTCTGCGTGACCGTGGACGGCGAGCCGGTGGTCGATCTCTGGGGCGGCCACGCCGATCCCGAGCGGACCCGGCCCTGGACCGAAGACACCCTGGTGAACACCTTCTCCATCACCAAGACCATGGTCGCCCTGAGCGCCCTGCTGCTGGTCGATCGCGGTGAGCTGGACGTCCATCAGAAGGTGTCCCACTACTGGCCCGAGTTCGCCGCCAACGGCAAGGCGGATATCGAAGTGCGGCACGTGCTTTCGCACACCTCGGGCGTCTCCAGCTGGGAGGCCCCGATCGTGCTCTCGGACATCTACGACACCGAGGCCGCCGAGAACCGCCTGGCGACACAGGCTCCGTGGTGGGAGCCGGGCACCGCGTCGGCCTATCACGCGCTGAACTACGGCCACCTGATCGGCGGTGTGATCCGCCGGATCACCGGCCGCTCACTGGGCAGCTTCTTCACCGAGGAACTGGCCCGGCCCCTCGGCGCGGACTTCCACATCGGTACCGCCCCTGCGGATTTCGCTCGCATCGCCGATCTCGTGCCGCCCGAGCTGCCCGAGTTCGACCAGTCCCTGCTGCCGCGCGACAGCATCATGTTCAAGACCCTGTTCCAGCCGCTGCTGGACTTCGCCGAATGCGGCACCCCCGCCTGGCGGCAGGCGGAATTGGGCGGCATGGGCGGGCACGGCAATGCCCGATCGATCGCCCGCCTCCAGTCCTTGATCAGCACCGGCGGCGAGCTCGACGGCCGGAAGTTCCTGTCGGACAAGACCATCGAGCTCATCTTCGAGCAGCAGTCCGACAGCGTGGACCTGGCCCTCATGGTGCCGCTGCGCTTCGGCATCGGCTACGGCCTACCGCAGGCCCAGACCGCCCCGCACGTGCCGGACGGCAGGGTGTGCTGGTGGGCCGGTATCGGCGGTTCGATGGTCGTCAACGACCTGGACCACCGGGTCACCTTCGCCTACGCCATGAACCGCATGGAGCCGGGCCTGATCGGCTCCCCGCGCGCCGACGCCTACCTGAAGGCCACCTTCGACGCGGTCCGGGGGCGCGCATGACCTCGCACATCCCAGAAAGTGGTACGGCAGCACCAAACGTTTGCGGTTCGCGCCCGCGCCACCGTGCCCCTGCGGCAAGCTGCGAAGGCACGCGCATCGACACCCGAGGACTCGACTCATGACCAATGCCATTGATCTCCAGGCGCTCGCCGCGCAGGTCGCCGGGACGCTGACCGGCCCGGGCGGGCCGTTCGAGATAACGGTCGAGCACGTGCTGGGCGCACCGCTGCCGGTGTTCAAGAACCGCCACGCGAATCTGCTGGAACTCCTCGAAGCCTCCCGCGAGCTGGGTGATCGCGACTACCTGGTGTCCGAGCGCACTCGCTACACCTTCGCCGAGCACTACGCCGCCGCGGGCGCGTTGGCCGCGGCCCTCGCCCAGAAATACGGCGTCGGCAAGGGCGACCGGGTCGGCATCCTGGCCGCCAACAATCCGGAATGGGTGCTCACCTTCTGGGCGGCGCAGCGGCTGGGCGCGATCCCGGTCGGCTACAACGCCTGGTGGGCCCCGCGCGAGATCGCCTACGGGCTCGAGCACACCGCGCCGAAAGTCGTTGTCGCAGACGCCAAGCGCGCCGCGCTGGCCGCCGAGACCGGCACCGACATCCCGGTGCTCACCATGGCGGACGACCTGCCCGCGCTGATCGCGGAGTTCGCGGGCGGCCACCCGTCCGCCGAGCTGACCGAGGACGATCCGGCGATCATCCTCTACACCAGCGGCACCACCGGCCGCCCCAAGGGCGTCGTGCACACCCAGCGGAGCATGGTGGCCATCGCCGACTATCACCGCTTCATGGACGCGCTCTCCGCCGGTTTCCGGGGTCAGGCGTGGGACGGTTCCCCGGCGGGCCGCCGGTACCTGGCCACCATGCCGTTGTTCCACATCGCGAGCCTGCACAATCTGTCGATCCCGCGGCTCACCACCGGTGACGCGGTGGTGTTCCCGTCCTCGGGCGCGTTCGACGCCGAATCGCTGCTGCGGTTGGTCGAGACCGAGCGGGTCACCAACTGGGCGGCCGTGCCGACGCTGGCGAGTCGCATTCTGGGCGTGGACATTTCGCGGTTCGACCTGTCCTCGCTGACGGCATTCTCGCTGAACTCGGCCCCCGCGTCCCCGGCACTGGTGCAGCGCCTGCGTGAGCGCTTCCCGGTCGCCCTGCAGGGTCTGACGACCAGTTACGGCTGCACCGAGTCCGGCACCGCCGCGACCGTCGCCACCCCGCCGGAGCTGGCCGCCGACCACGAGACCGTGGGCCGCGCCGTCGTCGGCGTCTCGCTGGAGATCCGCGATCCCGACGGCAAGGTCGTGCCCGACGGCGAGGAGGGCGAGGTCTGCGTGCGCAGCCCCTACGTCATGCTCGGCTACTGGAACGACGAGGCCGCCACCAAGGCGGCCATCGACGAGAACCGGTGGCTGCGCACCGGCGATTTCGGCACCCTGCGCGAGGGCAAGCTCTACATCTCCGGCCGCCGCTCGGATCTGATTCTGCGCGGCGGCGAGAACGTCTACCCGCAGGAGATCGAGAACGTCCTGGACGAGCATCCGGCGGTGCGGGAGTCGGCCGTGATCGGCGTCCCGCACGAGGATCTCGGTCAGGAGGTGGCCGCCATTGTCGTTGTCGACCAACCGGATTCGGTGACCGAGGACGAGCTGCGCGATCACGTGGCCGGACAGCTGGCCTACTTCAAGGTGCCCGCCCGCTGGCTGGTCACCGCGGAACCCCTGCCGCGCAATGCCACCGGCAAGGTGCTGCGCCGCGCTATTTCACTGGGGGAGTGAATTCCTGTGTACGACACCATTATCAAGAACGGCCGCTGGTTCGACGGGACGGGCGCGCCCTCGGCCATCCGGCATCTCGGCATTCGCGACGGGCGGGTGGCGAGCGTCTCGGCCACACCGCTGGACGAAACCGGTTGCGCGCGAGTGATCGACGCGACCGGGCAGTGGGTGATGCCCGGCATGATCGACATTCACACCCACTACGACGTGGAGGTGCTGCTCGACCCGTCGCTGTCGGAGTCCTTGCGGCACGGCGTGACCACGCTGCTGCTGGGGTCCTGCTCGCTGTCCACCGTGCACGTGGACGGCTCGGACGCGGGTGACCTCTTCGGACGGGTGGAGGCGATTCCGCGCAAGCACGTGGTCTCCGCGATGGACGAGTTGAAGACCTGGAACAGCGCGCACAGCTATGTGCAGGCCCTCGAATCGCTGCCGCTGGGCCCGAATATCGCCGCCTTCATCGGCCATTCGGATATCCGCACGGCGCAGATGGGTTTGCAGCGCGCCACCGATCCCGAGGTCGCGCCGACCGAGGCGGAGCTCAGGGCCATGGAGCACAAGCTGCGCGAGGCCCTGGACGCGGGTTTCGTCGGCATGTCCTCGCAGCAGCTGCTGTTCGACAAGCTGGACGGCGAGGTATGCCGCTCGCGCACCCTGCCCTCGACGTACGCGACCACAAAGGAACGACGTCGGCTGAATCGCGTGCTGCGCGACCGCAAACGGGCATTGCAGGGTGGACCGGATGTGACGCGGCCGCAGAGCCTGGTGGCCATGGCGGTCAGCAGTCTGGGCATTCTGCGGCCGAATCTGAAGGTGAGCCTGCTCTCGGCGGCCGACATCAAGGCGAATCCCGTGGTGGTGAAGATCTTCCCGATCATCGGCAAGATCCTCAATGGGCTCGGCGGCGATTTCCGCTGGCAGCATCTGCCGGTGCCGTTCGAGGTGTACTCCGACGGCATCGACCTGCCGGTTTTCGAGGAATTCGGTTCGGGTGCAGCGGCTTTGCACCTGTCCAATCAGCTCGAGGAGCGGCGTGAGCTGTTCGCCGATCCGGAGTATCGGCGCTGGTTCCGCAAGGACTACGACAAGAAGTGGGGCACCCGGGTCTGGCACCGCGACTTCTTCGACGCCGAGATCACCGAATGCCCCGACCCGAGCGTGATCGGCAAGACCTTCGGACAGGTGGGGCTGGATCGCGGCGGCATTCACCCGGTGGACGCGTTCCTGGACCTGCTGGTCGAGCACGGGTCCGCGGTGCGGTGGCGGACCACCATCTCCAACCATCGCCCGGAGGTGCTGAACATGCTGGCCGCGGATCCCAGTGTGCAGCTGGGCTTCTCGGATGCGGGCGCGCACCTGCGGAACATGGCGTTCTACAACTTCGGGCTGCGGTTCCTCGAGCGCGTGTATCGGGCGCAGCAGGATGGGCGGCCGTTCATGACGGTCGAGCACGCCGTGCATCGCGTCACCGGAGAGCTGGCCGACTGGTACGACCTGGACGCCGGTCACCTGCGGGAGGGCGACCGGGCCGACGTGCTGATCATCGATCCGGCCCGGCTCGACGACAGCCTGGAGGCGTACGCGGAGAACCCGATTCCCGAGTTCGACAATCTGTCCCGCATGGTCAACCGCAATGACGACACCGTCACCGCTGTCCTGGTCAATGGCGAATACGTCTTCGGTCTCGGGGAGAAGGCGGCCATCCTGGGCAAGGAGCGGACGGGCGAGTTCCTGCGCGCCGGTCGCCACCACAGCCACGTCACCGAATTGAAGGGAATCCGATGAGCGCCAATCGATTCGACGGCCGCGTGGCGGTCGTCACCGGTGCTGCCTCCGGCATTGGCGCGGCCATTGCGGCGGCGCTGATCGCCGAGGGCGCGAAGGTGGTCGGCCTCGATATCGACGAGGCCGGACTCCAGAAGAAGGCCGCCGATCTCGGCGAGGCCTTCGTCCCGGTGGTCACCGACGTCACCGACGAGGCCCAGGTGGAGGCCGGAGTCGGCACGGCCGCAACGCGTTTCGGCCGCCTGGACGCCGCCTTCAACGCGGCCGGGGCCTCGCGCATCGGCGCGGTCACCGACCTGCTGGAGGCCGACTGGGATTTCACCATCGACCTGATCCAGAAGAGCGTGTTCCTGTGCACCAAACATGAAGCACGCCTGATGAAATCGACCGGCGGCGGCGCGATCGTCAATATCTCGTCGCTGGACGCCCGCGTCCCCATGCCCGGCGGCAGCCCGTACTCCACCGGCAAGGCGGGCGTGGTCATGTTCACCAAGAACGCCGCCCTGGAACTGGCCCAGCACCGCATCCGCGTGAACGCCATCCTCCCCGGCTTGGTCGACACCCCGCTGGTCGCCGCGATCATGGGCTACGACCCCGCGAAACAAATGTTCCTGGACCGCATTCCGATGGGCGCGGCCGCCACCCCAGAACAGATCGCCGCCCCCAGCCTCTTCCTAGCCTCCGACGACGCCTCCTACATCACCGGCATCGACATGGTGGTCGACGGCGGCTGGGAACTGTCCAACTTCCCCAACTTGGCGAAGCTCGCGGGCTGAGAGTTCTTCGCCAGCACCGCCATGGTCGGCGGGTTTCCGTGCTGGGCTCGCGCGGCGGTGCGGACCCGTTGTGGCGTCGTGCCGTACCAGCGCCGCACCACCCGCGTCAGCGCGGACTGTTCGCGCAGGCCGATGAGCGTCGTGATGCGGCTCATCGGCAGGTCCGTCTCGCACAGCAGCCGGTAGGTGGTGTCGCGGCGGGCGGCGTCGAGGAGGGCGGTGAATGTGGTTCCCTCCGCGGCCAAGGCGCGCTGCAGGGTGCGTTCGTGCATGGTGAGCATGCGGGCCACGGTCTCGATATCGGCCCTGGATTCCAGCAGCGCGCGATCGATGGCCAGGCGCACCCGGGCGCTCATGCCGCGGTCCGGTTCCGGGAAATTGCGTTCCAGATAGTCCATCGCGAGCGTGTGCAACATGGGATTGTGGCCGAGCACGGCGCGGTCGAGCAGGTCGGCCGGGAAGCGAAACACCGTGGTGGGCATGTCGAAACACACGTCGGCACCGAAGAATTCGGTGTAGCGGGAACTCGGTGCGCGCGCCGGGTGCGGCAGATGGACGGTGCGCAGCCCATACTCGCCCGCCGCGTGCAGCAGGTGCCGGTGAATGAGGCCCGCGGCATGGTCGAGGCCCTGGCTGAACGCGGAGACCTCGGCGATATCGCGATAGTTCAGCCCCAGGATCCCGGCGTGTCCGCAGGGATCGGGCACCAGGGCGACCGCTGCTCCGGCGTGCTGCACCGACAGGAATCGCGCGGCGCAGGCAATGCCGTCCCCGACGGTCGCGGCATTGGTGATGGCGACCGCCAGCAGGCCGAGCACCTCGATGCCCTGACGCCTCGCCAACCGCAGACCGAGATCGGGGCAATCCAGTTCGGCCGCCGCCACTTCCAGCGCCCAGCCCAGGGATTCCGCCGGTACGAGGGCATCGTCGCTGGCCACGGCCTCGGGGGAGAGGCCGAAGCGGCGCAGCATGCCCTCCCCGTCCCCACCCAGCTCGTCGACCAGTTCGCGATAGCCGCGCAGATTCGCGGCGCGCGCCATGATCGTCATCGGCCGGTCACCTCCCCACCGATTGCCAAATCCAGTCGGATTCGTAACCTAATCCGCCAATTGTCTGGGACGCAAGGGATCGCGGTCGTTGTCGCCCTCGGGTAAAACGATGTCGCCCAGGGGCGAGCGGTTATTACTCGTCGGTAGCAACAATTCGGCCCATGGGATTTCTGAAGGGGTTGGTGGCCGTCTCGGTGGCTCTCGCCTGCACTCCGTTCTTGGCGCCGACGGCTCTGTCCGACGCGGCTTTCACCGGCATCGACGGGGATGGGTACGCGGCCGGTTGGACCGCGGCGGTCGATGGGCCGCAGCCGTACAACGGCGTCGCGCCGGATCTCGCGGTGCCGATCACCATGGACGACGGCACGGTGCTGAAGGCCGACATCATCCACCCGGCGCAGAACGGCCGCATGGCCGACGGGCGGCGGCCGGTCGTGCTGCAAATGCAGGGTTACGGCAAGCTGCCCATGCTGGTCGGCCAGGCGGTATTGAGCGCGGCGGACGGGCTGGGAATCAAACAGCCGCTGGAGAATTGGGTCGGCTCGCTGAATCTGCCGGGTGTCGCGCTGGACGGGATCTTCGACATCACGCGTCAGGCCGATGCGGGTGCCATCGAGGCGGCGCTGCAGGATTGGAAGCTGGCGAACGCCGGATACACCCTGGTGCAGGTCGATATTCGCGGCACGGGCACCTCGGGCGGGGTCTGGCAGACCTTCGGTGATCGCGAGAAGCAGGACATCGCCGAGGTGATCGACTGGATCACCCAACAGCCGTGGAGCGACGGCAATGTCGGCACGATGGGCATCTCGTTCACCGCGATCAGCGCGCTCGAGGCCACCGATCGGATGCCGCCGGGATTGAAGTCCGTGTTCGCCTATGAGGGCAGTGGCGATATCTTCGGCGATATCGCGGGCACCGGCGGCGGGATCGGCGCGGGCTTTCTGGTGCCGTGGCTGCTCGGTGTCAACGCGCTCAAGATGATTCCGGACATCACCTCGATCCTTGTCGGGAAGTTCGATCCCGCACAGCAATTGCAGTGGTTGAAGGATCGAATCGCGGACCCGCTGACACTGGTCGACATGGTGGTCAACGGCTACACCGCCACCAGTGTGGACCAATTGACCGCGCGCACAAAGCAACTCGTCGATCCGAACTCACCCTTGCGCAAGGGTCTAAAGGCCGACGTCACCCACATTCGGGTGCCAACCTTCATGGTCGGCGCGTGGTTCGACATTTTCGGGACCACACCCACGGACACCTTCAATGCCATTCCGCTGCCGGAGGATCAGAAGAAGCTGATCATGGGCGACGGCTACCACCTCGGTTCGGGCGTGGCCGGTTTCGGTCATCCGGGCATGCCGCCGCGCTTGGACGTATTGCAGCGGGCCTGGTTCGACCACTGGCTGCGCGGCATCGACAACGGCATCGACCGATACACCCCGCTGGTCGTCAAACAGCAGGGCGGCGGCTGGACCGACGCACCCGAATTCCCGCGCTCCGAAGCGGTCTACCGGCGGCTCTACTTCGATGACATCCCCTCCGGCACCAGCCCCGGCTCCCGATACGACGGTGGCCTGTCGGAGAACTCGCGTCAGGCGGCGGTCAACGACCTCACCGTCGCACCCGGCCTGGCGAGCCTGTGCAGCCGCGACGCGGCCCGCATTACCGCGGGCGCGACGTCGATCATTCAAGCGTGCACGGGTGATTCGCGAATCTGGGAGACCGAGGGCCTGACGTTCACCAGCGGCCCGGTCGCCACGCCGACCACGATCTCGGGCCCGATCAATGTGCACCTCAATGTGGTCGAGGACGCCGCCGACGGCTACTGGGTGACCACGGTGAACGATGTCGCGCCCAATGGCGATTCCCAGGAGATCGCCACCGGCCAGCTGGTCGCGTCGGTGCGGCAGATCGACGAGGACGCCAGCAAGAAGTCGCCCAACGGCGACTACACCGAACCGCACTATTTCCTCGATCTGGCCAAGCGCGAGCAGACGATCCCGGGCGTCCCGGTCACCCTCGATGTCGCGGTGACTCCGATCGACGCCGTCCTGCAACCCGGCCATCGTCTGCGAATCGACGTGTACGCCAGCAACTTCCCGAAGGGCCTCCCGCCGATGATCATCCTGGCCGACTCCGGCCTGAAACCCCAGCACCTGCGCCTCGACCCGGATGCGCCCAGCTGGGCCAATGTGCCCGTGATCGGCTCGATCCCCGACTAGGGGCCGTTGAACAACTATGGACCGTTGAACGCGGTGAACAGTCGCAGGCAGCGGTCGGTCATGTCCCGCGGCGACTGGTCGGGGTGCTCGCCCCACCAGGACACCGTGGTGGAGACGATGCTGAACCACAGGGTGAGCAGCAGCGAATGATCGAGGGTCGCGGAGATTCCCGCCTGGGCGAGGATCTCCGCGACACCCTCGGATCCCATGTCATTGAGGGCGTCCTGGTATTCGCGGGCCACCGTGTGTACCGCGCTGGGGCGGGGGAGGGTGGGGTCGTAGATGATCTTCCAGTTCTGGGTGCGGCCGTCGAGAGCGGTGAAAATGGCGGACAGGGTTGCCAGGGCTCGATTTTGGGCACCCGGGGTCGCTTGGGCGGCGGCCACCGCGTCGACCAAGGTGCGACCGGCGCGGTGGACGCAGGCTTGGTGAAGTCCCTCGCGGGAGCCGAAGTAGGCGTACAGGAGTGGCTTGGAAATGCCTGCGGCCGAGGCGATCTGAGGTAGGGAAGTGTTCGCGTAGCCCTGATTACCGAACAACTCGGTGGCGATATCGAGGAGCTGTTCCTCGCGCTGTTCGCGGGGGACGCCCTTGGTTCCGGCGCGGGCGGTCATGGGCGGAGGGGGTCGAGCAGGACGCCCGGGTTCAGAATGGCGGCGGGGTCGAGGGCGGCCTTGGCGGCGCGTAGGGCGTGGGCAAAGGGATCCGGGCGTTGGCGGTCGTACCAGGGGCGGTGGTCGCGGCCGACGGCGTGGTGGTGGGTGATGGTGCCGCCGTTGGCAATCAGCGCCTCGGAGACCGCCGCCTTGATCTCGTCCCACTGCTCCACGGTGCGGCCCCACTGTCCGCCCGCGTAGATGCCGAAATACGGTGCGGGGCCGTCGGGGTAGATGTGAGTGAAGCGGCAGGTGATGACGCCGGTGACACCGGCGGCGCGGAAGGCTTCGGCCGCCGCGTCGTTGACGGCCGCGCGCAGAGTCTCGAAATGGTCCCAGGTGCAAGCGGTTTCGAAGGTCTCCACGATCATCGACTGTGCCGCGAGCGCATCGCGCTGATAGGGCATGCGCAGAAACGATGAGCGCCACTGGTCGGCGGCGCTGGTGGAGTTCCCGGCAGACCCCGACGTGTCGGACGTGCGCACGCCGTCGGGCACCTTCCCGCCGTGGTCCTCGCAGATCTCCACGGCCCGGCGCATCGATTCGTCCACCGGGTGATCGGCGGATTCGAAGGCGAGCACCAGAACGCCTCCCGCGGAAGCGGTTCCGGCATTGAGGAATGCCTCGGCCGGATCGAGCAGGCGGCAGTTCGCCGGGTACAGACCCGATTGCGCGATGGTTCGCGTCGCGGTGACCGCGCGCTCGTAGTTGTCGAACACCACCGACGCGCCCGCTCGCCGGCGTGGCCGATGCTGCACCCGCATCCAGGCTTCGGTGATGACACCGAGAATGCCCTCCGAACCGAGGAACATCCGGTCCGGCGACGGTCCCGCCCCGGAGCCGGGTAGGCGTCGCGATTCGCTTGTGCCCGTGGGTGTTACGACGCGCAGCGACTCGACCATATCGTCGATGTGGGTGTACACGGTCGCGTAGTGGCCGCCCGCGCGCGTCGCCAGCCAGCCGCCGAGGGTGGAGAACTCGAAGGACTGCGGGAAGTGGCGCAGCGTCAAATCGTGCGGCCGCAGCCCGGATTCCAGTGCGGGACCGAGGATTCCGGCCTGAATGCGGGCGGCCCGGCTGGTGTGGTCGATCTCCAGGATCCGATCGAACCGGCCCATGTCCAGGGCGATGGTCCCGGCGTAGTCGTCCGCGCATCGCGGCTCGACCCCGCCCACCACCGAGGTGCCGCCGCCGAAGGGCACCACCGCGACACCGGCGCTCGCACCCCAATCGAGCACATCCACGATGTCCTGCTCGGTGCGCGGGCGCACCACCTGATCGGGCACATGATCGATGCGCCCCAGGAGATTCCGCACCACGTCCCGGAAGGCCTGTCCGTGCCCGTGCGCGACCCGATCCTCACGGTCCTCGGAAGCCAGGTGGCGCAGCGACTCCGGCACCCGGACCCGGGGCGCGGGCATCTCCAGGTCGTCGAGATCGGGTGGCTCGTGCGCGGTGAGATCGGCGTCGGGCAGCAGGGCCGCCACCCGCTGCGTCAGGGCGGCCCGCTCGGCACCGGTGACGGCATCCTCGAGATTGCCCCAACCCCACCACGACCGAGTCCCCATCGACTGCCCTCACTGCCGGATCCACCGAATTGACCCCAGGGTAAATTACCCTGAGGTCAATGTCGATGGCCGTTATAGTCCGGCGGTGAAGGTGGCCGGGTCGGGCCCCACGCGGGTGCCGCTGTCGAGCGCGCTGATGGCCCGCATCTGGTCGTCGGAGAGCTCGAAGGAGAACACGTCGAAGTTCTCGCGAATGCGGCTGGGCGTCACCGACTTCGGGATCACCACATTCCCGAGCTGCAAATGCCAGCGAATGATGACCTGCGCGGGCGTGCGCCCGGTCTCGCCCGCGATCCGGGCGATGGTCGGATCCTTCAGCGCCGCACCGCGTCCGAGCGGGCTCCACGCTTCGGTGGCGATCCCGCGCTCGGTGTGGAACGCCCGCAGCTCGGCCTGAATCAGGTTGGGACTCAACTCGATCTGATTGATCACCGGCGTCTCCCCGGTCTCGGCGATCAGCCGCTCGAGATGATCCCGATTGAAGTTCGACACCCCGATCGAGGTCACCCGCCCCTCCGCCTTCAACTTCTGAAAGGCCCGGAACGTATCCACATACCGATCGGCCTGAGCCACCGGCCAGTGGATCAGATACAGATCCAAATGCTCGAGCCCGAGCCGCTCCATACTCGCGTCGAACGCCCGCAGCGTCGAGTCGTACCCCTGCTCGGAATTCCACAGTTTGGTGGTCACATACACGTCGTCCCGAGCCACCCCGAACTCCCTGATGGCCCGCCCCACCTCACCCTCATTGCCATAAATGGCCGCCGTATCGATACTCCGATACCCCGCCTCGAGCGCGGTCGTCACCGACGCGAACGTATCCCCCTCCTCGACCAGAAACACCCCGAACCCCAACGACGGAATCGTCGTCCCATCGTTGAGAACGGTCACCGGAACTGAGCTGCTCTCGTTTCGAAAGGTCATGTCATCCGACACTACGCCCCACCCCACTCGCGCCACCGGGCTCACGTCGGCATACTTGCCTTGCTTTGGTAAGGAGGGGGTTCCCGTGAGACTCGTGCGTGAACTGCGTTATGCGCCGCTGTGGGTGGTCGTCGTCGTAGCTGGCCTGTTCGTATCGGCATACAGCTGGGGATACATGGCGCTGACGGGAATCGACCGATTCTCGGTGGCCTTCTGGGCAGTGCTGTGCGTGATCAGCATGGCGGCGGTCGGCTTCGGCCAAGCATCGATCCGCAAGCGCTTCGGTGGCCGGGACCAGATGCGCCGCTTCGACACCGCCGTCCGCACCTCCCAGTTGCCAACTCTCACCTCACCCGACGAGATCGTTCAGTGGAACCAATGGATCGTCCACGAACGCAACCGCCGCCAGGGTGACCGCAATGTCGCCTGGATCTGGCTGGCGGCGAGCGCTGTGGTGATAGTCCTCGGCATTGCGATCCCGGCCTTGAAGGGCATTTACAGCGGCGACCTCGGCATGGCGCTCATCATCCTGACCTACCTGGGCAACTTCGCCTGGACCCGTATCTCCACCCCCCGAGTCCTCGCCGCCCTAGCTGCCCTCTCCACCCAGGGCACCACCCGCGGCTACGGCCACTCCCTCCCCACCAACTGACCCAAGCCGACGAGCATGCAATTGGGCAGGGGGCTTCTCGCGTTTTGCCTGCCCAATTGCATGCTCGTGGGGTGGGTTAGAGGCCGATGCAGGTGCTGCCGAGGTTGAGGCCGTTGGAGACGGTGGTGACGATGGTTTTGTCGGTGGGGTCGCCGTTTACGTGGGCTATGAGGGTGTGGGGGCCGGTGGTGGTGGGTTTCCAGGATTGGGTGACGGTGGAGCCGTTGACTTTTGCGTCGTCGGGGAGGGGGACGCCGTTGTCCCAGAAGCGGGTGTAGTAGGCGTACATGCCGGTCGCGGTGAGGGTGTAGGTGCAGCCGGTGCCGTAGTTGCCTACGGGGGCGGAGACGGAGACGCTGTCGAGCTGGTAGTCGGCGTAGGCGGATGGTGCGAGGGCAATCATGGTCGCGCCAATGGCGATCGGGAGCATGAGAATTCGCATGACCTCGATCATGGTGACCGCGCCGGGGGTGGCAGTAGCCCCGGATTATTGGGGGCTTGCGTTCACGCCCGATCAAACCGCCCAGTTTGCGTCGCAGCTAGGAAGACATCCCACTCCGACGGGCCGAAAACCAGTGCTGGGCCTGGGTTTTTGGAGTCCCGGACAGCGACCGAGCCGCCACCCAGATGCGCTGCTTCCACGCATTCCCCACCGGAGTGACTTCGGCTGGACTTGAACCATTCGGCGCGGGATAGGTCGATGCTCACTCGCCGTACTCCTTCGCAATCGACAGGATCAGCTGCCGGGATTCGTTGTGATCCAATGCTACTCGGCTGATCTCTGCGAACGCATCGCGATAACGCTTCACCTCGGCCTCCCGCTCCAGGTACAGATCGCCCGCGTACTCCTCGACGAAAGCGACGGGCGGTGCGATCAGGCCCGTTGCTGGAAGTTTCGGGAATTCGAGCAGCGTGAAGGATCCCGTGACGGAACCGAGGTGACGTGGGGCGTCGAAGGGCACCACCCGCACGGATATGTTGGCGAGTTGACTGATTTCGTCGATCCGCCGGAGTTGCGCAGCCATGACGGCGGGACCGCCGATCTGGTCGCGAAGTGCCATCTCCGACAGTGCGATATCGGCGGCGAAGGTGGGATCGGTGAGGCGATGCTGTCGGCGCATTGCGACCGCCACCCGCATCTCGACCTGTTCGGTTGGAAGATTGGGTGATTCGGTCCATTCGACGGCGCGCCGGTATTCGGGGGTCTGAAGCAATCCCGGGAGGATGGTGATCTTCCAGACCGAGATCTGGCGCGCGGCCTCCTCGAGGCCGAGGTAGTAATCGAAGCCTTCGCGGACGTCGTCGGCGTAGGCGCGCCACCATCCGCCGCCCTGCTTTTGCGTCGTTCGTACCTCGAGCGCCAAGTCGAGCAGTACCTGGCGCTCGTCGGTTGTGGCGTCGTACGCGTCGCACAGGGCGTTGATGTACA
Organism: Nocardia sp. CDC160; assembly: GCF_035818795.1. Taxonomy (NCBI): domain Bacteria; kingdom Bacillati; phylum Actinomycetota; class Actinomycetes; order Mycobacteriales; family Nocardiaceae; genus Nocardia; species Nocardia sp. CDC160. The sequence goes on along the minus strand of NZ_JAYKYT010000003.1, from coordinate 704,470 downwards.
AGTCCGACACCTTCGTCGGCAGCCCGTCCTCCATGCGCCCGATGGTTTGCGGCGACACCCCGATCACGCGCCCACCCTCGGACTGTCGCATATTCTTCGCCTCGCGCAGTCGCCGCAATTCCCGGCCTAATGCCCTGCGCCCCATGGTCGATCCGCTTGTCATCTCGTTAGCCTCACTATCGGACGCTCCGAAATATGGAAGACCCCACCGCGGTGGACTTCGCCACGGGGGCCTCTGTAATGGAATAACCCCATCCCGCAAGCGGATTCGGGCATTTCAAGGTTCCGCCATCCGCTTATCCAGAGTGTACTCGTGGCAGGCCAGCGGCATTCGGCCTTTTCGTTTCGGTTCGCGACGAGTCAATGGAGATGAACTGTGGGACAGCCTATTTCACATGAGGTTCCAGACTATCCGGTCCAGAATTTGGAAGTTGCCAAGCGGGGGTTGGATTCCCATCGGGAGTGTGGGAAGGAGTGTGAGGCGCGGCGGTATTTCGCGGGGTTGGTGCCGTATTTGGAATTGTTGGCGAAGCGGCGGGCCGCGTCCTCGGGGTGGAATCTGTGGACCGAGCGGGGGTGAGGGTCAAGGTGCGAGGGGGTGGGCCGTGGTGCGGAGCGTCCAGGCGGGGGAGCGGTGGTGCAGGGTGGTGGCGGTCAGCGGCGGGATGTCTATGCGCCAGAAGGACTCTGCGGGGGAGTTCAGGGTGCAAAGGACTGCCGCGCGGACCACGCCGGGGTGGGTGATGGCGATGATGCGGTCGCCGGTTCCGGCCACGGTGTCGAGCCACGTACGTACGCGGGTGAGGAGGTCGGTGAGGGACTCGCCGCCGTGGGAGCGGTGTGCGGGGTCGGTGAGCCAGCCCATCAGCTGCTCCGGGGCCAGCTCATCCATGGACTTGCCCGACCACGTGCCGCAATCCAGGTCGCGCAGTGCGGGTTCCGGGGTTCCGGTGAGGCCCAATGCCTTCGCGGTCTGCGCAGTGCGGAGCTCCGGTGCGCACAGGACCTGGCCGGGTTCCAGGCCGGGCAGGCCGCCCGCCTTCGCCGCGGACCGCTCACCCAATGGGTTGAGCGGTTCGTCGGCGGGGAAGCGGGCGGCCTGTACCGCGTCGGTGATCGCGTGCGTGATCAGCGTGAGCCGGGTGACCGCGCTCATGCCGCCGCGGGAGTGGTCCGGTCGGCACGCTCGCCGAGCAAGCGCGGGGCCAGCCAGGCGAAGCCGACACCGATGACGACCCACAGGATCAGTTGGGCGGCAAAGGAGTACAACCGGAAGTGGTACAGGTCGTCGGCCGGGAAGCCCGGGTAGACGATGGTGCCCGAGGGATCCTTCAGCGGCTGTGGCGTCTCGGTGGCGAAGTCGCCGTATTCCTTATTGGCCGACAGGTGCCCCAGCGAGGGCAGGATCAGCATGACGATCGCCATGACTACGGTGAACGAGGCCGCCCCGGCGATGGTCGCAGTCCAATTGCCCAGGCGCGCGGCCAGTTTGCGCCCCACCCAGATGGCGGCCAGCAGGACGGCGGCGCTGATCACGATCATGGCCACGAACAGTCCGGTGCGTTCCTTGATGGTCTCCGGATGCCCGATGGAGGGCGGGTTGGCCGGGTACTTCAGGAACGGCACCGCGTACAGGGTCAGGAACATGCCGCCCGACACGAGCAGCGCCAGATTCCGTGCGGTGATCTTCCCGACCCGGCGCAACGCCAGGAAGTAGACGACCGCGAAGAGCGCGCCCATCGCGGCACCGAACACGATCATGCCGAAGGGCAGACCGAAGTTCTGCTGCTGGGAGCGGGTGAAGAGGTCCGGACCCATGTCGCCCATGGGTTTTCCGGCGGCCTTGTCCAAAGCCATCTGCGCGTCGTCGCGCCCAGACTCGTAGTCGATGGCCCGGTTGATGATGGGCTCGGCCATGATCCGTGCGAAGACGAACGCCAGCAATCCACCGAGCGCGCCCAGCAGGACGCCTCGGCCGATGATCCGCTTTTCCATTGTGGTGACTCGATCCCTTGGCTAGTGGCAGGGGAAACCGAGGAAGTGCCGTCCGTCGTGGACGAATTCGTGCACGTGCATGTCGTTGCCGAAGATCGACACCGCGCCCTGGTCGATACCGATGAAGTAGATCGCCAGCAGCGCCAAGAGTGTGGTGCCGATCAACCACACCGGGGTGGGGATGGAAATGGAGACGGCACCGAGGCCGGAACGGGGAGCGTAGGACGTCGCCACGGGAACTCCTAGGGTGGGAGGGGGTTACGCGCCCCTCGGCCGATATTTACCTCGGCGGCCGGGGTCTGACTCACACCCGCGCGGAGTGCTCACAGTGGCGCGACCGTCCCGGATTTCCACCGGATTCCACGAATCGCCGATCAGATGACGATACGAGACCCCGAACGAACAGGTCAAACACCCGCCCACACTATGGAACCCACAGCTCCGCTCCCATCGCCCGCCGGAGCTCGCTCTCATCGCCCGAGGGGGCACGGACCTGTTGCCCCGCGACACGGACCTGTTGCCCGCGGCGGCTCGCTCGCTTCGCCTGTGGCTCGGACCCGCTGCCTGTGGGAGCTTCTCCCTGCCGCGCTAGCTGGGGCTGGCACCCTGTCGTCCGCGGGGGTCCCGTGCCTCTCGGTGAGGGCGCTCGCGCTCGTGGCTCGTGGGGCTCGCGCCGAGCTGTCGATGGACCGGAATGGGTCCGGATCGATCTTTGGTTGAAACCTGTTCTATCGTCCGGAAGCGGCTCTGACCAGCTGTTATTCGCCCGTCTGCCCTGGAGATTTGGGGCAGTTTTCCGAATCGGGGTGGGCGGGCCGGATGGGTTGAATACACTCCCCGCTGAAGTGAACATCTGACACTTCAGTTCTGGGATTAGAGGTACACATGAAGTCTGCTACACCGGGGGTTTTCGCTGCGCGCGCCGCGGCGGCTGTGATCGGCGGGGCATTGGTGCTCGCGGGGGCTACCGGATGCGGCAGTGACAAAGCATCGGACGGGTCCCAGGGCGGGACCAGCAGCACCGTCGCGACCTCGCAGGCCGTGAGCTCCGCGCCCGCCCCGACCACGACCGCGGCCCCGGCTCCGACCACCGAAGCGCCCGCGCCCCAGCCCGCCGCCACCGAACCCGCAGCGCCGCAACCGGTCGCGCCGGAACCGGCGCAGGCCCCGCAGCCCGCCCCCAAGCCCGCGCCGCAGACCCAGCAGGCCGAGAAGCCCGCGCCCCCGACCCTGGACGCTCCGGGATTCGAGCCGCGCGCCGGGTACTGAGCGAACTGGACGAGTAGGTGTTGGGCAATGGCGGGCGGTGGGTGTGCGCCACCGTCGTAGCGCTCGCGGCATCGCTGACCGCGGCGGGCGGCGCGGGTGCCGATCCGGCTCCCGCGGGTAAAGACCTTGTGGTGCTGGGTGATTCGTTCTCCGCGAACGAGTGGGACCACTTCACCGGCCGCGACGACTGCAATCTGCACGGGCGCACGGCCTGGCCGGTGCAGCTGAGCCAGCTGATGGGCGTGTACGGGACCGATCGGGTCGACGACCCGTCGTGTCCGGGCGCGTCGATCGACAGCGGGCCCGGGTGGACGCTGGCCCAGCAGGCGCAGCGGGCGGACAAGGAGGGCGCGTTCGGGCCGGACACCAAGCTGGTGACCATCCAGTTCGGGATGAACGACAAGTGGGGCGCGTCGGATCAGACCCTGTGGAATTCCTTGCAGTCCTGTGTTTTCAACCTCGTCCTGGGCTGTGATCCCGAGGCGATCGAACAGCACCGGATACCTGATTACACCGGGGTCTCCGGTGCGGCGATGGCCAAGCGCATGAGCAATGCCGTCACCTACATCAAGTACTACGCACCCAACGCGCGCATCGTATTCGTCGGGTACCCGGAGCTTTTCGTGCCGGGCAGTAGCACGGTCTGCCTCAGCATTCTCGGGGTCGCGCCGTTCATCAATCCGCGTGGACGCGCGGTGGTCGAATACCTCGACCGGATCGACGCGGCGCAGCGGGAGGCCGCCCAGCTGCTGGGTATCGAGTTCCTCGACGCTCGAGCCCTCACCGCCGGTCACGGCCTCTGCTCGTCGCAGCCGTGGCTGAACGGGATCGCCGACCCCCGCACCGGCGTCGACGGCCTGCCCTTCCATCCATCGACACAGGGCGACAGCGTGATCGCGCACGCGATCTACGACCGCTACGGACGCTGAGCCCATCCCACACTCCGCGCAAAACTGAAAACTCATAGTTCAATTTGCGATTCGAGGGTTCGACATGAAGTTCCGTCTCCCAGGCGCATCGGCCTCCCTGTGCGCCGCCATCATGGCCATCGCAGCGGCCATGACGGGGACCGCGGGCGCGCACGCCGATACTCCGCTGGCCGCCACCGATCCGGCGGCCAGCGGCAAACCGCTTGTCATTCTGGGTGATTCGTACACGGCAAACGGGTGGGCCCCGTTCTCCAACGAGAAGAAGTGCGACCACGGCGACACCGCCTGGCCGGTGCAGCTCAGCGCCCGCATGGGGGTGTCGGGCGATCAGGTGTGGAATCAATCCTGCCCCGGCGCGACCATCGAGGGCGGGGACGGCTACACCCTGACCGTGCAGGCTGCCAATGCCGCCAAGGCGGGCGCGTTCGGGCCCGGAACCAAGTTGGTGACAATCCAATTCGGCTTCAACGACCACTGGGGCGGGGCCGACCGGTCCCCATGGAGCTCCACCGAGGCGTGCTTCTACAACCTTGCCGGAGGCTGTGGTCCCGAGGCGGTGGCCGACGGCCGCATGGTCGACCCGCGCACTATCACCGGAACCGAATACGCCGCGCGCATCAGCAAGGTCGTGACCTACATCCGCTACTACGCGCCCAATGCGCGCATAGTCATCGTCGGCTATCCGGAGCTGTTCCGCCCCGACCAGGACTCCATCTGCTTCGACGTCGTGGGCGTGCCCGTCCCCCAGCCCAACGGCCGCACCGTGGTCGAGTACTTCAACCGCATGGACCAGGCCGAACGCGAGGCCGCCGCAACCATGAACCTGGACTACCTCGACTCCCGAGCCCTCACCACCGGCCACGGCCTCTGCACCCCCCAACCGTGGATCAACGGCGTCTTCGACCCCCTGGTCAACTTCGACGGCCTCCCCTTCCACCCGTCCCCCCAGGGCGACGCCGTAATCGCCACCGCACTGTACGAGAGGTACGCACGATGACCGAGGTCATGCCCGCCACGGGCAAGGAGACGGCACCCGTCGTCACGCGGCCACCGGGATTCATTGCCGCCCAGCGCTTCCCCACGAATCCCACCCCGGGACCGACACGCGCCGCCGAATTCGCCCGGCTTTGTAGGGGCGATGCCGCGATTGCCACCGCACTGTACGAGAGGTACGCACGATGACCGAGGTCATGCCCGCCACGGGCAAGGAGACGGCGGCGGTTGTCGCGGAACCGGCGGAAGCTTTTGCCGCACAGCTGCTTCGGGAATCCAGGACCGTTGGATCGACCCGAACCGCTGAATCAGGCGGTGCCGATGAGTCGGCGATCGAGCGGGCTCGGCGGGAGCGGCCTGCGCTGCCGTCGTTGACCGGGGGGCGGTGGTGGGCGGCGTTCGCGGTGTTCGTGTTGCATGCCTTGGTGTTTTTGCCGGTGTATCCGTTTCAGAAGTCGGAGATGTTCCGGCACATTCACGAATGGGTGCCGATGCAGCTCGGGGCCGCGGGGGTGACCTTCTTCTTCGTGCTGTCCGGGTTCATCATTTACTGGTCGTATCGGCCGGGAATGACGTTGCGCGCCTTCTATCGTCGGCGCGTGTTGAAGATCTGGCCGACGCATTTGTTGGCGGCCGCCGCGTTCATCGCGGTGGCCAGTGTGCCGCTGCATCGGGCGGTGGTGTGGGTGCCCAATCTGCTGCTGGTGCACACGTGGTGGCCGAAGTGGACCACGGTGGGCGGGCTGAACGTGCCGTCCTGGTCGCTGGCCGCGGAAATCCTGTTCTACTTCAGCTTTCCGCTGGTGCTGCCGCTGGTCATGAAGATCCCGACCCGTCGCCTGCTGCTCGCCATGGGCCTGCTCATGCTGGCCATTGTCGCGCTGCACACTTCGTACTTCCTGTGGGTGGACGGCCCGAAGGGCATCGCGAATGCCTTTGCGCCGCGCCTGGTTCCGGGTAATGCCTCGCCGTACTACGAGCTGCACGCCTCCCCGGCCTGGTTCCGGCAGCCGAATATCCCGGTGTCCCCGTCATATTGGCTGAGCTACAACTTCCCGCTCTCGCGGCTGCCGGAGTTCTTCCTCGGCGTGCTCGCCGCGCGCATGGTGCTCGAAGGCCGTTGGCGCAATACGAATATGGCGTGGCCGCTTCTCGCGCTGGCCATCTCCTACGCGGCCACCTGGGTGGTGCCGGTGAACTACAAGATGTCGGTCCTCATGCTCGCGCCCATGACCGCGGTAGTGGCCACCATGGCGACACGTGATCTGCGCGGCATCCGGGGTATCACCGCGCATCCGCGCATGGTGTGGCTGGGCAATATCTCCTTCGCCTTCTATCTCATCCAGTTCCCGGTCATGGTGTTGGTCACGCGATACCTCATCGGCGGCAAGGAGTTCGGCGTGCTCGGCTGGGCAGGCTTCTCCCTGCTGTGCCTGGCGGTGTCCACCGTGCTCGCCGCGGCCCTCTACCACTGGGTCGACGACCCGATCATGCGCCGCTTCGCCCGCTCGAAACGAGCCTGACACCCCGATTCGAGGGGCACGAGATCTCGGGGCGCGGAGTATCGGGGCAAGGAATTTGCCGGGTACCCGCGCCCCGCGCGTCCCCCTAACGTTCACCGCCGCAAGGAGTTTGTTTGCGGGTCGGGGCTCGGAGGGAACGGCGTGGTCGCGGAGTTGGTCGCTGAGGTCAGGGTAGAGGAACCCGAACCGAGTGCGGTGGAGCGGTGGAATCCATTGGCGCGGATCATCTTCCGCTACGGGTTCGTGGTGCTGGGTGTGGGCATGGCCGGGGTGCTGGTGTTCCATTCGCTGCTGCGGTCCCTGCAGGTGCCGGAGTCGACCGTGGAGACGATGTCGAAGTGGACGAGCCTGCATCCGCTGACCGAATGGGTGGGCGAGCACGTCTTCGACACCAAGGTGCAGTGGCTGTTCGCGGGAAGCAGTGACACCCAAGCGAATTGGATCTCGACCTTCACCCTGCTGCTCGTGGCGGTGCCGGTCACCGTCGTGTGGTCGCTGCTGGACCGGGGCCGCCCGAACTACGCGCGACTCTACGGCTGGTTCCGGCTGACCCTGCGATTCGCGCTGGTGAGCGCGCTGCTGATGTACGGGATGATCAAGGTGCTGCCCTCGCAGATGGCCTTCAGCCTCGAACGTCTGGTGGAGCCGTTCGGCGATATGAGCCCGATGGCGGTGCTGTGGTCCTCGACCGCCGCCTCCGAGCCCTACGAAATCGCCTTGGGCACAGCTGAAATCGTGGCGGCTCTGCTGCTGATTCTGCCCATCACGGCGGGGCTCGGCGCGGTGCTGTCGGTGATCGTGTGTCTCCAGGTGTTCCTGCTGAACCTCACCTACGACGTGCCCGTGAAGCTGCTCGCGCTGCAACTGCTGGTGTACGCGCTGGTGCTGGCAGCCCCGGACATCATCCGTATCGTCCGGGCACTCACCGTCGGCGCGGTATCGCCGCGCACCCCCGAGCCGCTGGTGACCACGCCCCGCGCTCGCCGAATCCTGGTGTGGGGCCAAGTGATCGCGGGTGTCTGGTTGCTGATCACCACCGTCATGGAGGGCCACGACGCCTGGCAGCTCTACGGCAATGGCCGCCCCCACTCACCCCTCTACGGCATCTGGAATGTCACCGAGCAGACCTCGAACGGCCAGCCGGTCGCCGCGGCCGACCGTTTCCGCCGCCTCATCTTCGACCTCCCCCAGGCCGTCACCGCCCAGCGCCCGGACGATTCGCTCCAGGACCTCCCGGCGGTGATCGACACCGAGCGCGGCACCGTCACCATCACCAAGGACCTCGACCACGTCTGGAAGCTGGCGACCCTGAACTACCAACAGCCCCAGCCCGATCAGCTGATCCTCGACGGCCAGTTCTCCGGCCGCCCCGTCCGTCTGGTCCTGTCCCGCGTCGATCTCGACAGCTTCCGCCAGCTCTCGCGCGGCTTCCACTGGACCCAGCCCGCCCCGTACCTCCGCTAGCCCCGGCACATTCACCGGCTGGTCATGGTCAGACGACCAACTGGATACCTGACACCTGTTTCATTCGAGCCGCATTTCGGTGACGACTCGCAAAGGAACACGTATGCGCCACAACGGCGTTGGAAACACCCCCGGCAAGGCTCTCGCACTCGCGGCCGCCGCCTCCCTGGTCTGGCTCGGCGGCGCGGCCCTCGCGCCGACCGCCGCGCAGGCCGGGGTCACGAGCCCGAATCTCATTGTGGACGGCGATGCCGAGGCGGTGGCGCAGTGCTCACCGCGGGGTCTGGACGGCATGACCCTGCCGGGCTGGACTATCGGCAAGGGCGAGCCGAACGCGGTGTGCTACGGACAATCCGGTTGGCCGGACGCCTCCTCGCCGGGACCGTCGAACCGGGGCGCGAAGTTCTTCGCGGGCGGCGGCACCGGCAATTCCGAGATGGACCAGACCGTCAATGTCTCGGCCGCGGGCTCGGCCATCGACCAGGGGAACGTGAGCTTCGACCTGAACGGCTGGCTGGGCGGCTACGGCGCCCAGCTGGACCGGGTCAATATGACCGCGACCTTCCTCAGCGCCTCGGGAGCGCAGCTCGGTTCGGCCGAATGCGACGATGTCAGCAGCGTCGACCGCGGCCTGAAAACCGGGATGGTGCAGCGCGATACGAAGGGCACCCTGCCCAAGGGCACGCGCTCGGTGAAGATCGCGCTCAATTTCACCTGGACCGCCGGGGACACCAATGACGGCTATGCCGACAATCTGTCGTTCACCATCGGCGCGTCCCTGCCCGCGCCGAAGCTGACCGCACCGGCCGCCTCGGTGCCCGGCTACGACCACGTCTTCGTCGTCTACCTGGAGAACCAGGACTACGACGGCGTCAGCGGCATCATCGGAAATTCCCAGGCCCCCTACATCAATGGCCTGCGGTCGCAGGGCGCGACGTTGAGTCAGTCCTACGCCACCACCCACCCCAGCGATCCGAACTATGTCGCGTTGGCGGCGGGCGGTCTCTACGGGCTGGTCGACAACAGCGTGGGCACCACCACCCTCGACGCCACCCACATCGGCAATCGCGTGGACGCGGCGCACAAGACCTGGAAGGGCTACGCCGAGGACGCGAACGGCAACTGCGATCAGACCGCGCACGGCCAGTACTACCAGGACGATCTGCCGTTCCTGTACTTCAAGAACATCAAGTCCGACGCGGCCTACTGCGCGGCACATCTGCAGCCGCTGACGCAGATGACGACCGATCTGAAGTCCGCGGCGACGACCCCGAACTTCGTATGGTTCGCGGCCAATGAATGCCACAACATGGAGGGCTGCGGCGTTGCCTCCGGTGACAGCTGGCTGAGCACCACGCTGCCGACCATCTTCGATTCCCCGGCCTGGAAGCAGCAGCGCTCGCTGCTGATCCTGACCTTCGACGAGGGCGCGGTGAAGGCGTTCGGCCCGCTGTACCCGAACCGGGTGCCGACCATCATGCTGGGCTCGCAGGGCTCGGTGAGGGCCGGATTCACGAGCTCGCAGCGCACCGACCAGTACGGCCTGCTGCGGACCATCGACACCGCCCTGGGTCTGCAGCCGCTGACCAACAATGACGCGTACGCGGCCACGGTGAACGACATCTGGTCCAACCCGAAGCAGTGATCGCGGCCTCGAAACGGTAGGCACACCGGCGCGCCCACCGCGCCCGGACGCGGCGTGTCTTGCGCGACGCGCCGCGTCCTGGGCGGATGCGCAGCTCCGTCATCCTGTCGGTTCCCGCCGTTACTCTGCGGGGGTGGTCAAACCGGATTCAGCACTGCGCCGCCTCATGCGCGAGACGGGGAAGCTACTGGAGCCCTACGGGTTTGAGGGCGCCGAACCCACCTGGGTGTGCGTGACCGAGGAGGGTATCGCCCGGCTGGAGCGCACGCGCATCTTCCGGACCTTCACCGCGGGTCAGCAGGTGCTCAGCTTCGGTCTGACCGCCACGGGCACGCCGGTGGCGTGGTGGGAGTTCTGTAATTGGCGCAGGGAGCGAGCGGGCCTGTCGCCCATGGCGATCGAGGCGGCCACCGGTCCGGGTCTGCTCGCCGGTGAGGGCGTCCCGGATGATCCGGCCCAGCTGTGGACGATCCGCCTGGACCCGTACCAGCCGGGCCACGTCATCCCCCGGGACGTCACGGAGATCCGCACGGAACTACCCCGGCGCGTGCATGCCGCGGCCCGTCGCGCGCTGCGTCTGGCGGATCCGGAGACCTACCTGGAAGAGCTACTGGCCCAGCCGAACCCGCGACGCAATGCCCTGGAGGCCATCGTCGTTCTGCTCGCCGAGCGGGGACCGAGCCCCGAGCTCGACGGGGCCCTCGACAATCTCCTGCGCGACGTCGGGGACCAGCCTTGCGACGTCGTCGACTACATGAGTGCCCGCACCCTGTCGAGTCGGTCGGCGTAGCCATTACGCCGGATTATTGGCCGCCGTTGGACTTCTGGTATTCGCGCCAGGCCTTCTGGGTGTCGGTCAGCTTCGGCTTCGGGGTGCGATTGCGGAAGTAGTTGACCACCATCATGACCGGCAGGATGAAGGCCTGGAAGAAGATGAAATACGAGCCGCCGTCGAAAAGGAACGCCAGATAAAAGGCGTAGCCGATGAATCCGACGCCGAAGACGGCATTGAGCACGCGCGACAGTTCGCTCTGCCCCTGACGGACGGCCGCCAGCGCGAGCATGATGACGCCGCTGAGCGCGAGCAGACCGACATACCAATTGAACAAGGAATCCCCCGAGGACAACTCGAGCCCAACCGGTCGGTCGGGCCGCGCCGAACCTTAACACCGGTGCCCTCGGCGCGCCATTGATATACGAGCGGCCAATCGGTTTACGAGCGGTCCTATCGGCGCGGAATGGCGGGAGTTTCCCAGGCGCGGGCATAGCGGGTTTTATCGGCCGATTTGTTCGGCTTGGCGCGGTAGACGACGTACGGGCGGACGAGATAGCCGACCGGGGCCGAGAACATGTGGACCAGCCGGGTGTAGGGCCAGAAGGCGATGAGCGCCAGCACGATCAGCCCGTGCACCTGGAAGGTCCAGGGCGTGCCGACCATGAGGTCGGGCTGCGGGTGCGGGGTGAACAGGCTGCGGAACCAGGGGGAGACGGTCTCGCGGTAGTTGTAGGTGCCCCACAGCAGATTGCTGCCCCAGGTGTTGAGCAGTCCGGTGACCAGCGCCGCGGCCAGCAGGACGTACATCACCTTGTCATTGGCCGTGGTCGCCTGGCGGACGGCCGGGACGGTGAGGCGGCGGTAGAGCAGAATCGCGATTCCGGCGATGACCGCCAGTCCCGCAACCGATCCCGCCGAGACGGCGACGATGTGGTACGCCTCCTCGGAGACGCCAATGGCATCGGTCCACGACTGCGGGATGAGCACACCCAGCACGTGCCCGCCGATCACCCCGAGCATGCCGAAGTGGAACAGCGGACTACCCAGCCGCAACAGCCGGGACTCGTAGATCTGCGAAGAACGCGTGGTCCAGCCGAATTGGTCGGTGCGATAGCGCCACAGGTGGCCCAGCACGAACGAGGTGAAGGCGATGTAGGGCAGTATCAGCCAGAGCCCGGAGCTCATCGTCGGGCCTCCTGTCCGGTGAAGGCGAGCGGATCCATGGCGAAGGGGTCGAGGCCGACCTCCTCCTCGGGCGGCCCGGCGGCGGCGAGTTCGGCAATGCGCCGACGGTCGGCGGTGGTGACCGGTGGCAGAGTCGCCACCACCGACGCCAGCACCCCCGCGTACGGAGATCCACTGTCGGAAAGCGACAACCGCAGCAGTTCCAGTACCGGGACGTGTTCGCCCAGCAGCCGCTCGCCGCCGATCGGATCGACGGTGGCGGCGAATTCGAGCAGCACGGGCAGGTGGTCGGGCAGTTCCTCGTCGCCGAGTTCGACACCGGCATGGCGGTAGGCGTGCTTGAAGCGCAGGAGTGCCATGCCGCGCTTGCGGGTATCCCCGTAGGCGTAGAAGGTCAGGTGCAGGCTGGCGCGGCGGCGCATGTCGAAGGTCTCGACGTACTCCTGAGCCAGCGCTATCGGGTCGCCGGTGCGCAGGTGGGTGAGGAACCCGGCCAGCAGCGGACGCACGGTGTCCGGCAATTCCGTTGCGGCGGCGTCGAGTTCGTCCAGCATGGCCAGGGTCTGCTCGCCCGGATAGTCGAGCAGCAGCGCGCCCAGCCGCCACACCAGGCGGCGCTCGCGCTCGCTCATGGCGACGGCCGGTTCGGGCCGCCGCCGCAGTTTCAGCAGGCTCATCGCGCCGACTCCCCCGCCATTCCGGCGTGTTCTTGGCCGGAAACCACTGGGCTGTAAGGATTTCCGGTCAAGGGTGCGCCGGAACTCCGGGACGCGACGCGCGCGTTCGGGTAGTCGAGGGTCAGCGAGCCGAGCCGCCAGGCCAAGCGGTGTTCGTGCTCGCGGGTGGTGATGGCGGGCGCGGGGCGGCGTCGCAGTCTTGGCAGGTTCATCGTGCGGCTCCCGTCGGTGCCGGTTCGATCGACTCGGGTGCGCTGTCCTCGGCCGCGGCGGGGGAGTGGTGCCCATTTCCGTTGGCTCCGTTGCCATTGCCAGCGGCGCCATTGCCGTTGGTGGAAGTGGGCACCAGTCCCGCGGTGCTCTTGCCGTCCCAGTTGAGGAGGTTGACTCGGCTCGATTTCTGGTCGGGTGCGGCACCATTCGTGTCGGTGAGGTGGAATTTGTCGGCCATGTAGTCGAAGGCCGTCATGCCGGGGCCGCCGTCGGTATCGAGGGAGCAGCCGGTGGCGAGCGAATCCAGTTCGTGGGCACGGGAAGTCGCGCCCGAGGGAATGACGTAGCGGTGCTCGTACTTGGCGATGGCGAGCAGCCGGTACATGGCCTCGATTTCCTCGGGTTCGAGGCCGATGGCGTCCGGAATGGACAGGTCGGGCTCCTGGCCGAGGTTGATCGAGCGCATGAACGAGCGCATGCCCGCCAGGCGCTGCAAACAGGCGCGGACCGGACCGATCTCACCGGCGGTGAACAGTTCGGCCAAGTACTCCACCGGAATTCGCAGGGCATCGATCGCGCCGAAGAGGTTGTTGTGGTTCTCCCCGTCGTGGCCGGTCTGGGTGAGGGTGTCCACCACCGGCGACAGCGGCGGCACGTACCAGACCATCGGCATGGTGCGGTATTCCGGATGCAGCGGCAGCGCGAGCTGGTAGTCGACGATCAGTTTGTAGACCGGCGAATCCTGTGCGGCGGCAATCCATTCCGGTGAGATCCCGGCGCGTTCGGCCTCGGCGATGACGCGTTCGTCGTGCGGGTTGAGGAACACCCCCAGCTGTGCGGGGTAGAGGTCCTTGTCCTCGGTGACCGAGGCGGCCTCGAGGACCTTGTCGGCGTCGTAGAGCATGACGCCGATGTAGCGCAGGCGTCCCACGCAGGTCTCGGAGCAGACCGTGGGGATGCCGACCTCGACACGCGGGTAGCAGAAGGTGCATTTCTCGGCCTTGCCCGTCTTGTGGTTGAAGTAGATCTTCTTGTACGGGCAGCCGGTGACGCACTGCCGCCAGCCGCGGCACTTGTCCTGATCCACCAGCACGATGCCGTCCTCGGCACGCTTGTAGATCGCCCCCGACGGGCACGACGCCGCGCACGAGGGGTTGAGACAGTGCTCGCAGATGCGCGGCAGGTAGAACATGAAGGTCTCTTCGAACTCGAGCTTGACCTGCTCGGAGAGCTTGGCCAGCAACGGGTCCTTACCCACTTGGTCGGGCCCGGACCCCAGCGAGTCGTCCCAGTTCGCACCCCAGGTGACCTTGGTGTCCTCGCCGGTGATCAGCGACTTGGGCTTGGCCACCGGGGTGGTGTCCATCTGCGGGGCGGACAGCAGCGTGTCGTAGTCGTAGCTCCACGGGTCGTAGTAGTCCGACACCGTGGGCAAATCCGGATTCGCGAAGATATTGAGCAGCCGCTTCATCCGCGACCCGGACTTGAGGGTGAGTCGTCCCTTCTTGTCGAGGGTCCACCCGCCCTTCCACTTCTCCTGGTCCTCGTACCGGCGCGGATACCCCTGTCCGGGACGGGTTTCCACATTGTTGAACCACACGTACTCGGTGCCCGAGCGATTGGTCCAGGCCTGCTTGCAGGTGACCGAGCAGGTGTGGCAGCCGATGCACTTGTCCAGGTTCATCACCATGGCCAGTTGCGCCATAACACGCATATCAGTACTCAACTTCCTGCGAGCGCTTGCGGATGGTGGTGACCTCGTCGCGCTGATTTCCGGTGGGGCCGTGGTAGTTCAGGGCGAAGGACTGCTGGGCGTAGCCGCCGATGAGGTGCGAGGGCTTGATCATGATGCGGGTCAGCGCATTGTGGATGCCGCCACGTTTTCCCTTGCCCTGCTTGGTATCCGACGCACCCTCGATGCGGGGGACGTTCACCGCGCGGTCCTGGGCGTGGTACATGAACACGGTCCCCTCGGGCATGCGGTGCGACACGATCGCGCGCGCCACCACGATGCCGTTGCGGTTGATCGCCTCGATCCAGTCATTGTCGGCCACACCGATTTTCGCGGCATCCTTGTCCGACATCCAGATCGCCTGACCGCCGCGCGAGAGCGTGAGCATGTGCAGGTTGTCCTGGTAGGCGGAGTGGATCGACCACTTCGAGTGCGGCGTCAAATAGCGCACGGTCACGCCGTTTTCGTTCACATTGCCAATGCCCGGTTCGGCGAACAGCGCCGACATGTCCAGTGGCGGCCGGTAGATCGGCAGCTGCTCCCCGAGCTCGATCATCCAGTCGTGATCGAGGTAGAAGTGCTGCCGCCCGGTCAAGGTGTGCCACGGCTTCTTGCGCTCGACATTGATCGTGAACGGGGAGTACCGACGACCACCGGTCTCGCTCCCGGACCATTCCGGTGAGGTGATCACCGGAACGGGCCGGGCCTGCGTGTCGGCGAAGGTGATTCGCTTACCCTCGTGTTCGGCCGCCAAATCGGCCAGCTCGGTTCCGGTGCGCCGTTCCAGCGCGTGGAACCCTTCCACCGCGAGTCGGCCATTCGTGGTGCCGGACAGTGCCAGGATCGCCTCGGCCGCGTGGGTGTCCTTGGCCAGCGACGGACGGCCTTGCGCGACACCCGAAACCACGGTGCCGTTCACGCCGCGCAGGTAATCTACCTCGGCATCGGGCAGCGTGGTGACACCCTTGGTGGTGAGTCCCAGCGTTTCGACCAGCGGTCCGAGCGCGGCCATCTTCTCCGCGACATTCGGATAGTCACGGTCGACGACAACGAGTTTCGGCATGGTGACACCCGGAATGGGCTCACACTCGCCGTTCTTCCAATCGAGCACGCGTCCTCCGGCCTGCGCCAACGCGTCGGCCGAGTCGTGTTGCAGCGGCACCGCCACCAGATCCTTGCGCTTGCCCAGATGCTTCTCGGCCAGCCAGGAGAAGCCGCGGGCAATGCGGTGGAAGGCCTCGAAATCGGTCTTGGCCTCCCACGGCGGGGAAATGGCCGGGGAGAAGGCGTGCACGAAGGGATGCATGTCGGTGGAGGACAGATCGTGCTTCTCGTACCAGGTGGCGGCCGGGAAGACGATGTCGGAGAACAGGGTCGTGGACGTCATGCGGAAGTCCAGCGACAGCAGCAGATCCAGCTTGCCGGTCGCGGCCTCCTCCCGCCATTCCAGTTCCTGCGGGCGGACACCGGTCGCCTCGGCGGTCTGGAGGTTGGAGTCCGCGCCGAGGAGGTGCTTGTGGAAGTACTCGTTGCCCTTGCCGGAGGAGCCGAGCAGATTGGCGCGCCAGACGGTGAGCACGCGGGGAAAGTTCTCGGGGGCGTCGGGGTCCTCGCACGCGAAACGCAGATCACCCGACTTCAGGCCGTCCACAACGTAATCCGTGGGAGCCTTACCGGCCTGCTCGGCCTCGTCGACGAGGTCGAGGGGGTTGCGGTTGAGGGTCGGATACGAGGGCATCCAGCCCAAACGTGAAGCGAGAGCGATATTGTCGGCGGCCGTGCGCCCGGCGAAGCTGCCCTTGCCGAGGGGCGAGGCGAACGATTCGCTGGTGAACGGGTCGTAGCGCCATTGGTCGTTGGCCAGGTACCAGAACACGGTGCCCTGCATCTGACGTGGCGGGCGCTGCCAGTCCGAAGCGAAAGCCAATGTGGCCCAGCCTGTTACGGGTCGGCACTTCTCCTGGCCGACGTAGTGCGCCCAGCCGCCGCCGTTCACGCCCTGGCAGCCGGTGAGCAGCGTGAGGGTGAAGAAGCTGCGGTAGATCTGATCGGAATGGAACCAGTGATTGGTGCCCGCGCCCATCAAAATCATGGACCGACCCTGGGACTTCTCGGCATTGTCGGCGAATTCGCGGCCGATGCGTTCGGCCTGTTGGGCGGGGACGCCGGTGATCGATTCCTGCCAGGCGGGCGTGTACGGCTCACTCGCATCGTCGTAGCCGGTCGGCCAGCTGCCGGGCAGGCCGGGTCGGGCCACGCCGTACTGGGCCAGCAGGAGATCGAACACCGTCGTCACCCGTCGCCCCGCGACGACGGTGGTCGGCACGCCACGGGTGAGGACCTCGGAGGCGGGCCCGTCGAAGCGGGGGAACCGCACGGCCGCAACATCATCGGTGCGCCCGTGCAGGGTCAGGAGGGGATCGATGTCCCCGAGCTCGAGGTTCCAGCGACCCTTGCCCGCCTCGGTGAAGCGGTGGCCGAGAGAACCATTGGGCACCTGCGGATTACCGTCGGCATCCAGCAGAACGGTCTGGTGTTGCACGCCTTCACCGGTATGGCCGAGGTCGGCGGCGGTGAGGAACTTGCCCGGGACGGCGACGCCGTCCTTGTCCTCGAGGGTGATGAGGTAGGGCAGGTCGGTGTAGCGCTTGACGTAGTCGGTGAAGTACGGAGTCTGCTTGTCTACGAAGAACTCTCGCAATACGACGTGACCCATGGCCATGGCCAGTGCCGCATCGGTGCCGGGTCGGGCGGGCACCCACTCGTCGGCGAACTTGGTGTTGTCGGCGTAGTCCGGCGAGACCACCACGACCTTCTGGCCGCGGTAGCGGGCCTCGGTCATGTAGTGGGCGTCCGGGGTTCGGGTGACGGGGACGTTGGAGCCCCACATGATCAGGTATCCGGCGTCGAACCAGTCGGCGGATTCGGGGACGTCGGTCTGGTCGCCGAAGACCTGCGGGGAGGCGACGGGCAGGTCGGCGTACCAGTCGTAGAACGACAGCATGGAGCCGCCGATGAGCGAAATGAACCGAGCGCCGACGGCATGCGAGACCATCGACATGGCCGGAATCGGCGAGAACCCCGCGATGCGATCCGGACCGTACCGCTTGATGGTGTAAACGTGTGCGGCGGCGGCGATTTCGGCGGCCTCCCACCATTCGGCGCGAACGAATCCGCCCTTGCCGCGCGCGGATTTGTAGGCTTTGGCCTTGTCGGGGTCCTCTACGATGGATTCCCAGGCGAGCACAGGGTCTTTCAGGCGGGTCTTGGCGTCGCGGTAGAGCTCGAGCAGGGTGCCGCGCACGTAGGGGTAGCGGATGCGGGCGGGGGAGTAGGTGTACCAGGAGAACGACGCGCCACGCGGACAGCCGCGGGGTTCGTATTCGGGCTTGTCCGCGCCCACGCTCGGGTAGTCGGTCTGCTGGGACTCCCAGGTGATCACGCCGTCGGAGACATAGATCTTCCACGAGCACGAGCCCGTGCAGTTCACACCGTGGGTGGACCGCACCACCTTGTCGTGCGACCAGCGATCCCGATAGAACTCATCGGCCTCACGCCCGCCCACCTTGTGCAGGGTGCGCAGATCGCCGGAAACCTCGCCGCGGTTGAAGTACTTCCCCAGTCGAAGCAGCGCATCGGCGGACGAGTGTCCGTTCTGCGAGTTAGCCATTGACGCCCCCTTCGAGCTGGAAATACCGGGCTGCTGGGTTGACTGTAAGGACGTCGAGGGAGGCATCAAAACGTTTCTCTCACATCACGCTCGGGGTGAGTGTGAGCTGTGAGATCCAAGAAATGTTCCGGTCACCAGGGGGTAGCGGCCGAGGTCACACGCCCGGGGCGCGACCTGGGGAAACCCTCGAATCAGGTGTGAATCATGTTCCCAGAAGGGCGTTTCCGTGGGGTGGCGGTGAAGCTTCCGAAACGGTCGGTTCTCGGTTACTTAATATTTGTTAACACATCCGTGGATTGCTGAAAGATCGCTATATCGTGTTTCCATGCAGCGATTCGAAGGCGTCATCCAGTCGGTCGAGCGCGGCGGCGCGTACATCCCCGTGCCCCCGGAGATCATCGAGGCCTTGGGCGGCGGCGGCCGCATCCCCGTCCGCGCCACCTTCGACGGCATCCCCTACCAAGGATCCATCGCCAACATGGGCGCGGGCCCCTGCCTCGGCCTGTTGAAGGCCATCCAATCGGAACTGGGCAAGGGCCCAGGCGACCAAGTGACGGTCACCATCGAACGTGACTCCGCCGAACGCACCGTCACCGTCCCCGACGAGCTGGCCGACGCCCTCTCCGCAGCCGGGCTCCGCGCTGCATTCGACGCACTCTCCTATACCAATCGCAAGGAAGCGGCGGCCTCTGTCGCCGAGGCCAAGAAGCCTGAAACTCGTACGCGGCGAATTGCCAAAGTAATTGATTCTCTGGGTTCGAAATAGGAGGGTCTGTTTTCCGAAATACCAAGGGGTACTTCGTATTTCGGGTTCCATTGTGATCAATTCGGCGGTAGAATTAGAGCATGAATTCGAAGGGGGAAACACTCGACAGCACCGGCATCGGCGCGCTGATGACCGAGGTCACCAACGTCGCCGACACCGTCCTCAATGGCGGACTCAACCGCCTCACCGATACCGATGTCGTGGAATTCATGCGCCGCCTGGAAATCTGCAAGCGTCAATTGGCCGCGCTGGATTCGGCTCTGGTGATCGAGGCGTCGGAGCGAGACCTGCCGCGCAAGGCCGGAGTCAAGGACGCGGTGCCGTCCCTGCGCCAGACCCTGGGTTTGTCGCGGTACGACGCGTCGATGCGGGTGAAGATCGCCGGAGCGTGTGGAGAGTTCCTCGGTGCCGATGGCAAGCCGCGCCCGATCACCCTGGCCGCCACCGCGAACGCCTATGAGACGGGCGTGATTTCCCGCGATCATGTGCGCGGCATCGTGGACATCATGACCCACCTGCCCGCCGAGGTCCCCGCCCAGGCGCGGACCGAAACCGAGCAGCTGCTGGTCGAGCACTGCGTGACCGGCCTGCCCGATGACCTGCCCAAGATCGGACGCGAGATCCTCGCCCGCCTGGACCCCGAGGGGACGGTGATCTCCGACGCCGACCGTCGCCGCCGTCGCGGCATCACCATCAGCCGCCCTGGGGTGGATGGGATGTCGAAGATCGAAGGCTGGCTCACCCCCGAACTCCGCGCGCTGCTCGACGCGATCTTCGCCAAGCTGGCCCGCCCGGGGATGTGCAACCTCGACGACACGGATGCTGAGATCCTCGCGGCCACCGCCAAGGTCGAGTCGAAGGTGTTGGAGGCGGCCGCGCGTCGCGATCGTCGCGATGCCGCCCAGCGCACCCATGACGCGTTGTTCGCGCTCGTCGCCGCGTTGCAGCCGGGCACCGACACCCCCGCCGATACTGCTGCTGGCACCGCTGCCGATACTGCTGCCGCTGCGGCGAAGGCGGGTAAGCCGGTGAAGCTGGGCAAGCACCGTGGCCTGCCCGTCGAGGTCGTCGTGACGATGAGCCTGGCCGACCTCGAACGTGGCGCGGGGGTCGCGACCACTGCCTCGGGCGGGCACCTGTCGATCAGCGAAGCCCTCAAGCTGGCCAAGGGTTCTCGCCCGGTGTTGGCGGTGCTCGACAAGGACGAGATCCCGCTCTACCTCGCTCATGGTGAGCGCCTCGCCAGCTCCGGGCAGCGCCTGGCGCTGATCGCCCGCGATCGCGGCTGCACCCACCCCGGCTGCGATGTGCCCGCCAGCATGTGCGCGGCCCATCATGTGATCGATTGGGCCAAGGGCGGACCCACCGATGTGACCAACCTCGCCCTGGTCTGCGATCACCACCACGCCCTCGTCAACGACAGCGACAACGGTTGGCAGACGGTGATGTTGGGCAAGGACTCCCCGACACCGGGCCGGGTCGGGTGGATTGCTCCGGCGGCGTTGGACCCCTCCCACACCCCGCAAGTCAACGAGCACCATCACGTCGGCAAGCGGGTCGCCGGTCTCGTGGATTCGAGTTGCCGGAGGTGGGGTTCACGGGCAGCGTGAAACCCGAGCTGCTCGTCTCCCGCTGGCGTGCGCAGGGACGGGGAAGTGTGGTTGCGTCGCCTGCCCTACCGCACTTGGGCTGACGCCGGGTTGGGAGCCGCCCCCTCACCTCCCAGCCCACGGACTGCACGCATCACCTTCTCGAGACAACCCAACAACTCGAAACCGAATCGTTCGACAGCTCCACGGCTTCAAGCTCTTTGACAATTCCACAGAGACGAAGAACGGCCGAGCCGCGAGGGGGCTGGTAGGTGAGAGGGCCTCGCAAGCTCGACCACCCTCTCTCCCTCCTCCTGGCGTCTTTTATCTTTTGTCTTTTTATCTTTTCTTCTTGTGGCTTTTGGTCTTTCGGGTTGTGGGTTCTATTCGGCGATCAGCTCGGCTTCGGTGTCGAGAGCCTCTTGGGCGTCTTCCGGGACGCCGATTGCGCCGGGGCGGTAGGTGACTGAGCGGAGGTTGCCGGTGTAGCGGAAGACGCCGTGGCGGGAGCGGAGGTCCCAGGAGACTGGGCCTCGGGCGTCTAGGCCTACGGAGATGCCGGTCCAGGGGGACATGCCGACGAGTTGGACCTGGTTGGGGAGGGTGGCTGCGCGGACGCCGTCGATGCCGATGGAGAAGTCCCAGCGGAGGTGGGGTTGGACTGTTGCGGAGAGGGTGAGAAGTTGGCTGCCGGAAGGGATTTCGCCCGCGTCGACTGTGGTGTAGCGGCCGTAGGCGTTGTAACCGAAGATCAGGCGGCCGTTTTCGATGTAGAGGAGATAGCCGCCTAGCGGGTCGCCATGGGCGACCAGGACGCCTTCGTCGCCGGGGCGGTAGGAGTCCAGTTCGATGGTGATGGTGAAGTCGCGGTAGGCGATCAGGCGTTGGGAGCGGTAGCGCTCGAGGGTGGGGGTGCCGGGGAGGATGCGGACCTGGTCGCCGAGTCGGGCTTCCTCGGGGCGGCGTCGGGCCAGGTCTTTTCGGGTGACGAGCGGGAAAACCGTGTTGTGCCAAGCGGCTTCGTCCCAGGCCGCGGCGAGTTCGGCGACCTTGTCCGGCAGCTGCTCGGACAGATCGTGGAGTTCGGTGGGATCGGTGCGGACGTCGAAGAGTTGCCAGCGCGGGTTGTCGATGCCGCGTTCGGGTTCGTAGAGGGCGAGGAGTTTCCAGCCGTCGCGGTAGAAGCCACGGTGGCCGGTCATCTCGGAGTACTGCTCGACATGGGAGGAGATCGCAGCCGGATCGCGCAGCACATCCACCGCCGAGACGCCGTCGAAGTCTTTGGCGGGCAAGCCGTTACGGACACTCGGCCGCTGCAGCCCGGCGAGCTCGAGCAGCGTCGGAGCCAGGTCGGTGATGTAGACGTACTCCTGCCGCACCCCCTCGTCACCCTCGGTCCGCGGCAACCCCTTCGGCCACGAGAGCACGAAGGGCACGCGAACCCCACCGGCGAAGGTCTGCCCCTTGTAGAACCGGAACGGCGTATTCGAAGCCTGCCCCCACCCGCGCGGGTAGTGCACACCCAGCTTGGCGGTGCCGATCAACTCGTCGTCGTGCGGCACATCCCGCTCCCAATCGGGCTCGTCCACCTGCGCGAACTGCGCGAAGTACGTGCGGGTCCCCTCCGGCCCACCTTCCGCGGTACCGCCATTGTCCGAGGTGAACACAATAATGGTGTTGTCCAACTCGCCGAACTGCTCGAGCGTCTCCACCACCCGTCCCAGGCTCTGGTCGATGCTGTCGACCATGCCCGCGTACACCTCCATGTACCGCTCGAACCGAGACCGCTGCTCCTCGCTCAGCGAATCCCATTCCTGCGCTTCATAACCCGGCTCGGTATTCCGAGGCTTCTGCTGCGTCCCCTCCGGAAACAGCCCCTGCGCGATCTGCGCGGCAAACCGGGTCTGCCGCAACCGATCCCACCCCTCCCGATACTTCCCGCGATACTTCGCCTGATCCGCTGGCTTGGCCTGCAAGGGCCCGTGCATGGCGGTGTGCGCGAAGTACAGGAAGAACGGCTTGCTCGCATCGTGCGCGCGCAGCTCCTTGATGTACCCGATCGCCCGGTCGGTGTAATCGTCGGTGAGGTAGTAGTCCTCCGGATATTCCTCGATATCCACCGCCGAACTGTCCGAGATCAGCTGATTCGGATAGTAGAAGGAGTTCAACCCCTCCAGCGACCCGTAATACCGGTCGAATCCCCGCTGCGTGGGCCAAGAATCGCGATGCGACGCCGGATGCAGCGTGGCATCGCGGACCAGATGCCATTTTCCGACCGCGTACGTCGCATATCCATTGGCGCGCAAGATCTCCGGCAAGGTCAGCACATCGTCGGCCAACTCCAACCGCAAGCCCGGATACCCCGGATCGGCATTGGCCACGAACCCGAACCCGGCCCGATGCGAATTGATACCCGTCAACAGCGCGGCCCGGGACGGCGAGCACAGCGGTGTCGTATGAAAGTTGGTGAGCCGCAGCCCATTGGCCGCCAACCGATCCAACGTCGGCGTCTCGATCTCCGAACCGAACGGCCCGATATCGCTGAACCCCATATCGTCGACCAGCACCACGATGATATTGGGCGCGCCAGCGGGCGCGACCGGCGGATACAGCCATTCCGGGGTCGAATCGGCGGTGGTGCGGCCGATCTCACCGGTGAAATTCTCATAGCCACGGGCATGTTCGGGGACTGACATGCTCCCAGCAAAGGTCGAGCGCCCACTCCCGAACTAGGGTTTCACTCTGGCTGCGTGCAACCGGTGATCCGTCATGCACCCGCCGATAGCGTCGCCACACAATCAAGGCCCGGTCCACAGTCGAGGTTTCTTCAGATGATTTCGTCCCCCGGCGGTCTCGACCGCCGTATTTTCCTGCGCAGTTCCGCCGTCGCCGCGCTGGCGATCTTCGGGGGCGGGGCGCTGGCTGCGTGCACCTCGGCGGTGAGCCAGCAGCGCGGCGGCGACGACAATGCCCAGCCCGTGCGCGGCGGAACGCTGAAATACGGCGTGCTCGTGGACATCGTGCCCGCCAACCTGCTCACCAATACCGGCACCACGCCGTATGTGGTCGGCCTGGTCTTCGAGTCCCTGGTGCGCTACCCGCACGACAAGCTGGAACCCCAGCCGCTGCTGGCCAAGAGCTGGACCGTGGCCCCCGACGGCAAGTCCATCACCCTGGACCTGCGCGACGACGTGAAGTTCCACAGCGGCCGCCCCTTCACCTCGAAGGACGTCGAGTTCTCGCTGCGCACCTACGCCGACCCCAAATGGTCCGCGCAGCTCAAGAGCACCGCCGCCGCCGTCACCGGCTTCGACACCAGTGACCCGCACCGCATCACGCTCACCCTCGACCACCCGTTGAGCAATCTGTTCGATCTGCTGGACACCGTCCCCATCCTGGACAGCGAAACGATCGACCAGCTGGCCACCGGCGACAAGATCGTCGGCACCGGCCCGTTCCGCTTCACCCAGCGAATCCCCAACCAGCAGTTGGTGTTCGAGAAGAACCCGGCGTACTGGGTCCCGGACCGCCCCTACCTGGACCGCATCGAGTTCACCGTCATCTCCGACAACCAGGCCCAGCTCAACGCGCTCAAGACCGGCCAGATCCACCTCGCCGACGGCGTCACCTACCGCGACAACGAGAACCTGGCCAAGACCGACGGCTACCGCGTCATCGCCTTCGAAGGCGCGGAACTACAGGTGTACGTCGGGGCCAACGTCCAGGACCCGACCCTCGCCGATGTCCGTGTGCGCCAGGCCATCGCCTACGCCCTCGACCGTGAGCGCATCATCAAGGACGTCTTCCGCGGCGCGGGCTACCCGCTGAACCTGCCGTGGCCCAAGAACTCTCCCGCCTTCGACGATTCGCGCAACACCCGCTACACGCGAGATGTGGCCAAGGCCAAGCAGATTCTGGCGCAGCTGCCCAAACCGCCCAAGCTGCCCCTGGCCTACAACACCTCCTACGTGGGCGGTGAGAATGCCGCGCAGATCGTGCAGGCCAACCTGGCCGAGGTCGGCATCGAGGTCGAGCTGGTGCCCACCGAGAACGCCACCTTCATCAAACAGCTGATCGGCGCGCAGTTCCCGGGCCTGTGGCTCACCGACCACTCGTGGGCGCAGTTCGCGCCCGCCACGCTGACGGTCAGCGCCTATCCGTTCAACGCCCGTAAGAACGCCTCCCGCTACGAGTCGGCCGACTATGTGAAGGCCGCCGACGCCGCCTGGCAGCTACCCCAGGCGACCGGCACCGACGCCACGCGCGCCTACCAGGCCCTCAACGACCAACTGCTGGACAGCCTGTTCCTGATCGAGATCGGCGTGCACTACTCGCAGGACGCCGCGACCCGAAAGCTGCACGGCCTCAGCTGGACCAAGCGCCGCGAGCATCTGTTCACCGAGGCGTTCCTGGCATGACCGCGTATCTCCTGCGCCGGGTGCCCTCCGCGATCGCGGTGCTCTTCGGCGCGTCGGTGCTCATCTTCCTGCTGCTGCGTCTGGTCCCCGGCGATCCGGCGACGACCCTCGCCGGACCCGACGCCTCCCCGGAAACGATCGCCGCCATCCGGCATCAGCTCGGACTGGACCGCTCGATCCCCGCGCAGTATCTGTCCTGGCTGCACGGCGTGGCGACCGGCGACCTCGGTCGCTCCTACATCATCGGCGGCCAGATCGCCGACCTCATAGGACGCGGCCTGTCCAACACGCTGATCCTCGCCGCCGCCGCACTGCTGCTGGCGGTCGCGGTGAGCCTGGTGATCTCCGTCGCCTCGGTGCTGTGGGACCGGCGCTGGCTCAATGCCATTGTGGCCGCGGCCAATACGGTGGCCGTGGCCGTCCCGGTCTTCGTCACCGGCGTGCTCCTGGTGCTGGTGTTCGCGGTAGCCATCCCCGTCCTGCCAGCGGGCGGCATCCCGCCGGACGGCTTCCTGACCCGACCCGACATAGCCGTCCAGTACCTGCTGCTCCCCGCGATCTGCCTGGGCCTGCCGGTCGCCGCCGCGCTCACCCGCTTCCTGACCGAGGCGCTGCGCACGGAACTGTCCAAGCCCTACGTCCTCACCGCCCGCGCCCTGGGCATCCCGCACCGCCGCATCGTCACGCGTGGCGCACTGCGAAACGCCCTGCCCACCATGCTCACCACGCTCGGCATTCAAACCGGCAACCTGCTCGGCGGCGCGGTCCTGGTGGAGGCCGCCTTCGCCTGGCCGGGCATCGGACAGCTGATCGAACAGGGCATCAACCGCCGCGACTACCCGGTGGTCCAAGCGCTACTACTGTTCTCGGTGGCGGTCTTCGTGGCCATCCAGCTGACCACCGACCTGGTCCACGCGTACCTAGATCCCCGCATTCGGATCGGAGGCCGCGCATGACGAGCTTCCCGAAGGCGCTGCTGCGCGGACAGGGCCTGGCCGGACTGCTGCTCGTCGGCGTCATCGCCATCGCGGCACTGGCCGCCGGTCTGCTCACGAAATACGGTCCGCTGGAACAGATCCCGGGCGCGAATCTGCTCGGCGTGAGCGGCGAGCACTGGCTGGGCACCGACCAGGTCAATCGCGATGTCTTCACCCGCCTGCTCTACGGTATCCGCGTCGACCTGCTCATCGCCTTCGTCGCGGTCCCCATCGGCGCGGTATTGGGCTCGCTCATCGGCCTGGCCGCCACCGTCAACCCGTACGCGGATGTGGTGGCGCAGCGGATCTTCGACCTGATCCTGGCGTTCCCCGCGCTCATCTTCGCCATCGCGCTCACCGCCGTCACCGGTCCCGGCGCGCACGCGGTGATCATCGTGATCATCGCCGCCGAACTCCCCATCTTCGGCAGGCAGATCCGCACGGCGGTGCTGGCGGTGCGCGAACAGCCCTTCGTCGAGGCCGCCGACGTGATCGGTGCGAGCACCGCGTGGACGCTGCGGAAACACGTGCTGCCCAATGTGATCGAGCCGCTCGCGGTGCAATTCGCGCTGTCGCTGTCGCTGGCGGTGTTCGTGGACAGCGCCATGAGCTTCATCGGCATCGGCGTGCGGCCGCCGGACCCGTCGCTGGGCGCGATCATTGCCGAGTCCATGCGCAATCTCGACGCCAATCCCGCCATGGCGATCGGCCCGCTGGCGGTGGTGTCGGCGCTGACCCTCGGATTTCTATTGATCGCCCAGGCATTGGGCCGTGCCCGGAGGCTTGGATGAGCGGCAGTGATATGAGCGCAAACAAGAACTACCCGGCCGCCGACGAAAACCTCCTAGAAATCAGTGATTTGGTGGTTCGTTTCGGCGATCGCAAGGTAGTCGACGGCGTCAGCGTGCGAGTCGCGCGCGGCGAAACCGTCGCGCTCGTCGGCGAATCCGGCTCCGGCAAGTCCCTGACAGCCCGTGCCGTCCTCGGCCTGCTGCCCACCGGCGCGACCGCCACCGGATCGATCCGACTGACTGACACCGAGATCATCGGCGCGTCCGAAGACGACCTGCGACCACTGCGCGGCACCCGCGCCGCCATGGTCTTCCAGGAACCGCAGATCGCCCTGAACCCGGTGCAGCGCATCGGAACCCAGATCGCCGAGGCCCTGCGTGCACACGGCCGAATCGGCAAGGCGCAGGCGCGCGCCCGGGCCATCGACCTGCTCACCCAGGTGGGCATCCCCGAGCCCGGCAAGCGCGTCGACTGGTATCCGCATCAGCTCTCCGGCGGCCAGAAGCAGCGCGTCGTCATCGCCCTGGCGCTGTCCGGCGACCCGGACCTGCTCATCGCCGACGAGCCCACCACCGCCCTCGACGTCACCGTCCAGGCGGAGATCCTGCGACTGCTGCGAGACATCCAGCGCCGCAACAACACCGGCGTGCTGTTCATCACCCACAATCTGGGCGTGGTGGCCGCCATCGCCGACCGGGTCGTCGTCATGCGCGCCGGTGCGGTCGTCGAAACACAGCCGGTGCGTGAGCTGTTCGCGAATCCGCGTGCGGACTACACCCGCGAGCTACTGGCCGCGGTGCCCACACTGCCGGAGATCTCGGCGGGCGGTGCCGCGGTGGCGGCCGTCGAGTCGGTGCCGCAAACCCCGGCCGAGCCGGTGGCCGAACCCGAACCCGTTCTGCGGGTGAGCGATCTCTCGGTCGTCTACCGCCAGCGCGGCAAGCACTTTCAGGCGCTACACGAGGTCTCCCTGACCGTGGCTCCCCGCGAGGTCGTCGGTCTGGTCGGCGAATCCGGTTCCGGCAAGAGCACTCTCGGCCGCGCCGCGCTCGGCCTCGTCCCCGCGACCTCGGGTGAGGTCGTCCTGCAGGGCGTCGCCCTGAACGGGCTCTCCCGCAAGGAACTCCGCGGACTGCGCAAGCAGGTCGCCCTGGTGCACCAGGATGTCACCGCCTCCCTGGACCCGCGCCGCTCCCTCGCCGACTCGATCGGGGAACCGCTGCGCGTCCACCGAGTCGCCTCCGGCTCGCTGCTGCGCGCCAAGGTCGGCGATCTGCTCGAATCCGTGCGGCTGCCCCGCGACTACGCCACCCGCCGCCCCGGCGAACTGTCCGGCGGGCAACGGCAACGCGTGGCGCTGGCCCGCGCGCTCGCGCTCGCGCCGCGACTGCTGGTGGCCGACGAGCCCACCAGCGCCCTGGACGTCTCGGTGCAGGCGCAGGTGCTCGATCTGTTCGCCGATCTGCGTGCCGAATTCGGATTCGCCTGCCTTTTCATCAGTCACGACCTGGCCGTGGTGCACGAAGTGGCCGATCGGGTGGCGGTCCTGCGGGCGGGGCGTATTGTCGAATCCGGGCTGGTCACTTCGGTTTTCCAGGCACCCCGCGAGGAGTACACGCGCCGCCTGATCGACGCGGTCCCGGCCCCGGATCCGCTGCGGGCCAGGCGGGCGGAAATCTCGCCCACACCCGCGCCCCTGGCATTGGGGGCATGAGAGGTATTTTGTCGCGATATTCCGGGGACATATACCAACAGGAGTATCCGGTGATACAAATTGGATTTGTCGTACTGAACGGTTTGTATCCAAATCTGTGTAAGTATCCGTCCTGAAGGAGATCTCGGTGCTGCCTCCACGGGGGAGGCCGGGTGGGCCGCCGAGACTCCGTAAAGGAGGGAACCAGGTGGGCGCGAGAGCGGTATGTGGACAGGATCTTCCGGAACTCGAAGTACCCACCTTCGGAAACCTGCTGCGCCGATTGCGTGACAATCGCGGTGTTTCCCGCGAACGGCTGGCATTCAATGCCGGTGTAAGCGCAAGTTACATAACGCATTTGGAGAAGGGTGATCGCGGCAACCCGACCCGGGAAGTGGTCGAGGCCCTCACCCGATACCTGGATCGGCTCGACCCCCTCTCCACCGAGGACCGCCGCCAGCTCACCGACCTCGCGGGCCTGGGCGCGGCCGAATTGCCCAGCGCGGAGGAGCTGCGTGCCGCCATCACCCCGGAGATGATCCGGGTCCTGGAACTGCACAGCCCGAATTTGGCCGCGCTGCTGGACATGCAGGCCAATCTGCTGGCCAGCAATGAGAGCTGGGACACCGCGTTCCCGGGCGTCCGCGAGGACGGCAATATGCTGCGCTGGTTCTTCGGCAATGAGCTGGCCACCCGCGTCATGGTGAACTGGGAGCGCGACGCCCGCCAGCTCGCGCGCTGGATGCGCGGATTGATCGGGCGGTCGGGCAATGTGGACGGCTTCGCCGATCTCATTCGCGAACTCGGGGAATTCCCGAAATTCCGCCAGGCCTGGTCGGACGGCGTGGTGGAGTTCGCGCCGCACATTTGGACCCTGCACCTGCGCAATCCGGTGACCGGCCTGCGCCGCCGGATCTACGCCCAGACCGGACGACTGGACGCCGCGGCCTACCCCGGCCAGCTGCTCACCATTCTCGGACTACCCGGTTAGATCAGCCCCGCAGCGGGATGAATTCGGCGAGCGCGCCGTCCTCGGCATTCGGCGGGACGACGACCACGCCGTCGCGGTGCAGCAGGTCCGCCAGATGGGCGGTATGCAGGCGCAGGTCGCCTCGGAAGCCGCCCTCGGGCAGCGCGCGGGCCGGGACGATGCGCGAGACCGGAGCGGTCAGTTCGGAAGCGTTCACCAGCGGACCCATGATGCGAGCGGACTCGGTGGCCCCGGTCAGACCCTCGACGGTCGCGGCAATCAGACTCAGCAGCGTGGCGGTGGCCGCGAACGGATTGCCGGGCAGGCCGAGAACCACTGCGCCGGTGGCGAGTTGGGCCGCGACCGTGGAGCCGCCCGGGCGCAGGCGCAGACGGCGCAGCAGGATCGCGGCGTCGGTGCGGTCCAGGGCCGAGCGCAGCTGATCGGCCGCGCCGCCGCCGGTCGCGCCGACAATGACCAGCAGATCGCAGTCGGTGGCGGCGGCCAGCACCTCGTCGAAGGCATTCGCGGTGTCGCGCAGGTGAACTCGATCGATGGTCCGCACGCCGTACCAGGCCAGCAGGTCGGGCAGGATGGGGCCGATCGAATCGCGGGTCTGCCCGGTGTGCAGCGGGCCGTCACCGCGAATCTCGTCACCGGTCATGACGATTCGCGCCCGGACCGGACCGCGCACGGCGGCCGCGGCCACCTCGGCGCTGGCGGCCACGGAGATGAGCGCGGCCGTCACGGGCGTGCCCGCGGCCGCGACTTCGTCACCGGGAAGCCAGTATTCGCCGCGGCGGCGCACATCCTCGCGAATCGGGGTGTCGGGCAGGCGGTAGACGGTGCCGTCGTCATCGATTCGGACGAACTCGTCGCGCACCACCGAGGTGGTTCCGTCGGGCACGTGCGCGCCCGTGGCGATCCGCACCGCCTCGCCATCCAGCAGCCCGACCGGTCGCTCCCCACCCGCGAACCCGATATCGCGGCGCAACTGCCACGGTCCGTCGCCGCTCACCGCATAACCGTCCATGGCCGACACATCGAAACGCGGCAGGGCGTCCCCGGCCACCAGCGGACCGGCCAGGGCGGCTCCCCGCGCCGACCGCAGTACCGCCTGGCGCGGAGTCAGCGGGGAAACGCTGGTGCGCAGCACATTCCGGGCCTCGTCGAGCCACAGCGGCTCGGCCGAGCGCGCCGCCCCGGTCCGGGCGCGGCGCACATCCTCGGGGGTATCGCAGTCCTCCACCCCGGGCAGCGGCACCATGGCGGTGTCCACCGGCACCAGCGCCTTCATCGGCCGGTTCACCAGGGATTCCATGCCAGCCAGCGCCGCGCTCAACGCGGCCCGCCGCCACACGCCGACCAGATACTGCGGCCGCCCCGAGGCATCGGCCGCGAACACCGCGTCGCTACCCGATTCCCTTGCGTGCGACAGCAGTTCGTCCACCGCCGCCGCGGTCAGGAACGGCATGTCGGCGGCCAGCACCACGATCAGTCCCGCCGGGAATTCACACCCGGCCAGCGCGCCCAGCCCCGCCGCGATGGCCGCCACCGGACCGGCCCCGGCCGGAATCTCCTGCGCCTGAAGAATTTCCGGCGGCAGTTCGGGCCGATGCGGCCCCACCACGACCGTGCGCGCGCATCCGGCCACCGCCGCCAGCGCCGCGTCCAGCATGGACTGCCCGCCCACCACCATGGCCGGTTTGTCCACCCCGCCCATGCGGCTGGCCTTGCCCCCGGCCAGCACGATGGCATCGACGGGCGTCACGCGGCGGCTCCCGGCGCAGTGTGTGTCGCGGATAGGCAGAACATGCTTGAAGATCGTAGTGGCAGGCACCGCAAGGGTTGTCGGGCGCGCCCGAAACCTCCGCTTGCTAAGCAATTGCCGATTCGCGTTACGTTATGTGATGAGGTACGACACATAGTAGAAATGGTCTTGTTTTAACCTTCGGAACAATCTCATATGGCAGTATCCGACCTGAGAACTGGCGGAGTACGCGGGCGTTCGTCGCAGTTCACACCAGGCGTCACACCGGGTCCCACTGTCCGGTACCAGGAGGACTCAGAGCGATGAAGGTTGGTTTGCTGAATGTTTGGGGAGAGGGAACGGCGTGGGCCTGGGCGTGAAACCGGATAGGGACTCCGACGATCTGAAGCCGCCCACATTCGGACTCCTGTTGCGCCGCCTGCGTGATGCGCGAGGCATATCACGAGAAAGACTGGCCTTCAATGCCGGTGTGAGTGCCAGCTACATCAGTCATTTGGAGAAGGGCGATCGCGGACATCCGACCCGCGAAGTGGTGGACGCGCTGCTGCGATATCTGGATCGAATAACCCCGCTGTCCGCCGTCGAGCGTCGTCACCTGCTCGATCTGGCCGGACTCGGGGTCAGCGAATTCCCCTCGGTGCAGCAGTTGCGCGACGAAATCACCGGCGACATGTACCGCGCGCTCGAACTGCACGAGCCCAATCTGGCCGCCTACATCGATACCCGCTGGAATGTGCTGGCCTGCAATGCGAGCTACGCGCGGGCTTTCCCCGGGGTGGACCGCGATATAAATCTCCTGCGCTGGTTTCTGGGCAATGAGGCCGCCCGCGAGGTCATGGTCGAGTGGGAGGAGGAGGTCCGACTAACGGTGCACTGGCTGCGCGGTCTGATCGCGAGCTCGGGGGATACCGCTTGGTCTGTCGAATTCCTCTCCGAACTCGGACGTTTCGGACTATTCCGGGAAATGTGGGACGAGGGCATTGCCGCCTACGGGCGGCCTCGCGCCACCATGCGGCTGCGCGAAAAGGACAGCGGCCGCCGCTTCGATATCGCGGTGCAGCTGTTCAGCGTCTTCAATGCCGCCTACCCCAGCCAGATTCAGATCTTCCTCGGCATCCCCAGCTGGCACGAGGACGAAACGGCCCGGCGGCCGTGACCGCCATGGGCACGACCCAGCGGGTCGGTTCAGACGGCCACTTTGCGCTCGTGCGGTGCGGTGGACCGTTCCACCAGCCGAACCAGCAGGGGCGCAACCACTTCCGGATGCGTCCAGGCCGCGCCGTGCCCGGCCCCCGGAATGGTGACCACGCCGTCCGCGCCCGCGAGGCCGCTCGCCATCGCCTCGGACTTCTGCGCGGTGCTGGTGGCGTCGTGGCTGCCGCGCGTAACCAACGCCGGAACGGTGATCTCCGGTAGTCGGTGCAGCACCGAGCGCCGGTCCATCAGGCAGCGCGCGGCGGGCAGAATGGCCTGGCGATCCGAGCTGTACCAGCGGCTGGTCCACGCGCGCCACAGTCGCGGATCGGTGCCGCCGATGATCTGCGGGGCCAATTCCGCCACCAGTGGTGCCAATGGCTCCGAACTTGTCCAGCGCTCGATGAATTCGCGATAGAAGGCCAATTCGGACGGCGTGCACGCGCCCGCCTCGGTATCGATCAGCGCCAGGCCCTGCACCCGTTCCGGTGCCAGTAATGCCATGCGCAAAGCCGCATACCCACCCTGGCTCATTCCGCCGACGACGGCCCGCTCGATTCCTAGTTCATCGAGCACCGCCAATCCGTCGGCGGCCAGATCCCAATAGCTGAACGGTTCGCCATCGGGTGACTGGGTGCGTCCGTGGCAGCGCGCGTCCACCGTGACGAGATTGATGCCAGCGGCTGCCAAGGGTTCGCGCATCGGCTCGAACATGGTCTCGTCCAGGAAGAACCCGTGGGCGAGCAGCAGGGTCGGACCCGCGCTGGCGCTGGTGGTGAAATGGACTGTGGCTGAACCGGATCGCACATAAGGCATGGTCCAGACCCTAAACGGCGGGAGCGGTCGCTCCCAGATGTTTGCCCGCGTGGTGCCAGGCACCCTCTGGTGAGGTTCCCGATGGGTACCCACACTGGCCAGTGTCGGTACTGCTAGGGGTTTGCCCCAAATTGCCCCAAAACTGGACAACAAGATCACAATCCATTTTTAATCAGGCCGTGGCGCTTTTGGGACGAGCGCAATTTCAAGGGAGGAAACAATGTTCGACGTCACCACCGCAGCCCGTCGCAACGACTTCCGGATCGATCACGGCGCGGGATTGCGGGAGTCGCTCGAAGGACTGCTGCTGCACGATGGAGTCGGTCTGGATGCGCGTATGCGGCACGCGATTTCCGCGGTCGTGCACCTGGCGGTCGACGCACCGCTCGGAGTTCCGGAGGACGCCGAGGAATTTCTGGGCCGATTGGACGCCTCGTGGCTGTTCGCCGCCTGGAACGACAGCGATCAAGAGCTGTCGTTGCTGAATACTCTCGCCGGTGGCGAGGTGCCCGCATTGAGTTGGTGCGAACTCATGTTCACCACCACGCTCGCGCCCTGGTCCGGTGCGCCCGCGGCGGTGCACGCGCGCCGCATCTTCGGCACCGGTGAGCAGGCCCGGCTGGCCGCGGTGAGCGGAGATTGCTCGATCGGTCGGTAAACCTACCAAGCGTTTCTTTGTGGGACTTTCGGCAATGAACTGAACGTATTGAAGGGACAGAGGAAGTGAAGCTGCTTTTCACCAATTTCGACGCCATGTTCGAAACCCTCGCCCGCCGTGACGGATTCGAGTCCGAATCCTGGCATCAGCAGGCGCTGTGCACCCAGACCGATCCCGAGGCGTTCTTCCCCGACAAGGGCGGCTCCACCCGGGAGGCCAAGCGCATTTGCTCCTCCTGCGAGGTGCGCCAGCCGTGCCTGGAATACGCGCTCGCCCACGATCAGCGCTTCGGCATCTGGGGCGGGATGTCACCCCGGGAGCGCCGCCGCTACGAACGCGGCGCGGCCTGATCTCATGGCATCATGCTGATCCGCCGCGGGGAAGCGGGCCGGATCGGCACGGGTGTTCAATCGATTGTCGCTTGTAGCAGACAGAATTCATTGGTTTCGGGATCGGCCAGCACCACGATCGGATCGTTGGTCGGGGCTCCGGAACCGAGCGGTGCGGCCTCGGGAGTGAGCGGCACCGCGCCCGCCGCGCGCAGGCGGGCGGCCTCCTGCATCGGATCGTCGGTGGGGAAGGCGACCAGATCCAAATGGAGGCGGCCGCACTTGGCCGGTGCGTCCGGCCTCCGCAGGAATTCCAGCCACGGGCCCTGCCCGGTGGCCGAGCGCAGACCGGCGTAGGCGGGCCGCTCATGGGTGAGCGGCCAGCCCGCGGCGGTGGACCAGAATTCGGCCAGCCGCAACGGATCTCGGGTATCCATCACGATCGCGGCGACCGCGCCGGTATCGACGTACTCCTCGCGCGGTTCCAGCACGCAGAACTCATTGCCCTCGGGATCGGCCAGGACCGTCCACGGGACCGCGCCCTGGCCGATGTCCACCCGGCGCGCACCGAGCGAGAGCGCGCGGTCCACCTGCAGCCGTTGGTGATCCAGCGAGCGGCTCGACAGGTCCAGATGAATGCGGTTGAGGGCGGTCTTGGGTCGGCGGGCGGGGAGAAAGGTCAGCGCCACGTCCAGGCCGTCCGGGTCCGGTGCGGCGATCTCGACCTCGCCGGGCCGATCCACCGTCACCTCCCAGCCCAGCAACTCGGCCCAGAAACGGGCCACCGACCCGGGTTCGACCGCATCGAACACCACGCACGCCAGTCGGGTGGACATGATTCACGGTAACCGGCCGACGGGGCGGGCGATCAGCTTTCGGCGAAGCAGTGCCGATCAGCTTCCCGCGAAGCTGTGCCGGGCGCGTCGCAGATCCACCCGACCGTCCAGCAGCGGCACACCCTCGGCGGCCAGTTCCGCCAATTGCCGATGCGCCAAATGTGGTGCGGGCGTGCCGTTTGCGCGCAGCACACGATGCCAGGGCAGATCGGCGGCATCGGTGCGCATGATCCAGCCGACCGTGCGCGGGGTGGACAGGCCCGCCGCGGCCGCGATATCGCCGTAGGTGGCGACCCGGCCGGGCGGAATGGCCGCCACCAATTCCCGGACCCGTTCGATTTCGGCGTCGGTGGTCGCCATGTCAGAACCTTGTCGTCATGTCAGAGCCTTTCAGAGCACTGCGCGAACCAGGGCGGCGGTGTCGGCCGGGCGGGCCTGGGCCACCATGTGATCGCAGTCGAATTCGTGGACGGTGAGGTGCTCGCCGAGGTGCTCGGTGAGCGCGGCGCGGAAGGCCGGGGCCACCAGCGGCGGACTCACCTTCATCGCCTGCACCAGCACGGTCGGCAGATCCGGTGGCGGCAGAACGAAATCGCGGGCGATCTGACCCCAGAAGGAGATGATCGCGGGCATGGTCACGTGCCAGCCGACCCGGCCCTCGGCGGTCGGCACCAGGTGCTCGGTCAACTCCTCTTCCAGCACCGCCGGATCCACCTCGGCCCACGAGGTTTCCAGCTTGTCGAAGCGGGCCGCCTCCACACTCGGGTAATCCGGTGCCGCCAGCATGGAATTCGCGATGTGCAGCATGCGCTCGGGCTCGAGGCCGATGGCCGGATCCAGCAGCACCAGGGCGCGCACCAGCTCCGGATGCCGGTGCGCCAGGTGCACCGCGGTGGCCCCGCCGAACGAATGCCCGAGCACCACCACCGGTTCGCTGGTCTCGGTCGCCAGCAGCGCGACGAGATCATCGACCAAAGTTTCGAAATCCCACGGCGGCACGCCGGGCGACCTCCCGTGTCCCCGCAGATCCGGTGCAAGGATCCGGACATCGGGGAGATGATCGTCGGCCAATCGTCGCCAGCGCTGGCCGTGACCCGTCAAACCGTGCAATGCCAGGACGACCGGACCGGTCGAGGGACCGAAACGATGAGTATGAAGCTCCACCACCCCGCCCATTCTGCTGCCTGCGCTCGAGAAGAACACCTCGCGCATCCCCCTCGTGAACATCGTGTGCACTGTGATCGGCGGCACCGCCAACTCATGGCAAACGCGGACTGTCGGCGCGATCTGTTGAAATAGCCGACGTGATGCGATCGGATAGCTCGGTGCAGCTGGTGCGCCGGGCTCAGGCGGAGACCCCCTCGCGGGAGTGGGACGCCGAGCTCCGGCCGCTCTTCGACGACCTGGGCGCGGATCCGGGCTGGCGGCCGTGGCAGGTGCTCGGTGGGCCCGGGACCGGCAAGACCGCGCTGCTGGTGGATGTGGCCGCCGCGCGCATCCTGGCCGGGGCCGCACCGGAATCGGTGGTGGTGCTGACCTATACCAAGCGGGCCGCCACCGCCGTGCGCGCCGCCATCACCGCCCGCATCGCCGAGGCCGATCCCGACCTGGGCGGGGTGCCCGGGGCCACCCGCGGGCCGCTGGTGCGCACCATCCACTCCTACGCCTTCGGGCTGCTGCGGACCTTCGCCGCCACCCACGGGAATCCGCCGCCGCGGCTGCTCACCGGTTCCGAACAGGACATCGTGATTCGCGAGATGCTGCGGGGCGACCTCGCCGACGGCGCGCGCGACTGGCCCGAGCGCCTGCATCCGGCGCTGCCCGCCGCTGGATTTGCCGAGCAGTTGCGGGATCTCATGCTCCGGGCCACCGAACGCGGGCTCGGGCCCGAGGATCTGATCGAACTCGGCCGCACCCACCGGCACCCCGAATGGGTCGCCGCGGGCCGCTTCGCCGAACGCTACGAACAGGTCATGATGCTGCGCTGGTCGGTCGGCATGGACGTCCCCGAGGCCAGCGCGCCCGCCCTCGACGCCGCCGAACTCGTCACCGCCGCCCTCGACGCCTTCCACCTCGACCCCGAACTCCTTGCCGCCGAACGCGATCGCCTGCACTGCGTCCTCGTCGACGACGCCCAACACCTCGACCCCCACGCCGCCACCCTGATCCGCGCCCTCGGCGGCGGCGCAGCCACCACGGTCATCGCCGCCGACCCGGACCAGGCCGTCTACACCTTCCGCGGCGCGGACTCCCGCTTTGCCACCGACCCGGAAGCCCCCGCCGACCGCCGCATCACCCTCCGCCGAAACCACCGCTCCGCCACCGCTATCCAAGAATTAGCCGACCGCATCGCGGCGCGCCTGCCCGGCTCCCCATCGCACCGCACCCCGCTCCCGACCCTCCGCCGGACCTCCGCCACCGCCGACTTTCTCCACGAAATCGCCCGCGACCTGGCGAGCGGCAGCGCCACCCCCGGGAACGGTGATGCGCCCACCGCGAACGGTGATGCGCCGACCACTAATGGCGATGCGTACCCCACGAATGGCGAGCGCCGCCCCGCGAACGGCCCCGACCAACCCCGTCATTCCGGCGCGCTCTTGGCCGGAATCCACGACATGGATATGGATCCCGGCCAAAAGCACGCCGGGATGACGGATGGCGAACGCGCCGGAATGACGGATGGCGAACGCGCCGGGACGTTGGATCGCGGACGCGCCGGAATGGCGGATCGTGCCGCGCGGCCCAGGTCTGCGGATGGGGCCGAGAATCACCGGGAGAGTGCGCAATCCGCGGGGGAGGTGCGGGTGCAGGTGCTCACCACGCCTGCGAAGGAAGCTGCGTTGATCGCCGATCATCTGCGGCGGGCGCATCTCACCCACGGGGTGCCCTGGTCTCGGATGGCGGTGATCGTTCGTTCGGTGCCGCTGTCGCTCGCGCCGCTGCGGCGGGCGCTGCTGGCCGCCGGGGTGCCGGTGCGACAGCCACCGGCCGACGTGCCATTGGCTCGGCGGCGGGGTGCGATGTGGATGTTGTTGGCGCTGCGGGCGATTACGGCGGGCGACCCGACCTCGGTGCGGCACCCGCGGCCGATCGCGTTCACCGCGGACGATGCGTTGGATCTGCTCGCGGGTCCGCTCGGCGGCGCGGATCAGATCAGCCTGCGGCGGTTGCGGCGCGGCATCCGGCGCGCGGTGCTGGAACTCGGCCTCCCCGACCGAGCGCGCGAGGAGGAGACGGTCCAATCGGCTGAATCCGGTGCGGTACAAGCAGATACGGAAGCATCCGCCGACCTCGACGGCGACGGCGCGAGCGTCCGCGATCGGTCGCCCTCCGACTCTGGGCGCGATCCCGCACGAGACACCAAATCCGGCGGCGATGTTGCACGCGACACCGAATCCGTCGGCGACGCGGCGCGGTTCGCGGATCTGGACCGGTCGTCGGCCGAGATTCTGCGGGATCTGCTTGTCGGGGTGGGGAATCGGGTCGTGCTCGAGAAGCTCACCGAGGTGGAAGCCGCGCCGTTGCGGCGGGTGCTCAAGGCGCTCGGGCGGGCGCGGAAGGTGCGGCGTGACGGGGGTGGGCTCGAGGATGTGATGTGGGGGGTGTGGACCGCCTCCACGTTGGAGCGGCGGTGGGTCGGGCAGTCCGAGCGCGGGGGTGCGGTCGGGATGCAGGCGGATCGGGATTTGGACGCCGTGGTCGGGCTGTTCGAGGCAGCGGCGGCGTATGTGGATCGGCTGCCGCGCGCGACCATCGAGGGCTTCGTGGAATACCTGGAGCAGCAGGAGATCCCGCAGGACAACGCGCCGGTGACCGATCCGGGGGAGGCCGTCACCATTTGCAGCGCGCACGCGGCCGCCGGACGCGAGTGGGACACCGTGGCGGTGGCGGCGGTCCAGGAGGGCATCTGGCCCAACCTGCGGCCGCGCGGCACCCTGCTGGGCGTCGAGGAGCTGGTGGATCTGCTCGCGGGCGTCGGCGGTTCGGGCGAGAAGGTGAGCCGCGTCGCGCCCCTGCTGGCGGAGGAGCGGCGACTGCTGCTGGTGGCGTGCAGCCGGGCCCGGCGGTCGCTGCTGGTGACGGCGGTCGAATCGGTCACCGGCGACCAGGATCTGGTGCCGTCGCGATTCCTGGCGGAAATGGACGCCGACGCCGCCGACGGCCAACCCGGGCGGGTGCCGCCACCCGTGGATCCGGGCCGAGCGCTGGCCATGCACGCGCTCATCGCCGAATTGCGCTCCGCCGCTTGCGATCCCGAGACCACCCCCGAGCGTCGCATGCGTGCGGCCCGGCAGCTCGCGCGGCTGGCGCAGGCCGGGGTCCGGGGCGCGCACCCCGACGACTGGTACGGCACCGCCGAACTCTCCTCCTCGAATCCCCTGTGGGACAGCACGGATGGCGCGATCGCGTTGTCCCCGTCCACGGTGGACCAGCTCAAGACCTGCCCGCTGCGCTGGGCCCTCGAACGGCACGGCGGCGGGGACGGCGAGAACCCGCACGCCCTCAAGGGCAATCTCGTACACACACTCGTGCAGGCGCTGGCCGGACAGGTCAGTGAGGACCAGGTGAAGGCCGCCCTGGTGAAGGCCTGGAAGAAGGTCGACCCGAGCGCCCGCGACGGCGAGAACTGGCACTCCCGAGCGGAATTGCGCCGCACCGAGACCATGGTCGACACCTTCCTGGCCTGGCTGCGCAATACCCGCGACGAACTCACCGCCATCGGCGTGGAAGTACCGGTCGACTGCGTGCTCCCCGCGCGCAGTCCCGACGAACAGCCGGTCCGGATCAGCGGCCGCGTCGACCGGGTGGAACGAGATCCCTTGGGCCGCTTCGTCATCGTCGACGTGAAGACCGGCAAGACACCCATCTCCAAGCAGGCCGCCGAGGAGCACGCGCAGCTCGCCACCTATCAGGTCGCCGCCGCCGAGGGCGCGCTCGGGGAAGGTGAGCCCGGCGGCGCGCGCCTGGTCTACGTCGCCAAACCCAATGCGAAGGAAGGCGCCACCCAGCGCATGCAGCCGCCGCTGGACGCCGAGGGCATCGACACCTGGCGCGGCGTGATCCACGACGCCGCCGACGCCTCCAAGGGCCCGAGCTATTTGGCCATGCGCAATGACGGCTGCCGCCACTGCAAGGTGGCGGGCAGCTGCCCGGTCCAGGACACCGGTCGGCAGGTGACCGACTAGTGGACGTGCCGTCGCGTGGCGATCGGGTCGGGCGTGATGGCGGGGCGAGAGAAGTGATCTCGCCGCGTCAGCTCGCCGACGCGCTGGGCCTGCCGCCGCCCACCGACGAACAGGCCGCCGTCATCGCCGCACCCGCGGGCCCGACCCTGGTGGTGGCGGGCGCGGGCGCGGGCAAGACCGAGACCATGGCCGCCCGCGTGGTCTGGATGGTCGCCAACGGACTGGTCGAACCCGAGCAAGTGCTGGGCCTCACTTTCACTCGAAAAGCCGCCCAGCAGTTGACCACCCGCATCCGCACCCGCCTGGCCCGCCTGGCGGGCGCACCGGTCATTCGCGATATCGACCCCACCGGCCGCCTGCGTGGACTGCTCACCTCCTCCGAACCGGAGATCAGCACCTACCACTCCTACGCGGGCCGCCTGCTCGGCGAATACGGTCTGCTGCTGCCCGTGGAACCCACCGCCACCCTGCTCACCCAGACCCAGCTCTGGCAGCTCGCCTACCGCGTGGTGTCCACCTGGGACGGCGACCTCGACACCGACCGCAGCCCGGTCGGCGTCACCGAGGCCGTCTTGGCCCTGTCCGGCCAACTCGCCGAACACTTGGTGGAACCCCACCAATTGGCCACGGCCCATCTGGAGTTGGAACGCCTCGTCCACACCCTCCCGGCCGGACCGCGGCAGAAGGGCGGACCCAAGAAGGCCCTGCTGGATCTCCTGGAAGCCCAGCACGAACGGGTGGCCCTGCTGCCCTTGGTCGAGCGCCTCGCCGAAGAGCTCCGCCGCCGCGGCGCCCTCGACTTCGGCGCGCAGATGTCGCTCTCCGCCCGCCTCGCCGCCACCCACCCGGAAGTCGGTGCCGCCGAACGCGATCGCTTCCGCCTCGTCCTCCTCGACGAATACCAGGACACCGGCCACTCCCAGCGCATCCTCCTGTCCTCCCTCTTCGGCGCGGGCGCAACGACTTCTGAACACGCGATTGGCGGCGACGGCGACGCCCCCCGTCAATCCGGCGCGCGCTTGGCCGGAATCCCCCAACCCGGAGTGGATCCCGCCCAACAGCACGCCGGGACGGGGCAGGCGTCCGCCGACGGCGGACTCAACGAATCGGCAACCTCTACTGGAGTGGGCGGGCGGCGACAGCGGCTCGCGGTGACGGCGGTCGGCGATCCGATGCAGTCGATCTACGGTTGGCGTGGGGCCTCGGCGGCGAATCTGCCGCGGTTCGCGACCGACTTCCCCAGCGCGCCAGGGGTTCCCGCGCCGATCCTGCCCTTGCTCACGAGTTGGCGGAATCCGCCCGAGGCGTTGGATCTGGCGAATCTGGTGTCGGATCCGCTGCGGGAGCGAGCGGCCCGGGGTGGGGGAGTGACCGTCGACGCGCTGCGGCCGCGGCCGGGCGCGGGGGCGGGGACCGTTGCCTTCGCATTGTCGGAAACCGTTGTGGAGGAACGCGATTGGGTGGCGGAGCGGATCGCGGCCGAGTGGGAGGCCGCGACCGATGACGGCCTGCCGCCGCCGACCTCGGCGGTGCTGGTGCGGCGCAATGCCGATGCCGCCCCGCTGGCGGAAGCCTTGCGGGAGCGGGGATTGCCCGTGGAAATCGTGGGCCTGGGCGGGCTGCTGCACACCCCCGAGGTCGCGGATATCGTTGCCACCCTGCGGCTGATCGCCGATCCGGCGGCCGGTAGTGCTGCGGTTCGGATTCTCACCGGCGCGCGCTGGCGCATTGGCGTCTCGGATATCGCGGCCCTCTCGCGGCGAGCGCGCGAGCTGTCGATTCGACGCCCCGCCGGACAGACCGACGCCATCACCGATACCGCCACCCTCGACGAGGCGCTGCGCGAGGTCGCGCCCGAACCCGCCGAGAAGGCCGGACTCGGCGACGCCATCGCGGATCCCGGTGACCCCGAACAGTATTCGACCCAGGGTTACGCCCGCATCGTCGCCCTCGGCCGGGAGCTGTCCGCGCTGCGCGAGCGCGCCGGGCAGCCGCTGGCCGAACTCGTCGCCGACGTGGAGCGCACCATCGGCGTCGGCGTGGAGACCCAGGCCCGCCGCACCCACGCCGCCGCCGGGCGCGAACACCTCGACGCCTTCGCCGAGGTGGTGGCCGGATACTCCGCCGACCACCGCTCCTCCCTGCCCGGACTGCTCGACTTCCTCGCCGCCGCCGAAGAGGTCGAGAACGGTTTGGAGCCCGGCGAAGTCGAGGTCGCCCACGACCGCGTCCAGGTGCTCACCGTGCACGCCGCCAAGGGCCTGGAATGGGAGGTGGTCGCGGTCCCGCACGTGGTGGACGGCACCTTCCCCTCCGGCACCGGCACCGCCACCTGGATGGGCGCGCTGGCCGAACTCCCCACCAGCCTGCGCGGCGACCGTGCACAGGACGACGCCACCGACGGCGTCCCCGTTCTCGACCTCACCGACCTCTACGACCGCGCCGACCTCGAACGTGCCCTGGACGAGCACAAGAAGGCCCTCGCCGCACGCCGCCTGGACGAGGAGCGCCGCCTGTTCTACGTGGCGCTCACCCGCACCGAACGCGCCCTGTTCGTCTCCGCCCACCACTGGGCCGAGACCGGCTCGAAACCCAAGGGCCCCTCCGCTTTTCTGCTCGAACTCAAACACGAATCCGAATCCCCGGACTCGCCCCTGTCCCGCACCGTCCGCATCGACCGCTGGGACGACCCGCCCCTCCCCGACACCCCCAACCCCTTCACCGACAACCCCCCGACCGCCACCTGGCCCCGCGACCCCCTCGGCGCACGCCGCGAATTCGTCGAGGAGGGCGTGGAACTGGTCAAGGCAGCCCTGGAAACCCTCCGCGCCGAATCCCGCCCCCAACAAACCGAATTCGACTTCGGCCCCGATTTCCAGCTCCCCGCACAGAGAACCCCCGCCAGCCGCCGATCCCGTCGCGCCACGTTGAACTCGGCTGCCGGAGAGGCGGATTCGACACACGCGGCGTCATCCGAATCCGCCGCCGAGTCGCCCGCGCCCGCCGCCGAGGCGGATGGATTCGATCTCGACGCCGATCCGGAGGGTTGGGCGGAGGATGTGGATGCTCTCCTCGCCGAGCACCTCGCCGCCGAACAATCCCTCCGCGAGGTCGAACTCCCCGGCCAGCTCGCCGCCACCTCCTTGGTCGATCTGCGCGCCGACCCCGCGAAACTGGCCGCGCGCCTGCGCCGTCCGCTGCCCTACCCACCCAGCCCCTACACCCGCCGCGGCACCGCCTTCCACGCCTGGTTGCAGCGCTGGTTCGCGGGCACCCGCCTGCTCGGCTTCGAGGACCTGCCCGGTGCGGCCGACATCACCGACACCGACGCCGAACTCATGCGTCTGCAGGAAGCCTTCCTCGCCTCACCCTGGGCCGACCGCAATCCGGTCGAGGTCGAGATCTCCTTCGAAACCACGCTCGCGGGCACCGTGATCCGCGGCCGCATGGACGCCGTCTTCCGCCGCCCCGACGGCACCTGGGTGGTCGTCGACTGGAAGACCGGCGCCGAACCGCAACGCGCCGAGGAGGATTCGGTCGCCATCCAGCTAGCCGTCTACCGGCTGGCCTGGGCCCGGCTGGAAGCCGCCCGCAGCGGCCGCTCCGAGGACGAGGTGCTCGCCCGCACGGTGGCCGCCTTCCACTACGTCCGCACCGGCCGCACCATCGCCCCCGAACACCTGCCCGGCCCAAC
This sequence comes from Nocardia sp. CDC160, assembly GCF_035818795.1. Taxonomy (NCBI): domain Bacteria; kingdom Bacillati; phylum Actinomycetota; class Actinomycetes; order Mycobacteriales; family Nocardiaceae; genus Nocardia; species Nocardia sp. CDC160. Next base: position 660,711 of record NZ_JAYKYT010000003.1, on the reverse strand, counting down.
CGAACTCGCCGCCATCATCACCGAGGCGGCTCCCCGCCGCACCCCGCCGACCCCGCCCCAACTGCCCCCGCTCGAGGACCCCTACGACGACGACCCGGGTCCGCCCGAACCCACCGACGTCGAAATGCTGCGTCCCCCGTCGGAGTTCGACATCCCCTTCGACTTCGACCTCGAACCGCCGCCGGATCCGGAATCGCTGCCCCCGGATGCCGGGTGGTAGATCGTCTGCCCGGTACGCTGCGGAGCTGTGTTCGGTGACTCGTCGCGTGGTCTCGGAAATCTGACCGATCGGCCCGATTTCGCCCTGGTCGGCATCCTGCGGGTCCCCACCGCCCAGTCCAGCCCGTGGTATTCGCTCCTACGCCGCATTGCGCTGGCGCTGTTCCTGCTGGTCTTCGCCACCCTGGTGGTCTACATCGGCCGCGACGGCTACCACGACAACGCGCGCGACAAGATGGGCCTGCTCGACGCCGCCTACTACGCCACGGTGTCGCTGTCCACCACCGGCTACGGCGACATCACACCGGTCACCTCCACCGCGCGGCTGGTCAATATTCTCGTGGTGACCCCGCTGCGGATCATGTTCCTCATCGTCCTGGTCGGCACCACCCTGGCGGTGCTCACCGAACGATCCCGGCAGGCGTTCAAGATTCAGCGATGGAGGCGCACCGTGCGTAATCACACCGTGGTCGTCGGCTACGGCACCAAGGGCCGCACCGCCGTGGACGCCATGCTGGCCGACGGCGTGCAGGCCGGGGACATCGTCGTGGTCGACACCGACCCGCAGGTCCTCGAATTCGCCGCCAACGCCGGACTGGTCACCGTGCACGGCTCGGCCACCAAGTCGGATGTGTTGCGGCTGGCCGGAGTTCAGCACGCCTCGGCCGTCGTGGTCGCCACCAACCGCGACGACACCGCGGTCCTGGTCACCCTCACCGCGCGCGAAATCAACCCCAAGGCAAAGATTTCCGCCGCCGTGCGCGAGGCCGAGAACACCCATCTGCTGCGCCAGTCCGGCGCGGACTCGGTGGTCGTCTCCTCCGAGACCGCGGGCCGACTGCTCGGCATCGCCACCACCACCCCGTCCGTGGTCGACATGATCGAGGACCTGCTCACCCCCGAGGCCGGATTCGCCATCTCCGAACGCGAGGTGGAACCCGAGGAAGTCGGCGGCTCCCCGCGCCACCTGCGCGATATCGTGCTCGGCGTGGTCCGCGACGGCCAGCTCATCCGGGTCGGCGACCCCGAGACCGACGCCCTCGAGACCCGCGACAAGCTGCTCTATCTGCGCCGCGTCCAGGCGGGATGACCCGGTCCGGCTAGTCTCGAACCGTGTCAGGTTTTCAGCTGAATGCGGTTCCGGTGCTCTCCCGTACCACTCTCGACCGGGCGGAACACCTCCGCTCCGACGAGCAGGCCCTCAAAGAGGGCTGGGCCCAGGCGAAACTCCTCCGATTGAACAAGCGCGGACAGGTCCGCATGGACGGCGGCCGCCTGGTACTCGAGCCCGCCACCGACCTCGCCGCCGAACGCACCCCCGACGCCGTCTTCCTCGGCGTCGACGGCGACACCCACCTGTGGGCCGTGCGCGACAACGACATCGATGGCACCCTCGTCGATCTGCGCGCCTACGGCACCACCCTGCAACTCGACGACTTCGGCACCGGCCTGCTGTCCACCGCCATCGCCCTGCTGAACTGGCACGACAAGGCCCGCTACAGCTCCGCCGACGGCACCCCGACCGTCCCCGCCAACGGCGGCTGGTCGCGCATCAGCGAGGCCGGGCACGAGGAATTCCCGCGCACGGATCCCGCCGTCATCTGCCTCATCACCGACCCGACCGGCGACCGCGTGCTGCTCGGCCGCCAAAACGTCTGGCCGCAGGGGCTGTTCTCGCTGCTGGCCGGATTCGTGGAGGCGGGGGAGTCGCTCGAGCGCTGCGTCGAACGCGAGATCAAGGAGGAGGTCGGCGTCGACGTCCGCGAGATCCGCTACCTCGGCAGCCAGCCCTGGCCGTTCCCGCGCTCGCTCATGCTCGGCTTCACCGCGGTCGCGGATCCGGAGCAGCCCTTGGCATTCCACGACGGGGAGATTGTCGAGGCGTACTGGTTCACGCGCGAGGAGGTGCGTGAGGCCCTGGCCGCGGGCGCGTGGGGACGTGACAGCGAGGTCTTGCAGACCACCGACCGGAAACTGCTGCTGCCGGGCTCGATTTCGATCGCCCGCACGATTGTCGAATCCTGGGCCGCCGACGCGTAGTTCGAAGCCGCGCAGTCCGAAGACGACCTGAAGCCGCACACCCCTCGGTGTGCGGCTTCAGCCATATCTGCGGCGCTCAGCCGATGGCGGCGAGGGCTTCCTTGACCTGAGCCAGGCTCGGATTGGTGGCGGTCGACCCGTCGCGGTACTTGATCGTCGGCACCACGTGGTTGCCGCCGTTCACGCTGCCGACGAATTCCGCGGCCTCGGGATGCTCTTCGATGTCGATCACCTCGTAGGTGATCCCGGCCTCGTCGAGCTGGGTCTTCAGCCGACGGCAGTAGCCGCACCAAGTGGTCGAGTACATGGTCAGGTCAGTGGCAGTCACGAGTCGTGCAACATACTCCGACCCGATCATGTTCCCTGCTCCGGGGCTGTTGTGAGCCGATCGAAACTCGGGTGTTGACGAGTAGATAGTAAGCGCGCATACTAATTGCATGACGTTCATCGCAGAAGCCACCGCCACTTCGACCGCTACCCCCCCTGCCTTCTTCGCCAAGTGGGCCGACATGGGCACCTGGCACGAATGGAACACCGACACCGAATGGGCTCGGCTCGACGGCACCTTCGAGCAGGGCGCGACCGGCGTCATCAAGCCCAAGGGCGGGCCCAAGACCAAGTTCGTGGTCACCAAGCTCACCGATACCGAATTCATCGACTCGTCCAAGCTGATCGGCGCGCGGCTGATCTTCGCCCACCGGGTCATCGCCATCGACGGGGTCACCACCGTCACCGTCCGCATCACCATGGAGGGTCCGCTGCGCGGACTCTGGACCAAGATCATGGGTAAGGATCTCGCCAAGTCTTTGCAGGGCGATGTCGATGCGCTGGTCGCGGCCGCCGAGGCGGTGCTGGTATGACCAGGTACTGGCTGGGAGTCGTCTCCCGCGATCATGTCCGCCGGGGTGTGGAACTCGGCTTCGCGCAGGCCAATCACGGCAAGCGCGCGGCCGTGGAACGCATGAGCCCGGGCGACGGGCTCGTCTACTACTCGCCGCGCACCGGAATGCGCGAGGGCGAACCGATCAAATCCTTCACCGCCCTCGGCACCATTGCCGAGGGACCGGCGTGGCAGGTCGAGGAACAGGGCGGATGCTTCCGCCCCTGGCGGCGCGCGGTCGACTACGAACCCGAGGCCCGCGACGTGCCGATCGACGAACTGCGCGCCGACCTCGAGCTGACCAGCGTCCCGAATTGGGGAATCGTGCTGCGGCGCGGCCTGGTCGAACTCAGCGCCCACGATTTCGAGGTCATCTCCCGCGCTATGGTCGGCCCGTGACGAATGCAGGACTACACACCGAATTCGAGCACGCCGACGAAAGCCCCGGACTCTTGCTCTGGCAGGTGACCAACCGCTGGCAGGCCGCCCAACGCGCGGCCCTCGCCCCCTTCGACCTGACCCACGTCCAATTCGTCCTGCTCGCCGCCCTGACCTGGCTCACCGGCCGGTCCGGCGGCGACCCCGTCACCCAACGCGATATCGCCGACCAGGCCGCCACCGACCCCATGATGACCTCCCAGGTCCTGCGCACCCTGGAACAAAAGGGCCTCCTCGAACGCCGCGACCACCCCACCGACAAACGCGCCAAATCCCTCGTCCCCACCAAATCCGGCGCGGCCCTGGTCAACCGAGCCATAGCCGCGGTAGAAGCCTGCGACCGAGACTTCTTCTCCCCCCTCGGCGACCGCACCCCCCGCTTCACCGCCGCCCTCCGCCAACTCCGCGACCGCACCTGACTCGCGGCCCGGCGACGCGCCAGCCGCGACGCCCAACCACTCCGCTTGCGCGAATCTCGCGAGCATACGGGCGTATTCGGCCGCGCCGGAGCGGTTGCCGAATCCCCGCTCCTCGTAGGTGTCGATCTTCGGTCAGGTTGCGGTATCGGTCTCGGCGGCCCGCCCCGGGCGATCCGGCCCGGAGCCGGTGCGCCACTTGCCCGCTGACCAGGTCTCCCAGAGCAGGGGCCAGAGGACCAGGGCGGCGACCGCGCAGACCAGGGGGAGGGCGGTCAGGTGGGTGGCGGCGAAGCCGAGTGCGACCGCCAGTGCCGTGCAGGGGAGCGGCCAGGTCAGCAGCCAGCGCCATCCCACGTTGCCGCTGCGGATGCCACTGACGCCGACGACCGCGAAATAGGTTGCGGCACCGCCGCACAGCGCCCAGCCGACGCCCGTGCTCAGGTGGCCGTGGGCGTGATCCATGGCCAGGCCCAGGCCCGCGGCGAGGGTGGCCAGGCCGCCGGTGACGCCGCAGTGGGTGAGCATGATGCGCTGCCAGGGCTCCTTCGCCGTGGCGTCGCTCTCGGTCATCAGCCGCGGGATGAAGCCGAACAGCAGGGTCAGCGCCCACAATCCGGCCAGGATCACGAACGCGGCGAAGGCCAGGCACACCACGACGGCGGTCCACGATTGCCCGCCCAGCGCGGCGATGATGCCGATGACGCCCTCGCCGAGCACGATGATCACGAACAGCCCGAGCCGTTCGCCCAGGTGTGCCGGTTCGGCATGCACCGCTTCGAATGTCGGCACCTTGTCCGGATTCCAGCGGTCCGGATCGAAGCGCGGACTCCGTTGGATCCGCTCGATCCGGGCGCGCAGCCGCTTACGCCCTTCGGCCAGCATCTTCTCCCCGCTGATCGCGAACAGCACGTACAGATCCAGCGCCAGACCCGCGCCCCACAGCCAGAACTTCGCCGGTTCACCGACCCACAGCGAGACGATCCACGGCCACACGCCGAGGGTGAGTTGCGCCGTCGGCCAGTCGACGACGAGCTTGCCCTCGCCCCAGATGCGTTCGGCACCGAGCCGCACCAGCACGTACACCGCCGCGAAGGTGGTGGCATGCCGGTCGGGGATACCGGGCACGGCCGCGGCCATCAGGCCCAGCCCCGCCATGGCACCCAACATCAATCCGACGCGCGTGTTGTTGCCAGCAATGTTGCCGTACAGCGTCATACACGCCCATACCATCCAAAAGGCCAGGTAGAGCACCACGTACAGGCCGAAGTCGCCCAGCGATGGACCGCGATGCAGCAGATGCGTCAGCTGGCCGATGCCCGCCACCGCCACCAGGTCGAAGAACAGCTCCATCCAGCTCGCGTGCCGCTCCTGCGTGCCCGGCGTCTCGGCGCTGCCCGATTCGGGTGTTTCCTTGGCCACCATCGAACGCTAACCGGAGTTCGCGGCACGCACCCGGATTCCGAGCCGCCACGCCGAGGGCCGCCCAACCTGTCGGAGGGCTTTGCCATGATGGAGCGCGTGACTGCCGCGACCGACTCCCAGCTCCGGCTCGACGACCTCGATGCCGAGCAGGCCGCGGCCGTGCGCGCACCCCGGGGACCGGTCTGCGTGCTGGCGGGCGCGGGCACCGGCAAGACCCGCACCATCACCCATCGCATCGCCCATCTGGTCTCGGCCGGGCACGTGCGGGCCGATCAGGTGCTGTCGGTGACCTTCACCGCCCGCGCGGCCGGGGAACTGCGGAACCGGTTGCGGGCCTTGGGTTTGGGTGGGGAGGCCGGGCAGGTGCAGGCGCGCACCTTCCACGCCGCCGCGCTCCGGCAGCTCAAATACTTCTGGCCGCAGGTCGTGGGCGATGTGCCGTGGCGCTTGATCGACGGCAAGTTCCCCCTCGTGGCGCAGGCCGCCGGGCGGGCCGGACTGCCCACCGATACCGACAGCCTGCGCGATCTGATCAGCGAGATCGAATGGGCCAAGGGCTCGCTCATCGCCCCCGAGGACTACGCGGGCGAGGCGGGTCGCCGCCACCGCGACGTGCCCTTCGAGGCCAAGAAGGTCTCGGCGGTCTACACCTACTACGAGGCGCTCAAGACCACCCCCGACGGTCTGCTGCTCGACTTCGACGATCTGCTGCTGCACACCGCGGCCGCGCTCGAGGACTATTCGTCGGTGGCCGAGGAGTTCCGCGGCCGCTACCGGTGTTTCGTGGTCGACGAATATCAGGACGTCACCCCGCTACAGCAGCGGGTGCTCGACGCCTGGCTCGGCGATCGCGACGATCTGACCGTGGTCGGCGACGCCAACCAGACCATCTACTCCTTCACCGGAGCCTCGCCCACCTACCTGCTCGACTTCTCCCGCCGCTTCCCCGATGCCACCGTGGTCCGGCTGGAACGCGATTACCGCTCCACACCGCAGGTGGTCTCGCTGGCCAACCGGGTGATCGGCGCGGCGCGCGGGCGCATCGCGGGCACCCGGCTCCAACTCATCGGCCAGCGCGCGGACGGGCCGGAACCGGTCTTCGCCGAATTCGACGATGAGCCCGCCGAGGCCGCGGCCGTCGCCAAGGCGGTGGCCAAACTGCTCGGAAACGGTGTGCCCGCAGCCGAAATCGCGATCCTCTACCGCATCAACGCTCAGTCCGAGGTGTACGAGCAGGCGCTCACCGAGGCCGGAATCCCGTATCAGGTGCGCGGCGGCGAGGGCTTCTTCAACCGGCCCGAGGTGCGCCAGGCGGTGTCGGCGCTGCGGCAGGCCGCCAATCGCGACGATCTGCCCGACGCCCGTGGCGAACAGGTGGTGACGCTGGTTCGGGCCGCCCTGGCCCAGGTCGGGCTGACCAAGGAGGAGCCCATCGGTGTCCAGGCCCGGGAGCGCTGGTCCTCGCTGGTGGCGCTGGTGCAGCTCACCGAGGAACTCGCCGAACACGAGCCCGAACTGGATCTGAACGGTCTGCTGCGCGAACTCGCCGCCCGCGCCGAGGCCCGGCACGCGCCGACGGTGCAGGGCGTCACCCTGGCCTCGCTGCACGCGGCCAAGGGTCTGGAATGGGATGCGGTGTTCCTGGTCGGCCTGGCCGACGGCACACTGCCGATCCAGCACGTATTGGGCCCGGACGCAACGGTTTCCGACGAATCCGCCCTGGAGGAGGAACGCCGCCTGCTCTACGTCGGCGTCACCCGCGCCCGCGAGCACCTCCAATTGTCCTGGGCCCTGGCCCGATCCGCGGGCGGGCGCAAGGTGCGCCGCCGCTCCCGCTTCCTCATCGGCCTGGTCCCCGACGACTCCCCGGCCTCGCGCATCGCGACCCACACCACCGATCGCCGCCCCGGCCCCAAGCGCGTGCACCCCACCTGCCGCATCTGCGGCCGCCCGCTGCTCAATACCCAGGCCACCATGCTCGGCCGCTGCTCGCGCTGCCCGGCCGACGTCGACACCGAACTCCTCGCGGCGCTCCAGGAATGGCGTCGGGAGAAGGCCGATGAGCTGAAGCTGCCACATTTTGTGGTGTTCAGCGATACGACCCTGACCGCCATCGCCGAACAGCGGCCCTCCGACGACAAGGCACTGGTGGCGATCCCGGGGATCGGGGCCAAGAAGCTGCAGACTTACGGCGCGGATGTGCTGGCCATCGTCCGCTCCCGGCTTCGGGACTCTTCCTAGTCCATATACGAAGTGTGGGCAAGCCCCTAAAACCGCAGGTCAAAAATAGGTTGTGTACATCCGTATGACTACCTAGTGTGGTCTTCGTACCCGGGGCGAGAACCCCGTGTTCCAAAAAACTGATCGCATACGAGTGAAGGAGGGAGGCAGACCAATGAACGGCATCGTGAATTACAACGCAACCGGCGTGACCGCTGGCAGCTTTGCGACGTCATCTGTCATGTCCGCCTCCCGGGGGATCCTCGCGTTCCAGGGGATTCGTATGTCCGGCGTGATTGGCGATCTTGGTCTTCAGGTCTTTGCAAGCAAAGCCCAAGCGGATCAGCAGATCGTGATCGAGCAGGACAAGCCCAAGGGCGACTGGCGACCGGCAGCCGTGTATGCGGCCGTCGAAACCCTGGCAGTTCCGACCGACGCCACCGAGCGTCCGGTCCATCTGCACGCAGTCCGCCCCAACACCACCGACCCAGCGACCGTGATCAGGAGTCGACACCGAAGTCGACTCAGGTAGGGAAATACCTCCCAGACCTCCTGGCCACGGATCGCGAAAAGCGCGAATACCGTGGCCAATGTTATTTCGGCCCTCAGCCCACCGGCACCGGTCTTCGCGAACACACCGAACGACCGAAGCACGAGCTGAAGGAGCCCGACGTGTCTACCACCACGGTCATCCGTGAACGAGTGACATGCCGCAACACCGTGGCCAATACGACCGCCCGCACCCGCCGGGTCGTCGCCCTCACCCTGCCCTGCCGGGTCGGCAACCCCGACCTCTGGTTCGCCGAGTCCCCCGCCCAGCTGGAAGAGGCCAAGGCGCTGTGCGCGTCCTGCCCCATCCGCCAGGGCTGCCTGACGGCCGCCTTGGATCGCGCTGAGCCCTGGGGCGTCTGGGGTGGCGAGATCTTCGACCAGGGTGTGGTCATCGCCCGCAAGCGTCCCCGTGGACGCCCGCGCAAGGTCGCGGTGGCATGAACACCCCCGCATCCGGGGGAGTAGAACGCATACGACCCGCTTACCAGAAGGTAGGCGGGTCGTTTTGCGTAACAAGGAGTTTCGACTCTCGAAGCTCAGGGGCTTCCCCTGAAACCCCTTTCACGAGACCCCAGCTGGTTCCCCGCAATCCCTTTCGCCCGGCCTCCCAGGCGGCCTTGCCCTGGAACCCCTTTCACGCGAATGCTCGGGGGCCTTGGCTTGGAACTCTTTCACGCGAACACTCGGGCGGCCTTGCCCTGGAACTCTCTTTACGCGAACGCTCGGGCGGTCTTCTCCTGGAGTGTCTTGCCACGTCTCGGGAGACTTCTTCCCAGACCACTTGCGAGGTCTCGGGTGTCTTCCTCGAAACGTCTGTTGCCGAGGGCTCCAGTGCCTTTCGGCGCACCGATCCGCTGCGAGCTGTTGGGGTGTCAGCTTGCGGCGCGGAGGGTTTCGGCGTAGCCGGGGACCCAGTCCTTCATGAGTTTCATGAAGGGGACTTCGGCGTCTAGTTGGGCGCAGATGCCTACGGAGCCGCCGAGGACTCGGAAGATCATGACGTGTTCGGCGGGGAGTTGTAGGGAGCGGGCGGTTTTCATCATCTCGGCGTTGGAGATGTCGGTGGCCTTGCCCGCCACGCGCTGCATCCAGCGGCGGGTGAAGTGGAAGGTTTCGGTCTTGATGGGGTCGCTGAAGGGGCGCAGGTAATCCTGAATCTCCTGAATGCTCAGGGTCTTTCCGGGAATCACCCAGCCGTTGTCGTGCAGCAGCGCCGTCAACTCGTCGTAGCGGCCCTCGACCTCGAGCGCCACCATCTGCCCCAGGATCTTGGGGAACCCATTGGGCAGGGGAGCGCACGCGCCGTAGTCGATGACGGCGAGGCGCCCGTCGGGCAGCATCATGAAATTGCCCGGATGCGGATCGGCGTGCAGCAGACCGGCGATCGACGGTGAGCTGAAATGGAATTCGCCCATCAGCCCGGCGACGCGATTGCGCAACTCCCGGGTGCCCTCGGGATCCTCCATGCCCTGTTGAATGATCTTGGAGACGGGCGTGCCGCCGTCCAGCCATTCGGTGACGATCACCTTCGGGGCGCTGGCCACGACCTTGGGCACCAGAAACCGCGGATGCCCGTCGAAGGCCTTGGCGAACTGGCGTTGGTAGCCCGCCTCGATCCGGTAGTCCAGCTCCTCCTCGGTGCGCTCGCTGATCTCCGCCAGGATCGGCTTGACGTCCGCGCCCGGAATGAGCGTGCCCATCATGCCCGCGAACCGATTGAGCGTCTTCAGATCGGCGCGCAGCGCCTCGTCCGCACCCGGGTACTGCACCTTCACGGCCACGACGCGGCCGTCGGACCACACGGCCTTGTGCACCTGCCCGATGCTGGCCGAGGCGGTGGGCGCGTCGTCGAACTCCCGGAAGCGTTGCCGCCAACCGGTTCCCAGCTGCTGATCCAGCTGCCGGTGCACGGCTGCCGCGGGCATGGGCGGCGCGGCGGCCTGCAGTTTGGTGAGCGCCTCGCGATAGTGCTCGCCGAACTCCTCCGGTACGGCGGCCTCCATCACCGACAGCGCCTGCCCGAACTTCATGGCCCCGCCCTTGAGCTCACCGAGTACGGCGAACAGCTGTTCGGCGGCCTTCTGATTCAGTTCGGCATTGATTTCCCGCTTGTCTCCCCCGGCAAGTTTGCGGCCGAAACCCACGGCCGCCCGCCCTGCGATGCCGAGCGGAATCTTGGCCAGCTTGGCATTGCGGGAAGAGCGCTTGCTCACAATCTCTGACACGTTCCCATCATGCCGATGTCCCAGACGGTGCGCCACGGTAATTGGGTGTTTGTTCGGGTCGCGAACGATAGTGGTTTCCGTCACAGTCATACGCTTTCGCCACAACCGCAGCTCGGATGCGCGGGCCAGGCCCGCCGATCCAGGTGCGGAACCTCGAGATCGAACTCCAGGGTGGCGTTCAAACTCGCCGGTGGCCGCGCGGCCCGCCCGAAGCGCACGGTCTCGATCTCCTTCAGCGCCAGCGCCGCCGTCATCGCCACGCCCGCGGGGGAGGCGTACCCCACCCGACCCAGCAATTGCGCGGACAGATGCGGCCAGTCCGGCTCGTAGTCGGTCCGGTGCAGATCCGCGCAACGCAGACAACCGGTTTCGCCGGGTAGCACCAGCGGGCCGACCATGCCGTACCCCTCGCGAATCCGCACCGGCAGATGGGGAATGCGGCGGCGCATGAGCTCGGCGACCAGCCCCGGATCCGGAACCAGGGCGTCGGCCAGTATCACCAGGTCCGGACGTTCGGCGGCCGGGCCATCGGTCCGGTCCTCGCGATAGCGCCCGTGGGAATACTTGGCGCGCAACCCGATCCGCCGCACACCCGTCAGGAGGGCGTCCGCGAGCGGCCCGCGCCCGTGAATCCGCACCGTCCGCAAGCGTGCGCGCGGCTGCGCACCGGCCAATAGATCGGCGTCCGCCATCCGATCCAACAATTCCCGCGTGACCGCGGTATCGAACCCCAATTCCCGCGCCTGCCACAGGATCTCGGCCTCGGTCCGCGACCCGTCCAGCAGCCGCACCAGCGCGGGCACCGCCTCGACGGGCCCCGGCGGCCGCACGATGACCGCACTCTCCGGATGCCACCCGAGCTGGACCGCGCCATTGCGCCGCACCAGCACGCTGATTCGAGGATGGAGCATGGGCCCACGGTTCGCGATGATCGTCGTCATCCCACCAGCGTGCGCGCGCCCGAATACGCGAAAACCCGCGAAAACGCTTGTTCATCAGCGCTTTCGCGGGTTATCCACAACTTCTACTTCGAGTCTTCCCCGTGGGAATCCTCGCCCTTGCCTTCCTTCTCGGCGCGCTCCTTGGCCTCCGTCTCGGCCAACTGCGCCAGCGGATCGTCGAATGCGCTCGTCCCGCCGCCCAGCACCGAATCGATGAAGCCCGCGGGCGAATCCAGATCCGAGGAGTCCGGCAGCAGATCCGGGTGCGCCCAGACGCCGTCGCGCTTCTCCAGTCCGGCGTCGGCGGTCAGCCGCCGCCACAGCGCCGCGGCCTCGCGCACCTTGCGCGGCCGCAGCTCCAGCCCGACCAGGGTGGCGAAGGTCTGCTCGGCCGGACCGCCGGTGGCCCGGCGGCGCCGCAGTGTCTCGGCCAGCGCGCCCGCGCCGGGCAGCCGATCGCCCACCGCGTCGGTGACCACGGTCTCCACCCAGCCCTCGATCAGGGCCAGCAGCGTCTCCAGCCGCTCCAGCGCGGCCTTCTGCTCGGGCGTGGTCTGCGGCTCGAAAGTGCCCTGCGACAGCAGCTCTTCCAGCTTCGACGGATCCTGCGCGAGGGTCATCGGATCCAGGTTCTGCGCGGCCTGCTCGATGGCCGAGAAGTCCATCTTGATGCCGCGCGCGTAATCCTCCACCGCGCCCAGCACCTGCTGCCGCAGCCACGGCACGTGCACGAACAGCCGCTGATGCGCGGTCTCGCGCGCGGCCAGATAGACCAGGATCTCGCTCTCGGGCTGCTCGAGCCCGGTGCTGAATTCCGAGATGGCCGTGGGCAAGAGCGCCGCCGTGCCGTCCGGGCCCAGCGGGAGCCCGATATCGGTGGAGGTCAGCACCTCCTTGGCCAGCTGGCCCAGCGCCTGCCCCAGCTGCGAGCCGAAGGCGAGACCGCCCATCTGCCCGAGCATGCCGAACATCGGGGCCGCGAATTCCTTGGCCTCGGCGGGCAGCGTAGCGGTCCACATGCCCGAAACCTGTTCGGCCACCGGATCACACAGCCGCTTCCAGGTCGGCAGCGTCTCCTCGATCCAGTCGTTGGCGGTCCACGCGACGGTCCTGGTCGCGCCCGCGGGGAAGGTGGTGGCCGAATCCAGCCACAGTTCCGCCAGCCGCGCCGCGTCGGTGACCGCGCTCTGAGTGCCCGCGGCGATCGGCGCGATGGTCGACCCCAGCTGCTGGCGGGCCAAGCGCTTGGCGATGTCGTAATTGACCGGTCCGCCGCTCTGCCCGCCCGGCTGCCCCATGCTCGAGAACATGGCGCCCAGCTGCGTCAGCATCTGACCGAGTTGCGAGGGATCGAATCCGCCGCCGCCCGCACCCCCGAGGGGGAATCCGAACGGGTTGTTCGCACCAGAACCGCTCGACTCGTCCCCGGGCTTGCGCTCCGGGTCGTCGTCGCGATTCGAGAATCCGAACGGAAAATCACTCATGGCATCTACGGTACTGGAGCCGCGGACCACGCGAACCGCCGAGCGGAACGCGGCAATGGCCTTGATGACCAGTACCCTTGGCCGCGTGAACCGCCGCATTGTCACCCTGCTCGCCGCCCTGGTCCCGATTCTGGTGCTGGGCGTCGTGGGCAGTGTCGTCACCGTCCCGTTCGTGGCGCTCGGACCCGGTCCCACCTTCAACACGCTGGGCGTTGTCGAAGGAAAACAGGTGGTCGACGTGCAGGGCGCGGAGGTGAAATCGACCTCGGGCAACCTGAATATGACGACGGTGTCCGTTCGCGACAAGCTGAATATCTTCGAGGCCATCGGCCTGTGGATCGACGGTCAACACGGATTGGTGCCGCGCGCGGAGGTGTATCCCCCCGGACAGTCGCGTGACGAGGTAGACAAATCCAATCAGCAGCAGTTCAAGGATTCCGAGGATTCCGCCGAATTGGCGGCCCTCAACTATCTGAAACTGCCGACCGCGGTGCAGTTGGCGAATGTCTCCGAGGACGGCCCCGCCAAGGAGCTGTTGAAGAAGGGCGACGAGATCGTCAGCATCGACGGCAAGCCGGTCGCCACCACCAAGGATGTCGTCACCGCGGTCTCCTCGACCAAGCCCGGCACCCCGGTGCACCTGGTCGTGCGCCGCGACGGCGCGGAGCAGACCGTCGAGATCCCCGTCGGCGCGCGCCCCGACGACTCGAGCAAGGGCTACCTCGGCGTCACGCCCGACGAGATCAACAAGGGCCCCATCAAGGTCGACTTCAATCTCGGCGAAATCGGCGGCCCCTCCGCGGGTCTCATGTTCACCCTGGCCCTGATCGACAAGCTCACCACCGGCGACCTGTCCGGCGGCAAGTTCGTCGCGGGCACCGGCACCATCGACCCGGACGGCAAGGTCGGCCCGATCGGCGGCATTCAATACAAGATGATCGCCGCCCGCGACGCCGGTGCGGTGACCTTCATGGTCCCCGCCGCCAACTGCAACGAGGCCGCCCAGCGCACGCCCGCGGGCCTGCGCCTGGTCAAGGTCGAAAACCTGTCCGGCGCAGTGCAATCGCTCGAGGATCTCAACGCGGGCAAGGACGTCCCGAGCTGTAGCTGACGGTCAGAACTCGTCGGGGTCGTTCTCGAGGGTGTGACGCAGGGCCTCGACCAGATTGGTGGCGAGGTTCGGGGCCGTGCGCAGCTCGAGATCGCCGAACGGATCCTCCTCGTCCTCGGCGGGCCGGATCTGCAACAGCGACAGCGACGTGCCGTCGCGTAGGACACCCACGAACAGTCGGGCGTCGCGGCGCTCGGCATGGGTGAGGGCGGCGCGGCGACCGGCCTGATCGGCGGCATCGCGATCGGCCAGCAGCGGCGCGATGGCCTCGTCGAGGGTCTGCTCGGCATCGGGCGGCAACACCACGATCTGCTGCACCAGCACACAACCCTCGACCGAGGGCGGCCAACTGGTGGTGCCCAGGAATTCGTCCAGCGCCATGGCGTCGGCCTCCCCGGCGATGTCCTCCGGGAACGGTTCCTGCGCAATGGGAGTCAGCGCATCCTGCTCGTCCAGCTGATCCAGCAGCGCGGGCTCGGCGGCCACCAGATCGGCGGTCGGCACCAGCGCGAACATCTGCGGCGGCCGATCCCACCCCTCCCCGTCGACATACTCCGCGACTTCCCGAATACACCGGTACAGGGCCGACGCCGCCCACTGCTCTGGATTCACCCGGCCATCCTCGCATCGCCACACACCGCCGGGGAGCGCGGGGCGCGGCCACCTGGAGAGCGGGCGCGGCGACCAGAAGCGCGGAGCGAGCGGAAGCATGCGGGCAACCGGACGCGCGAGGTGAGCGGAAGCGCGTCGTGGGGGATTGTCTCGGGGCGGGCCCGTCTGGTGTCGGCTCGGGTGCGGTGGTGCGGGTCGATGTGTGCTCGGAAGCTTGGGGATAGGGGCATGCGGCGCTGCGCTCTCAGCGAAAGTCCGGCCGCGGGTGGCGGATCGGCGGTGGTGATCATCGGCGTGATCAGCCGGTTCGCGCCGCACCCCCGCATGCCCGACATGTCCGGATTCGGGCTGCGCGGCAGGTGTCGGGCCGCCGGACGGGCGTTTTACGTAGAGTGGGGCGCGGACGGTCCCCTGGGGACCAACTCGAATCATCGGACTGCGGTGCTCCGGGCCGGTCGACCCGGCGTGGAATGCCGCCGGACCCTGGGAGAGTGGCATCGTGGGCATGCGCCCCCCGACCGGCTTACCTTCGCTGTCCCGACGCAGCCGCATACTGCTCGTCACAGCCCTGGTGCTGGCCGCCCTGTTACTGGTCGGGCCCCGGCTCACCGACGCGTACACCAACTGGCTGTGGTTCGGCGAGGTTGGATTCCGCAACGTCTACACCACGGTGCTGTTCACGCGGATCGTGCTGTTCCTGGTGGTCACGATCGTGGTGGCGCTCATCATCTGGGCGGCCCTGCTGCTGGCCTACCGGTCGCGGCCGGTCTTCGTCCCGGTCAGCGGTCCCGGCGATCCGATCGCGCGCTACCGCACCACGGTGATGGGTCGGCTGCGCCTGTTCGGCATCGGCATTCCGCTGGTGATCGGCATTCTCTCCGGTCTGGTCGCCCAGTCCAGCTGGGTGACGGTGCAGCTGTTCCTGCACGGTGATTCGTTCGGGGTGACCGATCCCCAGTTCCACCTGGACATCGGCTTCTACGCCTTCGACCTGCCGTTCTACCGCATGGTCCTGAACTGGCTGTTCGTCGCCGTGGTGATCGCCTTCTTCGCGAACCTGGTGGCGCACTACGTGTTCGGCGGCCTGCGGCTGTCCGGGCGTGAGGGCGCGCTGTCCACCTCGGCGCGTGTCCAGCTGGCGGTGATCGCGGGAATCTTCGTGCTGCTCAAGGCCCTCGCATACTGGCTCGACCGGTACTCGCTGCTGTCGAGCAGCCGCAAGGAGCCGACCTTCACCGGCGGTTCCTACACCGACATCAACGCGGTGCTGCCCGCCAAGCTGATCCTGCTGTCCATCGCGGTCATCTGCGCCATCGCCTTCTTCGCCGGAGTCGTGCTGCGCGACTTGCGGATTCCGGCCATGGCGGCGGCCCTGCTGTTGCTGTCCTCGGTGTTGGTCGGCGCGGTGTGGCCGCTGCTGGTGGAGCAGTTCTCGGTGAAGCCGAACGCGGCCACCAAGGAGAGCGCCTACATTCAGCGCAATATCGAGGCGACCCGCGCGGCCTACGGGCTCACCCCCGACAAGGTCGAGTACGTCGACTACAAGAGCGGCGGCCAGGTCTCGCCCGCGCAGTCGCTGGCCGATCAGCAGACCATCGGCAATACCCGTCTGCTGGACCCGAACTTGTTGACGGCCACCTTCACCCAGCGCAATCAGCTGCAGAACATCTACGGCTTCCCCGAGACCCTGGCCATCGACCGTTACGCGGTCAACGGCCAGACCAGCGACTACGTGGTGGCCGCGCGCGAACTGCAGCCCGCGAATCTGGCCGACAACCAGAAGGATTGGATCAACCGGCACACCGTGTACACGCACGGCAACGGTTTCGTGGCCTCGCCCGCCAACAAGGTGAACGCCGCCCCACCCAACGACCCGAACCAGGTGGGGCAGGGCACGGGCGGCGACGCCAGCGGCGGCTACGGCTACCCGGTGTTCTCGGTGCCGGGTCCCAACGGCACCGACCTGAAGACCGTCAGCGACCTCGGCACCCCCGAGAACCAAGAGGCGATCCCGGTCTCGCAGCCGCGCATCTACTACGGTCCGCTGATCTCCAAGACGGACGCCGACTACGCCATCGTCGGTGCGAACAACCAGCCGCCGCGCGAATACGACACCAACGATTCGCAGTTCACCTACAACGGTGAGGGCGGCGTGCGCATCGGGAACTGGTTCAACCGGCTCGCCTTCGCGGCCAAGTACGCCGAGCGCAACATCCTGTTCTCGGGTGCGATCGGCTCGGATTCGAAGATCATCTTCAATCGCAATCCGCGCGACCGCGTCACCCAGGTAGCCCCGTGGCTGACCGCCGACGGCGATGTCTACCCGGCCGTGGTGAACGGCCGCATCCTGTGGATCGTCGACGCGTACACCACGCTCGACAACTACCCCTACGCGCAGAAGACCCCGCTCGACGGTGCGGTCGAGGACAGCATCGATCAGACGACGGGGCGTCTACTACCGCGCAAAGAGGTTTCCTACATCCGGAATTCGGTGAAGGCCACCGTCGACGCCTACGACGGCACCGTCACGCTGTACCAGGTCGACAAGACCGATCCGGTGCTGAAGGCGTGGAGCAAGGTCTTCCCGGGCTCGGTCAAGCCGGAGGAGTCCATCAGCCCGGAGTTGCGCCAGCACTTCCGGTATCCCGAGGACCTGTTCAAGGTGCAGCGCGAGATGCTGGCGAAGTACCACGTGGACGATCCGCGAGAGTTCTTCACCAACAACGCCTTCTGGTCGGTGCCCAACGATCCGACCCAGGAGGGCGCGGCCGCCAGCGCGCATCAGCCGCCGTACTACGTACTGATCGGCGATCCGAAGACGGGCAAGGCGCAGTTCAATCTGACCAGCGTGATGGTCGGCTACAAGCGCAACTTCCTGTCCGCCTACATCCAGGCGCATTCGGATCCCGACAACTACGGCAAGCTCACGGTGCTGAAACTGCCGGAGTCGGCGGCGCAGGGCCCGGGCACGATCCACAACCAGATGACCAGCAATGGCAATGTGGCGTCGTTCCGAACCCTGTTGACCGGAACCAATGGCAACAAGCTCAAATACGGCAACCTGTTGGCCTTGCCGGTCGGCAATGGCGGCATCATCTATGTCGAGCCGTGGTACCTGGAACGCGCGACCTCCACGAACGCACCGTCTTTCGCGCAGCTGGTGAAGGTGCTGGTCAGCTACAACGACAAGATCGGTTACGGCTCGACGGTCAAGGAGGCGCTGGCCCAGGTCGCACCCTCCGAACTCGCCAACGCCGCGCTCGATGTGCCGGGCCAGACGGTGACGCCACCGACACAGGGCGGTGCCACCACACCGCCGCCCACCCCGACACCGCCCGCAGCGACCGGTTCCAGCAATAAGGACGCGGCGGTCAAGCAGCTCGACGACGCCTTGAAGGCGGTCCAGGACGCGCAGAAGTCCGGCGATCTGGGCCAGCTGGGCAAGGCGCTGGAGCAGTTGCAGAACGCGGTGAACAACTACGAGAAGCCGGGCGGCTAGCCGCTACGTGCGAAGGAAGGCGCTGTCATCCCTTGGATGACAGCGCCTTTCGCGTATCCGGGGGCGTTGTGGACGATCTTGCGTTCCAGACTGCCCTCGATGGAGGAAATCAGCGTTCGACACGGAACTCATGGAGCTATTGCGCTGCCTTCGGCCGCCAGCTGGTCTGGATTCCTGGGCAATCGCAGTATCGAGAGGCGGAAATGATCTACCTTTCGATGAAACGGAGCAACCCATGTATCTCGTGACCGGAGCCACCGGCACCGTCGGCCGGGCCGTGGTCGACCAGCTGCTGGCCGCGGGCCTGCCGGTGCGGGCGATCACCCGCCGACCCGAAGCCGCCGACCTGCCCGCCGGTGTCGAGGTGGTGCGCGCCGATCTCGGTGACCCGGACTCACTGCCGCCCGCGCTGGTCGGTGTCCGCAAGGCCTTCCTGTCCACCACCGGCACCGAGATCCCAAGGCATGACGCGAATCTCGCCTTCGCGGCCGTCGCGGCCGGGGTCGAGCACATCGTGAAGCTGTCCTCCGGTCGCGCCGGGGATCCGGCCGCGACCGATCCGATTCCGGCCTGGCACCGCGCGGGCGAGGACGCGGTGCGCGCGAGCGGTATCGCCTGGACCATGGTGCGCCCCATGGGATTCATGTCCAATGCCCTGCACTGGGCGCGCTCGGTGCGTGAATCGTCCACCGTCCGTGCGCCTTTCGGTCACGGCCGAATCGCGGTGGTGGACCCGCACGATATCGCTGCGGTCTCGGTCGCCGCGCTCATCGAGCCCGGCCACGCCGGGCGGGTCTACGTCCTGACCGGTCCGCAGGCGCTCTCACCGGGTGAGCAGACCGCCATCATTGCCGAAATCATCGGCCGCCCACTGCGATTCGAGGAGATCTCACCGGAGGCCGCGGAGGCCGATCTGCTGCGCTTCGGCGTGGCCCCCGAGATGGCCGCGGCCATCATGGCCCTGCGCGCCACGGCGCTGGAGTCCTTCACCTCGACGGTGCATCCGACGGTCGCGGACGTCACGGGCCGGTCACCGCGAACCTTTCGGGAATGGGCGCTCGAGAATAGGGCACAATTTACTGCCGCATAATAAGAATTGTTGCCTGTGAATAGCGAAAGGTGCTGTCATCGCCATTGATGACAGCACCTTTGCATTTCTTCCGGTATGGGAAGGAGTTTTTGGGTTATTTGCCCCACGATTCGAGGAGACCGGCGTTGGCCTGGAGGATCTGGTTGTACTGATCCTGCACGCCGAACTGCGTGGCGAGCCCACCGGCGACATCCTTGGCCTGATCGATGAGGACCTGGCGATCGGTGGGGGAGACCGGGGCGGGCGCGGGCGCGGCGGGCTCCGGCGCGGCCTCCAGCTCCGGCTCGGAAGCGCCCGAGCGCAGGTACTGGCCGCACACCGGCCAGGCGCCGACACCCTGCGTGGCCAGCACGTTCTCGGCCACGCGGATCTGCTCGGCCTTGCTGGCATTGCTCGGGCTGCCGGTGCCGCCATTGGCGGTCCAGGTGCTCTGGGTGAACTGCAGACCGCCGTAGTAACCGTTGCCGGTGTTGATGCCCCAGTTGCCGCCGCTCTCGCACTGGGCGACGCCGTCCCAGTCGTGAGTCGCGGCGGAGGCGGTCGCGGTGAAGCCGAACGGGACGGCAACAAGTGCGCCGGTGACGGCGGCGAGGCCGAGGGCGCGAGTGTTGATCTTCCGGTTCTGTTTCATGGTGTTTTCCCTCCCTGCGCCTACCGACCCGGCCCGTTTGCTCGGCCGTGTCCCTGTCCCCAGGAGCTCGGGGTGCCCGACCGCGGGACAGGGTTTCCGGAGTGCAGCGGTTCGGGTCGGTGCCCATCACAGGTTTGATCCGGGCCGGAACTGACGATAACGAGTAAATCTCGGCAGATCACGTCTTGATAACTCCAGAATTGCATGAAGCGAATGACGCCGAAAACCGCGTTGATGCAGGTTGGCTATGCTGCAAATGCGAATCCCGATCGGTCTGTTATATGCCCGTGATGTGATTCAACTCACTAAGAATTTGTGATGTGAGTCACGTTTTTCGGCCATTCCGACGGCCATACGTGCGCGCGAGCCTTTCAAACGGAAGATTTTCAACCTGATCACTCCGCTTACGCCCCACCCGCCCGGCGCGCTTCGCTGTGCCCGCCCCGCCTCCCGCGGCCGTGCCCACCCCCATAAACGCCCTGTGACCAGCCGATTTGGTCCTGCTCCACGCTCGTGTGTAATGTTGTGTTCACCGACGCGGGGTGGAGCAGCTCGGTAGCTCGCTGGGCTCATAACCCAGAGGTCGCAGGTTCAAATCCTGTCCCCGCTACTAGCGAAAGTGGCCCGGAACCATCAGGTTCCGGGCCACTTTTGTATTCGCTACCGCCCTGTCTGTATTCGCTACCGCTACGACGCGAGACCCGGCGGCTCGGCCGGGGCGGTCGTGCGCGTGCGGGCGGGTAGCCGGGCGGAGTAGATGGAGTAGCCGTCCAGGCGGCGGACGACCACCGTGGCCGCGACGGTGGCGGCGATCATCGCGACGAGGATGGCGAAGCCGCCGTGGGTCAGTTCGAGGACCAGGGCCAGGCCGGTCAGCGGAGCCTGCATGGACGAGCCGATGGCCGCGGCGGCGGCGACCATGGCGAACGCGCCGACCGGTGACCCGGGCCAGAATTGGGTCCACAGGATGCCGGTGCCCGCGCCGAAGGCCGCGCCGCTGCTCAACACCGGCGTGAACAGGCCGCCGGAGACGCCGCTGCCCAGGCACAGCGCGGTGACGATCGGTTTGAGCAGGGCGAGGGTCAGCAGGAGGCCCGCGCTGCCGAGGCCGAGGAAGGCGGGGGCCGCGAGACCGTGGCCGTTGCCGAACAATTGGGGGTAGCGGATGCCGATGAGTCCGAGAACGCCGAAGGCGGCGATCGGAGCGAGCAGGGCTCCCGCGCCGGGCACGCGGTGATGGGAGAGCCAGCCGATGACGCGGATGTAGCCGGTGGCGGCCAGTCCGAGGAACGGTCCGGCCAGTAGCGCCCAGATCAGCAGTGAGGCGCTGAACGGATAGGCGGGGATGTCGAGGTATGTGGCCCGGTTGGGCAGGTAGATCCAGGCGGTCATGGTCGCCAGCGCCGAACAGGCCAGGGCCGGAAGCAGAGTCGTGAGCGAGGTGGTGCCGAGCAGGATCTCGGCGGTGAAGAACGCGCCGCCCAGTGGAACGTTGTAGACGCAGGCCAGGCCCGCGCCGCCGCCGCAGGCGATGAGCAGTCGCCGCTGCTCGGCCGTCAGCCCGAAGCGCCCCCCGAGCACGCTGCCGAACGCGCCGCCCATCAGCTTGCTGGCCGCCTCCCGCCCGAGCGACGCGCCCAGCCCGATCACCACCTCGGAGATGACCGCCGTGCCCAGGCACCGCCGAAACGAGAGCTCTCCCGAGGCGGTCCACACGATGTCATCGAGATCGGTCTTCTCGCCGGGTGTGTACCGCCGCAACAGATAGATCGCGATCCCGCCCAGCATTCCGGCGATGAGCAGGGAATTGACCCGCCGAATCCCGGACGCGTCGGCCACATTGGCGAGATAGCTGCCCGAACCGGGGAAGGCGACCGCCTCGACATGGAACAGCAGGCTCATCAAGACGACCCCGGACAGCCCGGCCGCGACCCCGGTGAGCCCGAGAACCAGCCAGAACACGGGCGTGAGCGGGCCCTCGCCGTCCTGGCGCGCGTTGGGCTGTTCCATCGCACCGCGTTTGGACGGCATCCGGCGCTTGAAAACCGGTGCGGGGGTGCGCAGCCGCTCACTGCGCACCGGCCGCCGCGCCCCGCCCATGCGCGCGGTGAACCCCGCATCGCGGGGACGTCGACGACCCGATCCAGGTTTCGGCGGCACGATCCTCACAATAGGGTCAGAAGATCGTGACCCTGCCGTTGGCGTCGCGTCCTACTTGCCGTGGGCGTCGAGGAATTCGATCAGGGCGGCGTTCACCTCGTCGGGGCGTTCCTGCTGGACCCAGTGGCCGCATCCCGGCAGCACGATCGGGTCTTCGAGGCGGGGGACCTGGTCTCGCATGGCGGCCGGATTGCCGAAGCGCACCGCGGGCTCGAGTTCGCCGCCGAGGAAGAGGGTCGGCTGTGGGAGCGAGCGGGTGCCGAGGGTGGGGTGTTCGAGCCAGTCGTGGTCGGCGGCGCGGTAGCGGTTCAGACTGCCGGTGAAGCCGGTACGTCGATACTCGGCGGCGTAGTACGCCAGGTCCGCGTCGGAGAGCCAGGGCAGTGGCCGTGGCGGGTCTGGAATTTCGGCCAGCAGGTCGGCGTCCGCCGGGAGTCCGCCGACCAGATGGATCCCCAATTCGCCCGCGTCCCCGGACAATCCGTACAGGATCCGGCGGATCGAGCGGTCGACGTCGGCCGCGAGGGCGGCATCGGCGACGCCGGGCTCCTGGAAATACAGCATCCAGTTGAATCGCCCGCCCGACCACGCCCGCAGCTGTTCGGTCGGCGGCAGCGGTGTTCTGGGCCGTCGCGAAACACTCAGTGCGACAAGGGCTGGGAAGCGGTCGGGATGCAGTTCCGCTGCGGCCCACAGGGTGTTCGCGCCCCAGTCGTGGCCGACCAGCGTGGCCGTGGACGCGCCGAGCGCGTCGAGCAGTCCGACCGTGTCGGCGACGTGTGCGCTCATGCCGTAGTCGGGGTGCTCCGTCCGCGCCCGCGTCCGCCCGTGCCCGCGCACATCCGGCGCGACCGCGTGATAACCCGCCGCCGCGAGCGCGGGCAGCTGATGCCGCCAGGAGTACCAGAGCTCGGGAAAGCCGTGGAGCAGCACCACGAGTGGTCCGGTCCCGGCCTCCGCCACGTGCATGTCCAGTCCGTTGACGTCGATCGTTCGATGGTGAATCACGTCCATGCCTCGAGTGAACGCGCCGGTGCGGCCACCGGGCATCCGTCCACGGGCGTCGTCCGGGCTACGCGCCGCGTCGTATTAATACGGGCAGACCGTGCAATTCGGGCGGACCGTCGTAACACAATCGGTGCCGACTCCACAGCAATCGCACAGGCAATTTGGGAGCGGTGCTCGGTTTTCGGCCGTTGAATCGGTAGTGCTGGTTGGCAGCACGCCCCGTGAGGCCGAGTCCCAGGAGGTCGGGCCCATGCACACCGAAGCCATTGACGTCACCGCCGTGGAGTCCGCCGCCGTGGAAAGAGAGGTGCGGCTGGGGCGGGTGGCGGGGTCGGCGGTGAGCAAGCCGGGTGGGCGCACCATCAATGCGGACGCGTTCGCCACCTTCACCGATCATCGTGTGGGGCATGCGGCCTTCGCGGTGGCCGACGGGGTCGGTGATCATCTCGCGGCGGCGCGGGCGGCCCGGCTGGTGGCTCGGACCGCGGCGCGGGTCGCGGTCTACGCGGGAGCGCGGGCGGGAATCCTTGCGGCACAGCGGGAATTGCTGCGCGAGCTACCCGAGGCGAGTGCCGACACCGTGGTGGTCGTGGCGGTCCTGCCGTCGGGTGGACAGCCGGACGCGCCGTCGGACATCGCCTGGGTGGGCGACTGTCGCCTCTATCGCTGGAACGGCCGCGTTCTGCACCGCGTCACCACCGATCACACTGTCGCCGAATACTTTCGGGCGCGCGGCCACGAGCCCATGCCGGGCATGGCCCACCTGGTCACCACCTCGGCGCGCACGGTCCGCCCCGAGGAGATCGGCCACGCGAGCACCGGCTCCAGCACCGGCCGCCTGCTGCTGTGCACCGACGGCGTCGGCAAGCGGCTCGGCATGCCCGCGATCAAAACGATTCTGGCCGAAGGGGTCTCGCCGAAGTCCACCGCCGAGACCCTGGTCGACGCCGCCCTGGCCACCGGCGGCACCGACAACACCACGGCACTGGTGATCGACGCTATTCCGGCGCGGTGAAGACGGCGTAGGCGGCGCGGCGCACGTTCACGTCGGCGTGGGTGCGCAATCCGGTCAACAGCCCCGTCCAGGGTTCGGCCCAGCCGAAGTGCTTGCCGCACTGGGCGACCAGGGCGACCGCCGCCAGTACCGTCGGGATGTCGGGGCGGGTGGCGAGGCCGGTGGCGATCGGCGACAGGGCCTCGGAGGGCACGGCGGGTAGGTCGTGCGTGAGCCTGGCCACCAGGCGCTCCGCCGGGAACCCCAGCAGGGTTCCGCTCGCCAGACCGGACAGGCCGTCGATGGCCGCGACGGTCGCCTCCGGTTCGGTCCAGCGCACCGCCGCGAGGGTGAGATCGACGATCTGGGGATGCCAGAGCGGATCGTCGGCGAGCAATGCGGCGACGGCAGCGGCGGCCGGGCGGGCGACGTCGTTGTTCCGCAACACCGGGTGCAGGAGTTGCGCGAGCGTCGAAAGACGTTGGTGCGCGGGCAGATCGCGCCCCGGCAGCGCCGGGTCGCTATCCCGCAGCGCCGATACCGCCGCCGTCAGCGCGGCGTGATCGCCGGAGACGCCGAGGCTGATCAGCAGCACCCGCAGCGCGGTGCGCCACATGCCGAGTTCGGAGAGATCGGTGAGGCGGGCGACCAGCACGTCGCCGGTATCGGGCGGCGCCCA
Organism: Nocardia sp. CDC160; assembly: GCF_035818795.1. NCBI lineage: Bacteria > Bacillati > Actinomycetota > Actinomycetes > Mycobacteriales > Nocardiaceae > Nocardia > Nocardia sp. CDC160. The sequence goes on along the minus strand of NZ_JAYKYT010000003.1, from coordinate 636,087 downwards.
GCGATACCAGTTGCCCAGGGCCGCCAGGGCTTGCGCGGCGACGCGCGGATCGTCGTCGGCGGCCATGTCCCGCAGCAGGGCGGCGAACCGTTCCCGGTAGGGGACCGGCAGTGTCGTCGGCGGGATATCGAGGAGCGCGCCCGCGACGTCCGGATCGGTGGCCGCGTCCGCGAGCAGCCGCCAGGCGCGCTCGTCCCGGTACAGCCCGCGAATACCGAATACGGCCGCTCGCCGGATGTCTCGGTGCAGGTCGGGGCGCTGCCAGAGCCGGTCGATGTACGTCATGGCGTCCGGGGCGGGCAGGGTGGCGAGCAGTCGCACGCCCTCCTTGACCGCGGTGACCTTCGGTGAATCCAGCAGGGGTGCCAGGGTCGCGCCGAGCCGCTCCGGGGGTATGGCGCGGGCGCAGGACGCGAGGCTGAAGACCGCGACGCGCGCCCGATCATCGGCCACGTACTTGGCGAGTTCGACCCCGGCCCGCTCCGGTTCGTCACTGCGCCCGAGCGCGGTGAGCGCCGCCTCGGCCAGCGTGAGGTCCGCGTCCTCGGCGTAGGGGAGGATGCGCGCGAAACTGCCCGGCACCCTGCCCAATTGGCGAACGGCGGCGGCACGTTCGGCGATCGACGGCTTGGGCGAGCGCGCGAAGGTGTCCAGGATTTCGGCGTACCGGTCGAGGTAGGCCGGTGTCCAACGGTCGAGTCCCTCGAGGTGTACCGGTACGAAACTCACCTTGCCGGACAGGAATCGGCCGGGTGTCTTTCCGCTCAACATGATGTCGAGCAGGTCGGTGCGCCGGTGCGACACCACGAATTGCACTGCGGGCAGCAGCATGACGGAACGGTCCTGGCGCAGTATCTCGTTCAGGTGGGTGTCGCGGGTGCGGGGATTCGCGAGCGCGAGCTCCACGGCCCGCCGCACGGTGTAGTCCGAGGACGCGGTACAGGCGCGCAGCACGAGTCGCTGGAGACCCGCGACATCGTAGGCCCGGCGGTCGAGCCCGGCGGCCAGTTCGAGAGTGAGATCCCAGTGGTCGCGCGCGGCATCGGCCTCCAGCCGCGGCCGCAGGGATTCGAACAAGCGGTGCTCGGCGCCGCGCGGCAGATTCCTGTGCAGCCCATACAGATACAGCGCGAACGACACCTCGGCCAGCAGGCTCGTCATATCGAGCGCGGCCGCGGTGAAGGCGGTGTCGCCGGTCTGCGCACCGCGCTGCAACAGCATTCGGGTAAGGGTCGAGACGGCCTGGGTGGTGTAGTACGACCGGTCGCGGGCCCGCAGCGCGTTCTCGGCGAGCCGTCGCAGCGCGGGCAGGTGTGCGGCGGTCAGGAGGCCCGGGGAGAGACGGGTGATCGCCTCCAGTGCCGCGCGCCGGACAGGATCCTGCTCATTGCGCAAGCGCGCCAACAGTTCCAGGAGCTCACCGACCGCGGTGGCGTCGCGGCTCCCGGCCGCGGCGGTCACCAGCAGGGGATAGGCGCGGGCCCGCTCGTCGGCGGTGGGGCGCCGAGTCGCCTCGGCCAGAATCGTTTTCGCTTCCGACCAGGGCAGGCGAGCCGAGAGGCGTTCGGCCACATCGGGAATATCCGCTCCGCCCGGGCGGGCCAGCAGTTCTCCGGCGAGCGCGGCGCGTTCCCGGGCGGGAAGAGCGTCGAGGACATCGGTGTCGACCTGCGCGGGAGCGAGGCCCGGCACCATCAGCAGGGGACTCGCGATGGCCGTGCGGCGGCCGTGCGGCAGGCACCGCAGCAGTCGACGGCGCTCGGTCGGCGGGCAGGTCTCGTAGATCTCGCGCAGCCGGTCATCGTCCAAGCGCAGCATGGCCCGCCACAGGGTGGTCCCGCCGAGTCCGCGACCGTGGCCGCTGGCATGCAGGATCAACGCACCCACCGCCTCGGCGTCGTGGCGGGCCAGCGCGCCGATCACGGGTGCCAGGGCGGTGACGGACAGCCACTCCACGGCCTGTCCGGCCACCGCGAGCAAGCGCGACGGATACCGGGCCGCCGCGGCCACATTCGCGGTCAGCGCATGCCAGAGCTCACGCCATTCCTCGCGGTCGGCGCTGCCGATGCGGGCCTCGACATGGTCGAAGACCACGTCGATGTGCCTGCGGCCCAGCACGGCCCAGTTCACCGCGTAGGCGGCCGACTCCAACTCCCGCGCGACCACCGCGGCCGAACAGTACGGCAGTATCCGCGCGCTTTCGGCCTCCCCGCACAGTGCGCGCACGGTCGGCTGAATCTCATCGGCCAGCACCGTGTTTCCGGATCGGGCGAGCGCACGCCAGACACTCGTGCGTTCGAGCTGCGAGAGCTGGGGGAGTCGATCCGCCACGATCTTCGGCTCGACGCCCAGGCGAATCAGGGCCGTCAGTGCGCGGGTCGCCGTCGCGCGGTCGGGTGAATCCAGTTGTCGGAGTAGATAATCCCGATCCCCGCCGATGGTCGCCATCCGGACCGCCGTGCGCCGCTCGTACCATCCACCGGCCGACAGTTCCGCCAGCACCGGTCCCAGCGCACCGGATCCCGCCAGCCGCCGCGCCTCCCGCGCGATCTCGGTCTCGCGCTCCGGCACCGAGGCCCGGGCCACCTTCGCCAACAGCTTCGCCGCTCCTGTCACGGGCGTCACGCTACTGCCGTGATCGCCGCCCGCCCATTCAATTTCCGCTCGGAACCAACCTGGCGTTTCGGGGTGTGTCACGCGACGCGTGTCAGCCGTCCAGGCGTTCGCCGATGCGGCGGGCGGCGGCGGAGATCAGCGGGGCGACGTGTGGGGGATGCAGGCCCCGGCCCGCGGCCGAGATCGCGCCGGTGATGGTGCCGTCGGGCGCGATAATGGGTGCGGCGGCGCTGGCAATGCCCATGGGGCAGCGCTCGGCGGCGCTGACGGCCACCCCGTGCGCGGTCCGGGTGCGGTGCAGTCGGGCGTGCAGCCGATTCACATCCAGGGGAGTCGAATCCGGGTCCGGGTCGGCGAAGAGGGCGTCGACGTGTTCGGGCGGCATGGCGGCCAGCACCGCCCAGCCCAGGACGGTGCGGGCGGCGGAGGCGCGGCGGCCGACGGCCGAGGGGACGCCCGCGCCCGGCCCGCCGACCTTGTCGAGATAGCGAATCTGCCTGCCCTCCAGCACACCCAGATGGGTGACCGCGCCCAGGCGTTCGTGCAGCGCGTGCAGCACCGGTCCGGCGGCGGCGCGCAGATCGGAGCAGTCGCGTTGGCGGGCCGCGAGCCCGAAGACGCGCGGGCCGAGGCGGTAGCCGGGCGGATCGTGGTCGAGCCAGCCGAGGTGAACCAACTGCCGGATGATGCGGAACACCGTGGAGCGCGGCAGGGCGGTGTGCGCGGCGACATCGTCGAGGGTGAGTCGGTCGGGGCCGGTGGCGAAGGCGTCGAGCACCTCCGTCATGCGTTCGAGCATCGACGACCGGGTCGCTGTCACGGCACTGTGCATGCGAAAGACCTCCCGGGGCAACGGTATCGACCCGGCCGCCGGTGTGGGCGGGAAGTTTCACTGGGTGGAACCGGCGGCGGATTTCGGGGGCCGCGCGGTGCTTGGGTGGCGAGCATGAAGGTTGATGTGCATCTCGACGCCCGGCCGGACCGCGTGGTCGCGCGGGCGGCGGAACTGGCCGCGCTCGGAGTGGACGGGCTGTTCACATTCGAGGGGCGACACGACGTGTTTCTGCCCTTGGCGGCGGTCGCGCCGAGCGTTCCCCTCGACCTCATGACCAATGTGGCGATCGCGTTTCCCCGCAGTCCGCTGCATGTCGCGCACGCGGCCTACGACCTGCACCTGGCGAGCGGGGGTCGGTTTCGGCTGGGGCTCGGGTCGCAGATCCGGCCGCACATCGAAAACCGTTACGGCGCAACGTGGTCGCGACCGGCGGCGCGAATGGGTGAGTTCGTGACGGCGGTGAAGGCGATCCTGACGGCCTGGCAGTCCGGGTCCCCGCTGAACTTCCGGGGCGAGTTCACGCGGCACACGCTGATGCCGCCCAACTTCGATCCCGGGCCCAGTCCGGCCGGGGTGCCGCCGATTTTGATGGGTGGGCTGGGGCCGCTCATGGTGCGGACCGCCGCGGAGGTCGCGGATGGGCTGCTGGTCATGCCCTTCCACACCGAGGAACATTTCCGACAGCACACCATGTCCGCGGTGCGGGCCGGTCTCGACCGTGCCGAACGGGAACCGGCGGATTTCGCGGTGATACCGCAGGCCATGGTCGCGGTCGGGCGGAACGCCGCCGAACAGGAGCACGCCGATGCGGCGGTGCGTCGGCTCATCGCCTTCTACGGCTCGACACCCGCGTATCTGCCGGTGCTGAAAACAGCTGGTCGGGAAGGCATTCAGCCTCGCCTCAACGAGTTGTCCAAACGCGGTGCGATCGTGGAGATGACCGAGTTGATCGACGACGAGCTGTTGTCGGAGATCGCGGTGTGCGGGACGCCGGACCAGTGCGCCGAGCAGATCGAACGGCGTTTCGGTGATGTGGCGGAACGGGTCTGCGTCTATTTCCCCGGCTACGTGCCGTCGGACCGGCACGTCATCGACCTGGTGTCGGCGCTGCACCGGATACCGAATCCCGTTGTCCCCGAGTCACTGTAGGAGCAGTCATGCCGAACCCCATACTGCCGCCCGGATTCGATTTCACCGACCCCGAACTCTGGGCGACCCGCAGCCCCGTCGAGGAATTCACCCTCCTGCGCAAGACCGCACCCGTCTGGTGGAACGCTCAAACACCCGAGCAGGCAGCACCTTTCGGTGACAACGGCTATTGGGTGGTGAGCCGTCACGAGGACATTCGCGAAATCTCCCGGCAGCCGGACCTGTTCTCCTCCAACCGCAATGGCGCGATCATCCGCATGCCCTCCGACACCACACCCGAGCAGCTGGAGCTCAATCTCGCGTCACTGGTGAACATGGATCCGCCCAAGCACACCAGAACGCGCCGCATCGTCTCCAAGGGCTTCACGCCCCGCGCCGTGGAGGGCCTGCGCGCCGCGTTGACCGAGCGCGCCGAACGAATTGTCCACGAAGCCAAGCAGACCGGCGGCGGCGACTTCGTCCAACAGGTCGCCTGCGAACTGCCCCTGCAGGCCATCGCCGAACTCCTCGGCGTCCCGCAGGAAGACCGCCACCGCCTGTTCGACTGGTCCAACCAGATGCTCAGCTACGACGACCCGGAATACGGCGACCCGCTCGTCGCCTCCGCCGAAATCCTCGGCTACGCCTGGAACATGGCCGAACAGCGCCGCGCCTGCCCCGCCGACGACATCGTCAGCCGCCTGGTCACCGCCGACCTCGACGGCGAGGCCCTGGGCTCCGACGAATTCGGCTTCTTCGTGATCCTATTGACCGTCGCGGGCAACGAGACCACCCGCAACGCCATCTCCCACGGCATGAAGGCCTTCGTCGACCACCCCGATCAATGGGAGCTCTACCGCGCCGACCGCCCCCGCACCGCGCCCGACGAAATCGTCCGCTGGGCCACCCCCGTCACCGCCTTTCAACGCACCGCCACCCGCGACACCGAACTCGCGGGCCAACCGATCGCCGCCGGTGACCGAGTCGGAATGTTCTACAGCTCAGCCAATTTCGACGAGTCCGCCTTCACCAACCCCTTCACCTTCGACATCCTCCGCAACCCCAACCCCCACCTCGGCTTCGGCGGCACCGGCACCCACTACTGCATAGGCGCCAACCTCGCCCGCCTCGAACTCGACCTCATCTTCAACGCCATCGCCGACACCATGCCCACCCTCCGCCAACTCTCCGCCCCCCAACGCCTCCGCTCCGGCTGGATCAACGGCATCAAACACTGGCACGTCTCCTACTCCGACTAACCGCACCAATCCGGCCTGAAAACCACGCCTGGCCAGCCGATTAGGTCCCAGCAACAACCTCTGCGTAAGCTGTAGTCACTCCGACGCGGGGTGGAGCAGCTCGGTAGCTCGCTGGGCTCATAACCCAGAGGTCGCAGGTTCAAATCCTGTCCCCGCTACTACAGAGGGCGGTCCTGACCAGTAGGTTCAGGACCGCCCTCAACTTTTATCGAGGTCCGTGGCAACGGATTTGGCATCGTCCCCATTTCGATCTCGAGTTCCGTTGACGTGCATGAGGTTTCGGGTTTGGGCGGCTTTCCGTAGCTGACGAGCTCGAGGCTATGGGGTCGAGTCGCCGGGCGGCGGGTCCAGTTGCGGGAGCGGGCGTCGGCAGATCGCATGGGCTTCTTCGGGGGAGAGGCCGAACATGCGCAGTAGGTCTTCGGCTACCTGGTCGGCGGCTTCGGCGTCGTCGCGGTCGGGGTGGTCGTGCAGTAGCTGTCCGAGGCACAGGGCCGCGCCGGCGACGATGGTCATCGACAGTTCCGGGTCGTGGATGTCGAAGCGTCCGGCTTTGGCCGCGGCCTCGATGTCGCGCCGGGCGCGGGGTGCGAGCCCGCGGTCCGAATTCGCCAGGCGGAGGCCGTCATTGAGCAGGACCTTGCTGAGGATTGGGTGTCGGCGGTGCAGGCGGCCGGTGAGGCGGAAGCTCTGTGCGAAGACCTGAGCTGGATCCTCGACGTCTTCGCACAGCAGGTCGAGTAGTGCGCCGTGGCGGTCGAGCGCCTCCTCGACGGCGGCCTGGAACAGTTCCTCGCGGCTCTGGAAGTGGTTGTAGAACGAGCCCATGCCGACGTCGGCCGCCTGGGTGATCTCGAGGATCGGCACATTGACCTTGCCCTCGGCCAGCAGTGATTGCGCCGCGCCGACCAGTGCGGCGCGCGTGCGGGCCTTGCGGCGTTCCAGGCGGTTGGGTCCCGACCCGTTGCTCGCGGTCATCGATTCACCTCTCCTGCTGTCCAGGCTCACCATCGTAGCCGCTCGATTCAATTTTGACGGAATCGTCAGATGGGTATTGACTGACGTCACCCTCGTAAGTGACGATATCGTCAGTACCTGGAAGGGAGTGGTCGATGAGCGGCCATCACGATGTACACACCGATTTGCACAGCGAGCAGGGGGCGCGCGCGGGTGAGCATCCGGGCCGGGCGCGCAATCCCGTGATCAAGGTGCTGGACCTGGCCTGGCTGGAGTTCGAGAAGCCCGACTTGGATCGGGCAGAGGTTTTCGCGCACGCCTTCGGGTTCGCGACCGCGATGCGGACGGCCGAGGAGTTGCAGCTGCGTGGGACCGATCCGGGCGCGCCCTGCGTGCTGATTCGGCGGGGTGAGCGCTCGCGCTTCGTCGGTCCGGCCTTTCGTGCCGCCGATTCCGCCGATCTGCTGCGCCTGGCCGCCGCGACCGAGGCGCGCGCCGTGCCGTTGCCGGAGTCGCTGGGCGGGCTGACCGTCGATCTGGTGGATCCGAGCCTGCTGCGGGTGCGGGTGGTCGCCGAGACGCACGAACTGGAGGCTTTGCCGACGCAGCGGCCGCACGTGTTCAACTTCGGTCACGAGGTGGCGCGGGTGAATGCCACGCAGCGGCCGCTGCGCGCACCGGCGCGCGTGCGCCGGCTCGGACACGTGGTGGTCCAGTCGACGAGATACCGCGAGACCCTCGACTGGTATCTGCGGAATCTGGGCCTGATCGTCAGCGACTTCCTCTATTACCCCGGCCAGCGGGAGCGCGGTCCGGTCATGAGTTTCATTCGCTGCGACCGGGGTTCGGTGCCGACCGACCATCACACGCTCGCGTTGACGCTCGGGCCGTCGAACCGGTACGTGCACTCCGCATATCAGGTCGCCGACCTGGACGCGCTCGCGGCGGGCGGAGAGTACCTGCGCGAGCAGGGTTATCACCGATCGTGGGGGATCGGCCGCCACATCCAGGGCAGCCAGATCTTCGACTACTGGCGCGATCCCGACGGGTTCATGGTCGAGCATTTCAGCGACGGCGACATGTTCGATTGCACCCTCGAGCCGGGCTGGGCCCCGATGAGCGCTTCCGGCCTGGCGCAGTGGGGTCCGCCCGTGACCAAGGACTTCCTCGGCATCAAACCCGGAACCGAATCGCTGCGCGAACTGCGCTCGATCGTCGACGCGTTGCGCGAAGACAACGAATTCGATCTCCGCCGCCTGCGCGGCCTGATGAAAGTGGCCAATTCATGAGCACATCCATCCTCCGCACCGCCGACGCCTGGTGGGTGCAGACCCCCGCGGGCGCGGCCCGCATCGATGCGGCGGCGACCACCACTCGGGAACTGCTGGCCGATCGCGCCGCGATCGCGAGTGCGGCCGCGAGTGCGGAAGTCGTTGCGGTGGAGAGCCTTTCGCTGGTCTCGCCGGTGACCGCGCCGTGCCGGGTGGTGGCGCAGATGACGAATTTCGCCTCCCACGTAAAGGACGCGGGCATGGACCCGGAGACGGTGCCGCTGACGTTCTTCCGCAAGGCATCCGGATCGATCAGCGGACCCCACGACGACATCATCCGGCCCGCGCACGTGCACCTGCTCGACTATGAGGTGGAGATCGGCCTCGTGTTCGGCCGCGAGATGCCGGTCGGGTCGGAGATCACCGCGGAGAACCTCGCCGACTACATCGCGGGCCTGGTCGTCACCAATGACGTCTCCGCCCGCGACGTCCAGCTGCCGAAAACCCAGTTCTACGAGGCGAAGTCGTATCCGACCTTCACGCCGGTCGGCCCGGCGCTGGTGCTGCTGGACGCCGATGAGCTGAAGCGGTTCGGGGATCTGCGGCTGCGGCTGTGGGTCAACGGCCAGGTGCGGCAGGACATGACGGTCGCGGACATGATCTACCGGCCGGTCGAGACGCTGCGCGCACTGACCCGATTCCAGCGCATGGACGCCGGGGATCTGCTGCTCACCGGAACCCCGATCGGCACCGCGCTCAGCGCCCCGCCCAAGCCGGTGGAGATCATCGGCTCGCTGCTGCCGCCGAAGGTCAAGTGGAAGATGTTCTTCCAGGGCCAGGCCAAGAATCCGAAGTACCTGAAGGACGGGGACGTGGTCGAGGCCGCGATCGGCACCGACGACGGTGCCCTGGATCTGGGCCGCCAGCGCAATGTCGTGAGGTACGCCCGATGACCGACTCGACGACCTTGGGCACCGAGGACCTGCTGTGGCCCCGGTACGCCGGTCCGGAGGACCTGGCCGCGATCGAAGCGGTGCCGCTCGACGCGCGCGGCCTGCCCGAATCGACCTACGCCTTGCTCGTCCGCGCGGCGGCACGGTGGCCCGAACGCACAGCGCTCACCGTGCTTCCGGAGGCATCACGTTGGCGAGACCCCTTGCAGCGCACTTACTCCCAGTTGCTGGAAGACGTCCACCGGTACGCCAACCTGCTGCACACGCTGGGCGTGCGCCGCACCGATGCGGTGGCGCTGATCGCGCCCAATTGCGCGGAGCTGGTCCCGGCGACCCTGGCCGCGCAGTTGGCGGGGATCGCCGCGCCGATCAATGGCGGCCTGTCGCCCGATCACATCGCCGAACTGCTGCGCCGCTCGGGTGCTCGGGTCCTGATCGTCGCCGGTCCCGAGCTTTCGCTCGACTCCTGGTACGGCGCACGGGAATTGGCTGAACGCGGTCTGGTCGACGCCGTGCTGGTGCTGCGTCCGACCAAGGCTCCGGAGCCCGCACCGGAATTGCCGGTGATCGCGGACATCCTGGTCGGCTACCTCGATGCCTTGGCCGCCGAGCAGGATTCGACCCGCTTTCTCGGACAGCCGCCGACGGCCTCGGACCTGGCGGCCCTGTTCCATACCGGCGGCACGACCGGCGTGCCGAAGCTGGCCGCGCACCGGCATTCCGGTGAGGTCGCCAACGCGTGGATGATCGCCGCCAACTCGCTGGTCGACGAAGAATCGGTGATCTTCGCGGCGCTGCCGTTGTTCCACGTCAACGCACTCGTCGTCACCCTGCTCGCACCGTTGTTCCGGGGCCAGCCGGTGGTGTGGGCCGGTCCGCTGGGCTACCGGGACTTCGCGCTGTACGCGGAGTTCTGGAAGATCGTGGCGCACTACCGGATTGCCGCGATGAGCGCGGTGCCGACGGTGTACGCGGTGCTGGCCCAGTGCCCGATCGATGCCGATATCGCGAGTCTGCGCTACGCGATGGTCGGCGCCTCGCCCCTGCCGCTCGCGGTGCGGGAGAACTTCCAGCGCCATACCGGGGTCACGCTGGTCGAGGGGTACGGCCTCACCGAGGCCACCTGCGCTACGGCGCGCAGTTATCCCGACGCTCCCCGGCCCGGCGCGGTCGGGCAACGCATGCCCTATCAACACGTCGCGGTCGTCCGCACGAACGAGGACGGGACCTGGGAGCCGCTGCCCGCGGGCCAGACCGGCACGCTGACCATCAGTGGCCCAACGGTTTTCGCCGGTTACGTCACCGACCGCGACCAAAACGGCCACCGCCTCGACGGCTTGGGCACCCTGGTAGACGGCTGGCTGAATACCGGCGACCTGGCCCACCTCGACGACGACGGCTTCATCCATTTACACGGTCGCGCCAAGGATCTCATCATCCGCGGCGGCCACAACATCGATCCCGCGAGCATCGAGGACGCGCTGCTGAGCCACCCGCAGGTCACTGCGGCCGGGGCGGTCGGGCGACCGGACGTGCACGCCGGTGAGGTCCCGGTCGCCTATGTCACGGTCGCACCGGGCGCCGAGGTGACCGAGGACGAACTGGTGGCATGGGCGGCCGAGCGGGTGCACGAGCGCGCCGCCGCGCCCAAGACGGTCACCATCCTCGACGCCCTGCCCGTGACCGATGTCGGCAAACCCTACAAGCTGGGCCTGCGCGCGGACGCCACCCGCCGCGAACTCCTCGACGCGCTGGCCGACATCCCCAGCGTCGCCGGTGTCAACGCCGCCGTCGAGGACGGCACGATCGCCGCCACCGTCACACTCGATTCCGATGCCGACCGCGACGGGGTCGAAGCGATCCTGGGCCGCTATGCGATCGACTCGAAAATCGAGGTGCGGCAATGAAAACCGTGTCGAAGGTGCTCACGGCAGCACTGGCGGCGGAATTCCTCGCTCTCGGGGCGGCCAAGGTCGCGGCGGTCGCGCCGATGCGCGACCGCGCGGCGCATCTCGGGTACTCCACCACCGCCTACCGCGGCATCGGCGCGATCGAACTCCTCGCGGCCGGTGGGTTACTGCTCGGATCGGCCCGCCCTGCGCTCGGCCGGGCGGCGGGGACCGGACTGGTGCTGTTGATGGCCGGTGCGATCGCCAGCCACCTCCGAAACGGTGACGGCGCAGCCGATCTCGCGCCCGCCGCTCTCACCGCGGTGTCCGTCGCGGCCTATGTCGCCACGGTGGTGGGTGAGCCCTCATGAACGCCGCCCCGATTCCGGTGGTGATCGTCGGGGCGGGCCCGTCCGGGCTCACCGCGGCCACGCTGCTGGCCCAGTACGGCATCGAATCGCTGGTCCTCGAGCGGTGGGAGGGCGTCTATCCGCAGCCGCGCGCGGTGCATCTCGACGGTGAGATCCGGCGGATCATCGAAACTCTCGGCATCGGCGCGGGATTCGACGCGATCGCCCGGCCCGCCCTGGGGTTGCGTCTGGTGGATCCGCGGCATCGGGTGCTGGCGCAATTCGACCGCGATCCGGCCGGGGGCCGCAACGGCTTCCCCGAGGCCAACCTGTTCGACCAGCCGGAGCTGGAGGCGCTGTTGCGGGCCAATCTGGCGCGGTATCCGGCAGTCTCGCTGCGCGGCGGTGTGGAAGTCACCGGGCTGACAGTCGAGAATGACTGTGTCCGAGTGGATTTCGACGACCGCGCGACCGGTGGGAACGAGTCGGTGCGCGCCCGCTACGTGCTGGGTTGCGACGGCGCGAACAGCCTGGTCCGCGCCGCGATCGGCGCACACATGCGGGACTTGCGATTCGAGCAGCGCTGGCTGGTCGTCGACCTCGCGACCACCATCGATCCCGGGCACTGGGGCGGCGTGCACCAGGTGTGCGACCCGCGTCGCGCCGCGACCTACATGCGCATCGGCGTGACCCGCCACCGGTGGGAATTCCGTTTGCGGCCAGGGGAATCCGCCGACGACTACCGTGATCCCGACCATCTGTGGCCGCTGCTGGCCCCGTGGCTGGCCGACGCCGACCGCGAGGGCTTGGAGCTGGTCCGGGTGGCGGAGTACACCTTCCGCGCCCAACTGGCCGACCGGTGGCGTGGAGGACGGGTGTTCCTGCTCGGCGACGCCGCCCATCTCACCCCGCCATTCATCGGGCAGGGCATGGGCGCGGGCATGCGCGATGCCGCCAACCTCAGCTGGAAACTGGCCGGGGTGCTGCGCGGCGAGCTACCGGAATCGGTGCTCGCCACCTACGAAACCGAGCGAAAACCGCACGCGCACATGATGATCCGGCTGGCCAAACTCATGGGCCTGACCATGACCGAGGGCGGCGAACTGGGCAATCGACTGCGCGGCCTGCTCGCTCCGCGACTGCACCGGCTGCCCGGCCTGACCGAGACGATCATCAGCGGCGAGTCACCGCCACTGCACCGCTCCGCGCTGGTTACCGCGCCGCCGCTGCAGCGAGGCTTGGCCGGACGACTCGTCCTGAACGAACGGATGGCCGACGGGCGTCGGATCGACGATCTCATCGCCGGGCGCTACGCCGTCATCACGACCACCGCGCCATCACCGGCGGACACGACCGCCGTCGAACAGCGCGGCGGTGTGCTGCTGCATGCCATGTCGGGCACCGCACTGCACCGCTGGCTCCGCGCCGGGCGCGCCGCCGCCGTGCTCGTTCGCCCCGACGGCACCGTGCAGACCTGCGGAAGAACTCCGTCGGATCTGTACTCGTCGCTGCCGAGTTTCACGCCGAGCACACGTCCGGCGCAGACCGGCTCGCCAACCCCGAAAGCCGCTGATTGATGCGAATGGCACTCATGACGATGCCGTCAGAGTCGGTGTTAAGGTAGCGGAATTATGCGTGATCGCTACCGCTAGACCCCTTGTCGAAGTCTGGGTAGGAGGAATCGAATGTCCCGCTGCGCTGACCTGTACCGATGGCCCATGGCGGTACGCGATGGAGCGTCCGGGACGGCAACTCGTTGGCTCATAACCCAGAGGTCGCAGGTTCAAATCCTGTCCCCGCTACTACAGAGGGCGGTCCTGACCAGTAGGTCCAGGACCGCCCTCAACTCTTATCCAGGTTCGTAGCAACGAATTTGGCATCCCCCCGGTTGACCTCGAAGGCTGTCAACGGCACAAGGCGGGTGTCACGCCCAGATGGAAAACACTGTCACACCAAGGGTTTCCACAGGTCACGAACGGATTGATGGCATCGAATCACCCCGGCGATCTACGGCACCGGGGTGGTTCAGGCTGACGGCGAGGGCGAGGACGAGCATGAGGATCAGGGCGGCGGCGATGACAGGTGTGACCGCCGGTGGCAGCCCTGCAACAGCGAGTGTGACGGTGTAGACCGCTATGGCGGCCAAGCCGAACGATTGGATGATCCGGTTCACGATGACGCGGTCGCGGTCGCGGCGCACGCGGCTGTCGTTGGGGGCCACGGCAGCCAGGATCAGCAGCATGGTGAAGGCGGTGAAGCCGAACTCCGAGCCCGCGACCAGGCCGTCGGCAGGCGCGTCGGTGTTGGCGAGGATGATCGCCAGCAGCGCGGAGTCCGAATGCACATTCGCCGCCAAGGCGAGCAGTCGTGATTGCGTGACGTAGTAGCCCCGAGTACTCGTGAGGAGGGCTAGGGCGATCATCGCGCCGTCGGCGATGACGTAGAGGTAGATCGAGCGGATCATCGTGATGTCGGGCGCGACGGCGTGCAGGTGGAGCAGCGGGATCAGCACCCAGATCGCGGCGGGCATCGACAGTGCGGCCACCACCGCGAGCGCTGCGGTACGCCGGACGTCGTCGGCGGCGAGCGTGCCGCGCAGTCGTAACCACAGCGCGATGATCATCAACAGGGAGAAGCCCAGGAAGCCGAGATCGGCGGGGGAGACGCCCTGCCGATCGTTGTGGCGGAGGTCCTGGGCGAGAATCTGATACAGCGTCCCAAGGCTCCAGCAGGCAGTGGCGAAGCAGGCGACGGTCAGCCAGCGGCGTTCGAGACCGCTGTCGCGGGCCGCCCGGAATCCGAACGCGAAGGTAGCGGTGGTGATGAATACCGCTTGCGCGACATCGCCGATCCACAGGTCGAGCTCCGATCGTGCGGGGATCGAACTGTGCACGGTCGCGAGGCTGAGTAGTGCGGTGGCCAGGCCGAGGCAGATCGGGATGAACCAGCGCGAGCTCTTCACGTCGGCGTCGGACACCGGTTTCCGTGCGGCCTGTTCCGGTGCGGTCGGCGGATTGCCGGTGGCGGCCCACTGCCACAGCGGCTGAACATCACTCGCCGTCCCGCCGAGCACCCGGGTGATCGCGGCGATCGACGCCCAGGAGGGCAGGTTGTCCTCGGTCGAGAAGGCGCGAGCAACGGTGGTGTGGCTGACCTGAGCACGCTGCCCGATCATCCGCAGACTGAGATCCGGATGATTGCTTCGAAGTTGCTTCAAACGCCTAGAGAGGGCCTAGCGTCCCTGCTCGCGGTGGTTCACCTTTCGCAGTCTAAGGGGTTCCGACTGTCATCGTGAGCCGGATCACGCGCGCGATCAGCCAGCCGAGATAGGCCTGTGAGCTGTGTAAATCAGCCTTGTGACAGTCGGTTACGCATGGCGTGACAACCCAGGCGATTCCGTTGACATGCTCGTTTCAGCTCCAATTGGCCCGGCCGACCCAGCGAATCCTCGGCATCGGACTGGCGGCCGCAACCGTCACATCCGACCAACTATCCGGAAGGTACGGTCATGGTGGATATCTTGCTCGTGCACGGCGCTATCGCCGATGGCTCGTCGTGGGCCGCGGTCATTCCCGCGTTGCAGGACGCCGGTCATCATGTGGTGGCAGTCCAGCAGCCGCTGTCCTCAATTCCCGACGATATCGTCAAGGTGCGTCAGGCCCTCGACCTGCTCGCCGGGCCGGTGGTGGTGGTTGGTCACTCCTTCGGCGGCTGCGTCATCACCAACGCCGCCTACGGTGCCGCCAACGTGAAATCGCTTGTCTACGTGGCTGCCTTCGCGCCCGACGAAGACGAAACAGTGGTGTCGGCGGCCGGGCGATTCCCGCCACCACCCTCGGTGCCGTTCTTCGCCGTCGATCCGCAAGGCCGACTGACGCTGCCTCAGGACAAGTTCGTCGAATTCTTCGCTCCCGACGTGGATCCCGTGCAGGCGCGACTCATGGCCTGTGTCCAAGGCCCCAGCGACGCCGCACGTTTCGAATACATCTCCGGTCCACCGGCGTGGAAGCAATTCCCGACCTGGTACGTCGTGGCGGGCAACGATCAGATCATCAACCCGCAGCACGAGCGGTGGCTCGCCGACCGAATGGGAGCCCACACCACCGTCATCGAGGCCTCCAGCCATTCGGTGATGGTCTCCCATGCCGCGGAGGTCGCCGACGTGATCCTCGCCGCCGCGGCCTGATCCAGCTCCCGAGCAGAGCCCCGAACCCCGAATCCGCCGATTCGGGGTTCGGGGCTCTTCTGGCGTGCATGGCCGATTATGCGTCGAATTCCAGATGCATTCTCGCCAGCTCACAGTTAACTGAACTGGATAACGGTTGAGCCTTATCGGTCGGAGATTCTCCTTTTGCGTCAGGAGAGGAATTCGCCTCTTCGGTCAGATGATACTCATGTTACGACACGGATATTGAATACCTCCTGGTAGGGACCTGTTTTCATAATCATTCGCATTTGTGACCAGGCGCACCGTATATGGATTTACCTCGCAATTCGCTGTTAGCTTTGAATTAGCCACAAAGTAGCCATTTGTGGTTTCGGAAATTTCCGCGAACACAAGTCCCGCACGGAAAGAGAGAAAAGCTATGAATGGCAAAAAATCCACGATCATGTCGGTTGTCGCGGCCGCGGCCGCTATCCCGGTCGCCCTGACTGTCGCCACTCCGGGAGCCAATGCCGCTCCCGTCGACCATGGGGCACAGATGGTGCGCTACCTGCCGTCCTGGGAGCAGCCGATCGCTCCGGTCGCGGCCGCGGCAAATGAGATTCACGATGGCACCGCGACGCCTCCGCCTTTCGGTCCGGCGAACATGAAGCCCAACCCGACTCCTGAAGATATGGAACACGCCTATGCCGCCCGTGGCGCGGCCATCGGTTTCGGAGTCGGCGCGGCGACCGGTGCGGTGGTGGGTGGCGCCGCGGCGACGCTGCCCGGCGCGATCGTGGGTGCCTTCACGGTGGGTAGCGCCGGTGGCCTGTACGGTGCCGTGGTCGGTACCGGCATCGGCTGTTTCGTCGGCCTGCCTTTCCTTCTTGTTGGCTGCATCCCCGGCGCTCTCATCGGTGGGGCGATCGGCGGAGCCGTTGGTTCCACCGTTGGTGCCGGGCTGGGTGCCTTGACCGGTGCCGCCGCCAGTGCGCCGGTCGCGGTGCCGCTCGGCGCGGCCGCGGGTGCGGCCGTCGGCGGCGGAATCGGTGCGGCGGTCGGCGCACTCGCGGGCATGACGCTCGGAGCTGCCGACGAGCACGCGAACGAGTGGTTGCAGCCGACCGCCGCAACATCATCCACCGACGCGGATGCCGCGCCGGTCACCACGGTCGCCGCTCAGGTACTCGATGCCGCGCCCACGGCCATCGCCGAGGCTCTGCCCTCGCAGATCGGCGACCAGGTCATGAACGGCGTGCAGATGGCCGCCGACCTGCTTGGCCTTCCGCAGCCGGTGGCCTGAGCGCGGTAACCGGGGCGAGCCGCCGAGCTCGCCCCGGGGGCGAGATGGGTTCGGCGGCAATGATGCCGCCGAACCCATCGGGTGTTTCCGCCACCGGCGGTCTCCGTGTACCCGACCACGTCAGGAGTGAGCCGTGGCGGCAACCGATCATCCGGAACAACCAGCAACCCTCGGACCGTTCGCGGCTCGGCTGAATCTGTTGTTCGACCGCTGGGCAGAGAAGCACGGCAGGGCGCTGCGGAATTCCGACCTGGCCGCCGGGCTGACATCTGCGGGCCACCGGATCTCGAAAGCCTATGTCTCGCAACTGCGCCGCGGCATTCGCACCAATCCGTCCACCGCGCTGCTCGAGGCGCTGGCCGCATTCTTCGGCGTCCCCATCGACTACTTTCTCGGCTACGACACGGTCGGCTGCGGAAGCGGAGACATCGACATCCCGGGCGGCCTGATACAACCCAGCCTGCGCCGATTGGTGTCCACAGCCAGCGGGCTATCGCCCGCCGCATTGGAGTACCTCGCGACGATCGCCGATGCGCTACGGCTTGCCGAGGATCTTCCGGGCCGCCCGGAGGTCGCCGATCTCTAGACCGTCGCCCCGCCCGCCCATCCAGTCGTGCGTGGGGCGGAGCGGCGCACAATGGCCTGCGGAGTGACACCGTGCCAGCGTTTGAACGCCCGGACGAAACTGGAAGGTTTGCTGTAGCCGAGCCGACGAGCCGCCTGCTCGGTCGATAGGCGTTCGACAGTCAGCAGTTCTTCTGCACGCGCCGCCCGTACCTCATCGACCAGACGGCGGAACGACACACCCTCGTCGTCGAGGCGGCGCGAGAGCGTGCGCACACTCATCCGCAGTGCCCCGGCCACCGCCGTGATGTCGGGGATGGCTCCAGGGTTACGCGACAGCTCGTTACGGACCGCGCCAGCAATGCCGACGCGTGCCCGACGCTGGGCCAATAGCTGCTGACCAGCCGCCTCGAAACTTGCTCGCACCAGTGGATTGGCTTGTGGCAGCGGCATATCCAGATAGCGCGCGTCGAACCGCATCGCATCCACGGACGCTCCGAACACGGGAACGACGCCGAGTACCCGGACGTATCGCGAGATATCGGCGGGTGCGGTATGCCGGAAACTGACCCCGGTCAACGGCAACGGCTGCCCCAGCAGGTCACCGGCTTGGATTTGTGCGGCGGCGATGACGCGCTCGACCAGAAACGGCCGTAGGTCGGCCGGGTGATCGCGACCGTCGATGCGCATCATCACCGAACCATCGGCTTCGTCGAAGGTCACCTGTGAATAGGTCCAGGTGAGCTCGAGATGCGGCAGCACCAGGCCGACGACCTCGCGTAGCGACTGGCTCGCGAGCATTGCTGGCGTCAGTGGCCCACGCACCGACACGTGGTAGCGCCGTCCGGCTTCGATGCCGAGCCCTGCGACATGGCCGCACTCGCGCAACAGATTACGGACCACGGTGAACTCCTGCCGCGCGGTGATCTCGGCGGTCGGCTCGATGTCGATGGGGGTTCCCGAACCTCGCAGCAACCGTTCCCTGCTGATTCCGAATTCGGCAGCGACCTGCGCCAGCAACTGCACACTCAACGCACTGGTGGGCAAATCCACGTTCATCGGCCGAAATCCCCTTCAGGTAGCCCCGAGCCGCTAGATCGCCACAACTAGACCTGGGAACCAGATGTCAACGGAACCCCAGTGCTGTCAAGCCGGACGTAAACCGCTGTCACACCAAGGGTTGCCGCAGGTCGCACCCGGGTAGCGCACCAGACGATCGTCCGGTGATCTGAGCCACTGTGACAGGGTGATGGGCAGGATTCGGTCCGTCCTGCGTGCTCGCCACCGGGGAGTGGCGAATCGGTAGACGCAACTTCTTCGCGTTAAGCTGTGCTCATGAGTGCTCGAGCGACTACGCGACCCGGTGGGCGTAGTGCCCGCGTTCAGCAGTCCGTGCATCAGGCCGTCCGGGATCTCGAGGCGGAGGTGGGGCGGGATGGGCTCAGTGTGCCTTTGATTGCCGCGCGGGCGGGGGTTACGCCGTCGACCGTCTACCGGCGCTGGGGGGACCTGCGGGAGTTGCTGTCCGATGTGGCCGTCGAGCGGTTGCGGCCCGACGTCCCCCCGGCGGACCATGGCAGCCTGCGGGCGGACCTGGCGGCGTGGGCGGTGCAGTTCGCCGAGGAGATGTCCTCGACGCCGGGCCGCACGTACATTCGCGACGCCCTGCTGGGCGACCCCGAGCAGGGCAACGGGGCTCGGTGCTCCGACTATGCCGCCGAGCAGTTGAAGGCCATCGGCGTACGCGCGGCCGGGCGTGGGGAGGCCGTGCCCGACGTGGAGACCCTGCTCGACGTCGTCGTCGCCCCCCTGATGTATCGGATCCTGTTCCGCCCCTCGGACCTGTCCGCGGCCTACACCGACCGCTTGGTCGCGGCGGCGCTCGGCCGCACCACGCTCCCTCCCATTGTCTAAACGCTAAATATTTGCGTTCGGTGGTTGTCCGAGCTTAGAGTGCTTAAAGCAAAATATTCGCCTTAAAGCTCGGGAGGTCTTCATGACCAACGCCACCGCTCTGCCGTCCCGACACCGCCGTATGCCCGCGCCCCGGCGGGCCACCCCCTTCCCGAGCGCGGGGTGGAGTCTCGGCGATATCACTGTGCGCCGGGTCGACGAGATCGAACTGCCGCGGCAGACGGGGCCCTGGCTGTTGCCGGATGCCACCAAGGAGGTGTTGGACGAGGCGTCGTGGCTGCGGCCGGACTTCGCCGATGCCGAGGTTCCCCGTCTGGCAAGCCATAGCTTCGCGGTGGAGGCTGGCGGGCTGCGGATCGTGGTCGATACCGGTATCGGCAACGCGAAGCCGCGAGCCAATCCGGCTTGGAGCGGTCTCGACACCGATTTTCTGGAGCGTCTGGTGGCAGTGGGCTTTCCGCCCGAGTCCGTGGATCTGGTGATCACCACGCACTTGCATACGGATCATGTCGGCTGGAATACCCGCCTCGTCGGTGAGGATTGGGTGCCTACCTTTCCCAACGCTCGCTATCTCACCAGTCGCGCCGAATGGGATCGCTGGGCCGGGGCCGAGCTGGACGAGGCCCGCCGCCAGATGTTTCGCGACTCCGTCACCCCGGTTAGAGACGCGGGGCAGTACGACCTCGTGGACGTGCCCGAGCAGGGGCGCGAGGTGGCGCAGGGCGTCTTCCTGATTCCGGCTCCGGGCCACACCCCGGGGCAGGTCGCGGTGGAACTGCGAGGCAGCGAGCGGCCAGCGCTGATCACCGGCGACAGCATCCATCACCCCGTGCAGCTGTCCCACCCCCACGTGCACAGTTGCGTCGACATCGACTCCGCCCAGGCGGTCCGCACCCGTGAGCGACTGCTCGACTCCCTGGCAGACACCGACGCGCTGCTCCTCGGCACGCATTTCCCGCAGCCCACGGCCGGGACCGTCCGCCGGGAGAACGGCCGCTACCGACTGCTCGCCGAGCACGGCGGCGAACTCCCGACCACCGCTGCCTGACCGCCCCCGATTCACCGCATCACTTGCATTCGGTACCTGGGTACAGGTTTACCGTGGCTTCATGACGCCCAATATCGGGTCTGGGGACTGGGTTTCGGACTCGTGCACCCTGCCGACCGCCGCGCGGCCCATGCGGGTGGCCGAGTTCGACCGGTTCTTCACCGACGCCGCCCATTTCATCAGTCGTCCGGACCGTACCCGCCTGGACGTGCTCATCGACACCGCCGCCGAACCCCTCGGACGAGATCTAGCCGCTCGCGAAACCGCCTGCTGCGCGTTCTTCACATTCACCTTCGAGCCCACCGACTCCGGCGTGGTGATGCACATCGACGTGCCCGCCACTCACATCGATGTGCTCGACGCCCTCGAAACTCGTGTCGGAGCGGTGAAATGACGGGCGCGGGCTTGCGCACCGGCGAACTCGCCAAGGCCGCCGGGGTCAACATCCAGACCCTGCGCTACTACGAACGCCGTGGACTGCTCGCCGAACCGCACAGATCCCTGGGCGGGCACCGTCTCTACCCCGAGAACGCGGTGACCACCCTGCGGATCATCAAGGCCGGTCAACGCCTCGGGTTCACTCTCGAAGAAGTCGCCGACCTGCTGGCAGCCACGCACGCCCACGGCCGCCCCGACGCGGGCCTACACGCCCGCGCGGCAACCAAACTCGCCGAAATCGACGCCAAGCTCGCAGAACTGACCGCCGTACGCGACACCCTACGAGCGGCACTGGCCGCCGGATGCAATGACCTCCTCGCGTGCAGCGAAAGCCCCTGCTGCCCTTTGCCATTCACCACCGACATCACGTCCGCGCTGGAACGGTCCAGCGACTCTTCGACGACTACGGTGGTCAGTAGGCGGGCCTGATCGCGAAGGTGACGCTCCTGGTAGCCCAACCGCGGTGGGGCTACCAGGATTTCGTCGTGCTGACCGGCCTACCGTGCGTCGGTCGGTAGCGGGGCTTGCCCCATGCGCTGCCGTCCGAACTCCGCCGAGGTTCGCACGGCCTGGAAACCGTAGTCGAGCATGGCGGTTTCGTAGTCACGGAGGGCCGGTATGAGCTCGGCGCCGCGGGCGGCCTTGCCCAGCTGTGTCGCGAGCAGCGCGGCATCCCGCAGTGCGGTGTTGGCCCCGACGCCCACGGCCGGGCTCATGGCGTGTATGGCGTCGCCCAGCAGGGTGACGGCGGTTGTCTGCCAGGGCGTGATGGGCACAGTGGATCGAATGGTGAGTGGGAATACGGTTGCCGGATCCCACATTTCGAGGATCGTGCCGATGCGAGGGCTCCAGTCGCGGGTCTGGGCCATGACCAGGTCCCGCAGCTGTTCCCCACTCGCGGAATGCAATTCGTCGTCCGAGAGGGGCAGCAGCTCGGCCGGTGCCGAGAACAAGCACATCATGTAGTCCTCGGTATCGGTGAACTCCACCGCGGCGCCGCCGAGTTCGGCCACCGCTCGGTGGACCGGCGGACGATATTGCACCGGGGCCAGCCCGAGATGCCGATGGTCCGGGCCGAGGACACCGCTGTAGAGGGTGAACAGACGCTCGGGGATTGCCGCCACGGCCGCCTCGGTGAGCGGGCACCGGCCGTAGATGGTGCGCACGCCGGTGTCCATCACCCGCGCGTGTGGCAGATACTGCTGGCGCACAGGTGAATTCACGCCGTCCGCGGCGACGAGCACATCACCGGTCGTGTGCGAGCCGTCCCGGAAACGAGCGGTCACCGTGCCGTCGGCATGGGTCTCGTACCCGGTGCACTCGCGACCGAACGAGACGATCTCGCCGAGCCCGCCCAGCAGGATCTGCCGCAACGTCAAACGATTGACCGCCACATTGCGACCACCCTCGTCCCCGCGACCCGGATCGGTGCTGGGAATCGGATCGAGCCGATCATCGAAATACGCACTCGGAGGCTGAATCGAGCAGGTCGCCGACACCAATCGGTTGAGGTGTTGCGGCAGTAGCTGTTCCAGTGCGGCGAGCCCGTCCGGGTTCATTCGCAGCCGATAGCCCTGAGCACGGGAGGTGGGAGAGGCGTCGCGCTCATATACCGCGACATCAATACCGTCGCGGTGCAGTCCCTGCGCCAACGCCAGTCCTCCCAGCCCCGCACCGATCACGATGACACGCAAAGCTGATTTGTTCACAGTTCTTCCCTTTTCTGGTTTCACAACAGAAAGGGATGTTCTGGACACAAGAACTGTGTGTACGAGCGCATCGCGCCACCCGGACTACCTACCGGGCCGTGGCTTTCGACATCCACCTCAACCATATCCCCGAACCCACACCTGTCAAGCCCGCAGTGCCCCAACGGGTTCGGTCTCCCGGTGGGGCACGTCCAGGTCAGGCGTAGGCGGCGCTTCTGGCGGGTCGGGTTCTGGGTAGGTGAGGGTTGCGGGCTCGGGGGTGGCGGGGATCGGGGGATCGGGGTGTGGCGGGGTCGGCGGGCATGGCCGGTTGCATGATCGATTCCCACCAGGGGTGGAGGTGGCTGGGCTCGGGCCAGTGCACTACTGACAGGTCCGAATCGATGTCTTCACCGGGTGTGAGGTCGGTTTCCGGGATGGCAGTGGTCACGGGTCTTTCCGTTTCGGGTGTGCGTGAAATGTCAAGCGGCGCGGGCCATGCAGCGGCGGGGCAGGCGTGGCGCGCGTTCGGTGCCGCGTCGGCGTTGGGCCGTTTTCTCGTTGGCGCGGTAGGCGATGACGCGGGTTGCCTCGGGCCCACGCGGGGTGTCGGTGGCGGTGAACACCACCGGTTGGCCCGCGCTGAGGGTCTTGAATCCGGGGGTGTCGATCACGGAGTAGTCCACGAATACCGCGGGTCCGGTTGTGGGAGTGAGGAATCCGAATCCCTTGGCGGCGTCGAACCAGGCCACGCGTGCGGCGCGCCAGCGGGGCGGTTGGGTCGCGGGTTCGGTGTGCACGGGGTCAACCTGCGAAGCAATCGTCATCATCGTCCTCACGGTGGGGGGTGATCCAGGCTTGGTCGATACGGTCGGCGAGGTCGGCGGTGTCGAGTACGGGGCGTAGCCGTTCGGTCGGTGGGTCCAGTGCGGTCGTGTCCAGGCCGATGTCGCGGTCGGCGTCGTAGACGAGGATGTCCTGGTCGGCGCGGTCGAGGTCGCTGCCGTTGGGAAAGCTGGTGATCATGGCTAATCGCCTCCTTCCTCGAACGTGACACACGCGGATGCATCGATGGGTAGCGATGAAAGGTCCGGGTGGGCCCGCAAGCCCGCCGCTGAACGGGCCCACCCGTCGCATGGAAGGGATCCAAAGCTCACTGGAAGCTGTGTTGGTCGTTTCGACAGGCACCACCTCGCTCTCTCCGACTTCCGGGTCAGGAACCGAGACGATTTCCCCCGCGCGGGCGGGCCGCGCGTGAGACCGGTCGAGTACCTCATCACAGGACCTCCCGTGACGTCGGTTCGCGTCAGGCGGTAATGGCCTGGTGTTTGCCGTTGTGGCGGGCGACCGCGATCTTGCGGGGTTTGGCCTGCTCGGCGACCGGGATGGTCAACCGCAATACCCCGTCGGTGTAGTCGGCGCGGATCTGCTCGGTATCGAGGTTCTCGCCCAGGAACAACTGGCGACTGAACTCGCCGCGGGTGCGTTCGGCGGCGATCATCGACCGGCTCTGATCCAGTTCCGGACGTGAGGCCCGCACGGTGATCACATTGCGTTCCACGTCCAGGTCGAGGGAGTCCGGGTCGATGCCGGGCAGATCGAATTCCACGAAGAACTCATCACCCTCGCGCCAGGCGTCCATCGGCATCACCACCGGACGCGCCGGTGTGCCGAACACCTGCTGAGTCAAACGATCCAGATCACGGAAGGGATCGGTGCGCATCAGCATGGTCGCCACCTCCAACTCACTCCATTCTCGATCGAAGGGGGATCAGATAACCTCTGTCATCTGACACAGATATTATTTAGCACTCTCCATAGGTGAGTGCAAGGTTCGGGGCAAGGTAATCTGCCCCCGAACCGCGCGGTAGTGGTGGGGGGTGGTGCCGGTCCAGCGGCGGAAGGCGCGGGTGAAGGCGCTGGGTTCGGAGAAGCCGAGGCGAGTGGAGAGTTCGGCGATGGTTTCGTGGTGGCGGGTCAGGCCCGTAACGGCGGCTTGACGCAGGAGATCGTCGCGGAGGGCGGAGACGGTGGTGTGGTCGGCGTGCAGTCTTCGCCGGAGGGTGGGTGTGCTGATGTGGAGGCGGCGGGCGATGTCGTCGACCGTCTGCCAGGGGTCGGTGGCGAGGAGGGCGCGGACCTGGTCACCGATCGACTGCGGGGTGTCGGTGCGGTCCAGGAAGCCGAGGGGAGCTCGGCCCAGGAGGGCGGCCAAGGCATTCTCGGTCTGGACGATCGCCATGCCGAGCAGGTGGTTGTCGATGACCAGGGCGGCGCGGGGACGGTCGAAGAGTAACGGCGACTGGAAGTTTCGCTCGTAGGCGGTGGTGTCGGCGGGGCGGGGATAGCAGAATTCGACGCGCCGCACGGGCAGGGGGCCGCCGGTCAGCCAGCCGAACAATCGATGGGCGAAGACGACGGTGGCGTCGGCCATGAGGTGCTCGGCATCGTCGACGAGACGCAGGTCGGCCGCCCACCGGGTGTGCTCGGCGCCGACCTCGACGGTGAAACGCGGCAGTCCGGGAAAGACCGCCGCCGCGTCGGCGAAACGCCACATGGCCGAACCGAGATCGGGTGCCGAGCTGACCGCCAGGCACAAGAGCTGAAAAGCGCCGCGCGGCACGGGATTCGGCCCGAGGCCGAACATCTCGTCACCGGTCAACCGCCAGAAATGGCGAAACAGCACCGTGACCCGGCCGGGGTCGAACGTCTGCGCCGACTCGGGCCCGATCGGGGTCACGCCCGGCGGCAGGGGCCAGCCGCGGCGCGCGGCGAGGGCCAGGCAGGCGGCGGCGAAGGTCGCGGGAATCGGGTTGTCGTGCACCGGGAATCTCCTTCGAACCAACTGTCCCGGACGCTAGCGCTGGAGTGATCGGTTTGGTCAAGGAATCAGATTTGTTTGGTCATCGCCTCCGAATTCCCAGGTCATTAGCGTCTTGCCTGGTATGAGCGCACAAGTCGAACCAGGAGCGCATTCGATGAGGAACCGTCACCTGGCCGCCTGCGTGGCGGCCGCGGCATTGCTGTTGTTGCCCGGCGCACCAGCTTTCAGCCAGCCGCCGATCGCCGTCGAACCGGTGCCCACGCTGACCGTGCCGCCCGAATTCGACGACTTCTACAAGCCCGCGGCGGGCGTGGTCGCCGCCGCCGAGCCCGGCCAGATTCTGCGCGCCCGCGCGATCGCACCGGCGCTGTTCGGGTTCGTGCACTTGAACATCGACGCCTGGCAGCTGCTGTATCGCACCACCGACAGCCACGGCGAACCGGTCGCGACGGTGACCACGGTGCTGGTGCCGCGCGGCCCCGCGCCGGAGGGTGGGCGAAAGTTGTTGTCGTATCAGATCGCCGAGGACAGTCTGCCGCAGTACTGCGCACCGTCCTACGTCCTGCAGTCGGGCGCGATACCGGCGAATTTCGTGGGCGGCATCGAATCGCTGATCCCGCTGGCCGCCGGTGTCGGGCAGGGGTGGACCGTCTCGATACCGGACTGGGAGGGCCCCAACCTGGCCTTCGCCGCGTCACGCCTGAACGCCCAGGCCACTCTCGACGGCATCCGCGCGGTCGAAAGCTTCTCGCCCGCACAACTTTCCGGGCCGGACACCCCGACCGCGCTGTGGGGTTACTCCGGCGGCACGGTGCCGTCGGCCTTCGCCGGAGAGATCGCCGAGAGCTATGCGCCCGAGCTGAACATCGTCGGCGTGGCCGTCGGGGGAGTGGCGGGCGGTACCCTGCCGCTTGCCTTGCGGCACAACAGCGGTGGGCTCTATTCCGGTCTCGTCACGGTGGCCATCGAGGGATTGGCGAACGAATACCCCGAGGTGCGCAAGGTCCTCGAGGACAATCTCGATACCGCGGGCAAGCTCCTCCTCGGCACGAAAAAGCTGTTCTGCCAGTCGGTGAACACCGCGATCCTGCCGTTCTTCGATTACCTCGCCCACTTTCGTGGCGATCCCCTGCAAAACCCCGACATTCAGCGTGTGCTGGCCGATATCGCACTGGGACAACGTGTTCCATCCATGCCGGTCTACTTCTATCACGCCCAATACGACGAAATCCTGCCGAACGTGGGCACCGATCAGGTCATCGACGGATACTGCCGCGGCAACGCGCCGAGCGTGACCTACGTCCGAGAGCTGCTCGCCGAACACATCTCCGGCGCCATCACCTCCCTCCCCGGCGCCTTCAACTGGTTGCGAGACCGCCTCGACGGCGTCGCCGCCACACCGGGCTGCACCACCACCAACCCGATCTCCACCCTCACCGAACCCGAGACCCTGCAGGCGATCCTGGAATTGGTGCCCCTCGACATCCGCGCCCTCCTCGGCCAGGCCATCGGAGCCTGACCGCGCGGGTCAAACTTGTGGCGATTCAGGGCAACTATCGGCCGGGTCCGGGGGAATACGGTCGGAGCGCACGGCTCCAATCGTGTTGTTGCTCTGGAGGCATCGTTGCGGAGACTCTCCACGCTGGCGTTGGCGGCGCTGCTGCTGCCGATCACCGCGGCGCACGCGCAGGCCGATCCGCCCGAGCGCATCGAGCGGGTGGTGCAGACCGGTGAGGGGCTGATCGTCAGTGAGGTGACGAGGTACGCGCCGCTGCCCGCGGGGGCGGCGCGGCATGCGGCGGCTTGCGATTACATCACCTACCTGCGATATCGGCTCGCGGACGGGCCCGAGGATCCGCAGGAGGCCGATGCGGTGATCATTGGGCAGCCCGCGGCCTTGATGGCGGGATACAGCCTGGATGGATTGGCGCGCAATCTGGAACATCAGTTGCGGGACAACGGCAAGCGGGCCGAGTTCTGGGCTGTTCATCCGCGCAATATCTGCATGTTCGATCGGACCGGGCTGCGGGCCGCCAATGCGGCGGGGGACTATCACGTGGCGTGGGATTACTACTTCGAGGGCAAGGAGATCGACGGGAAGAAGTTCGGGGGTTTCAAGGCGGACTGGGATATGCCCGAGGTGTCGGATATGGCGCTCGCGCAGACGGTGCGGGACCAGTACACGATCATGAGTCAGGACCTGCCGGATCCGGTCTTCCGGAAGAATCGGGCATTCTGCCTGGGCACCTCCGACGGCGGGTTGTGGCAGGCCGCGTTCGCCGCCTGGGACTTCGACGGAGACCCCGGCCATGCGCAGTGCCGGGCGTTGATCACTCCGGAAGCGGTACCCACGGTGGATCCGGCTGGCCTGCAACGGCTTCCGGTCGCCCGCGAGATCTTCGGCGCGGTCGCCACCGTGACCTACAGCGTCTACCTGGCGCTGTTCCATCTCGGCGTCAACCTGCCCGGCGGTGACCGGCTCGCACTGTTCCCGACGACCCCGACGCTGGGCTTCATGTTCAGTCCACGCTGGTGGACCCTGGTCTCCATCGCCGGAATCGCGGCCACCTATCAGCCGGACGAGGAAACCGACCTCAACAAGCTGGCCATGCGCGACATCTTCCTGAATATCAGTCTGCGCGTGAACTTCCCGAACAACTGGGCCGATATCCTGTTGGGCACCAATGGCATCGACACCTTCCACTTCACCAACCGCGCGTTCCTCGGTGAGCTGGTGGGCAATACAGCCGTGAACATCCCCTACCCGCCCTACAGCCTGGGTGTGCTCGACGGCGGTCCGGTCGTGCCGAAAGAAGCGCCGCTACCGGGCAACATCCTGCCCGCCATCCCTGTCCTCGGTAAGTACCTGGCCACCATTACCGGCACCACCAACCGGGTCGGCCCGACCGACCACAACGCGCTCTACACCTGGCGGCGCTTCAATGAGCTGGATGGTCTGCCGTACGCCGATCCGTCCAAACATTTCGTCGATATCGACTATTTCGCGCGGCAGGTGGGCAGCCCGCTGGGCTGGGCCAATCCGTACATGGCGCTGCAGTGGACCGTCGCGGACCAGATCATGATCTGGTTCGGCGCGCGAAATCTGGACCTGTCGGGTGTGAAGCATGTGGACGAGGCCAATGCCATGCCGTCGCTGACCATGTGGTCCAAGGACAGCCTCGAGGGCGCTCTGCTGTCCCCGCTGTTTCCGAACAACACCGAATTCGTGGAGGGCCCCGTGCATTACGACATCGGCAGTGCCGCACCGGTGCAGAACAATGGCAAGCCCGATCCGTTCAGCTCCCGGATCACCGGCTACATCACCGATCTGGTGGACGCCGCGCCGGGCCCGAACCAGGGCACGGGCACACCCCCGGCCTTCGGCAGCTCCAATCCGCCGAATCTCCTGCCGCTGGGCGTGACCGGCAGCGCCGACGACGGGCGCGGCACCGGCTCGGGCGGCCACTGATGCGTGCCGCGATCGCCCTCCTCGCCGCGACCATCACCACCGCGGCCCTGTGCACCGCCGTCGCGCACGCGGAGCCCGAAGAGTCGCCGGACCGGCAGGAGACCGTCCTGGATCGACGCGGTGACATCATCATCAGCGAAGTCACTTGGGCCGCACCGCTTCCCGCCGGAATCGGCCCGCATCCGGCGCGCTGCGACACCCTGTCGTATCTGCGGCTGCGCATGGCCGACGGCCCCACCAACCCGGCCGACGCCGACGTCATCTATTCCGGCCAGCCCGGATACGTCGGCGGCCCACGCTCTTTGGGTCCGATCGCGGAGAACACCCTGCGCGCCCTGGCTCGCACCGGCAAGCACGGCGAGTTCTAGGCCATGCAGCGCCGCCCGAGCTGCCTGGACGACCGCACCGGCATGGTCGCGGCCGTCGAGAGTCGGGATTACCGGGTCGCCATGGACTACTACTTCCACGGCGGCACCGTCGACGGACACCGGTACGGCGGCGTGGTCCCGGTCGGGCAGCAGGCGTTCCTGAAGGACCTCGGCGTCAAATCCATTGTCGAGGACTGGCAGTACATCAATGCCCGGGAGATCCCGGATCCGGCGGTGCGCAAGCGGAAGATCTATCTCGGCGGTCATTCCCTGGGTGGTCCGCTCACCGCCTACTTCGCCGCCTGGGATTTCGCCGGGCACGCCGGATACGACGAGATCGCGGGCATGTGGGTGCTGGACGCGCCGATGCGGCTCGATGTCGCCGATCTGGCGCGGGTGCCGCTGCTGAAATGGATCGTCGACCGGACCACCGGCCTGACCTACGGGGCCGTCACCGATCTCCTCGGCACCGGTTTGCTGCCGTACGCGGTCGATCTCGGCCTCGTCGATCCCTCGCTCACCGGTATCGCGCAGGCGCTGCTCGGGCTCAATGGCATCGAGACCAACACCCTGTTCCAACTGGCGAGCATCGCGGGCATCGCCACCCGGTTCGAGCCGAAGGCGGAGAGTGAACTGCCGCGGAGTCTGCCCCGCGCACCGGCCTGGGATATCGCCTTGTCCGCCTTGTACTCTCGCGATCTGTTCCAGCCCGTCGATCCCGACTTCCGCACCTGGCGGCTGACCAATGAGGCCATGCTCGCCTCGTTGATCGACAGCAATACCAATCCGACCCCGTTCTCCGCCGGGCTCGGCAGCTACGACGGACCGGTCGTGGAACGGAACCTGCCGGTGCCGATATCCCTGTTCACCGACCTGCCGATGATCGGTCCGCAGCTCAAATCGATCGTGCGTCCCCAGGTGGTTCCCGCCGACCCGGCCGGGCGGCTCAATGGCTGGCGAAATTACGACACTCTCACCGACGACCCGGCCGCGCCCGACGCCACCGGTCAGCCGTTCGCCACGCCGCAGGAAAAGGTCTGCGACATGGAGCAACTGGCCTACTACTTCGGCGGCGGCGAACTCGCCGTGGGCTCGCCCTACGACACCGTTCGCACCGCGATCGATATCGCCTACGCCATCCTCGGCACGAACACCGGCGATCTCGCCGGGCTGAAGCATCCCGAGTATCTGTCGCGGGTGCCGTATGTCCGGCTCGCCAGCGGACTGTGGCAACTCGCCTCGATCTTCGGCGTCGACGCCGAACCGACCACCTATCTCACCAACTATCGCCACCTCGACTTCCCGTTCAGCGGCGCACCGTCGAACGACGGCGGCCCCACGCCCGCCGACGCCCTTGTCGATCTGACCAATCGGTGAAAGAGACTGCACAGGACCATGACTGAGCTGATGCGGAAGTTCGCGCGCTGGGCGGTGCCCGCGGTATGCCTGTCGATACTGCCGATCCACGTGATTGCCGCATCCGCCGACGAAATGCGCACCGAGACGATCGTGGAATCCGATGGGGATCTCACCATCAGCCACGTCCGGCTGTTCGACCCATTGCCCGCGGGGACGCCACCGCATCCGGCCGCCTGCGACTGGGTCGATTACCTGCGGTACCGGCCCAGCTCCGGGGCGGCGGACCCGCAGGAATCGGACGCGGTGATCCTGTCTCAGGTCGGTGCTTGGCTGGGCGCTTCCTCGATGGATCTTTTGGCGCGCAATACGATTCATGCGCTCGAGGCCCGGGGCAAGAAGGTCGAATGGTGGTCGCAGCCGCGCCGCACCTCCTGCCTGTTCGACGACACCGGACTGCGCGCCGCCGCGGACGCCCACGATGGCCGAGTCGCCTTCGACTACTACTACGGCGACAGAATCGTCGAAGGACACCGATTCGCGGGATTCCAGTCGAACGCCGACCTGGGCTGGCTCGCCGATATGGGCCTCGCCCGCTATGTCCAGGACATGCACACCGTGCTGACCCGCGAACTACCGGACCCGAACATTCGGCGCACCAAGGCATTCTGCGGCGGTACCTCCGACGGCGGCCTGATCGCCGGAGCGTTCGCGGCCTGGGATTTCGGTGGCGGCGACGAGGGCGCGGGTTACAACCAGTGCGCCGCGTTTCTCGGCATCGACTCGCTGATCTCCACCGATCCGATTGCCTTGGAATCGATTCCGGTCGTCCGGCAGCTGGCGCAGTTCGGCAGCGGCCTACCCTATCTGGCTCAGGTCGCCGCACTTCATGCCGGGATCCTGCCGGTCAGCTTTACCGGAATCCCCTATGTGGAGCCACGTTTCTACACCTTGTTGGCCGTGCTGGGAGCCGCCGCCCACTACGCACCCGACGAGGAGACGGATCTCCACCGCAGGCTCCCCACCGACTGGATCACGGAGGCCTCCACTCGACTGGCCTTCTCCGCCACCTATGCGGACCTACTCGGCGGCGGTAATGCCTTGCGCGACTACCGCTTCACCAATACGGCCCTGCTCGGCATGCTGCTGGGCGACCACACCTTGAATGTCGGACCGATGCAGTTCAGCATCGGCGCACTCGACGGCGGCCCGGTGATCGACAAGACCGTCCCCTGGCCCGACAACCCGAACTCGCCCCTGAGCGCCGTCACCGGTCAAGGTCCGCGCGTGGCCCCTGCCGACAAGAACGCGCTCTACACCTGGCGCGACTACGACCAACTCGACGGAATCGACTACGCCCCACCCGGATCCGAGGTCGTCAGCATTCGCGACCTGGCCCGCGCCTTGGCCGCCGCACCCGGCGAATCCGTCGGCTTTCTCGACCCCTACTTCGCCCCGCGATTCCTCATCGACATCCAATCCGCCTTCACCGGAGCCCGACTCGGCGACCTGGCCCCCATCCGCTACGACGACCGCATTCGCCAACGCCCCATCCTCACCACCGTCGGCACCAAATCCTGGATCGGCGTGGCCAAACCCCTCTTCCCGGCCGACACCGTCTACCTCCCCAACTACACCCACACCGACGTCAATATGGGCGCCACCCACCAGGTCGGCGACCGCCCCGAAGCCGTCAGCGCCACCGTCGCCGACTTCCTCCTCCGCAACCTACGGTGAACGCCGGATCCATCGCCGTCGGCACCGAATCGGCTCGAGCGGAACCGTGTCGCCCCACGCGGCACGGACCCTAACGTGGTCGGGGTGAACAGACTCGATCACTTGGTTTTGGCCACGCCGGATCTGGCGGGCACGGTGGAGACGGTGGGGCGACTGGTCGGGGTGAAGCCCGTCGCGGGTGGCGCGCATCCGGGGCGGGGAACGCGAAACTACCTGTTGGGGTTGGGGAACGGGTCGTATCTGGAGATCATCGGGCCCGATCCCGAGCAGCCGGAGCCGGAGTTGCCGCGGCCCTTCGGAATCGACGACCTGAGCGAGGCCAGGCTGACCGGATGGCTGGTGCGGGTCGACGATATCGAGGCGGCCGTGGCCGCGGCGCGCGCAGCGGGATACAACCCCGGCGACCCCGCACCACTCGCGCGGGAGACACCCGACGGCCGTACCCTGCGCTGGCGCTTGACCTTTCCGCTGCCCAGCAGCGGCACCCAGGTCGTCCCCGCCCTCATCGACTGGGGCGACACCGACCACCCCGCCGACGAACTGCCGGAGGTGCCGCTGCTCGGTCTCGAAGTGGTCCACCCGGACCCGGCCCTGGTCTCGACGCGTCTCCAGGCCCTCGCCATCGACATCCCGGTCCGGCCGGGACCGCGCGCGGCATTGATCGCGCGCATCGGCACCGAAGACCAGCCGGTCACGCTCCTCTGAATTGTTCTGACTTGCTCTGAACGGAGATTTTTGGGGGCGAAAACAGCAAACGTCGCCGGGCGAAGGGGGGGAGTTGGCCCGGCGACGTCGCTATCGAGACGGCCTCGAGGGCCATCGATACGGGTTCACACTGTTCTGGGGGGAGTGAACAGGTGGCCCGGGCAAGATCATACGGATATACCCCGGCTCTTTGGCAAGTCCCTTGTGAGGAATGAAATCCGCTGAACCGCAATCGGTTGCGGAAACAAGGGCCGCCCGGGTCGGTTCTCGGGCGCGAGAACAGGCAGACTGGGGCGGACATGAAGCTGCCTGACCTTCCCGACCTGCCCGTTCGCGCCGCCCTCGACGATATCGCGGTGACGCTGGCCGATCGCGGCACCGCCGTGCTCATCGCACCGCCGGGCACCGGCAAGACGACCCTGGTACCCCTGGCCCTGGCGGCCGCCACCACGGGACGGGTCGTGGTGGCCGAGCCGCGGCGACTGGCGGCGCGGGCGGCGGCCGCGCGCATGGCGTCGCTGCTGGGCGAGCGGGTCGGGGAGACCGTCGGCTATGCGGTGCGCGGCGACCGGAAGGTCGGGCCCGGGACGCGGATCGAGGTGGTGACCTCCGGACTGCTGGTGCGGCGGTTGCAGAACGATCCGGAACTGAGCGGGGTCGATGTGGTGGTGCTCGACGAATGTCACGAGCGCCATCTCGACGCCGATCTGCTGTTGGCCCTGCTGCTGGACGCGCGGGCGGGGCTGCGGCCGGACCTGCGGGTGCTGGCGACCTCGGCAACCGTTGCGGCGGAACGTCTTTCGGTGCTGCTGGGTGGGGATGGACCGGCCGCGCCGGTGGTGGAGGTGCGCGGGCGCGCCTATCCGGTGGCCATGGATTACGTGCCACCGCTGCCCCGGGAGCGGATCGAACAGCAGGTGGCACGGGCGACCCGAATGGCGTTGGCGGACACCGCCGGTGACGTGCTGGTGTTCCTGCCGGGTGCGGGTGAGATTCGGCGCACGGCGGACCTGCTCTCGGGGCTGGACGTGGACGTGCTGTCGCTGCACGGCAGATTGTCCGCCGCCGCACAGGATCTGGCGCTGCGGCCGGGTGCCCGGCGGCGAATCGTCCTGTCCACGGCGGTGGCCGAATCCAGCCTGACCGTGCCCGGGGTGCGGGCGGTCGTGGACTCCGGGCTGGCGCGGGTGCCGCGCATCGACCATCGACGCGGACTGTCCGGCCTTGCGACCGTACGGGTTTCGGCCGCCGTCGCCGAGCAGCGGGCGGGCCGCGCGGGCCGTGAGGGGCCCGGCCACGCCTGGCGGTGCTGGCCGGAATACGAGCACGCGACTCTGCCCGCTTATCCGGAGCCGGAGATCAGAACCGCCGACCTGACCCGGCTGGCCTTGGAATTGGCGTGCTGGGGGACCGGCGACGGGCAGGGGCTGGCCTGGTGGGACGCGCCGCCACCGGGCGGATTGGCGGCGGGGCGCGCGGTGCTGCGAGCGCTCGACGCGGTGGACGACGCCGGGGGAGTGACGGAGCGTGGTCGGCGCATGGCGGGGGTGGGGCTGCATCCCCGGCTGGCCCGTGCCCTGCTCGACGGTGCGCACGCGATGGGCGCGCGAGCGGCGGCGGAGGTCGTCGCGCTGCTCGACGAGGACTCGAGCGCCGGTGGCATCGATCTGGTCGCCGCCATGCGCACGCTGCGGGCGGAACGGCCCGCGCGGTGGGCGCGGGAGGCGGAACGGCTGGCGACGCTGGTCGGCTCGAATCCTGCTGGAGTAAAGGGCAATTCGCATGGCATGGACGACCCCGCGCTGATCGCGGCGCTCGCGTACCCGGAGCGCCTGGCCCGTCGCCGCGCGCCCGGCTCGTCGAGCTATCTGATGGCGGGCGGCACCGCCGTCACCCTGCCGCCGGGCAGCGGCCTGTCGGACGCCGACTGGCTGGCCATAGCCGTCGCCTCGCGCGATCCCGGGCAGTCCGAGGGGCGAATCCGGTTGGCGGCCAAGGTCGATGAACGACTGGCGCGCGAGGCCGCCGCGACACTGCTCGACACCGTGGACGAGGTCGACTGGCGCGACGGCACCCTCGTGGCCCGCCGGGTGCAGCGGCTCGGCGCGATCACGTTGTCGGAGCGGCCTTTAGCCGATCCGGACCCGAATCTGGTGCTGGCCGCCCTGTTGCGCGGGCTGCGCGCCGAGGGGCTGAACCTGCTGCGCTGGGACGAGGACGCGCGCGGCCTGCGTCAGCGGCTGGCCTTCCTGCACCGCACCCTCGGCGCGCCCTGGCCCGCCGTCGACGACGACACCCTGATCGATCGGGCCGAAACCTGGCTGTCCCCGGAGCTTTCCACCGCCCGCCGCCGCGCCGATCTGGAACGCATCGACGCCGGAGCGGCCCTGCGTCGCCTGCTCCCGTGGCCCGAGGCCGCGCACCTGGACGACCTCGCCCCCGAACGCCTGGAAGTGCCCTCCGGCAGTCGCATCCGGTTGGACTACTCGGCCGACCCGCCGGTCCTCGCGGTCAAGGTCCAGGAGATCTTCGGCTGGACCGAGCCCCCGCGCCTGGCGGGCGGCCGGGTCGCGATCGTCCTGCACCTGCTCTCACCCGCCCAGCGCCCCGTCGCCGTCACCGCCGACCTCCCCTCGTTCTGGCGCACCGGCTGGCCACAGGTCCGCGCCGACCTGCGCGGCCGCTACCCCAAACACTCCTGGCCCGAGGATCCCACCACCGTCTCGGCCCACCGCGGCACCGCCCGCAACGCAGACCGCGGCACCGCCCGCAATGCCAACCGCGGCTGAAATCAGCATCATTGGTGAGGTGAAACGACCGGTCATCCATGACCGGTGTTCGGTGAAGAGGGAGTGTGCGGCATGCGTGCGATTCGATTCGATGAATACGGCGGGCCCGAGGTCTTGTATTCGGTGGAATTGGAGGTGCCGGAGCCGGGGGCGGGGCAGGTGGCCATCGATGTGGCCTATGTGGGCGTGAATTTCGCCGATCTCCAGGCGCGCGCGGTGGGATACCGGGTACCCGGGCTGCCGTTCGTGCCGGGCCTGGAACTGTCGGGCCGGGTGCGGGCGCTCGGCGCGGGTGTCGAGGGGTTGAGCGTGGGCCAGCCGGTGGCGGCCATTACCGACGGCGGTGCGTACGCCGATGTCGCGGTGGTCTCGGCGGCGACGGTCTTTCCGGTGCCCGACGGTGTCGACTTGCGCACCGCCGCGACACTTCCCACGGTCCTGCCGACCGCGTACGCCCTGGTGCACACCGTGGGCCGCCTGCAGCCGGGGGAGAGCCTGCTGGTGCAGGCCGCGGCGGGCGGCGTCGGCACCGTGGCGGCGCAGATCGCCAAGCTCGCGGGCGCGGGTGCGGTGTACGGCGTGGTGTCCAGCCCGGCCAAGGCCGACTACGCCCGCGAATACGGTTATGACGACGCGTTTTTGACCGAATCCTTCGACGCCGACGTGCGGGCCGCCACCGGTGGTCGGGGTGTGGATCTGGCGTTGGAGTCCATTGGCGGCGAAACCCTGCGGCGCACCATGGAATCCCTGGCCCGCTTCGGCCGCCTGGTTTCCTTTGGCAATGCGGGCGGCGAGGCGCCGTGGCAGGTCGGACCGAACGATCTCTACCCGCAGGGTCGCTCGGTGGCCGGGTTCTCCATTCTCGGGCTGAGCATCGCGGCCCCGGACGTTCTGCACGAGATCGCCTCGCACGCCTTCGAATTGGCGACCTCCGGCAAGGTGCGGCTGCCCATCACCGCCGAGTTCCCGCTCGCGGAGGCGGCCGAGGCGCACCGCCTGATGGGGGCTCGCACCTCGACCGGCAAGCTGGTGATCGCGGTCAATCCCTGATGAGTCGGGGCGTAATGGCCAGCAGGACGGGGCCTTTCGTGCTGGTGGGACACGAGGATTGGACGCAGCCGCCGCAGCCGGTGGTCGGGCAGCCCGATCCGATCTGTTCCAGCGACAGGCGTCCCTTGCGGACCCAGTAGTCGACCATGGCCCTGGCCTCGTCGGCGGAGACGCCGACGGTGCGGGCTACCTGGTCGAGATTGAAATCCCCTCGGGATTCGGTGATCTCGGTCAGGATCCGGCGCAGGGGGCTCGCTGTCGCGGTGCTCACCAGAAGATCCTGCCGATCTGGAAGACCGCCACGGCCAGCACCCACGCCACACTCAATTGCAGGACCACGCTCATGAGGGTCATGCGCAGGCCGATGGTGTTGCGCAGCACCGCGAGGGTGGTCATGCAGGGCGTGTACGCGAGCAGGAACATCATGAACGCGAGCACCGCGGGAATGGTGTGCCCGCCCGAGGAATCGCGGAAGGTGTCGCGCAGCGAATCCGAGAGCGAGGCGCTCGGTGCGCCCTCGCCGGGGCCGTCCGTGCTGCCGGGGTCGTCCATGCTGTAGGACTGCGAAATCGTCGCCACTACAGCCTCTTTGGCGACGAAGCCGCTGATGAGGGCGGCTCCCGCATGCCAGTCGTCGAATCCGGCGGGCGCGAAGGCCGGGGCCACCGCCGAGGACACCGCGCCCAGCGCGCTGTGATCCGGGGCCACCTCGCCGAAGCTGCCGCCGCCCACCGGGATCGAGGCCAGCAGCCAGATGCCGGTCACGGTGGCGACGATGATGCCGCTGGCGGTGGTCAGGAAGCCGCGCATTTTCTGCCAGGTGTGCGTGCCGAGCACCCGCAGGCTGGGGCGGCGATAGGGCGGCAGATCGAGCACCAGCGGCTCGTCGGCCATGTCGCGGAACATGCTGTTGCGCAACAGGTATCCGATGCCGACCACCAGCACGATGGAGGTCAGATACATGGCGAACACCACGGTGCCCGCCTGCGAGCCGAAGAAGACTCCGGCCAGCAGCACGTAGACCACCAGGCGCGCATTACAACTCGTGAACGGGATGAGCAGGGCGGTGAGCAGCCGGTGCCGGGGGTTGGACAGTACCTTGGTGCCCGCGATGGCGGGCACATTGCAGCCGAATCCGACGATCAGCGGCAGCACCGCGCGGCCGGGCAGGCCGACGGCGCGCATGAGTCGGTCGGCCACGAAGGCCGCGCGGGCCATGTAGCCCGAATCCTCCAACAGGGCCAGCAGCACGAACATGATCACCATGAGCGGAACGAAGCTCAGCACCTGGCCGACACCATTGATGAACCCGTCGTGCACCAGTCCGATCAGTGGCCGCGGGGCGTGCAGCGCCGTCAGGAAGTCCGCGGCGGCGTCGGCGACCGGGCCGGTGAAGAAGCCGCCCAGCGCGTCCTGCAGGGGCTTGGCCACGGTGGTGGTCAGCTCGAACACCAGCCACATGACGGCCAGGAAGATGGGCACGCCGATCCAGCGGTGGGTGACGATGCGATCCACCCGGTCGGAGAGCGTGGTGTGCGATTCCGCGTCGGTCACCACGGCCGAGCGCACGTCGTGGGCCCAGGCGTAGCGGCGTTCGGCGATGAGGATCTCGGCGTCGTCCTCGGAATCCATTGGCTCGTCGGTGGATTCGGCGAGAACGGTGTGGGCGGCGGCGGTGAGTTCGACGGGGACGCCCGGCGGTGGTTCACCCGCCATCAGGGCCAGGGCCAGGAAGCGTGCCGGATAGTCCTCGGGCAGTTGGGGTTTCAGCGCCTCGAAGGCCGTTTCCACATCCTCGCCGAGATGCGGCGCGACGGGAGTGTGTCGATTGCTCAGGGCGGCGTCGACGGCGCGGGCCAGGGCGGGCATCCCGGTGCCGCCGCGCGCGACCAGCGGCACCACGGGCACGCCGAGTGCCTTGGCGAGGCGACCGGCATCGACGGGTGTGCCACGGCCTTTGGCCACATCGGTCATGGTCACGGCCACCACCGTGGGCACACCGGTCTCCAGTACCTGCGAGAGCAGGTAGAGGCTGCGCGCCAGATTCGCGGCGTCGATCACGGTGACGACCACATCCGGCCGGTCCTTGCCGTCGGTGAGCAGGGCGTCGCGGGTGACCGCCTCATCCGGCGCGGCGGGGAGCAGGCTGTGGGTGCCGGGCAGGTCCAGCAGGCGAATCGTGTGGTCGGGGCCGAGTTTCCACGGTCCCTCGGTCACCTCGACGGTGGTGCCGGGCCAGTTTCCGACGCGCTGGCGCGCGCCGGTGGCGGCATTGAACAGCGTCGACTTGCCGACATTGGGATTGCCGACCAGCACCACGGTGGCCGCGCCGGTCAGGGTCGCGATCGGGCCCGAAGCCGAAGTGCCGCAACAGGCCTCACTCATGCGCGCACTCCCGGGCCACCTCGATGGCACGCGCGGTGGCGGCGTCCACCGCGATGCGTGCCTCGCCGACCCGCAGAATCCGGCCGCCGCAGACGCCGACCGTGGCCACGCTGGCCGGAGCGCCCGGAATCAATCCCATCTCGAGCAGTCGCCGTCGTTGTCGCCCCAGGAGTCGGATCCGCCCGATCCGAAAGTTCTCTCCTGGTTTGCTATCGATCAGCGAGCTCATGCGCCTTCTTTCCGCCGGTCAGGGGAATCATCCCGGACGATCCGCTGCGAGGTGGACCGTCAATTGCGTTAGGGAAACCTAATGACCAATTTTAAGAAGGTGCTGAGAGATAGCTATACCGTTCTCATCACGTCCGGTTTGGGACAATTGCCTCTTTACTCGGTGTCCTTGGCCGACCCGTCCTCGGCGGCGACGATCCGCCCGGAATCGATGGCGGAGAGCAGGGATTCGTGATCGCGGGCCGTCTGATCGGCGTAGGCGAGCGCGAATTCGCCCATGGCCTTGTCGAATACGTCGTTGTCGCCGAGGTAGGCCGCGATGGCCACCCGATCGCCCGAGCGCGCGTGCCCCCGTGCCAGGGTGTGCCCGCACAGCGCCGCGTACTGCCGCAACTGCACCGGGTTCATTTCGTCGATATCCAAGGAGCCCTTCATGTCTCGCAGTTGACGCCAGTAGTAGAACAGCCCGTCCGGCCCGGTGGCCCAGCCCAGGAAGATGTCACCGGCCGACTGGGTGAGCCGCTGCCCGTGCACCACCCGGTGTCCCTGATGCTTGAACTGGCTGGCCCGCAGATACGGTGTCAGCACGGACTCCTCGGCCTGCTTCACCTGCAGGAACAGGGGATCGCCGATGTTGCGCCCGGTCAACAGAGCCATGAAGCAGCGCGTTCCCACGCTGCCCACGCCGACGACTTTCGTAGCGAGATCGCGCAATTCGTAGCGATCCAGAAGGACCCGTCGCTCCTCGGGCAGCGTGGCCCGATAGTCCGAGAGCACCGAATCCAACTCCGTCTGAAGGGTTTTCGGCATCGGTATGACCAGCGGTGGATCCGCCTTGATGTGGGGCACGCCGTCGGGTCCAGGCTCGGTCAGCTTGTCGAGGGCCTGCAGGCTGGTCCGCGTCCGCGCCTTGCTGATCACCTTCTCGGCCTGCTTGCGATCCTTGGGTTTCAGCAGTTCCTGGACCTGTTCGGCATCGACCATCTGATACCAGACCTCGGTCTCCCCGAGCCCGGCGAAATTCGCCATGGACTCGCGATAGGCCTGTGCCGCCGCGACGGCCGCGGCCTGTGCCTCGGAGTCGTCGAACCCATTGGCTCGCCCCGCCACCGCCACGCTCGCCACCAGCCGCTTCACATCCCATTCGAACGGCCCGGGCAGCGTCTCGTCGAAGTCGTTGACGTCGAAGACGAGTGAGCGCTCCGGCGAGGCGAACAACCCGAAGTTCGACAGATGCGCGTCCCCGCACAACTGCACGGTCAGCCCGGTGTTCTCACTGCGCGCCAGGTCTCCCGCCATGATCGCGGGCCCGCCCCGATAGAACGGAAACTGCCCCGCCGCCATTCGCGCGTACCTGATCGTCACCAGCTCCGGCACCCGGGTGGCGGCCTGTCGCTCCAACACCGCCACCGGGTCGGCCCGATCCCCGCTCGGTTTCCATTCCCCCAATGACGACCGCGACGCCTTCTTCCGCGCGGCCCGCCCGACCTCCGCCGCCGAAGCATCGACGGCACCCACCCCCGGCTCCGATGTCGACATGTGACGACTCTAGTTCGCGAACTCGCGAATCCCGCTCAATTCTGCGGCGTGGGCTGCGGCTGCGGATCGGCCCACTTGGAGGTCCCCGGCGCGGCCTGCCACGTATTCAGCAGGTCGATCCCCGCCGCGACCAAGGTCGGCCCGCCCGCCACCAGCCCGCCGATGATCCCGCCCGCGGGCACTCCGGCGACTCCGCCGGGAATGCACCCGATCGCGATGCTGACGACACACCCCGCAATGAACCCGACTATCCCGCCGACCAGCGCGCCCACCTGCCCGGCCACCGACAACTTGCTGCTGAACTCGTTCAGCGCCTTCTGGTCTTCGGTGGGCGAGGCAATCGGTTTCACCGCACTCGTCTGATCGGGAATCCGCAGCCCCTCCGGCTTCGTCGGCGTGATCTCGAGAACGGACCCGTCGTTCTTTGTCACCGCCGTAACCGGAACCCGCACGTCCCCGACTCGATAGTCGAGCGGCATCGACACCACGGTCGCCCCACCCTCATCCTTGATCTCGGCCACCCAAACCTTCGCCCCGCCCGGCGTCATCTCGTCCTGCTCGTTCAACACGAACTTCGCCCCCCGCACCGAGGCGACAACGCTCTTGTCGACCACCTTGAGCGAGTACCTGATCCCCGGATTCGACGAGGGTGCGGGTTCGGCATGCGCGGTTCCCAACCCGGTGGTGAGCGCGCCAACCATCAGTGCGGCGGCCGCTGTAGTGCTCCTGAATTCCATTCGATCTCCCATCCGCCGTCAGCGTAGAGCGGCCGAATTCCCGAATGGAGTCCCGGTGATTCCCAATAGATCTCGCGATGATCGTCCAATGATGCCTGGACAGCACTGTCGCAGAAGGGTTTTCAACAGCCCGCAGGTGTCGAGCGAGCCAATGCGTTGTAGATCCAGTCGTGCGCCACTCCAATCGTGATGCGCGGCCCGAAAAGTCGCCCCGTCAACGCCCAGTACCGCTGAATCCGATGATCAGTGTCGGTCGCATTGTTCAGCAATCGCTCCCGAAACCGCGGCGAATCCCGCTCCCCGCGCGCCCGAGCATGAGCGGCAACAAACCGATCCAACTCACTACCGGGCCGCGGCCCCACCCCTTCCGAAACCAGCGGCACCACATCCGTCATCACACCGCCCACCTCCAGGTACAGCCTGCGAGGATCACGAATCAACTCCGGCCGATCCCGCCAGTACTGCTGTCGCACAACCTTGTTCACGCCGGGATCGGTGGCGAGAGCGGCCAGTTCGGCATAAGCCACCACGTCCTCGGCAGTGGGTTCGGCGGGTGGCTCCGGAACATTCCAACAGACCCACGCGTCGATGTGACGCCGCGGCAGCGGCGCAAGAATCCGCTGCCAAAACCGAACCAAACAATCATGCGCCGCACCCCCATCCTGCGCCGCAGCCAACAACGACAGCCGCTCCTCCCGCACCATCGGCCCCGCCAACTCGATGGCCCGCAACGACGCCCGCCGCCATGCCAACGCCCTGAATTCGATATCGAGCCGAGCGCTCTCCTCGGCAATCACCTCACCCATCGACCGTTCCCCCCGCAGCACCCCCGAAATGGCCTCCAACCCCATCCCCAGCGCCCGCAACCGCCGAATCAACAAAACCCGCTCGACAGCGGCCTCCCCCTCGAACACCCGATGCCCACCCGAACTGCGACGCGACTCCACAATCCCTTCGTCGCAGTAGAACCGAATCGTCCGCACCGAAAGTCCGGTGGAGCGTGCCAATTCGCCAATGCTCATTGGCACGCTCGTTGGCGCATTGTTTGTCACGAGCCGTAGAACCTCCACCCCATTGGAGCCGCTTACTCTACTGCGCCCTCCGATTCGGCGGGGTTCGGTGTGCCGAACCAGCGTTCGAGGGCGGTGCGGAGGGCGGTGTGAGCGGCGTCAGTGGGGTCGTCGGTTGCCCAGGCTACGTAGCCGTCGGGGCGGATGAGGAGGGCGGCGGCGGGGGGTTTGGGGCAGGTTGCGGGGATGGAGGTTACTCGGTCGCGCCAGGGTGCCGCGATGGTGGAGAGGGTGGTGGTGGGGGCGAAGGTCAGGAGGAGGGGGTGGGCTGGGCGGAGGAGTTCGGCGATTCGGGTTGGGCCGGTGGTGGTTTCGATGTC
Organism: Nocardia sp. CDC160; assembly: GCF_035818795.1. Classification (NCBI taxonomy): domain Bacteria; kingdom Bacillati; phylum Actinomycetota; class Actinomycetes; order Mycobacteriales; family Nocardiaceae; genus Nocardia; species Nocardia sp. CDC160. Next base: position 593,150 of record NZ_JAYKYT010000003.1, on the reverse strand, counting down.
GAGGTCGGGGAAGAGGTGGCCGGAGAGGGGGTGGGGGTCGCCTACGTCGTAGCGGATGTCGGAACCGGCGAGGAGGTTGGCGATGTGGGTGGAGACTTCGGGGAGGTGGAGGAGTTCGGTGAAAAGGGTTCTGAGGGCGGTTGTTTCGGGGCCGGGGGAGACCAGGGCGGCTTGGGAGAGGGTGTACATCATGACGCGTTCGGCGACCGGGTGGCGTTCGGATTCGTAGGTGTCCAGGAGGTTTGCGGGGGCCCAGCCGTGGAGTTCGGCGGCGAGTTTCCAGCCTAGGTTGACGGTGTCTTGCAGGCCGAGGTTGAGGCCGGGGCCGCCCATGGCGGAGTGGACGTGGGCGGCGTCGCCTAGGAGGAAGATGTTGCCGCTGCGGTAGTGCTCGGCGATGCGGGTGTTCTGGCCGATGGTGCGGCGGAGGTTGTGGGGGCCGGGCCAGGTGGGGGCGGAGAGGGGGAGGTGGGTGCCGAGGACTCGGTCGGCGCTGGATTGCAGTTCGTCCAAGGTCATGGGGACGGCGTCGGAAAACTGTTCGCCGCCTTGGAATTCGATGGTTCCGATCAGCGGTCGATCCGGCTGTAGCTCGGCGTAGACGAAGATGCCGCGTTCGAGGCGGTGGTGGCCGAGGCCGAAGGTGCCGACGCCGGGGATGGTGATGCGGCCGTCGCCGATGCGGAGTTTGGCGGGCACGGTGACGTGGCCGGTGCGGGCGACATGGCCGGTGGCGGTGACGCCGGGGAAGTCGATACCGATTCGCTTGCGCACCAGGCTCTTTCCGCCGTCCGCGGCAACCAGGAAGCGCGGACGAAGAGTGTAGGTCCCATCGGAGGATGCAACGGACACCGTGACCCGATCCTCGTCGCGGGCGATATCGGTCAGCGCGTGGCCCCACCGCAGGTCGACACCGAGGTCGATCGCTCGCTTGGTCAGGATCTCCACCATCTCCGGCTGTGGTTTCAACACCAGATGCACCGGATTTGGTTGCACGGCAGTCAGATCCAGCGACATACCGCCGAATATGTACTGCGGAGCCGGAACCGGCGCACCGGAATTTCCGCTGAACGCGCCATATAGATCGCGCATGTCGAGCACCCGGGCGACCTGCCCGGCCAGCCCATTGGCCTTGGGTTCGAGACTGGGCGCGGGGAGCCGGTCCAGCACGATCGGACGGATTCCGGCGAGGGCCAGCTCGCAGGCGAGCATGAGCCCGTTCGGCCCGGCTCCGGCAATGACGACATCGGTGGTCGCGATGTTTTTGGGCATGACGAATAAACCTCTTGTCACTGAGGGTATTTCGGGATGACCGGCGTGAGCGGAAGCGCTACGCCGGTGGTTGCGGCAGCCCGGCCGCGAGGGCGGCGAGGGCCTGCCGGAGTAGATCGGTGATGGGTTCGGGCGGGTCGCTGCGCACATACGCCTCTAGGGCGGCGTGCTGGGCGGTCAGCATCGCGCCGACCACGAGTCGCGGATACATGGAGCGCTCCGGGTCGATCCCGGTGCGCGCGGCGACCGCGGCGATCAGGTCGTCTTCGACCCCGCGCGAGAGCATGGCCCGCATTTCGGGTGCGGCCAATAGTTTCTTGGACTCGTCGAGCTGTTCCCGCGTGGGAATGTGCGGTCCCGACGAATTCCTCAGTTCGGCTTCCAAGGGCTCGACCAGGGCGGCCGTCACCGCATCCCACAGCGGCTCATCGGCCGGGCGGTTGCCCAAAATCTCAATGCCCCTGCGGATTCGGTCCAACTGCCGGTAGGCGAGCGCGTCGAACTTGCCGGTGAAGTAGTTGTTGAAGGTGCGTACGGAGACCCCGGCGCGCGCGGCGATATCCTCGCGCACCACGTTCTCCAGCCCGCGTTCGAACATCAACTCGAGCGCCGCATCGCTCAAAGCCCTTCGGGTATCGGCCTTCTTGCGTTCGCGGAGTCCCAGCTGTTCCTCGGGCATGTACCCAGTATGCGCAAAACCTGCCCGGTGGGCAATCTTTCCCGGAAGGAAAATTTCGCTATTCGGTGAGGAGCTGTTCCACTACCCACCGCGCCGCGTCCGGCTGCATCGGCAGCGCGGCGTGACTGGCCAAACCCGCACGCGGATAAAGGTCTTCGAAGTAGTCGTTCATCACGCCCGGCTCGTCGATGAACGAGGCCGCGCCCGGCGGCGTCAACACCTGATCCCCGCGCGTGGCCAATACCGAGTACGTCACCCCCGGCACCGTGACCCCGCCGTCGAGCAGCGCCGTCGTCACCTTCGACCCGGCCAGACAGTCCAATGCGCCCTGCACCCCACGAAAGACGCTGTCGCGCAAGGGATTCGTCACGTCATTGAGCACACCCGCCAGCCCCTCGGGCGACCCCGGCAGATCCAGCCCGCCGATGAGTGTCGCCGCCGTGGTGCCCTTGGTCACCGGCGCGAGATACACCGCGCGAGCCACCGACGCCCCGCCGTGCAGGAACTTCAGGTAGTAGTTCGCGATCAACGCCCCCGAGGAATGCGCCACGATATCGACCCGCGCGGCCCCGGTCGTGGCGAGCACCTTGGCCACGAAATCCCGCAGCTGCCCCGCCGACTCCGCCACCGGCGCGGCGGCCTGCATGGGCCCGATGATCCCGTACCCGAAGATGAACGGACATCCCCCGATGTCCCGAATCCCGCCCGTGATCCCCGCCATCTGCTTGTCGAGCGTCGCGCGAATATCCCCGACCGCCCCGAAGCCCCCGAGAATCACCACCGGATTGGGCTGCTCGGTCTCGGGTCGACAGTCCAGCGCGGGCTCGAGCGTCCCCGACGCGGGGAGTGGATCGGCTCCCTGAGCGTCGCCGGGCGTCGCCCCCGCGGGCACCGCACCCAGCGACAGCAGCAGCGCCACCGCCACCATCCCGGCTCGAACTCCCCATCTTCGCAACTGTCTGCCCGAGGTCTTCGCATTCATCACTGAAATAGTTCGGACGCCGCGGGCGTTTGGACGACCGATTCAGCGTGTCGGCGGCGTGGCATACGCTCCGGGTGATTGGGAAGGAGCGTGTCGTGAGCAAGCGGGGCTGGTTGTTGTTCCTGGGTATGGGGGTGATCTGGGGTGTCCCGTACGCCATGATCCGGGTCGCGGTGCGGGAATTCGATCCCGTGTTCGTGGCTTTCGGCCGCACCTTCCTGGGTGCGCTGGTGTTGTTGCCGATCGCGCTGTGGATGAAGGTGCTCCTCCCCGCGCTGCGCCGCTGGCGCTGGGTGCTGGCGTACACGCTCGTCGAGATCACCGGTCCGTGGCTGCTCATCGGCCACGCCGAAACCAAGCTGACCAGTTCGACCGTCGGTCTGCTCATCGCCGCCGTGCCGCTGGTCGCCATCGTCCTGACCATCCGCATGGGCCACGAGCGCCTCGACATGCGCCGCATCCTCGGCCTGGTGATCGGCTTCGCGGGCGTGACGGCCTTGGTCGGCCTGGACATCGACGTCTCGAACCTGGGCGCGATGGCCGCCATCGGCGTGAGCGTGATCGGCTACGCCCTGGGCGCGATCATCATCGACCGCAAGCTCGCCGACCTGCCGCCGATCGGCGTGGTGACCGGCTCGCTGATCTTCGCCGCTACCATCTACCTGCCGTTCGCGTTGTCGCGCATGCCCTCCCACTACCCGGCTGCCCCGACCTGGTCGGTGGTCGGCCTGGGCCTGATCTGCACGGCGCTGGCGTTCGTGGTCTTCTTCGCGCTCATCGGCGAGGTCGGCGCGTCCCGCGCGACGGTGATCACCTACATCAACCCCGCGGTCGCGCTGCTGATCGGCGTCAGCCTGCTGGACGAGCCGCTCACCGCGGGCATGGCCATCGGCTTCCCGCTGGTGATCATCGGTTCGATCATCGGCACCGCACGGGCCAAGGCGCAGGTCAAGGAGCCCGCCCCGGCCTAGCTCACCGGGACTTCTTGCGCTGCTTGCGAGTTCGGCCGCCGCGTTCGATGCGCGGATCCTCGGCCACCTCGTAGCGTTGCACGTACTCCCCGAGGAACGCCTGCAGGGTGGCGGTGGCGGGAATGGCCAGCAGCGCGCCCACCGCACCCAGCAGCGCCCCGCCCACCATGACCGACAGCAGCGCCACCGCCGGATTCACGTCCACGGTCTTGGCGGTGATGCGCGGCTGCAGGACGTAGTCCTGAATCCACTGGTAGACCACGACGAAGATGATGATCCACACGGCGTCGAGCGGATTGATGGTGAGCGCCACCAGAATCGGCAGAATGCCCGCCAGGTAGGTGCCGATGGTCGGCACGAACGAGGCCACCACGCCGAACCAGATGCCCAGCGCCAGCGCGTTCGGCAGCCCCAGCAGCGCCAGGAACGCCCAGTGCGCGAGGGTGGAGATGACCGCCAGCAGCGCCCGCGAATACAGGTAGCCGCCGGTCTTGTCGATGGCCAGGTCCCAGGCGTGCAGGACCGCACCCTGTTTCGTGGGCGGCAGCACCGAGCACAGCGCGCGCCGCAGCTTCGGCCCGTCCGCGGTCATGTAGATGCTGAACAACGCGATGGTGACGAACTTCGCGAGCCCGCCCAGCACCGTGCTCGACAGCCCCCAGGCATTGTTGGCCATCCGCTCGGCGTAGGAGCTGATCACGTCGGAGTCCTTGAACAGCCGGTCGCGCAGCTGGTCGAGGGTGAATTTCTGATGGAACGTGTGGTTGACCCAGTCCACGCCCTCCTGGATCAGTCGGGGCAGCTCGCCGACCACATTGGCGACGGTCTCCACCAGCAGTACGCCCAGCGTCGCCACGAAGCCCGCGCTGCAGGCGAACACGATGATGAACACCAGCGCGACGGCCAGCCCGCGATTCATGCCGCGCGCGGCCAGCCCGTCCACCGCCGGTTCCATGGCCAGCGAGACGAAGAACGCCACGGTCATCATGACGGCGATGCCTATGAGCTGATGCGCGGCCCAGTTCGCGAGTTCGAACACGCCGAGCAGGGCGAACGCGAGCACCATGGCCCGCGGCAGCCAGGCGGGCATCGATGCCCGGCTCGTCGTCTCGGCGCTCGCGTCGGTGTTCTGCTCGGCGGCAGGCTTTTCGGCGGCCACCGGCCCAGTCTCGTGCACCGAGCCGGGTTTTCCCGGGCGACGCACCGTGTCCACTCCTCATACAAATTCCGGTCGGTCTGTTTTTAGCTAGCAAAAAGAACCGAGAGGCATTCGGAGAGAAAGCTTTTCCCGCGATAGTGTGCAGGTATGTCGGTGGGCGGCCAAGATATGCGAGTGCGCACGAAATTCTCCAGCGAACTGATGGCGCTGACCGATGAGCTCGCGCATATGGCGCGACTGACGCATGAGGCTTCCGAGCGGGCCGCGGTCGCGCTCGCGGGTAGCGACCTCACGGCCGCCTACGAGGTATTCGCGCTCGAGGAGAAGGTGGAGATCGAGCACGCCAAATGTGAGGACCGTTCGGTCATACTGCTGGCCCTGGAGGCCCCGGTGGCCCGCGACCTGCGCCACGTGGTGACCGCCATGCAGATCGCCGACGACCTGCTGGCCGTGAGCCGCGCGCTGAGCCGGGTCGCCGACGTGGTGGTGCGCCGCTATCCGAATCCCGCGGCCCCGCCGCAGGTGTTGGCCCTGCTGGGGGAAATGTCCAGTGCCGTCACGCATCTGGTCGACAAGGCCGTGAGAGTCATTGTGGCGCAGAACCCGCCGCGCGACCGCGCTCTGGTGCCGCGTGACGAGAATGTCGAGCGACTGCGCGTCCTGCTGGTCGAGCTGGCCGCCGACGACGCCTGGCCGCACGGCTCGGCCATGGCCATCGATATCGCGCTGCTGGCCCACCACTTCGAACGCGGGGCCGACCATTGCGTGCGCATCGGCCGTCTCATTCGCTTCTTCCACACCGGCATTCCGCTCTACGCACAAACGGAGGCGTAACCACCACCTGCTGTACGGGGTTCCGACATACGGGAGTAAGCTGCCCGAATTGCTTCATGGCGAGGTCTTTTCGAGTAGCACCGCACGCACGGACAGCCGAATTCCGACAAGGGCCCCAAACATGACCAACAGCTCTATTCCGTCACCGGCTGCTGCCCAGACGAAGGTGGCAGCACCGGTCCGGGTAGCCCCGGCCGAAAGAACCACGGCCGCAGCGACCCTGACGCACCGCCAGATCATGACCATCCTGTCCGGTCTGTTGCTGGGCGTCTTCCTGGCCGCGCTGGACCAGAACATTGTGAGCGTGGCGATCGTCCGCATCGCCAATAGCCTGCACGGCTTCGACAAACAGGCCTGGGCCACCACCGCCTATCTCATCACCGCCACCATCAGCACCCCGCTGTACGGCAAGCTGGCCGACATCTACGGCCGAAAACCCTGCTATCTCATTGCCATCGGGGTCTTCGTGCTCGGTTCGGTGGCCTGCACCTTCGCGACGTCGATGTACCAGCTCGCGGGATTCCGCGCGGTGCAGGGCGCGGGTGCGGGCGGGCTCATGTCGCTGGCGTTCACGATCATCGGCGATATCGTCCCGCCTCGGGAAAGGGTCCGATACCAGGGCTATTTCATGATGTGCTTCGGCATCGCCACGGTGCTGGGTCCGGTGCTGGGCGGCTTCTTCTCCAATGCCGATCACATTCTGGGGCTGTCGGGCTGGCGCTGGGTGTTTCTGGTGAACGTGCCCATCGGGGTGCTGGCGCTGCTGGTCGTCGGCAAGGTGCTCGATGTGCCGTTTGCGCGACACCGGCACCGCACCGACTGGTTGGGCGCGATAACCCTTGCGGCGGGCACGGTTCCGCTGCTCATTGTCGCCCAGCAGGGCCGCGAGTGGGGTTGGCAGTCCCACCGCGCTCTGCTCTGCTACGGCATTGCCGCGGCCGGGCTGGTGGCCTTCCTGATCGTCGAGTTCCTCATGAAGGACGCCGCGCTGATTCCCTTGCGGCTGTTCCGGAATCTCACCTTCAGCATCGCCATTCTCGGCGGCTTCATCGTCGGTGTGGCCATGTTCGGCGCGATCGTGCTGGTGCCGCTGTACTTCCAGGTGGTGCGCGGGTATTCGCCCACCCGCTCCGGGCTTTTCATGCTGCCGCTGGTGGTGGGCATCATGATCGGCGCGCAATTGTCCGGGCTCATCACCAAATTCACCGGCCGCTACAAGGCGCTGCCGGTGCTGGGCTCGGTGGTGATCGGCCTCGGTTCGGTGCTGTTCGGGCTGGTGCACTACGACAGCCCGCTGTGGCAGCCGCTGTTGTACTGCGGCGTCATCGGATTCGGGCTCGGCGGGTGCATGCAGACGCTGGTCATCGCCGCGCAGAACGCCGGGCCGCGCGCGGACATGGGTGTGTCCACGGCCTCGGCCACCTTCTTCCGTCAGATGGGTGGCACGCTGGGCGTCGCGATCTTCCTGACGATCCTGTTCAATCTATTGCCGCGCAAGATCCTCGACGCGTTCGGCGGGCAGCTGCCGCCCGGTTTCGACGAGGCGCAACTGGGTCGAATCCAGAGCAATACCAGCGGCATCGCGGCCCTGCCCGAGCAGGTGCGCACGCCGATCCTGACCGGCTTCACCCACGCCATGAGCGGCGTCTTCTTCGTGGCCGCCGCCGTCGCGATCGCGGCGGCTCTGGTGCTGCTGTTCATGAAAGAGATTCCGCTGCAGGATGGTCCGGCTTCCGCGCCGGTCGTCGAGGAGACCCCCGAACCCGAGCCCGAACCCGAGCCGGAATTCCATTTTGTCGAACCGACGGGCCTGTCGGTGTCCGGCTGCGTTCACCGCGAGGACGGCCAGTCCGTACCCGACGCCGTCCTGACCCTCATCGACCAGCACGGGCGCCAGGTGTCGCGGGCCATCGGCGAACCCGACGGCGGCTACCTCATCGGCGTCCCGCGCGCGGGCGTGTACGTCCTCATCGTCTCGGCCTTCGGCTACCAGCCCGCCGCGGTGACCATCACCGTCGGCGGCCGCCCCCAGCAACTCGACGTGTCCCTGCTCGGCTCCGGTGAGGTGTCGGGCACGGTGCGGGCGGTGGGACGCGGTGCGCCCCTGGGCAATGCGACGGTCACCCTCACCGACGCCTACGGGGACGTGGTGGGCTCGACCGTCACGACGGCCGACGGCGATTTCGTCTGCCGCGGCGTGCTCGCGGGCACCTACACCCTGGTCGCCGTGGCCGAACACATGCGCCCGACGGCGGTGTCGCTGACCGTCCCCGACAGCGGAATGCTGCGCCACGACATCGAATTGGCTCCGCGCGCGGTGCTGGCCGGTTCGGCCTGCAACGAGCGCGGCGACACCGTGCCCGACGCGCAGATCACCGTGCTCGACGAGGCCGGTGATCTGGTGGCCGTCACCCGCACCGACGACCGCGGCCGCTATGTCGTCCCGGATCTGACCGAGGGCCGCTACACCGTCATGGCCCGCGGCTATCCGGCGGTGTTCAGCCGGGTGACGGTCGCCGACGGCGAGGTGGCGCACGATGTGCTGCTCGGCTACGAGCGGGTGGAGTCCCTGGAGCGGGTGGAGTCGTAGTGGAACGGGGGTGGACTGAGAATGTTCCAGTTCGCCGGGCGGGGTGGCCGCGCAGCTGTTAGGTTCTCGCTCTGAAAACAGTCCAGCATTCGGTATTGGACTGATCCAGGGAAGAACAGTTATGAAAACCTCGCGCGCACTGCTGACCGCCGCCGCCTTGGCCGCCGTCCTCCCCGCCGCGGCCGCCCAGGCCGAGCCGGTGTCCTCGGACGCCGGTCCGGCGGCCATCAACGAGTATGTGGCCCTGGGTGATTCGTGGGCCGCCGACGCCACCGTCACCCAGCTCACCACCGTGTTCGCCCCGGCGATCTGCGTGCAGAGCGCCCACAACTACGCCAAGCAGGTCGCCGCGGCGCTGAACGTGGCGGTCTTCCGCGACGCCACCTGCGGCGGCGCGGTCACCGCGAACATGACCCAGCCGCAGAGCGGCAACGCGCCCCAGTTCGACCGACTGACCGAGAACACCGACCTGGTCACCCTCGAAATCGGCGGCAACGACGCGGATCTCGCGGCCACCGTCACCGACTGCATCACCCTCGACCCCGCCGTCAGCCCCTGCCTGAACAAGCTGGTCGTGAACGGGGTCGATCAGATGTCGCAGAAGATCGCCAATGCCGAACCGCGGGTGGCGGCCACCATCGCGGGCATTCGCGAACGCTCGCCGCACGCGCGCATTCTGCTGCTGGACTACTTCGAGGGCATCGGCCTGGACGGCGGCTGCTGGCCGGAGATCCCCATCTCCGACGCGGACGCGATCTGGTTGGGGCAGAAGCTGATCGAGCTGCACGACATGCTCGCGCGGGTGGCGGCCAGCACCGGCGTCGACTTCGTCGACACCTACGACGGCAGCGCGGGCCACGACGCCTGCCAGCCCGTCGGCACCCGCTGGGTCGAGGGCCTGCTGCCGTTCTCCGGCAACCCGGTGGGTCCGGCCGTGCCGTTCCACCCCAATCAGCTCGGCGCGGACTACCAGGCCCGCAAGGTTCTCGAAACGCTGGGGATGTGAGCGCTACCGGGTCCGCGGAGTGATCCGCACCCGGTTGTCGTGGAACACCGCGCCGCCGCCGAAGTCCGAATCCCGTTCGGCGACAGTGGCGTTCACCGTCGATCCACCGGTGTGCTTGGCCCAGCGGCCCTTCGGGGTCGCGGCCACGCCCGGCCGGACCATGTCGGAAACCTCGGCGATCGCCTCGAACGACCCGCGATCGTTGGCCACCGTCACCGGATCCCCGTCGGCAATGCCCCGCGCGGCCGCGTCGTCCGGATGGATGGTCACCCGCGGTTCGCCCGCGCGCCTGCGCAATTCGGGGTTCGAGCCGAAGGTGGTGTTGAGGAAGTAGTGCGAGGCGGCCGAGATGAGCACCAGGCCGTCGCCCGGGTCGGCGGGCGGGGTGTACCCGGCCAGCGGATCGTGACCGGCCGCGGCGGCGCGGTCGGAGACGAAGCGCAGCTTGTCGCGGGGCACCGGGCCGGGCTCGACCTTCAGGAAGCCCTCGGCGCGCAGCCGGTCGATGTCGTACTGCTTCAGCAGCTGATTCGCCAGCTCCTCGTCGGAGTCGTACAGCGCCGGTTCGGTCAATCCCATCCGTCGCGCCAGGCGGCGGAAGGTCTCGGTGGTGGGCAGGCATTCGCCGGGCGGGGCCACGGCCGGTTCGTTCCAGACCAGGTAGAGATTGCCGTACGCGGCAATGACATCCAGGTGCTCGGGCTGCATGGTGGCCGGAAGGACGATATCGGCGTAGTCGGCGGTATCGGTCGGAAAGTGTTCCAGGACAATGGTGAACAGGTCTTCTCGCGAGAGCCCCTCGATCACCCGGCGCTGATCCGGGTTGGAACCGACCGGATTGGCGGCGATCACGAACAACGCCTGCACCGGCGGATCATCGGTTTCCAGCAGCGCCTCGCCCAGCCGCGTCATGGACAGGGTGCGCACCGGGTGCGGCAGCAGGTCGAAGCGCGCCACCGCGGGCACGTCGAGCCGGAAGTGGCCGCTGGTCGAATAGTGCAGCCCGCCACCGGGAATCGCCCAGTCGCCGGTCACCCCGGGCAGGCAGGCCAGGGTGCGCAGCGCCATGCCGCCGCCCGCGTGCCGTTGGATGCCCTGCGAGACGCGAATGGCGGTCGGTCGGGTACCGGCGATGCGTTCGCCCAGTGCCACAATGCGTTCCACCGGCAGGCCCGTGATCTCGGCGGTGCGCTCGGGCGTGTACTCCTCGACACGCGAACGGAATTCGGGCCACCCCTCGGTATGTGCGGCCAAGAACTCGCTGTCGTGCGCGCCCAGTGACACGATGACATGCATGAGTCCCAGCGCCAGCGCCGCATCGGTGCCCGGCAGCGGAGCCAGGTGTTCGTCACAGCGTTCGGCGGTCCGGGTGCGCACCGGATCGATGGCCACCGTGTACGCGCCGCTGTCCTGGATGAACTTCCACACGTGATGACCCGAGCTGAGCGGATTGGTGCCCCACAACAGGATCAGCTTCGACTGCGCGAGATCCTCCGGATCCATGCCGCCCGCGGTGCCCAGGGTGTACTTCAGCCCGGTGCTGCCCGCGATCGAGCAGATGGTCGGATCGTGCAGGGACGCGCCGAGGGCATTGAAGAACCGCCGCCCGGAAAAGCCTTCCAGGCCTTGCAGGTAGCCGAGGCTGCCGGTGCCGTGGAACGGCCAGATCGCCTCGCCGCCGAATTCGTCGATGATTCCGGTGAGCCGGGTGGCGATCTCGTCGAGGGCCTCGCCCCAGGTGATCCGCTCGAAGCGGCCCTCGCCCTTGGGGCCGACGCGGCGCAGCGGATGGGTGATGCGCTCGGGGGAGTGGACCTGCTCGAGGTACCGGTTCACCTTCACGCACAGTGCGCCGCGGGTGACCGGATGCTCCTTGTTGCCGCGCAGACCGACCGCCTTGCCGTCCTCGACGTCGACCACCCACGAGCAGCCGTCCGGGCAATCGAGCGGGCATGCTCCCAAGACCTTCACGAACTCGATCGTAGGCAAGCGACCTGTCGGGCGCGAAAGCCGAGGTTGCGAGTGGTTTCGGTACGCGACACGCCAATCTCTCCGTGTGACGACACGCGGGTGGGCTGGGGTAGTCTCGGCGCGCGGCCAATCAGCCGCAACAGTATTGCGGGGGCGGAAGTGCGCGGTGGAAACGGAGATTCATGATCACCTCCCCCGGCCGAGGAATCGTCGGTGTCGTCACGGGTTGCGTGGCGCTGCTGACCGGCTGCGGGCATGCGAACCCGGCCGATCCCATCCATGCCAAGCAGTCCGGTTCGATGGCGGGCGATACCCAGGAGATGCAGCGCAGCGCCTTCGTCACCGGCTGCGCGGGGACCTCCGCGGGCTGGCAGGCGACCGCGGTGGTGAGCAATCGCGATGTCGTCGAGCACACCTACCTCGTGGTCATCAGTTTCATGACGCCGGAGTCCGCGGACAACGAGCGGGATCTCGAGCGCACGCGCACCGAGGTGCTGGTGGCGCCCGGCGCGACCCAGGACTTCACCACCGAGACGCGGCTGGATCCGGTGACCCGCCCGCAGACCGTCCGGTGTGTGCTGCGCGGGGTCGAACAGCTCTGAGCGATGCTCGCGCATCTGGTCTGTGCGATGCTCGCGCATCTGGTCTGAGCGATGCTCGCGAATCGGGCGGGCGAGAGGTCGGGTGCCCGCGAAACTTGCGTGGGGACAGGGGCGCACGCATAGGATTCCTGCGCCGGTCGTGTTCGCCGGGCCGCACCTCACGGAATAGCCAAACGTTCACTGACCTGCGGGGCAGTGGTATCGCGGATTCTCCGGATGTGGATTTGTCGGTGCCATGGTGCATGCTCTTGGCACGCAGATGTCCGTCCGTCCGCCCGGAGTGCCCTCATGTCGACCCGTACCAAGCCACAGCCCTTGTCGGATACCGAGATTCGGCAGATCGCCGCGGCCATCGACGCGGGTCGGCCGCCGATGGTGTGGTTCACCGCGGCGGCGGTTGGCGTACCGGAAGGTCGGTCTGGAAAGGTGATGTCCCTCGGTGATCCGTCCGAGGGGGATTTCCTGCAGGTGAAGCCCACGGGCTCGAAGGACGTGCTGTCCTTCGGTCCCACCGAGGTGACCCTGAACAAACCGGCCCGCCAGAACCCGAGCAAAACGGCCAGTGCGTCATCGGCCGCGAAACCGACTGGAACTAACCCGAAACCGGCAACCAGGAAGGAATCCACCGTGACGATGTCGTCGCCCGTGACGTCCCCGACAGCGCCGAGCGTGCCGAGCGCCCTGAACACCCCGCACACCCAGCCCGCTCCGGAGGCGAAAATCGAAGCGCCGCAGCAGCCCGCCGTGGATTCGGCGGCCGAGGCCAAGCCGAGCAAGCCCGCCTCGCGTCCGGCCCGCAATGCCGCCGGTGCCGCGGCGAAGAAGCCGAAGGCGGCCGAGGTGACGGTCACCCTGAGCGGCACCGCCGAGGGCGAGTGGACCCTCGATGTGGTGAACGGCAAGAAGCGCACCATCAAGGGCCTGCCGGTCGCGAGTTCCGCTGTCGCCCAGGCCGCCAAGATCCTGCACCCCGAATTCGCCGAGGTCGTCGACTCCATTCACGAGGCGGTCCGGCTGGCCCAGCAGGCCAAGGTGGAACAGCTGCAGGCCGAGCTCGAATCGGCCCGTCGGCTACTCGAAGATCTCTCCTGAGCGGCAGCCCCGGCCCGAGCACACCCGGCCCGAGAATGCTTAGCGCCCAACCCTTTTCCTAGGGTTGGGCCGCTCGGAGCCGTGGGGCGGCGTCCTCGGACCGCCGTAGGTCGGCGCTCTCGGACCTCGGACGGTCGCCGCCCTAGGGCCGCCCCGCGTCGTCCCCTCAGACCGCCGATTCCCGTTCCCAGGTGTGCGGTGCCGCTTCCGGGCGGCTGCGGCGCAGATCGTCGTGGAAGATGTAGCCGAGGGAGTACTCCTTGGCGTGATACATGGCCGAATCCGCCTCGCGCAGTAACTCGTACACCGTGGTCTCGGTCTCGCGCGGCCGGGTGCAGGCGATGCCGATGCTGGCGGCGATGCGCACCTCGGCCGCGCTCAGCTCGAAGGGCTCACCGAGGCTGGCCAGTAGTCGCTCGGCCAGTTGGCGGGCCTGCTGCTGGGCGAGCGGGGCCAGCACCACGAATTCGTCTCCGCCGTAGCGGGCGGCCGCGTCGTCGCGGCGAATGACGCGGCGAATGCGGGCCGCGGCATTGGCGATCAATTCGTCGCCGACGGCGTGCCCGTAATTGTCGTTGACCCGCTTGAAGCCGTCGAGATCGATGAACAGCAACGCCAAAGGCTGTCCGGCCCAACGATCCCGATTACGATGCAGCGCCCGCAGCAGGGCGGCGCGATTCAGGAGGCCGGTCAGCATGTCGTGGTCCGCCTGATATTGCGCGCGCCGTTCGCTGCGGGCGCTGCGTTCGATGGCGCGTTCGCTGCGTAGCAGCACGCCGCCGAGTAGCAGCGCGAACAGCGAGGACACCACGACCCGGTCCAGGGTATCGAGGGTGGAGCCCACCACCGGCACCAGCGAGGCCATGATCATGACAATGGCGATGATGCTGGCCCGCTGACGGGAGCGGTGCGGGTGGATATCGCGCGGCCCGCCCAGCACCACCATGCTCGGATGCAGCGCGGCCGCGCCGATCAGCGTGAAGCCCAGTTGCAGTGGCAGCAGCTGGATCTGGCGGCCGAGCACGGCCGAGCCGACGGTCTCCAGGTGATATCCCAGGTCCCCGCCCAGAATGACCAGCATGGCCAGGTGCACCAGCCGCAGTGAGGTCTCCGAGCGGGCCGAGGTGATGACCGAATGCACGATCACCGTGAGCAGCAGGGCGTCCACCACCGGATCGGCCACGCTGGTGATGGTGCCGAAGTGGACGCCGTGCGCCATGCGCAGCACCGGCGAGATGAGGAAGGTCCACGACAGCAGCAGCGCGCCCAGGCCGATGAGCCCGGAGTCCAGCAGCAGGTCGTGGTCGGTGCTGTTCTGGCGCGGGCGCAGCCACAGCACGGCGGCGACGCCGACACAGCAGTATCCGAACAGGGTGAACAGATCGTCGAACGGGTGTCGCTGTGATTCGGAGACGTGGCGCAGGGCGGTGCCGATGGCGAATTGCACGGCGGCGGCCGAGAGTAGGTACCAGGGCAGCGGATGGCGCGGCCGGTACTTGCGGACGCCGGTGCCGATCATGGTGAGGCTGATGGCCACCGAGGCGAACAGGGTGCCGAGTGTCACCGCACGGGAATCGCTCAGCAGGGGGAGACCGAGAATGAGCACGCCACCGGTGAAGAGCACGGTGCGCCAGCAGATTCTGTGGCGCAATGGAATCTGCCCAGAAGCAGACCGTTCGGCCGGTTGTGCGTCTGTTCCCACCAGCCCCCCTTGTCCGAGCAGTACTCGAAAAGACACCGCCGATCATCAACCGTGTGTGTTGCGGTACGAGCATAGGTCCCCGCGGAGCGGTGGCAGAGTGCCCGGTCGAGAAAGGCGCTGCCACTATTTGGGCAACCGAACCGATCATGACATGAAAACGCCCGCTCCGGAGCGGAGTTCGGCGAACCCGTAGGACCGCTTTCCGCGAGACTCGCTATGCTCCCTGCGAATCGAACCGGACGGCCTGCACGACTCTGTGGACAGGAGCCGACATGGCATCGAGAGCGGGACGCTGGTGGGCTCCCGGGCGGGTCAATCTCATTGGCGAGCACACCGATTACAACGAGGGTTTCGTGCTGCCGCTGGCCCTGCCGCTGGGCGTGACCTGCATCGCGGCCGCGCGCCCGGCCGGTGCGGTGCGAGTGCGCTCGCGCCAGGCCCCGCGCGGCGAACGCGACGAGATCGCCACCACGACCGCCGTACTCGCCACCGGCGGCTGGTCCGAGCTGCCCGCCTGGACGCACTATCCCCTCGGGGTGATTCGCGAATTCGAGCGCCGCGGGCACGAGATTCCGGGCGTGGACCTCGATCTGGACGCCACGGTCCCGATCGGCGCGGGCCTGTCCTCCTCGGCCGCGCTCTCGTGCGCGGTGGCCATCGCCCTGCGGGACCTGTTCGCGCCCACCGTGTCCGACACCGAGATCATCGATATCGCGCGCACCGCCGAGAATGTCTACGCAGGCGTGCCGACCGGTCTGCTCGACCAGTCCGCCGCCATTCTCTGCACGGCCGGACACCTGCTGTTCCTCGATACCCGTACCGGTCGCACCGAACAGATCCCCTTCGATCTCGACGCCTTCGGCCTGTCCCTGCTGGTCCTCGACACCGGCAGCCCGCACCAACTCGTCGACGGCGCGTACGCCACCCGCCGCGCCGAATGCGCCGCCGCCGCAGCACAACTGGGCGTCGGATCCCTGCGCGACATCGCCTTCGCCACCGAGGCCGACCGCCTCACCGACCCGATACTTCGGCGACGCGCCCACCACGTGATCACCGAAAACACCCGTGTCCTGCGAATTGCCGAACAATTGCGCACGGGTGCGGACCCCCGCAAGATCGCCCCCGACCTCACCGCGAGCCACGAATCCCTGCGCGACGATTTCGAGGTCTCCGCACCGCCTTTGGACCTCGCCGTCACCGCGTCGCTCGCCTCCGGCGCCTACGGCGCCCGCATGACCGGCGGTGGCTTCGGCGGCAGCGTCATCGCCCTGGTCGACCGCGACCGCGCATCGCAGGTTTCACAGGCGGTGCGAGAAGCGTTCGCGACCAAGGGCTTCGACCCGCCCCGCGCTTTCACCGCCACCCCGTCCGCCGGTGCGCACCGCCTCGACTGAGCGAAATCACCTGTCCCGCACCGCCGCATCGACCAGCGCGACGGCCGCCCGCGTGCACAGTTCGCGCGCGTCCTCGGGTTCGAGTCCGCGCACATCGGTGAGCACGATGAACGCCTCCCAGCCGATCACCAGCGCGACCTGTGACACCAGATCCTCGAAGGCGCTGGCGGACAGCCGATCCCGCAGCGGCTCCAGGGCCCATTCGATCCAGCCGATGCGCCGGAATCCCCGTCGCGGTTGACCCTGCTCCGGCGGTGGCGCGTCCACGGTCAGCTTCACCAATCGCCGTCCCATGGGTAGGGATTCGCGGATGTTGTCGGTCAGCGCGGTCACCAGAATGGCCAGGCGCTCGCGCGGATCGTCGGTCTCGGCCCGTTCGATCGCCGCGTCGGCATCCGCGCTCACCAGTCCGACGGTGGCGTCCAGGAGCAGTTGATCGAGCGTGGGGAAGTGCAGGTACACCGTCCGCCGCGCGACGTCGGCGGCCTCGGCGATCTCATTGATCGAGGGGTTCACGCCCTGGGCGATCAAACCCATGGCGGCATCCACGATGGCCTTGCGGGTGCGTCGACGCTGGGCGACCCGGCCCGGTCCGCTGGTCGGCGGGTTTTCGTTCACGCGCGGCGGCCCTTCCTCGATTCCTACCTTGACAGTGCCTGCGGTGCCCTTCACTATATCGGTATGCACTAAATGCACAGCAGTGCATTTAATCGAACGGGGGACCGAAACAATGAGCTGCGACACCCACGCCATGGTCGTGGTGCACCGCGTCTTCACCCGCGAATTCCGCCTGCTGGGTGAGATCGCCGCGGCCACACCGCCATCCGACGCCGACCAGATCCGCCGCGTGGTCCGCCACGGCCGCGAGATGCTCACCGCCCTGCACCACCATCACCACTCCGAGGACGAATTGGTCTGGCCCCGCCTGCGTTCCGCGGGTCTCGAGGCGGCCTTGATCGATTCGATGGAGTCCCAGCACGCCGCCATCTCCGCCGCCATGGACGCCCTCGACGCCGCCCTCACCGCGTGGGAATCCGACCCCACCGCCGCCGACCAGGTCACCCTCACGGCCGCCCGCCTGCACCCGATCCTGGCCGAACATCTCGCCGACGAGGAGAACACGGTCCTGCCCCTGGTAGCCGAAACCCTCACCGAATCCCAATGGGCCGAACTGGGCGAACGCGGCATGGCCTCCCTCCCCAAACGCCGTGCCCTCGTCTTCCTCGGCCACATCCTCGAAGACGCCGACGACCTCGAACGCCAGAACTTCCTCCGGGAGATCCCCGCGCCGGTCCGCGCCCTCTACCGCTTCCTGGGCGCGCCCGCCCACGCCCGCGAAACCCGCCTGCTCCGTCGCGATCTCGATCCGTCGCTCACGGAAAGGGCGACATCATGACCTATCTCGTCGTAGACCAGCGCGTCGAGGACGTAAACCGTTGGCGCGCCGCCTTCTCCGGAGGCACCGAACGCCGCCGCGCGGCGGGCGGCGAACTCCACATGGTCCTCACCGACCCCACCGACCCGCACCGCATTCTCGTCATCGTCGAATTCGACACCCCCGAACACGCCATTGCCTGGCGCACCCGTCCCGGCGTCGAACGCGAAATCACCTCCGGCGGAGTAATTCTCGACTCGGTGACGGTCCGAGTCCTAGACCGCCTGCCGATGCCCACCGGAGCCATCCCACCGCAATAACGGGGGGTGGGATGGCTCCGGTCGGCTACCCGCCTACTTCACCGTCGAGATGGACGGCTGGTTGATGGTGGTGAAGTACTGGACGGCGGCGGCGATGGCCACGGGGGCCGTCACGAACAGCTGTCCGGCAATGGTTCCCAGGAAGCCGACGGCGGCCGCGCCGATGAGGCAGCCGGTGCCCGCGGCGCCGAGGAGCGGGATGAACATGGCGGCCAGGACACCCGCGGAGCCGAGGGTGACCAGGCCACCGGCGCTCACGGCGCCGAGCAGGCAGCCGAGGGCCGCGCCGCCGAGGCCGCCCGCGAGGGTGCCGATGGTGGCGCCCATGGAGATGGTGCTGGTCATGCGGCTCCAGGCGGCCTGCTCACGGTCGTAGTCCGACTTCCAGGGTGCGCTGTTCTCGAAGGGGAGGGCGACCGGCTGGTATACGGCGTGCGCGGCATCGACCTGCGGGGTGAGGACGGCGACGCGGTCGTGGATGTCGGCGGCGATGGGGAAGACGAAATCGTCCACCCGCAGCGACAATTCGGTGCCCGCGACGGTGGTGCCGTCGGCGGCCTTGATCTTCAGCACACCGTTGTCGACCACCAGCGACCCGGCATCCGTGCGGATGGTCAGGTCCCGCTCGCCGGTGGTGGCGGTGTAGTTCACGACTCCGGCGTCGGTGGACGCGGGCACGGCGTGCGCGGTTCCGGCGGTAATCCCCAGGGCGGTCGTCACGAGGGCGGCGGACACGGCGAACTTGTTGAGCTTCATCAGAGATCTTTCGTCGGTGCGGGTCAGGGTCCGCACGAATGGACACGGCCGCATATATGTGCGTGAGCCGCGCGAGGATGTGACCGGCCAGCGGCACGGCCCGGAGGCCGTGTCGCTCAGCGGTTTTCGAATCAGGGGTGGATCAGGATCGGATCAGGCGGCGCGCAGGCGGGCTCCCACACCCACCAGCACGTCGATCATCAGGAATGCCAGCAGCGGAATGCCGATCATGGGCGCGAACCAGCCGATCACCACACCGGCCGCTGCCAACGGCACGAGCAGGATCTGCGGGGTCTGCGCCAGCGCCCGGCGCGGGGCCTTACCGACCGAGAGCGTGGACTCCTTGGTCGGGCGGCGACGCCACCACATGAGATAGCCGCGCACGATCACCGTGCCGAGCCCGACCATGACCGCGAGCAGCAGCAGTTGATTGGCCAGGCCGAACATCAGACCCATATGAAACTGGATGCCCCAGTTGGTGAGTTTTGCCATGAGCGGCCAGTCGGCGTACGGCAGCTTGTCGGTGACATTGCCGGTCGCGCCGTCCACCGCGATGGCATCGCGAGTGTACTGACCCGGTCGGCGCAGTTCCTGCGCGACGAAGGCCATGCCGTCCTTGGACGGAATGCTGATCTCCAGCGGCCCGGTCAGACCATTGGCCCGGGCGACGCCGTACACGGTGTCGACCAGTCCGGCCTTGTCGGCCGAGGGCATGGCCATGGCAGCTCCGCCACCGTGATGGTCGTGCTCGCCACCCGCCGACATGGCCGGACCGCCGGTGCCCGGCAGCTTGGCGCTGACCGCGGGCGTGGTCCAGCTCATGGCCTGCCGCAGCTGGGTCACGTTCTCGCCCGCGTACTTCGACCAGGTCATGCCGGTCGCCGAGAGCAAGAGCAGCACCGGCAGGATCCAGACACCCACCACCGCATGCCAATTCAGCGTGCGCGCCCGCGGCCGCGAGCGATCCGGTCGCACCAGCCAGGCGGCCGAACGCTTGTCGCGTCGCGCGCGCACCCGCCGGTACCAGAGCACCAGCCCGGCCAGCGCCACCAGCCACAGCCAGGAGGCCGCGATCTCGCTGTAGTAGCGGCCGAACGCGCCCAGGTGCAGATCCTTGTGCAGCTTGTCGATCCAGGTGCGCATGGGCAGCGCACCCGAGCTGCCGTAGACGACGCTGTCGCCCACCGGCTGCGCGGTGACCGGATCGACGAACACCGCCCGCCGCTCGGACTCGCCCAGCGACGGATCGCTGAAGATCACCCGTGTGGTGTCGCCGGTGTGCTGGCCCGGGGCCACCGCCACCAGTGCCAGCTTCGGTTCCACGGTCTGCGCCGCGGCGATCTGCTCCTTCAGCGGCTTGGCCGGTCCGGTCGAATCGGTGTGCAGCAGACCGCTGGAGGTGATGTTCTCCAGCGTCGGCGAGATCGCGTACAGCGCACCGGTGACGGCCGCGATCAGGATGAACGGTGCCACGAAGACACCGGCGTAGAAGTGCAGCCGCAGCATGAGCGCCTGAAAGGCATTGCCCAGGCCGCGTTTCGGAGCCTTGTCGGTGGGCGACGGCGGTTCCGTCTCCCGGGCAGCGGAGGGCGGCGGTGTCGAATCGACACCGCTGTCAGTGATTGTCACCAAAGGGTCTTTCGTGTTCGAGCGAACACCCGGGCACGGCAAGGGCACAGGGGATGGATGCGCACAGCGAATTCACACGGACGCGAAGGTCCGTGTGCCCGGGTGAAAGAAAAGGAATTCAGACTCGAACGAGCGCGGGTGGACCGCGCAGTTGACCGACGTCGGCCGCGAAGACCCGCAGCACGATTCGATCCCGATGCTCGATGGGCAGCAACGGCGGCCCGCTGAGCACGGGAAGTGCGATGGGCACCGGCAGTGCCCAGGACAGCACGGTGGTGCCGATCCGATACGCGGCCTCCGCGCCGAGAATGACCACGGCCGCCGCACAGGCCGCCACGGTGTGCGCGGCCAGCATGGCCGGACTCCACATGGAGGCGTGATGGTGCATGTGCATGCTGTGCCCCGGCGAGCCCCACATCATGCTGAAATGGCCCAGCATCTGGCCGCCGAACAAGGCGAGCACCAGGCCGAGCGTGGTCGTGCGCAGCGCACGCACCCCACTCACCGCCGCACCGACCGCGGCCGAGGCGGCGACCAGCAGCGTCAACGGCCCGGACTCCAGGGGCGCGGCCCCCGACACGAAGCCGTGCGCCGCGACCGCGAGCGCCCCCGAAACGGAACCGGCCGCCCCACCGCGCAAAACCGCAGCATCACTGCGGGAATGCGCTGTAGAGCGGCCGAATCCGATATTCACGCGCTGATAATAACCACGGGTAACATCGCCGCGAATTCGTACCCCGCCGTTAACCGGCGGAGCGCGAACGGTTTTGCCTAGTCCTCCGTGACTTCCATCTCGATCAGCGGCTTGCGCAGCAGCTTTCCGGTGGCATTGCGCGGCAGCTCATCGAGGAAGATCACCTCGCGCGGCACCTTGTAGCGCGCGAGATTCTCCTTCACATAGTCCTTGATTTCCTGCACGTCGCGCTTGGAATCCGGGCCCGGAACCACAATGGCGCGCAGCCGCTTTCCGAAATCGCGGTCGTCCACGCCGACCACGGCCGCCTCGAGAATGTCGGGACGGTTGGACAGCAGGTTCTCGACCTCCTGCGGGAAGACGTTCTCGCCGCCGGAGACGATCATGTCGTCGTCGCGGCCGTCGATGAACAGCAGTCCGTCGGCGTCGAAGTGACCGACGTCTCCGGAGGACATGAGCCCGTCGACATATTCCTTGGTGCGCCCGTCGGTGTACTGCTTGAACGAGTGCCCGTTCTCGATGAAGATCGTGCCGGTCACATTCGGCGCGGTGATCCTCTGCCGGTTCTCGTCGTAGAGCGAGATGCGAATGCCGACCGGCGGTTTGCCCGCGGTGGTCGGGGCCTTGCGCAGTTCGGCCGGGGTGGCCACGGTCATGACCGCGCACTCGGTGGAGCCGTACACGTTGTAGAGACTGTCGCCGAAGTAGTCGAGGGTGCGGGTGACCACGTCCGGCGGGATGGCCGAACCGGCGGCGAAGATGACCTTCAGGGTCTCGGCCGGGTTGTACTTGGCGAGGGTCTCCTCGGGCAGATCCAGGATGCGCTGCAGCATGGTCGGCACCACGGTCAGGCCCTGCGCCCGGTACTTCTGGATGTTCGCGAGGGTGCCCTCGGGATCGAAGCGCCGCTGCTGGAACACCACCCGGTTGCCCAGTGCCAGCGACAGCGTGAACTGCGACAGGCCGGTGGCGTGGAAGATCGGGGCGGCCATCACCACGGTGCTGTTGCGCGGCAATGGGATTCGATCCAGGAACTGCGCGGTAATGAACGGCGAGACCTTGTCGCGCGGCGCGCCCTTCGGGGTGCCGGTGGTGCCGGAGGTCAGGATGACCATGCCGCCCGGCTTCTCCGGCGGGGTCAGCGGCGCGGTGGACTGGCCCGTCGAGACCGACTCGATGGTCGGGATGGCCGGGTCGGCATTGTCCTTCTCGTCCACCCAGGTCAGGATGCGCGGAATCTCCGCCGGGATGGCCGACATCAGGTCGAAGAACTCGCTGTCGTGCAGCACCGCCTTGACCTTCTCGCGCTGCGCCACATCGGTGAACTGCGGCTTGGCGAAACCGGTGTTCATCAGCACCGCGCGCACACCCAGCTTGCCCGCGGCGACCAGGCTCAGCACCATGCCCCGGTGATCGCGGCAGAGCACGCCGACCACATCGCCCGGGCCCAGCCCCTGCGCCGCCAGCCCGCGCGCGAAGGCGTTCGACATCTGATCGAGCTGCTCGAAGGTCAGCTGACCGCCCTCGTCGACAATGGCCGCACCCTTGGGATTGGTATTGGCGCCGTGCACGACCGCGCCCGCGAAGGGCCCGAATTTCAGCATGCTGATCGCCGACTTGGCCGCGATATCGGGCCGCAACGGATTGAACAGTCCCCCTCGGACCATGGCGTTGACGCTCAGCGCGGCATCACCCGCCTTGCGTAGAACCGAGCCAGCCGATGGAAGGGCAAGTGACATGGGTACAACCTTCCGCGATCCCGGGCCGGACGAGTCGGCCCGACGGACCGCAACATCGAGATCCAGTGCGGTGCTAACCCTAGCAAGCACCGCCCGCCACGGTGTGGCCGAGGTCTCCGTTACCAGCAGTAACGAATAAACCCCGCAGCTCGTGGCGGGGACGACACGATTGCCGCCGTGTCGCGGAGGCTTCGCGCCCGCTCGACTAGATCGAGCGGGCGCAGAGTGAAAGGGAGCGGCGGTGGTGGGTGGAACTACTGGGCGGGGGGCTCGTACTCCACGAGGACGCGGCGGAGGAGTTTGCCGGTGGCGTTGCGGGGGAGGTCGTCGAGGAAGAAGACGTCGCGGGGGACCTTGAAGCGGGCCAGGTTGGCCTTCACGTAGGACTTGATGTCGTCCGGGGTGATCTCGGCTCCCGGCTCGGGGACGATGAAGGCGCGCAGGCGTTTGCCGAATTCGACGTCGTCCACGCCGACCACGGCGGCGTCGAAGACGTCCTTGCGTTCCAGCAGCAGGTTCTCGACTTCCTGCGGGTAGACGTTCTCGCCGCCGGAGACGATCATGTCGTCGTCGCGGCCGTCGACGAACAGCAGTCCGCGGTCGTCGAAGTGGCCGACGTCGCCGCTGGACATGTAGCCGTCGATGATCTCCTTGTGCCGCCCGTCGGTGTAGCCCTTGAGCGGGGAGCCGGAGCGAATGAAGATGCGGCCCTTCACGTTCTTGGCGCGAATGCGTCGACCGTCGTCGTCGAAGAGCGCGACCTCGCAGGTGGTCGGGGCCCGCCCGGCGGTGCCGGGGGCAATGGCCAGGTCCTCGGGCCGGGCCACGGTGGCGACCGCGCATTCGGTGGACCCGTACAGGTTGTAGAGGACCGGGCCGAACACCTCGGCGGTGCGCACCGACAGCTCCGGGGACAGCGCCGATCCGGCGATGACAATGCCTTTCAGGCTGGAGGTGTCGTACTTGTCGCGAATCGTCTTGTCCAGCTCCACCATTCGATGCAGCATGGTCGGCACCGCCACCAGCATCTCGGCGCGGTGCTCGGCGATCAGTCGCAGTGTGCCCTCGGGGTCGAAGCGGCGCGTGGTCACCACCTTGTTGCCGAAAGCCGTTCCGGCGAGCCAGGTTCCGAATCCGGTGGAGTGGAAGATCGGCGAGACGATGACCATGGTCCCGCCCTGCGGGAAGTCGATGCGATCCACCATCTGGACCGTGGCCAGCGGCCCCGTGCGTTCGCGCGGCGCGCCCTTGGGTAGGCCGGTGGTGCCGCTGGTGAGGATGATGAATCCGCCGGGCTTCTTGGGCGCGGGCAGCGGGGTCTTGGCATTGGCGGCGATCAGGGCATCCAGAGTCGTTGCGCCCGCGGGAATCTCGGTGCCCTCGTCGACCCAGGTGAGCACGCGCGTCAGTTCCGGCGGCAGCGCGTCGAGCAGTCCGATGAACTCGCTGTCGTGCAGCACCGCCTTCACGTTCTCGCGCTCACAGACCTGCGCGAACTGCGGTTTGGCGAAACCGGTGTTCATGAGCGCCAATCGGGCCCCGAGCTTGCCGAGCGCCACCATGGTGAGCAGCAGCCCGCGGTGATCGCGGGACAGCACGCCGACCACGGTTCCCGGCTTCACGCCCAGCCGCTGCAATCCGCGTGCCACCGCGTTGGACTGCTCGTCCAGCTCTCGATAGGTGAGCTCCCCGCGTTCGTCGGCCACCGCGGGCCGGTCCGGCCACATGCGCGCCGCCCGTCGCACCGCGGTCGCCGGTGGCCCGAAAACCCTGCCCTCCAACGCCGTTCGCACCGTGTCGACCGGCCTGCGGGGATCGGTCAGACCCAGCTCCCGCAGCCGCCGCAGTCCGCGCACCGCCTCCGCGGTGTGCGCCACGCGCTGCTGCGCCTTCTCCACTACCGAGGCCACGCCGACCACCTCCGAGTACCCGAGCCACCCACCGCCCGGACTCGACGGCGGGTAGCGCCACCGTAACAGCGGTGTGTGAGCCGGGTTACAGAATTTCGGTCAGATACGACATTGCTCCCGATTCGAGAGATTCCCAGGCCCTGTTAACCTCGGCGTCGCTCGTATGTCATCCGGCTCGTCCAGGCTGCGAGTTTCCAACCCCCGAAGTGATGAGGAACGTCCCCATGGAACTGCTTGCCGTGCTCGCCAACATTGTCGCCGCCATGAGCAGCGGAAGTGCCGCTCTCGCCGCGTAAGTAGGCAGACACTCGCGACAGCCCGCCGAGGGGGTTCGGCGGGCTGTTCGCGTTTTCGGGGTCAGGCCTCGTCGAAATCCGTCGTCAGACCCAGATGCGCCGTGGCGTCAAGCTCGGCGGCCACGGTGGCCAGCTTGCCGCGAATGGCATCGACCGCGTCCGCACCCAGGGCCAACCGCAGCGGCGCATTCGGCTGGCCGACGACGGCAAGCACCGCGGCCGCGGCCTTGTCCGGATCGCCGGTCTGCTGCTGGTCGGAGGCGGGCAGGCCGTCGCGCATCACGCCGACGGTGTCGACGTAGTCGGGGATGGACGAGCCGATGGTCAGGGCGGCGGGCTTGGCGAACCCGGTACGGAACGCACCGGGCTCGACGATCAGCACCTGGATGCCCAGCGGATTCACCTCGCCCGCAAGGGCTTCACTGGCCAGCTCCAACGCCCCCTTGGCCGCGCTGTAAGCACCCACCCCCGCGAAGGACATGAACCCGCCCATGCTGGTCAGCTGCACGATGGTGCCCGCGCGCCGCTCCCGCATCTGCGGCAACACCAACCGCGTCAGCCGCAACGGCCCGAAGAACATGACCTCCATGGCGTCGCGCAGATCGGCCTCCGTGGTCTCCTCGATCGCACCGACAATGCCATATCCCGCATTGTTGACCAGCACGTCGATCCGCCCGGCCTCCTTCACCGCCCGCTCGGCCGCGGCCGGATCCCGCACGTCCAGAGCCACGACCTGAACCCGATCCGGATGCGCCGCAACCACATCCGCCATACTCTCGGGTCGTCGTACGGCGGCGATCACCTCTTCGCCCGCCGCCAGCACGGCCTTGGTGAAGGCCGCGCCGAACCCACTGTTGGCCCCGGTGATCAGCCAACGACGGGTGTTCTCTGCACTCATGGTCGATCCTCCGTTCTGGACCGGACTCGCTACGGCCCGGTCGAGTGTCCATGGCCAGCATGCCCACAGACCCGTTCGTTTGCCTACCGCAGCCGAAATAGATTTCTGCAGATCGTGATTGGGCTACATCGCAGCTAGGGGAGCCCTCGACCATGTCGTCAAGCGCGTGGCTCGATGCTGGCGAAACGCCAGACGTCAACTCCAGGGTATGACTCGGTCATACCCTGGGCTATCATGGTCGCATGGCAAAGATCACGATCAGCATCCCCGACGAGATCGCAGAAAAGGCCAACCGCGCCGTTGCCGCAGGTCTGGCGGGTTCTGTGTCCTCCTACTTCGCCGCGCTCGCGCAGCGTGAACCGGATTGGGCGGCCGCTGAGCAGATTTTGGCCGAGCTATCCGCGCAGGCGGGAGTGACCGAGACGGATCTCGCCGACGCCGATGCGGCACTGGATGCCGCCGAACGTGCGGTTGCCGAAGATTCCTACGGGGGTGCTGCGTGATCGTGCTCGACTCCGGCGGGCTGATCGGCCTCGAGAAGGACAATGCCAGAGCCGTTGCGATCGTTCGGCAAGCGCTGGCTCGAAAGCTCGAAGTCGTCATTCCCGCAATCGTATTGGCGCAGTGTTGGCGCAACAGCCCCCGCCAGCACGCGGTGTCGCGATTGTTGAAGGCGGACGCGGTGCGGGTCGCCGACCTGACCCAGGCGCAGGCGCTGGCGATTGGATCGTTGTTGGCCGTCTCTGGCACGGCCGATGTGGTCGACGCGCACGTTGTCGTTCTCGCCCGTTCGCTGCATGCGACTTTGGTGGTCACCTCCGACCCCGATGATCTGACCGCGCTGGATTCGCACCTCAGGCTTCACGTGGTCTGACCGGGTCCCGCGCGAGAAGGCGCGGCATCCGGTGTGGCATCGAACCGGCCGATCCCGACATCTGCCCCGCTCGTCGGCCGCAGAATCGAATGATGAGTGATCTCTTCGATTTCTCCGGGCGTACCGTGTTCGTGGCCGGGGGTACCAGTGGCATCAATCTCGTTGTGGCGCAGGCGTTCGCGCGGGCGGGGGCGTCGGTGGCGGTGTTGTCGCGGACGCCGGACAAGGTGCGTGCGGCCGTGGACTCGCTGGGGGAGTGCGGGGTGACCGCGTTGGGGTTCGCCGCCGATGTGCGCGATTATGACGCGGTCGCGCAGGGGATCGCCGCCACCTGTCAGGAGTTGGGTGAGCTCGATGTGCTGGTGTCCGGTGCGGCCGGGAACTTCCCCGCCGCAGCGGAATCCATGTCGCCGCGGGCGTTCGCGGCGGTGGTGGACATCGATCTGAAGGGGACGTTCAATGTCCTACGCGCGGCCCGCGAGCACCTACGCACGCCGGGTGCGTCGGTCATCAATATCTCAGCGCCGCAGGCCAGTATGCCGATGAGCCTGCAGGCGCACGCCTGTTCGGCCAAGGCAGGGGTGGACATGCTCACCAAGGTCGCGGCGCTGGAGTGGGCTCCGGCCGGTATTCGCGTCAACGCGGTCGTGCCCGGCCCCATCGAGGACACCGAGGGCATGGCACGTTTGGCGCCCACTCCCGAATTGGCCGAGCTGGTAGCCAAATCCGTGCCGCTGGGTCGTTACGGCACGGCCCAGGAGATCGCCGACTGCTGCCTGTGGCTGGCCTCGGCGCAGGCCTCCTACGTCAATGGCGCGATCATCCCCGTCGATGGCGGCTGGTCCCTGGGCGGTGCGTCCGAGGTGTTCACCGCCATGCGAAACCTTTTGGTGGAGTAGGGCTTCAGTGCCCGCCCGAGGCAATCTTCTTGGGGTCGATGAACGATTGCAGCGGCGACAGGTGCGTATAGGTGTCGAGCAGGGCGCGCCCCAATGTCGCGTGCGCCTCGACAATGGGATTCGTGGCCCCGTAATTGTCGGCGTCCGGCGATTGATCGGCGAAGAACGAGAACACCACCAGCGGCGCGCCCGCCTCGTCGAACATGATCCCCGTGTCGTGCCGCTTGTCCTCGGACGCACCGTGTTTCGTGGCGAACCGGGCTCGCTCGTCCGACGACATGTTCCGCCGCACCCCGTCGGTGTAGCCCACCGCCGACCACGTCATGATCCGCAGCACGTCCTGGGTCGACTGCTTGGACAGCAGTGACCCCGAGGCCAACCGGTACAGCAGATCATTGTTCTCCCGAGGCGTCGTATACCCCAGATAGAACCGGCTGTCCCCGGCGATCGGCACCACCCGAGTCTGCTTGAACCCCAACCGATCCAGCGTGTCGTTGATCTGTTCGCCCGATACGAACCGCGACATCAACCGCACCGCCGTGTTGTCCGACACCTGCAGCATGGTGGTCAGCAGGTTCGCCACCGTGAGCTGATCCCCGAACGCCGCCTGATTCAAATACAGCCCACTGCCCTCGGCGACCATCTCGGCATCCAAGGTGGTGGTATCCGACATCCGTAGTCGCCCGGCGTCGACCTCGCTCATCACCGCCGTCATGACCGCCAGCTTCTGCACGCTGGCCCCCTCGATGACGAAGTCGGCATCCTCCTCCACCACCGGAACCGGCTTGCCCGACCCCAGATCGCTCACCAGCGAATGCCACCGCCCCCCAGCCAACTTCGTCCGAGCCCGATACTGCACATCGAACGCCGGTCCCACGACGGGCACCCCCGCCCGAGCCACCCCACCCCCACGCAGCATTCCCCCTGCCGCGATAACACTGCCCCCCAATAGCATCCGCCTACTGAATCCACGCACCGCCGAAACCTATCCGCGTGTCTCGCATTTCAGCAACCGGATCCAGAGAACTCCCAGCTAGGGTCGTCAGCGGGCGGGCGTCGCCTGCGGAATCCGCCAGGCTTTCGCCAACCGGGACGGCTGGAGTTGGTCTCCGCCGCCGAAGAATTCACAGAACTTCATGATCAGCGGATCCCAGCCCAGGGAATCGACATGATCCGTACCTCCGACGATCAGTTCCTCCTCGACGTGCGCCCGCACCACCCGAACCGTATGGGCGGTGGCGCGATTGCCCTCGTCGAACGGCCGCGCGTCGATCAGCTCGCACTCGAGTTGAATCGGGCACTCCGCAACCCTGACCGCCCCAACGACATCGGACGGCACCGGCGTGAGATCGGCCGCACCGAACTTTTCCGGCTCGTATCGATACCCCTTCTCGATCCGGTGCGGAGTCATCTCCCGCGAA
This sequence comes from Nocardia sp. CDC160, assembly GCF_035818795.1. Classification (NCBI taxonomy): domain Bacteria; kingdom Bacillati; phylum Actinomycetota; class Actinomycetes; order Mycobacteriales; family Nocardiaceae; genus Nocardia; species Nocardia sp. CDC160. The sequence goes on along the minus strand of NZ_JAYKYT010000003.1, from coordinate 564,085 downwards.
CCGGTCAACAACGCCAGTCGATCAACGGCCTCCACCATCGCCGAAGACGGCAAATTCAGCACACATTCGCGCTCTCGCAACAGGTTTCGCGTGGTTTGCGACGAGGTTCCCATGCCCAGCATGCACTGATCGCCCAACCACCACGCCGACGACATCGGAGCCAGATTCGCCGACCCGTCCGGATTGCGGGTGCTGATCAAAACAACCGGAGTCCCGAAGTAGAGAACCTTCAAATCAACGACTTGATGCATGTCCTCCACCCTGTAGCGCCCGGCAATCGGCTGCTGGCGGAAAACAGACACGGCGTCCCCCGTGCGGGTGATCTACTTCGCCACGATGAAGCGCGCACCCGGACCAGGCGTGCGATGGACTTCCGACGGGGACAGATGCGTATGTCCCGCGCCACATTCCAAGACGACGCGGACCGGCTCCTCGCATTCCGAGCCGTCGGTGGACTCGTGGCGAATGATCACCGACGGCCCCTCCGGGTCGGCCAGATACTTGTCTCCCCACTCAAGCAGGGCAACCAGAGTGGGCCGCAAATCAATACCTCGTTCGGTCAACCGGTACTCGTACCGCTGCCGCGCCCCCGGCTCCTGATACGGAATCCGCCGCAGCACACCGGCTTCCACCAAACTCTCGAGCCGAGTGGAAAGCAGATTGCTCGCGATTCCAAGCCGATCGCGAAACTCGGCGAACCGACTAGCCCCATCGAACGCCTCCCGCACGATCAACAGCGACCACCGTTCCCCCACCACCGACAGCGCCCGCGCCACCGAACAGTTCACCGGATCAATCCGCCGCTCGAACTCCACACCCTCACCCTACCGACCTAGGTTGACATTCTCCACCCAGCAGTCGTAGCGTCGATCCCACCTAAGTTTAAAAACGAAATCTAGAAGGCTGGCCCCCATGCCCATGCTGGACGTCTACATCCCCGAAGGCACCTTCCCCGCCGCCCGCGAAGCCGCCCTGATCAACGAACTCACCGAAATCCTCATCCGCCACGAAGGTTTCAACCCCACCAACCCCACCACCCGCTCCGTCTCCTGGACCTTCCTCCACCGCCCCGCCACCGTCTACGTAGGCGGCGTTGCCGCATCCGCCCCCTACTACAAAGTGGTCCCCTCCATCCCGGAAGGCCAACTCGACGCCCAGGCCCGCGCCGACGTCATCCGCGAAGTCACCGAGGCAATCCTCAACGCCGAATCGGGAGCCTGGCCCCGAGACCCAGGCCGAATCTGGGTCTTCCCCACCGAAATCCCCGAAGGCCACTGGGGCAGCAACGGCACCATCAGCCCCCTCCACCAAATCCTCACCCACCTCGGCGGCCACACCCCCGACAAGGCCGCCGCCCTCGCAGCCCAACGCCTAACCACCAGCCGCACCGAACACTCCACCCTCGGCCTCACCCCTCCCTAGCCGATCCAGGTGGAGAATCGCCGCCGCGACTTGGCACCGCGATATTCGAGCGATTGTCGATGTCACGATATTTGGATCGAATCCGGCCGTGCTGCCTAGCGGAAGGAATGAACAAGTTGAGCATCGCTCGAGGTCTCACGACAGCCCTGGCATTTACCGCTATCGGCCTGATCGGCGTAACGGTCCCTTCGACATCGAGCGCCGAACCGACGCCTACGACCAGCGCCCCAACGAGCACAAGTGCCCCAACGGACACATCGGACATCAAGAGCTCGTGGCAGTGCCGTACTTGCACTTTCGATAAGGTCCACGGCTACTACCTGTGCTACAACTGCCACCCCTGAAGCAGCCCAGAGGCTGGCGGCAGATACGCATGGTGCGTAAACGAGAAACCGGTGCGAACCAGGTAGGTCCGCACCGGTTTTACGTTGTGCCAGAACTTACTTCAGCTTGTCACTCGACAGCCGGAGCATGCGGCGGGCGAAGCCTATCGGCGAAGCCGACGCGAAGCGCCCTTGAGGCGCTCTCCTGGAGCGAGACAATCGGCCTATGAAGGGGCGGGTATAAGCCTTGGCGAAAAACCAGCTGCCGCAGGGTGATCGGTGCGGCATCCTGTGCGCATGAGATGGACCGATGAGGGGCGAACTTCGACCCGCTGTGCCCCGCCCTTGGCAGGCTTGTTCTCACCAGCGGTGATTTCGAGACTGAACTTCGGTCGTTGCTGTGTTGGCTGGCGCAGAGCGAAGATGTGTCTATCGTCTTCGAAGGGCAATCAGTCGAATGGATGATCGGTCAGGCCAAAGCGCTGCTGGGAGAGCTTAAGCGGTCATCGAAGTACGAGCTGTACGACGGTGATCGGATTAGCGACGCGCTCAGCACGGCAAGTGGCCAGAACCGCCTGCGAAACTTCTACGTGCACGGGCAGTGGAGCACGACGTCCATCAATCACGAAGATGAGGATGGGTTTGCTTGTCGGCGGCGAGACCTCGCCGATCCTTTGGTCTTTTATGTGACCCGCAGCAGGCTTCGCAAGGAAGCCAAAGAGCGCGAGGTCTCAGTCGCGGACGTGGATGCCCTCGTTGAAGAGATCCGCGCTTTGAGTGACGAGCTCAAAGCCGCAGTTGACTATGCCTTCGAAGTGCAGTTGGCGCTTGTCGACCATCAGCTGTTGCCGGAGCATAAGTCCATGCGCCCCGGGGAGATGGGTACGGATATCGGTGTGGTGCTTGAGGCAATGCAGCGGGCACGGCGTAGAGGAGGCACGGCTTAAATCGAGACCGGACCCGGTGCCGCCAGGCCTGGTCTGTGGGCCGGATCAGAACGGCGGTTCGTTGTCGTCGAGGCCGCCATTGCTCCGGGCGCGGCGGGTGATCTTCGCGAACTGGTATTTCAGGTCGATCGCTACCGAGTCGGCGGTCAGTGAGGCTCGGGGTCGATGTGGGGCTCGGTGTTGTTGAGTGCCCAAGCGATGCGTTTGCGTTGGCTTGGGTCCATGGTGAGGGTTGGAATCTGGTCGAGGGGGACCCATTTGACGGATGTGCTTTCGCTGCTGGTTGTTGGCTCGCCGTCGATGGGCTCGGCGCGATAGATGATTGAGAATTCCTGCCGCACTTCGTCGTTGCTTGTGTAGTGGATGACGTGTGTTGGGTCGGTGAAGATTCCGACTAGGCCGGTCAGTCGGATATTGACTCCGGTTTCCTCGGCGGTCTCGCGGGTTGCCGTGCGGCTGAGGGATTCTCCGGGATCGTGTGCGCCTCCGGGCATCGACCAGTTGCCGTTGTCGGAGCGACGGATCAGGAGTACTTCGTCACCGCGGCGGACGAAAGCTCCGGCGCTCGGGCGGACGCTATTGGCGGTGGGTGCGTTCGGATCCCGGTGGTAATCGATACGGCGGCCCATGGGTGCAGGGTACTGGGCCTGACAGTGTCGTAGCCGCTTATACGAGGGCGGATTCGTGGTCCTTCTACTCGGGGAGTAGGCGGCGCGTGAATCCGGCGTCGACCAGGCGGCGGTAGGCGTCTTGGACGATTCGGGGGACTTCTTGCTCGATGGCCCAGCCTTTCGTCGGGTAGACCCAGATCCGCTGAGTATCACCGACGAGCATTTTGATCACGCGGTCGACGTCGCCAATGCTCTCGACATAGTCGTCCAGGGCGAGGGGGAGCGAGCCGCAGATGACATCTACCTCGGGCCAGCGTTTGCGGCAGATGGCGTAGCTGCGGCGCTGCTGGTACGGGCGGGAGATTAGCATCACCGACTTGATCGAATCTAGGTAGCCGTGCTCCGTCAATAGGGCGCGGGTGAAGTCGATGTTGTCGCCGGTGTTGGTGGCGTTGGGTTCGACCAGGATTGCTTCGGTCGGCACTCCGAGTTCGATGGCTCGCTCGCGGAAATGCACTGCGTGGTAGAGGTCTGCTGTGTAGGTGGCGACTCCGAAGTCGTGGCCGCCGAGGCCGATGCCGACATCGACGGGGCGCGGCTCGTGGTGTAGTTGGTTGTAATCCCAAAGGATCTCGACCGCGGAGCGGTACTCCGCAGGCAGCTTCGTTGTCGGCATCGGAGGCTTCTCCTTACGAGTCACACCCGCGTTGGCTTGGTTACAGACTGGACGTAGGCTGTACGCGATGACGCATCGACGAGGGTTGCTGACGTAATGGTCGCCAGGGAACCGATTTTCGATGTTTTCGAACGTACCGACTCTTCGCCGGGTAGGCAGGGAGAGTCAACCTTTGCCTTCCTCAATCGTGTACTCGGGTCCTACTGGGAGCATCCACGACGCCTTGTGCAGGCGTGGGCTGAGCGCATCAGCGACGAGGTGGAGTATCGAGACCTGCGAAGCCGCCTCCGATCAAGGGAAAACGACCAGTTCCGAAGCGCATTCCTGGAGCTGTACCTCCACGAATGTCTTCTTCGGGCTGGGTATCAGGTTACCGTTCACCCAGATGTGCCAGGAACTACTCGACACCCCGATTTCTACTGTGAGCGCAACGGTTCCGGGTTCTATCTCGAAGCGATCTCGCCCAGTTCGAGCCAAGCGGCAAAGAGCGCCGCTCGTCGGCGCGCGGACCTGCTTGACATTGTGAATCGGGTCGAAAGCCCAAACTTCTTCCTGCGTGTTGTCAAACTTTACGAAGGATCCAACCCTCCACGTGCCAGCAGACTTCGCCGAGGGCTGGAGAGTTGGCTAGCTGGCTTGAACCCAGATGACGAGTTCGATTTCGAGAACTCACCGGAATTGCGCTGGGAAGACAACGGTTGGGCTGCAACCTTCGCGGTCATTCCTAAGAGTTCGAATGCGCGTCATGCCGGAGCTTCGGGCCGTGCTATCGGAATGTATCCCGTCGTCTCGTCCTGGGTTGATGATGCCCCGACGATCCGAGCGGCGCTCTCTGAGAAGCACAGCGCCTACCCTGGTCTCGGTTCCCCGTTTGTCATCGCTGTCGGCACCTACATCGTTGATTCTGATCGGTGGCACAGCACTAATGCCCTATATGGCCGTGAGGCAATCGCATTGACTGAGTCTGTCGACGGCGATCTCGTGTTCGACAGCTTTGTCCGGCAGCCTGATGGCTACTTCGGGATGGCTCCCGAGTGGAACCACAATAATGTCTCCGCCGTCTTGCTGGTAAATCAATTGACGCCCTGGCACGTTCTCAAGGCTGAAACCACGCTTTGGCGCCACCCTGCACCACTGCGTTTGCTCCCCTCTGATATCGGTCTTCCGTGGGATTCGATCGAAGTCAATGGGGCTCAGTTGGTCGAGAGACCAGCGCCTCTCACGGCTGCTGCTCTCCTCGGGCTCCCCGAAGCCTGGCTGCCCGGGCAGCCTTGGCAGTAGGTAGGCCGTGAAAGCCCGGTGTGACCAGAGCTTTCTGGCCACACCGGCGTTCGTTGTGCTGCTTGCTACTTCAGCTTGTCACTCGACAGTCCGAGGACGCGGCGGGCGACGATGAGTTGCTGGATCTGTTGGGTGCCTTCGAAGATGTCGAGGATCTTCGAGTCGCGGCCCCACTTTTCGAGGAGGGTGCGCTGGGAGTAGCCGGTGGCGCCTGCTAGTTCGACGGCCTTGAGGGTGACGTCGGTGCCCATGCGGCCTGCCTTGGCCTTGGACATGGAGGCTTCCAAGGAGTTGGGCTTCTTGTTGTCGGCCATCCAGGCGGCGCGGAGGGAGAGGAGGTAGGCCGACTCCCAGTCTGCTTCCAGGCGCAGGAATTCCGCGGCGGCGGCGTGCTGGTTGTTGGCGGGCTTGTCGTAGGAGATCTCGATGCCCGCGTCGGTCAGGACCTTGCGGAGTTCCTCCAGCGCGGCGCGGCCGACGCCGACGGCCATACCGGCGACGAGGGGGCGGGTGTTGTCGAACGTCTGCATGACGCCCGCGAAACCCTTCTCCACGTTGACTTCCGGGGAACCCAGGATGTTGTCCTTGGGGATGCGGCAGTCCTCGAAGCGGATCTCGGCGGTGTCGGAGGCCTTGATGCCGAGCTTGTGCTCGAGGCGGGACACGGTCAGGCCCTTGGCATCCCGGGGGACCACGAAGGACTTGATGGCGGCGCGGCCCTTCGAACGATCCACCGAGGCCCACACCACGATGTGGGTGGCGCGGGAACCGGCGGTCACGAAGATCTTGGTGCCATTGAGGACCCACTCGTCACCGTCGAGGGTGGCGGTGGCGGTGACCGCGGCCGAGTCGGAGCCGAACGACGGCTCGGTGATGGCCATGGCGGCCCACACCTTGCCGAAACGCTTGAGCTGCTCGTCGGTGGCGACCGCGGCGATGGCGGCATTGCCCAGACCCTGGTAGGGGATCGACAGCATCAGGCCGACGTCGCCCCACGAGGTCTCGAGCGCGTTCATCAATGCGGACATATTGCCGCCGTTGGTGTTTCCGAGCAGCTCGGTGGCGTGCGCGTCGCTCTCGCCGTCGGCGGAGCGGCCGCCGGTGGCGCCGGAGATCTGCTCGGTGCCCGAGTCGGACAGGCCCTCGACCATGGCGGCCATGGTGTCCAGCTCGACCGGGTACTCGTGCTCGGCGAGGTCGTACTTGCGCGAAACGGGACGGAAGATCTCCTGCGCGACCTGGTGGGCCTGGTTGGCGCTGGCCCGCAGCTTCTTGGGGAGTTCGAGATTGATCATGAGTGGTCTCTCCGTTGAGAAGTCGGGTCAGATGAGGACGATGCCTTCGGCGACGCCGACACCGCGTAGATCGCGGTACCAGCGCTCCACCGGGTGCTCCTTGGTGAAGCCGTGGCCACCCAGCAGCTGCACACCGTCGAGGCCGATCTGCATGCCCTTGTCGGTGGCCAGCTTCTTGGCCAGCGCGGCCTCGCGAGCGAACGACAGTCCCTGCTCCGCGCGTGACGCACCCCGCAGAGTCACGAGACGAAGACCGTCCAGCTCGATCGCCATGTTCGCGACCATGAACGCGACCGCCTGGCGGTGCGCGATCGGCTCACCGAACGCCTCGCGCTCCTTCACATACGGAATCACGTAGTCCAGCACGGCCTGACCGGTGCCGACGGCCAGCGAGGCCCAGCCCAGGCGGGCCAGCCGCACCGCATCGGCGTACTCCTCGGCGCGCTGAGCGCCCTCGGAGTCACCCAGCAGGGCGGTGGTGGGCACCGCGACATTGTTCAGCAGCAGGCGGCCCAGACCGGCGGCCCGCATGCCCATGCTCGGATCCGCCTCGACCACAACACCTTCGGTGTTCGACTCGACGATGAAGAAGGTCGGGCGGCCATCCAGCTCGGCGGCCACGATGAACAGCTCGGCGTCACCCGCGGCCGGAACCAGGGTCTTCACGCCATTGAGGCGGTACCCGCTGGGCGAGCGAGTCGCCTTCGTCTGCAACGCGAACGGATCGAACAGCGCCTGCGGCTCGGAGATGACGACCGACGCTTGCGGCACGTTCTCACCCGTGAAGGCGCCCAGGTAGGTCTTCTGCTGCGCGTCGGTGCCCCACTGTGACAGCGCGACCGCGACACCGCTGGGCGCCAGGATCGGCAGCGCCAGGCCCATGTCACCGTGCGAGAGCGCCTCGGCCACCAGCGAATTGGTGACCGCGCCGCGCTCGGAGGCCGCGCCCTCGAGCTCCTCGGGCACATTGATCAGCGTGATGCCGAGCTCGGCGGCGCGCTCGAGCAGATCGCGCGGGGCCTTGGCGGCATTGTCGGCCTCGTAGGCGGCCGGGCGCAGGATCTCGGCGGCGAACTCGCGCACCGTCTCGACGATCATCTGCTGCTCATCGGTCGGGGTGAGGTCGAAGTAGTCCTTCTTGCGAGACTCGTTGGCGGGCAGCCGCTTCGGCGCGCCGCCACCGGCGACCTTTTCGAAGACGCGGGTCGCGGCACCGAGCGTGCGGAAACCGGTCTTGGTGCCCTCGTAGGTGAGGCGCTCGATCGGCTTGCGCAGCTTGTACTTCTCGGCGAGTTCGGATCCCGTGATGGTCGTCATGACCCGCATCGCCGCGCCCATCCAGTCGCGTTTGACCGGGTTCAGGCCAACAGCGGAGGTGTCCCGCTTCGTTGCGGTGTCTCGAGTGCTCATAATCACCAGTTTTCTATCGAGGAGGTGGGTGATCCTGCCCAGCAATCTTACTCCTGAGTAAGACTATCTTACTTCAGAGTAAGAAGTGTCGTCGAGGGTTGTCGAATCGGCAGGTCAGCGCGGTGGTTCGAACTTACCCACCGGTACTCGTCGGTTCTAGTGAAACAAACCTGCTTCAGAAGGTGGCGGGCTGGGCTAGGGTGTCGGCGCATAACTCGCTCCTGATGGAGGTTCTACATATGAAAATTGCGCTCGGAACCGCGGGCCTGATTGCCGCCGGTCTCTTCCTCGCCGCCCCCAACGCCAGTGCCGACGCCCTGCAGCTGCAGCCGATCGACGTGGGCATCACCGGATCCGGCATCGGCGCTGGCTCGGCCGCGGGCGGCTGCATCAGCGGCGTCGGCACCGAACTCGGCCTGGGCTCGGTCGGCGTCGGCTCGTCCACCGGCGGACCGTTCCTGGACCTCGGCTCGGTCTGCGTCCCGCTCGGCTGACGGATCGACCGCGTGGCGACGCCCCATGAGCGGGCGTAGCGACGCGCCCGGTGGCGGGACCGCAGCCCGCACCGGGTACACGGCACAACCGGTGGCCCGGCCGCCCCGGAGATGCGACGATGCGGAGGATGGAACAGCGGCCGGTCAACGCTCCCCGGGCCAGACGTGGCGCGGGCGGCGAAATCTACTGGATAGCGGGGATTTTCGCGGCCGTGCTCACCGCGGTCTCCGGCCGATACGGCTACCACCGCGACGAGCTCTACTTCCTTGCCGCGGGACGCCGATTGGCCTGGGGATATCCCGATCAGCCGCCGCTGGTGCCGCTGCTGGCCCGCGCGATGTCGGCCATCGACCCGAATTCCGTCATGCTGCTGCGCCTTCCGGCGACGCTGGCCGCGACCGTCGTGGTCCTCTGCGCCGGACTCTACGCCCGTGAACTCGGCGGCGGGCGGGTGGCGCAAGCCGTCGCGGCCGGATCGGTTGCCTCGGCGGCGCTCCTGGCGGGAGCCGGTCACACCCTCAGCACCGCGGATCTCGACCTGGCCATCTGGTCGATGATCATCCTGGTCGTGCTGCGTTTGCTTCGAAGCTCTTTCGATCCATGCTGGTGGCTCGCGGTCGGCGTACTGGCCGGAATCGGGGTGCAGAACAAGGCCCTGATCGTGGTACCGCTTGCCGCGCTGGCACTCTCGCTGCTGGCTGTCGGGCCACGAGAAATCTTCGCCACCAAGTATTTTCCGCTCGCCCTCGTGATCGCGGCGCTGATCAGTGCTCCCTACCTGCTGTGGCAGGCACGCAACGGCTGGCCGCAGTGGACGCTGAGCCGGGCGATCGCCGGTGGGTCTTCGGGTAGCTCGAATACCCGAATCCAGTTCGTAGTCCTGCAATTCGGCCTGATCGGGGTGTTTCTGGTCCCCTTGTGGGTCTTCGGCCTGTGGTGGCTGTGGCAGCGCTATCGGGCCTTCGCGCTCACCTACGCGGTCCTGTTCCTGGCCTACCTGATCATGGTCGGCAAGGCCTACTACCTCGGCGAGATGTACCCGCTCTTGCTCGCGGCCGGTGCCGTTGGAGCCGAACCCTGGCTGGTGGCCCGCCGAATACGCCTGGCGACACTATCTTTCGCCATAGTCCTGAACGCGGCCTTCTCGGCGGTCGTCTTCCTGCCGACCCTTCCCATGTCCGTCCTGCGCAACCCGTCGCCGATCCTCGCCATCAACAAGGAAGCCGGGGAGACGGTCGGCTGGCCACACTTCGTAGCCCAAATCGCCGACGTCCGTGCCCATTCCGCCCCCGACGCCGACATCCTCACCGCCAACTACGGCGAGGCCGCCGCGATCGAGCATTACGGCGCACGCTACGACCTGCCGACACCCCACAGCGTGCACAACGCCTACTGGTGGTGGGGTCCACCCGCCGACACCCACGCGGCACTCGTCGTCGGAATCCCAGCCGACCAGGTCGCCCGCTTCTGCGCCGACCCGGAACCCTTGGCCCGCATCGACAATGGCCTGAACATCCACAACAACGAGCAGGGCCGCGCCCTCACGCTGTGCCGCACACCCCGCCACCCCTGGCGCGACATGTGGCCCGCCATGCGACGACTCGGCTGAGAAACCTCAGGCCTGCAGCGCCGCGAGCACCTGATCCTGCAGATGCCCGTTGGTGGCGACCGCGCTGCCGCCGTGCGGACCCGGCGTGCCGTCGAGCGCGGTGAAGGTGCCGCCCGCCTCGCGAATGAGGATGTCGAGGGCGGCCATGTCCCACAGGGATAGTTCGGGTTCGGTGCAGATATCGACCGCGCCCTCGGCGAGCAGGGTGTAACCGAAGAAGTCGCCGTAGCCGCGCACCCGCCAGACCTCGTCGGTCAGCGCGATGAGTTTGGCGCGGCGGCCGATCGCACGCCAGCCGGACAGGCTCGAGATGGCGAGACTGGACGCACCGAGCTCGGCCACCGCGGAGACGGAAATCGCGCGCGGCTCGCCCTGTTCGAAACTGCTCCACGCACCCGAACCGGTGGCCGCCCACCAGCGCCGGGCGAGCGCGGGCGCGCTGACCACGCCCACCACCGGCACGCCGTCCTCGAGCAGCGAGATGAGCGAGGCCCACACCGGCACCCCGCGCACGAAGTTCTTGGTGCCGTCGATCGGATCGATGACCCACTGGCGCCCGCTGAATTCGACATCGCCGCCGAACTCCTCGCCGAGCACCAGGTCACCGGGCCGTTCGGACCCGAGAATCTCGCGGACCTTCCGCTCGACCGCCAGATCGGCGTCCGAGACCGGTGTCAGATCCGGCTTGGAATCGATCTTCAGGTCGAGCGCTCCGAACCGCTCACGGGTAATGACGTCGGCCGCGTCGGCCAGCTGCAGCGCGAGTTCCAGGTCAGCGGAGTATCGGGTCACGCCCCAGCACGTTAGTCCAGTCCAGTTAACGATGGGTGTCCTCCCGGCACAACGTCGAGTGGCACACCAGTGAGGAGATTTGTCCGGATTCCCTCCGTGGTGTGCCACTCGATGACCTAGGCGGGAACCGCGACCGTGCGGGCGGCGGTGAGAGCGGTTGCCCACCAGTGGAGTTGGTCCAGGAGGCGGGTGGCGGAATCCTCGAATTCGGTGGGGTCGAGGAGGACGCCGTTCTCGTCGAACAGCAGGTAGTAGCGGGAGAAGGAGACGTAGTCCTTCACCGTGTGGGCGTTGAGTTCATTGAAGACCGCGCGCAGGCCCTCGATCGCGAGCAGCCCGCCGGACTTGCCGCTGTAGCCGACGAAACCGACGGTCTTGCGGTCCCATTCGGTGAAATGCCAGTCGATGGCGGTCTTCAGCGAGGACGGGAAGCTGCGGTTGATGTCGGGGGTGACGATGACGAACGCGTCGGCGGCGGCGAGGCGGGCGGCCAGTTCCTCGCCCCGGCCGGGGCGCTCCGGATTCGGCGCCATCACCAGCGGGGTCGCGGGCAGCTCGTGCGGCAGGTTGTAGTCGGCCAGGTCGATGACATCCACCTCGAACCCGCCGTGGGCGCGGGCCTGCCCGGCGAACCAGTTCGCCACCACCGGCCCGAAGCGTCCCTCCCGGACGCTGCCGATGATCACCGCGAGGCGCAGGGTGCTGCTCATTGTGGGTCTCCTTCGAGATTCGCTGCGGCCGGGTCGGCCGCTCGAGATCAACTCTGCGATCCGGCGAAAGCGCTAGGGAGACCACGCTGAGGGTGGTAGTGGCAGGGACACGATAAGCGTCGCGGCCATTGTTACCGTCGAATGGTGAGTGAGAACGAGCTGGGACTATTTCTGCGGCAGCGCCGAGAGGCGGTGACGCCCGCGGAGCTGGGCCTGCCGACCGGCACCCGCCGCCGCACCCCCGGCCTGCGCCGCGCCGAATTGGCCACGCTCGCCGGGGTTTCCGTGGAATACCTGACCCGACTCGAGCAGGGCCGCGACCGGCGACCCTCCTCGGAGGTGCTGATGGCGCTGGCCGACGCGCTGCGCCTGACCCCCGCCCAGCGGGTGCACCTGCTCAACTTCGCCAAGGCCGGGGATCCGAACTTCAACTGCCGCGGCGGTTCCGGACCCAATCGCCGCGTCCGCCCGGCCGTGCGGGCCATGCTCGACCAGCTCGAACCCGCGCCCGCCGCCCTCATGAACCGGCTCAGCGAAATCCTCGCCGTGACCGACGGCTACCGTGCCCTCTTCGGCCCGATCGGATTGCTCGACGGCGGACTACCCGGCAGCTATGCCCGTTTCGTCCTGTCCGACCCGCGGGCCCGGGAGGCCTACCCCGACTGGGAACACAAGGCGGACAAGGTGGTCGCCACCCTCAAACAGGGTCCCGGGCGCGCCGACCCGCACGTCAACGCCCTGATGGACGAACTCGCCGCCACGGTCGGCCCCGAATTCACCCGCCGACTCGACACCCTCCCCGGCCTCCCCGACACCAATGGCGTCGGCCGCCTCACCCACCCCGAGGCCGGACCCCTGCGCCTGGCCTATGAAACCCTCAACCTCTCGGCCGACGACGACCAATTCCTCATGGTCTACCTCCCGGCCGACGACGCCACCGCCACGGCGCTGGATCGCCTGGTCGGCCGCCGCCCGGGCGGTCTGCGCGCCGTCGCCGGTTGAGGGCGAACGCGGCTCGAGCGCCGAAGTTTCAGCGTTATGTCCCGGGGCGGTAGATTTGAACACCGTGCATCCTGACGTTTCCGCTGACTTGGCCGAACTCGACACGACTCTGAAGACCATCGAGTCTGTGCTCGATATCGACGAGCTGGCGCGCCGCATCGACGAGCTGGAACAGCAGGCGGCGGACCCGGAGTTGTGGAACAACCAGGAACACGCCCAGGCCGTGACCAGCGAGTTGTCCCACGCGCAGAGCGAATTGCGCCGCGTGCGCGAGCTGCGTCAGCGGCTCGAGGATCTGCCGGTGCTCTACGAATTGGCCGAGGCCGAGGAGGGCGCGGATCAGACCGCGGCCCTCGCCGACGCCGATGCCGAGCGGGCCAGCCTGCACGCCGATGTCGAGGCCATGGAGGTCCGCACCCTGCTCTCCGGCGAATACGACAAGCGTGAGGCGCTGGTCAATATTCGCTCCGGCGCGGGTGGCGTGGACGCCGCGGACTGGGCGCAGATGCTCATGCGCATGTACATCCGCTGGGCCGAGTCGCACAAGTACCCGGTCGAGATCTACGACACCTCGTACGCGGAGGAGGCGGGCATCAAGTCGGCCACCTTCACGGTCAAGACGCCCTACGCCTACGGCACGCTCTCGGTCGAAATGGGTACGCACCGACTGGTCCGTATCAGCCCGTTCGACAACCAGGGCCGCCGCCAGACCTCCTTCGCCGAGGTCGAGGTGCTGCCGGTGGTCGAGACCACCGACCACATCGAGATTCCGGAGAACGAGGTTCGCGTCGACGTCTACCGGTCCTCGGGCCCCGGCGGCCAGTCGGTCAACACCACCGACTCCGCGGTCCGCCTGACCCACATTCCGACCGGCATCGTCGTCACCTGCCAGAACGAGAAATCCCAGCTGCAGAACAAGATTTCGGCCATGCGCGTGCTGCAGGCCAAGCTGCTGGAACGCAAGCGACAGGAAGAGCGCGCCCAGATGGACGCGCTCAAGACCAATGAGGGCGCGTCCTGGGGCAACCAGATGCGCTCCTACGTATTGCACCCGTACCAGATGGTGAAGGATCTGCGCACCGGTTACGAGGTCAACAATCCCTCGGCCGTGCTCGACGGCGATATCGACGCCTTCATCGAGTCCGGCATCCGCTGGCGCATGCGGGAGCAGTCCACGAGCCAGGGGTAAGCATGCTTTCGATTCACGCCGCGGGCGCGGGAGCCGAAGTCGGGAACTGGGTCCGGTCCAGCGGTCTCGAGATCGTGCTGCTGATCGTCGGCGCCATGCTTTTCAGCCGCGCCGCGACCTATGTCCGCGACCGGATCACCCGCAAGATCGACGCCGGATTCCACAGCAGCGATTCGCTGGTGCGTTCCGAGGCGGCCAAGCACCGACATGCGTTGGCACAGGTCATCACCTGGGTGGTGCTGTCCGTCGTGTATTTCCTGGTGTCACTGGAAGTGTTGCGGCGCTTCGGTTTCGGGCTCGGCGGTCTGGTGGCCCCGGCCGCGGTCCTCGGTGCCGCACTGGGTTTCGGCGCGCAGCGCATCGTGCAGGATCTGCTCGCGGGATTCTTCCTGATTACCGAAAGACAGTACGGCTTCGGCGATGTCGTGCGGATCGCAGTCACTGGAAACTCGACCGAGGCCGAGGGTACGGTCGAGGACGTCACGTTGCGCATCACGACTCTGCGTAGCGCCGACGGTGAAGTGATAATCGTCCCGAACGGTCAGATCGTGAAAGTGACCAATCTGTCGAAGGATTGGGCGCGCGCCGCCATCGACGTGCCCGTTCCCGCCACCGCCGACATCAACAAGGTCAACGAGATCCTGCACGACGTGGGCGCCAAGGCCTTCGCCGATCGCAAGCTGAAGGCCCTGCTGTTGGACGAGCCCAGCGTGATGGGTGTCGAAGATCTCACCGTCAACCAGATGAACATCAAGATGGTGGCAAGGACGCTACCGGGCAAACAGTTCGAAGTAGGGCGAGAGCTGCGGGTGCGAGTGGCCGCGGCCCTGCGCCGGGAGGGTCTCAGTGACGGAGCTAGTTAAGAGAGCACGTAGGTCCACGGCGTTGAGAACACGGAAATCCACGGCGATCCTGATGGCCGTGTGGGTCGGAACGTTCGTTCTGTACATCTTCGTCAAGCCCGCAGAACACGAGCCCAAGACCAGCCCGCCGATCGTGAACACCATGCTCAGCAACTATCTGCCAAACACTTCCGAGCCGACCAAGCATTGAGTTGACCTCCGCGCGGTGTAGTCAGCCATGCCGCGGTGCTGGCTACACTGGCTCCCCGTGATAACCCTGCGCAACGTCACCAAGTCGTATCAGACCTCGACGCGGCCCGCGCTGGACAATGTCTCCGTAGATATCGGAAAAGGCGAGTTCGTCTTCGTTATCGGCCCCTCGGGGTCCGGAAAGTCCACGTTCATGCGGTTGCTGCTCAAGGACGAGAAGCCGACCACCGGTGAGGTGTGGGTCGCCGACTTCCGGGTCGACAAGCTGCCCGGGCGCAGGGTGCCCAAGCTGCGTCAGCGCATCGGCTGTGTGTTCCAGGACTTCCGGCTGCTGCAGCAGAAGACCGTCGAGCAGAATGTGGCGTTCGCGTTGGAAGTGATTGGCAAATCACGAGCATTCATCAATCGCTCGGTGCCCGAGGCGCTCGACATGGTCGGGCTCGCGGGCAAGGCCGACCGGCTGCCCGGCGAACTCTCCGGCGGTGAACAGCAGCGGGTCGCGCTCGCGCGCGCCTTCGTGAACCGGCCGCTGGTACTGCTGGCCGACGAACCGACCGGCAACCTCGACCCGGAGACCAGCGCAGACATCATGACCTTGCTCGAACGCATCAATCGCACCGGAACCACGGTGGTCATGGCCACCCACGACAACACCATCGTCGACGCCATGCGGCGGCGCGTGGTCGAACTCGATCGCGGGCGCATCGTGCGCGACGACGAGATGGGCGTCTACGGGGTGGGTCGGTAATGCGCGTCGGATTCCTGTTCAGCGAGGTCTTCACCGGCCTGCGGCGCAATGTCACCATGACCATCGCCATGATCCTGACGACCGCGGTGTCGCTGACCATGCTCGGCGGCGGTCTGCTGGCGGTGCGCATGGCCGACAAGATTCAGGACTACTACGTCCAGCGCGTCGAAATCCGGCTCTACCTCGACGATCAGGTGTCGAAGACCGATCCGGACTGCACCGGGCAGCCGTGCGCGGCGCTCATGTCGGATCTGAAGAAGCACGCGCATGTGGCGAGCGTGCAGTTCGTCAACAGCGCCGACGCGGTGAAGGAGGTCAAGGAGACCACCTTCAAGGATCAGCCGGGGCTCGCCGACGAGGTGAGCAAGGACGGGCTGCCCGCCTCGTTCCGGGTGAAGCTCGACGACGTCACCGAATACCGGTCCATCTATGACGATTTCTCCAAGCGGGCCGGGGTCATGACGGTGCTCAATGACATGGACATCGTGGACCGGCTGGTCAGCTTCTTCGTCGGATTGCGCAATGCCGCATTCGGTTTGGCGGCACTGCAGGCTCTTGCCGCCTTGCTGCTGATCGCGAATATGGTTCAGGTGGCCGCGCTCGCCCGCAAGACCGAAGTCGGCATCATGCGACTGGTCGGCGCGACGCGGTGGTACACGCAGCTGCCGTTCCTGCTGGAAGCGGTGCTGGCCGCGTTGGTCGGATCGGTGCTGGCCATTGCCGGTCTGTTCGTCGCGCAACCGCTGGTGATCAACCGGGCGCTCGGGTCGCTGTTCAATGACCAGGTGCTGCCGCGCATTACGGGCGATGACATTGCCGCCGTTGCGATGATCGTCACACCGATCGGTGTCGGATTCGCCGCGCTGACGGCATATGCCGCCTTGCGCTACTACGTCCGCGAGTGAGGGTGCGAAGTTCGGCTATTACGCGCCAACGGGGCTCGAGCTGTCGGATGGTGTCCGTAGGATTGCGGCCGTGAGCGCGCCGGAGGTCGAAACCGTAGCTGTCGGGAACCTGGGTGACGCCGGAAATGATCCGGCACACCAGGTTTTGCGAAAGACCTTCGGGTACGACAGTTTTCGCGGGCCGCAGCGGGAGATCGTCGAACAGGTGATCTCCGGCGGCGACGCGCTGGTGTTGATGCCCACCGGTGGCGGAAAGTCGCTGTGCTATCAGATTCCGGCGCTGGTGCGGCCGGGCGTGGGCGTGGTGATCTCGCCGCTCATCGCCCTGATGCAGGATCAGGTGGACGCGCTCAATGCCGTCGGCGTGCGGGCCGGATTCCTGAACTCGACGCAGTTCCCGGACGAACGGCGCACGGTCGAGGCGCAATTCGTGGCGGGGGAGCTGGATCTGCTCTATCTCGCGCCGGAGCGGTTGCGGCTGGAGTCCACGGCCGCGCTGTTGGATCGGGGCAAGATCTCCGTCTTCGCCATCGACGAGGCGCACTGTGTGTCGCAGTGGGGCCACGATTTCCGGCCCGACTACTTGGGGCTGTCGCTGCTGCACGAGCGGTGGCCGGATGTGCCGCGCATCGCTTTGACCGCGACGGCCACCGAGGCGACCCGCAAGGAGATCGCCGAGCGGCTGGATCTCACCCGCGCCAAGCACTTCGTGGCCAGCTTCGACCGGCCGAACATCCAGTACCGGATCGAGGCCAAGAATCGGCCGGAGCACCAACTGCTTTCGTTCATTCGCACCGAGCACGCCGGGGACGCGGGCATCGTGTACTGCCTGTCGCGCAATTCCGTCGAGAAGACCGCGGCGTTCCTGACCGCCAACGGTGTGGAGGCCGTGCCGTATCACGCGGGTCTGGACAACCGCACCCGCGCGACGAACCAGGCGCGCTTCCTTCGGGAGGACGGCCTGGTCGTGGTGGCCACCATCGCGTTCGGTATGGGCATCGACAAACCGGACGTGCGCTTCGTCGCGCACCTGGATCTGCCCAAATCGGTCGAGGGCTACTACCAGGAGACCGGCCGCGCGGGTCGCGACGGGCAGCCGTCCACCGCGTGGATGGTCTACGGCCTCAGCGACGTTGTGCAGCAACGGAAGATGATCGACTCCTCCGACGGCGACGCCATGCATCGCCGTCAGCTGCAACTGCACCTGGATGCCATACTCGCGCTGTGCGAGACCGTCCAATGCCGCCGCGTCCAGCTGCTCGCCTACTTCGGCCAGCAGGGCGAGCGCTGCGGCAACTGCGACACCTGCCTCAACGCCCCCGAGGCGTGGGACGGCACCGTGCCCGCCCAGAAGGTGCTTTCCACCGTGCTGCGCCTGAAACGTGAACGCGGCCAGAGCTTCGGCGCGGGCCACATCGTCGACATCCTCATCGGCAAGCGGAATCCCAAGGTGGAACAGCACGCCCACCACGAGCTCAAGGTCTTCGGCATCGGCACCGAACTCCGCGATATCGAATGGCGCGGCGTCATCCGCCAGCTCCTGGCCCAAGGCCTGCTCGCCGTGCACGGCGACTACGGCGTCCTCACCCTCACCGAGGCCAGCAACCAGGTCCTGTTCGAAAAGCGCGAAGTCATGCTCCGCCGCGAACCCGAACGCGCCAAGGCCACCCGAACCCCCAAGCCCGCCAAGGCCTCCCGCCTCGCCGCCGCCGACCTCGACCGCGCCGACACCGACCTCTTCGAAAAACTCCGCGCCTGGCGCGCCGCCACCGCCAAAGAACAAGGCGTCCCCGCCTACGTCGTCTTCCACGACGCCACCCTCCGCGAAATCGCCACCCGCAAACCCACCACCCTCTCCGACCTCGCCGGAATCTCCGGCATCGGCGAAAACAAGCGCGCCAAATACGGCGAGGGAGTCCTCGAGCTCGTCGCCAACGCGACAGGCACCACCGCACCCGGCTCGGCAGACCCTGGCGCGGGTGCCCCCGCAGGATCCGCCGACAGCGGCTTGGCCGGAGCTCTGCGCGAAACCTTGAGCTCCCCAGCGGTTTCCGCGTCCCCAACGACCGCTTCGGCTACACGGTCCACGCCGTCGGCGGGCGGGTCGAGGTTCGGCCCCGCAGCGAATGCCCGCCCGTCCTCGGCAATGCCGGATTCGCCGCGTTCATCCCGTTTTGATTCGAGCCCGGGTCGTGGCATCACCACCGCACCGCCATCGAATTTCGCTGCGGCCGATGAAATCCCGTGGCCCGACGAGGCCCCGCCCGACTTCGACGACCTTCCACCGGACTACCAGTAGGTCGGCCACCGCATGAGTATCGATATGCAGAAGGTGGCGGCTGAGATACGGGAGCGGCTGGGGGAGGCTGGGTTTTCGGAGGAGGGGGCGGCTAATCGGGCGGTGTTGGCGTTGGCGGAGGAGGCGGGGGAGTTTGTTGGGGCGTATCGGCGGTGGTCTGGGCAGGCTCGGCGGACAGGGACGTTCGAGGAGATGCGGGCCGAGTTGGCGGATGTGGTGATTGTGGCGTGGTTGGCCGCCGGGGAGCTCGGGATCGATCTCGAGGAGGCGGTGGCCGACAAGTTGGCCGTCATGTCCGAGCGTGGCTGGCGCGATCCGGTGGCGGAGTGACGGGTGCGGTGAGCTCGGGCACAGCGCTCAGCAGCGGATTTGGTTGCTGGGCGGCGGCAGGATAAGCTTTCGGAGCTGCCGCGGTCGAAGATCGCAGCAAGCGCCCTGGTCCCGTCGTCTAGCGGCCTAGGACGCCGCCCTCTCAAGGCGGTAGCGCGGGTTCAAATCCCGTCGGGACTACTGTGAAGGCCCTTCAGTGAAAACTGAAGGGCCTTTTCGCATTTCGGCCCCTGCACCGCCGATCCGGAAAATCATTGGCGCGCAGCGGGATGCGCTCGCTACCGTTGATCTCGGCCGCTACCAAGGGGCGCACCGGAATCTCCGGACCGCGTTCCCCGCGTCGGGTACGGCCTTTCCTGGTAACGCAGACCAAATCTGCCGAGGTTCGACTCCTTGACGTGATGCGCCCTGCCCGGTCGTGGGCGGTGTCACGGCTCTGCGAGCTCTCTGTCCGATGTCATGTCGATGGCAATGGACGGGGGAGGCTCCCGCCGTGCGCCGTGGCCGGGCAGGGCGTATCCGGTCGTGCCCGAAAACCAAGTACCGGAAGGAGATTGGCATGTTCAACAAGTCCACCTACACCACTGTCATGGACTGGCAGCGCACACTGCTGTTCCGTGACGGCGTTCTCCAGCAGGTGCTGGAACCGGGCCGCCACCGCTACGACACCGAGCGCTGCACCCTGGTCACCGTCGATATGCGCCCGCGCGTGCTGCAGGTCGGCGGCCAGGAGCTGCTGACCCGCGACGGCCTCTCGCTGCGCGTGAGCTTCGCCGCCGACTGGGTCGTGACCGATCCGGTCGCGTTCACCACCGGCGCGCAGTACGCCGAGACCGTCCTCTACGGTGCGGTCCAGGAGGTCGCGCGCGACCTGGTCGCCGCGCACGCCCTCGACGAGCTGGTCGCCGACCGCACCCTGCTGGGCACCGGCAAGGACGCGGTCGCCGCGCAGGTCGAGCACCTCGGCATCCGCGTCGACAGCTTGCGCGCCAAGGACCTCATGCTCCCGGGCGAGCTCCGCAAGGCCGCCCTCGAAACGGTCCTGGCCCGCGAACGTGGCCGCGCCGAGCTCGAGCGTGCCCGCGCCGAGGCCGCCGCCCTGCGCTCGCTGGCCAATACCGCCAAGCTGCTCGCCGAGAACCCGGCCCTGCTGCGCCTGCGCACCCTGCAGGTCGCCGCGGTTCCGGGCACCAAGGTCGTCCTCGACGCCACCGGCGAGGAATAAACGGCTGGCGGCGGTCATTAGAGTTGACCGTTATGAAGGAAAAGGGTCGCAAGGTGATCGCCAGCAACAAGAAGGCGCGACACAACTACTCGATCCTCGAGACCTACGAGGCCGGGGTGGCGCTGGTCGGTACCGAGGTGAAGAGCCTGCGCGAGGGCAAGGCCTCGCTGGTCGACGCCTACGCCTCCATCGACGACGGCGAGGTGTGGCTGCGCGGCCTGCACGTCCCCGAGTACGGGCACGGCACCTGGACCAATCACGCCCCCCGGCGTACCCGCAAGTTGCTGCTGCACCGTCGCGAGATCGACAAGCTGCTCGGCAAGACCAAGGAGTCGAGCCTGACCCTGGTCCCGCTGTCGATGTACTTCTCCGACGGCAAGGTCAAGGTCGAGCTCGCCCTCGCCAAGGGCAAGCAGGACTACGACAAACGCCAGGACCTGGCCCGCCGCGACGCCGAACGTGAGGTCACCCGCGAACTCGGCCGTCGCATCAAGGGCATGCGCGGCTGAGCCACGGGTTCGGCCGGTCGGCGGCGCGTTAATGGAATGAACCAAGGTTTGTTCGGTGTTAGGATAGGTAGCCCGGTGAGAGCCGGGTTGTTCATCTGAATCGTTGAACACAGACGGGGCTGAACGGTTTCGACTGCGTACGTTGATTCAGGGGAAGCGTGTCGGTGCAGGCAGGAGACCACCGTATAAGCGTCGCTGTAACCCTATAAGCGCCGATTCCAATCAGCGCGACTACGCTCTCGCTGCCTAAGCAACGAAGCGTGTCTGTCAGCCCGGGTTCGCCCTCGACCCGGTCCCTGGCATCAGCTAGAGGGCTCTACCGTCCGACCCGGTCGCGGGGCCGGACGGGACACCAAACAGCGACTGGGATCGTCATCTCGGCTTGTTCGCGTGACCGAGAGATCCAAGTAGAGGCATAGCGAACTGCACACGGAGAAGCCCTGAAAATGCGGCGGAGGACCCGGGTTCGATTCCCGGCAGCTCCACCAAAGGCCCTCTGATCTGGACCCCAGATCAGAGGGCTTTTTCATGGGCCGGTATCGGGAGCTGGCCTAGTTGCAGGCGAATTTGCCGGGTCGGGCGGCGAAGGTGGTCAGCACCAGATCTTCCACCAGGAGCACGTGCTCGGTGGGGTGGTCGGCGGTGCGGTTGTGGTTGGCGGGGCCGATGTTGTCGTGGGGGCGATCGTGGTAGTCGGTGGGACCGTGGTGGTGGCGTGGGCGCAGTTCCATTCCCAGGGCGCACACGTCGTGGTGGTCGGAGGGGGCGGTGTCGTGGTCAGGCCGCAGTTCCACTGCCATGGCTGGCACTGCGTTGTGGTCGGCGGTGCGGTAGTGGTCGTCGGGACCGTTGTGGTGGTCGTCGGGACGGTGGTGGTGGTCGTCGGGACCGTTGTGGTCGTCGGCGGGACGGTGGTGGTGGTCGTCGGGACCGTTGTGGTCGTCGGCGGGACGGTGGTCGTGGTCGGCGGGACGGTGGTGGTCGTCGTCGGGGGGACCGTAGTCGTAGGTGGAGCTACGGTCGTGGTGGGGGGCGGCACGGGATCGGCGCTGAGCACAGTCACGATGGCAGTGGTGTCACCACCCAAGCCGTTTGCGTGGAAGTAGGCCTGGCCCGGGTGGTCCGGGGTCCATTGAATGGTGGCTGTGCAACCTGAAGCGGGGGCTCGGCCCAGTTCCTCAACGTAGTTGCCCGGGGATGTCACGACGTAGAACCGAATCGTCGATCCGCAGATGATCGTGTCTGTGGCCGTCGCGGTGTAGGTTCCGCCGACATGGAAGGTGTCACCGATGACTCTGACGCTCTCACCATTGCCCGAGCCGGTGACATCCGACGAGGCGGATGGCGCCAGAGCCGTTGCGACGGCAGCAGCCGCGGCAACGCCGGCCCCCGCGATCATCAGATGGGTGCGGGTAGATCTCATGCTGTTCCTCTTCTTGCCGCACAACGCGCACGCGTGGAATGCGTCGGTCTGCGTCATTTCTCAGTGGCATATTTCGGCCGCGCGATCCGCCATACGGGATCACTCTGCGGTAAGTCGGGGCCACTGCCGTGGCGTAGCCGAGCTACAACGGAACATCCCCGGTGACCGTGCCCGGGCGGGTTCGTTTCGTGGTCAAGCGCGGTTCCCCCCACCGAAATATCCTGTGGCACTCGGTTTGTGCCGCCCATCATGAGGGCTTCCGCATGCTATCCGGACGGTGAAGTCAATTGGCTTCAATGAATAGGTCGCCGTATCGGTCAATTGCGTGGGTATGACCGTCAGTGCGGCGAGTAGGTCCGGTCGCCGCCACGCGAACGAGCCGAGCCCCGCGCCCGGGAATCACGTACTACGTGAAAGCGCCAGCAGTCAGCCGGTCTTCGGCACAGCGGCTACGGGTGCAGACGGCCGCGCGGGCGCGTGCGCCTCAGTTGGTGCGGTTGGCGTAGTTGTGGGGGAGTTTGCTTGGGGGGCGGTCGATGACGGTGTCGTCGTTGGGGTTCCGGGTTTCGAGGAAGGTGATGCGGCCGGTGGAGGCGACCAGGGTTTGGGGGTAGGTGGGGCCCTTGTCGCGTTCGGCGGTGATTTCGTCGAGGTTGTCTTCGTAGCGGGCGAGGGTGGGTTCGGGGTAGTCGAGCATCCAGTGGGGGTAGCAGATGGTGGTGTGGATGCGGCGTTCGCCGAGCCAGGCGATGAGGACGGTGACCGTGCCGGTGGGTTCGACCCAGGCGATTTTGTACATGTCGCCGCTGAGTTGGAGCATTTTGGCCGGTTGGTGGGTGGACCAGCGGCCGAACATGGGGCCCAGTAGGCAGCGGAAGGCGACGGTGTGTGAATTGCGTACGTAGAGCTCGTATTTCCAGCCGTTCTCGTACGCGTAGATCAGGTGTCGCCCGACGATGCCGGATAGGTCCCCGGCCAGGGCGGGGGCGGCAGCGGCGTCTTCGGCGCTCATCGCTAACTCCTCTCGGCCGACCTGCGTCAAGACCCGGGTGTCGCTGGCCAGCGTATCCCACGGCCGGACGGGGTCGGCGGAATCGCGGTGAGCACAACCCGTGGCGGCACTCCTGCGCTTCGCTAACGTTCTCGGGCGGACGCTGACTGTGGAGGAGTTCTGGTGACGACCGAATCGACCCTCGATACCGCACTATCCGCCCTCGAAACCCCGCTGCACCCGCTCGACGACGTGGTGCGGACCTCGCTGCGCGGCGCGCATCACCGCTTCGCCGAATGGTCGGGCCGGATCGGCCGCTACGACCCGGAGGTCGCTCGATTCGTGGGTCACCCGCCGGTGCTGGACGAGCAGGACTGGTCGGATCTGGCCAACCTGCTGGGCCCGGGCGGCATTACCGGTCTGCGCGGCGAAGGGCATGAGCCGCCGCAAGGTTGGACGGTCCTGGACCGATTCGGCTCGGTGCAGATGGACGGCACCGGCCTGCGGGTCGCCCACGACCCGGAACTCGAGGTGCTGACCGCGGCCGATGTCCCCGAGATTCTGGAACTGATCGCCCGCACCCAGCCCGGACCGTATGCGCCGCGGACCATTGAAATGGGTACGTACCTGGGCATTCGGATCGACGGTCGCCTGGTCGCGATGGCGGGGGAGCGACTGCACCCGCCCGGCTGGACCGAAATCAGCGCGGTCTGCACCGACGCCGAGTTCCGGGGCCGCGGCTTCGGCTCGCGCCTGGTGCGCGCGGTTGGGGCGAGAATCCGCGACCGCGGCGAGATTCCGTTCCTCCATGCCGTCGCCCACAACGCGACGGCGATCAGCCTGTACGAGACGCTCGGTTTCACCCTGCGCAAGCGCGGAACGCTGACCCTCGTACAGGCTCCCGCCTAGTCGAGTCAGCCGTTGGCGGGCTGGCTTACCTGATTGAGCAGACCGTCGGCGGCACCGACCGCCGCGCCCACACCCGCGCCCAGCGCGGCGAAGGGCGCCGCGACCATCGCATAGCCGAGCGCCGCGCCCACCACCGGAACGATCACCAGGCCGATGGGCGCGAACGGAAGTCCCGCGATGAGCCCGGCCACGACGCCGATCAGCGCACCCGAACTGGCGATGGGCGCGGCGGCGGTGGCCCCGACCGCCGTCCCGATGGCTGCGTCGCCGACGACCGCGCTGGCGATATGGCTGGCCCGCGCGCGATCGAGACCGGCCGCTTCGAGTGATTGGGTGAGCGCGGATTCCGCACCCGCCGCGGCGGCGTTGATCTGCTGGGTCTGCTCGACCGTCAACCACACCGGTTGCTGGAGTTGGACGGTGCCGATGCGGATCGACGAGTCGGGGATATCGGTGGCGGGCTGGGTCACCGCGGGCGGATCCTCGGCGAGGGCGGGCGGTGCGCCGAGTAAGGCGAGGGAGACGGGGAGGGCCGCGGCAAGGGCGAGCAGGGCGGCGCGGCGGCGCGCGGGGCGAAGCGGACGGGTGGGCCGGTATGTGCCCATAGGGAACCTCATTCCGAAACATCGATGCCTATCGCATCGGATTCGGAACGGACGGCGGTTCGGATATGTACCGAATCCGCCATTGTGAAAATGGTTGGGGCCCAGCCCCTTCGCCTCCGGGCCCCGACCGGTCAGCCCTGGCGCATCCGCGGACCCGGGCCGCCCCAGTTGTGATGGCCGTGATGCCCGTGGTGCACCAGCACCAGCAGCCCGACGATGTACAGAACGGCGAACAGCACGAACAGCGCCCCGCCAATCCACAGCGAAAGGATGCCCAGGTACCGGGCCCGATGGGACGCGTACCGAGCCCCCTCGACGTCCCCCTCGCTCCAGAGCGGAAAGACGTTGAGCGCGTGGGTGAATGCGGAGAACGACAGCGGCCAGAACAACAGCAGGGACGCCACGGCCCAGCCAATATTGTTGGGCGGGCGGACAGGTGTCGGTGGCTGACTGGTTGCCGGAGCCGCGGTAGCCTCGGGAAGCTGGGTTGTTCGGGGCTCTTCTGGCGTTGCGGCCGGTTCGGGGGTGGTCATGGCGTAATCCTTTTCGAATTGCCTGGTCCGCGAGTTTTCGCGAGCTGTATGGGGTCGATTACGCGCCTCGTGGCTGGTAATTGGCCGTGAACCGTCGGTGAGATTGCTGCGTAGGAGATACGGGTTATGAGATTCGCTCGCACGTTTGCTGTTGTTCTCGGCGTCCTCGGATTGGGCGGCCTGTGTGCGGCGGGCACCGCCGCGGCCGACCCGGTGACGATTCCCTTTCAGATCAATGCCGCGCCCTTCGGAAATCCGGGTGGAAGTTTCGACGCCTTCCCCGCCCGCTGCGCCGCCGTGGTCGGCGACCAACCCGGTGTGGTGGTGATCACCGGTGCGAACGCGGGCGGCTGGGGGTGTTTCAACTCTCAGCCGATCAACTGGATCAACCTGTCCACGGGCGCGACCGGAGTCGCGACCCTCTCCGATGGCTTGAACGGAATCCCTTCCGCCGCAACGCTGTACACGGGACCCGGCCAGGTGGTGGTCATGCTCGCGCCCGGCGGTACCTATACCCCGGGATTCGCGACCTTCGCCGTGCCCTGATCCGACACAGCCCCCGGAATTTCACCACCGCGACGGACCGGCGGGTACGGTCCGTTGGCTGTGGGGACTGCTATTCGACAACTACTGCGCGTTGGTCTGGCGTTGGTCGCGGCGTGTGTGGCCGCGGGACCGGCGCGGGCGGATGTCGCCGGTGTGGACGGGCCGTTGGAAAGCTGTGCCCAACTGGCCCTGCCCGGGCCGGTGGGCCCGCCGTATTCGCTCTATTCCGCGCCCAATCCGGGCGGCGGGCTGGGTGCGCTGGCGGTCGCGGACGACACGACGTCGGCGCGACTTCCGCGCAGCGTGGGCCTGCGCACCGGACGCCAAGGCTTCAATGACGAATGGGCTTACGCCCTCGACGGCGGAAACCTGTACGTCACCACGGCCACCGGCGATTCCCCCTGGCGGAAAGCTTGGCTACCGTCCTGCTTGGCCGGAAAGCTCACCACCCTCTCGGTGGACGGCAATATGCTGATGGCCACCGACGCCACGGGCCGCATCTACACCATGGGCAATGCCGCCCACGGCCCCGAAACCTGGGCCTGGACTTCACGATTCGGCGCACCGGTCTGGTTCGGTCCGTTCGGCCAGCGGGTCCGCAACGGCTCGCGCGCCTGGAGCCTGTCCTGGCTGGACAATCGGATTCCCTCGCTGATTCCGGCCAACCGCCCGGGCTTCTGGGATCAGGGCGGTTTCTGGAACGACTCGGCCGACAACCGCCAGCCGGTCGGCGGCGCGGGCGTGACCACCGTGTATGTGCTGAGCCCACAGGGGAATCGAATCACCATCCTGGATCCGTGGCTGCCCGGCGGCGATCTCACCGCGCCCGACGACTACTCCTATGAACTGTCGGGCCCGAAGAACGGCCGCTTCGAAGCGGTCAATCTGAGCGCGGCGGGCTCGACCACCTTCGTGATCAACCGCTACGGCGACATGTACACGCGCCTGTGGGATTTCGACATCTCCGGCGCGGACAATGTCTTCTTCCGCTACTCCTACCAAGACCAGCGCGGAAAACCCGTGGCCCCCAACGTGAACATGGCCGTGATCGACAATATCGTCGGCCCGCACGACTATGCCGCCTACCAGCTGCCCGCCCCGGATTGGGTGCGCCAGCCCAAGATTCCCGGCGAGATCACCTCGGCCATCAGCATCCACCAGACCGGCGGCGACACCGCCGACCGGGAGCTGCGGGTGGAGGGGCGCAGCGGCGGTCGAAATGGATACTGGCACAAGCCAATCGACCCTGCGACGAGTTGGCGGTTCGAGGCCACCGACGCGGATCTCACCGCCGACCCACTCGACAATCCGGCCGGAGACCACTCCGAGGAGACTCTCGCCCCACCCTCGGGCATCGACTACACCTACGCCGATTCGGCGCAATGGACGTTGCGCGTCAACAATTTCGACTACGCCGCCTCACCCGCACCGCTGCGCCTCTGCGCCGGAGGCGACTGCGTCGATCTACGACTGCGCCTGGTGGATTCCCTGCGGATGTTCCGCGCCGCCGACGGCCTGACCGCGACCCCGCGTGAGTATCTCGGTGCCATCGAGGTCCCTCAGGAGGTCCTCGACGCACTCCCCGGCAAGTCCCCAGCCCTCGCCGCCGCCATCCAAACCCTCACCGGCACAACCACCCTGCGCGAAATCAAGGCGAGCGCGACCCTCGGTGACCTGACCCTGCAACTGCCGACCGGCCCGCTGGTGCTGCGCCGGACCTGACCTATTGCAGGTCCGCGGACAGCGCCTCGGCGACTTCCGTCAGCAACGGGGTGGCCCGATCCACCAGATCCTCGGTCATCCGACCCACCGGACCGGACACCGAGATCGCCAGGCGCGCAGGGGCTTTGGGGACAGCGACGGCGACACACCGCACCCCGAGCTCCTGCTCGCCCTCGTCCATGGCGTACCCGCTGCGCGCGGTCTCCTCGAGCTGTCGCGCGAACTCGTCGGGATCGGTGATGGTGGAGTCGGTGTAGCGCGGCATCCCGGTGCGCTGCAATAGATTCCGCGTCAGCTCCGGCGGCGACCCGGCCAGGATGGCCTTGCCCACGGCCGTGCAGTGCGGCAGCGCCCGCCGTCCCACCTCGGTGAACATGCGCATGGAGTGCCGCGACTGGACCTGCGCCACATAGACGATCTGATCCCCGTCCAGCATGGCCATATTCGCCGATTCGCCGAGCTCGTCGACCAGCCGCTGCAGGTGCGGCCGCGCCAGCACCGCGAGCATCTGCGAGGAGCTCTCCCCGAGTTTGATCAGCTTGGGCCCCAGCACATATTTGCGCGACGGCTCCTGATGCAGATACCCCAGATCGACCAGGGTGCGGACCAGCCGGTGAATGGTGGGCAGCGGCAGCCCCGATTCCGTGGCCAGCTGGGACAGGCCCATCATGCCGCCCTCGTCGGCCATCAACTCCAGCAGTCCGAACGCGCGCTCGATGGATTGCACGCCCCCGCCACCGGCCTTGGGCCCCTTTGCTGCGGGCACTCCCGGTCCTCCTTCATTTTTCCGAATGCCGGAATAGTAGCCTGAGCCCCATGCGGCTACGCGCGGAGTTCACGACCGAACCGTTCCATGGCGAAGGGGAGGCGCCGCCCCATGCGGTGGCGGCCCTCGAGCTCGCCGAATCGGCCGGTCTGGAATGCGATTTCGGTCCGCTGGGCACCTCGGTGGCCGGATCGGACGACAAACTACTGCCGGTGCTGGGCGAGATCATGGTGGCCGCCTTCGCGCACGGCGCGACGAGAGTGACGATGCAGGTCGAACACGATGACTGAACGTTCGCCGGGCGAGCAGCACCCGGTGCTGGTGACGCTCGCCCCGATTCTCGAGAAGACCGGCGGCCGCCTGGTGCCGCCCAATAACGCGACCGCCGACGACATCCCCGTCGTCTGGGAGGGCGAGACCCTGGCCTGCGTGCGCTTCGGCGCACCCGAGCCCGACACCCACGGCGGCCTGGAGAAGCTGCTCGACGAGGTGGCGGCGGAACTGGGCGGTCCGCTGACCGGTCTACCCCGCGCCGACAAGCAGCGTGCCGTGCGACTGCTGGAGGAGCGGGGCGCGTTCACGTTCCGCAAGTCCGCCGAGACCGTCGCCGCGGCGCTCGGGGTCACCCGCTTCACGGTCTACAACTACCTCAACCGCGAGCGCGCCTGAATCGACCTGCCGCCCCGCGGCGTTCACGCCCGTCCGGGCGGCCCAATCGGCCGACAGATATATATTCAACGAACTGTTGACCCTGCTTTGTGGCGCGTGCCACTGTTCTCGTCTAGCGGAATGACCCTTCCGCTGTTCGAGAGAGGTACGCCAATGGAGACGAGCCGCGAAGCTGAATCCACGCCGGGCGAGGCAGATTCCACGCCCGGCCGACATCCCGTCGACGTCGTTCCCCCGCCGTTCCAGCTCCTCGCGGGCGGCCTGCAGCACATCGCGGCCATGGTCGCCGGAGTCGTCGCCCCGCCGCTGATCGTCGGCGCCGCAGTGGGTTTGGGCACCGGCGAGACGGTCATGCTGATTACCGCGAGCCTGTTCACCGCCGGTCTGGCGACCCTGTTGCAATCGCTGGGCTGGTGGCGGTTCGGCGCGCGCCTGCCGCTGATCAATGGCGGCTCCTTCGCCGCGGTCGGCCCGATCCTGGCCATTGCCAAGGACGCCGCCCCGGGCCGGGCGCTGCCGGTCATCTTCGGCGCGACGCTGGTGGCCGGCGCCATGGCGGTCTTCGCGGCCCCGTATTTCTCACGGCTGCACCGGTTCTTCCCGCCGATCGTCGGCGGCACGGTCATCTCGCTCATCGGTTTGTCGCTATTGCCGGTCGCGCTGGGTTGGATCAGCGGCGCGGGCGAGGGCGCGATGGGCGAGGCGCACGTGCCGATGAAGAACCTTGCGGTCGCGGGGTTCTCGCTCGTGGTCGTGCTGCTGTGTCACCGATTCCTCACCGGCATCGGCCGACAGTTGGCCCTGCTCATCGGCCTGATCGCGGGCGCACTGCTGGGATGGCCACTGGGACTGCTGGATACGGGTCCCGTGCGCAGCGCCGCGCTTGTCGGCTTCATCCCGCCCTGGCACTTCGGCGCACCGGAATTCCAGATCGGCGCGATCGTCTCGCTGTGCATCGTGATGCTCGTGGTCATGACCGAATCCACCGCCACCATGATCGCGCTCGGCGAGATCGTGGAGCGTCCCGCCGCGGAACACCACATCGCGGGCGGTCTGCGCGCCGCGGGCATCGGCACCATGCTGGCCTCGGTCATGGGCGGATTCGCCTGTGGCGCTTTCGCTCAGAACGTCGGCCTGGTCGCTCTCACCAGGATGTACAGCCGCTATGTCGTGGCCGTCAGTGGCGCGCTCCTGGTCCTGCTCGGCCTGTTCCCCGTGGCCAGCGCGGTAGTCGAACTGGTCCCCAAACCCGCCCTCGGCGGCACCGGCCTGGTCCTCTTCGGCACGGTCGCCGCCAGCGGCATCCGCACCCTCGCCAAGGCCGATCTGGGCGACCCGATCAACTCGCTGATCGTCGGCGTCTCCCTCTTCATCGGCATGACCCCGACGGTGGCCCCGTCCTTCTATCAGGGCCTACCCGGCCCCTTCTCGATCATCTTGGCCTCCGGTATCAGCGCGGGCTGCGTGACGGCCCTGGTGCTCAACCAGCTCTTCCGCAACCGCGCGGCCAACGTTCTGGCGGCAGCCCCCGCGGCTGTTGAAAAACCCGCTTGTTGAGTGCGTTGACCAGCAGTTTCGGTATATTTTCAACAAAATGTTGACGAAGTCGTGTGGCCCGTGCCACGCTCTCCTCTAGCGGAATCACCCTTCCGTTATCCGAGAGAGGTAGCGCCAATGGTGACGTTGGTCGAATTCAATTCGACAGCGAGTGAAGAACTCTTGCCGGTCCTGCTGACCTGCTGTGACGCCCCGAGCTGGGCGGACGGCGTGCTGGCGGCCCGGCCCTACGCCGATATCGACGGCGTGCTGGCCCACGCCGACAAGCTGGCCGCGAGCCTGCCCGCCTCCGAGGTGGACCGCGCACTTTCAGCACACCCCCGCATCGGCGATCGGGTCCAGGGCAGCGACACCCACTCCGCGTGGTCGCGTCAGGAACAGTCCGGCGTCAGCCAGGACGAATCCGTGGCCGCGCGGCTGCTGGAGGGCAACCTCGCCTACGAGAAGCGCTTCGGCAGGGTCTTCCTGATCTGCGCCACCGGCCTGTCGGCCGAGCAGATCCTGGCCAGCCTCACCGAACGCCTCACCAACGATGACGAGACCGAGGCGGCCGTGGTCGCCGAGGAACTCCGCAAGATCGCCGTTCTCCGCCTGCGAAAGGTATTCGACGCGTGAGCACCATTACGACGCACATCCTCGACTCCGCGCTGGGCAAGCCCGCCGCCGGTGTCGAGGTGCGGCTGGAACAGGTCACCCCGGTCGCCCGGGATGTGGCCCAGGGCAAGACCGATGACGACGGCCGGATCAAGGATCTGGGCCCCGAGGGTCTCGAGGCCGGGAACTACCGCCTCACCTTCGACATCGAAAGCTATGCCGCCGCAACGAATCAGACCTATTTCTACCCGTCGGTCTCGATCACCTTCAAGGTCGCCGGGGAAGCGGGCGAGCACTACCACGTGCCCCTGCTCATGAGCCCCTTCGCCTATTCCACCTACCGAGGAAGCTGAACTCACATGGCAATCAAGCTGGGACAGAACCAGTACGGCAAGGCCGAGAACCGCGTCGTTCGCATCTACCGCGACACCCCGCGCCACCAGATCCGCGACCTGAACGTCTCGACCTCGCTGCGCGGTGAGTTCTCCGACGCCCACATCACCGGTGACCAGGCCGACGTGCTGCCCACCGACACCCAGAAGAACACCGCCTTCGCCTTCGCCAAGGAGAAGGGCATCCACTCCATCGAGGAGTACGGCCTCACCCTGGCCGATCACTTCATCTCCCGTGCCCCCACCGCCACCGGTGCGCGCATCGAGGTCGAGGAGTACGCCTGGGATCGCATCGAGGTCGACGGCCAGCCGCACGATCACTCGTTCGTGAAGTCGGGCCAGGGCGTGCGCACCACCGTCGTGAACGTCGACGGCGTCGGCCCGGACCGCGTCGCGCACGTGGTCTCCGGTGTGAAGGATCTCGTACTCCTCAAGAGCACCGGCTCGGAGTTCCACGGCTTCTTCAAGGACAAGTACACCACCCTGCAGCCGACCACCGACCGCATCATGGCGACCTCGCTGGTGGCCAAGTGGCGCTACAACCACACCGATGTCGACTGGGACAAGACCTACGACGCCATCCTGAAGGTGCTGCTGCGTCAGTTCGCCGTGGTGCACTCCTACGCGCTGCAGCAGACCCTCTACTCGATGGGCCGTGCCGTGCTGGAGCAGTTCACCGAGGTCGCGGAGATCAAGTTCTCGGCCCCGAACAAGCACCACTTCCTGGTCGACCTGAGCCCCTTCAATGTCGAGAACCCGGGCGAGGTCTTCATCGCCGCGGATCGTCCGTACGGCCTCATCGAGGCCACCGTCGAGCGTGACGACGCCCGTGACGCGGGCAACGCCTGGACCGCCATCCCGGGTTTTTGCTGAGTCGATAGCTGAGTTTGTAGGAGGTGCGGCGATGGGCGACGACCATAGCCGCGTGGAAGTGACCGTGACTCGCCCGGAGGATCAGCGTTATTCGCTCTGGCAGTCCCTGGTCTACGGAACTCAGCACATCCTGACGATGTACGGCGGTGTGATCGCACCGCCGCTCATCGTGGGAGGCGCGGCCGGACTCTCGGTCTCGGACATGGCGCTGCTGGTGACAGCGGGCCTGTTCGTCTCGGGTCTGGCGACTCTGCTCCAAACCCTGGGCATCGGCCCGATCGGCTCCAGATTGCCGATCGTGCAGGGTATTTCGTTCGTCAGCGTCTCGACGATGGTGACCATCGCCAGTGAGGGCGGGCTGCGGCCGGTCTTCGGCGCCATCATCGTCGCGGGCGCGATCGGGTTGGTGCTCTCCAGCTTCTTCGCGAAGCTGGTGCGCTTCTTCCCCTCCGTGGTAACGGGAACGATCATCACGGTGATCGGACTCTCGTTGCTGCCCACCGCTTTCCGATGGGCGATGGGCAACAATGCCAAGGCCGCCGACTACGGCTCGATGGGCAATATCGGCTTCGCGGGACTGACCCTGGTCATCATCCTGGTGATCAGTCGCCTGTTCCAGGGCGCGATCTCGCGGCTGTCGATCCTCATCGGCCTGGTGATCGGCACGATCATCGCGGCGATGACCGGCCACACCGATTTCTCCGGAGTCCGCAAGGCCGACATCTTCGCGCTGCCGCCGATCCTGCACTTCGGCGGGCCGACCTTCCAGGTCGGGGCCATCGTGTCCATGACCATCGTGATCCTGGTGATCATGGTGGAGACCACCGCCGACGTGCTCGCCATCAGCGAAATCGTCGGTACCGAAGCCGATTCCAAGCGGGTGGCGGCCGGTCTGCGGGCCGACATGCTGTCCTCCGGCGTCGCACCGTTGTTCGGCAGCTTCCCGTGCAGCGCCTTCGCACAGAACGTGGGGCTGGTCGCGCTCACCGGCATCAAGAGCCGATTCGTGGTCGCGACGGGCGGTGTCGTGCTCGCACTGCTGGGCCTGTTCCCGGTGGTCGGCGCGGTAGTGGCCGGGATTCCGTATCCGGTTCTCGGCGGCGCGGGCATCGTGTTGTTCGGATCCGTTGCGGCGAGCGGCATTCGCACGCTGGCGCGGGTCGACTTCACCGACAACCTGAATATGGTCCTGGTGGCCGTGGCGGTCGGTGTGGGCGTGATTCCCATTGCGGCACCGACGTTCTGGGACAAGTTCCCGACCGGCATCGGAGTTGTCATGCACTCCGGCATCTCGGCGACCGCCATCGCGGCGATCGTGTTGAACCTGGTGTTCAACGAGATCCGGCGCGGAAACAAGCCCGGCGCTTCGGTGTTCGCGGCGGCGGACGACGCGAAGGACGACTTGGGTGATCGTCTGGACGACAACATCCGTTGATCGTACCGATCGTGTAGTCGCACAGTACTGGCTAGTAGCTCCCGGGACTCCTTGACGGGATTGTTTTGGGAGCACTAGCATTTTCATATCCCAGAAAAACATTTCCGCATTGCGGAAAATAGGGCAGAAGCTCGAAAGACGCTCTGCGGAAACGACTGGAGGGATTCCATGACGCACTCGCTCAACTACGCCGTGAACTGCTCGCTGCTGTTCACCGAGCTCCCGATCCTGGAGCGCGCCGCCGCTTCCAAGGAGGCGGGCTTCGACGCCATCGAGTTCTGGTGGCCCTTTGCCGAGGCCGTGCCGTCCGACAAGGACGTGGACGCCTTCGTCGCCTCCGTGCAGAACGCCGGTGTGCAGCTGATCGGCCTGAACTTCTTCGCCGGTGACATGCCGGGTGGCGACCGTGGCCTGGTGTCGTGGCCCGCGCGCGCCGCGGAGTTCAAGGACAACATCGACGTGACCGTCGGCATCGGAGAGCGCTTGGGTATCAAGGCTTTCAACGCCCTGTACGGCAACCGCGTGGATGACGCCACCCCGGAGGAGCAGGACAAGCTGGCCGTGGAGAACCTCTCCGCCGCGGCCGTGGCCGCCGCCCGCATCGGTGCCACCATCCTGGTCGAGCCGGTCTCCGGCGCGCCCCGCTACCCGCTGCTGACCGCCGCCGACTGCCTCGGCGTCATCGACAAGGTCCAGGCGCACTCGGGCGTATCCAACATCGGTCTGCTCGCGGACCTCTACCACCTCGCCGTCAACGGCGACAACGTGGACAAGGTGATCGCCGAGCACACCGCCCGCATCGCGCACGTGCAGATCGCCGACAACCCGGGTCGCAATGAGCCCGGCACCGGCGAACTTCCGATCGACGAGCAGCTGACCGCCCTCGAGGCCAACGGCTACCGCGGCTGGGCCGCGCTCGAGTACAAGCCGTCCGGCGCGACCGTCGACAGCTTCGCCTGGCTCCCGCGCGAGCGTCGCGCCGCCAAGTAATCACCAAAGACTTTCACCCCCAACGACTTAGGAACAGATCATGAGCACCATTGCTTTCATCGGCCTCGGCATCATGGGCAGCCCGATGGCCGTCCACCTGCAGAACGCGGGCCACACCGTCAAGGGCTTCGACCTCAACCCCGCCAACGCGCAGAAGCTCGTGGACGCGGGCGGCCGCGCCGTCACCTCGATCGCCGACGCCGTGCGCGGCGCCGACGTGGTCGCGGTCATGGTTCCGGACTCCCCGCACGTGCAGGCCGTACTGGCCGGTGAGAAAGGCGTTTTCGAGACCGCCGAGCCCGGCGCGCTGATCATCGACTTCTCCTCCATCCGCCCGGATGTCACCCAGGAGCTGGCCAAGCAGGCCGCCGAGCGTGGCTTCCGCCTGATCGACGCCCCGGTCTCCGGTGGCGAGCCGGGTGCGGTCAACGCCACCCTGTCGATCATGGTCGGCGGTTCGGCCGAGAACTTCGAGGCCGCCAAGCCGTACCTGGACACCGTCGGCAAGACCATCGTGCACGTGGGCACCAATGGCGCGGGCCAGACCGTGAAGGCCGCCAACCAGCTCATCGTGGCCACCAACATCCAGGCCCTGGCCGAGGCCGTGGTCTTCCTCGAGGCCTACGGCGTCGAGCTCGGCCCGGCCCTCGATGTGCTCGGCGGCGGCCTGGCCGGTTCGGCCGTGCTGAACCAGAAGCGCGACAAGATGGCCAACCGCGAGTTCGCCCCGGGCTTCCGGATCGACCTGCACCACAAGGACATGGGCATCTTCACCACCGCCGCCCGCGAGGCGGGTCTGGTGACCCCGGCCGGTTCGCTCATCGCGCAGCTGGTCGCCTCGGCCCGCGCCAATGGCGACGGCCACCTGGACCACTCTGCACTGCTGCGCGGCGTCGAGCGCCTGAGCGGCAAGCTGGACAAGGAGAACTGACCAACATGGCACGCATGCGTACCGTCGACGCGGCGGTCCTGATCCTGGAAAAGGAAGGGGCCACACAGGCTTTCGGCCTGCCCGGCGCCGCGATCAACCCGTTCTACTCCGCCATGAAGAAGCACGGTGGCATCAAGCACGTGCTGGCCCGCCACGTCGAGGCCGCTTCGCACATGGCCGAGGGCTACACCCGCGCCCAGGCCGGGAACATCGGCGTCTGCATCGGCACCTCGGGCCCCGCGGGCACCGACATGGTGACCGGGCTGTACTCCGCCTCCGCGGATTCCATTCCGATCCTGTGCATTACGGGCCAGGCCCCGGTGGCCAAGCTGCACAAGGAGGACTTCCAGGCCGTCGACATCGCGTCCATCGCGAAGCCGCTGGCCAAGTGGGCGACCACCGTGCTCGAGCCCGCCCAGGTGCCGGGCGCCTTCCAGAAGGCGTTCTGGCTCATGCGCGAAGGCCGTCCGGGCCCGGTGCTGATCGACCTGCCGATCGACGTGCAGCTGGCCGAGATCGAGTTCGACATCGACACCTACGAGCCGCTGCCGGTCACCCGTCCGGCCGCGACCCCGGCGCAGGCCGCCAAGGTGCTGCAGATGCTGAACGAGGCCAAGCGCCCGCTGATCATCGCGGGCGGCGGCATCATCAACGCCGACGCCTCCGAGCTGCTGGTGAAGTTCGCCGAGCTGACCGGCGTCCCGGTGGTCCCGACCCTGATGGGCTGGGGCACCATCGCCGACGACCACGAACTGCACGCGGGCATGGTGGGTCTGCAGACCTCCCACATCTACGGCAACGAGTCGCTGCTGGCCGCGGACTTCGTGCTGGGCATCGGCAACCGGTGGGCCAACCGCCACACCGGCGCGCTGGACGTCTACACCAAGGACCGCACCTTCGTGCACGTCGACATCGAGCCGACCCAGATCGGTCGCGTGTTCGCGCCCGACTACGGTGTCGTCTCCGATGCCGGTGCCGCGCTGGAGCAGTTCATCGCGGTCGCCGAATCCCTCGACAAGGTCGGCGGTTTGACCGACCACAGCGCGTGGGTGAAGGAGGTGCGCGCCAAGCGCGCCACCGGTCAGCGCAAGACCCACTTCGACAACGTGCCGCTCAAGCCCGCGCGTGTGTACGAGGAGATGAACAAGGCGTTCGGCCCGGAAACCCGCTACGTGACCACGATTGGTCTGTCGCAGATCCAGGCCTCGCAGATGCTGCACGTGTACAAGCCGCGGCACTGGATCAACGCCGGTCAGGCCGGTCCGCTGGGCTGGACCCTGCCCGCCGCGCTGGGTGTGGCCACCGCGGTCAAGGACGAGCCGGTCGTGGCGCTCTCGGGTGACTACGACTTCCAGTTCCTGATCGAGGAATTGGCCGTCGGCGCGCAGTTCAACATTCCGTACATCCATGTGCTGGTGAACAACTCGTACCTGGGCCTGATCCGTCAGGCGCAGCGCGCGTTCGACATGGACTACTACGTGCAGCTGGACTTCGAGAACATCAACTCGCCCGAGGTCAACGGCTACGGCGTGGACCACGTGAAGGTCGCGGAAGGCCTGGGCTGCAAGGCGATTCGCGTCTTCAACCCGGAGGACATCGGTCCGGCCTTCGAGAAGGCCAAGTCGATGATGGCCGAGTACAAGGTGCCGGTCGTGGTCGAGTGCATTCTCGAGCGCGTCACCAACGTCTCCATGGGTGCGGCCGGGATCGACGCGATCACGGAGTTCGAGGAGCTGGCCTCCGCGTTCGCCGACGCCCCCACCGCAACCGTCCCGCTGGACTAAAAGGATTCCGCCTCATGGCTCGTGTGCTGATCGCCTCCGACAAATTCAAGGGCTCGCTGACCGCGGTGCAGGTCGGAGCTGCCGTGCGAGCCGGAATCCGGCGGGCGCGACCCGATGCCGAGGTGTCGGTCGTGCCCGTGGCCGACGGCGGTGACGGCACCGTCGCCGCCGCCCTCGCGGCAGGTTTCGACGCGGTTCCCTTGACCGCGTCGGGACCGACCGGAGAACCGGTGCTGACCGCCTACGCCCGCCGAGAGGATCTCGCGGTCGTGGAGATGGCGGACGTGTCGGGCCTGGTGCGGCTGCCGGACGGCCTGCTGCGACCGATGACCGCCACCAGCCGGGGCACCGGCGAGGTGATCGCGGCCGCGGTCGCGGCGGGATGCCGCCGCATCGTGCTCGGCATCGGCGGCAGCGCCGGAACCGACGGCGGCGCAGGTCTTTTGGAGGCGCTCGGTGCCCGTCTGCTCGACGCCGATGGCCAGCCCATCGGCGACGGCGGGGCGGCTCTCACCCGGGTGCACTCCATCGACCTGACCGCCCTTCGGGAGCTGATGGACGGCGTCGAGGTCATCGTGGCCTGCGATGTCGACAATCCGCTCACCGGACCCCACGGGGCCGCTGCGGTCTACGGACCGCAGAAGGGCGCCGATCCGGCCCAGGTGGCCGAGCTGGACGCCGCGCTCGGGCAGTGGGCGCAGCGGCTGGCCGCGGAGCTCGGGGCGGATCGGCGTGCCGGGACATTCGACGAGCTGGCGGGCTCCGGCGCCGCGGGGGGCGTCGGATTCGCCGCCTTGGCGGTGCTGGGCGCGACCCTGCGGCCGGGTATCGAATTGATGCTGGAATTGGTTGGTTTCGAGGCTCAGCTGGCCGGGGCCGATCTGGTGATCACCGGTGAGGGCAAGCTCGACGAGCAGACCTTGCACGGTAAGGCACCGGCCGGGGTCGCGGCCGCCGCACGCGCTGCGGGCGTGCCGGTGGTCGCGGTCTGCGGCCGCAACACTCTGCCGGAGGATCGCTTGCGCGACACCGGATTCGCGGCGGCGTACTCGCTCATCGAGATCGAACCGGATGAGCAGCGGTGCTTGAGTGCCGGGGCGATGTTGTTGCAGCAGTTGGGCGTTCGGATCGCGTATGAGCATCTCGCCGGTGGCCCGGGCGTGGCGGCGGCGGTGGCCGACCAAGCAGGAGGTGATTCGTGAAACTGTTGCGAGTAGGTGCCAAGGGCTCCGAAAAGCCTGCGGCCATTGATGATTCGGGCGTGATCCGGGATCTTTCGGCGTTCGTGGCCGATATCGACGGTCAGCTCCTGGGTGATCCATCCACACTGGCCACCGTCCAGCGTGCCCTCGCCAGCGGCGGCCTGCCCGAGGTGGACTCCGCGCAGCGGATCGGAGCCCCGATCGCGCGGCCCGGCAAGGTGATCGGTGTCGGGCTCAACTACACCGACCACGCCGCGGCCATCGGCGCGGCCATTCCCGAACGGCCGGTGGTGTTCCTCAAGCCGGGCACCACGATCAGCGGGCCCTACGACGCCATCGAAATCCCGCGCGGCAGCCAGGCCACCGATCACGAGGTGGAATTGGGCGTGGTGATCGGGCAGCGGTTGCGCGACTGCCCGGATCCCGCGACCGCGCTGGGGGCGGTCGGCGGGTACGTCACCGCGAACGACGTCACCGAGCGCAATGGCATTGCGGGCGAACCGACCTGGGTCAAGGGCAAGTCGTACGACACCTTCACGCCCATCGGTCCCTGGCTGGTGACCCCCGACGAGGTCGCCGAGCCGCAGTCGCTGAGCCTGCAGCTGTGGGTGAACGGTGAACGGCGGCAAGAGGGTACGACCGGGAACATGGTCGCGGGGGTCGGCGAGCTGCTGGCGTACCTGAGCTCGCTGATGACCCTGGAACCCGGCGATCTGGTGTTGACCGGGACCCCGGCGGGCGTCGCGGTCAGTCGGCCGGAGCCGAAACCCTATCTGCGCGACGGGGATGTCGTCGTTGCGGAGGTCGCCGGTTTGGGGCGGCAACAGACTTTGGCCACCGGCATGCGCGGGTGAGGATTCCCGAGGGGGCGTACGACGGCGCAGCTGGGGTGCCAGTACGTCGCAGCGGGAGTATTCGAACGGCCCGGTCGCTGTGGAGACCGGGCCGTTCGTCCTGTCCGGGGGTCGGCGATCACGCGGACTTGTTGCCGCCCAGGCTGAACTGCACGCCGGTGGGGTCGGTGACCGCGGCCAGACGGCCGTAGGGGGTGTCCTCGGCGGGACGCAGGATGGTGCCGCCGAGTTCGGCCACCTTGCGCACGCTCGCGTCGACATCCTCGACACCGAAGTAGACGGTCCAGTAGCCGGGCACGCCGGGCGGCAGGAAGGTGGTCGCGTCCATCACGCCGCCGAGCATGGGGGTGGTGGAATGGATTGTGGTGTAACGGAACTCGGGGGTGTCGCCAATGGTGAACGGGTCCTGCCAGCCGAACACCTCGCGGTAGAACTTCAGCGCGTCGTCGTAGGTGCGGGTGTGCAGTTCGAACCAGGAGGGCGCGCCGACGTGGCCGTCCCAGTGGCCGTCGCCGACGATGCCGCGCAACTCGAAACCGCCCATGGTGCCGGACTCCCACGCGCCGATGCCGACGCCGCCGTTGTCGCCGAAGATGGCGAACTTGCCGAGGTCGCCGACGGCCATCGGGGGCATGACGACCATGCCGCCGGACGCGGCCACCGCCTCCGCCGTCCGCTCCACATCGGGGGTGTCCAGGTAGACCATCCACTGGCTGGGGCCGCCGCTGCCGTCATTGCGCATGCCGCCCGCCACCGCCTTCCCGTCCTTGCGGAAGGTGATGTAGTCGCCGTGCTCGGGGGCGACTTCGGCCGTCCAGCCGAACAATTCGCCGTAGAAGGCGATGGCGCCGTCGGTGTCGGTGGTGAACAGATCGGTCCAGACCGGGTCTCCCGGTCGCGTGCTGTCGGACATGAGAACTCCTCGGATCGGTGTATTACGTCCCCGGGAGTGGAGACGACCCGAGACCCGGGAACTCATCGGAAGAGCAAGCCCCATGTGGGGGCCCATGCCAACCATACGAACCCGGCGGGGATCAGGAGGGCGAGTCCGCGGCGGTGGATCGCGGTCAGGGCGGCCCGGGACCGGACGGTGTTGTACAGGGTGAGGGCCAGCGCCACGACGGTGCCGACGGCCAGCAGTTGCAGGACCAGCCAGGGGAGCGGTCGGGCGAGGACGATCGGGCCCGGTGAGTTGCCGCCGGTGGCGTAGATCCACAGCAGGTAGGCGATCGTGCCCAGGACCGAGGTCAGACCGAACAGTGCGAGCGGGCGGGTGCCGCGGATTCTCTTGCCGGTCCGCGAGATTGGCAGATAGGCGAGGAACGCGACCAGGAGCAGGATGATGACGGCCGCTTGAATACCGGGGGAGGTCCACGGATCGCGGCCGGGATCGCGGCTGGCGGTCGGCTGGGCGGGTGCCGGTGCGGCGGAGGACTCCGGCGGGGTTCCGGCCGCTACCCGATGCAGCCAATCGGTCATCGTGTCCAGGTAGCCGGGTGCGAAGTCGCCGGGTGGGATCGGGCGATCGTAGGTCGGGCCGACCCGGTCGAAACCGGTGACGGTGGAGCGGCCATTGTGCGAAGCGGCGGTGAGGAATCGCAGGGTGACGCTGGGGTCCGCGGTCAGGGAACGCTGGAAGATGGCGGCGCTTTCGACCGGCGGCTCCTGGACGTCGTGGTCGCCCCACAGGCCCAGGATGGGGACGTGCACGCGGTGCAGCACGGGGAGGGGATCGAAATCGGCGGCGGCGAACAGGCCGGTGCCCGCGAGGAGCCGGGCGGCCGGACCGGCCAGGGCGTCGATGAGCGCGCTGCGGTCACCCCGGTGCCGGAGCCGGTTGGCCAGGTACCAGGTCTGGGTGCGCAGTGGATCGTAGCCCGAAGCGCCCAGCGTGATCAGGAACGCGATGTCGTCGGACCGGGAGGCCGCGAGGGGCGCTACCCACCCGCCCTCGCTGAAACCCCACAGTCCCACCATGTCTCGGCGTACGCCGGGCTGGTCACGCAGGTATCGCACCGCGCCCAGGGCGTCGTCGGCCAGCAATCCGAAGTCTCGGTGGGTTCGCGAGTATCCGTCGGTCCGCTTGTCGTAGATCAGGACCGTAATGCCCGCCGCGGCAAAGGCTTCCGCCTCGCGGCGGTACTCCTCGCGGGGTCCGGGACCGGACCCGCCGACCAGAACTATGCCGGGTGTATCGGAATTCGTTGCGGCCGGGCTGATTACGGTGCCGTGCAGAGTGAGCCCCGCGCCCCCGGTGAAGG
This sequence comes from Nocardia sp. CDC160, assembly GCF_035818795.1. Classification (NCBI taxonomy): domain Bacteria; kingdom Bacillati; phylum Actinomycetota; class Actinomycetes; order Mycobacteriales; family Nocardiaceae; genus Nocardia; species Nocardia sp. CDC160. Next base: position 522,218 of record NZ_JAYKYT010000003.1, on the reverse strand, counting down.
TGACCTCACGTCCGGTCGAGTCGGGTGCGGCGGTGGCGCGCGGTGCGCACGGCATGAACAGGGTGAGAAGTATGGCCACGAGTACGCAGGGGAGGAGAACCCGCCCGGCCCCGGCCGTCGGTGTGATTCGCATGTTCGGTTGTCTCCATGGGTGATTCAGCTCGCTGGGAAGCTGAACAGTCGCAACAGCACGGCATGCCGATCGCCGCCGTCCGCCTCCTCGGTCGCGCCGTAGCGCTGGACCAGCTGGATGTAGTCCTCGAAGAATTCCTTGAAACGCGCCGCGTCGACCCGAATGGTCGCCCGCGAGAACGCGAAGGTGTCGGCCCTGTCGCCGAGCTCACCGGCGTGCCGTTCGAAACTCTCGTACAGCTCCACCAGTTCGGCCACGTGCTGCCGGGCGAGATCCGCACCGACTTCCCGCATTTCGCCGCTCATCTCGCTGTACCGCGGGTATCGCCGGTCGCCGGGAACGGCCCGCCACCAACGCTCCTTCCCGGTCGACAGCTCCGGAACCTCTTCGACGAAGCCGTATTTCGCCATCTGCCGCAGGTGGTAGCTGGTCAAACCACTGCTCTCCCCGAGCGCCGCGGCCAGGCTCGTCGCGGTGACGGGCCCACCCCGTAACTGCTCCTCGATCCGCCTCCGCAGCGGGTGCGCGAGCAGCCGCAGCGCGGCGACATCGGAAATCCGTTCGGGAGCGGGCTGATCGGCCATGGCCCCAGGCTAGCGGTAGCAAAGGATGTTTGCAAAGAGTCTTTGCGATGTGAGTGGCCGTCAATTGCGTTGGCGTGTCAGGGCTGGGGGTGATCTGGTTCCGGGTACGTTCGAACTGTTTGCTAATTGATTGCTTGTGGGTTTTCCGGGTTGCGAGGAGGCCGCGTGAGTTCGGTAATCGACGATGCGCCGTTCACGTCGTTCCATAAGCGGTTGGCGGTCGCGTGTTCGGGTGGGCCGCTATTGGACGGGTACATCCTGAGCATTGTCGGGACCGCGCTCATCGGCATGACGGCCGAACTGAATTTGAGCACGGGGGATACCCAGTTGATCGGGGCCGCGGCGCTGGTCGGCATGTTCGTGGGTGGAGCCCTGTTCGGGGTGCTGACCGACAAGATCGGGCGCGAGGTCATGTACACGGCCGATCTGGTGGTGATGGGTGCCTGTTCGATCGCGTCGTTCTGGGCCGAATCCATTTGGCTCATTGTGGTTTTGCGCTTCATTCTGGGCATGGCGGTATCCGCCGACTACCCGATCGCCACATCGTTGCTAGGTGAGTGGTTGCCGCTAAAACAGCGCGGAAAGCTGCTCGGATTCCAGATCGTCGCCTGGTACGCGGGGTCGGTGCTCGCGTACGTGGTGGGGTATCTGATGCTGACGTTCTTCGGCAATGGCAGCTGGCGGTGGCAGTTGGCCAGCGGTGCCGTGCTGTGTGCGTTCTTCCTGATCATTCGGCAGAGCACCGCGCCGGAGTCGCCGCGCTGGCTGGCACAGCACGGGAAGGCCGACAAAGCGGCCCGGATGATCGAGAAGTATCTGCACGTGAAGGTCGACCCGGCGACGCTGGTGGAGGCGGGCGACGAGGCGCATCCGGCCAAGCACGGGTCGCTGCGGGGGCTGTTCCGGCCGACCTATCGCAAGCGGACCATCTTCTGCAGCGGGTTCTTCCTGTGCCAGGTGGCGGTGCTGTTCGCCATGCTGACCTTCGGGCCGCAGATCCTCGCGGCGTTCGGCATGCCCGCGGGAACCTGGATGGACACCCTGGGCACCGCGCTGATCAGCCTGGTGTTCCTCATCGGCTGCCTGCCCGCCATGCGGTTGATCGACACCGTGGGACGGCGGCCGACCATCGTCTGGTGTTTCGGGCTGATGATCGTTCCGGTGCTGTTCATCGGTGTCTGGCCCGCCATGCCCGCCGTGCTGGCCTTCCTCATGCTGTGCCTCTACGCGTTCTTCTGCGGCGGTCCGAACGTCCTGGACTGGACGTATCCGAACGAGTTGTTCCCCACGCACATTCGAGCCACCGCGGTCGGATTCGCCACGTCCATCAGCCGGGTGGGCGCGGCGCTCGGGACCTACCTGCTGCCCTGGTCGCTGGACCATCTCGGGATGGGGCCGACCTTCCTGTTCGCGGCGGGATTGACCGCGGTCGGCTTCCTGATCTGTCTCTGGGGTGCCCCGGAGACCAAGGGGCACAGGTTGGAATCGGCTGCGACGGTGGCGGTTCCGATCGGGGCGGCGCGGCCGGAACCGGCATGACAACTGTCATGGTCGAGAGGTGATGGTTGGCAGATTCGGGGAGGTCCGCGCGTCCGTAGCGTCATTCCTGTAGCGATCAGACCGATTACAGGAGTTCCGAAATGGCCGACCACACCACCACTGTGAACGCGCCGCAGGGGGCGGAGACTCGTCCGAATCTGCTGCGCATGCTCGCCCCGACCCTCCGCGATATCGCGGTGCCGCTCGCCGCGTACTACGGCCTGCACTGGGCGGGATACTCCGACTTCGCCGCGCTGCTGGCGGGCGGTCTGGTCTCGGGGGTCATGGTCCTGGTCGAGGTGGTCCGGGCTCGGCGGATCGACGCCATGTCCGCGCTGATTCTGGCGGGCTTCGCCTTCGGCATCGTCAGTTCGCTGATCAGCGGGGACGCCCGGATGATGATCGTGCGCGACTCGCTCACCACCGCCGTGATCGGGCTCGCCTTCGCGGTCAGCGCCCTGTTCGGCAAGCCGCTGACCTATGTGGCGGCACGCAAGGCGTTCTCGGGAAATCCGCGGAAGCTCGCCGAGATGGAGTACAAGTTCAACAACATCCCGATGGTGCGGCGCACGCACAACCGGATCGCGGCGATGTGGGGTGTGGGCATGATCGGGGAGTCCGTGGTGCGTGTGGTGCTCGCCTACCAGTTGCCGATCCACACCATGGCGTGGCTGTCCAGCGTCCTGATGATCGGTACCACCGCCACCCTGATGCTGATCACGGTGCGAACCATCAAGTGGGCCAGGCGATCCGAGGCCGCCGCCACCCAGCCGGGCTACGCTTCGGTGCATGAGTGAGGGTTCGGTTCCGGACAGCACACTGACGGGAACCGCTCGAGTAGAAGCGTTCAGCGACGGGGTGATGGCGATTGCCATCACCCTGTTGATTTTGAATATCCAAGTGCCCCCGCACGAGCCGGGGCATTTGCTGCAGGAACTGGGACACATCTGGCCGACGTATCTGGCGTATCTGGCCTCGTTCATGACGATCGGCGTGGTGTGGATGAATCACCACACCTTCTTCGGGCGGCTGCGACGCATCGACCACGTGCTCCGGTGGTGGAATCTGATGCTGCTGCTGGGTGTTTCGCTCGTCCCGTTTCCAACGATCGTGGTCGCGGACAATGTCGTGCATGGAACCCGGCGCGATGCCGTCGTCGCGGTGGCCCTCTACGGGATCGTGGGGGTGATCATGACGATTCCGTGGGCTCCCATGTGGCGCAGGCTGGAGCAGCGGCCGGAAATGTTGAAGCCTGGACTGGGACCGGATTACGCGCGGCGGGAGCGGTGGCGGGCCTGGCCGGGGATTCTGGTTTACGCGGTGACGATCGGGATCGGATTCCTGTCGCCGATCACGGCTTTGGTGTTGTATCTGCTGGTCTCGACGTTCTACGGGGTGAGCAACAAGGGGTGGTCGTCGCCGAGCGAGCCGGATCCCGATGAAGAGTAGGGCTTGCCAATTTAAGCGATTGTGATTAACTGCCGGGGTGGACAGCATGAGCGTGGCGGGCGGACCGGTTACTCAGATCGCCTGGGTCGTGGCGGACATCGCGGCCGGGGAGAAGTTCCTGACGACCGTGCTGGGCGCGCGTCGCTGGATGCGCATGCCGGACGTGCGCTTCGGGCCCGAGAACACCGTGTACCGGGGTGATCCCGCGGATTTCACCGCGCACATCTCGTTGTCCTACAGCGGTGACACCCAGCTCGAACTCATTCAGCCGGTGCGCGGGACGTCGATCTACACCGAGTTCCTCGAGCGCGGCGGGCCGGGGCTGCATCACGTCTGCCTGGAACCCGAGGACTTCGACGCGGCGCTGAAAGACGCTGCGGCGCAGGGGATCGACGTGGTGCAGCAGGGCGATATGGGTGGGCAGATGCGGTTCGCCTATCTGGACGGGGCGGCATCGGGGGTGCCGTTCATCGAACTCGCGGAGATCGGGCCGAACATGCGGCTGTTTTTCGAGCAGATCAAGAAGGATGCGCGGTGAGCACAGCGATACCGGAAATCATTGCGGCGGAGTCGATGACCGCGTGGTCCGATGAGGTCGACGTGGTCGTCGTCGGGTTCGGGATCGCGGGCGGGTGCGCGGCGGTCGAGGCGGCGGCGCACGGGGCTCGGGTATTGGTGTTGGAGCGGGCGGGGGTCGCGGGCGGCACGACCGCATTGGCGGGTGGACATTTCTACCTCGGGGGCGGGACCGCGGTGCAAAACGCTACGGGGCACCGGGATTCGGCCGAGGAGATGTACAAGTATCTGCTCGCGGTCGCGCGGGATCCGGAGCCGGAGAAGATTCGCGCCTACTGTGACGGCAGCGTCGCGCATTTCGACTGGCTGGAGAGCCTCGGCTTCGAGTTCGAGCGCAGCTACTACCCGGAGAAGGCGGTCATTCAGCCCGGCACCCAGGGGTTGATGTACACCGGCAACGAGAAGGTGTGGCCCTACCGGGAGCAGGCGACGCCCGCGCCGCGCGGGCACAAGGTGCCGGTGCCGGGGGACACCCAGGGCGCGGCCATGATCATCGATCTGCTGGTGAAGCGGGCGGCCGCGCTCGATGTCGAGGTGCGCTACGAGACGGGGGCCACCAATCTGGTCGCCGACGCGGACGGCGCGGTCGTGGGCGTGCGTTGGAAGAATCTCGGCAGAACCGGTGTGGTGCGGGCGAAATCGGTGGTGTTGGCGGCCGGTGGGTTCGTGATGAACTCTGAGATGGTGGCCGAGCATGTGCCGTGGCTGAGCGAGAAGCCGTTCGTGCTCGGGACGCCCTTCGACGACGGGCTCGGGATTCGGCTGGGGGTTTCGGCGGGGGCGGCCACGCGGATGATGGATCAGGCGTTCGTGACCGCGCCAGTGTATCCACCGTCGAAGCTGCTGACGGGAATCATTGTGAACCGCAACGGGAAACGGTTCGTGGCCGAGGACTCGTATCACGCGCGGACGTCGGCCTTCGTGCTCGAACAGCCTGGCGCGGTGGCCTATCTGATCGTGGATGCCGAACACATGGAGCGACCCATGTTTCCGCTCGCACCGTTCATCGACGGGTGGGAGACCGTCGAGGAGATGGCCGATGCGCTCGGAATACCCTATGAGGCACTGCGATCCACCCTCGATGCCTACAACGAGCACGCGTCGCGCGGGGAGGACCCCGACTTCCACAAGGCCGCCGAATGGCTGCAACCGCAGAATCAGGGGCCATGGGCGGCCTTCGATCTGACGTTGGGCAAGGCGCTCTACGCCGGATTCACCCTCGGCGGTCTGCGGACCTCCGTCGACGGAGAGGTGCTGCGGGACAACGGTTCACCGATCCCGGGGCTGTACGCGGCGGGAGCCACCTCCTCCACTCTCGCCCAAGACGGCAAGGGGTATTCGAGTGGCACCCAGCTCGGCTCCGGATCGTTCTTCGGCCGCCGCGCGGGCCGTCACGCGGCGGGACGCTCCAGCTGAAGAATCAGCTCTGACGCGGTGACGGCGTCGAGAATACCGAAGGTGCCGCCTCGCAGCTCCACCGACAGAATGCGTTGCCGCTCGGGCTCATACCGGTAGCCGCCCTCCAGACCGGGGTCCAAGGTGACGGTTACCTCGCGGGTGGGGGTGAGGCGGCGGTACAGGGCTTCCCGGGTGACCTCCCAGCCGAGTTCCTGGAGGGCGAACAGGCGATCGGTGCGCACCTGCCGATCGGTAAAGCGGTGCAGGACGGTCGACTCCGACTCCTCCGGGGTGAACCTGTAGATCGGTCGGGTCAGCTGCTCGAAGGGCTGGCGTAATCCGGTGTCGCCGAAGCTGTTACGCCACGCGTCGACCGAATCGCCCAGATGAATCGGATGGACGATACCTATCAGCGCCTCACCGGGTAGCTCGACAAGCGTGCCCCCGACATCGACGAGCGATCGATCCGCCTCGATCCGAAAGGTCCCAACCACCGCCCCGTGGCCGTCGAACCGCGCCCACACCAGACGCCGCGCCAACTGCCCCAGCGCCGGATCCTCGAGAACCAATCGCCGATGCGCCGCCACCCGCCACCGCCGCCCATCCACCATCGCCGCCTCGAACCGCCGAATCTGGTCAGTGGTAATGGATTTCGGCTCGGTGACAATGTGGGACGTGCCCTCCTCGCCCGACTCCGCCACCACGGCGAGTCGGTCCCGAACCCGTCGGATCAGGGCCTCATCGGCGGCCGACCCATCCTCGTCCGCCGCGGCCAAGCGCAGCCACGGTGTCATCCGCCCCGCCCGCGGGTCGGGCTCCTCCACCCGAACCCCACGCCGCGCCTCAGCGACCGCGGTCACGAAATCGTGCCCATGCTCGATCATCCAGCTGTCGACGAACCGATCGATGAACTCCCGCTCCCGTCGCGCCCCGGTCCGATACGCCACCGCCGCGTGCTGCGCGATGGCGAAGGCGACCGCGGCCCCCTCCGGCGTACACGGGCCCTCCGGCGCGGCGGCATATTCCGCAGCGGCGTCCGCGAGTTCGTCCAAACCGTCCAGTCGGGCCGAGGTCAGAATTGTGTCCACGGCCCGTCGATGGCGTCGCAGGAACCTCCGCACGGTGTCGGTGGCGTGTGGATCGGGCCAGCGCCGGTCGTCCTCGGTCATACCGGATCGCGCACGATGAGCGAAACCGCCATGGGGACCAGCAGATCCACAAGGTCGCTCACCGGGGGGCGGGGGTCGGAGAGGAGCCATTCGTGGGCGAGGCCGTTGACCGCGCCGATCAGCGCGCTGCCCGCCAGGTCCGGATTGCCGCGGATGGCGGCGTTCGGTCCGGCGAGGGGTTGGAGGGCCAGGCGAATGATGTCGACCCAGGCGTGGCGGCGTTCGCGGCGGTGTTGTTCCATGCGTTCGCTCACGCCGACGACCTCGACGAAGGCGACCTTGGCGCGGAACGGGTCGGAGCCCACCGAGTCCAGGAAGGCCGACAGGACCGTGGTGACCGTCTCGGTCGGGTCGGGGTCGGGGCCCATGTCGCTCAGGGCGCTGGCCAGGGCCGCGGCGGACTGGTCCTGGATCTGGTCGTATGCCGCGACCAGGACGTCCTCGCGGGTCTGGAACTCCTCGTAGAACTGGCGTTTGGATAGTCCGGCGGCGGCGCACACGTCGGCGAGCGAACAGTTGGCGTAGCCACGCTCACCGAAAATCTGGATGGCGGCGTCGAGGAATCGCTGTCGCCGCTCGGCTTTTCGTTCGGTCACGGCGCGTCCGCCGTACTGCCTGCCTTCGATCGTCACTGTCGTTTCTCGATCGTCACGCCTGAAAGGTTACGGCCGACTCAGCGACGTGGACGCAAACCGTCGAGCATGTGGGTGACCATCTCGTCGAAAAGGCTGTCGGCCTCCTCGGAATCGACCAGGCCCGAGCCCAGAATCGCGGCCAGGCCGTGCAGGGCCGCGACCGCCGACAGGCAGATGCGGCGCGGGTCGCCGGGGACCACCTCGCCGTGCTCCTGGCCGTCGGCAACCATGTCGATGGGGACGGTGAAGGCGCGGGCGGCGGCCTCGCCGATGGCGGGGGTGGGACTGTTCTTGCGCGCGAACATCAGCGCCAGCAGGGCCGGGTTGTCGATGGCGAAGTGCAGGTAGGTCTCGGCCATGGCGCGCATGCGCTCGAGGAAGGTGCCCGTAGCCGCGGCCTTCTCGAAGCCCGCGCCCAGGCGCTCGAAACCGGCGGTGGTGAGCGCGTCGAGCAGGGCCTGCTTGTCTCGGAAGTGGCGGCTGGGCGCGGCGTGGCTGACGCCGGTGTCGCGGGCGAGTTGCCGCAGCGACAGGCCGTCGACCCCGGCCTCGCTCAGGGTCTCCTCGGCGCGGCGCAGTAGTTCGGCGCGCAGGTCTCCGTGGTGGTAGGACCGCGCGCGCTCCACCACTTCGCGGGCCTTGCGCTTGGCGATGCTCATGGTGAGAGCAGGATATCGGACACACTCCCCTATGTTGGCGTTGACTACTTTGTTGTCGCTGCCTACATTCGTTCGCATGGTGAAAACGAGTGCACCGACCGGCGTTCCCCTGCGCGGTTGGATCGGCCCGATGGTGGTGCTGACCTTGCTCGCGGCGCTGATCGGCACCATGTACCTCGGGTACACCTCCGATCCGGAGAAGAACCTGCACGATTTCCCGGTCGCCCTGGTCAATCAGGACGTCGGCGATGTCATGGACGGCAAGACCGTCAATATCGGCGATCAGATCGCCGACGCGCTGAGCCAGAAGATTCCGAGCGAGAAGATCGATCTGCGGCGAGTCGGCATCAATGACGCCCGCCAGCAGTTGAGCAACGGACAGGTCTACGGGGCGATCATCATTCCCGGGGACTTCACCAAGCGACTGTCCATTCTCGCGGCCGCCTCGGTGGTGCCGGGCGATATCGAGCGGCCGACGATCACCGTGCAGACCAATCCGCGCGCGGGCACCTACGCCTCCTCGATCATGCAGCGCATCACCGATCGGGCCATGGCGCAGGTCAATTCGACCGTGGGCGCGCAGCTGACGGATCAGGTCAAGGCCAAGGTGAACACCGAGTTGACCGGTGCCGCAAGGCTGCAACTGGCCAAGCCCATCGATGTGGTGGTCAGCCCGTATCGCCCGCTGCCCGCGGGCACCGGGCAGGGGCTCTCGGCCTTCTTCTACACCCTGGTCCTGCTCTTCGCGGGATTCAGCGGCGCGATGATCATCCACTCCATGATCGACAATGTGCTGGGTTACCTTCCGGCCGAATACGGTCCGTGGTTCCGCGCCCCGGAGCCGCGGTCCATCAGCCGCTGGCGAACCCTGCTGGCCAAGTGGGCCATCGCGGCGGTCACCGCGCCGGTGCTGTCGGGCATGTTCATGGGCATCGCGACCCTGTTCGGCATGCCGATCGATCAACCGCTGCCGCTGTTCCTCTATGGCACACTGGCGATCATCGCGGTCTCGGTGACCGGTCTGTCGGTACTGGCCGCCTTCGGCACCATGGGACTGCTGGTCAATATGATCGTGTTCGTGGTGCTGGGCCTGCCGTCGTCGTCGGGTTCCATTCCGGTGGAGGCGATTCCACGCTGGATCGCCGCGCTGTCCAGCTTCGAGCCGATGCATCAGATCTATTTGTCGGTGCGCGCCATTCTGTTCTTCGACGGGCATCTGGAAGCCGGTCTGAGCACGGGCATTTGGATGACGCTGTTCGGGTTGACCGTCGGGTTGCTGCTCGGCGCGGTCGCGACGCACACCTACGATCTGCGCGGGCTGTACCGGCTCGGCGTGCCGCACGTCGCGGAACCCGGCCACCCACAGTGACTTTCGGCCCTGTTCGTTGTCGAGCTGTGACGGAGATACTGGCCCCGGGCACCGAATAACTCATCGCCGGGCGATGATTGTGGGGCGGTTCGATGGTGATGGCTTCGTCGCAGTTCGATCAGCTGACGGGACAGTTCCTGCGCGCAGTGCGCGATGCCGGTGGCGGTCTCGGGGCGGTGTGCACCGCGTGCGTGCGCGTGCTGCCGGTGACCCGGGCCGCCATCGTGCTGGAGGAACGCGACGCGGGCATGCAACCCTGGTGTGCCAGTGACGAATTCGCCGAACGGGTGGAGTTGGCGCAGGCCACCGCCGGGGAGGGGCCCGCGGTCACGGCCGTGATCGACGGTGTGCCCGTGGTGGTCACCGAGCTGAGCGTGGACTGCGAGCAGTGGCCGGGCTTCGCGGAGGCGCTCGCCGCCGCGTCACTGACCGGGTCCATGTTCGCGGTGCCCTTGCGGCTGGGCGCGATACGGCTCGGCGCGGTGGATCTGTACCGCGAGACGATCGGGCGGCCGGGGCCGCGGCTGCTGTCGGCGGCACTGCACATCGCGGATCTGGTGACCGCCAGTCTGGTGCTGGCGTCCGGCGACGAGACGCGGCAGTGGGCACAGCCGTTGTCCAGCCGCTGGATTCATCAGGCGGCGGGCATGACCAGCGCCCAACTCGGCATCGAGATCGCCGACGCGTACGCCCGCCTGCGCGGATACGCCTTCACCCACGGGCTGTCCCTCGTCGAGGTGGCGCGGCGGGTGGTGGAACGGGACGTTCGGTTCGAGGCCGAATGAGCGCAACTGTTCCGACACGCCCGGCCCGGCAAATACCATGAGCTGACGGCAAAGGCGGCACAGAAAACTTACGTGGCGGATTCCGCAGGTCCGCCGATGCGGGGTGATGGCGGTGTCCGACAGTGAGTTGCTGGTGTCGGTATTGGCGAGGTTCGCGCGGCTGCTCCCGGCCGCGCACGAGCTGTCGCACATTCTGGACGAATTGATGCGCAGTGCCATCGATGTGCTGGAACCGGGCGGCGTGACGGTGGCATTGTCACCGGGTCTGCAAGCCAACCGGTCGGATCTTTTCGGCGGAATACCGGAAAACCTGCTGGATCTCGAGGTCTGCCAACGCGACTACGCCCGCGGTCCCGGCGTGGTCGCGCACGATTGCGGTGCCGCGGTGACCGTCACGAATATCGAAGGCTACGGCGACATGTGGCCGGAGTACACGAGTCTGGCCGGGTAGCACCGCATCTCGTCGGTCGCGGCCATCCCCATGCGGCTCGACGAGACCGAAGCCGGTGTGCTGAGCCTGTATTCGCGTGATCCTCGTCACTGGACGGGCCGGGATCTGTCGGTGGCCACGCTGCTGGCGGGCATGGCGACCGGCCACATCGTCACCGCGAATCTGGTGCAGCGCCACCGGCGGGTGACCGAACAGCTCCAACACGCGCTGACCACCCGCATCGTGGTGGAACAGGCGAAGGGCGTGATCGCCCATGCCCATCGCACCACCCCGGACGCGGCATTCCAATTGATTCGAGCCCACGCCCGTAGAAATCGCGTCACCGTGCACGCCGTCGCGCACGGGATTGTCGAGCTGGGTTTGCGAATATGAGTACTTGTGAGTTTTCATTCGTGAATCAGGAGTAACCTGGACAGCTGGCGGAACCGAAAGCCCCTGTCCCCGGCCGGTTTCCGTGCGCATGACGACCGTCCCAGCACTCGACGGCCCGTCTATTTAACGGCAATTCTATGCTCGATATTCGTCGACCTGGGGGCAATCGTGAATTCCTCACGTGCACCGCATTATTCGCCTGCCCATATCTCCACTCGCCGTACTCGGCGAGGTAGTGAATTCGACCAGCTCGTCCGCCGGATCGCCGAGGGCGACCGGGCCGCCTACGAGGACCTCTACCGCCGAACCCGCGGGCTCATCTACTCCCGCGTCCTGAACATCGTGTGCGACACCGGATATGCCGAGGAGACCTGTCACGAGGTGTATCTCCAGGTCTGGCGCAGCGCGTCCGGCTTCGATCCGGCCCGCGGCAATGCGCTGACGTGGCTGACGACCCTCGCCCACCACCAGGCCGTCGATCGCGTGCGGCGCGAGTGCAGCGCCGCGGGGCACGAACACCGTTGGGGCGTCTGCGATTACCGACCCGCCACCGATGTGGTGGCCGAGGAGATCCTGCGACGACAGGACGAACGGGCCATTCGCAACGGATTGGCCGCTCTCACACCGTATCAGCGGGAATCGGTGGTGCTCGCGTTCTACGGGGGGCTCACGTACGCGCAGGTGGCGGCGCGGTTGGGCATTGGATTGCCCGCGGTCAAGGCGCGCATCCGATCCGGCCTGGCGCAGTTGAAAACGTCACTGGCGTAAGCGAATTCAATGCGGTGAAGTCAGTGCGCGGAGGTCGCCTTGAAGCCGCGCGGGACCAGGATCACGGTGAGCACCGCGACCGTGCCCACCATGGCGGTCGAGATCCAGGAGGTGGTGGTCAGCGCGGCGTCGTAGGCGTGCTGGGCGATGGACAGCACCTGATCGCCGGTCGGTCCGCCGATCTGCTGGGCCACGTGGGCCGCGCCGCCCACCGAGCCCTGCGCATCGGCGAGATCGTCGCCCTGCAGCGGCAATCCGGTCATGTGGCTGGTGAACAGGCGTCCGTGAATGCTGCCCAGCAGCGCCACGCCCAGGCCGATGCCCAGCTCGTAATTGGTCTCCTCGACCGCGCCCGCCTGGCCCGCGCGCTCGGGCGGGACCGCGGCCACCATGACCGCGGCGGCGGTGGTGATGGCGATGCCGTCACCGATGCCGAGGCAGACCAGGATCAGCGCGACGAGCGGGTAGGTGGTGTTGGGCACCGCCGCCAGCACCGCGAAACCGATGGCCAGCGCGCCCAGGGCGAAGCCCATCAGGAAGCGCACGCCCACGCGCTGCATGAGCCACGGCGTGGCCAGCGAGCCGAACAGCGTGGCGATGGCCGCGGGCAGGGTGCGCACACCGGCCTGCGAGGGCGTGTAGCCGTGAATGTATTGCAGCCACAACGAGATCAAGAACAGGGCCGCGCCGATGGCGAGCATGGCCAGCAGCGTGGCCAGGGCCGCGGCGGTGAAGGCGCGGTTCTTGAACAGCCGCACGTCCAGCAGCGGATCCGGTGATCGCAGTTGCCGGTAGGCGAACAGGCCCAGCAGCACGAACGCGGCGAGCAGGATCACCAGATCGATCAGCGCCGGATTGCCCTTGGCCACATGCTTGATGCCCCATGCCAGCGCCACGATGCCCAGCACCGACACCACGGCGCTGGCCCAATCCAGGCCGCTGCCCTGCTGGGGTGCCTTGTACTCCGGGAGCAGCCAGAGCCCGGTGGCCACGGTGACGATGACCACCGGCACGTTCAGCCAGAAGGCCGCCGACCAGCCGAACGCCTCGACCAGATGGCCACCGACCAGCGGGCCGATGGCCGCGCCCGCACCGGCCACCGAGGCCCAGATGCCAATGGCGAGGGTGCGTTCCTTGTCGTCGGTGAAGATATTGCGAATCAGGCTGAGCGTGGACGGCATGACCATGGCCCCGCCGACGCCCAGCAATGCCCGACCCGCGATCAGCTGGGCGGGCGCGGTGGCCGTGGCCGCCACGATCGAGGCGAGGCCGAAGAGCAGGAACCCGGCCAGGAACAGCCGCTTGCGTCCGTAGCGGTCGCTGATCGCGCCGCAGGTGATGAGCAGACCGCCGAGCACCAGGCCGTAGAGGTCCACGATCCAAAGCTGTTCCATGGGACTGGGTTCCATGGAGTCGATGAGTGACGGGAGCGCGACATTCAGGATGGTCGCGTCCATCGCCACCAGTAGCAGGCTCGCGCACAGGACGGCGAGCATGGCCCAGCGACTGGCGAGGGCCGGGGCCACCTGGTTCTGCACGTCATCTCCTCGAGTCGGGGACTTGATCGGCTGATGGCAACAACCTGGCTAAGCCTACTCGAGGGTGTGTCCTACTTGTCCGCGTGCTGTTTGGCGAGCAAATCACGAATCTCGGTGAGCAATTCCAACTCGGTCGGATCGGCCTTGACCTCGGTGGGCTTGGCGAAGCGCTTCTTGATGGTGTTCATCGGCACGATGAGCACGAAGTACAGGACCGCGGCGACGCACACGAAGTTGATGACGGCGCTGATGATCGGGCCGAGCGCAATGAAAGTGGCTGGCTTGTCGGCGATCAACTGGACGCCGAAACCGTATTCCTTATTGCCGCCGAGCGTCGCGAGCAGCGGCTCGATGACCCCCTTGGTCACCGAGGTGACGATGGCGGTGAAGGCCGTGCCGATCACGACGGCCACGGCCAGATCTATGACATTGCCCCTCATCAGGAAATTCTTGAAACCCTTGAGCATGACGCGCGATCAATCCAATCCGAGACGTATTCGTAATGTTCCGAACGAGTCTAAGGGGCTTCGGCACGCAGGGTTCGCACCAACGCGACGCACATGGCGAGCATGACGACACTGAACGGCAGCGCTATGAGAATGGCCACCGTCTGCAACGTGGTGAGCGCCGAGGTGCCGGTGCCACTGGCCACCAGCAATGCCACCGCTACCGCGCCCTGCGCGCAGGTCCAGAAGGCCCGACTCCAGGTCGGCGGTTCCGGATTGCCGCCCGAGGACAGCATGTTGATCACCAATGCGCCCGAGTCCGCGGATGTGACGAAGAACAACACGATCACCAGAATCGCCAGACCCGCCGTGATCGAGCCGCCGGGCAGGGTGTGCAGCAGCGCGAACAGCGCGCTGTCGCGATCGGGTCCGTCCGGGCCGACAAGCCCACCGCCGCCGAACATCTCGCGGTGCAGGCCCGCGCCGCCGAACACCGCGAACCAGACGAAGGTCAGCAGGGTCGGGACCAGCAGCACGCCCGCCACGAACTCGCGCACGGTGCGGCCACGCGAGATTCGCGCGATGAACACTCCAACGAACGGTGCCCAGGAGATCCACCAACCCCAGTAGAAGACCGTCCACTGCCGAGTCCACGCGGTGCCGTCCGCGCCCTCGGTCGCACCGGTGTACAGGCTGATCTTCGGCAGGGTCTGCAGGTACTGGCCGATGTTCTGCACCAGGTCGTTGACGATGAACAGGGTCGGCCCGGCGATCAGCACATAGAGCAGCAGCGTTCCGGCCACGCCCATGTTCGCCTGGGAGAGCAGCTTGATGCCCTTGTCCACGCCGGTCACCACCGAGACCGTGGCCAGCGCGGTGACGGCGACGATCAGCACCACCTGCGGGCCCTTGCCCGGTTCGTGCAGCCAGCCTTGGTAATTCAGTCCGGCCGAGATCTGCAGGACGCCCAGCCCCAGCGAGGTGGCCACGCCGAAGACGGTGCCGATCACCGCCACCACGTCGATCACATCCCCGCGCCAGCCCCGAATACGATCGCCCACAAGCGATTCCAGCGACCAGCGGATGGAGACCGGGCGACCCTTGCGATGGATCGAATACGCGATGGCCAGCCCGACCACCACGTAGATGGCCCACGGGTGAATGCCCCAGTGCAGAAACGTCTGCACCATGGCCGAATCCGCGCGCTGCGCCGGTGTCGGGCCGACGCCGGGCCGCGGATCCTCGTAGTGGAACAGCGGTTCGGCCACGCCCCAAAACACCAGGCCGATGCCCATGCCCGCCGCGAACAGCATGGAAAGCCAAGCGCCCAGCGAGTATTCGGCCCGCTCGCCGTCCGAGCCGAGGGTGATGCCGCCGAAACGGCCCAGTCCCAGCCAGATCGCGAACACCACGAACAGGCTCACGATCACGATGTAGTACCAGCCGAAGCCGCCGATCACATTGTCCTGCAGGGCCTTCGCCTGCCGGGCGGCCGTCTCGCGGAACACGATGGCGTACACCGTGAACGCGGCGACGACAATGGCCGCGGGCCAGAAGACCCGGGGCGCGACGGCCATTCGGGGATGGACGGAAACCGAGTCCGGGCCGCTCGACCCGGACTCGGTGCTGTGCGCTATTTTCCGCCCGCCTTGTTCTTCAGCGCGGTGACGATCTCGTTGACCGCGGCCAGCACGTCCTGTGCGGCGTGGTCGAGATTGGCCCGCACCTGTTCCAGGGTGCCCTGGAGATCCTCGGGAGTGATTTTGTCGGCGAATGCCTTCGCCATATCGGCGAGATCGGCGGCCGCGTTCTGCGCCCGGTCGGCGAGTTCGGCGGCGGCCCCGCTGGCCCGTTCGGCCAGTTGTCCGGCCGCGGCCTCCGCGGTGGCGCGGAGGTCGTCGGCCAGCCGTTCGGTGTTGTCGCCGAAATTGTCATTCGTCGGCATATCGCGGGTCCCCCTACTTCGATCCGCCGCCGAGTTTCTCCTTGACCTTGCCCAGGAGGCCGCCCACCTTCTCCTTCACGTCGTCACCGGCGTGTTCGAGGCGCTCCTTCATCTCGTCCATCGTGCCGCGCACCTCGTCACCGGCCTTGTCGGCGGCTTCGCGCGCCTTGTCGCCCATGTCCTGGGCGGCGGCTTTCGCCTGGTCACCGGCCTCGTTCATCTTGTCGCCGAAAGAAGACATCGGAACCTCCCTACGTTGGTCACGCTCGGGCAGTTACAGCGATCTTTCAGCAACCGATACTAGTCCTGTTTCAGACCACCGGTCCAAGTACGCGTTCGATATAGGCGTTCGTGAACCGGCCCTTCGGATCGAACCGGCGGCGGACCTCGGCGAACCGATCCCACTCCGGATAGCGCCCGCGCAGCGTCTCGGCGGTCTGGAAGTGTCGCTTACCCCAGTGCGGGCGGCCGTGGTAGCGGTCGAAGACCGCCTCGCAGGCGCGGAAATACGGCTCGTACTCCATTCCCTGGTACTGGTGCACGGCGATGTAGCAGGTCTCGCGCCCGCCCGCGGGGGAGAGGAAGGCGTCGTCGGGGGCGACCCAGCGCACCTCGATCGGCATCACGGTGTCGAAGTGCGCGGCCACCTCACGGATCTCGCGAATCGCGGCGGCCGAATGTTCGCGCGGCAGTGCGTATTCCATCTCGGTGAAGCGGAACAGGCGGGGACTGGCGAAGACTCGGTACGAGCGCTCGACCTGGCGGCGGTAGCTGCCCGCGTAGGCGGCGGCGCGCTGGACGGTCGGGATCAGGCGCGGGCGGCGGCGGGTCAGGCGGCACAGCGCGTCGAAGGTGTAGTTGGTCACGAGGATGTCCGAGAACCAGTCCACGGCTTTGCCGCGCGGTTGCTCGGGGAGATCGACCGTGTTGTTGCACTTGGTCATTGCCAACGGGCTGTGGGCGAACATGTAGAACTCGAAGTGCTCGTTGCCGTCGACGTAGGTGTCCAGATCGGCCAGCACGTCCTCGACCGGCACCGGGCGCTCGATGCCCTCGAGGACGAACGACGGCACCATCTGGAGGGTGACCGCGGTGACCACGCCGAGCGCGCCCACATTCACCCGTGCGGCCCGCCAGCCGTCCGGATCGGTCTGCTCATTGAGCTCGACCCGGCTGCCGTCGGCGAGCATGAGCTCCACCGATTGCAGTGCGGCCGAGAGGTTCTGGAGCTTGGACCCGGTGCCGTGGGTGCCGGTGGCGGTCGCCCCCGCGATCGACTGCACGTCGATATCGCCGAGATTGGGGAAGGCCAGGCCCAGTGGGTGCAGGGCTTCGCTGGTGGCATTGAGGGTGCGACCCGCCTCGACGCGGACCAGACCGGTCGCGCGGTCCACGTTCAGGATCTTGTCCAGCTTGTTCAACCGCAGCAGCGTGCCGTCGGTGAGCACGGTCTCGGTGAAGGAATGGCCGGATCCGGCGACCCGGACGGTGTGTCCGTTCGCCTCGGCCTGTGCGAGTACTGCCGCGACGTCCTCGGGCGAGCTCGGTTCGGCGATGGCTGCCGGGGTGCAGCGCTGATCCCCGGCCCAGTTCACCCAAGAGTTGGTCATGCGACCAACTTTAAACCGCGAGTGTGATGTCCGCTACCGTTTGCGCGGTGGGCACGCCGCGGCCTTCGCCCGTTCCACCTCGTCCTCGGTCAAGGGCGGTTGCGTGAGCGGCATGCGCGGCACACTGTCGCCACGGACGCCATTGAGAATCACGGCCATGTAGCGCTCCCAGACATCGGGATTCACCGGCCGGGCGAAGCCCGCGATGCCGTCGACCATGTTCACCATGGCGAAGAAATCGGCGGGCTCGATATCGGGCTGCAGCACCCCCGCGTCCTTGGCGCGCTGGATGACCGCCTGCATGCCGGGCCGGATGCGGTCCTTCATGCACACGAAACGGTCCATGCTGTCGTGCAATTCGAGAATGACCTCGCCGAAGCCGCGATTGACCGCGATGTGGCGGCAGGAGTACTCGAACAGATCGACCAGGCCCTGCCACGGGTCCGGATGGTGCAGCGCGGTGTCCACCGCCCCGGCCAGCTCGGTGACCATGTGGTCGAAGACCTCGGAGATGAGCTCCTGCTTGTTGGCGAAGCGGCGATAGACCGTACCGACGCCGACTCCGGCGCGTTCGGCGACATCGTCGAGCGTGACCTCCAGGCCGCGATCGGCGAACAGCTCGCGGGCGGCCGCGATGATGCGCTGCTGATTGCGGGCGGCGTCCGCGCGCAGACGCCGAGGTGGTGGCGCGGTGGTGACGTGATTCACAGGCTAATCCTAACAGGAATCGGGATTATCCGGAGACTTCATCTCCGTTTTGTCTGGTAGCTTGGACCGGTAAGCGGAGACGGTTTCTCCGTTAATCCTAGGGGACGAGGAAAACACCATGACAACAGCTCTCGAGAAAGACGTGGCGGCGTCGGCCCCCGCCGCGCGGCGTGGCTCGCACGCCATGCGCTGGTGGGTGCTCGCCGTGCTCGGTGTCGCCCAGCTCATGGTCGTGCTGGACGCGACCGTCGTGAACATCGCGCTGCCGCACGCGCAGGCCGATCTCGGATTCTCCAATGGGGATCGGCAGTGGGTGATCACGGGGTACGCGCTGGCCTTCGGCAGTCTGCTGCTGCTGGGCGGGCGGCTGTCGGACCTGTTCGGGCGGCGCACGACCTTCATTACCGGACTGGTCGGGTTCGCCGTCGCGTCCGCGGTCGGCGGTGCCGCCGGGAACTTCGAGGTGCTGGTCGGGTCTCGCGTCGCGCAGGGTGTTTTCGCGGCGCTGCTGGCACCGGCCGCGTTGTCGCTGCTGACCGTCACCTTCACCGAACCCTCCGAGCGCGCAAAGGCTTTCGGCATTTTCGGTGCGATCGCCGGTGCCGGTGGCGCCCTGGGTCTGCTGCTGGGTGGCGCGCTCACCGAGTGGGCCTCGTGGCGTTGGGTCATGTACGTCAACCTGGTCTTCGCGGCCATCGCGTTGGTCGGCGCGATGCTGTTGCTGGCCAAGCACACCGCCACCGAGCGGCCCAAGCTGGATCTGCCGGGCACGCTGACCGTGACCGCCGCGCTGTTCGCCATCGTGTACGGCTTCTCCCACGCCGAATCCGACGGTTGGACCAATGGCGTGACGCTGGCCTTCCTGATCGGCGGCGTGGTGCTGCTGGGCGTGTTCGCGTGGCTGGAACAGCGGGTCGCGCATCCGCTGCTGCCGCTGCGCGTGGTGTTGGACAAGACCCGCGGCGCTTCCTACGTCACCGTGTTCACCATTGGCATCGGCATGTTCGCCATGTTCCTGTTCCTCACCTACTACATGCAGCAGCAGCTGGGGTACTCGCCGATTCGCACCGGCGTGGCCTTCCTGCCGATGGTCGCGGGCATGGTCGCGTCCTCGACCACGGTGCCCGCGCTGCTCATGCCGCGGGTGGGTCCGAAGGTCACCGTGGTGTCCGGATTCCTGCTCGCCACACTGGGAATGGTGCTGCTGACCCGCATCGGCGTCGCCACCGGCTACGCCAGCCACATCCTGCCCAGCCTGATCCTCATGGGTCTGGGCCTGGGTATGGCGATGTCCACCGCCTTCACCGGCGCGACCTCGGGCATCGACCACGAGGACGCGGGTGTGGCCTCGGCGATGGTGAACACCAGCCAGCAGGTCGGCGGCTCGATCGGCACCGCACTGCTCTCGACGCTGGCTTCGACCGCGTTCGGTAACTATGTGTCCGACCATGTTCCGCCGTCGCCCGCGGTGCTGGCCGAGGCCGCGGTGCGCAGCTACACCACCACCTTCTGGTGGGCAGCCGCGATCTTCGTGGTCGGGGCGGTGATCACCGGGTTGATCATGCCGAACCAGGTTCCCGCGCCCGCCGAGGGCGAACCTGTTCTGGCGCACTGAGTTTCGTGAATCAACACTGAGTTTCGCCCACCGGACAAAGAGGTCCGGAATGAAAACGGCCCCGGCTCGTCGGAACGAGCCGGGGCCGTTTCTTTTTCGGCTTACCGCGATTCAGCGGCAGTTCGAGGGCGGGGCCAGACCCGCGAAACGGTCGGACAGATAGTTCATGGCGTTCATCGCGCCCGGGAAGATGGCGGTGCCGTGATCCGCGCCGGGAATGATGTCGAACTGGACCGGGGTGCCCGCGGCGCAGTACCGGCCCGCGGTGTAGAGGGCCAGATCGAGGGGTACCTGGTCGTTGCCGCCGTGCCATTCGTAGAGCGGCTGGTGGATGAGTTCGGGGATGATCTCGAGCGCGTTCTCGTGGAAGGTGCGGATCAGTACCGGGTCGTTCTCCGCGCCCGCGTGGAAGACCTCGCTGATGTGATGGTTCGCACCCACCGAGATGATGTCGTCCACACAGGAATTCGCGATGCGCTCGCGCATCCAGAAGCCGAACGGCGTGAGTGAGTTGTCGAGTCGCATTTCGGCCGGGTATTCGCGTTCCATGCCCTCGGCCACGGCGAAGCCGAGTCCGAACAGGGCCTGCGGCGAATCACCCGCCTCGATGGCCATTTTGCCGGGATTCACCGGGACGCCGCCCTGGGCGACACCGACAATGGGGAGCTCCGGCGCGTAGTCGGGGGCGATGGCGGCCGCGAAACCGGTGGCCATCGCGCCGCCGGAGTATCCGGCCAGGCCGACCGGCGAATCGGCCAATCCCGCCGGGGCGAAACGCTTCACGGCGCGAATGCCGTCCAGGGTGATCTGCCCGCCCATGCGGGCCGCGCCGTAGGCGCTGTCGGGGCCGAGGTGATCGGGCACCGCGATCGCCCAACCCCGGGCCAGCAGCAGCGGGAAGGCGGAGGCCTCCTTCATGCTGCCGTCGAACAGGCTGTGCGACGGAGCGCATTGCATGCCCAGGGAATTCACGAACGGCTGATACGACAGCAGCGGTCGCGGCCCGGGACCGGGGGAGATGAGGGTGGTCATGGCGGCGATGGGCGCGCCGACGGAATTGGTGGAACGGAACAGGATCTGCCACACCGTCGCACCGGCCCACGGGCTGGGCATCGGACGGGCGTTGAGGACGTCGCCGTTCTGGGCGCCGCCGAGATCGCCTGCGGCGTAGTAGAACCCGTCCGGGTCCGGAAAGGGGTAGATCGGCCCGGCGTGAGCCGCGGGTGCGGCGGCCATGACGGCCACCAGTACCGAGGCGATTCCGAAGCCCTGGACCAGCATCTTTCTGATCGACTGCCGCACCGCCAACTTGGCTCCTCGAGGCCGATGGGACAACACCGGGCAAGCCGCACTATCCTCGCAGTTCCGGGCTGTTGTTCGGGCTCAGCAACACGCCGAATGGCAACTATTTAGCTAACTAGTAAGGCGTGTCCACCCGCGCCAGGAAGTTCGTAGACTGCTCGAATCGGGCCGAATCGGCCGCGGACTCGGGTGCCTCGGGGGGACCGTTATGACAGGTATCGGCGAACGGCACGACGATTGGGGGCAGGCGATGAGCGAGAAGACTCGGCACTGGGTTCCGGCGTCCCGGCTGACGGTGCTGCTGGGCGAGGACGACCTGTATCGGCATCGGCCCCGCTACCACGAGATCGTGCGGCGCGCCCGGGATGCCGGACTGGCCGGGGCGAGCGTCTGGCGTGGCGTGGAGGGGTACGGGGTGTCCTCCCACATTCACACCGCGCGGCTGTTGGATCTGGCCGAGCGGATGCCGGTGCTGGTGATGATCATCGATGCCACCGATCGCCTGCGCGCCTTCGTGGAAAGCAATGCGGACCTGCTGGATTCGGTGACGGTGGCGCTGTCGCCGGTGGAGGTTTTCGACGGGGTCCGGCGGTGACGGCGGTGCCCGGTTATCTGGTGGATCGCGCGGTGGCCCCTCGATTCGATAGTGTTCTCCCCCTGGGCACACTGTTTCGATCGGACGAGGAGGGCGCTTACAGCTATGCGGTGGCGAACGTCGTGATCGGTGCTCATCTCGGGGAGCGGGTGCGGCCGTGATCCTCATGACGAGCCGGGCACAGGCGATACGGAAGGGAGGTGCGAGCATGGCCCACGATCGAGCCGGACGACCGGCGCGGGCCACGGACCTCGAGGACATCGCGCATTTGGTGACGGCCTACTACAGCCGAATTCCGGATCCGGCTGATCCCGAGCAACTCGTATCCTTCGGCACCTCCGGGCATCGCGGGTCGAGCCTGGACTGCGCGTTCAACGAGGCGCACATCCTGGCCATCACCCAGGCGATCGTGGAATACCGTGCCTCGCGGGGGATTACCGGGCCGGTGTATCTGGCGCGGGATACGCACGCGCTGTCCGAACCCGCCTGGACCACCGCGCTGGAGGTGCTGGCCGCCAATGACGTCACCGCGGTCATCGACTCGCGCGATCGGTACACGCCGACGCCCGCGCTGAGTCACGCTGTGCTGCGGCACAATCGGGGCGGGACGCGGCATCAGGCCGACGGCATCGTGGTGACGCCCTCGCACAATCCGCCGCGCGACGGCGGATTCAAATACAACCCGCCGCACGGGGGTCCGGCCGACACCATCGCCACCGATGCGATCGCCGCCCGGGCGAACGAACTATTGCGAACCGGGCTCGCCGATGTGCGGCGGACCTCGCTCGCGCACGCGCTGGCCACCAAGGTGGAGCGCTACGACTATCTGGACCGCTACATCTCGGACCTACCCAACGTGCTGAACCTGGATGCCATTCGGGGCGCCGGGATTCGGCTGGGCGCGGATCCCATGGGCGGGGCCTCGGTGGACTACTGGGAGGAGATCGGGCAGCGCTACGACCTCGAGCTCGAGGTGGTGAATCCGTTCGTGGACCCGACCTGGCGGTTCATGACCTTGGATTCCGACGGGCGGATTCGGATGGATCCGTCCTCGCGCTATGCCATGGCCTCGCTGGTGGCGATTCGCGACGATTACGACATCTCGACCGGCAACGACGCCGACGCGGACCGGCACGGGATCGTGACTCCCGATGCGGGACTGATGAATCCGAACCACTACCTGGCGGTGGCGATCGAATACCTGATCGCCAATCGGATGGGGTGGGACGCGCTGACCAAGATCGGCAAGACCGTGGTGACCTCCGGGATGATCGATCGCGTGGTCGGGGTGCTGGGGCGCGACGTGTACGAGGTGCCGGTCGGGTTCAAATGGTTCGTGCCCGGATTGTTCAGCGGCAGTCTGGCTTTCGGCGGCGAGGAGTCCGCGGGCGCGTCGTTCCTGCGCATGGACGGCACCGTGTGGACCACCGACAAGGACGGCATCCTGCTCGCCCTGCTGGCCGCGGAGATCACCGCCGTCACCGGGCAGAGCCCGTCCACCCGCTACACCGAACTCGAAAAGCGCTACGGCTCACCCGCCTACACCCGCGTCGACGCGAACGCGACCGCGGAACAGAAAGCGCGCCTCGCGGCGTTGACGCCGGACATGATCACCGCGACCGAAATCGCCGGGGAGCCCATCACCGGCATCCAGACCCGCGCGCGCGGCAATGGCGCGGCGCTGGGCGGAGTGAAGGTCACCACCGAGAACGCGTGGTTCGCCGCGCGGCCGTCGGGGACCGAGGACAAGTACAAGATCTACGCGGAATCCTTCCATGGGCCCGAGCATCTCGCGTTGGTGCAGGCGGCGGCCGAGGAAGTCGTGGGGCACGCGCTGTCCGGTACCTCCGGTGCGTGAGGGCTTGGCCGTGGGCAAGTCGTACGGCTCGCTGGAGGTCTTCGCCGGGGTGGGCCTCGCGGTGGACGGGCAGCCGGGTCGTGGTGCTCGGGCTCAACGGCGCCTCTCATCGTCGCATCGAAGCTGCCGCGGGTGGGATGTCGTCGGTGAGGACGGGTGGGTTCGACGCGGCGGCAGGAGGATTGGCGCGACCGTGGTTCGGCCGGTCACGGCGGGCCTTGTGCGGCGTGGTGGGCAGGGCGTGGTGTGGTGGTGAGCACGGCGTGGTGTGGTGGGCAGGGCGTGGTGTGGTGGTGAGCACGGCGTGGTGTGGTGGGCAGGGCGTGGTGCGGTGAGTAGGGCGTGGTGCGGTGAGTAGTGCTGAGGTCGGGGCCGGGCGGCATCGGTTGCCCGTGGAGATCTGGGTGCTGGTCGGGTCGGCGTTCACGATCGCCATTGGATTCGGGCTGGTCGCGCCCGCGCTGCCGCAGTTCGCGCGGAGTTTCCACGTCGGTGTCGCCGCCGCCTCGTTCATCGTGAGCGCGTTCGCGTTGATGCGGTTGATCTTCGCGCCGATGGCGGGACGGCTGTTGCAGAAGCTGGGGGAGCGGCCGGTGTACTTGACCGGGCTGCTGATCGTGGCGGTCTCGACCGGTGCGTGCGCGCTGGCGCAAAGCTATTGGCAGCTGCTGGTTTTGCGGTCCCTCGGCGGGATCGGATCGACCATGTTCACGGTGTCCTCGCTGGGCTTGGTGATCCGCATGTCGCCGCCCGCCGAGCGGGGCCGGGTGTCGGGCGTGTACTCCACCAGCTTCCTGATCGGCTCCATCAGCGGCCCGCTGGTCGGCGGCGCGCTGTCGTTCCTGGGCCTGCGCGCCCCCTTCGTCATCTACTGCGTGGCCCTGCTGATCGCCAGCCTGATCGTCTATGTGGCGCTACGCAATTCGCCGCTAGCGCTCTCCGAGACCACCAACGGCACCCCCGCCATGACCTTCCGCGAGGGCATCGCCCAGCCCGCCTACCGCGCCGCCCTCTGGGCCAACTTCGGCAATGGCGCGGCCGTTTTCGGCGTCCGCATGGCCCTGGTGCCATTGATCGTCGTCGAAGTCCTGAAACAGGACGCCGCCCTGGCAGGCGTCGCCCTGACCGCCTTCGCCCTCGGCAACGCCTCCGTCCTGTTCCTCTCCGGCCGCTGGTCGGACACCCTGGGCCGCAAACCCTTCCTCATCGCCGGAACCCTGATCTGCGCCCTCGGCACCGCAGGCATCGGCCTCTCCCCAACCCTCCCCTGGCTCCTGGCCGCCTCCTGCCTGGCGGGCATCGGCTCCGGCATGTTCTCCCCCGCATTGCAGGCGTCCGTAGCCGACATCATCGGCCCCGGCCGCCGCGGCGGCCCCGTCCTAGCGGGCTACCAAATGTCCGCCGACCTAGGCACCTTCCTAGGCCCCTACGCCATCGGCCTTCTGGCCGACCGCATCTCCTACGGCGTGGCCCTCGGCGTCACCGCAGCCCTCCTGGCCTCCGCCTCCGCCGTCTGGCTCCTCGCCCCGGAAACCCTGCGCCGCAAGGAAGTTGTGCCGATCCCCAGCTAGACCCCCGGTCTCACCAGTCGTCCCACGGGTTCCCGTGCTCGGGTCGAACAATGGCGGCGGCAGCCGGATCGTCGAGTTCGTAAACGAGATCGGCCTTGTCACCGAGCACCGCGCTCAGCACGGTGTCGAGCAATTCCAGATGTTGTTGGCGCAGGTCGTCGGTAGTGCGTCGCATCCGGTCGCTGTTGTCGGACACGGCATCCCAGATCCCGGCCTCCTCCATCTTCCGCACGAGCAATGTCGCTTCCAGGTAGCCCGAGAACGGCGTCTGAATCGCGTGATACGACTGGGCCGTGCTGCGCAGGAACATCAGCAGAGCCGGGCTCACCGAGCCGACAGTGGTGATCGGACCCGGTCCTGTGGGGAGTCGCAGGACCACGCCGAACAGCTCCTCCAAGCCGTGCAGGTATGCGAGCCGGGTCTTGGAGCGGGTGACGGCGCTCGCGGACCAGCTCGCGTATTCGGCTTCCGCCTCCTCGCCGGTCTTGCCGTGGAGCTTGGAGAGCTCTTCCACCGCATCCAGATACGCGTGTATGAGTGCGGAACGGTCGTAGCGGGTCGGAGCGGTGTTGATCATGGACGGAAGCATGCCGGGGTGGGCGTGGCGGCGCGAGTCGATTTTCGTCCGGTGGGGCGGGTGTTGTGGGGGTGGGGCCGTCGGGCAGAGTGGTGCGGGTGAGCAATCCGACTTCGAAGCACACGCCGCAGCCGGTTTCCAGCAAGACCACCTATGCGTTGGCCGGATTGGCCGTGGTGGTGGTTGTCGCGATCGTGGGGGCGTTGTATCTGTGGAATCGCGGGGGCGGGGAGACGGTTCGCAACGACGGATACGGACCGGTGCACGATCCCGGGGTGACGGTGGCGCTGGATTCGGATGGCGCGATCGTGCTGGGCAAGCCGAACGTGGCGAAAACCATTGATATCTACGAGGATCCGCTGTGCCCGGCCTGCGGTCAGCTGGAGAAGATCTACGGCCAGGAGATCGCCCAGCAGGTCGATCTGGGCAAGATCGCCGTACGGTATCGCCTGGTGAACTTCCTCGACTCCCGCTCGAAGAGCAAGGACTACTCGACCCGCGCGGTAGCCGCGAACGAATGCGTCGCCCAAGCAGGCAACGGCCCGGCCTACTCGAAGTTCCACTCCCTCCTCTTCACCACCGACCAGCCCTCCGAAGGCGGCCCGGACCACGACAACAAGGACCTCGCCGACATCGCCAAACAAGCAGGCGCCCCCGACGACGCAGCCAAATGCATCACCTCCGGCGACCGAGCCGACACCGCCCGAGCCCACGCCGAATCCGCCCTCAAATCCCTCACCGACAAACTCAACGGCCGAGCCGCCACCCCTGCCGTCTACATCGACGACAAAAAAGTCGACGTGAACAACGAGAACTGGGTCCTCGACGCCGCGAAATAGCGGACATGGGATACGAAACCGGGGGTCGGTTGGTGCGAATACCCACCGGCCCCCTATTCGTGCCAATATTCGAGCTTGACCAGATGTGGGTGACAATCCCCTTATCAAGTGCTTGATCGAGTTCTATCGTTAGCCATCTGATTGCCTATTAGGGGTAGTCAGAAGATTGGAAACGATGAACTCCAGGGGGATTCAATGATTCGCAAATCCGTCTCGGTGCTTGCGGTCGCTTTGGCCGCTTTCGCCGGAATGGGCGTTCTCACCGCGTGTGACCCGTCCAAGCCCGCGCCGATGTCGACCGCGAACGCGGTCGTGCAGCTGTCGGCTACCCCGACAGCGTTCACTCCCAGCGTCTTGGACAACGGGGGCGAATACACGAGTGTCCTTGTCACAGTTGTGAACAACAGCAAGGACAAGGTGGTCAGCGTCAATCCGCTGTACATCACTATCACCGACACCGGCGGGAACAAGCATGAGGCCGAGCTCGGCGTCGATCAGAACCAGATCGCGACCGTGGATCTTCAGCCCGGTGAAAAGGTAACCGGTGTGGTCGCCGCGAAGGGCACCTTCACGCCCAAGGCCGTGGTCTTCGATAACTTCAGCAACCAGGTCCGCGCCGACGTCTCGTAAGTGGCAAGTCACGAAATCAAGAATCGAGGATAGGGCGGCGCAGTCGACCGGTGTAGCCGCCTGCACGGCCCAGATTGGGTGGGGTGCGGCCCATCGGGGGAACGGTGAGTTGAGCCGCACCCCGGGGAGGGGGCCGGGCTGGGGGCCCGGTCCCTTGGATTGGGGGTGGTGGTGGGGTCAGCGGGTGGCGGCTCTGTCGGGGATGTCGTTGTCGGGGGTGGTGCGGGAGAGTTGGGGGTGGATGAGGATGTGGTCCTCCGTGGGGTATGCCAGGTCGGTGGTGAAATGGCCTCTGGCGGGTGGGATTTCGGTTATGTCGGGGACCGCGCGTAAGGGGCGCGAGAGGGTGGGGGCGTCGATGTCGGTGTGGGGGAAGAGGTAGCGGGCGCCCTCGCGGATGGTTTCGTGCGGCTCGCCGCTGGGGTCGATCCAGCGCATGCGGTCGTTGTCGGCGAGGTAGACGCGCCAGGGGTGTTTACCCTTGTCCGCCAGGGACTTCAGGCGATGGTGGTGGGTGCACAGGACGGCGCGGTAGGCGGGGTTCGGCTGTGCGGTGGTCTGGCCGGGGAGCGGATCGAATTGGACGAGTGAGGTTTCCGCGGCGGGCATGGTGCAGCCGGGGAAGCGGCACAGGCCGTCCAGGGCGCGGACCTCACGGGCGGGTGAACCCGAAAAGGGGCGCACGGCAGCGATTTTCGGAGTTCCGGGGATGGAGACGAGTCTGCCTCGATCGACACCCGGGATGGGCTCGGGGTCGTCGTGAGTGTTCGCGACGCGCTCGCGGGCGACCAGCGCGCGCTCCCAGGGTGCCGGTGCGGCGGTGTCGGGCCTCGGTGTCCGTGCCGAAGCTTGTGAGGTGGTGTCGGGTTCCGGTACTTCGCCGGACGTGTCGGCTTGCGGTGCGGTGGTCTCTGGGAAATACTCCGGAATCACCTGGAAGCGGGCATGTTCGGCGAGTGTGCGTGCGAGGGCGGCGTCGACCGGGCCGTAACCCGCGAGGAAGGCCGGGTCGTCGCGCAGGCCGAGGAGGGATTCGGCGGAGACCCCGACCTGGATGAGCGGGCGGCGCGGGGTGGCGGGTGCGGTGGCCTTGGGGCAGTCGGTTCCCTTGCCGCAACCGCAGGTCAGGCGGCCGGAACCGTCGGCGAGGGCGATGAGGGCGTCGGCGCGGCGCTGGGACATGGTGCGCAGATCGTCATCGCAGACCTGCAGACTCATCTCGCGCAGCCGCATGGCCAGCGCCTGCGCGCCCGCCGCCGGAAGCAGCCCGTCGAACACCGCCATCCCGTCTTGAACCGCGCGAATGCGAATATCGCGATCCTGCTCGCGTTCCCGCCGCCGCCTGGTCTCACCGTCCGGATCGAGCCGGGTCACCCAACGCTGCGCGGTCTGCCGTAATCGGGCGGGATCCGAGCGCAAGGCCGCGTCGATCAGCTTGGGCTCCAAGACTTCTCGCATCTCCCGCGAGAGCCCGCGCAGGCTGTCCACGATCACCTGCACCCGCGACAGATCGATGCGCCCGGCCGCGAAGGCCAGCTTGGTATCCGGTAGCGAGTCCAGCGCCAGCCCAATGTCGACGAGCGCCGCCGCCACCGCCTCGGACACGTGCACCGCCACGGCGATCTCCGCCGCGGCGAACTCCCCGGCACGCACCCCACCCGCCCCCGGCGCGGCATTCTCGGCCCGATGCCGCCGATACACCTCCCGCACCGCTGTGATTTCCGCCGCCTGTGCGAACGCCGCCGCTCCGTGTGCCCGCCGCAGCGCGTCGATCAGCTCCTCGTCGCCCATCGCCTCCACCTCTCGGCTATCGAACATGCGTTCGAGCCTAGCTCGAGAAGATCGCCTCCGCCAGCCTCTATCCAGGCGATTTGGTTTGTTCGACACCCGTCGTGTAACTTCGTTCAAGCAAGCAGGGCACCGCCCCGCTAGCACAGAACTGAACACGGGGCTATGGCGCAGCTGGTAGCGCACCACACTGGCAGTGTGGGGGTCAGGGGTTCGAGTCCCCTTAGCTCCACTTCAAGACGGAGCCGCAGGTCATTGACCTGCGGCTCCGTTGTGTATTCGATGCTCAGCGCACTCGGTCATGGCGGACGCTCAGAGGCCTTGGGTGCCATCCATTTTCACGCGGGGGCTGGGGGCTGAGGGTGGGTGGGGTCTTGGGTTAGGCGGTAGCGGATTAGGCGGGAGCTGTTGGCTACCACGATGACCGAGGAGGCGTTGTGTAGGACGGCGGCTAGTACGGGGGAGAGGGCGCCGCCTGCGCCGATGAGTAGGCCGAGGGCGTTGACGGCGATCGACATTGCGTAGTTTTGGCGGATTACGTCTACGGCGCGGGCGCCGAGGTCTGTGACGTCGAGGAGGCGGCGTAGGTCGTCGGTGGCGAGGGCGACGTCGGCGGTTTCGACGGCGACGTCGGTGCCGCCGAGGCCCATGGCTATGCCGATGTCGGCGACCGCGAGGGCGGGGGCGTCGTTGATTCCGTCGCCGACCATGGCGACGGTGTAGCCCTCGGCCTGCAGGGCCCGCACGACGCGCAGCTTGTCTTCGGGGAGCACCTCGGCCTGCCAGTCGTCGATGCCCAGTTCGGCGGCTATCGCCGCCGCGGTTTCGGGATGGTCGCCGGTGAGCATGACGATGCGCTGAACTCCGTTGCGGCGCAGGCTGTTCAGGACCTCTGCGGCCTCGGGTCGGGTTTCGTCGCGCAGGCTGATCAAACCGACCAGGGTGCCGTCGACCGCGAGCAGCAGGGGTGTCTCGGCCTGTCGTTGCAGTCGTGTCACCCAGGCCGACGCCTTCTTCGACACCTTGACCCGTTCCTGGCGCAGCAGCGGCGGACTGCCGAGCAGCAGGGTCCGGCCATCGGCGATGGTGCGCATGCCCAGACCGACCAGGACCTCGCATTCCTCGTGGGGTGGGATGGTGATCTGGCGCTCCTCGGTGGAGCGGATCACCGCTTCGGCGAGCGGATGCCGGGAATGGATCTCCGAGCTCGCGGCATAGGCGAGGACCTGCTCGGGCTCCCAATCATCGTGGAAGGACACGATGGTGGTGACGATGGGGCGGCCCCGGGTCAGTGTCCCGGTCTTGTCGAAGACGATGGCGTCGACGCGTCCGGCCTGCTCGAGATGCGACCCGCCCTTGATCAGGATGCCGCGCCGCGCGCCGTTGCCGATCGCCGCGCTGATCGCGGTCGGGGTCGCCAGACCCACCGCGCACGGGCAGGCGATGAGCAGCATGGTCATGGCCCGCCGCACGTCCCGGGTCAGCAGCAGCGTGATCGCCGAGACCAGGAAGGAGGCGGGAACGAAACGGCGAGAGAAGCTTTCGCCTATCGTCTGGATGGGCGCGCGATCGTGCTGGGCCTCCTCGACGCGGGCGATGACCCGGCCGATCGTGGTCTCCTGGCCGACGGCCTCGGCGCGCACGACCAGGCGTCCCCGGATCACGACCGAACCGGCGTGCACCCGGTCGTCGGTCCCCACGGTCACCGGGAAGGTCTCGCCGGTCAGCGCGGATTGATCGACGATGGCGTCGCCGTCGACGACGATGCCGTCGACCGGGATCGCGGAATGGTCGTGCATCACGACCTCGTCGCCGAGCTGCAGGGTCTCGATGCCGACCTGGACCTCGGTCCCGTCGGGCAGGCGCAGCCAGGCCGTGTCCTGGTTGCCGGACAGCAGATCCGAGATCGCCCGGCGGGTGCGCCGCAAGGTCAGATCCTGCAGGTACTCACCGATATTCAGCAGCCACAACACGGTCAGCGCGACGACGTTCTCCCGCAGCACCAGACTCGCGATCGTGGCGACCGACACCAGCGCGTCGGTCCCGGTGGGCTTACCGCCGCGCAGAGAGCGCAGCGCACCGCGCAGGAAGGGGTACCCGGTGACGATCGTCGCACCGGTGGCGAAGGTCCGGCTGGCCGGACCCAGCAGCGGCGGTCTGGCGAACACATAGCGCCGAAATCCCAGCAGCACCAACGCGACTCCGCCGATCACCATGCGCAACACATCGGCATTGGCGACATCCGCCGAGCGCGGAGCCCGCACGGGCACCAGGGCCGCGGGCACCTCCCGGGCGGCAGCGACCGCCTTCAGGATCTCGTCCCGATCCGCGCGCCGCGGCGAGTACCACACCACCACCGATCCGGTCCGGGGATAGGCGTGCACCGCGCGCACGCCGCCCACTCCGTCCACGGCCTCCTCGACCGCGACCGCCCGGACCGATCCGCCGCGTATCCAGGGCACCCGCAGTCGTATCCGGCCCGCCGCGTCGGACAGGATCGTCAGGTCGGCCGGGTGGTCGGTGTCCACGACCGCGGTCACGGCGATCCTCCCGCTAGTGGTCGTGATCGTGACCGCCGGAGGCGACGCTCGGCGGCGGCGCCTCCTCGCCGATCCGCTCGCGGGCCTCGGCGACCACGTCGGCGATCGTCAGCCGGGCGGATTCCGCGCGAGTTTCGGCAGTGCGGACGCCGCGCAACCCCCACTCGGCCGCGGTCACCGCGATATCCCGGGCGGGCACCTTCGCCGCCGCGCGCCGCAGCACCTCGTACGCGGCGACCCCGACCGCGCCGGTGACGACCGTCGTCGCGGCCTTGGACAGCAAACCAGGCAGGACCATCACATACTCCCTACGTCGAGATTCGGCGATACCTCAGCAACGACCGAGCTCGCTCCCGAATCTAGCTCGATCCCGGTGGTCCGTGTCGAGATCACCATGATGGCGCAGCACCGACGCCCTCGCGACCGGACGTGTCCCGAAGGGCCTCTGTTCTCGTCGGAGGGATTGCGTTGTCGCGCAGGACGACCAGGCCTCGGGTGAGTGCCGCACCGCCCGCCGTCCACCCGACGTCGGCGGGCTGCGAGGTCAGGACCACGACGGTGTAGCGCAGCGGCTGTCCGGGGGAGGTGCCGACGAGGCCGGTGGTGTTCATGGTCGTCGAGGTGTCGAGTGCCATCCAGCCCTGCTTGATTGCCCGCGGTGCGTCCGGAAAGCCGTCCGGGATCCCGAAATACTGGTCGGTGCCGTCGGCCGCGATGCGGCTGCTGTCCCGCAATCCATTCACGATCAGCTCCCGGGCCGGTTCGGGCAGGACGGTCGTGAGGTAGCGGTAGATGGCGACGACATCTTTTGGCGTGGTGCGGGTTTCGCCCCACTCGGCGGGGTCGGTCGGCGGCTGCGTGCCGGTGAGCCCGATCAAGTCGACCATTCGATTCACGATCGCGGTGCCGCCGTTCTCACACCAGAGCCGGTCGGCGATATCGTCGTCGCTGGCCGACAACATGCGGTGGATATCGGCCGCGGTATCCGAATCCGATTGCCAATCGCGCCCACGCAATTCGTCCACCGCGATCAGCAGTTTGACCACGGACGCGGTGTAGAACTGCTGATCGGAGTCGAGGTCGGCGAGCGTCGCGTCGGTGGTGTTGTCGATGACGTCGATGCCGACCCGGGTGCCGGGCGAGGCGGCCTGGATCGCGGACCGCATCTGCTGGGCGAGTTCCGCGGGTGCGATGACGGGCCGCAACGGATTCGTGGGCGCGGCCGACGCATCGAGGGGCGCCGCCTGAATGGCGGTGAGTGCGAGCAGACCGGCTGCGCCCAGCCACCCTGGTCGGGGTGCACGGGCAGGGCGCATGATCGCGCCGGTGGGAGATTTGTACAACGGTGGTGCTTTCGAGGTCGGGCAGTATTGAAAACGATTGCCGTTAACGTAGCATGGCGGAACCCTTCAGAGATTCGGGGTGTTCTGGATCCAGTGGAACCCGGTGTTTCGCTGAGGGAATCGGTTCGGGTCTATGCGGTCGAGGCTGAGTGTCACCCGATGGCCGTCCAGGTCGCCGGTCAGCACCGCGTTGTCGGGGTTGGGCTGTTGAAAGGTGAGGGTGGACCACGTGTTCGGGCTGTCGCCGATCAGGCGGATTCGGTGGGTGGCGGCGTCCACGTCCGCGGGAACGGTTATCAGGGTGTCATCCATTCGCTGGTAGGTGACCATGTTCGGATAGTCGAAGACCACTGTTTTCCAGCGGGTTTCGTCGGTGGTCAGAGGTGGCACCGGTTGGCCGTCGCGGATGTATTGGGAGACCGACCAGATGCCGTACAGGGGAGGTTTGGGTCGATCGGGTCCGACGGTGTGCCAGGCGTGTAGGCCGCCGTGTATTTGTGCCGCCGCGATCCAGATTCCGAACGCGACTTGGGTCAGTGCCGCGATATGCCGCCATCTCGTGGTGTGGAACGGGTACGGCACGGCCCCGGGCCCGGTGGCACGATTCAACAGCAGGACTCGCGTCAACCGTCGCGCCTCGGGCGCCAGCAGTATCGCCGACATCAGGAGCAGGTGTGCGGACAGGATCTTTTCCGGCACATCGAAGGTCATGTTCAGTACCAGGATCTGCAGGGTGTCGATCAGTGCCAGCAATGCGCCGAGCAATGCCGTTCGGGGAACGAACAGCAGTATCGCGGCGGCGATTTCCGCAGCGCCGAGCGCGATTTCGTACGGTCTCGACATGCCCACCTGCGACCACAGCACGGCCATCGGCGTGAAGTCGCCGTACTTGGTCAACAGCCTGGTCAGCGACGGCTGCGGCATCTGCGCCGCCAACGCCTTGGCGCAGCCGTAGCTCAATAGCTGGCCCGCCAGCGCCAGCCGAATGACGAGCAGATACCAGCCCGCGAGCGTGCGATAGTGCGCGCGTCGCCGGTCCAGCAGCGACCACACCGCCGTCCCGGCCACCGCCACGACCAGCACACAGAACAGCAGCACCCAGAAAATCGTCTGGTCGCCCACACCGTTCGGACGCAGCTGCGCGGAGACACCGAACACGTGCTGGCCCACCCAATTCAGGACAGGCTGCACGGCCCGGACAGGCCAATACGCCGCATCGTGGCCCAGCCAGAAGCCGAGCCATCCCGTCGGCACGAAGACGATCGGCGGAATGAACAGGCAGATCGCGCCGAAATACAGCAGACAGAACCGAAATGCGATGCGGGTGAGTGGTTTCCAGCTCGTTCGTCCTGCCGTCGTCAGACTCATGACGCCACCCTGGACAACGCGGTGTTGCCGGGCCGTATGAGATTTTCGATACGCCGACGATATGCGCCGGATCGTAGCCTGGGACGCATGCGGGTGTTGGTTGTCGAAGACGAGCCCTATCTGGCCGAGGCCATCCGCGCCGGACTGCGCCTGGAGGCGATCGCGGCCGACCTCGCCGGTGACGGCGACACCGCCCGAGACCTGTTGCGCGTCAACGACTATGACATCGCCGTCCTCGACCGCGACATTCCCGGGCCCTCCGGTGACGAGATCGCGGCGGGGATCGTCGCGTCGGGCAGCGGCATGCCGATCCTGATGCTCACCGCCGCCGACCGACTCGACGACAAGGCCTCCGGATTCGAACTCGGCGCCGACGACTACCTCACCAAGCCGTTCGAACTGCGCGAACTCGTGCTCCGGCTCCGAGCGCTCGATCGCAGGCGCGCGCACGCCAGACCGCCGGTCACGGAGATCGCCGGTCTGCGTCTGGACCCGTTCCGCCGTGAGGTCTACCGCGACGGCCGCTATATCGCGCTCACCCGGAAACAGTTCGCCGTGCTCGAGGTTCTCGTCGCCGCGGGCGGCGGTGTCGTCAGCGCCGAACAGCTGCTGCATCGCGCGTGGGACGAGAACGCGGACCCCTTCACCAATGCCGTGCGAATCACCGTGTCGGCCTTGCGTAAACGGCTCGGCGAGCCATGGCTGATCACCACGGTCGCGGGCGTCGGTTACCGCATCGAGGTGGGATCGGAGCCGGTGTGAGCGTTCGCCTCAAACTCACACTCAGCTACACCGGCTTCCTCATGCTGGCCGGTGCTCTGCTGCTGGCCGCCGTGTGGCTGTATCTGCTGGCGGAAGTGCCGGACGTGACCGCCTCCCCCGGGGGCGTGCTGACCCGCTTGGGGCTCGCGCGGCACTTCGCGCAGGCCGCGGGCGCGGTGCTGGGCTTTCTGTTGCTGTTCGGTCTGCTGGGCGGATGGCTGCTCGCGGGCCGCATCCTCGCACCGCTGACCAGGATCACCGCCGCCACCCGCAGGGCCGCGCGGGGGTCGCTGTCCCACCGGATCCAATTGCGCGGCCCCCGAGACGAATTCCGTGAACTCGCCGACAGTTTCGACGCCATGCTCGCCCAGCTCGAAAGCCACGTCGCCGAGCAACAGCGGTTCGCCGCCAACGCCTCCCACGAACTGCGTACCCCACTGGCGATCACCCAGGCTCTCCTCGACGTCGCCCGCGCCGATCCGAACCGAGACCCGGGTGAGCTCGAAGAGCGCTTGCGCACAGTCAATTCGCGAGCGATCGCCCTCACCGAGGCACTGCTCCTGCTCAGCCGCGCCGACCAGCGATCGTTCACCCGAGAACAGGTCGACCTGTCCCTGCTGGCCGAGGAAGTCGCCGAAACCCTGCTCCCACTGGCGGAAAAGAACGACATCACCATCCAGGCATCCGGCGAGTTCACCCCCACCCTCGGTTCGCCCACCCTCCTGCTGCAGCTGACCACGAATCTCGTACACAACGCGATCGTCCACAACCTCCCCGAACACGGCACCGTTCAGATCGCCACCGCCACCCACCCCGACTACGTCGAACTCACCGTCGAAAACACCGGCGACATCCTTACCCCCCAGGTGATCTCGACCCTCACCGAACCATTCCAGCGCGCCACCGAACGCACACCCACCGACCACGCCGGTGTCGGCCTGGGCCTCGCCCTCGTCAAAAGCATCACCCGCGCCCACGACGGAACCCTCACCATCCTCCCGCGCCCGAGCGGCGGACTCCACATCACAGTGCGGCTGCCAGCGCCCAGGTGCGGAGCTCGTCCTCCGGAGTGCTGAGATTGGTGGTGGTGAGGACTACTTCGGTGGCACCGGCTTCGCGGTAGCGGCGGATTCCGGCGGCAATGGTTTCCTCATCGCCGATCAGGGCCAGTTCGGCGGCGCGGTCTGCGCCCTCCTGGTCCAGGACACGGCGGTAGGAGGGGATCTTTTCATAGAAGGAGAGGGTTTCGAGGGCGCGGGCGCGGGTGGCTTCGACGTCGGCGGTGACCACGGCGGGGACGAAGGCGACGACGCGGGGTGTGGTGTTCGAGGAGCGGGCGAGGGTGGGAATGATGTGGGAGCTCAGGGTTTTCGGTCCTGCCAGGTAGGGGAGGATGCCGTCGGCCAGTTCGCCGGTGACGCGGAGGGCCTGGGGGCCCATGGCGGCCACCAGGACCGGGGGTCGCGGGTGTGCGCCGGGAAGGGCCGTGGGCAGGGTGGGGGTGGCGGTGAGCAGTTCGCCGTGGAAGTCGGCCGTGCCGGTGTCGAGCAATTGGCGCAGGGCGGTGAGGAATTCGCGGAGGCGGGCGATCGGGCGCTCGAAGGGGAGGCCGAAGGCGTCGCCGACGAGGGTGGAGCCGAGGGCCAGGCCCAGGGTGTAGCGGCCGTGGGTGGCGGCTTGGGCGGTTTGGGCTGCCGCGGAGACGAGCAGGGGGTGGCGGCCGAGGACGGGGATGGCGGAGGTGCCGACCTGGAGGCCGGGGACCTCGCGCCCAACGATGGCGGCCAGGGCGGGCGAGTCGTAGTCCAT
Source organism: Nocardia sp. CDC160 (assembly GCF_035818795.1). NCBI lineage: Bacteria > Bacillati > Actinomycetota > Actinomycetes > Mycobacteriales > Nocardiaceae > Nocardia > Nocardia sp. CDC160. The sequence continues at coordinate 485,487 of NZ_JAYKYT010000003.1, read as the reverse complement.
GCGCTGGCCGAACCAGACCGACTCGACGCCCAACTCGTGCGCGGTCCGCGCCTGGCTCACGATCGCATCGATGTAGTTGTCGGCATTCGTCGCGGCAAGCGCGATTCCGAGAGTCATGCCATGGGCAACCGATACGCGGCCGGGACTCTTTCCTCGAAATCACGGTGATCACAAGGGTTTGGCGGGCGTTCGTCCGCGGTGCGGTGAATTCATCGTTCCGAAACACCAGCGGGTGGTCGGGGGAAACAGCGGTTCTCGATGCTGTGGCGCAATTCCCGTGGGATATGAGGTACGAGTGTGAATTCGGGAGATACGGCGTGGGTGCTGGCCAGTGCCGCGCTGGTCATGTTGATGACGCCGGGGTTGGCCTTCTTTTACGGCGGCATGGTGGGCGGCAAGAGTGTGCTGAACATGCTGATGATGAACTTCGTCTGTCTCGGCGTGGTGTCGACGCTGTGGCTGTTGTACGGCTACAGCGAGGCATTCGGCAACGACGCCTTTCAGGGGCTGGTGGGCGGCATGTCGCATGCGCTGTTGCGGATGACGCAGGGGACGGTGTCCGGGCCTGCCGGGCATCAGATTCCGACGATGGCCTTCGTGATGTTCCAGTTGATGTTCGCGGTCATCACCACCGCGCTGATCTCGGGTGCGATCGCCGGGCGGACACGATTCTGGGCATGGACGGTGTTCACGGTGGTGTGGACGACCGTCGTGTACTTCCCGGTCGCGCATTGGGTCTTCAGTTCGAGCGGGTTCACCGATACCGACGCGTCGGGAAATTCGACGGATGTCGGAGGCTGGATCATCAACCGGCTCAAGGCATTCGATTTCGCGGGTGGCACCGCGGTGCACATCAATGCGGGCGCGGCGGCACTGGCGGTGGCGCTGGTGATCGGCAAGCGGCACGGCTGGCCGCGCAGCATCACACGGCCCCACAATGTGCCGTTCACACTGCTCGGCGCGGCGCTGCTGTGGTTCGGGTGGTACGGGTTCAATGCCGGATCGGCTTTGACCGCAGGTGATCTCGCCGCCGTGGCGTTCACCAATACCACCGTCGCGACGGGCGCGGCGTCGCTGGCGTGGATCGTCGTCGAGCAGTGGCGCGACGGCAACCCGACCACCATCGGCGCGTCGTCGGGCGCGGTCGCCGGGCTGGTCGCCGTCACGCCCGCCTGCGGATTCGTCGGGCCGCTGGGTGCGTTGGTCATCGGCCTCGTGGCCGGGGTGTGCTGCGCGCTCGCGGTGAGCCTGAAATTCGTCTTCGGCTATGACGATTCGCTCGACGTGGTCGGCGTGCACCTGGTCGGTGGTTTGGTGGGCACGCTGTTGATCGGGGTCTTCGCCGATGCCTCGGTGAACCCGGCGGGCGGCAACGGGCTGCTCTACGGCGGCGGGGTCACGCAGCTGCTGCGCCAGTCCATCGCCGCGCTCGCCGTGATGGGCTATTCGTTCGTGGCCACGCTGATCCTGGCGTGGATCGTCCACAAGCTGTTCGGGTTCCGCGTCGACCACGAGGTGGAAGCCAACGGCATCGACGAATCCGAGCACGCCGAATCCGCCTACGACGGTGTGTTCTCGGTGAGCGACCTGGTTGCCGCACCCGTACGCCCGCGCACCACCCTGACCTCGCAGCGTCGGCCGACCGCCCAGCCGACCCGGCCCGTGCCGCCACCGCGCGACCAGTACCGGTGAGCGGTTGACGGGGGCACCGCGGGGGCGCAAGGTGGGGCGATGGGCGATGACGCGCGGGCCGGGTTGAAATTCTCCAGTCTCGACAGTCCCTTGTTCGACGGGGCCGACGCCACCAAGGGTGATCTGATCGATTACCTGGAGGCGGTGGGGGAGCGAATGGTGCCCGTGTTGCGGGATCGACCGCTGTCGGTGGTGCGGGTCCGGCCCGGGCAGGAACCGTTCATGCAAAAGAATCTGCCCAAGTACACGCCGGAGTGGGTCGAGCGCGCGACACTCTGGGCGGGAAGTTCGCGGCGAGAGATCTCCTACGCGCTGTGCAATAACGTGCGGACCCTGCTGTGGTTCGGAAATCAGCGTGCGGTCGAGTACCACGTGACGCTGCTGTTGGCGGAGGGGCTCGCCGACTATTCCGGCAGCCCAACATATTTGGTGCTGGACATCGACCCGGCACCGGACCAGCCGTTCGAACAGGTGGTGGGTGCGGCCGAGCTGATTCGGCGGGCATTGGACAACGACGGTCTCGCCGGTGCGGTGAAAACCAGTGGCTCCAAGGGCGTTCACATCTTCGTCCCGGTGGTACCCGGCATCGACCTCGAGGATGCCGCGGCCGCCACCCGGGCCATCGCGGCCCGCGCCGAACGCCTGGACCCGGCCCTGGCCACCACGGCCTTCATTCGAGAAGACCGCGGCGGCAAGGTTTTCCTGGATTCCACCCGCGCGGGCGGCGCGACCGTGGTGGCCGCCTACAGCCCGCGGATCCGGCCGGGCACGACGGTGTCGTTTCCCATCGCGTGGGCGGACCTTCCTCGAATCCACCCGCGCGACTTCACGATTCGCACCGCGGTGAAGGAACTCGGCGACCGCGACCCGTGGCGCGAGCTCATGCCCGCCCCGCAGGAACTGCCCGCCGACCTGATCGCCGAGGGCCACACCATTCCCGTCGCCCGCGTGCAGGCCATGCACGAGGGCAAACGCCGCGCCCGCGCGGCCCGACGCGAGGACTGAAACCCTCAGCCGTGGACCGGATGGCGCAGGAACATTCGCTCGTCGGCGTCGTATTCGTAGAGTTCGCCGTAGCGTCCCCAGTCGACGGCGGTGCGGAGTTGTCGGCGTGCCGCGTCCTCGGTGAAGTTGCGGCGCAAGAGGTCCAGGAAGAATCCGTCGCGCATGCGCTGATTGTGCGCACCGGCCAGGGCGTGGTCGATAGCACCGACCAAGGGTGCCTTGGCACGGGCCACGCGCGCGAAAATCGCCTTGGCCGTGTCGATATCGGCGTCGATGAACATGCGCCCGTCGGCCGTGAGCTCCAGATCGCCGTCCGCGGCGGTGGCCAACCCCAGCAGGCGCGCGGCATCGACCAGCGGCATGATGTCGTCGAGTTCGAAGCGCAGCCCGCTGGCCAGGTCCGGCAGATCCGCGCGCCCGCCGCTCATGGCCACCAGATCGAGCATGCCCGCGATGCCGTCCACGGTGGCATCGGGCAGTGGCCGGTTGGTCGGGGTGGGCGTCACCGTCTCCCGATCGCCGTCGTAGGGCGAATCGGTGAGCATCCGGTACGCGTGATCCACCAGATTCTGGAAGTGCGCGCCCCGGGTGTCGCGCGGATGCGGCAACCCGATCTTGATCTCGCCCTTGATGCGTCCGGGATTGTTGTCCAACACCAGGATTCGATCGGCCAGCTGCACCGCCTCCTCGATATTGTGGGTCACCATCAGCATGGTCTTGGTCGGGAACGCCGCCTCCCCGAAGAGCCGAATGAGCTCGCCGCGCAGGTTTTCCGCGGTCAGCACGTCCAGCGCGGAGAACGGCTCGTCCATGAGCAGCACCTCGGGCCGCACCACCAGGGCGCGCGCGAACCCGACGCGCTGGCGCATACCGCCGGAAAGCTCCTTGGGATAGGCGTTCTCGAAGCCGTCGAGTCCGATCATGTCGATGGCGTCGGTGACCCGCTCGGCGCGCTCGTAGGCTGGAATTCCTTGTGCGCGGAGGCCGAGTTCGACATTTTGCCGCACCGTGAGCCACGGCAGCAGCGCGAAGGTCTGAAACACCATGGCGGTGCTGGCATTCGGCTCGGTGATCTCGGAGTCGCGCAGCCGCGCGGTCCCGGCCGAGGGCCGCACCAGCCCCGCGATGATCCGCATGAGCGTGGACTTGCCCGACCCGGATTTGCCCAGCAGCGCGACGATTTCGCCCTCGCGCAACTCCATGCGGACGTCGGACAGGACCGCCAGCTGCTCGCCGGAGGGATTGGTGAAGTTCTTGGTGACGCGATCAACGGTGATGACGGGAATGGACATCGCGTGGTTCTCCTCTCTAGATCAAAGCGAAGCGGGTCTCGGCCTTGCGCTGCAGGCGACGCCAGACCAGCCGGTTGATGGCGACCGTGACCACGCTCATGACGAGGGTGCCGAGCAGCACCTTGGCGAATTGGTCGTTGACGGTCGCATTGGTGATGTACGCGCCGAGCCCGAACGCCTCGAGATGCGTACTGCCGGAGTCGACGACCTCGCCGACGAGGGTGGCATTCCACGCCCCGCCGAACGCGGTGATCGCGCCGACCACGTACCCGGGCGCGATCGCGGGCAGGATCAACGACTTCCACCGCTCCCACCCGTGCACCCGCAGATCGTCCATGGCCTCGCGCAGATCGGTCGGGATCTGCCCGGCCGCCGCGATCACGTTGAACAGCACGTACCACTGCGCACCCAGTGCCATGAGCACGGTGCCGCCGATATTCAGCGAGATGCCCGTGTACGTCAGCCCCGCCACCACGAAGATGTAGAGGAACTGGGCCGGGAAGCTGGCCAGTACCTGCACCACCGGTTGCGCGAACCGGCAGATGCGCGGATTCATCCCGATCCACACCCCGACCGGCACCCACACCACGGTCGACACCACCAGCAGCACCACCACGCGGCTCAGACTGGCCAGGCCCATCAGCGAGGCGGGCCCGAATTCGGCGAAACCCACGGTCCTTTCGAAGTAGCGGGCCAGCGTCCACGCGCCCCACCCGATGGCCGCGAACAGCGCGGCGAAGAACACCGCGTCCCCGGCGCGGCTGCCGCGCCGCTCGTAGGGCGAGCGGGTGGCGCGCCCGAAGATCCGCATGCCGCGGTCGACGAGTTCGCCGACCGGTCGCAGCCGGGCCGTGACCCGACCGGGAATCGTGGTGCGCCGCAAGAGATCCAGCACCAGGCTGCGCGGTGCCAGCGCCGCCTCGGCGTTCTCCACCCGGAACCGCTCCGACCACGCCGTGAACGGCCGCCAGAACAGCACGTTCACCAGCACAATGGTGAGGACCATGACGGCCGCGCCGAGCAACAGCTTGCCCACCGCGGCCTCGGAGGTGGCGGCGGCGATGAAACTGCCCATGCCCGGCAGCGCCTGATCATTGCCGGAGACGCTGATGATCTCCGAGGACGCCAGCATGAACCACGCGCCGCCGAAGCTCATCATGCCGTTCCAGATCATGGGGACCATGGCGGCCGGAATCTCGAGCTGGGTCAGCCGCTGCCAGCGGGTCAACCGCATCATGCGGGCCGATTCGTCGAGCTCGCGCGGCATGTTTCGCAGCGCCTGGTAGTAGGCGAAGGTCATGTTCCAGGCCTGCGCGGTGAAGATGGCGAACACGCACGCCGCCTCCGCGCCCAGGTAGGAACCGGGGAACAGGGCGATGAAGGCGCTCACCGTGATCGATACCAGCGCCAGCACCGGCACCGACTGCAGAATGTCCAGCATCGGGATGAGCACCTTCTCCGCCCGCCGCGAGTGCGCGGCCCACTGGCCGACCACGAGCGTGAACAGGACCGACGCACCCAGCCCGACGAACATGCGCAGCGTGGTGCGGGCCGCGTAGTAGGGCAGATTCGACGGATCGGTGGACACGGTGTCGGGGCTGTCGCCCGGCACCCACGGCACGGAGACGTCGCGAAAGAGCTTGACCACCACCACCGTCAACACCACGCCAGCCGTCAGCAGCAGGTAGTCGACCGGGCGGAGTCCGGTGCGAGCCCGGCGCGCATCGGGAGTCGTCTTGGGGCTGTTGGGGATTGCGATTTCGAGTGTCATGCCGTTGCCCCCGGCGCGTTCACCACATTGAAGAAGTGGATGGCGGATCCGATCAGGGCGGGCACGCCGACGAGCACGTTGAACACCACGACGCCCATGCCCGCGCCGACGACCGCCCCCGCCAGACAGCCGACGACCGCGCCCACCGGCCCCGCCGCGACGGTGGTGAGCGCGCCCGCGAACACGCATCCCAGCGGTCCGCCGACGATCGCGCCGAGCAGCGTGCCCACCGCGACGGCCGCGCCGAGCTCGGTGTTGACATGGCCCATCGCGTTGTTGAACCGGTCCTCGGGACTGTCGGAGTCGCTGACGGGACGCGGGTCGAAGGTTCGCATGGGCGCGGTGGCGGCCTGCTCGCCCTCGGCCCGCTCCGCGTCGGTGAGCGGCCGGGCCTGGTCTTCGCGCGGCACGAGAACGGCTGTGTTGCCGTCGATTCGGGCGTCGATCGGGTACATGGTGCCCTGCTTGGCCAGCGCCAAGGGCAGCGAGCCCACGACGGTGCCCGCGGGATCGAGGATCTGCAGGCGGTCGTGATCCACCCGCAGTGCGCCCGCGTCGGTGTGCAGACGCACCGTGCGGTCGACGATCGAGGCCGTAGCCTCGATGGCCGCGGGTTCGGCGTGGGCGGTGGCCCGCGTGGTGTGTAGTGCGGCGCTGGCCAGTGCGCCGACGACGGTGCCGTGTGGATCGACGATCGCCAGGTGGTCGTGATTCACCCGTAGTGACCCGGCGTCGCCGGTGTGGCGCGGCGGTTCGGCCTCGGCATTCGCGTGGGTGGTGAGCAGGGCCGCGCTGGTCAGTGCGCCGAGCCAGGCGAGCATGCGAATTCTCATTGGGATTGTGTCCCCTCAACTCTCGCCGCCCGCCGGGTATTGCGGGCAGCGTCGAATTCCGTCGCGCACTATTGATGCGGACGGTCGGTCATGAATTGCGGATCGTCTGAATTGATCCGAAAATTGGCGCGCGAATACGACGGCACCGCGGTGGCGGTGTCGAATATCGGCGAATTATGCGCGTCGAGCCGACGCGGCGTCGGTGTGCTGTGTAGCGGAGGGCGTCATCTGGCTGCCCAGACCTCCTCGAACTCGTGGAACGCGATACGACAGCGCACACGGGGGAAAGTCGATCAGGTCGAAAACCTGGAGGGACGGACACCCCTCTCGTCAGAGCTTCGGCACTGTGCGACGTATTCCGCTGGGCGGGAAGCCACTTTGGATTACCCCTTAATCCGGGGAAATCTGTCCTAACCTTGGGCGTCTCTCGACGTCGTCAGATCAGTGGCCTGTGTTCGTACAGGAGCCTCGCCTATCGAGGTGCGATTCCAAACTAGAGAAGACCGGATGGAAAGTCAAAAAAGGCTATTGCGTGCGAACGGGTGCGCGCTCACGGCAGAGTTTCCCCGCGTCGCCTACGCTGGTCGGCGTGATGAGAGCGGTAGGCGCGGCGGCGGGGGCCGCCCTGATCGGAGCGATGGTCGCGGGCTGCGGCTCATCGACCCCACAGGCGGCGCCGAGCACGACCGTCGCTCCGAAGGCAGTCCTGCCGTCCCCCAATACGATCGGGCTCTGCGGCGGCGTCTCCGAGGCCGATATCGCCCAGCAGACCGGGCTGAGCGATCCGCAACGGGTGTCGGTGAATCCGGTGAGTTGCGCGTGGCAGGCGTCCGGCGGCACCGACTACGCCGTGGTGTTCCACTGGTTCCGGGGCAGCTCGCTGGACGAGCGCCGGAGCCAGGTGACCGTCGGCAAGCCCGCCACCGTCCAGGTCGCCGGGCAGCCCGGCATCGAGTGGCAGGACGCGGCGAGCTGTGAGGTGGCGGTGGCGTTCGGCGACACCGATTTCATCGACTGGACCGTGCGGCACACCGCGGTCGGCTGCAAGGGCGTCGAGCAGCTCGCGGCCGCCACCCTGAAGCAGGCGGGGCAGGGCTGATGGCACGACTACCCGCCCGAATCGCCCTGTCCGCCTTGATGGTCGTGACGCTGGCGGGCTGTTCGCACGCCGCGCGACCGTCGGACGCGCCGACCTCCGCCGATCCGAACTTCCTGGCGGGCTGCGGTCCCCTCGAGGATCAGAAGCTGGCCGCCGCCCTCGCCGTCACCGGCATGAAGCGGCAGAGCGCACCGACGGTCTGCAACTGGACCGCCACCGCGGCCGGTGGCGGTACCGTCGATCTCACCTACGCCTGGCTGCGCACCGACACCCTGTCGCGCGAAGTGCAGATCGCCGACCAATTCGGTTACCAGATCGAGCGTTTGGTCGTGAAGCACTTCGGCGGCATGTACTGGCGCGACCCGAAGGATCCGGGCAGCTGCGCGGTGACGGTGGCCGATACCGGCACCGTCACCTGGTGGGTGCAGAACCGCGACCATGCCGCGCAACCCGATCCGTGCGCGGCGGCCATGACGCTGATGACCGCGACCCTGTCGGTCGACGGCATCTGAATCGGCTCAGTGCCCCATTGAGAGCCCGGCTCGGTGCCCCTGAGAAGCCCGGCTCAGTGCTCGAGGAATGTCGCGACGATGTTCCAGAACATGTTTCGATCCACGCTGTGGAAATCCCAGCTGTCGGTGAGGCTGTGGGTGGCGCTCACGATGGCGGGGATGTCGAAGTCGTGCCGGGTGGCGGTGCCCTTGGCCTCCACGGCGGTGACGACGTAGGCGGTGGCGGTTTCAGCGGTGTGGGCCACGAGGAAGCTCCAATCGATTAACCGGTCCAGGGATGGTGCACGGATGCGTGGCCGAGGACAACGTCGGCCGCGACCACACACCCCAACGCCGTGACGAACCTCGCGGCCGGCGCGTCGTGGCGTATCCGACCAGTCTCGTTTCCGGCTACGCCCGCAGGGGAGTTCCGAAGACGCCAAACCGGTCCAAGGCACGCCAACCTAGCTGTGTGGTTGCCGGAATACCGTACGGTAGGTGCGATTTCGGCCTGCGGGCGGGGTCGGTCTACGACGAATCCGAGCGGTCCCGCCACCGATTGACGGCCCGTCGCAGGCTCGCCGGATCGGCGTATCCCAGGAATTCCGCCTGTTGGGCGCGTGGAAGGTGTTCGGCCCGTTGCAGTCTGCGCCGACGCGCGCGGTCCACCTCGCGCCGCCAGGTGGTTCCGGCGTCGGCCAGGCGGCGTTGCAATGATCTTGGTGAGGTCAGCAGCCGACGCGCTACCACCTCGAGGGTGGCCGCGCCGTCCTCCAGGGCGGTGTCGAGGACCTCGCCGAGCTGATCCAGCCAGGTCGACCCGAACTCGGGCGTGGCGGGCAGGGTGGCCGCGTAGGACAGCAGGACGGCCGTCAATTCGGGATCGGCCTGCTTCATCGGCTGCGCCAACTCGGTGGTGCGCAGGGTCAGGGTGTCCGCGGCGCACCCGAAATGGATTGCGCGGGTGCCGAACAGCTCGGTGAACGCGTCGAGCGCGGCCGGTGCGGCCTGCCGGAAGCCCACCCGTACCGGCACCACGGGGCTGCGGGTGGCGGCGCGGCCTCGACTCACGATCAACGCGAAGGTGGCCTGTACCAACAACTCCCGGCCACGGCAGTCGTCCACGGCGGAGAGAACCTCGTAGCTGACCTCGTTCTCGGTGCGCTCGGCGATGCGAAAACTGTAACTCGTTGTGAGACTGCCGCTGTGGCGGACACAGGTGTCCAGCGCCGCGCCCAGCGTCGACGCCGACAGGAACAGGTACTCGAGCAGCCCGAACTCCCCGGTGGTGCTGTCGTCCGAGACGCGCAGTGCGACATCCGGATCCCCGGTCTCCCGCTCCAGCAGTTCCCAGGCCCGCAGGCAGTAGCGCGACGACACCCGGGTGCTCTCACCGCCCTCGCGCCAGGCGGGGACGCCCGCCAGCCGCGCGATCCGGTCGGGATCCAATCCGGCCCGCGCCGCCCGCTCGAGCGGGAATCGGGCCATGAGAATGCTGTCGTGGCAATCGGATCGAGGAGTCACGAGTCCCCGTCACCCGCCGCGCGGATGCGGGCGTCGGCCAGCTCCCGGCTCCAGGTCGTCCCGGCCGCGGCGAGGCGTCGCTGCAATGTCCGTGCGCTGGTGCCCAATCGCCAGGCGACCGTCTCCAGTGACACCGTGTCCAATGACAGCCCCCGCGACTCCGATGACAGCCTCCGTGACACCGATGACATCGCCTGCGACTCCGATGACATCGCCTGCGGCGAGGCTGTTTCCGGTGAAGGCGTGGCCGACGCCAGCCCGGTGCACATCGTGTCGGCCGAGATTCGTTTCGGCGCACCGGGATCGGGTGGCAGCGAATCGAGCTCCGCCGCAAGCAGATCCACCCAGGCACGGGCGGGCGGGGTGGACAGGCTGGCCACCGTCGCGCCACGCCGCAGGACGGCCGCGAGACGGGGATCCGAGCTGTGCTGTGCGCGTTCCCGATCGGTGCGACGCAGGGTGAGAGTGTCGGCGTCGGCGCCGAACTCGATTGCCGGGGTGCCGAAGAAGGCGGTGAACGCGGTGTGGTCGCGGGGCGCGGCTTGCCGAAAGGTGACCGCTAACGGAGTGATTCGCGCCCGGGCGGCCAGGCGGACGCGGGCGGTCAGGAAGGCGAAACTCGCCTGCGCGGCGAGTTCCGCACCGCGGCCCTCGGCGGCGGTACCGGCCGCCACGGTCAAGTGATGCTCGGTGTCGGCCACCACCTCCAGCCGTCGGGTGGAGGTCAGCCGGGAGCCGAATTCCGCCGCGGCCCGGAATGCCTCACCCACGGTCGCCGCCGTGGACACCAGATAGTCCATCATCCCCAATTCCCCCATTCCATACCGATCGGCCGCTAGTAGACCGACGTGCGGCAGTTCTATCCGTCGCTCGAGGAGCTCCCACAACCTCAGATAGCACTGTCCCGGAACACTTCCCGGCGGGCCGTCCAGCGCGGCCGTCCCGATTCCGGCCGCCCGGGCCAATTCCACCGGGTCCAGGCCCGCCGATCGTGCCCGGGTCAGCACGAAGCGGGCCAGTAATGGGCTGTCCGAACCGTTCATCGCTGTCCCTCCGGCGTGCGCCGCCGTGTCCCCACGGTGCCCCAGGGTTGGCGATCCGCCGGGCGGGTCATAGGACTGTGTCCTCTCGGATTGCCGCCCGGTCGGAGTCGAGGAGCTCCACGTGGCGTTTGCGGGCGCGGTCGACCTCCAGCCGCCACGTCGTACCCGACTCGTGGAGGCGACGCTGCAGGGTCCGCGGGCTGGTGAACAGTCGCCGGGCGACCTCGTCGAGCAGCGGGTCGGATTCGGTGAGCACCTGCGCCAGGGCGTCGGCCACGCGGTCGGGCCATTCGGTGGCGCGCGGGGGCGGCGGGGGCAGGGTGGCGGCGTGCCTGCGCAGGACGGCCGCGAGCATGGGGTCGGCGGTGATGTGCGGCAGCTCGAGATCGGTCACACGGTAGGTGACGCTATTGCGGTCCGCCTCGAACTCCAGGTCGGTGGTGCCGAAGAACTCGCGGAAGGCGTCGTGGCTGCGCGGGGCCCGCTGCTGGAAGGTCATGCGGACCGGGTCGACCGCGCGACCGGTCATCTGGCGGACGCGCGAAACCACCAGGCCCAGACCGGATTGCACGCTCAGGTCCCGGCCCAGGCCCTCGGCATTGATCATGTGCAGGTCGAAGGTGGATTCGGTCTCGGTCCGCACCCCGGCCTCGAACCGGAAGTTGGTGCTCACCGCGCCGATATAGGGGTTGATCACCGTCAACCCCTCGTGCAGGGTGTCGGCGGTGGAGATCAGATAGTCGAACAGCCCGAACTCGCCGAGCCGATATTCGCCCAGCACCCGGAACGTCGTGTCCGGATCGCCGGTTTCGTGGGCGAGCAGTTCCCAGAGGCGGGGATAGATTCCGCTGTCCACCCGCGCACTGCCCTCGGCGGCCACCCAGTCGGGCAGCCCGGCTGCGTGCGCCAGCCGATGCGGATCGATCCCGGTCCCCGCCGCGTGGCGCAGGACGAACCGGGGCAGCGAGACCGTGTCGGAGGTGTGCATCACCCCATGGTGCGGGGAATTCCCGGCCGGAAACCGGGAATTCGCCGAACTGTGAGCGACCCCGCTCGGGGGCGGATTATCAGGCCCTCAGGAAGGTTGCCGCAATCCCCCAGAATCGCCGGGTGTCGACGGCTCGGAAATCCCATGTCTGCGTGAGCCCGTGGGTGGTGGTCACGATCCCCGGCACGTCGAAGTCCTCGCGGGTTGCGGTGCCCTTGGCCTCCAGGGCGGCGATGACGTAGGCGGTGGCGGTTTCCACGGTGTGGGGCACTGGAACTCCGATCTGTCGTAGTGGCATGGGGCAGTGCGGATTCAACGGGTGCTGTCGTTCAGAACGTCCTCGTAGCGGTACTCGGTGGTGATGGTCTCGCCCGCCGCGTGGGCCTGCTCCTCCCGGCGGCGCAGGTCGACGCGGCGGATCTTGCCGGAGATCGTTTTCGGTAAATCGGTGAATTCCAAGCGGCGTACACGGAGATAGGGAGCCAGGTGATCGCGTGCGTATTCCAGGATGGCGCGGGCGGTTTCGTGGTTCGGTTCCCATCCTGCCGCCAGCGCGACGTACGCCTTGGGCACCGCGAGGCGCGTGTCGTCGGGCTGCGGGACGACCGCGGCCTCCACCACCGCCGGATGCTCGATGAGCACGCTCTCCAACTCGAAGGGGGAGACCTTGTAGTCGGAGGATTTGAACACGTCATCGGTGCGCCCGATATAGGTGATATAGCCGTCCGAATCGCGCGTGGCCACGTCACCGGTGTGGTAATAGCCGCCTTCCATTACGGAGGCATTGCGCTCGGGATCGCCGAGGTAACCCGTCATCAGATTCACCGGTGCCGCAGTCAGATCCAAGCAGATCTCGCCCTCTTCGGCGGGCTTTCCGGAGATCGGATCCACCAGCACCACCGGCACGCCGGGTGCGGGCCGCCCCATCGATCCGGGCTTGAGCGGCTGGCCGGGGGTATTTCCGACCTGGAGGGTGGTCTCGGTCTGGCCGAAGCCGTCGCGGATGGTCAGGCCCCAGGCCTTCTCGACCTGGGCGATGACGTCGGGATTCAATGGCTCACCCGCGCCGAGGATTTCACGCAGACCGGCCGGTCGCTCGCCGAGGTCGGCCTGAATCAGCATGCGCCACACCGTGGGTGGCGCGCAGAACGTGTTCACCTCGGCGCGGCGCAGTTGATGCATGAGTGCCGCGGCGTCGAATCGCGCGTAGTTGTAGACGAATACGGTCGCCTCGGCCAGCCACGGCGCGAAGAAGCAACTCCAGGCGTGCTTGGCCCAGCCGGGGGCGCTGATGGCCAGGTGTACGTCGCCGGGGCGAACACCGATCCAGTACATGGTGCTCAAATGACCGACCGGATAACTGATCTGGGAGTGCTGCACCATCTTCGGCTTGCTGGTGGTGCCGGAGGTGAAGTAGACCAGCAGCGGCTCGGTCACCTCGGTGACGGCCCGGAACGGACCCGCGGATTCGACCGCCGCGGCGTCCGCGTAGTCGTGCCAGCCCGCCACCGGCGCGCCCACCACGATGCGCGTGTAGTCGCCGGGCACCTCGTCGAACTTGGTGGTGTCGGCGTGATTGGCGATGACGAAACGTGCTCCGCCGCGCTCGATCCGGTCGCTCAGGTCGGCCGGGCCGAGCGCGCCGGTGGTCGGCATGATGACCGCGCCCAGCTTGGCCACCGCCAGCATGGCCTCCCACAGCTCGACCTGATTGCCCAGCATGAGCATGACCCGATCGCCCTTGCCGACGCCCAGCCCGGCCAGCCAGGTGGCCACGCGGTCGGAGCGGGCGGCCATCTCGGCGAAGCCGATCTTGACCTCGGAGCCGTCCTCCTCGACGATCCACAGGGCGGGGCGGTCGTTGTCGCGGGCGATGACGTCGAACCAGTCGGTGGCCCAGTTGAATTGGCCGGATAGTCGGGGCCATTCGAATTCACGCAGCGCCGCGTCGTAGTCGGTGGCCCTGGCCAGCAGGCCGTCGCGCGCCGCCCGGTACATCTCCGTATTGTTCACTTGGTCTCCTCCAGCAGCCGAGCGCTGATCTCACGCATCTCGACCTTGCGGATCTTGCCGGTCACCGTCATCGGGAACTCGTCCACGAGGTGCACGTATCGGGGAATCTTGAAATGCGCGAGCTGCCCGGTGCAGTATTCACGCAGGCTCTCGGCGGTCAAAGGGGTTGCGCCCGGTCGCATTCGAATCCAGGCCATCAGCTCCTCGCCGTACTTGGCATCGGGCACGCCGATCACCTGCGCGTCGAGAATGTCCGGGTGGGTGTAGAGGAATTCCTCGATCTCGCGCGGATAGATGTTCTCGCCGCCGCGGATCACCATGTCCTTGATCCGGCCGGTGATGGCGACATATCCGTCGGCGTCCATGGTGGCCAGATCGCCGGTGTGCATCCAGCGCCCGGCATCGATGGCCTCGGCGGTCTTCTCCGGTTCGCCCCAGTAGCCGAGCATGACCGAGTAGCCGCGGGTGCACAGCTCACCGGCCCGGCCGCGCGGCACGGTCACCCCGGTCACCGGGTCCACGATCTTGATCTCGATGTGCGGTCCGGCCCGCCCGACCGTGGCGGTGCGCTGGACGAGCGAATCGTCGCGGCGGGTCTGGGTGGAGACCGGGCTGGTCTCGGTCATGCCGTAGCAGATGCTCACCTCGCGCATGCCCATGCGCTCGATGACCTGCTTCATGATCTCGGTCGGACACGGCGATCCCGCCATGATGCCGGTGCGCAGCGAGGACAGGTCGTAGGTGTCGAATTCCGGGTCGGCCAGTTCGGCGATGAACATGGTCGGCACCCCGTACAGCGAGGTACAGCGTTCCGCGGCAACGGCTTCCAGCGTGGCGCGCGGGTCGAAGGCCGGGGCCGGAATGATCATGGCGGCCCCGTGGCTGGTGGCGGCCAGATTGCCCATCACCATGCCGAAGCAGTGGTAGAAGGGCACCGGAATGCAGATGCGATCCTGCTCGGTGTAGCCGCAGAGCTCACCCACGAAGTAGCCGTTGTTGAGGATATTGTGGTGGCTGAGCGTCGCACCCTTGGGGAAACCCGTTGTGCCCGACGTGTATTGGATATTGATCGGATCGTCGGTCGACAGCAGCGACTGCGCGGTCGCCAGCAGGTCCGGATCGGCTGCCCGGCCGGTGGCGAACAGTTCGCGCCAGTGCAATCCGTCGAGCAGCACCACCTGCTCCAGCTCCGGACACTCCGGGCGCACCTCCTCGATCATGGCCGCGTAGTCGGAGGTCTTGAACGCCGGTGCCGCCACCAGCATTCGAATCCCGGCCTGCCGCAGCACATATCGCAGTTCGTGCGCCCGATAGGCGGGGTTGATGTTGACCAGGATCGCGCCGATCTTGGCGGTCGCGTACTGGGTCAGCGTCCACTGCGGGCAGTTCGGGGCCCAGATGCCGACCCGGTCGCCCTTGCCGATCCCGGCGGCCAGCAGGCCCAGCGCCAGCGCGTCCACCTCGGCGGTGAACTCGCGGTAGGTCCAGCGGATGCCGGTGGTGTAGTCGATCAGGGCCTCGCGGTCGGGATGCGCGGCCGTGGTTCGATCCAGATTTGCCCCGATGGTGTCGCCCAGCAGGGGTGCGTCCCACACCCCGTGGGCGTAACTCCGGTCCGTGCTCTCGCTCACCCCAGTAGGATCTACGTCACACTCACCCCCGACTACCCCCGAAAGGGGCTGACCGATGACCCCGGCCACCGACGGGCTGCTGCGCCCGAGCGACGGTGACGCCCTGCGCGCCGAGCTGCGGGCCCTGGCCGCCGTCTCCAACCTGCCGGTGATCTTCGGCGGCGCGGTGCACGCGGGCACGCTGGTGCTCAGCGAGTTCGTCGGCACCCGCACCAATGCCATGCGCGGGCTCGCGGTCGCGCCCAGCTCGGGGCTGGGCGGGTCGGCGGTGGCGACGGGCAAGCCGCGGTCGGTGGCCGACTACCGCTCGGCCTCGACCATCACCCACCACTACGACGGTCCGGTCCTGGGCGAGGGGTTGCGCGCCGTGGTGGCGGTACCGGTGGTGGTGAAGGGGGAAGCGCGGGCGGTCATCTACGTCGCCAATCGGGACTCGGGCGTGATCGGTGACCGGATTGCCGACGAGATGGTGCAGGCCGGGCGGCGGCTGGCCATGGAACTGGCGATTCGGGACGAGGTGGATCGACGGCTACGGCTGTCCTTGGCGCGCGAGTCCATGGCGAGCGCCAATGCCGTTGTGACCGAACAACTTCGGGACCTGCACGCGGAACTGCGAGGGATCACCCAGTCGGTGTCCGACGCGACGGCCCGAACCCGGCTGCGCGGGGTGACGGACAAGTTGGCCCGGCTGGTCTCGGGCGTGGCCGCCCCCGACGACGCGGTCACCCTCGCCCCGCGAGAACTGGACGTACTCGCGCAGGTAGCGCTCGGATGCACGAATCAGGAAGCCGCGCAGCGGCTTTCGGTCGGTGCGGAAACGGTGAAGAGCTACTTGCGCAGCGCCATGACGAAACTTGGGGCCCACAATCGCCACGAGGCGGTCGTGCGAGCACGCCGCCTCGGGCTACTGCCTTAGACCTTCTTCCGGGGTTTCAGGGGTTTACCCCTGAGAGTTACGAGAGTTGTTAATCCGCTACCAAATGGCGGATGGTCTCCCCGCCCTTGGCGTGGTGGAGTCGACCGAATTTGCTGTCGAGCAGGTGCGCCATGCTTTCGGCGGCACCGAGATAAGCCTCCTCGGCGGTCTCGGCGCGGTGGGTGACCGCGACCGGCGGCTGGCCCTTCGGTCGCGCCTCGAGGGAACACTTCTTGTCCTCGGAACCACCCTTGTGGCCGTTCACATCGGTGATGTGGGCTTCTACCCGGGTGAGGTGGTCGGCGAATCGATCCAAAATCGACGCGATGGAGTCGGTTGCTTGCTTGGCGATCGCGCCACCGCCGACATGCTTATCGGCGAAGACCTGGATTTGCATGGCATCTCCAATCTCTGTGGTATCGCAAGTCCGGGGCGATTGCCGGGGACTTGCTCACACCTCCGACCATACTCACTCAGGCTGAGAATGCCATGTGTGATTCATCCCGTGGCGGGGCGGGAATTATCGGGTGGCCAGATCCAAGACGGTGAGGGCCAGATGCTCGGCTGCGAGCGGATGCCCCAGGGCCCGGGCGGCGGCGGAAACGGCTGCGCGGGTCTCGGATTCGGTGAGCAGCTCGGTCAGGGCCGCCCGCAGATTCTCCACCGTGGCGTCCTCGCCGACGAGGGCGCGGGCGGCATTGTGGTCGGCCAGGATTCGGGCATTGCGGATCTGCTCACCGCCGACCGAATGCGGGTAGGGGATCAGCACCGAGGGCTTGCCCAAGGTGGTGAGCTCGGCGAGAGTGCCAGCGCCGGAACGGGATACGACCACATCGGTGAGAGCGAGCACATCGGGGAGTTCGGGGCCGATGAATTCGCGGACCAGATAGCGGCCGCGCACCTCCTCGGGCAGGGTGGCGGCGTGC
The DNA here is from genome assembly GCF_035818795.1 of Nocardia sp. CDC160. Taxonomy (NCBI): domain Bacteria; kingdom Bacillati; phylum Actinomycetota; class Actinomycetes; order Mycobacteriales; family Nocardiaceae; genus Nocardia; species Nocardia sp. CDC160. The sequence continues at coordinate 468,263 of NZ_JAYKYT010000003.1, read as the reverse complement.
TCGCGGACCTGCTCGTAGGACAGTCGCCCGCACTGGTGAATCACGTTGGCGGAGTGCAGCAATTCCGGCAGCAGGGCGCGGATCAGATCATTGATCTGCACCGCGCCCTGCGCGCCGCCGGTGATGTAGACGGTCGGCAGGCCGGGGGTGTAGCCGTCCCACTCGAGGGCCTTGACGGCGGCGTCCGCGGTGCCGGTCGTGAGCGCCGGTCGGATCGGGTTGCCGGTGACCAGGGCGCGGCCGCGCACCTTGGCCGGGAGCAGGTCGATCGAGGCCTCGGAGCTGAGCGCGATGCGGTCGGCCATGCGGGCCAGCAGCAGATTGGCCTTGCCGATGCCGGTGGTCTGCTCGTGAATGACCAGGGGCCGCCGACGCAGCGCGGCCGCCATGCCGATCGGCGCGCACACGTAGCCGCCCGTGCACAGCACCGCGTCCGGCGCGAACCGGCCCACCACGCCCTGGGCGGTCAGCACGCTGACCGGCACCCGCAGCGCATCGCGGGCATTGTCCTTGTTGAGCATTTTGAGCGGATTGCGGTCGCGCCGTAGCTTTCCGGCCTTGATGCCGGTGAAGTCGATGTCGTTCTCGGCCGCCACCCGCTGCTCCAGGCTGTCGGGCACGCCGACCCACAGCACCTCGGCGCTCGCTCCGGCCTCGGCCGCCAGATCGCGCAGCGCGCGCACGGCCGCCACCGCCGGATAGGTGTGCCCGCCCGTGCCGCCACCGGCGACAATGACGCGGACCCGCCCGCGCTCGCCCAGCCGCTGCAGGATCGGGGCGCGGTCGGCGGCGGGGTTCGACATGGACGATCCTCCTGGGTGGGGGCGGGTACGCGGGCAGCGCCCAGGCTATCGCGATCGGGGGCGTCGCGGCCGTTCCGGGCGGTACCGGTCGGTTCGGTGAGATTGCGAGGTGTTGGCGAGACGGCGAGCGACCTCTACCATGGTTGTGACGCTGATCACGTTGTCGCAGTGAGAGTTCTGACCGGAGTCGCCTGACCCAGCGAGAGGGCCCCCGCCTTGAAGCCCTTCACACTGCCCGATTTCTATGTCCCCCACCCCGCCCGGCTCAATCCCCACTACGACTACGCCCGTGCGCACTCCGCCGCCTGGGCGCAGCGCCTGGGGATGCTCGGCGAGCTGGGGGTGGATGGCCAACCCATCTGGGACGCCGAGAAATTGGACCGCATGGATTACGCGCTACTGTGCGCGTACACCCACCCCGACTGTGACGCCGAGGTTTTGGCGCTGCTCACCGAGTGGTACATCTGGGTCTTCTACTTCGACGACTGGTTCCTCTCGGAGTACAAGAGCACCCGCAATCACGCCGAGGCCACCACCTATCTCCAGCGTCTCGAGCTGTTCATGGCCGAACCCGGTTGCCCTGCACCGGAACCCGAGACACCCTCGGAGGCCGGGCTGGCTGACTGCTGGGCCCGCACCATTCCCGTCATGTCCCCAGGCTGGCGTGCGCGCATGCGGACCTCCACCCACAACCTCATGGTCGAATCCCTGTGGGAGCTGGACAATATCGCCCGGAACCGGGTGTCCAACCCCATCGAGTACCTCGAGATGCGGCGGCGGGTGGGCGGCGCGCCCTGGTCGGCCAATCTGGTGGAATTCGCCTGCGGCGCGGAGGTGCCCGGGCGGTTCGCCGCCGAGCGGCCCCTGCGGGTGCTGTGCGAAACATTCGCCGACGCAGTGCATTTGCGCAATGACCTGTTCTCCTACGAGCGTGAGGTCCGCGTCGAGGGCGAGAACGCGAATCTGGTGCTGGTGCTGGAACGGTTCCTCGGCCTGCCCACCCAGGCGGCCGCCGAGCTCACCAATGACATGCTCACCTCGCGGCTGAAACAGTTCGAGGACACCGCCGAGATCGATGTGCCGCAGCTGTTCCTCGAGCGCGCGGCCACCCCGGCCGAGCAGCTCGCCGTGACCCGCTACGCGATCGGCCTGCAGGATTGGCAGAGCGGCGGGCACGAGTGGCACCTGCGCTCGAGTCGCTACATGAACCGCGGCGTCGACCGCGGGCCGACCGGGCTGGGCACCGCGGCGGCGCGGCTGGTGCCCGGGTTCCGGATACAGCTGAATCAGCATGTCCCACCGCCCCGTACGCCCGGGCCGCTGGTCGTCTCCGGGCTCGCGCGGCCGTACCCGGTCGCGGTGAATCCGCATATCGAGCTCGCGCGGGCGGACGCGCCGGGCTGGGCCGCGTCGATGGGCCTGCTGGATCCGGTGGTGGGCTGGACGGCCGAATCGCTGCGGGCGGCGGACTTCGCCGCCCTCGTGGCCATGGTCGGTCCGGAGGCCGAGGCGGACGAGTTGATCCTGCGCACTCGTTGGACGGTGTGGGGGACCTATGCCGACGACCTGGCCACGCGGGTGTTCCGAGTCGATCCGGTGCCGGGGCGAGAACAGCTGCGGCGCTTGCCACTTCAGCTGTCGGACGCTGCGCCCGGACCGGTCTCGCCGCTCGAGCTGGGTCTGTCGCGGCTGTGGGGCGAGACCGTGCCGGGGCTCGACATCGATCGCCGGAATCGGTTGCGGGCGGCCCTGATCGAGCTGTTCGAGGGCTGGGAGTACGTGCTGGAGAACGAGGTTCGCCAGCGCATGCCGGATCCGGTCGACTATCTGGAGATTCGGCGGCTGACCTCCGGCGGTCCGCTGTTCCGCGCCTTGGACACCCCGTCCGCACCCGAGGCGGTCCCCGGTATCGCCGATCTCGGCGACGCCAGTATCGTTCGGCAGCTGGAGAATTCGGCGCACGACTACGCGGCGCTGGCGAACGATCTGTATTCGTATCAGAAGGAGATCGAGTACGACCGCGAACTGCACAATCTGGTGTACCTCACCCAGTCGTTCCTGGGCTGTTCCCGGGAGAATGCCGCGAACATCGTCGTCGATCTCGCCAACGAACGCGCCCGGCAATTCGAATTCATTGTGCGCGAGCAGCTTCCCGCGTTCTTCGATGACTACCACCTGTCCGAGGACATGCGCGCCGCCATGCTCGCCCATGTCGACCGGCTCCGCAATCACATGGCGGGAAACGCGTACTGGCACGCCCACACCGCCCGCTACGCCGAGCGCACCCTGCGGGCTTCGCGTCCCAAGCCGCCGATCGGCGGCCCGCTCGACCCCTTCGTCAGCGTGTTCGCCCACCGGAGGTTGTCATGAGTTCGTCGACCGCGGCCGATCACACCGTCTCCCGCGCCGCCGATCTGCTGCGCCGGGCTCGACAACTGACCATGCCGCTCATGCGGGTCGCGGTCGACACCCTGCCGAGCGAGCTACGGCTCATGGTCGGGTATCACCTCGGCTGGTACACCGCCGACGGCAGCGCCACGACCGCGCGGGCGGGCAAGGGCCTGCGCCCGGCCCTCGTCCTCGCCGCCGCGGCGGCCGCGGGCGGTCGCCCGACCGCCGCCCTGCACGCGGCCGCCGCGGTCGAAATGGTGCACAACTTCACCCTGATTCACGACGACGTCATGGACGGCGACACCGTGCGCCGCGGCCGCCCGACCGTGTGGCGACTCTGGGGTGTCGACGACGCGGTGCTGGTCGGCGACGCCCTACACAGCCTCGCCATCTGGACCCTCGCCGACGCCCCGGCGGGCGCACTGGACGCCATCGCGCGCCTCGAGGACGCCGTCATCGAGGTCTGCCTGGGCCAACATCGCGGCCACGCCGCCGATCAACACAGCGGCCATGCCGACGGACAGCACCGCGGCCATGCCGCCGGTCAGCACCGGGGCCGTGCCCCCGGTCCGGAAGCCTTGCGGCACAGGAATTCCGCGCTGCTGGGTTGCGCGTGCGCCATGGGTGCGCTGTGTGCGGGCGCACCCACAGAACTAGTCGCCGCCATGGACCAACTGGGCCGCGACCTCGGCCACCCGCGCGCCGCGGCCAGCGCCCGCGCGGGCCACGCCACCGCGGACCTGCTGGCGCTCGCGGAATGCGTCGCCCGCGCGTAAATCAATTCGACCGGGCGGTTCATACTGCGCGGAAATATCTTTCCATGATGCAACGGTCAAGCGCGCAGCACGGCCGCGGTTCGTCCGCACCGAGCGTCGGGAGGACGTGGTGATCGTGGTGCGCTGCAAGTCGAACGGGCCGGGGCGAAATGTTCGCGGCCCGCTCGTGTTCGGGGTCAGGGGATGCGGGCCACCGCGCCGAGCATGCTGACCGCTTCGGGGCGGGGGTGGGGGCGGTATTCCTCGGGTCGCCACAGGGTGACCGCGGTGATGCCCGGGGCGACCAGGGTGAATCCGTCGAAGAACTTGGCGAATTCGGCATTGGACCGGAGGCGGAACGGCACGCCGCTGCGTCGATTGGCCTCGCTGGTGCGGGCCAGATCCTCTTCGTCGAGGTAGTCGCCGGTGGCGTGCGACATGACCAGGAAGCTGCCCGGGGCCAGCGGCTCGGTCAGCTGCCGGAGTAGCTCGTAGGGGCGGTTGTCGTCGGTCATGAAGTGCATGACCGCCACCACCATGAGCGCGACCGGCTGGCTCAGGTCGAGAGTCGCGAGCAGATCCGGATGCTCGAGGATGCGCTGTGGCTCGCGCAGGTCGGCGTCGATGAAGGCGGTGCGGCCCTCCGGGGAGCTATTGAGCAGGTCGCGGGCGTGCAGCAGCACGATCGGGTCGTTGTCGACGTAGACGATGCGCGATTCCGGGGCGATGCCCTGCGCGATCTCGTGCACATTGCCCGCGGTCGGCAGGCCGCTGCCGATATCCAGGAACTGGCGCACGCCCGCCTCGGCGGTCAGGTACGCGGTGGCCCGGCGCAGGAAATTGCGGTTCTCCACCGCGGCCAGCTGGACCGTCGGAAAGGCCTCGGCGACCGCGTCGGCCGATTCGCGATCGGCGGCGAAATTGTCCTTGCCACCCAGCCAGTAGTCGTATCGGCGGGCCGGATGTGGCTTGGTGGTGTCGATCCGTTCCGCCGCTGAATCCGAGTTCACTTCGCTCCCAATTCTTTTCGGCTAGTGTCTGAAACATGGAGTTGCGCTATAGCCCATACGATTTCGATGTCCACGCCGATCCGTATCCTCACTATGCCAGGTTGCGTAGCGAGGCCCCGGTTTACCGCAATGAGGACGACGACTTCTGGGCGCTCTCACGCCACGCCGACGTGCTTGCCGCGTTGCGTGATTCCGACCGTTTCTCCAGCAAGAACGGCCTGCGCATGGAACCCGCTTTCTGGGGGCCGCAGGCCGAACGGTTCTTCTCGTTCGTCGCCATGGACCCGCCCAAGCACACCCGCCTGCGCGGTCTGGTGGCGCGCGCCTTCACCGCGCACCGGGTGCAGTCGTTGCAGCCGCGCCTGCGCGAGATCGCGGTCGGCCTGCTGGAACCGCTGCTCGCGCGCGGCAGCTTCGACCTGATGGCCGAGTTCGCCGGGCCGTTCCCGACCGAGGTCATCTCCGAGCTGGTCGGGGTCCCCGAGGGCGATCGCGAAATGCTGCGCAAGCTCGGCATGGAGATCATGTACACCGAGGAGGAGTCGACCGATCTGCGGCCCGAGGCCATGCAGGCCATCGGCGCACTGGTCGGCTACTACACCGAACTCACCATCGAGCGCAGCAAGTCCCGCCAGGAGGACCTGCTCTCCGGCCTGCTCGACGCCGCCGATGGCGACGACCGGCTGACCCCCGAGGAAATCGTCGGCGTCCTCATCCTGCTCGTCGGCGCGGGCATCGAAACCAGCATGCTCACCTTCGGCAATGCCTGGCACGCCGCCTGGCAGCACCCCGACCAGCGCCGCGCCGCCCTCGACGGCCGCATCGACGACTGGATCGCCGAAGCCATGCGCTGGGACCCCGCCACCCAAACCCAACTCCGCACCACCACCGAACCGATCGACCTGCACGGCATCTCCATCCCCACCGACGCCCGCATCCTCCTGCTCACCGGCTCCGCCAACCGCGACCCCGAAGTCTTCGACAATCCCGACGTCTTCGACCTCAACCGCGACACCTCCGCCTCCCTGGTCTTCGGCAGCGGCCGCCACCACTGCCTAGGCTCCAACCTCGCCCTCCTGGAACTCCGCACCGCGCTGGCCGAAATCGCCTCCCGCATCTCCGATTTCGACGTAGATGCGTCAGGTTTGAAGCGAATCCACGCCTCGAACAATCGAGGGTTTGCTGCGCTGCCGACGACTGTGACGTTGAGGTAGGGGTCGAATGGGCCGATCCCTGCACAATCAGCAACATTTCGACAGAAACCTGCTGCTACGCCCCGAAAAATGCAGGGATCGGCCCACCTCGGGTTGGCCAACATGTTCCGCTCGGGTTCGGATCATCGGACCAGGGTGGCAGAGTTCGCTAGTCGTCCTCGGACGGCGAACTGGGGATTTCCTTGGGCTGTGGATAAATACGGAGCTGTGGAATTCGTAGGTATGGGCGCGCGGTGAGGCAGATTGTGAGCCAGCAGAGGCCGACTAGCCATCCGGCCAGGATGTCGGTGGGCCAGTGGACACCGAGGTACAGGCGGGACAGGCCTACGGCGATGACGAAGAGGGTGGCGAGCACTAGTGCGAGGATGCGGGCCAGGCGGCCCAGGACGGGAAGGGCCACGGCCACCAGCACACCGATGACCACCGTCGAGCCGAGGGCGTGGCCGGAGGGGTAGGAGTGGTTCGTCTCGGTGACCAGGTGGTCGATCACCGGCGGCCGATCGCGGCCGATCAAGAGTTTGCCGAAGAACGTGAGCGCACCCGCGCCGATCGCCGCCACCGCGATCAGCACCGCCTGCTCCCAGTACTTCCGCCAGGCCAGCAGCACGCACGCCAGCGCCGAGTAGATCGCGACCGACGTGGTGTCACCGGCAATGCTGACCGCCTTGGCGACCGTCGTCAGCGCCGCGGTCCGATGGTCGATGAACCATTGCAGCCAGGCCGAATCCGGGCCCGCCGGGCCATTGGCGTACACCACCACACAGGTCAGAACGAGGACGGCCGCCGCCAGCGCGAGCGCGATCAGGACGCCGGGGAGAACGGAGTCCGGAGATCGATGCGGCCGGTTCGTCGTGGGCTCTGCTTCCTGTGCGGGTGGTGTGGACAGCATGTCATCGAGGTTGCCATGGCATCGCTGAGAGAACGTTGAGAGACCGGTGCCCGGGCCTGCGGCCCAGTCCGGGGAGCGATCCGGCATGCTGGTGCCGTGCGAGTGCTGGTGGTCGAGGACGAGGTGCGGCTGGCACAGACGATTCAGCGCGGGCTCGAGCTCGAGGGCTTCGTGGTGCAACTCGCCCACACCGGGACCGACGGGCTCTGGGCGGCGGGCGAGCAGCGATTCGACGTGATCGTGCTCGACATCATGCTGCCGGGCCTGAGCGGATACGAGGTGCTGCGGCGGCTGCGCGCGCGGGATGTCACCACACCGGTCCTCATGCTGACCGCCAAGGACGGCGACTACGAACAGGCCGACGCGCTCGACCTCGGTGCGGACGACTACCTGACCAAACCGTTCTCCTTCGTCGTGCTCATCGCCCGGCTGCGCGCCCTGCTGCGCCGCCGCGCCCCCCAGCAGCCCGCCTTGCTCGCCGCGGGCGACCTGGTGCTCGACCCGGCCCGCCGCCATGTCCGGCGCGGCGACACCGCCCTGACCCTCACCCCGCGCGAATTCGGACTGCTCGAATTCCTGTTGCGGCACAAGGGATTGGCGCTGACCAAGACCGAGATCCTGCACAACGTGTGGGACGCGCACTATGACGGGCCCGAGAACGTGGTCGAGGTGTACGTCGGCTATTTGCGCAGGAAGATCGATACGCCGTTCGGCCGCAACAGCATCGAGACGCTACGGGGCGTCGGCTATCGGCTGATCGACCCCGACGGGCAGGTCGACGACGAATCGAGCTCCACCCCACGGTGATTCGCCGATCGTGACCGACCCGCCGTGCGCGGCCACGATTTCCGCGACAATGGCGAGGCCGAGCCCGGATCCACCGGTGGCGCGGGCCCGATCGGCCTCCAGCCGCACGAAGCGTCCGAAGACCCGCTCCCGATCGGCCACCCGAATGCCGGGTCCGTCGTCATCGACGACCACGATGGCGCGATCCCCGTCGCGTGACACGGTAATGGCCACGGTCTCGCGTGCGTGTGCCGCCGCATTGTCGACGATATTGCGCAGTGCCCGTGCGAGTTTGGGCCGATCGCCCCGTATGCGCACGGCCGTAATGTCGGTCCGCACCGTGTACCCGTCCCGGGCCCGCAGCGCCACCGCCTGTTCGGCGGCCAGATCATCGAGATCCACATCCTCGCCGCGCACGTCGAGTCCGCTCTCGTCCGCGGTCGCCAGCGTCAACAGATCCTCGATCAGCTGGCGCATGCGTTCGGTCTCGGGAAGCAGTGTGCCACCGATCAATTCGGCGTCCAGCACTTCCGGCCGATCCCGCGCCAATTCCAGCGCCGCCGTGATCGCCGCCAGCGGACTGCGCAATTCGTGCGAGGCGTCGCCGACAAAGCGCTGTTGCGCCTCGTGCCCGGCCTCGATGCGGGCGAGCATGTCGTTCATGGTCACGGCCAGTCGCGCGATCTCATCACGCGCCACCGGTACCGGCACCCGCTCCGACAGTCCGGCCGAGCCGATGCCCGCCACCCGGCTGCGAATCGCCTCCACCGACCGCAGCGACCGCCCCACCAGCAGATAGGTGGCCAGCGCGGCCGCGGCCACCACGATCGGCCCGCCCACCGCGATCAGCGCCGCGACCCGTTTCACCGCGTTCTCGGCGGGCTCGCTGTCGCCCGCGACCAGAACCACGAACCGGCCCTCGGGCGTGGTGGCGGTGCGCGCCGACACCCGCAGGTCCTCGTCGTACTCGGAGACCGGACGACGCCCGCTCTCCGGCTGGCTCACCGTCGCCGGATTCAGCAGCGGCGCAGTCAGTTTCGGATTCGAATCCCGGGCGATCCGCCCCTGCGCGTCGACAATCTGCACCACGCCGATCTGCCCGGTCGCCTCCATCAGTGACGTCGGCAGATCGGCGAGCGAACCACGGGTCAGTTCACCGACGATAGCGTCAGCGCGCGTGCCCGCGGCCGCGTCGATCTCGCGCAACAGGGACCTGTTGAACAGCCCCAGCATGGCCCCGGCCGCCAGCAACAGGACCGCGCCGACCACCAGCGCGGCAGCGATGGCGGACCTGATCCGCAGGCCCCAGCGGGATGGACGCAGCCAGTCCGGGATTCGATGCACGCTCCCATCATGGTCATGTGCCCGGCCGATCATCATCAGCCCTCGCCGTCGAGCAGGCCGCGATTGACCAGGCCGAGCACCTGCGACACCGCGAAATCGATCTCGGCGGGACTGGCGGGGAGCGATCCGTCGAGCAGCAGATCGGCCAGACCGTGCACGGCCGACCACGCGGCGATCTCCGCGCCGGGACGCAGTGGCGGTGCCAGCAATCCGGCCGCCACCGCCTCGTCGAGCACTTGGCCGAGGACGAGATGCGGGTCGTCGTCGGGTTCGCCAGCCGTCGAATGCGCACCGAACGCACTGCGGAACAACCCCGTTCGGGTCAGGGCGAAGTCGATATAGGACGTGCCGACCGCATGCAGGCGCACCCTGGGGTCATCGGTGCGGCCGATGCGGCGGCGCATTTCGGCGGCGAGTTCGGCGCGGGCGTGCCGGGACACCTCGGCCAGCAGCGCCTCCCGGTCGGCGAAGTGACGGTAGGCGGCGGAGTGGGAGACGCCCGCGGCGCGAGCCACCTCGCGCAACACCACGCGCTCCGGTCCGCCCTGCTCGGCGAGGGCGATGGCGGCGTCTATGAGGGCCGAGCGGAGCGCGCCGTGATGGTAGGAGCTGCGGGACGACTCGGCGGGACTCATTCGGACAGGATCGCACGGAATGTTGACGGCGGTCACATCGGTGCGGATACTCGAAGATGTGACCAGTGGTTACTTTCAGGTCCGATCCGAGTCTTCGAATGAAAAGTGCTGAAATGAACGACATTTCAATCGACACACCGTATTCATCGGGCGTCTCACGGCTCGATATCGAGAAGGCCCTGATCGCGGCGGGCAAGGATCCGCAGCGGCTGGGACTCGGCGATCTCACCCTGGTGGAGGACTTCCACACCATGGGCCGGATCGCCACCGGCGGCCTGGCCGAGCTGGCCGGTCTCTCACCGGAAAGCAGGGTTCTCGACGCCGGGAGCGGGATCGGCGGTACCGCCCGCTTCGTCGCGGAGACCTACAAGTGTCGCGTGGACGCGGTTGATCTGACGGAGGACTATTGCGAGACGGCGCGCTGGCTCAATGGCGTTGTCGGGCTGGACGATCGGATCACCGTGCGGCAGGGCGATGTCACCGCATTGCCGTTCGGCGACGAGACGTTCGATGTCGTGTTCAGCCAGCACGTGCAGATGAACATCGCGGACAAGGACGCGCTGTACCGCGAGGCGTACCGGGTTCTGAATCACGGTGGCCTGCTTGCCCTGTGGGATATCGCCGCCTCGGGGACCGGCGTGCCAGAGTTCCCACTGCCCTGGGCGGACCGACCGGAACAGAGTCATCTCGCGACGCCGGACACTCTGCGCGCGGTGATCGAACGGTCGGGATTGACCCTCGAGCACTGGGACGATCTGACCGGCCAGGCCGGTCAGGTCATGCGGATGGTGCTCGCGGCACCTCCGAATCCGGTTGGCCTGCACGCCTTCGTCGCCAACTTCCCCGAGAAGGTCGAGAATCTGACGGCGGCTCTGGCCGACGGCCGATTGCGCGCCATCCGGGGCATCGCCCGGAAGCCTTGACCGTCAGCGGTTTCGGCGACGACCGCGACGACGCGGCTCGGGAAACAGCAGCGGCGCGAGCGGTCCGGTATATCCGGAGGCCACGAGTTCGACCATGGTGCCAAAGGTTTCGACGAAGCGCGCGGCCGTCGCGCGGTCGAAGCGGGCGGTCGGGTAGAGGAACGGGCCGGTAATGCCGGTGGGTGCGCCGGTGTGGTCGTAGTTCTCGGTGAGTCCGAATTCGAGGTCGTGCTTGGCTCGAACCACGCCCGTCGGGAAGTCGGTGATGGAGATCCCGGCGGGCGTCGGGGCGGGCGGGGCGGCATCGGCGCGCTGCAGAATGAGGGTGGCCTGGAACAGCGGGTGCCCCGGATCCTGCGGAAGGCTGCGCCGCAGCCGGGGATTCGGGGTGTCGGGATGGGCGAAGGCCGCCAGCGCGACGCGGCGCACCTGGGCGATGAGGTCGCTCATATCGGCGGCACGGTCCACACGAATGCGCAGCAGGACATCATCGGCGAAATTGCCGACCAGGTCCGCCAGCTGCGGATCATCGCGGCCGGAGACGGCGGTCGCCACGGTCACGTCCGGGGACTTGGCGAAGGCGGCCACGCTGAGCGCGAACGCGGTCTGCAACAGCATGAACAGGCTGGCGCCCGCCTGCCGCGCCCGCGCGAGCAGCGCCTGGTGCAGGGTGGCGTCGAAGCGCACCTGGATGATGTCTCCGGCGGCGTCGGACCGTGCGGAACGCGGTCTGTCGTAGGGCAATTCGAGGGGTGTGGGGCGGCCGACGAGATTGTTGGCCCAGTAACGCAGCTGCGTGCTGGCGCGACTGCACGGATCGTCGTACGCACCCAGGTACTCGTGCTTCCACAGCGTGTAATCGATGTAGTCGACGGGCAGCGGGGCGAACGCCGGGGCCTGGCCCGCGGTGCGCGCCAGGTAGGCGGTGACCAGATCCCGCATGAGCGGCGGAATGGACTGACCGTCCAGCGAAATATGGTGAACCACCAACGCCAGCACCACATCCCGGCTGCCGAGTCGACAAATGCGGGCCCGGATCGGCAGCTCCGACGCGAGATCGAAGGCACGGCTCGCGAATTCGGCGATCCGCTCGGTCAGCTCACCCGGAAAGCTGTCGACGACTTCGACATCCACCCGCGCCACGTCGGCGTCCATCACCATCTGGATCGGCCCGTCGGCGGTCCCCGGATAGCAGGTGCGCAGCGGCGCGTGCCGCCGCACCACATCATCGAGCGCGGCCCGCAGCGCGGCGGTATTCACGACCGCGCCACGAATTCGAAATGCTCGAGCAACATTCCAGTCAGCGGACCGCCCGGCGGCCGCGGCCGCCCACATGCGCTCCTGCGCCGGTGCCAGGGGAATCCGCGGCGACCGCGGCATACGGCGCAGTGGCTCCGGCTCCGCCACAACGTGCAAGAATTCGGCCACGTCAGCGGGTTTGCGCCGCTCCAGTGGCCCGGTCCAGACAGCAACCGGCCCGACCATCGATGCCGCCCTCTCAGCTTTCGAACGATCTCACACCGCCACCCGAGAGCCCGGCAGCACTACGAGGTGACGATCCGGCACACCGTAGCAACGCGTTGGCAATTCCGCTGGGCGAGAAGTGAGACCGGGGTCACCCAGAGCTGGAAATCGACTGCGGGACCAGGGGGAAGGCGTGTGTGGGCCATGTGGGCGGGGCAGACTGGGCCGATTCCTGCATTATTCGTGCTATGAGGGCAGGTTCCTGTCGAATATGTGCCGATAGTGCACGAATCGGCCCATTTAGCCGTTACTCGAAAGTCCTAGCGCTCGAGAGCAACACCCGCAGACCACACCTGGCGGATCGACCGGGTCGCGGTGATGTCGGCCAAGGGGTCGCCTTCGATGAGGACCAGGTCGGCGCGTAGGCCCGGGGTGATGGAGCCGCGGTCGGTGAGGGCGAAGTGGTGGGCGGGGAGGGATGTTGCGGCGTTGAGGGCTTCGGTCGTGGAGAGGCCCGAACGGACCAACAGCTCGAGTTCGTGGTGAAGGCTTTCGCCGAAGCGCGGGTTGATGGGGACGCCGGTGGAGGCGTTGGCGTCGGTGCCCGCCAGCAGGGGGATGCCAGCGGTGTGGAGGGCGCGGACATTGTCGAGGGCGGCAGGGAAGGCTTCGGGGACGCCGCGGAAGGCGGTCATGGCCTCCATCATGGTGAGGGTCGGGATCACAACCCGGGACTCGGCGGCAATGCGGGCGATATCGGCGGGCGGCAGGGGGTTTCCGGTGGGGATGTGGGTGATGAAGTCGACGCCCGCGTCGACCGCGAGGGTGTACGCGCCGACGGTCGCGGCGTGGGCGACGACCCGCAGGTTTCGGGCGTGCGCCTCGGCGACAACGGCTTTGGCGGAGGCCGGGTCGGGGCCGCCGTCGCCGGGGGCCTCGAGGACCAGTTTGATGTAGTCCGAGCCGGTGGAATGGCGTTGGGCGACCATGGGTTCGGCCCGGTCGGCCGAGCGGATGATCGCCTCCTCGCCGAGGAACTTGCTGTGCATGCCGTCGGGGCCGACGATGGCCATGCCCGCGCTGCGAATGTCGCAGGTGCCGACGGTGTTTCGCAGCGGAGCGACGGTGTCGGGCGGGCAGGCCATGTCGAGGGCCGTGGTGACGCCGAAAGCGGCGAGCTTGGCGGGGGTTTCGGCGTCGTTGACGTGCACGTGGCAGTCGATGAAGCCGGGGAGCAGGATCGCCCCGCCCGCGTCGATGCGCTGCGCGCCGTCATCGTCGGTGCCGATGACCGCGCCGTCGATGACGACGGTGGTCCGTTCGCTGAGGGTGCGGCCGTCGAAGACGCGGACATTGTCGAGGGCGGTCCGGTTGCTTGAAGAGGTCACCTGACCAGAATGCTCCGATTTGTCACGGGCGACAGGCAATCGAGGTCAGCGGCGGCGCGGCAGGAGGCGCCGGGAGACGTGTTCGGTCATGGCCTCGGCGATGGGCGGGACGGTCGGCGTGGGCCGGGTGGGCGGCGGCGGGGCGGAGCGGGCGTCGGCGGAAATCCGGATGAGCAGCGCCAGAATGATGTAGTTGGCCAGCAGCGAGGAACCGCCGTAGGACATGAACGGCGTGGTGAGACCGGTCAGCGGAATGAGTTTGGTGACGCCGCCGACGACCACGAACAGCTGCCAGCCGATCGAGAACGCCAGCCCGCCGCCGAGCAGCTTGCCGAAGGCGTCGCGGGTGGTGAGCGCCGCGCTGAAGCCGCGCACGCACAGGATCAGGAACAGCGCCAGCACCGCGCCCAGCCCGATCAGCCCGAGTTCCTCGCCGATGGTGGAGATGATGAAGTCGGTCTTGGCGAATGGCACGTCCTGCGGCCGCCCGCTGCCCAGCCCGGTCCCGGCGAGCCCGCCGGTGCCCATGCCGAACAGCCCCTGTGAGATCTGATAGCCCGTCGTGTAATACGTGGCGAACGGGTCCTTCCACACCTCGACGCGCACCCGCACGTGCCCGAACAGCTGATAGGCGATGAACGCGCCGATCACGAACATGCCCAGCCCGATCAGCAGCCATGCCGCCCGCCCGGTGGCGATGTACATCATGGCCAGCACGGTGCCGAAGACCAGCAGCGAGAAGCCCAGGTTCTTCTCGTAGACGAGCACGATCACCGCGACGAAGGTGACCAGCAGCAGCGGCGCGAGATCGCGCAGGCGCGGGAAGGTCATGCCCAGCACGCGTTTTCCGGCGCTGGTGAACAGCTCCCGATTGGCGACCAGGAAGGCCGCCACGAAGATGATGAGCAGCACCTTCGCGAATTCACCGGGCTGAATCGAGAATCCGCTCAGCAGAATCCAGCTCTTGCCGCCATTGACCTCGCTGAAGCGCGACGGCAGCAGCGCGGGGATGAGCAGGGCGACCACACCGGCCAGTCCGCAGGTGTAGCCGTAGCGTGCGGGCTTGGTGTGGTCGGGGACGAACACCAGCACCAGCACGAACAGCAGCATGCCCAGCCCGGTCCAGATCAGCTGATGCGCCGAATCCGAGGACGGTATGGCCTTGCCCGCGTTCTTGGCGGTGACCGCCTCGGCGCGGTCGAGCCGGTCGATGAGCACCAGCCCGATGCCATTGAGCAGCACCACGCACGGCAGCAGGACCGGGTCGGCCGCGGGTGCCCAGCGGCGCACGGCCAGATGCGACACCACCACGAACACCGTGAAAACCGCCAGCGCCCGAGTGGCCTGGCCGTCGATTCCATTGCCGGTGGCCGAGGTCATGGCCAGATACGCGAAGGCGGTCAGGGCCAGTGCGGCCACGCACAGAAGTAACTCGGCGTTGCGCGGAACACGCCCTCTCGACTTCGCCGGGGGAGGGCTGTGCCGAAATGCGCTCACACCGAACAGTATCGCGTCCGGTAGCGGATGAGGAGCCAAAGCAGGAGGGCTTCGGCTATGGCGGTGAACACGGTCAGGAACTGGCTGAAATAACTGGCGAGCACATTCACCAAGGTCAGCGAGATGATGCTGGACCAGATGCCCAGCCGGACACCGATATCGGCGCGGCCGCGAATCCACGCCACCGCCGCCACCGCGCAGCCGAGCCCGACCGCGACCTCGGCGGCCGCGGCGATGCCCAAGCCCACCAAGGCCTTCCACCCGTGGTTCTGGGTGACGTCGAGGAAGTGGTTGACGGCCGTCCACGGCGAATGCCAGCCCGAGATCACGATGACGGCCAGCACCAGCCGCAGCAGCGTCCAGACGGCATGGCCGATGAGGACGGTGATGAGCAGGGCCGCGAGGACCCGTCGCGGCAGCACCGCGTCCTCGAAGCGCCGAAACGCGTGCCGGATTCCGGTGAATCGGGAGGGCCGGGCGCGTTCGTGGGTGGTGCGCAGGTAGGTGCCGAGGGCATCGCAGAGCGCGACGGTGTCGGGGGTGAAGCCGCTGCGGTCTATGCGATCGAGGCTGGTCAACAGGGTATTGCGTTGCTCGACGCTGATCGGCGCGCCCACATCCATGCCGACCTGCGAGGTGACGTCGGCCAGTACCAGCGCGGGTGGGCGCACTCGGCTGCGGGCGGCATACCGGGCGACCAGCACGATGAGCAGGAAGGCCAGGTAGATGATGGGCGCGGCCAGCGGGAAGAAGTAGTCGTTGTCGGAGGTGATGAACTTGCCGACCTCGTCGATGAACAGGCCCAGACCGACCCCGGACAGCGCCGCCGCGGTAGTGAGCGCCGCGCGCCCGGCGAAAAGGAACATCACCAGGCAGGCGATGACCAGCAATAATCCGCCGAACAGCGCGTGCGCGATGTGATAGGTCTTGCCGCCGATCTTCGGATATCCCGAGGCCATCAGGTACAGCCGGGTGATCACCACGGTCAGTCCGAAACAGACGGCCATGATCGTGACCAATCGGCCGGATCCGGGCCGCCACCTCATCTTCGCCACACGCTCGCCGAACACGGCATCCACCGTGACACGAATTCGGCGACGGCGGGTATCGAACCGGACAGGCGGCTGAGTCGTTTCAACACCATCGGCGTGCCGAGCAATCGAGGTCACGATGAGTGTCGAGCACATGGGGCGCAGAGAGATCGTCGTCGCGGCGGGGGTGGTGATGGCGGCGGCCGCGTGCACGAGTCAGCGCGCGACGTCGCCGACAGCCGCCGACACCTCCGCCGCGACGGCCACCACAACCACCACGGTCGCGCCGACCACCACGAGCGCGGCAGAACCGCCGGAGACCACGGAAGCGCCCGCGGCCGAACCCGGTCCGGCACCGGTCAACGGGACTGTGCTCGCGAGTACGTCGCAGGTCCCGGTCGGCGGCGGGGTGATTCTCGGGGACACCGTGGTCACACAGCCGAATGCCGGTAATTACCTGGCCTTTTCGACGGTGTGCCCGCATCAGGGCTGTGCGGTGAACGCGATTTCGGGCGGCGTGATCTCGTGTCCATGCCACGGCAGCGCCTTCGCCCTCGACGGTTCGCTGGTGCGTGGTCCGGCCACGCGGGGTCTCGCGGAGCGGGAGATCAGTGTTCAGGACGGCCAATTGATCGCCGGTCCCGCGCCCGCGCCGCCGGTCGCGCCCGCGGCCGAACAGCCGCAGGCGACCGAGCCCGCACCGGTGACGGTCACCGAGGAGGGTGCTCCGGAGAACGCGCTCGCCCGGACCTCGGACATCCCGGTGGGCGGCGGGGTCATTGTCGGCAATACCGTTGTCACACAGCCCAACTCCGGCAACTACGTGGGTCTGTCGGTGATCTGTACCCATCTGGGCTGCGCCGTCAACGACATCTCGGGCGGCACCATCAACTGCCCCTGTCACGGCAGCAAGTTCAATCTCGACGGCTCGGTCGCGGTGGGACCTGCCAGCCGTCCCCTCGATGGCCGCGAGGTGAGTGTTCAAGGCGACTGGGTGGTTTCGGGCGCAGGCGACCCCAACGCGCCCATCCCGCCGCCGAAACCCTGGTGGTGCGAGATCATTCCGCCGGGATGCCTCGGCTGCTGACGCCGAAACCCTTGTGGTGCGAAATCGTCCCGCCGGGACGCCTCGGCTGCTGAATCGGTCGCGGCGCAGCGGGTCTCATCCTGCGAGGCGTGCGCTCACCAGTCGTCGATCAGTACGGCTGGGCCGTCGCCGACCATCGTGAAGCCAACTGGTCGGCCTGGGCTCGGGGGAAGGAGAGGTGGCCGGGGTCGCCGTCGGAGGTGTAGCGCGCGGCCGGATTGGCGGCGAAATAGTCCAGCCAGTAGGTCGAGTCGAACGGGACCGTGCTGCGGCCCGAGCGGATTCGGGGCAGGGCGGTCGGATCCATGGTCGAGGCGGCCGGAGAGGGGGCCGGATTCGCGCCGACGAGGAGCACGGCCTCGAAGGTGTAGGGGGTGCCGTCCCAACTGCCGGAGGTGGCCAGGGCGTGGTCCGCGGGGTAGACGCCGAGGGGCAAGGCCATCGAGCGGATGGGGGTGCCGGGCGCGGCGGCGGTGATGGCGCGGACGTTCTGGACCAGTTCGCGTTGGACATCCGTCGCATTGAGGCGACCCAGGTTCGGGTGGGTGGCGGTGTGCGCGCCGATGTCGTAGCCGTGACGGACCAGCCAGGGCAGGGCGCGGGGATCGTCGCCGAAGGGATCGTTGTTGACGTAGAAGGTCGCGGTGGCCGCGAAATCCGGGTGGCGGGAATGGAATTGCTCGAGCAGACCGACCGCACAGTCCGGGGTGGGGTCGCCGGAATCGGTGAGGGCGAGTTGGGTGCGGGTGGAATCGTCGAAGGTGAGGACGACCGGGTGGGTGCCCGCCGGTAGATCGATGCCGCCCGTCAGGTATTGGGCAATGGTGATCGGTCGATAGTTCTCCGTGTACAGACGGTCCAGTTCGGCGGTGAATTTCGCTGGCGTCTGGTCGTATTCGCCGCTCGGCTCGGGTTCGATCCGGTGATACATGAGGATCGGGATCTGACCCAGCTCATTGGCGGCCACCGCGGCCGGGTCCGGCGGGCGGGAGGTCGGGGCCGGTGGCGTGGTGGCCGGGGGTGGTGCGGTGGCGGTCGTCCCCCCGCACGCGGTGGCGGTCGCGCACAGCAGCGCCGCCGTGACCATTCGCAGCATGGCCCACGCCTTCATCGCCGCAACGCTACGCTGCGACAACGGTTTTGAGTTGATCTCGGCGAAAATCGGCCGACACGTGCGCGCTCGGGTAATAGTGATGCCCAACAGGCGTCAGTGGAAGTTGGTGTGTACGTTGCTCATGCGACTCCGGTCGATCCGCCGTCGGCGTTCCGCCCTGCTCGCCGTCGGCGCGGTGCTGGTCCTGATGCTCGCCGCCGCGGTCTTCGTCTTCGGGCGCAGCCGCCCGTCGGCCGCCACCGCCGTGCCCGAGCCGCCGCGGGTGGAGCTCGCGCCGTTGGCGGCCGCAGCCTCCTATCGCGATCCGGTGATGGTGCGCGGCAAGGCGGTCGGGGCGACCACGGTGACCGTGGGCGACCGATCGGTACGACCCGGGGCGGATGGCAGCTTCGAGCTCGCGCTGCCGCACGCGCCGCTCGACACCGTGCTCGTCGCGACCAACAAGGTGGGCGAGAAGGCCACCGCGCCGGTGAAGGTCGATGTGGTCCTGCCCCGGATCCGGGCCGTCCACGTCACCGCCTACGCGTGGGCCTATGACCCCATGCGCGAGGCCGTGCTGGATCTCGCGCGCGAGGGCCGCATCGACACCGTCGAGCTCGATATCAAGGACGAGGACGGCATTGTCGGCTACGACTCACAGGTGCCATTGGCGCGCGAATCCGGTGCCGCCAGTTCGATTTACGATGCCGGGGCGGCGCTGAAGCAGCTGCACGACATGGGGTTGAAGGTGGTGGGTCGGATCGTCGCCTTCCGCGACCCGACGCTGGCGAGTTGGGCCTGGCACAATGGCCACCCCGACTGGGTGATCCAGAATCCGGGTGGACAGCCGTACTCCAGCGGCTACGGGGCGATCGCCTTCACCAACTTCGCGAGCCCCGAGATCCGGTCCTACAACCGGGATCTCGCCGTGGAAGCCGCGCGCCTCGGCTTCGACGGGGTCATGTACGACTACATTCGGCGGCCGGACGGCAGCCTGTCGAGCATGCAGTTCCCGGGGCTCACGGAATCGCCGTCGGAGTCGATCGCGAACTTCCTGCGCGATATTCGGGAGCCGATTCGCGCGGCGGGCGGATCGCTCGGCGCGGCCGTGTTCGGTATCGCCGCTACTCGGCCGGACGAGATCGCGCAGGATATTCCGGCGATGGCGCGTTATGTCGACTATCTCGCGCCGATGCTCTATCCCTCGCACTGGCACGCGGGGGAATACGACGTGGCCAATCCCAACGCCCAGCCCTACGACATCGTCTTCCGGTCGTTGCAGGACTTCCGGGCGCGCACCGAAGGGACTGCCGCGCAGATCATTCCGTGGTTGCAGGACTTCAGCCTCGGGGTGGCCTACGGCGATTCGGAGGTGCGCGCGCAGATCGACGCGACCCTCGCGGCGGGGTACAACGGGTACTTCATGTGGAATCCTGCGGTGAGCTACCACGCGGGTGGGCTGCCCACGAACTGACCCGTCAGCGCCAGAACTGCCAGCGGGGCGATTCCTGTTCTCGGGGAAGGGAATTCCACGCATCGGTCCGATCCTCCGGCGGGGACAAGGCCAGCAGCGGCGCGATCGGCTGAGGGAGGTCCAGGCGGAGGCGGAGCCAGCGCCAGCCGCCGGAGAGGGCCTCGACCAGGTCGTCCGATGGGAGATCGAGGGCGGCCAGCGCGCGCAGGAGAACGGTTGGGGGCAGGTCCCATTGGCGGGCGCAGGCCGTGACGAGCGTGGGGAGCTGGTCGGGCGGGGTCGTGGCGAGGACGCGGTGCAGGACCTGCGGGCCGTCGGCGGCTCGGGTGCGGGCGATCAGTCGGTCGACGACGTAGTCGAGGTCGGAACGCAGGGCCGCGCCGAGGGTTTCGCGGGCCTCCTCGAAGGGGGCGGGTTCGTCGGCGGAGTCGAGCAGGGCGGTCAGATCGGAGTGTGACCAGTCGCGACCGTTGCGGCGTCCGAATCCTTTGCGGCGCAATCGGTTGCCTCCATTGTGCGGCGTCGGTCCGGAAGCGTCGAGAACAACGAGTTCCTCGATCGGTGCCGGGAAGCCGAGGCGACGGCGCAGGTCGGGCCAGGCCGGGTACAGGGCTTCGACCAGTTCGGCCGGGTCGGAGCGGCTCAGGGTCAGGGCCTTCATCAGGGCGATGGCGTCGAGGGCCGGGTAGCGGGCGCATTCGGCGATGAGGGCGGGCAGGCGTTCGGGGGGAGCGCAGGTCAGGATCTGGTCGAGGGCGTAGCGGTCGCGACCGTCGCAGGCCACATCCACCGCGACCTGGGCCACGATGGCGAGATGGGAATGCATGGCGGTGCGCAGCAGGTGACTGCCCCCGGTGGGGACGCCCGGATCGTCGACCTCGGCCCGTAACGCCCTGTGCAGCAGGGCGCGATCCCGTGAGCCGAGGGCGTGCTCGCGCAACGCGCGGTGTCGGTCCAGGTATCCGGCGATCGTCTGGCGGCGTGTGTGACTGCCGGTGGACCAGTCGTCGTGCAGGCGCGGCCACACCGCGGCGGCGTCCGCCGCCGACAGCTGCCCGGTCTCCAGGCGGCGGCGGGCGGCCGCCACCACCGCCGCGCTGAGATCGAAGCCGAGCTGGCGGGCGACCTCGACGGTGCGGTCGCGATCCCGGGTGTCGGCCATGACGGTGTCGGTGAGAACCTTCTCGAAGGTTTTCCGGACGCTGGGGCGGTGGTCGACTCGCGCCAGAGCCCTTGCCACACCGGGTCTTCCGAGTGCCAGGCGGATGGCGCGGGTGGCGACGGTCTTGTCCTGGAACCAGTCCGGGCTCAGGTCGGGGTCGGTGATCACCTCGGCTAGGCGATCGTCATCGAGCTCGACGGGGCTGACCGCGCGCAGGTGGCGGCGATAACACCAGGTGCCGATTTCCTCTGCGGTGGAGAGGTTTTCGGGCAGGACGACTCCCGCGCGGCGATGTCCGATGATCTGTTGACCGAGTTGAACGAACAGATCGGACTCGTCGCCGCGGTCGCCGGGCGTGACGATGCGGCGTTCGCCGGTGGATGGGCCATGGCTGTCTCGGGTCACCGCGGTGATCGCATGGTGTGAGGTCGGGGTGCTCGCCGTGCTGAAGGTCAAGTCCCGCAGGCTGTTTCGAGGTAGCATTCCGTACAGCGCACGCAGCATGGCCAGCGCGTCCGTGGCGTGTTCGACGCGCAATTCGACTGCCGGACCGCGACCGGCCAGATGCGCGAGCGTATAGCCGAGGAGCGGGGCCAGCCAGTCCAGGTCCAGGTAGGCGTCGGCTGCCGCATCGAAGCTAGAACCGTTGTGTTGCAGGGAATCCGGCAGTACGTCCCAGTGCTCGGTAGGGTAGGCAGGATCGTCCAGGGTGGTGAGGAAGCGGCCGGAGTCATAGAGCGCCACGGTCGTCGCGCCGTCCATCGCGCGACGCTCACCGGCGATCACATGCGCCACGCAGGTGCCGGGTCGCGCATTGGACGGCGTCTTCAAGACACCCACCGCCAGGCCGCGCGCCACCGTGAACTCCAGCGCGAACGCCTCCGGCGACGTCGGCGCACCGTCCCAGGTGACCAGCGCCCCGAGCTCACGCGTGGTGGATCCCAGTGCGGCAGGCCAGTTTCCGGAGCGTGCCACCACCCCGACGCCCGTCCCGGAGGACTCCAGATTCACCACGGCCCAGCCGCACAGCAGCTGCGCGAAACCCGTCATCTGGCCACCCGTAGGTGATCGATCAGATTGAGCATGTGGATGACCGGATCCACGGCGGCGAACGGCTTGAACACCGGATAGGTGTTGTCGGCCCGCTTGCCGCAGCCGACGGCCGAGACGGGGAAGTAGCGGTTGTGCGGGAAATGGATGGACAGGGTCGCGTCCACGGCCGGAAACAGCTTGCGCACAAGTGATCTCGTGGCATCGGAGCGATAGTCGATCTGGCCGGGCTGATACAGGTTGCCCGCACCATTGAGGCTGTACGGGCTGTCGGCCCAGTCGACCGGCGGCGCGACGATGCCCACCTCGGGCAGGTTGATCAGCGACAGCAGATCGGATTTGGCGATAATGGTCGAGGCGTGCAGGCGCGGCGGCTCGATCGGCAGATCCAGTGGATAGCTATTGGCGGTGCGCCACAGCTTCGCGATCTGATCGATCATCATCTTGGTGCGGCCGACCGTCTGGGAGTGCTCGACACTATTGCTCAGACTGTCCTCATTGGCCGGATTGGCGTGCTCGCGCATCATGGCCAGGTACTGCTTGTTCAGCGTCGAGGGCACCACGAACCAGATGAAATCGGCGACGGCCAGATGCGGGCTCACCTTGGCGGCGATCTCGGCGTCGGCCACGTCCTCGCCCGCCACGTCCACGAACGCCAGATTGACCGTGCGCCTGGTGGACAGCGACGTGAACTTGATGAGGATCGGCGCGCGGACCTGCCAGCCGCTCCACGCGTGCTGGGTCTGCTGCGGGGCCATGGGCGGCGCGGGCGGACGGTGCGGCTGCGGTGCGCCCAGCGGGCCGATGCCGTTCTCCTGCCGGTTCACCGGCGCGCCGACGTACCCGCGCTTCTGCGTGTAGCCGATGGCCTGCCGGTTCATCAGCGTGTTCTCCAGCGCGGCAAGCATTTTGGTGGACCGCCGCGACGGCACGATGGACCACTCCCGGGCCAGCACCGGGTCGTTCATGACCGAATAGATCATCGACACGATGAGATGCGTTTTGGACGAGGCGGATTCGCCCACGAAGCCGATCACCGTGGTCGGATAGTCGAGGATCTCCTCGTCGATCTCGCAGCCGTTGGGGCAGCGCCGGTCCAGTCGGCGCGAATAGTCGCCGACGCGGGTGGCGAAGCCGCCATTGGGTTGGCGCAGCACCCAGATCCAGGAGCGGCGGGTGGAGTCGAATTTGAACTCGGCCAGGCAGTTCAGGCAGACGATGCGCACCGCGGACACCTCAGCGCAGCACGGTGTAGGTCAGCCACAGCAGCGTGACCAGGAAACCACCCGCCCCGACCCCGGCCGCGACCCGCAGCCAATGCCAGGCCCGGGACCCGGCGTACACGTACTGCTGCCAGGCCAGGCCCGCCCGTTGATGTTTCATCGCGATTCCTCAGAGATGGTCGGCGAGGGTGACGATCACCCAGGCGAGCAGCACGAAAACCAGCCAGCCCAACACGATTCCGGTGATGGCCGCGCCGAGCAGGACGCCGCCGATGTAGCGGGGATCGTCACGGGTGAGTCCCTCGAGGACGCGTTGGCGGTATTCCAGTGCCGGGTGGACGAAGATGCCCCACAGGCCGGTCGCGGGCAAGTGGACGCCCGCGTGCTCCGCGGCGCGCAGGGCGGTGCCGTTGGTGCGCCCGGCGGAGCCGTTGGTGTGCGGGGCGGAGCCGTTGGTGTGCGGGGCCGGTCCGGTGAGGACGCTGGTCTGCGATCGCACCGGGACGGTGGTCGGGTCGGGCCTGGGGCCGTTGATCTTTCGGGTGATGTCGCGGGTCTCGGAGTGCACGGCATCGCGGAAGTAGTGCTGGAATTCCGCCGCCGATTGGAAACGCAGCGCGGGGTCGGGGGATAGTGCTTGATCCAGCACCGATTTCAGCTGCGGCGGCAGGTTCGCCGGGGCGAAGACCGTCTCCAACACCTCGGTGCAGACGACCGCGAACGAGTAGACGTCACTGAGGTGGGTGAACCGCCCGTGTTCGAGATACTCGGGCGCGGAGTAGTTCTGCGTGCCCACCACCTGATGGGCGCGCGTGAGCCGCTGCATGTTCTCGCGCATTTCGATCGCGATGCCGAAATCGGCCAGCTTCGCGGTGCCGTCGCGGCAGATCATGATGTTCTCGGGCTTGATGTCCCGATGCACCACCTGCTTGGAGTGCGCGTACACGAGCCCGCTGAGCGCATCGGTCAGGATCCGCGCGATCTGCGGCAGCGCCCAATTGTCGCGCCCGCGCATGTATTGCCGCAGGTTCTCCCCGTGGATGAACTCCATCACCAGAAACGGTGACCTGCACCCGTTCTCGTCGAACACCCCCGAGTCGTGCAGCATCACAATGTTCGAGCAGTTCATCTGCGCCGCGATCCGCGCCTCCCGCTCGAACCGCTGCCAGGCCACCTGCTCGTCCTGCGCCCGCACCGCGAGACTCCCCGCATCGAGCACCTTGACCGCAACCTGCCTGCGCAACTGCCGATCCCAGGCATCCCAGACCTCGGCCATCCCGCCCTTACCGACGAGCCCCCGCAACTCGTACCGGCCATTGATGAGCCTCACCCGCGTGCGACCTCCCCCGCGAAGCGGCCGCTCTTCCCACGGCCCACCCCGGACGACAACGAATCACCCGCGAGTCTACGCGCGCCCACCCACCCCCGCTCCAGCCGATTTGCCTCCCAGGGGGTCCCATGGTGTACCTTCTCCCAGTCGCCCGGGAAACCGATCGGCAACCACTCGGGGCTATGGCGCAGCTGGTAGCGCACCACACTGGCAGTGTGGGGGTCAGGGGTTCGAGTCCCCTTAGCTCCACCAATCGTGTCATTGCACGAACCGACTCCATTGGGGCTGGTACCGCAGAAGCGGTACCCGCCCCAATGTCGTTTCCGGATTGGGGGATGCGGAAGGTGGGGACCAAGCGGTCGGGTCCGGTGATGGCGACCTGGGCAACGAGGGTCTCGATCAGCGCCTTGGCCTGGGTACGGGTGCCATTGGTGATGATGTCGGCAATATGGTCGGCGATGCCGTCGAGCGTTGCGGGTTTCGGCGCGGTGGGTTCGTTCGCCAGCGCGGCGGTGAGTTCGTCGCGCCGGGTGATGAGTTGGCCTGTCTTGGCGCGCAATTCGCTGAGCCTTCCGGCGAGGAGCTCGGGGTCGAGGGTGCCGTTTTCGAAGGCGTTCAGGTACCGGTCGATCGCCTGCTGAGCTTTGGCGAGCTTGGCGGTGACGGCGTCCAGTTCGATGCGGGTGTCACTACTGGAATCGCGGTGGTATCGCTGCTGGGCCGTGATGGCTTGGCTGATCAGATCGTGCTGGGTGCGGTAGAACTTGCCCAAGGCTTCCAGAACGGCCGCGTCGACTGAGTCGGCGTCGAGGCGGGTGAAGTCGCACTTGTCGCTGTCGTAGCGGGCACGGTTGAAGCAGGTGTAATAGCGATAGGAACGGGAACGTCCGGTCGCGCGGGTGCCGATCATGGCCCGCCCGCAGCGCGGGCAGCGCAGGCGGCCGGTGAGGAGGTAGTCCGATAAGTTGGCGGCGCGGTGGGCGTGGGATTCCCCGCGTGCTTCGAGGACCGCCTGGGCGCGGTCGAAGGTGTCGGCTTCGATGATGGCGGGGTGACTGTCGGTGACGGTGGTGTCGCGGAAGGTCAACTCACCGAGATAGATCCGGCTGTTGAGGATCCGCAGTACATGGTGGCCGGACCATTCACGGCCGGTGCTGGCACGGTGCCCGCGCGCATTCAGCTCCGCGGCGACGGCACGGGCACCGAGGCGACGGCAGGCGTAGAGGTCGAAGATCATGCGCACGACCACGGCTTCGGCCTCGTCCACGACGAGGGTTTGCGTGGCCTTGTCGACCCGGTAGCCGTAGGGCCGTTTGCCGCCCTTCCATTTGCCTTTGGCGGCTTTGCGTTCCATGCCCGCGATGACGCGGTCGATGATGGTGTCGCGTTCGAATTGGGCGAACATGCCCAGCATCTGCACCAGCATGCGACCCATGGGAGTGGAGGTATCGAATGGTTCTGTGGCAGAGCGGAACACGACCTTGGCCCGGTCGAGTTCATCGAGCAGAGTGACCAGATCACGCAGGTTGCGGGAGAACCGGTCGACCCGGTAGACCACGAGCACGTCGATGAGTCCCGCACGCGCGGCTTGCAAGGCGCGCTGCAGGCCGG
Organism: Nocardia sp. CDC160; assembly: GCF_035818795.1. Lineage (NCBI taxonomy): Bacteria > Bacillati > Actinomycetota > Actinomycetes > Mycobacteriales > Nocardiaceae > Nocardia > Nocardia sp. CDC160. Next base: position 442,103 of record NZ_JAYKYT010000003.1, on the reverse strand, counting down.
GCCGTTCGGTGCTGGCGCCGGAGGCGTCGTCGGTGAACGACGTCGTGTGTCGCCAGCCGGGTTGGGAATCAATGTAGGAGTCCAGGCGGGCGTCCTGGGCTTCGATGGAGTAGGGCTGGTTGTCTTCGGTGGTGGAGCGGCGGGTGTAAGTCCCTACCCGCACGTCCTGTTCCCATGCGGCCAGGTCGGCGGAGAACTGCCCGGCCGAAGGTTTCTTGGTACGGGCCATGCTGCCAGTCCTTCCAATCGATAAGTGCTGCTCGCCAACTTGAGTAGTCGAAATAGCCTGGGACTGCCCGGAATCCGATATCGGGATTCGGGCCGGTGTGCGATCGGTTCTATTGTCCCTCGGTTGGTTTTCAAATGTGTTGGTGTGTCGGATATTTCGGTCGCGGGCTTTCATGCGACGTTCCGTTCGCCGTTGTCGGTGTGGTGGCGGTGGGTCCATGCGGTGATGAGGTCGGCGAGGAGGGTGATGGCGTGGTCGTGTTGGGTGGTGGTGAGGGGTTCGGCGTTGATTCGGTCGATGTGCCAGCGTTGGTGGGCGCGGTCGCGGGCGGGCGGCTTGGCGGGTTCGGTGCCGGTCGGGGCGTGATTTCCGGGTTCGGGGCGTTCCATCGGGACTCCTGTGGGATGTTCGGCGTTTGGAGCGGCGTCACCCTGTACTGGCAGCGGAACCCGCGTTTATCCGCGTCTGGGACCGGAATTGATGCAATTCCGTGTTCCGCGGTCAAGGTTTGGCATCAATCACGAGATCCGTTGGGTCCGGCATTTAGGTTTGGCGCGCCTGTTAACTGCCGAGAAGGGGCCCGATTTCGACATTTCAGTGCGAAACGGTTCGATAACGATCGGTATCGCCATACGCAAGCACCTCAGGGGCGATTGTCTTGTCCCTGGGGTGCTTTGAATATGGATGGGGCGGTGGGTGGCGCTATCTGCGGTTGATCAGGCCGGTTTGGTCTTGTCCATCGTCGTCGGCGTTGACAGGCACGTTCCACAGGTCGTGGCTGCTGCCGTTCGGGCCTGGTTCCAGGGCCTTCATCAGTTCACCCCCTCTCCAAGCGTGATGGTTTTCGGCTGGTCGCTGAGGTTGTCGTTTGTGTACCTGATGCCGGTGTCCGCGCAGATCACGTCGGCGATCTTGACCAGGGCCGGGAGATCGCCGGGCTCGAAATGGTCGACGCTCGGGGCGATCACCTCGTTCGCGCATTCGGTGTAGGCGAGATTGATCAGCCGATTGATCACAGCGCCAGGGCGGTTCAGGACGCCGAAGAACACCAGTGCCACCGACCATCCGTACTCTTCGGCGAGCCTATGGGATACGTGCCTCGTCGTACTGCCACCGCTCGCCCGACACGTCGGGGCGGAGGAATCCGATCACGTAGTTGGTCATGGTCGTGTCCCCGCGTAGTCGCGATACACCGGCCGGGTGATCGCGAGACGGCCCCGATCGGTGCATCGCCAGCGGACGGGGCCTTGCAAGGTTCCCATCGCCAGCCCGGTGCGCGACAGTCGCAGCAGTGCCCGATGGACCGAGGTCTCCGGCAACAACGTCGCGCGGCAGAGTTGCCGCACGGTCAGCGCGCGTGGCGGGTCGAGGTTCGCCAGTGCGCCAAGGACTTTCGCCTCGGGTTCGGTGAACGCCATCGCTCACCACCCCCTGCTGATCGGTACAAACGGTCGTGGCGGTTCGGCTGCGAGGCGCGCTTGAATGTCGGCGACGGTCAGCCGCTTCGGCCGCTGCGTGCGTTCGGCGTCCGGCAGCGTATGAGCGGCGAGGAAAAACAGCAGTAGCGCGATGAGGGTGGCGACAACGATGATTTCCATGTCGGGTGTTCTCCATGTCCCTGGAACGGTGTTGGAGTGCACCCGACGCCGGGGACTGGTGATCGAACCGACGTCGGGGCAACGTGGAACGTATGCCCGGCCGACGCCGTGAACGGGTACGAACGTACCCCCAATGCCGTTACGCTGGCGATTGTCGTCACAGCACGAGGAGGCCGTCCCGTGAGTGGTTCAGCAACTCCCACCGAGATCGGACAGCGAGTGCGGCTGCACCGAGAACGTGTCGGCATGGCGCGGCCGGTACTCGCTGCGCAGATCGGACGCTCCGCCGAATGGCTGAAGGCCCTGGAAAACGGCAAGATTCAGCGCACACCAAGCCTCGACCTCCTGCTTCGCATTGCCCGCGTTCTTGACCTGGACGACCTTGCCACCCTCACCGGAGACGATCACGCTGTTCCGGTGACAGTGTTCGCGGGCGAACGCCACGCCGCTCTCACCGATGTGCAGGCCGCTCTGACCGACTACCGCATCTCGCCCAGCGATCGATCGATCAGCCTCGACCATCTGGCCGAAAGGTTGCGCAAGGCGTGGCGGATCCGCCATTCCAGCCCCGACCACCGTTCGCAGCTGGGTGCGCTGCTGCCGGGTCTGATCCGCGACGCCCAGACCGCCGCGCGTACCGCCGAAGACCGCCGCGCCGCGCGCCGGACCCTGGCCGGTGTGTATCAGTTGGCCGATTTCTATGTCGCCTATCAGCCTGCGCCGGAGTTGGTGTGGATGGTCGCCGACCGCGCGGTTAACGAGGGATATGAGGCCGACGACCCGTACGTGATCGCGTGCAGTGCCTGGGCGATGGTGCAAGCCTTACGCGACTCCGGACGATGGGAGGAGGCAATCGCGCTGGCCCGCAACGCGATTGACCAGATCACCCCCTACCTCGACCGCGAAGGCACTCCCGACGATTGGCACGGCATCGTCGGTGCGCTGGAGTTCGAGATCGCCTACGTCCACGGCCGACGTGGCCGCTCCGGCGATGCGTGGCGCGGCCTCGAACAGGCCGACCGCATCGCCCAGCAGCTCGGCCCGACCTATCGGCACGTGCAGACCAGCTTCTCCCAGCCGGTGATGGCCGCGCACGCAACGACTCTGGGCGTGGAACTGCGCCAGCCCGGCGAGGCTTTGCGTGCAGCCCACTCCATCGACCCCGACCACATCGTCTCCATCCCCCGCCGCGGCCGCCACCTCATCGAGGTCGCCCGCGCCCACATGCAACGCGACGAGGACACTGCAGCACTCACAATGCTGGCGAAATCCGAACAGACCGCCCCCGAAACGATCCGCTACAACGGCTTCGCCCGCGACATGCTCCACGACCTGCTGAAGAAGCCACCGACGGGCATGCGCACCGACGTCCGCGCACTGAGCCAGAGAGTGGGCATTCGCGCCTAGCGGAAAGCGATTCGCTAGCAGACGATCTCACCGACATACTTTCAGCTCTGAAATTGCCACGTCCTTCTTATCGCCGAGAGAAGACCCAATCGAGAAATATCACCGTGCCGTAAAGAGGGACGATCGCCATGCCAGCAAGAAAGCGGACAACATCATGATTGATGCTCTGACCGCGATTTCGTATCGCAGCGACCGCGATGATTGTCAAATAGACGGCAAACGCGGCGACTGGCCCGATGGCGACGGCCGATGTAAACAATAGTGGAGCTGAAGCAAAAACACAGATTACCGTGAGTGCTGCGCCGACAACCAACCCAAGAAGCAATTGACCGCAGTATCGCAGCCACGTCTTCACGGATCTGCCGCTACTTCGCCCATCGATCACCGTAGTGCTCCTCCAACCCGTAGATGACCAGGTTGTTCATGAACCGTTGCCAGGGAAAACTGCTGATGAGGTCGTAGCCCGTGCGGGCCGGACCACCTCCAAGCGAGCCCATGCCGCCAGCTATTCGCCCGATGGCCTCCAACGACAGTTCGCCGTCACTATTTTTGAAGATCCGGAAGTGGATGGTCGAGCCGACCCCGTCTGGATGACCTTCCAGGGTCGCGTACTCGATATTGATCTCTTTACCGTCGTAATCCATCTGAGTGACTTCGACCGGGAATGACTTGTTAAGTGGGGCGTGCCCGCCAGCTCCCACACTCAAGTCGAGCCGGTCGCCGACTTTGGGCATTTGTTTTGGCGCGCCGCCGATCGGAAAGACACAGTTGTAGCAGCGCTGCAACGCGGCCCATGCATCGGCGACCGTAACGATTTTCGACGCTGGGCCGACCGCCGTTGGTGCCGATTGCGCGCCAGGCTGGGAGAAGTACTTGCCAGTTGACGGATCCCAGATCACAAAGGTGTTCGCCAGGTCGCCGTCCACCGTATAAGTGTCGTCATAGGTCCAAGGTTCGGACCCGCCCGGGATATTGCTCACCTGCTGTATTCCGGGCCGAAATCGCAACGCAGGCGCCAAGAACGATGTGACGCCGACGAGTAGCAACAGAGGTATTCGCGGATCTGATCCTGATTCGTCTGAGCTGGGCGGAGCAGTCGAGTCGGTTGTGGGTGGCGGCGTAGGGGCGCTCGGCAATGGATTTTCCTGGAGCAGGCGCTGTTTAACGTCAGCGAACTCTCGATCCGACAACAAACCCTGCTCGTGCAGTTTCGCGGCACGCTCAAGCTGGCTCACAATGTCATCACCGGGCGCCAACGGGGCAGGTGCAGGCACCTCACCAGCTGTGGGCTGCTCCGGAGCTGGATTCGGTACCTCGGGGGCGACAGGTGGTGGGTTACCTGGAAGGACAGGTTCGGGTGCACCGGGGACCGGCACAATGGGAGTGCCATTGTATGGGCCAGGGGCGGGTGGAACGTATGCGCCGCCGTTGGGTCCGCCACCGCTGCCAGGCGGGGTGGAGAGCGTGGGCATTGCTGGATTCGGCACAGGGGCTGTAGTCGCCGGGCCTGGGTTCTGTGGTGGCGGCGGAGGAGGCGGTGGGCACGACACTCCGGGCGAGGGAATGCAGATCGGAGGCTGTTGGGCCAGCGTCAGGCTGGTAGTCCACCATGTTGCGGAGATGCCTCCCATGCCAGTGACGAGCGCAGCGGCGGCGATAATCCGCCGCAACGGCCACCGCACGTTTGCAGGTACCGTCATCGTGGTGTGCTGGTGGTCCGGGGAGCGCGCAGGCGTTCGATAATCCCATCGGCACCCTTCCAGAACAGACGGCCAGCGATCGACATATATGCGAAGAACCCGAGATAGATCCAGATCGCGCCGTATCGGTCCGCCCACCCCGGCATCTTGTTCAGATAGAAGAATGCTGCGATCAGCATGGCCAGCCCGACCGCCAATGCGGCAACCAGCGTTATCATCTCATTGTTCGACTGGGCAGCAGGGGTCGCTGTCGAATCTTTGTGGTGATGGGTGCTGTGGTCACAGGTCGTGCCCTTCCTGTGCTGCGTCGTAGGACTCGATGTACGGGAAACGCGAGAACAGCTTCTTGCAAAGACACGATCAAGATCAGATAAGTGATGCTATCGCGAGCATGAACATCCGCAGGCAGCGATGATGCAGGAAGATTGCGACAATACGGTTACGCTGTATGTAGGGCTCATCAAAAGGACACTGGTTCGCCGTATACGGTGACCGAGTTGTCCCGGGTGGCGGTCGAAATGGTCAGAGTTGCGATCGACCTCATCGCTACCTGTCCCATACAGGAATCGACGTGTAGAGCGACACCTTCGACCGCGAGGTCTGCTGTCGAGGCGGCCATCGATTTGGCGGCCAGCGCAACCGTGGTAATGGTTCCCGGGCGCAGCGTGACCTGAACCATCGGGGAGACGCCTGCGTTTACGCCGCCGTTGAGTCCGGCTGTGCCAGCAGGGTATTGGGTGACGGTGCCGGTTCCGAGGGCACCCAAATTCGCGCCGAGGGTACCGGTCATCCCCATTGTGAGTCCAGGTGAGACATCGGTGTTGCAGCCGATCATCAATCCCATCGAGATGATTCCGGATCGCACTGGGGTACGGCCGTGGCCGTCGATCGAGGCACTTACCGTTGCGGAGAAGAAGGCCTCGCGGGAGAATGCGGCTGCGTTGAGCGGTGGCCAGCGATCAAGGTTCTCTTCGGTTTTCGCGATGGAGATCTCCCAGCCCTCCGGAGTTTCCTTCATCCGGGACTTGTCGATCGTTGTGTCGGCGAATCCGGCACCAGCGGAGGACACGCCCACGATCAGCACTGTCACGGCCGGGAAAACTGCGCCCATGATCGGCCGGAAGCCACGCCAGCGTGGCAGCACGCTCGCCCCCTTCCACCAACTCTTTTCTTGTCAACAGATGGTCTATTACCAGAGATAACGCTCAAGCCCCGGGCCACAGTAGCGGCTGACCTGCTGTGACCAGCGTATTCAGTCATCCAACACGCCGGGTGATCGCCGAGGAAATGGAAACTCGGAGGCCGCGGCGGGCGGCCTTCGCCGTTGTTGACTTCTGCTGGGTTGCCAAAGCACCTGCCGGACAACCGGATCGACCGCCGTCAATCTTCGGGAGGCAACGGTAAGCCGATCGTCGTCAGTGCCGGACATCAGGTCGGATGCATCGTCGGCGTTTGCGTCGGTTGCTGCAAGGGGGGCGATTCGCCGGTATTGTCCGGCCAGTGGGTCGCATCGTCGAAAGGCTTGCTAAATAACCCGGGGCTGATCAAGCCCAGTCATCATCGGGTGGCGGAATTTCGATCATGGTGTCATCGAAGTGAGCCGGACCGGTCTCGTCGTTCGAGTGTCCGATCGAAGACGGCGTGGTAGACCGAGTCTTGTTGAGGTACAGCAGGTCTTGGATCGTCGGGTCGAAATGGTCGAAGGCTGCCTCGGCGTAGGGCTGAGGCGTGCTGGCGTGGTGGAGGATTCGCGGTCCGCGCTCGGGCAAGTCTGCCAGCCGCAATCGCCCCGTGTCGGCGTCGCCGATGTGGGGCGTCCACAGTGCCCATACCGATCCTGCTGGGCCGTCGGGGTGTGTCAGGTCGCGGGAGGTGGTCGCGATGACAAGGCTGGGGGCGAAGCTGCTGACCTCGCGGCGCAGTGCGGTTCGTAGCCCGGTTTCGCGGCGTGCCGAATGCAGGGAGAACAGCAGGATTCCGAAGCGGTCGGTCGGGAAGCCGTGATAGTTGGTGAGTTTGGCGGTGACGATGCTCAAGGACTCTGTGCCGGTGTCATATTCGAGGAAGAACCGTACCGTGCGGCCGTCCTGTTCCCAGCAGCCGTAGCCGTCGGGGGTGAGTTTGTCATCGCCTGAGTAGTTGGTCCAGAACACCTCGGCGCATTGCCTTTCCGACCACCATTGCGTCAGACCCTGCGCCGGGTTCGAAAGGGCATGGCGGGTTGGGTTGCGATGGGCAGCCAACGCACAGAAGAAGTCGTTGACGCCCAGGCGGTGATTGAGCATCGGTGAGCACGCCAATCGCTCCAGATCGAGTGCGTGTGCACTCGGTGCGGGCGGCTTCTGTGCTCGCTGGGCCGCGATCAGGCGGGCTCCGAGATAGCCGAGGGCATGACGTGTCTGGCTGGTGCCGCCGCCGTACAGGGATTCGCGGAAGGCGAACAGCATGCCCATTTCGCGCAGTTTGCGCAGCCGGTCCTGTGCCCGCCGTACCGAGGCGAACTCGATCGTAGCGATCTGGTCGGTGGTGAGCACCTTGTGTTCAGCAAGAAGGGCGAGCAGGCGTCGGTCGCGGTCGAGCAGACGGAACCACGGACCGGCGTCCGGGTGGCCGCCGCGATGCACACAACGGCCGCTACGCGGCCCTACGGGTGAATATGAGTGAATATTGATACTCATTCTGGATTTCGCCCCCGACCGTCGAATGTGCGTCCGACCGGCCCGGATGCTCTTCTCCTGTTCGGCGTTTGGGGTGGCGGCTATAGGACGCCGAGCACCCGCCGATCCATCCGCGCCACCAAACGCCACCCCATCCGCAGGCGCACGGTCGTCATGGCCGTTCATCGGGCATCACCGCCAACGGGTTGCCGCGTGCCTACCGCGCGGATCATAATGTCGGGCCCGTCCACCAGCACCGCGCGGTTCGTATGCTGGTCCGTCAGGTCCACTCGAAGGAAGGCTCGATGGCGACATCGGGCCTTTCGTGTTTTCTTGGCGCAGGTCGTTCGGGGTGAAACTGGTTGGCCAACTTCCGATCTGGTCAGTGTTCGGGGCTCGGCACTTCCCAGAGGGCGCTGACGGGCATGGCTAGCATCTTGGGTCCGAAGGGCAGCGTTTGTTGGCCGGTGTGGAGCACGATGCCGACGAGGAAGTCGTCGCCGAGGCGTTCGGCGAGGTGGCGGAGGTGGCGGAAGTCGTCCGGTCCTACGGTGGAGGCGGCTTTGACTTCGATGCCGACGACTTCACCGCGACGGTTCTCGAGGACGGCGTCGACTTCGACTCCGTCCTTGGTGCGGTAGTGGTACATCTGGACGTCCTCGTCGGACCATGTGCGTTGGCGTGCGAGTTCCATCAGCACGAATCCCTCCAACAGCGGACCGAATCGGCCATTGGGGCGCAACATGTTACGCACGTCGGCTCCCAGAAGGTTCGCTGCGATGCCGGAGTCGACGAATGCCACCTTTGGGATCATGGTCGCCCGATTGCTCAGGTTCCTGGACCATGCCGGTATCCGTTTGATCAGGTAAACCTCTTCGAGCAGGGTCAGATAGCGTTTGACCGTCGAGGCTCCAAGGGCGAGGTCGCTGCTGAGAGAGGTGTTCGCGAGCAGCTGTCCGGAGCGGGCCGCGACAAGCTGCAGCAGGGCGCGCATCTCGGAGGTGCGCTCGATCTCCGACAGTTGGCGGATGTCACGGGTGATCATGTCGCCGACATAGGAGTCGAAGAAGGCCCTGCGTCGCTTGTCGGTGCTTCGCGCGATAGCTTCTGGGAAACCGCCGCGGACGATCCGCTCGGCGTAGTCGGCTCGCGGCACGGTCGTGTCGTGACGCAACTTGTCTCGGTGAGTGAAGACCGCGTCGATGAAGGCATCGGGCGTGCCGTCGATCTCGCCTTGGGAGAAGGGCCACAGTTCGATGGTCTCCATCCGGCCGACCAGGGTGTCCGGCAATGCCCGCAGTCCGAGTATGCGTGCCGATCCGGTCAGCAGGTATCGGCAGGGGCGGCCGTCCGCGTCTACTTGCGCCTTGATGGCCAGCAACAGTTCGGGTGCGCGCTGGATCTCGTCGATCACCATCAGGTTGGGCGAGTCGACGAATCCGTCCGGGTCGTTGAGCGCGGCCTGTCTGGTCAGGGTGACGTCGAGGTCGCGCCATTCGGCTTCGCGTCCCTTCGCGACGAGGCGGACCAGAGTGCTCTTGCAGGATTGCCGTGCACCATTGACAAGGTTGATCTGTCGCTATTCTGCTGGTTGATTCGTCGCTCAGGTGGTGGTTGATTCGTCGGAGGGTTTCTGGTTGATTTGTCGCCCTTATCGCGGTTGATTCGTCGCAACGGGTCCGATGGAGCGACAAAGGCCGCAGGTTATTGACCTGCGGCCTTTGGGTTTGGTTACTGCACCCAGGTGAGTAGTTCGGGTACTGATTTGCGGCCTCGGGGGATTGCGGTGGGGGCGGTGGGTTTGGTGGGGGCCGGGTAGCCCATTGCGATGGCGTGGCGGGGGAGCCAGTCGGAGGGGAGGGCTAGGAGGTCGGCGGCGCGGTGGATGTTGTTGGCGGGGTGGAAGGTGGTTACGCAGGTTCCGAGGCCGTGGTGGGCGGCGGCCAAGCAGACTGATTGGGCGAGGCGGCCCATGTCGAATTCGGTGTCGGCGAATCCGTTGTCGTGGGAAGCGAGCACTAGGACGAGGGGTGCGTTCGCGAGGTGCAGGGCGTATCCGCCGAATCCGGACAGCCGCTCTCGTACCTGCGGCGCACTAACCGCGACGAAACGCCACGGCTGCCGATTTCGCGCCGACCCGGTCCACCGAGCCACCTCGATGATTTCCTCGACCACTTCCCGCGGCACCGGATCCGCTCGAAAGTGCCGCACGGACCGCAAACCCTGGATCGTCCCGCACATCGCGCCGACATTACCGCGCCGCCCAGGCCCTGCCGTGTGCCCACGGCCCGGATCGGCTGGGCGGCGACCGATCGGAGGATCGGTCGCCGGGTATGCAGCGGGGAATCAGCAGACGATGACGCCGTTGGTGGGGGTGCAGGTGGCGCCGAGTGAGCCTGTGGAGGGCAAGCCCGCGATGGGTTGAGGGGCTTGGATTTGAGGGGCCTGGATTTGGGGTGCGGGCGGGTCCAGGGGGATCTCGGCGGTGGCTGCGGTGGTGCCGAGCGTGAGCATTGCCGCGCCCGTGATGAGGGTTGCTGCCGCCAAGCGTGTGATGGACAAGTTGTGCTCCTCTGATTGGGGGATTACGAGGCGACACTAGCGAGGTGGGACGTGCGGATCGTGCCACCAATTCTGTTGTCCCCCAAGGCATGGGGTGGAGCGACCAGGTGCTTTAGGGTTTTGTAAGGTCGGTGAAATGTTGGGCGGTCACGATGACATCGTGATGGGAACAGCTGCCGCCGGTATGAGGGCGGCCACAAGGGATTCTGCTCGCGCGCTGATCTTTTGCGCCACCGTTGTCATGGCCGGTGTCACGGCCGGGGCCGGTGGTGGCACTGCGCATGCCATGCCTGCCGAACTGCTCCAATTCCGTTCGCCCTCAGGCAATATCGTTTGCCAGTTCACCACCGCGATCGGTGGGGGTGACAGTGTGGTCTGCGATATCGCCAACTACACCTACACTCCGCCGCCGCGACCCGACTGGTGCACGGGGGGCAGTTGGGGGAGTCATATCGCGCTGAATGAGGGGAGTGCGCCCGCGTTCGGCTGTGGCAGCGTTTCGGTGGCGGCCGATGGACTGCCCACCCTGTATTTCAACCATTCCACCACCGTGGGCAATCTGACCTGCCTGAGTATGCCCGAGGGCATCACCTGCACCGACGCGACCACCGGTCACAAGTTCCGGATTGCCCGGGAGTCCTACGAACTGGGCTGATTCCGGGCATGGTTGTGCAGGCGGTCGTAGCCGAGGGTGGTGAGGATGCCTACGATTACGGCGAAAATCGTTCCGGCCGTGCACATGACGAGGGCGCGGGTCAGACCGGCGTCGGTGCGGGCGTCGAAATAGAGGATCGATCGGATGCCGAGGAAGACCTGGTGCATCGGTTCGAAGGCGGCGAGGATGCCGTAGGGGCGTGGTGCCGCTTCGATGGGGACGATACCGCCCGAGGAGGGTAGGCCCAGGGCGACGAAGAGCAGCATGTTGATCGGCATGCCGAGGTTGATCAGGGTGGGGGCGCGCAGGGCGGTGGCCAGGGTGGATACGACCGTGAGGTTCGCCAGTGCGGTCATGCCGATGGCCAGGGAGGCGAAGGTGCTGAAGAAGTAGAGCAGCAGCGGATGGGTGAGGGGCATGCCGAGCCATCGCGCGATGAGTTGATACACGCCCGCCATGGTCAGTGCCACCACCGCCGCGAGTGCCCATTTGAACAGCAGTATTCGCCATTTCGACTGTGCCCCAACATTTTTCACCGAGGCGTCGACGCCGCTGTTGATCAATGTGCTGGCCGTGAATCCGGCGAACACCACCAGGAGCGTGTAGTAGAAGGCGGAGATCCCGTTGGCGGTCCCCTCGGGTAATGGCCGGAACTGGCTGGCCTGCACCCGAATTGGCTCATCGAGTCCGGCCAGGGCCGCGTCCGAGAGTGGGACGCCATTGGCTCGGGCCCGGTCGACCGTCTCGATGCCGAGGTCCCGGTTGATGCGCTCGAGAATCGGGGTGAGGAGCTCGACGGTCAGGGTGACGGCCGTCGTGCCCGCCCGCGGATTGGTCTGGATGTCGATCCGCGGTGGCGTGCCGTCCCCGGCCGCGAGCCCGTCGAGGGCGGTGAGCCGGGCGGTGAAATCCGAGGGAATCAGGATCGCGCCGTAGGCTTTTCCGGCCGACATCAGATCGTCCGCGACGGCAGCCTCGACCAGGCGGACCTGTACCTGGTCGGCAGGCAGGGCCGCGATGACCGCATCCGCGACTCGCCCGCCGTACTCGCCCCGATCGGCATTCACCACGACCAGCGGGTAGTCGTGCAGATGCCGCTGGGGGTCGAGAATGCTTCCTAGATACGACAGCGCCAACAGACTCAGCAACCCCATAGCCACAACCAGGGGAACGGCCCAGAACCTGTGATCCCAGTTCCTGGGCCCGTGATCCGCGCCCCCCTCGTCGGTCGTCGCCAGCACAGCTCGTGACGCTAACAGCTGGCCACCTTGGTCCGACGCGATGCGTCGCGGCGTGTTCGCCAACGCGCGTCGGACCAAGCTGTCCGAGTTACCTCAGGTGGCGGACCTGGTCAGGTCGCCGACGAAAAGGTAAATGTCGGTGGCCGGTGGGGTGGAGCCGGACAGGAAGGCGTTCATCTGGTGGCCGTCGGTGGCGAGACCCCAATAGCGGAGGGTGAGGTCGCCGGTCGGGGTGTGGCAGGTTTGGGTGTCGGGGGCGAGTTCGGCGGTATTGCCGCGGACTTCGAGGGACCAGTCGCAGCCGTCGGGTGTGTGGGCGGTGATCGTGCTGTCGGACTTGCGGGTGAAGTGGATGGTGCCCTGTTGCGGGTAGGCGTTTCCGGTGCTGGTGGAGACCACATTCGTGAGGGTCTGGAAGTCGGCCGGGGCGTAGGTGAAATCGCCGAGGTAATGGTCGACGAATCGCTTGTTCTCCGCGCTCTCACCGACTTTGGTGCGGGAGCCGGACGCCATTGTGCCGATGATGTCGACCCCATTGGGTTGATGGCTGATCGCCACGATCGATTCGGTCTCCTTGGTGCCGTCCACCCTGACCGACCACTTGGTGAGATTCCCGGCCGAGCCGATGTTCTTGTTGAAGCATTCCTGGGTGGTCGACGACAGTTCGAGGCCATCGGCGTGCACGGCGAAGTTCCAGGTACAGCCCTGATCGGTGTGCCCGTCGACCGTGCCGTTCGGTCCGGGCGCGAACGTCACCCACCCGACCTGCGGTACCCGCAGCGGCAGTGGCAGGTCCCGGTCGCACGCTCCGGTACCGTCGGGGCAGGCCAGCACGTCGATATTGTTCAGGGTCGCGTTGTCGGGCAGGTCGTAGTTCCAGGTGCCGAAATACTTTGCCGCATCGGTATTTTCGGCAGACGCCGGGCCCGATCCGAGCGGCGGGACCAGCGCGGTCGCGAACGACGCCGCGACGGCCACGCAGATCCCTGCGATTCGGGAAACAGCTGACATGGGGATTCCTCTTGCGAATTATTGATGGTGTAGCCAATGATGGCTACACCAACGATACTCCATATTGATGGTCACGCCAACGATCAATGAGAAACCGGGTTCTGCTGAGACGGGGCGCGGATACCGATACGACGACCGATACGGGTTGGTTGTGGGGAGTTGTTGTGGCAGTACAGAATTCCCGGGTCAAGATCACTTATGTCGCCTGCGGGCGGCAGGGGGAGGAAAACCCATGACCATCAAGAATGCTCTCGTTCGCACCGGGCTGGGCGTGTCCATTGTCGCCGCGGCCATCCTGACCACCGCGGGCACCGCGTCCGCGGAGATCACGCTCGAGCCGACCGCCGTGACCCAGCAGAATGCCGATATCAGCGGATTCGGCTCGGGCAGCGCCGCGGGCTCCGGTCACGCTCTCGGCGAGATGATCGGCCGCCTGTTGTTCCACAACGACAACTGATCCACCCCTCGGGGCCCGGCCCGCGACCGTTTACGTGGATTGCGGTCGTGTCGATAACCAGACATGCAGATTCCGCGGTCGACATCCGATGGCACGGATGGCGTTTCGTACTCGATGGACCGGGTCCCACGGGTATTCGGCTCCACGCTACGCATCCGGCGTGGTCGATAGTGCTTCCGACGGTGTGGATGGCGATCGATGGGCAGTCGGTGCCGAATGTGCGGTGGGGCAGTAGCTACATCCCGGTGGTACCAGGAGAGCACGCCGTCGCCGTGGCGCCGCAGCAGGTGGTGAGAAGACCTGTGCAAGCGGTTGTTCCGGTCGTCGCCGGGCAGGTCACCCAGGTCTACTACCGCGCCCCGACCTTCGGGCGAGCACCGGTGTCGAGGCTCACGACCGGTGTAATCGGCCCTGTTCCACCGCAACCGGATTCGACGGGACTGGGCTGGTTCATCGGCGCAGCGATTGCCGGATTCGCCACGGTGCTGATGGCGGTTATCGTATTCGGCAGTCAGCTCGGCTTCTGGTGAGGCGGGGCCGCGGGATCGTGGCGATGGCAGACTGTCGGCTGTGACCGATGCTGTGCTGAAGACTCCGACACTGATCTGCGGCGGACGCTGCCGTACCCAGCCGGAGGTGCTCGAGCGCGCGGGGCGGCTTGGGGCGGCGGTGTTGGACGCCGGGGTTGGGCGTGGGGACAAGTGTGTGATCATGGCGCGCAACGACATCGAGTTTCTCGAGGTCTCGGTTGGAGTTGCCGCTACCGGGGCGAATCCGCTGCCGGTCAATACTCGTTGGACCGCTTCCGAGGTGGCGCACGTTCTGACCGACGCGAACGTGCGAATGATCTTCGCGCACACCGAATTCGTGCCGGTGGTGGAGGCGGCCTGTGAGCTCGCCGCGAGCGATGCGCGAATCGTCGAGATCGGCATGTCGGCGGAGTTGCTCGCCGCGGGCCGATGGGATTCGCGGCTGGTCGAGCCCACCGGCCGTCACGAACTGCTCGAGGAAGTGATTGCCGCGCAACCCGATCCGGTCGGGCATATCGAGGGCGCGATCGCCGACAGCATGGGCGTCATCTATACCTCGGGCACCACCGGAAAGCCCAAAGGTGTTGCGCGAGAGAAGATGATGCCGCAGCAGCTGCTCACCATCGCCGGATCGAACGCGCAACGCGCTGGCCTCGCGCCGGGTGTGCCCATGCTGGTGGCCGGTCCGCTGTATCACACCAGTCCGAACGCATTGGCCGTGCTCGGCCTGCGCATGGGCGCGGACATCGTGATCATGCCCAAATGGGATGCGCGCGAGTTCCTCCGCCTGGTCCAAGCGCACCGCATTCGGCAGGTGAAGATCGTGCCCACCATGATCTCCCGCATCCTGAGCGTGCCCGCCGAAGAACGCGCGACCTACGATCTCTCGAGCCTGACCCACGTCATCCACTCCGCCGCCCCTTGCCCGCCCGCGCTCAAACGGGCAGCCATCGACCTGTTCGGCGATGCGCTCTGGGAGTTCTACGGCTGCAGCGAGGCGGGCACCATCACCTGGATCAGCGCCAGCGAATGGCTCACCCACCCGGGCAGCGTCGGCCGCCCCGCCGACGGTTCGGCGGTCCTCATCGCCGACGAGCACGGAAACCCGCTCCCCGCAGGCGAACTCGGACGCGTCTACGTCCGAGGCGCGGACTACTGGCCGCGTTTCGAATACCTCAATCTCGGCACCCCGCCCTCACCCGTACCGGGCATGCTCTGGGTCGGAGACCTCGGCTACCTCGACCCCGACGGCTACCTGTACCTCACCGGCCGAGACTCCGAAGTAGTGATCCGAGGCGGCGTCAACATCTACCCCGCCGAAATCGAAAACGCCCTCATCGCCCTGCAAGACGTCGAGGACGTCGCGGTCTTCGGCGTCCCCGACACCGGCGACCTAGGCGAGGCCGTCGCCGCCCACATCCAACCCCGCCCCGGCATCCACCTCACGGAATCAGCTGTCCGCAAGGCACTCTCGTCCCAGCTGGCCAGCTATAAGGTGCCGACACATATCCGCATCGTCGAGTCCCTACCCCGCGACGACAGCGGCAAGGTCCACAAGCGCCAGCTCCAGACCGACTACACCGCAGGCCATTCCATGACATCCGGTGCCGAGATGGCGTGACGCCGCGTCAGTTCTCCTCGCTCAACTGTCTGATTCGGTTACCATGTGCGCGCGTAACAGGCAGTGCAATGGGGGATGTGGACGGGCGTGGAGACGGGGACTCCTTTCGGGCACTATCGGCTGCTGCGTGTCCTGGGTGAGGGTGGCATGGGGCGGGTCTACGAGGCGTACGACACCCGCAGCGATCGGGTAGTCGCGTTGAAGGTGCTGCCCACGCATTCCGCATCGGATCCGCAGTTCCGCGAGCGCTTTCGGCGTGAATCCCGCGCTGCCGCAGGGCTGAACGACCCGCACGTGATTCCCATTCATCAGTACGGGGAGATCGAGGGTCGGCTGTATCTGGATATGCGACTGGTGCACGGCGTGAGCGTGGATGCCGTGCTCGAACAGGGAGGCCCGATGTCGCCCGCGGCGGCGGTATCGGTGGTGGCACAGGTCGCGTCGGCGCTGACGGCGGCACATGCGCAAGGGCTGGTCCATCGAGATGTGAAGCCCTCCAATATGTTGCTGTGCGCGGACGCCTTCGTCAATCTGATCGACTTCGGCCTCGCGCGCACCGCGGGGCAGGCCGGGCTGACGGGTTCCGGCGCCGCGATCGGGACCTTCGCCTACATGTCCCCCGAACGACTGGCCGGGGTGGCCGATGCCCGGTCGGATGTCTATGCGCTGACCTGCGCGCTGTACGAATGTCTCACCGCCACGAAGCCGTTTCCCGGCACCAGCCTGGAGCACCAGATCACCGCTCACCTGGTCAATAATCCGCCCAGGCCCAGTCTGATTCGGCCCGAGGTGCCCGCCGCGTTCGACGAGGTGATCGCGCGAGGCATGGCCAAGAATCCGGAGAAGCGATATCAGACACCAGCGGAACTCGCGGAGGCGGCCCGGCGCGCGCTCACCGATACCGTCGTCACGCCATCGACCGAACCACCTCCGGTCTCGGAACAACCTGTCGCCCAATCTGTTCCGGCGACGGCGCTGGCGAAGACCGAGAAGGCCACCGTAATCCCCGCCCCAACCGGCAAGAAGCCGCCGCGCCGACGGGTGCTGCTCATCCTGTCGGTCGCGCTCGCGGTAGTGGCGGCGACCACGTGGTTCGCGACCCGCGGTGAGCAATCCAGCAGTGCCGCACCGACTTCCCTCACCGCGGCACCCACCCTCCCCGAGGCTCCCTCCTTCAAAGTCGGGAACAATCCGGAGAACGTGACCCTGGATCCGGCGACGCACACCGCCTACGTCGGCAACAACGACATCGGGTCGATCTGGGTGGTCGACACGGTGTCTCACGCCGTCACCGCCACCATTCAGGTCGGCCGCTCGGCGCTGTCGGCGCTGGTGCTCGATCCCCAGACCCACACCCTCTACACGAGCGGCCTCGGGGCGGTATCGGTGATAGACACGAAGTCTCGCTCCGTCACGGCCACCATCAACGTCGGACACTCCGCCCTGCAGGGCATGGCCCTGGACCTCGATGCACACGCGCTCTATACGAGCGATGGCCTGTCGATCGCGGTGATAGACACGGTATCTCGCGCGGTGACCACCTCGTTCGCGGTCGGCAGGTACCCGCGGCAGCTGGAAGTGGACCCGGCAACCCACACCCTCTACGCCATCAACTACCACGACGGTTCGGTCTCCGAGATCGACACGGCATCCGGATCGGTCACCGCCACGGTCAAGGTCGGCAACAATCCCAAGGGACTGGTATTGGATCGGGCCCTGCACACCGCCTACGTGGCGAACTACGACGACGGCACGGTCTCGGTCATCGACACCACCTCCCACACCGTGACCGCGACCGTCGGCCTCGGTAGAACACCCATCGGCGCAATGGGAGTCGCCCTCGACCCCGGCACCCACACCGTCTACGCCACCAATGTCACCGAGGGCACCGTGTCGATCATCGACGGCACATCCCACCTGATCACCTCCACCATCACCGTCGGCGATTCCCCACTCGACCTCGCCGTCGACCCGACCACCCACACCGCCTACGTCGTCAACAACCGCAGCGGCTCGCTGTCGGTGATCGACCATTAGCGGCAGTCCGGTGGCGCGTTTGCCCAGGTGGCCAATATGCTTGGCGGCGTTCGATTCGGCTCGATGATTGGTGCGAGTGTCAGAAGCCACCGACAATGTGTTGCTACCCCAGTCCGCGCTGCGTCATGCGGTGGGGGCGGGGCTCGAACCCGGGCGGCTCGCCCGCGAATCGGGTCTGCCCCGCTGGTCGCTGAGCGGAACCGAGGAATACCGGGTGCCTAGTTCCGGCTACCTGCGCACCTGGGAAGTCATCGAGCACGGTCTCGGTGATCCGGACGCGGCCAGCCGGATCGCCGATCAGTACGTCTTGGGGCAGGTGGGCCTGTACGACTACCTGTTCTCCACCGCACCGACATTCGGCGAGGGACTCGTCCAGTGCGGTCCCTACCTCGGCGCGATCACCACGAACTTCTTCTTCGAGCCCGGGCTCGAGACCGACGAAGAGGTCAGCTGGGAGGTCACGATGATCAATGGCGACGGCCGCGGCAAGGAACTCGCCATGCAGTGGGGACTCGCGGCCATCGTCCAGCGCGGCCGACTGGTGACCACGGCGCCGGTGCGCCCGTCGCGCGTCACCTTCTGCCAGGCCGCCCCGCGCAGCCACGCCCGCATGACCGAGACCTTCGGCACCCACGCCATCGAATTCGGTGCGCCGGTGGACACCATCACCTTCCGCAAGGCCGACCTCGAGACACCGCTGCGCACCGCGGACCCGCGCCTGGCGGCGATCCTGCGGGATTACGCGACGGCCACCCAACCCGTCGCGCCGCAACGTGCCTCGCTGTGGACCGACCATCTCGCCGCCACCATTTCGGCCGCCCTGGACGACAATTCGGCCACCCTGGACCGGGTGGCCGCCCGCATGTTCATGAGTCGCCGCTCCTTGCAGCGCAGGCTCGCCGAGCACGGGACCACCTGGCGCGCCGAACTCGATCGAGTGCGGCGGGAGCGCTATCAGCGGTCGTCGGTCAATGGTCCACTGACACAACAGGATCGGACCGCCCTGCTCGGCTACAAGGATCCGCGCTCCGCCCGCCGCGCGGTGCAGCGCTGGGACAGCTGAAACGCCTCGTTGCGTCGCCTGACGTGTTCGCGCCAAAGTTGGCACGTTTTTGTCTTGCGGCTGGCACATTCCGCCCTTCCTCGCCCGCCGGAAGTCCCGTGAGACTTGCGGTACGGGGAATCGGATCGAGTGGGTTGAGTTCGAGCGAGGGTCATGTGGGACAGATAGGACTGCTTGGGGGAACGGTGATTTCGGTAGACGGTACGGCGCGGCGAGTGGGCGGACCGCGGGTGCGCACGCTGCTGGCCTTGCTCGCACTCGAGCCGGGCCGGGTGATCGGTTGCGAGGCGTTGATTCGCGGGATATGGGGTGAGCCGCTGCCCGCCAATCCGGCGAATGCCTTGCAGACCTTGGTGAAACGCGTGCGTGCGCAGCTGCCGCCGGAGGCGGCCGTGGAATCGGCGGCCGGTGGTTACCGGCTGCGAATCGACGCCGACGCCATCGATATTCATCGATTCGCGCGCTTGGTCGAGGCGGGCGTCGGTGCGACGGGCGAGCGCGCGGCCGGATTGCTGGACGCCGCGCTGGAGCTGTGGAGCGGCGAGCCATTCGCCGATCTGGTCGAGAACGCCGACCTGTACTGGCACGCGGACCGTTTGAATCAGCTGCGGCTCGACGCGGTCGAGGCTCGGGCCGACGCCTACCTCGCGCTGGGACGCGGCCGCGAGGTGATCGAAACCCTCGTTCGAGAGCTGCGGATGGAGCCATTACGGGAATCGCTGGCGGTCAGACTGATTCGCGCGTTCACCGCCACCGGTCAAGCCGCCCGGGCCCGGGAGATCTTCGACGCCACCCGCGATCAGTTGCGCACCGAACTCGGGGTCGCTCCTTCCTCGGAACTCGTGGCCGCGGTCGAGCAACTGGGCGGTGGTGCAACGGTTCTCGGGCCCGTCCTACCCGTCCGCCTCACCAGTCTGATCGGCCGCGAACCCGACCTGAAACGGCTCGGCGAGATGCTGTCCAGCACACGGCTGTTGACGCTCACCGGTCCCGGCGGCGTCGGCAAGACCAGTCTCGCCCTGGAGGCCGCGACCCGCCTGGCCGGTCGCTGGCGTGGTGGTTGCCGGTTCATGGAGCTCGCGGCACTGGCCGATGCCGCCACCGCCGCCGAGCTGATTCGCGGCGAACTCGGCCTGTCGATCGGTCCGGAATCGGTGCACGCCTGCCCCATTCACCGTCCGGTCTCGGTCGATACGGAACTCCTGCTCGTCCTGGACAACTGCGAACACGTCCTCGAGATCGCCGGACTGCTGGCGGACCTGCTCGCCCGCTGCCCGAAACTCACCGTCCTGGCCACCAGCCGCGAGCCCCTGGGCATTCACGGCGAAACCCTGTTCCCGGTCGCCCCGCTGGCCGCGCCCGCACCCGGTGCGGCACCGGCCGAGGCGCTGGGATCCGCTGCGGTGCACCTGTTCCTGGACCGCGCCCGCTCGGTCCGTTCCGGTTTCACGGTGACCGGCGAGAATTACGAGACCGTTGCCGCCATTTGCCGTCGCCTCGACGGTATTCCGCTGGCCCTGGAACTGGCCGCCGCGCGTGTGCATACCCTCACGCCCGCCCAGATTTTGGCCCGCCTCGACGACCGCTTCCGCCTGCTGGCGGGCAATCGGGCCGCCGCCGCCCGGCATCGCTCGCTGTACACGGCCATCGAATGGAGTTGGGAATCCCTGCGCGAACCGGAACGGCTCATGGCACAGCGGCTTTGGATGTTCCCCGAGGGTGCCACCCTGGAAACCCTCGAGGAGGTCTGCCCCGGCGATGCCGTCGGCCCGCTCACCCGACTCGTCAGCAAGTCGCTGATCGAATTCGACGGCCGCCGCTATCGCATGCTCGAGACAATCCACGCCTTCGTCGGCTCGACCCTCAGCTCGGAACGGCGTGTGGCATAGCGTCGCTGAGCGGCGCGGGTTCAGCTGGGGGATGGGCGGGTTCGGGAGGAGGTTGGGGCGGCGAGGATCACGGTCAGAATCAGGACGGTGATCAGTTCGAGGGTGTCCCAAGGGAGGGGTGACGCGGGGTCGGCGGCCTCGGGGAGGGCGGAGATTGGAGTGGGGAGTGGTTGGGGTGAGGGCGGAATTGCGGGGGCGGCTGGCGGGGACGACGCCGGGGCGGCGGGGGTTGCGGCGGTGGGAGACGGGATGATGAGCGGGATTCCGGGGGTGGGTGGAGTGATCGGGGCGGCCAGCAGGCATAAGAGCAGGGCGGTGCCGGTGAGGGCACTGCCTACGACGGCGCTGCCGATGCCGGGGCCGGTCAGGGCCGAGCCCGCGGCTCCGAAATAGGCGAGGGCGGCCGAGCCGGTTGTGGCCGTTGCGGCGGAGCCGAGTAGGGCGGGTAGCGCGGAGCCGGTCATGGTGGATCCGGCGGTGGCGAGGAGGGCGGTGGCCGCGGAGCCGGTCATGGCCGATCCGGCCGAGCCGAGCAGGGCGGCGGCGGCCGAGCCGGTTGCCAGGGGCGCGGCCGATCCCAGGAGCGCGGGCGTGGCGGAGCCCAATCCCCAAGCGGCGGAACCGGTAACGAGCAGGGGCGGGCCGAGCAGGGTGCTGCCCGTGGCCGCGGCGAGCGCGAGGGCGGCGCCGCCCGCCGCCGCGCCGCCACCGCACGCGGCCAGCAGGACGCCCTCGTCGAGTCCGAGTGCGATCGGGCCGTCGGTGATCGGATCGGCCGTGGATTCGACAGGCGCGGCGGTGCTTCCGGTTTCGGGCAGTAGCGCAGCGCCGAGGGCTGGACCGAGCGCGAGCGGGATGGACGCCTCGGCGCTGCCCGTGGCCCAGTCGCGCGCGGCGGCGCTTCCGGTCGCGATCTCGCCGAGGAACGGCGGATCCGGGACTGTCGGGTCGGCACGGGATTCGCCGCCGACGAGCGCCGTGCCCAAGAATACGGTCGATATCACCAAACCCGCTGTCGCGCCGCGTCTTCGAGGACCACGGCACCGAAGCGGCTTCATTGGGTGCTGCTGCCCGCGGTGCCGGGCAGGTCCCGGCATTGGGACCGGGCGTAGACGAAGGCGTCGTTCGAGACGCCGACAACGCTGGCGTACGGACGCTCCATCTCGTGCAATGCCAAGAGCGCCGATCCGACCACGATGCCGAGCAATGCGGTCATCACCACGCTGCGCCGAGTGAACGCTATGCCCGACAGCACCGGATTCAGCAGCACCAGCACCGCGCCGAAACACACTGCGACATAGAGGAATACGGGGATGTTGCGCTCCTGGTCGAGGGCGCGATCGTAGCGTGCGTGAGCGACCTGATCCAGGCCCGACAGCGCCCGCGACCGCGCATCGGTGACGACCGAATCCGGCGACCGCAGCGATACCACGGTGTCGCGCAGCGTGCGGAGGGTGGCATCGGCGGCGTCGCTGAGTCGGCCCTGATCCCGCATCAGCGGCCACTCCGAATCGATCACCTGACCGACATAGTCGCGCAGCAGGTCCTGGACTTGCTGCCGCTGCGGCGCGGGCATGACCTCGGCGGCCCGGTAGGTGTCCAGCAGGCCCTTGGTCTCGGTGACGGTGTGGTCGTGGGCGCTCTGGTGCTGTTGCCAGCAAACCACGAAGACGAAGGCGACCACCGCCGTGAAGAAGGTCTTCGCCAGGTCCAGCGGCAGTGTGCCCGAGGATTCATCGCTGATCCGCCGCCAGGATTTCGGTCGCAGCCGATCCCCGACCAGGAAGATCACCACCGCGATCAGCGCGGCACCGCAGGCAACCAACAACTCTCGGGCCATCTGGCTCCGTTCTCGGTCGGGGCGGATCGGACTGCTTCTCAGTGATGGCGTGCGTTTTTTCAGCGCGGCGTGGGCGGGACAGACGCCAGGAAAAATCTATAGCAAATCATCCGCTAACATCCCGAAATTCCGACATTTCGACCGCGCGGGTCGTGGCCGAGCCCTTCGGCAGGGTGAGAACGCCCGCGGTGCACACGATCGCGAGGGCGAAGCAGGCGAGGGTGTACCAGGGGTTGCCGATGGGATCGCCGTCGCGGGTGCGGCCGTGGGTCGCGTCGAGGAAGTCGGGCAGGGCGGTGAGCCACAGGACCGCCATGACGACCAGGTAGACCACGCTGTACCCGCGGACGAAGTCGTTCGTGTAGGCCGAACCCGAGGGGCCCTCTCGGCGCAAGCTCGCCCAGCGCCGGTACAGGGTCGGGATCGCGACGATGGTGACGGCTACCAGTTCGAGGGCGTAGATGGTGCCGCGAACCGTGGTGCTGCCCGCGCCGAGCACGGTGGCCGGAAGCGGCAGAATGAAGGTTCCCAGCGAGGCCAGCAGTCCGATAACTATTGTGCGCCAGACCAATTGAATACCGGAGAACCGATCCCCCCGATCCTCGTGACGGCCCACGAACCAGTACACGCAGAACGCCAACGACATCGGCCACAGTGCCGCGAACACCACCACGCTCGGCAGCGGCACCGAATCGAACATGGGTTGGTTGAGCGAGTTCGAGGTCGACCACTCCCACCAGCGCAGCTGCGGGCCGATCTGATCGAAGATCTCGTAGAAGGCGTGGTGGACGAATCCGACACAGGCCGCGCCGATCACCGCACCGTGCGTCCGGAAAACGCCCAGCATGCGGACGATTTCGTAGGCGAGGGTGGCCATGAACGGGTAGATCGCCACGATATAGAGCGGCAACCGGCCCCACAGGAAGTCCACCGTGAACACATTGTGGGCGAACATCGTGTCCACATGGCCCGAAATCCCGAACGCCGCAGGGAAATACAGGGGCGGCTCGATAATGAACAGGTACGCGGTCGCGCCGAACCACAGCACCAGATTGGTGGGATCGCCATGACGGCGCAGCCGGACGATGGCCAGTACCAGGGCGAGCACCGATCCGAGAATCACGGTCGTCTCCAGCACCGGAAGCGTCCAATTCTCCAGTGCGAAGGGGTTTCTCACCTCGATCAGCCCGCCCGCGCTGTCACACGAGAACCCCAGCGAATGGGCCAGCTGGTCGAAGGTGGGTGCGCAATGCTCGGCCATCAGTTCGCCTCCGCCCCGGTCGATGCCGCGGTGTACCAACGGGTTACGTCGTATCCGTCCCGATAGCGTTGGAACCACACATCCGCCAGCGCCGGGGTCTGCTCGTGCGCGGGATCGTGTTTGGGCAACTGGCTGCGGATGATTCCGCGCAGCGCGATGAGCTGTTCGCCCAGCGGCAGGGTGTCGAACGCGCGCGGCCCGGGACCGTTGTCGGGCACCGCAAAGCGCGGCAGCACCTTGCCCAGCCGCTGCTGGTAGCGGTAGGTCGCGAACATCGACAGCGCGTCGATCTTCCGATCCTCCAGTGGCACATGCTTATTGAACCCCGCACAGGCGATCCGCACCATGCGCAGCACATGCCGGAAGATCGACGGCGCGACGCGCATCCGATACAGATCGCTGCCCACGAGCGAGTCGAAGATGATCAGCGCCGAGCTGCGGTGCTCGACCTCCTCGACGAAATGCCAGATGAACAACGACGCGACGCGATCGTCGCCGGGGCGGAACAGCGTCGCCTCATTGTCGAGCATCAGCTTGAAGACCGAGGTGAAGGTCGCCTCCAGATCGGCGGTGTAGGCCAGGCGGTACTTCAACGGGGTGTTCGCGGTGAGCTTGTCGAACTCGCCGACCACCTCGTCGAGGGTCTCCTGCAGGCCCGGGTAGGCGCGAATCAGGCCCCGCACGTGCTGGCGGTGCGCGGTCGAATGCTGGCCCTCCTGCCGCATGAAGGCGTCGGCCTCCTCGGCCACCTCCGGATCGGTGAACAGCGGCTTGGCCTGCGTGATCATCTGCACGATCATCTTCTCGAATCCGATGGCCAGGAACGAGACCGCGTTGGCCATGCTCGAGAAGGCCGGGTTCTCGGGGTTCCAGAGGAACGGCACGTCGTGTTGTTCGAACGCGAAAGTCAGCTTCCGCACGATCAAATCCGTCATTTCGGAGATACCTCGTCTTCGTGAGGGTAGGTGCGGTGAACATACAAACATACATAGACGCGTTCAAGTGTATGATTTGAAAACCCTGCTCAGTGGGCCTGCCATACCGGTTGACACGCCGGTGCGTGTTACGGTCTGGCCGTGGCACGAAGGCGCGGGTGGGGCGGCAGTCCGCCGGAGAACGATGAGGAGGCGAGTCGTCGAATCGTCGCCGCCGCAGTCGAATTGATCGCGCGCACCGGCGCGGAGATCAGCATCGCCGATGTCGCGGAATCGCTGGGGGTCATTCGGCAGACCGTCTACCGGTACTTTCCCAGCGCCGACGCGCTCATGCGGGCCTCGGCCATCGCCTCGGTGGACGGGTTCCTGGATCGACTGGCCGCGCGGGTGCGCGGGCTCACCGATCCGGTCGAAGCCATGACCGAGGGTGTGGTCTACACCCTCGCGGAGGTGCGCCGCACACCGCATCTCGGGATCCTGCTCGCGGCCACCTACTCCAATGCCGACCCGGCCGGGATCACCTCCGAGGAGGCGCAGGCCTTCGGCATCACCATGATCAAACGATTCGACGTGGACTGGCGGCACTACGGCTACGACGACGAATCTCTGCGCGAGCTGGTCGAATTCCTGTTGCGGACCATGCAGTCGTTCTTCATATCGCCGGGTAGCCCGCCGCGCAGCGAGGACGAACTGCGACGGTATCTGCGGCGCTGGATGGGGTCGGCCATCATCGCCCAGGCGAGCGCTGTGACCGGCGCCCCACAACGCGGGGCATGATCGCGGGGAACCGGTAGCTAGGCTGGTCAGCCGTGCCCGGATTGCGGACTTTGGAGGTTCCTCGCTCCCGCGCAACGCTTTTCGCTCTGGCGCTGAGCGCGGCGGTGGCGTTGACCTTGGTGTTCACCACGGTCGACCCCTGGCTGGAGAAGGCTGGAATCCTGGCGGGCGGGCTGGATGTGCACATCTACCGCGAGGGCGCGTGGCGGTTGTTGCACGGGCATTCGCTGTATACGGACGAGACCGTCGGCGGGCTGCTGTACACCTACACGCCGTTCTCGGCCATCGTGTTCATGCCTGGTCTGGCGGTGTCCGCGGCCTGGATCACCGATGCGTTCTTGCTGGTGAATCTGGGTGTGCTGTATGCCTGCGTCTTGATGAGCTTCCGCATGCTCGGATATCGGCTGACCGGGCGGCTCGCGAGTGTGGCTGCGCTGCTTGCCCTCACCTGCGTTTTTCTGGAGCCGGTGCGCACCACGCTGTTCTACGGGCAGATCAATCTGGTGCTGATGCTATTGGTGCTCTGGGATTTCTCGCGTCCGGAGGGTGCGCGGTTGCGGGGGCTCGGGGTCGGGGTGGCGGCCGGGATCAAGCTGGTGCCCGCCTTTTTCCTGACGCAGTATCTGGCACTGCGCCAATGGCGTTCGGCCGCGACGGCGACCGCGGTGCTGGCGGCCACGGTCGCGCTGGCGTGGCTGGTCTCGCCGAGTGATTCGCGGCAGTACTGGTTCTCGACCTTCTTTCACTCCGATCGCATCGCACCGGATACCGAACCGGCCAACCAGTCGATTCGCGGTGTGCTCGCGCATCTCAGCGACGGTGCCTCGCCGATCTGGCTGTGGCTGCTGCTCGCGGGCATGGTCGCGGGCGCGGGTGTCGGGATCGCCGTGGCGCTCTACCGGCGTGGTGAGCATCTGCTGTCGGTGACCTTGACCGGCATGACGGCGTGCGCGGTCTCGCCGTTCTCCTGGGGACATCACTGGGTGTGGTTCGTCCCCCTGCTCGTTCACCTGGTGCACCGGGCGCAGACCCGACCCGCATGGTGGATCGCGGCAACGTTGCTGGTCATCGCCACCGGTGCCTGGACCTACCAGTGGACCCCGGATTTCGCCTCGGTCGGCGTCTTCGTCCTCCCCAAGCCCTGGCACACCGAGCCCATCCTCGAGAACGCCCATGTCCTCGTCTTCTTCCTGGCGCTCGGCTACGGCCTGCGGGTTGCGTGGAGTGCGAACCGAGCGCTGGATCACACCGCGGCGACCGCTAGAGTGCTGGACGGTAGCTGTACGTAGTTCGAGGGCTTGGAGAACGCGCATGTCTTCGGACGAGTTGAAACTTCCCCTGCCCTCCCTCGGCGACTTCGTCGAATTCCATCGCAAACGCCTCGGGCTGACCCGGGAGCAATTGGGAAAGCGCGCATTCCTTTCCGCGCGGACCATCCAGAAACTCGAGCGTGGCGAGCAGACCGGGCTGAGCCAGCCGACCCAGGAATCGCTGGGGCGTGCGCTCGGGCTCACCACGCCGGTCGAGTTCCGGCACCTCGACGACCTGACCCGCGTACACATTCCCCGGCCGTGGTTGACCGAAGGCATGCGAACCGAAGTCACCGCGGCCGAACGGGCGATGCTCGATGATCTGATGCCGCGCCCGGCCGCGTACTGCAACTGGGCCTGGGAGGTCATCGCCGCCAACGATGCGTACGAACGGCTGTTCCCCGGGCGGGTCGCCGCGGCCAATCTCGCGTACTGGTTGTTCGGCCCGATCGGCCGCGAAATCATGATGGACTGGCCGACCGAGAGCGCCAATGTCGTCGCCCGAATGCGGAGCATCATGGCGTATTTCGGCAATCCGGAGATCGGGTTGTCCCTGCTGCGTGGACTCCAGGACGATCGCGACTTCGCGCGTCTTTGGCTCACCCGATGTGTCGGCATGGATCGAGGTGTGGACGAGCCACAGTACGTCTGGACCGATGCGGGTCCTGTCGGTGTGACCATGCAGTTGCAGTCCCTCCCCGCCACACGGGAGTCCCTCCACCTCTGCGTGGCCGTGGTCCGCCCCTACACCGGCCCGATCCCGCGCGTTGACCCTATTTAGGGTCACTCGCTCAGCTTGTCTGCAGCTATCAAGTCCGCTTTACTCATTCACGGCCGGGCGCAAGTCTTGCGGGACCCGCCCTGGCCTGCGGATGTGTAGGTCTCCCTTCGTATTTCAGCGCACCGACGCCCCATTGGGGTCGAGCCGTCGTGCGGGTTGTGGCAACCACACAGTGTGATCCGGGCGGTGCCGTGGAGGGGACGGCATCGCCGGGACATCCGTCCAGTCTTTGGCTACGAATAGAGGATCAGCACCAGTGGGGGTTTGGATCGAACCGACTGGTGGGTCATTGAAATTCGTATAGTCACGAAGGAGGACAGGCACATGATTCCGCACTTCATCGGTGACGTCATCGCCATCGTGAACGGCGTTCTCGGGATGCTGCTCGTTCCGTAGCACCGCGAGGCCCGGGGCGGGAGCGCGCCGCCCCGGTGCCGCGGTATGCCACGCGGGCTGTCGGATCGCTGGCTTTGCTCTCGAGTGCTACCGTGCCTGCGAGTCAAGGAGGGCACATGGCACTGAAAAACGTTGTGGCACAGATCAACGGCGCGATCGCGGCGCTGACCGAACTCCCGGTGATCGGTCCGATCATGGGGCGCGGGTTCGTCGTCATCACCTACACGGGTCGGCGTTCGGGGAAGACCTTCAGTACCCCGGTCAACTACCGACGCAAGGGCGACGAGATCCTCATCGGCGTCGCCATGCCCGACAAGAAGAGCTGGTGGCGCAATTTCCAGGGCGAGGGCGCGCCGATCTCCTTGCGCCTCAATGGCGTCGATCGCACCGGGCACGCGGTCACCGACCGCGCCAACGGCCGGGTCACCGTGCGCGTCAAGCTCGACACGGCTGCCTGAGGCCCGCGCGAACCGCATCAATACAGTGGCCGCATGGACATCTGTGTGTTTCTGTCGGCGGCCGACCTCGACGAGCGCTACACCGGGCCCGCGCGAGAATTCGCGGAACTGCTCGGCAAGGGCGGGCACACGCTGGTGTGGGGCGGCTCCGATGTGGGGCTGATGAAGGTCGTGGCCGACGGAGTGCAGGAGTCCGGCGGTCGGCTGCTCGGGGTTTCGGTGGAGTTCCTGCGCGCCAAGGCGCGGGTGAACGCCGACGAGATGGTCATCGCCGCCGATCTGGCCGAACGCAAGGCCAAGCTGCTCGGATTGGCCGACGCGGTCGTCATCATGGTCGGCGGCACCGGGACCCTCGACGAGGCCACCGAGATCCTCGAGATGAAAAAGCATGGGCTGCACCGCAAACCGGTGGTGTTGTTGAACACCGCCGGTTTCTACGACGGGCTGCTGACCCAGTTCGAGCGCATGGAGTCCGAGGGCTTTCTCCCGGTGCCGCTCTCGGAGCTGGTGTATTTCGCCGACAATCCGGCCCACGCGCTCGAGTACCTCGAGCGCGTGGTGGGAAAGCCCTGATCGGCGGCCGATTCTCATTGCCAGCCGGGCGGGACCGTGCCAGCCTGGAGGGCAGCGGGAATGCGCGTCGAGGGAGGCAGCCGTGAGATCCGAGGCAGGACTCGAGGAGCGGTCGGCGCTGCGCGTGACCGTCGATTTCGCCGATCCGGCGCACCGATCGCTCGGCATCGGCTGGTCCCTGGACGCGGACGCGGACAGGCGATTCGAGTCCGCCCGCATCTTCCTGGTGGCCCTGCGCGACGAGCCCACCCGCACCTACCTGGGCTTGGTCGACTGGCAGGACCGCACCTCGATCCAACTCCCGGACACCCTGCCCTCCGGCGTGTACGCCATCGACATCGACGCCTACGGCAGCGCCAGCTGGGGCGACGGCCGCCTCGACGCCCGCGGCCGCAGCGCCACCTTCACCATCGACTGAGGTCGCCGAATCACCTCACCGCAGCGACCGGCCCCAGCAAGTCGGCCACCCGCAACAGCTGCGCGGCATACATCGGAATCTGACCAGGGTCGCGAATCTTGTCGTAAGTCCGTGTGTAGGTGAGCAATTCGTTTCCGACCAAACTCCACTCCGGTACCGCTCCGGCGACGTGGGCCTGAACGAGCCCGGGTGACACCATGACTTTGGCGTGCCGCGCGTCGAAGGCGTCGATCCGGAAGCGGGAATCGAACAGGGCGTTGCCCGTCGCGGTCGCCGCGTCACCGAACAGCGCCCGCCCGAACTGGGACACCAGGCCGCGCCGGTGCACCGCCAGCCAGGGGTGCGCGCGGTCCATCTGGACCGCCACCACGATGTAGTGGTGCCTGGTGGTGGTCTCGGAATCCCCTGAGCCGGACCGCGTCACGTACGAATACTCGGTGACCGTCACCCAATGGCCGCCCAGCCGCGCGGTCAAACTGACCCCGAGCGCCCGACGGTGCCGTCCGGGCAACCGTCCCAGCCATGGCACGCGCGGGTTCACCTGGTACATCCAACCGTTCGCCATCGCCCACTCCCGGATTCGTGTCCGCCGTTGCTGCTCGGTCACATTCGCGACGCAGGAGACAAGGATCACCAGGAACACCGGAAGCGCGATCACGGCGAACAAAAAGACGATCGCAAACGTGAACCGTCCCACCGGGGACTCCCTTCTGTCGGTTGCCGACAGCTTTCGTAAGCGACCTTCCAGTTCGCTTAACGGATGTTTGGGGGCGTGGTCGTAACCGGTCTGCTTACTATCGGGTGGGGCGACGAGTTCCCGTACCGATCCGAAAGCGGCTCTCCTTCATGAAGGTTCACCACCTGAACTGCGGCACGCTGCGGCTGCCCTTCGCGACCCTGGTCTGTCACGTGCTGCTCGTCGAGACGGCCAAGGATTTGGTGCTCGTCGATGCGGGATTCGGACTGCTCGATATCGCCGATCCCGCGACCCGGCTCGGTGTGCCGCGCTATGTCAATCGGCCCACGCTCGATCCCGCGCAGACCGCGGTGAACCAGATCCGCGCGCTCGGCCTGGACCCGCGCGACGTCCGGCATGTGATCGCCACTCATCTCGATTCCGACCACATCGGCGGCCTGGCCGACTTCCCCGATGCCACACTGCATCTCACCGCGGCCGAGGCGTTGGGCGCGATGCACGCCCCGACGCGTGCCGAGCGGTATCGCTACAACCCGCTGCTGTGGGCGCACGCAGCGAAGATCGTCGAGCATCAGGCCGAGGGCGAGAGCTGGCGCGGATTCACCGCCCAGGAGCTCACCGATATCGGCCCGGGCATCGTCCTGGTCCCGATGCCCGGCCATACCCGCGGCCACACCGCGGTCGCCGTGGACGCCGGGGAGCGCTGGGTGTTGCACGCCGGGGACGCCTTCATGCACCCGGGGCGGGTCGACGGGCGGACCCCGGTTCCGGTGTTGCACAGCCTGATGGAGAACATGCTGGCCCACGACCGCGCCCTGGTGCGCGACAACCATGCCCGGCTGGCGCATCTCTACCAGTCCAGCGGCCCGGATCTGCTGATCGTCTGCGGTCACGATCGGGGCATGTTCGAGCATGCCGTCGCCACCGCGTGATTCGATATATTTCAACAACTTGTTGAATCTCATGACCGGGTCTTGTTGAATGTGACCCGTGACCAACCCGACCCGGATTCGCATCACCTGGCCCGCCAACCAGCTGACCGCCACCCTCGACGACACCCCCACCACCCGGGCCCTGGTCGCGGCGCTGCCGATCTCGTCCAGCGCCAGCACCTGGGGCGAGGAGGTCTACTTCGAGACCGGCGTGAGCGTCCCGCGTGAACTGGACGCACGCCAGATCGTGGATCCGGGCACCGTCGCCTTCTGGACCGACGGCGACTCCCTCGCCCTCCCGTACGGACCCACCCCGATCTCCCACGGCAACGAATGCCGCCTGGCCAGCGCCTGCAATGTGCTCGGCGCGTTCGACGGTGACGCGCGCCTGCTCGCCACCGTCCGCCCGGGTGACCCGATCCGCGTCGAACTGGCCTGATCCCGCGCTAGCGGCCTGGGCCGCAACCCCATTCGATAAGACCCCCGCGTCCGCACCCGTTATGCTGCACGGCGAACCGCCGCGCCGGGAACAGGGGAGCGGGGGAGGATCGAGGGGAGCGGCCGGAGGTCTCGGCCGCGCAACGGAAGGGCAAAACAGGATATGCGGGGAGGATGGGCCAAGCGGGGCCTGCTGGGCGCCGCGGTGGCCGCGATGCTGCCGTTCGGGGTGGTAGCCGGACCGGCTGCGGCGGATACGAATCCGAACGCCTTCGACTTCTATGTGGATTCGTCCATGGGGTCGGTGAAGACGCGAATCGTGCGGGCCGCGGACGGCAATACCGATCGGGTGGTGTACCTGCTCGACGGTGAACGCGCGCAGAACGATTACAACGGCTGGGAGATCCACACCAGCATTCCGGCCGCACTGGCCAAGTTCAATATCAATGTGGTGATGCCGGTCGGCGGCGAATCCAGCTTCTATCAGGACTGGGACGCGCCGAGCAGCTTCGGCGGCGTCAATCCGGACGCCAACCTGTTCCCCAGCCGGGATTCCGGTTCGGCGGTGGCGGGGTGGGACGAGACCTCGGGCAAGTCCTACACCTATCAGTGGGAGACCTTCCTCACCCAGAATCTGCGCGACGCACTGCGAGATCGGCTGGGCTTCAGTGACTCTCGCAATGGCGTCTTCGGATTGTCCAGCGGCGGCAGCGCGGCGCTGCTGATGGCCGCCTACCACCCGGACCAGTTCAACTACGCCGGTTCGCTCTCGGGCTACCTCTACATGTCCGCACCCGGCATGCGGGACGCGCTGCGCCTGGCCCTGCTGGCGGCGGGCGGCTACAACATCGACTCGATGGCCCCCGCGGGCAGCGCCAAATGGGCGCGCATGGACCCGTACGGGTTCGTGGACAAGCTGATCGCCAACAACACCCGCATGTACATCGCCGCGGGCAGCGCGATTCCGGCCCAACAGGACCTGTCCTCCACCGACGCCGTCATCCAGGGCATGCCCCTGGAAGGCATTGCCCTGGCCAACACCAAGGCCTTCCAGTCGAAGTTGCAGGGCCTGGGCTACGACAACGTCAGCTACGACTTCCCGAGCATCGGCGTCCACAACTGGGGCAACTGGGAGCAGGTGGCCAACCGCATGCTCCCCGACATCGCGCAGCACATCGGCAAGCCATTGCCCCCGGGTGCACAGCCGCAGCCCCCGGCCGACGGCCCCGGCGGCGCACCGGGCGAACAACCCGCCGGAGCCCCGGCCCCCGGTGGCGCTCCGCAGAACTGAGGATTCTCGAACCGAAAGATCCGTCGCTGCCCGACATCTCGGCCAGCGGCGGATCTTTTCGCGATTAGGACCAGGGTTCGGGCCGCTCGGTGACCATCGACCCTTGGCGGTGCGATGGGGGAGTGGTGGCATTGGGGTATGCGAAGGCCGAGAAGTGGGCCGGGGGAGCGGGTTCTCGTGGTGGGGGCCGGTGTGATCGGGCGCGTTTACGCGGCCCGACTCGCGGCGGCGGGCAACGATGTGCGGTTGCTGGCGCGCGGTGCGGCTCTGCGGGAGCTGTCCGAACGGGCCGTCGTGCTCCGTAGCGGCGGTCGACTGCTACAGCAGTCGGTAGCCGTGGTGGATGTGCCCGAAGGCGGCTATGACACCGTCCTGTTGGCGGTGCGGCGGGATCAGTTGGACTCTGCCGCAGGGTGTTTGGAGTCCGTCGATTGTGAGCGGGTGGTCACGCTCGGCAATTGCCCGCTCGGTGTTCCCGAGTTGCGGGCGCGGCTCGGCGATCGGATGGTTGCCGGATTTCCCGGTGTCGGTGGCTTTTTCGACGCCGACGGGGCTGTCGAGTACGTGCCGATCCGGCAGCAGCCGACAATGCTGGAACGGGCAGGGGGACGCGAGTCCGGTGTGGTAACGGCCTTGCGCGGTGCGGGATTCACCGTGCGGACCAGTGGGCGGATGGTGGACTGGCTGGCCACCCACGCGGTGTTCGTGGTGGCCATGTGCGAGGCGTTGGATCGTGCCGCCTATTCGGCACCCGGGCTGGCCGATGATCCTGCCACGCTGTCCGCGCTGGTGAACGCGATACGCAGCGGCTTCCGAGGCCTGCGTGAGCGAGGCATCGTGGTGACACCGCCCGCCTTGGCGTTCCTGTTCACCAGAACGCCAAGGAGTTTCGCGGCGGCGTACTGGAGTCGCGTGTTGCGCGGTCCGGTCGGAACGGTGGCGCTCGCGCCGCATGCCCGTGCGGCCCGGGATACCGAGATCGCCGCATTGCGCGCCGATGTGGCGCGCCTACTGCCGCTCGGATCGGCTCCCGGGCTGGATGCGTTTCTGCGGGTGGACGCTAGCGACTCTGGGTTGGGTCCGCCTCGGCCTTGATGGGCTGGTCGTTCACCCAGCCCCACCGATCCTCCACGCGCACACCGACGGTGGCGGCGGGGGCGTCGACATACGGTGTGAGGCGCTGGAGTTCGCCCCAGTCTCGGGTCCAGTCGTGGTTCAGGTAGGCCGGGATGGGTTGGGACTTCAGGAGTAGGTTCATCCAGCCGAGCGGGCCGCCGCCGGAGTCGCCCTGCCAGGTCTCGGAGACCTGGGAGTTGAGCTTGTCGGGGAGGATTCGCCAGGTCGGGAGTTGAGCCACGCCGTCGCGGTGGTCGAGGGGGTGTTGGCAGGGGAAGGCCAGGCCGACATGGAAGTCGGTAAGGACCGGGGAGTCGTGGCCGACCACCGAATCGAGGGTGGACAGGTGGGGCAGGCGGGGCGGGGTGAGGGCCAGCCATTGCTTGCCGGTGGGGTCGTCGGATTTTGCTACGAGGCGGATGGCGTTGGTGCCATTGGGGATTCGGTCCAAGGGGATCGGGAGGTTGCGCCAGCCGGGTGCGCCGCCGACATTCGGTGGGGTCAGGTCGCCCAGAGGCTGGATGGTCCCGTCGTCGGTGCGGTGAGCGAATTCGAGACGGAGTTGGGCGCCCTCGATCTTGTGGTCGCCGTCTTGGGCGGCGATGTGTCCGGCGACCGTCAGGACCAGCACGTGGTAGGTGGAATCCTTTTGTGCCGCAGCCAGATCCATGGTGTACCACTGGGTGGTGAGGTGGGTGGGTTGCGGTTGGCCGGTGGTGTAGCTGCCCAGGATCGGGGTGCGTTTGGGGTCCAGGCCGTAGGGGAGGGCGACGGTGCTGCCGTTGATTCCGGGTTCGGGCTTGGGCTTGTCGGCGGGACCGCCGCCGGGTGGGGGAGTTGGCTTTTGGCCACCGCCACCGCCTGGGCCCGCGCCCTCGGGGGCGAGGTCGCCGACACCATTGGCGGTGAAGCCGCTGTTGTCGGCGGCGAGGCCGTCCGCGGGGGTGCCGGTGTACGGCTGGAGGAGGGAATCCTCTGGCTTGGTTTCCACGAGAACGTCGTCGGCCATGGCACAGGGATGTCCCTGTAGCGCACGGAGA
Organism: Nocardia sp. CDC160; assembly: GCF_035818795.1. Lineage (NCBI taxonomy): Bacteria > Bacillati > Actinomycetota > Actinomycetes > Mycobacteriales > Nocardiaceae > Nocardia > Nocardia sp. CDC160. The sequence goes on along the minus strand of NZ_JAYKYT010000003.1, from coordinate 407,183 downwards.
TTGGACAGGGCGACCGAGTACGCGGGGTACTGGGACCAGGCCGCGGAGGCCATGGTGCCCAGCTCGAACAGCACCACGATCGCCGCCGCCAACGTCAGCGGACGGATGGCGATTCGGTCGAAAGGCATGGCCGCAGAACTGTTCTGCCGGTACGGCTCGCGGTAGTACTGCCAGGCCGCGACGAGCAGGCACAGCGCACCGAGGCCGAAGATCAGCGAGGCGATGCTCACACCGCCCAGCAAGGGCGCGCGGTCGGGCCAGCGGACACCGTAGCCGGAGACGTACCACCAGCCGTTGGATCCGGTGAAGCAGAACGCCACCAGGAACAGCACCGCGGCCGCGAAGATCGAACGCAGGTAGCGGACTCGAATGCCGTTGCCGCCCACCGCGACCGCCGTCACCGCCGCCAGCGCGGCCGCCAATCCCGCGTAGACGCCGAAGTGGTGGGTCCACTTGGTCGGGGTGAATGCCATGAGCAGCGGTGACAACGCGGCGATGCCGAGCACCCGGGCCACCGGACCGCGCGCGGTATCCGGAATCCGACCGCCCTTGCGCAGCACCACGGCGAAACACACGCCCAGGCACAGCAGCATGGCCAGGACGCCGAAACGGCGCGACAGCGAGCCGTCGGGAGTCAGCGAGAGCAGTGAGATCCAGCGGGTGGGCTCATCCGGCCAGGACAGATTGGGGCCGACGAGCTTTCGCACCCGCGTGGCCTCCAGCACCGAGGCGAAGGTCTGGTCCGCGAACACGACCGTGAGCACCAGCGTGCCCGCCGTCAACACCGGCGCGATCCGCGCGAGATAGCCCAGCACGCGCCCGGATTCGGTCCGGACCTGGGTCACGAGAATCGCCAGGACCCGCCGTGAACCGGCGAAAAGCGCCGCCAGGCAGATCAATCCGGAGGGACCGGCCGCCAGCGAGAACGCCGCGATCAGCACCGCGACGGCGGCGGGCAGCAGGCGTCGGGTGGCAATGGCGCGCTCGATGGAGCACCAGGTCAGCAGTGCGCCCAGGGCGATGAGGGGTTCGGGTCGCAGGCCGTTGTTGTAGGGCAGCCACATGGCCAGGAACACCAGGGCGGCGGTCCAGCGCGCCCCGGCCCCGGTGCGCACGCGGGAACCCAAGCGCGGGAGCACTTCCCGGCTGATCACCCACCAGCACAGGATGCCCGCCAGTAGGGCGGGCACCCGCATCCACAGGCTCGCGTCGGTGAGACGGGTCATCTGCGCGAGCAGTTCGTAGGGCCACCCGAAGGGCGCTTCGGCCACCCCGTACCAGCGGTAGTAGTTCGCGGTGTATCCGGCGACCTTGGACACTCGCGCCATGGTGAGGATGTAGCCGTCGTCGGACGTGTTGGCCCCGATCACATGCCACACCCCGAGCACGATCAGCACGACCGCGTCGAGGGGTGTGATGCGCCACCAGCGCGCGGGCAGGAACCGGCGTCGGCGACGACCATCGGCCGCGTCGAGGAGGTACAGGCAGACCAGGGCGATGAGCGTGCACAACGCGGCACCCACCATGGCGGCCAGCTTCAGCGCGCTCGGACTCGAGGAGAAGCGTGAGTCGATATCGGCGTGCAGGGTGGCGTCGCTGAGCCGGGTGCGGTCGAGATCGGTGTACACACCGACGATTTCGGGCCGCACGTCTTTGTCGAGCGTGGTCCGCATCGGGGTGCCGTCCGGGCGCTTCAGCCCCGTCAACTCGGCCGTGGTGGCGGTAGCGGTCGAATGCACCACGAGCGCACCGCAACCCGAGTGCGGCGCGATGGTGGGCGTCGCGCCGGAACCCGCACCCGGGCCGATCGCCGTGCTCGCGCCGGGATTGTCGCTACTGGCGGGCGGCGCGGGCGCATCGGCCGGAGGGGTAGCGCCGGGCGGAGGAGTAGCGCCGGGCGGAGGTGTCGAGCCCGGTGGGGGTGTCGCGCCGGGTGGCGGAGTCATCACTCCCGCAGGCGGTTTCGCGCCCGCGGGTGGGGTCGCACCGGACGCGGCATCCACGCCTGCAGGAGGCGTCGCGCCAGAGGGGAGACTCGCGCCGGAGGGAGGGTTCGCGCCGGAGGGAGGATTCGCGCCGGAGGGAGGTGTTGCACCTGGCGGAGGTGTTGCGCCCGCAGCCGGGGTCGAGCCGCCCGGTGGTGTCGGTCCGGCGGAGGGATTCGTCCCCCCGGGGGCGGCGGTCGGGCTCGGTGCCGGGGTGGCGGTGGTCGTCGGCGTGAGGCTCGAGGGCGAGGTGATGGCCGGATCGGAAGCCGTGCCGACCCCGGTCATTTCGAAGACCGACGCCGTCAACAGCGGAATGCTCCGCAGCGTGACCGACAACGTGCGCCCGGATCCCGGCTTGTCCTCGATCCTCGCGATCAGCCCCTTGGCATCCGCGCCGGGTGCCTGCGTCGGAATGGTCGAGAGCACGGTCCCGCCCGCCACATCCCGCAGCACCGCGCACGGCACGCTCACATCCAGCGTCAACGGCACGTAATCGACCAGCGGCGCGGTCATCTGAACCGTCTGCGCCTGCGGCCAATCGATACTCGCCCGATCCTGCCGCACCGGCAGCAACGGCGTGAGCACCGCCAAGACAACACCGAGCACCCCCGCAATGAGGGCGATCAGTCGAATTCGGAAATCTCCCCCGGAAACTGAACGCACGAACGCCGATGCTAGCCACAACCCCGCCGAAACTCACCGCCGAACAACCGGGCCGGTACGTACGCACCCGTCGTGCAGCGGTCGAGGTCCCTTGCTCCTGGAGGGTCTCGGCGCAGTTGAGGGGCGAATTGGGAGGTGTGCTCTATCGTTTGAGCGGGCATTCGGTGGGGTAGATCCTGTACGCGGAATCGGACTTCGGGAGTCATGATGGCGGAGGTGCTCGACGGCGGAGCGGTGCGGACCCTGGTGCCCGCGCGAATAGATCGGTTGCCGTGGTCGAGATTTCATACCCGCCTGGTGGCGGCGCTCGGGGTGGCGTGGATTCTGGACGGTCTCGAGATCACGGTGGCCAGCGCGGTCGCCGACACCCTGACCAAATCCGAGACGCTGCACATGTCCTCGACCGCGGTCGGACTGATCGCGACGGTGTATCTGGCCGGTGAGGTCGTCGGCGCGCTGGTATTCGGAAATCTCTCGGACCGATTGGGGCGGCGAAAACTGTTCCTGGTCACCCTCGGCGTGTATTTGGTCGGAAGCGGGCTCACCGCCGCCACTTTGGGCAATGGCGCGGGCTGGGTGGCATTCCTGTATGTCACCCGTTTCGTCGCGGGCACCGGTATCGGTGGTGAATACGCGGCAATCAACTCCGCCATCGACGAGCTGATTCCGGCGCGATATCGCGGCCGCGTCGATATCGCGGTCAATGGAACGTATTGGGCCGGAGCGATTATCGGCACCCTGGGCACCTATATTCTGCTCAATCACATGAGCCTGTCGCTGGGCTGGCGGCTCGGCTTCCTCATCGGCCCGGTCTTGGGCCTGGTCATTCTGTTCGTTCGCAGGCATCTGCCGGAGAGCCCGCGCTGGCAGATCATGCACGGGCGGGCGCGCGAGGCCGAGGCGTCGATCGAGGAGATCGAACAGGATGTGGCGGCGACCGGGGTGAAGCTGCCACCCATCGACGAGTCCAAGGCCATCGACGTCAAACCGACGGACAAGATCGGCTACTACGCGCTGACCCGGGTGCTGTTCCGCGAGTATCCGCGCCGCGCCATCCTCGGCGCGAGTCTCATGATCAGCCAATCGTTCCTGTACAACGCCATCTTCTTCACCTACACGCTGGTGCTGGGCAAGTTCTACGGCGTGCCGTCCGGCTCTACGCCCATCTACCTCATCGCCTTCGCCATCGGGAACCTGGTCGGGCCGCTCACCATCGGGCACCTCTTCGACACCATCGGCCGCCGCCGCATGATCGCGGGCACCTACATCATTTCCGGTGTGCTGCTGGCGGTCTCGGCGGTGCTGTTCTACGCGGGCGTCCTCAACGCCATCACCCAGACCGCCTGCTGGTGCGTGATCTTCTTCTTCGCCTCGGCGGGCGCGAGCTCGGCCTATCTCACCGTGAGCGAGATCTTCCCGCTCGAGGTGCGGGCCAAGGCGATCGCCGTATTCTTCGCCATCGCACAGTGTTTCGGCGCGCTCGGGCCGGTCATCTACGGCGCGCTCATCGGCGACGGCTCGCATCCGGTGCGCCTGTTCCTGGGTTATCTGCTCGGCGCGGCCGTCATGATCGCGGGCGGGTTGATCGCCCAGTTCCTGGCGGTGGACGCGGAAGGGCGTTCGCTCGAGGACATCGCGCTACCGCTGGCCTCCACCCGACGCCGGGAAGGGCCGACCCGCGCCGAGGGTGCGGGCGCGCCGTTCTCCACCTGAGTCCGGCTCGCCCGCAGGCGATCTCAGCCCGTGACCGACTTCATCCAGTCCACGACCTGGGCGTGATAGTCGCGGGTATTGGGCGCGAGGTTGATGGCGTGACCGCTATTGGGCAGGACGTAGGTCCGCAGCTTCGCGTCGGGGGAGAAGTACGGGTGCTCCTTGCCGTACAGCGTCGCCGTGTCGGTGCAGGTGCTGAAGCCCGGTCCGCAGACCATGCGATCGCGGCTGCCGTCCACGATCATGACCGGGACGGTGATGAAGCTGGACATGCCCGGGAGGGTGGACAGCAGACCGTCGGGATACTCGGTGAGGGAGAAGGTTTCCTTGTTGGCCTCGTCGAGTGCCACCACCTGGGGATCGGGATCGATGCCGTAGAAGTCGGCGGCGCGGGTGCCCGGGCGGGTCACCAGATAGCCGGGATCGTAACCGCGACCGGCGAATTCGGGATCATTGACGGCCTGATAGTAGGTGCTGATGACGCCCAGCACGTCGGGGACGCTGAGGGTGTGCGAGTAGCCGGTGAGCAGGATGCCGTCGACATCGTGGTAGCTGGTGGCCTCCATGATGGCGGTGCCGGAGGTCAGCGAGTGGCCCGCGGTGACCACCTTCGCGAAGGGCGCGTTGCCCGCCAGGCCGCCGCGCAGGGCCTGCACCATGGTGTGCAGGGATTCCGCGGTCTCGGTGGCGGTGAGAGTGAAACTGAGCGGTCGGCTACTCGCGCCATTGCCGAGTCGATCCGCCACCAGCGTCGCGTATCCGGCGGCATTCATGGCGCGCCGGAAGTTGTAGGTCTCCGGCTGATACGGGAAATCCCAGTACAGATGGTTGTAGTTGGAGCCGGACTCCAGAATCATGACCGTGTCGGCCGGACCGTCCGGCAGGCACAGGGTGCCCGCCACGGTGCCCTGCGGCACCGGGAAGGTGACATCCTGGCAGTGGTCCGCCGGTGCCGGATCGGCATGGGCGAGACCGGGGGACAGGCACAGCAGGGTCGTAGCCGCGCAGGCGGCGAACGCCCGGAACGAGGTGCGCACGTTATGAATTCCCTTGGCTGAAGTCGACTTCCACGACATTGTCGGCGACCGCGCCCGCCACCACCTCGAGGGCACGCGCGTCGACGGGCGCGTAGCCCAGCCGCGCCAGCGTGCGGTAGCGGTGCTCACTGTCGGCGTCGCGCATGGCGTGTTCGAGGTCTTTCTCGGTGTCGTACAGCGTGATCGAGAACATGGTCCCGTCTTGCTCGTCGAGGAAGAAGAAGATTTGGCGGGCGCCCGGATCCGACATGGCGTACGGGACGACCTCACCCTGGATAATGGGAAGACTGGCCGCGAGCAACTCCGGATCGGCGGGACATGACGCCTTCATCAAACGGGCATAGAGCTTCTTCATCACCGAATCCCTTCCCAGGAGCGGTTCTGAGTTCCGGCCATCTTCTGGCGAATGACGATACCCCACACGAAGTTCGGCGACCTGCTCATTGGGGAACGTGGTTGAAGATCTAACATGCATCCCATGGGCGCGCGAAATGTGCACTTCGTCGGCAGCTTTCCGGCCGAGAGCACCGATGATGCGATGCGGGCGATGCTGGATGGCGCGGGCTCGCGGCTGCGCACCCTTCCGACCGGGGAGGTCCGCCGCTACGAGTGGTACATCCAGCCGATCCTCGACGACCTGGTGGCGCAGGGGGCGCTGGAGGTCAAGCGTGAGGGCTCGTGGATGACCAGCCACGAGCGGACCATCCACCGCGCCGCGCGGGGCGTCGAACTGACCGGCGACATGATGGAATTGGGCTACCTGGGCGAGGCGCGGGAGGCGCTGCCGATCTTCCGGACCCTGCGCGCCGAACGGGATCTGCCGGAGCTGTCGCTACAGATCGGGATGCCCACCGCCTTCACCCTGGCATTCATCGCCATGGGCGTGCGCGGGGTGCGGCGGCATCGGAAGGCCTTCCAGGACGCCAGCATTCGCGATATCGAGGCCATTCGCGACCTGGCGGGCGACGATGTGGTGGTGCAGCTCGAGGCCACCGCCGAAATGGTGCTGATGGCCCGGACGCAACCGCTGCACCGGTGGGTCGACGCCGCTGTGGGGCTGGGCCGCGGCATTGCCGAGATGGCCGCGGCGACTCCGCCGGGCACGCGCATTGGCGTGCACCTGTGCCTGGGCAGCATGAAGAACAAGGCCCGGACCACATTGCGTGATACCCGGCCACTGGTGGCACTGGCCAATTCCATTGCTCGTCAGTGGCCTTCGGGGCGGACCCTGGAATTCATCCACGGCCCGCTCGCGGCCGGAGATATCCCGCCCTCCACGCGGGCGGACTTCTACGCACCCCTCGCGGGTCTGGAACTGCCCGCCGGGACCCGCTTCTACGCCGGGATGGTCCACGAAAGCCCCACCGAGGCAGAGCAAATCGAGACGCTGCACCTCATCGAGACCGTCGTTGGGCGGCCGGTGGACGGTGTGGCCAGCGCCTGCGGGCTGGGCCGCCGCCCGCGCCCCATCGCCGACGCCCTGGTGGCCCGCGCCGATCTGCTCGCCAGCGCGGGCTGAGGCTGCGACCCGCGCGCGGGCCGCGACCGCGGGTCAGTTCTTGCGGCCGATGCCGCAGAGGACGACGAGTTTGGTTGCGCGTAGGTCGCCTTCGAGCCATTCGTTGGCGGGGGCGAGGCCGGGCGGCAGCATCTCCAGGCCCTCGAAGAAGTGAGCGACGACATCCGGTGGGCGGAAGTCGACCTGGGCCGGGCTGCCGACGGTGTCATTGCTCGAGGTGTTCTTGAAGAACGGGTGGGTGCTGGTGGAGGCGTGCTGGATGGCCAGCAGGCTGCCGGGTGCCATGACATCGCGTAGGCGGGCGACGGCCTCGAACGGCTTCTCGTCGTCCATGACGAAGTGCAGGACGCCGACGATCAGGAAGGCGACCGGCTGCGAGAAGTCGATTCCCGCTTCGCTTTGCGCCAATTCGAGAAGTTTGTCGGGTTCGCGAATGTCGGCCAGGATGGGCGTGACCCCCGGCGCGCTGGACAGCAGCGCGTTGCTGTGCGCGAAGACCACCGGATCGAAATCGATGGAGGCCACGATCGCCGAGGGCTCGATCGACTGTGCGATCTCGTGCACATTGGGTGAGAAGGGGATGCCCGCACCGATATCGACGAACTGGCGGATACCGGCCTCGGCCGCGATGCGCACCGCCTCCATCAGGAAACGCCGACTGTGCCAGGCGGTGTCCTTGGTATCCGGGGCGACCTGAAGCATCCGATCGCCGACCAGACGATCCGCGTCGTAATTGTCCTTGCCGCCGAGCATGTAGTTGTACACACGAGCAGGGTTGGGCCGGAACGGGTCCACGCCAACCGGTGCTCGATTGCCTTCAGACACCGCACCTCCTCGACATCCCCGCCGATCGTAACAATCCGGGGCGCTCGCCAGAGGAAAACGCGCAGCTTGACGGCAACCTCCCAGGGATTGCCGCGCTACACAATTCGACCGTTCGGTCGCCTCAGGTGATTCGGCGCGGCCGACCGGTCGGGATGGGTGGACGCCCGCCGAGGGTGGCGGTGAGCGCCGCGGCCGTCGCCCGAACCGGCACCGCCAGCTCCGACCAGATCCGCCCGCATTCGGCGGGTTCGTCGCTCGATTGGCGAGGATCTCTGCCCGGGTCGGGGCAGTGGTGGCGAATGGTGACGCCGATGGCGGCGATCGGGCGGCTGCCGTGATCGAAGACCGGGGCGGCGACGGTGGCGAAACCGGCTGTGACATAGCCGTCTTCGACCGCCCAGCCGCGCTCGCGCTCGGTCTTCAGGAGCCGTCGCAGGTGACGCAGGTCGCGGGGGCCGCGGGCGGTGCGCATGGGGAACGCGGCCGGGCCGGGGAACAGGGCGCGCACGTGCGTCGGTTCCAGCCGGGCCAGCATGGCGCGGCCGGTGGCGGTCAGATGCGCGGGCAGCCGCACCCCGACATCGGTGACCAGCGTCTGCGGGCGCGCGGGACGCTGTTCGATCAGGTACAGCGACTCGTTGCCGTGCAGGATCCCCAGATGCCCGGTGCCGCCGACGGTGTCGACGAGTCCGCGCAGCAGCGGCGCGGCCACCCGTTCGAGAGGATCGCCCCGCCGATACGCCGCGCCGAGTTCGAAGGCGGCCAGACCGAGTCCGTACTTGCGTTCGGCGGCCAGATAGGTCACGTATCCGGCGGCGCGCAGCTCGCCCAGCAGCTGGTAGGTGGAGGATCGGGGCAGGTCCAGTTCGCGGGCGATGAGCGCGGCGGGGACCGGGTGCGGACGCTGGGCCAGCAGGTCCAGCACCCGCAGACCGCGCCGCAACGCGGGAATGTCACCACCCATACTGTCTGAAATACCAGACGAAACCCGGCCGTGGGTGCTCGATCCGGACGGCCCGAGGCGCTGGAATGGTGCCCATGACGCGAATCGGAACCGAGCGGGTGCCGGTCGGCACGGGACCGCTGAGCCGCGCGGCGGTGGTGGCGGTGGCCCGCTTCGGCGCGGGGGTGGAACTGGCCCCGGACGCGCTGGCCGAACTGGCCCGGGTGCGGCGGCATATCGACGAGCTCGCCCACAGCGACCGACCGGTATATGGAGTGTCGACCGGCTTCGGCGCGCTGGCCCTGCGCCACATCCCGCCGGATCGGCGAATCGACCTGCAGCGCTCCCTGATTCGCTCGCACGCCGCCGGGTCGGGCGCGCCGGTGGAGCCCGAGGTGGTGCGCGCCATGATGCTGCTGCGCCTGCGCACCCTGATGTCCGGGTACACCGGGGTGCGGCCCGAGACCGCGCGGGCGCTGGCCGGACTGCTGGACAGCGGGCTGATTCCGGTTGTGCCGGAATACGGTTCGCTGGGTTGCTCGGGTGATCTGGCCCCGCTCGCCGCGGTGGCGCTGGCGCTCATGGGGGAGGGCTCGGTGCTCGGGCCGAACGGTCCGCGACCCATCGCGCCGCTGCTGGCCGAGCACGGGCTCACGCCGATCACCCTGGCGGAGAAGGAGGGGCTGGCGCTCACCAATGGCACCGACGGCATGCTCGGCATGCTGGTGCTGGCTCTCGAGGATCTGCGCAGGCTCTTCGATCTGGCCGATCTCACCGCCGCCATGAGCGTGGAGGCGCAGTTGGGCACCGATCGGGTGTTCGCGGCGGACCTGCAGGAGCTGCGGCCGCATCCCGGGCAGGCGGCGGCCGCAGCGCGCATGCGGGCGGCGCTGGCCGGATCGGAGATCGTGGCCAGCCATCGCGGGGACGACTGCCCGCGCGTGCAGGACGCGTATTCGCTGCGGTGCGCGCCGCAGGTGCACGGGGCGGCCCGGGACACGCTGGCGTACGCCGAAACCGTCGCGGAGCGTGAATTGTGCTCGGCCATCGACAATCCCGTGGTGCTGTCGGACGGTCGGGTGGAGTCCAACGGCAACTTCCACGGCGCGCCCGTGGGATACGTGCTGGACTTCCTGGCCATTGCCATCGCGGATGTGGCCAGCATTGCCGAGCGGCGCACCGATCGCATGCTGGACGTGCACCGCTCGCACGGGCTGCCCGCGTTCCTGGCCGCCGATCCGGGCGTGGACTCCGGGTACATGATCGCGCAGTACACGCAGGCCGGGGTGGTGTCGGAGCTGAAGCGGTGCGCGGTACCGGCCTCGGTGGATTCGATTCCGTCCAGTGCCATGCAGGAGGACCACGTGTCCATGGGCTGGGCGGCGGCCCGCAAGCTGCGACGCGCGGTGGACGGGCTGACGACCGTGCTGGCCATCGAATTGCTCACCGCGGCACGGGCATTGGATTTCCGGGCACCGCTGCGGCCCGCCGCGGCGACGGGCGCGCTGCGGGATCTGGTGCGCGAGCGGGTGCCCGGGCCCGAACCGGATCGGCATCTCGCGCCCGATATCGCCGCCGTCGTCGACCTGGTGCGGTCGGGGGCGGCGGATCACCTTCTCGAACTGGGGGTTTCGTCATGACTCGAACCGTCCGCGCCGCACGGGGCACCGTGCTCACCGCGCGCAACTGGCAGACCGAGGCGGCCTGGCGGATGCTGCACAACAATCTGGATCCCGAGGTCGCCGAGCGGCCCGAGGATCTGGTCGTCTACGGCGGCACCGGCAAGGCGGCCCGCGACTGGCCCAGCTTCGACGCCATCTCCCGCACCCTGCTGGACCTGCGGGAGGACGAGACGATGCTGGTGCAGTCCGGCAGACCGGTCGGGGTGCTGCGCACCCACGAGTGGGCTCCGCGCGTGCTGTTGGCGAACTCGAATCTCGTTCCGGACTGGGCGAATTGGCCGGAGTTCCGGCGGCTGGAGGCGGCCGGGCTCACCATGTACGGGCAGATGACCGCCGGATCTTGGATCTATATCGGGACGCAGGGGATTCTGCAGGGGACCTACGAGACGTTCGCGGCGGTGGCGGCCAAGCGATTCGGCGGCAGTCTGGCCGGAACCCTCACGGTCACAGCGGGTCTCGGCGGAATGGGCGGGGCGCAGCCGCTGGCCGTCACTATGAACGGCGGTGTGGCGCTGTGCATCGAATGCAATCCGCGGCATGCGCGCAGGCGGGTCGAGACGCGGTATCTGGACGAGATCGCCGACGATCTCGACGACGCGCTGCGGCGTGTGCTCGCGGCCAGGGCGGAGCAGCGGGCGTTGTCGGTGGGATTGATCGGCAATGCCGCCGAGGTGCTGCCGGAGCTCCTGCGCCGCGAGGTCGAGGTCGATATCGTCACCGACCAGACCTCGGCCCACGATCCGCTGACGTACCTGCCGATCGGCGTGGCGCTCGAGGATTGGGACGACTACGCGAGCAAGAAGCCGGACGAATTCACCCGGCGGGCACGGGATTCCATGGCCATCCACGTCGGGGCCATGGTGGGATTCATGGATCGCGGGGCCGAGGTCTTCGACTACGGGAATTCCCTGCGCGGTGAGGCGAAGCTCGCGGGCTACGAGCGCGCCTTCGACTTCCCCGGCTTCGTCCCCGCCTACATTCGCCCGCTCTTCTGCGAGGGCAAAGGGCCGTTCCGCTGGGTCGCGCTCTCCGGAGACCCCGCCGATATCGCCGCCACCGACCGCGCCATGCTCGACCTGTTCCCCGAGAACGAATCCCTCGCCCGCTGGATTCGATTGGCGGGCGAGCGCGTCGCCTTCCAGGGCCTGCCCGCGCGCATCTGCTGGCTCGGCTACGGCGAACGACAGGCGGCCGGACTGCGCTTCAACGAAATGGTCTCCCGCGGTGAGATTTCCGCCCCGATCGTGATCGGCCGTGACCACCTCGACTGCGGCTCGGTCGCCTCGCCCTACCGCGAAACCGAGTCCATGGCAGACGGTTCCGACGCCATCGCCGACTGGCCACTGCTCAATGCCCTCGTCAACACCGCGTCGGGAGCCAGCTGGGTATCCATCCACCACGGTGGCGGCGTGGGCATGGGACGTTCCATCCACGCCGGTCAGGTCACCGTAGCCGACGGCACACCGCTGGCCGCCCAGAAGATCGAACGCGTCCTCACCAACGACCCGGCCATGGGCGTGCTGCGCCACGTCGACGCCGGGTACCCCGAGGCGGAGTCCGTCGCACGGGATACCGGTGTCCGTATACCACTGTGGGAGGGGTGAATTCATGATCGATGGGCCGACAAGCGCCAATGCGCTGTTGGACGAGCTTGCGCGGGTGGGGGTGGATCGGGCGCGCGGGGGATATTCGCGGCATGTGTTCACTTCCGCCGAAGGGGAATTGCGGGAGTGGTTCGCGGCGGCGGCGCGGGCGCGGGGGCTCGAGGTGCAGGTGGATCGGAATGCCAATGTGTGGGCGTGGTTCGGTCGGCCGGGGCCGGATGCCGTGGTGACCGGGAGTCATCTGGATTCGGTGCCCGGTGGTGGGGCCTATGACGGGCCGTTGGGGGTGGTGAGTGCGCTGGCGGCGTTCGATCTGTTGCGGGCGCAAGGGTTTACGCCTCGGCGGCCGCTGGCGATCGTGGTTTTCGCCGAGGAGGAGGGTGGGCGGTTCGGGGTGCCGTGTCTGGGGTCGCGGCTGCTGACCGGGACGATCGCGCCGGAGCGGGTGCTCGCGCTACGGGACGGGAACGGGGACACCTTCGCCGAGGTCGCGGGCGCGGCCGGATATGACCCCGGGTATTTCGGGCGGGACGACGAAACTCTGGATCGGATAGGGACTTTCGTCGAGTTGCATGTCGAGCAGGGGCGGGGACTGGTGCACTTGGACGCGCCGCTGGCCGTGGGCAGCGGGATCATTCCGCACGGCCGCTGGCGGTTCACCTTTGCCGGGCAGGGCAATCACGCGGGCACGACGCTCATGGCGGATCGGCGCGATCCGATGGTGCCCGCGGCCGAAATGATCGGTGCGGTCCGGCGTGCGGCCATGGCACTGCCGGAGGCGCGCGCCACGGTGGGGCGGCTGGTACCGACGCCGGGGGGCACGAATGTGATCGCCTCGCAAGTCGATGTATGGCTCGACGCGCGGCTCCCCGAACCCGGGGACGTGCGAGAACTGGTCGCCGAAATCACCGAAAGGGCGGGCGTGGCAGCGGAACTCGAGGGATGCACGGTCGAGGTTCGGGAGGAGTCCTACGAGGGGGCGGCGGCGTTCGACGCCGCCCTGCGCGATCGACTCGTCGCGCTGCTCGGCAATGCGCCGGTGCTGCCCACCGGGGCCGGGCACGACGCGGCCGTGCTGGCCCGATTCGTACCGACCGCCATGCTCTACGTCCGCAACCCCAGCGGGATCAGCCACGCGCCCGAGGAATTCGCCGAACCGGACGATATCGACCACGGCACCGCGGAATTGGCGCGGGTACTGCGGAGCCTCGCCGCATGAGCACCTACTGGTGCGCGCGGGCGTGGCTGCCCGACGGCGTCGCCGAGGGTGTGCGGATCGATATCGCCGAGGGCGTGATCACGGGCGTGATGTCGGGTGAGAAATCCTGCGGAACAATCCTTTCCGGCATGGTGGTGCCGGGCTTCGCCAATGCGCACTCGCATGCCTTCCACCGGGCGTTGCGCGGGCGCACCCATACCGATCGCGGCAGCTTCTGGACCTGGCGGGAGCGCATGTACGCGGCAGCGCGGCGACTGGAGCCGGACTCCTACTATCGGCTGGCCCGGGCGGTGTACGCGGAAATGGTGTCGGCGGGGTACACCAGCGTGGCGGAGTTCCACTACCTGCATCACCCCGGGCACGGGCAGCGGTACGCCGATCCCAACGAGTTCTCCCACGCGCTGGTCGCGGCGGCCGCGGATGCCGGAATCCGGCTGACGCTGCTCGATGTGTGTTATTTGGCCGGGGGCTTTGGGCAGCCCACTTCCGGAGTGCAGGAGCGCTTCGATGACGGAGACGCGGAGGCTTGGGCGCGGCGGGTCGAATCCTTCGATCCGGCAGGTGAATTGGTGATCACCGGTGCGGCCATCCACTCGGTTCGCGCGGTACCCGTCCAGCAGATGCCCGTGGTGGTCCGGGCCGCAGAGGAGCGACCGCTGCACGTGCATGTCTCCGAGCAGCCGCTGGAGAACACGGAATGCCTGGCCGAGCACGGCTGTACACCCACTCAATTGCTCTCGGCGGCAGGCGCTCTCACTCCTCGCACCGTGGCCGTGCACGCGACGCACCTGACCTCCGGTGACATCGCGGAGCTGTCCGGAGGCTGGGTCTGTCTGTGCCCCAGTACCGAAGCCGATCTCGGCGATGGAATCGGCCCGGCCCGGGCTCTCGCCGACGCGGGAACCCGACTGGCCCTGGGCAGTGACGGCCAGTCCATTATCGATCCCTGGTTCGAGGCGCGGGCGTTGGAATTCCACGAACGGCTCGCCAGCGGGCAGCGGGGACGCTTCGAGACCGGCGAACTGCTCACCGCGGCAACGGCTCACGCCGCTTCCGGATGGCCGAACCTGGGTGAGATAGCGCCCGGAAGAGACGCGGATCTGGTGTGTGTGGACACGGATTCCGTGCGCACGGCCGGAGTGGACGGCGCTGGAATCCTCTTCGCGGCAACGGCAGCCGATGTCACCGACGTGATGGTCGCGGGCCGCTGGATCGTCCGTGACCGCACCCACCGCATCATCCCCGAGGTGGCCACCGCCCTCGACACCGAGATCGGAGCGCTATGGCAGTGAATCCAACCGCGACTGTCATCACGGGCATAGGCGAACTCACCACCAACACAGCGGAATTCGGTGTCCTGCATGGCGCCGCACTGGTGCTCGAGGGTGACCGCGTGCGCTGGATCGGCCCGTCCGCATCCGCCCCCGACGCCGACCACCGCATCGATATCGGTGGCCGAGCCGTCCTTCCCGGCTGGGTCGACAGCCATACACACCTGGTATTCGCCGGTGACCGCACCGAGGAGTTCGGGGCCCGCATGAGCGGAAAGCCCTACTCCGCCGGAGGCATTCGTACAACGGTCGACGCCACCCGCGCGGCGACCGACGCCGCCCTCACCACCAATCTCGTGCGTCTTCGCCACGAAGCCCTCCGCCAGGGCACCACGTATCTGGAAACCAAGACCGGGTACGGGCTCACCGTCGCCGACGAAAAGCGCTGCGCCCGCATCGCCTCCGAGGTCGCAGACGAGGTCACCTTCCTGGGTGCCCACATAATCCCGCCCGACTACTCCGCCGACACCTACCTCGACCTGGTCTGCGGCCCCATGCTCGACGCCGTCGCCGACCGCGTCCGCTGGATCGACGTCTTCTGTGAGACAGGCGCTTTCGACGCCGCCCAATCCGCCCGCGTCCTCGAGGCGGGGAAATCCCGAGGACTGGGTCTGCGAGTGCACGGCAATCAACTCGCCCCCGGCCCCGGCGTCCAACTGGCGATCGAGCACGGTGCCGCCAGCGTCGACCACTGCACCTACCTGACCGACGACGACATCGAGGCCCTCGCGGCCGCCACGACCGTCGCCACTCTGCTCCCCGCCTGCGACCTCTCCACCCGCCAGCCCTTGGCCCCCGCCCGCCGCCTACTCGACGCCGGTGCCCGAATAGCGTTGGCCACCAACGCCAACCCCGGCAGCTCCTACACCACCTCCATGGCCTACTGCGTGACCACCGCGGTCCTGCAAATGGGCCTGTCCATCGGCGAGGCCATTCACGCCGCCACCGCCGGGGCCGCCCTCGCCCTCTCCCACGACCTCACCGCCCCGGGTGCGGTGGGAGTCCTGCGCCCCGACGCCACCGCCGACCTCCACATCCTCGACGCCCCCTCCGCCATTCATCTCGCCTACCGGCCGGGCGTCCCCCTGACCTGGTCCGTCTGGCATCGAGGCCGCCCGGTCCACGGACCGATCGAATCCTGACCCGGTGGGCTCGGTTATGCGCGCACGGCCGGAGCGAGGCTTTGTTCGCACCACCGGCGGAAGGTGGTGGGCGTGGAGTTGGCGGGGGTGCGGGGGACGGCGTTGTCGAGCCCGTGGTTCTTGGCGTTCATCATGTCGATGTAGCCGTCTGCGATGGCGGTGGTGACGCCTCGCGCGGTCAGGCTGGCGCGGAGGTCGTCCAGGGACTGGTGCCGGTAGTGGATGGTGCGGCCGAGAACCTCGGACATGATGTGGGCCATCGCGTTCGGCGTGAGGTCCTCCGGGCCGAGCAGGGGGACCTCGGCGGTGCCGGTCCAGGACCGGTCGAGGAGGAGGTGGGCGGCGGCCGCGGTGATGTCCCGGGTGGCGACGGTGGGAGCCGCGTAGTCGGGGGGTGTGGTTCCGGTGAAGACGCCGGTGTCGCGGATCGAGGCCGCCTGCCAGAGCAGGTTGTCCATGAATGTCGGGTTGGTCAGGGCGCGATAGGCGACGCCGGTGCTGGCGATCAGGTCGTCCATGGCCAGCGAGGCCGTGATGTGTCCGGCGCGGGCGGCAACGGGGGTGCCGCGACCCAGGGCGGAGACAGAGACCACGTGGCCGATGCCGCGGTTGGTGAAGGCTTTCGCGGCGGCGCGGGTGAAGCCGGAGTAGGCGGCGTCCAGGCTGGGGGCCTGAAAGTCGGGCGGGACCAGCCAGAAGACTGCGTCCGCGCCGGTGAAGGCACGGTCCACCACATCGGGGTCGCCGTGGGATCCGGTGACGATGTCCACTCGGGAGCGAACCGCATCCGGAAGACGCGCGGGATCGCGCACGATGACGCGCAATTCCTCACTGCGAGTGGAAGTTTCGAGCAGCCGCGCGAGCAGCTGACTGCCGATCTGGCCGGTGGGGGAGGTAATGACGATCATGCTTCGAGTCTCGTGACGGGCGGGCGCGACGTCCAAGACCCTTTCCGACGATTGATACCGTGAAGGTATGGATCTGGATTTGCGCAAGCTCCGCTACTTCGCCGCGGTAGCGGAGCATCGGCACTTCGGGCGGGCGGCGGAGAAGCTCTATATCGCCCAGCCCGTGCTGAGCCGTCAGATCAAGGCGTTCGAGCAGGAGCTGGAGTGCTCGCTGTTCGTGCGAACCACCCGGACCGTGGAGCTGACCGCTGCCGGGCAGCAACTGTACGAGGAGGCGCAGGGGATTCTCGCCGCCATCGACGCGGCCCTGCGGCGCGTGCGCGATGCCGACAGCGGGGCCCGGCGTTTGGTGGTCGCCTTCTCACCCGGACTGCGGGTTTCGGAGGCTATTCGGGAATTCGGGGCACGCCATCCCGAGGTCGAGACCGATGTGATTCCGGCGCAATGGCGGGAGCGGGACACGCCACTGCGTGATGGACGCGCCCAGATCGGTTACCTGCGTAGGCCTTTCGATGACACCGGAATGCGCACCATTCCCGTCGGGTACGAGCCGCGCGTGCTCTGCATGCCGGTGACACACCCGCTGGCGGCGCGCCCGAAGCTCACCCTGGCCGACCTCGAGGGCGAGCCGATACTGGATTTCGCGAACCGGCGCACCGCCACATTGGAAGAGAAGTTCGAGCTCATCGCGTCCGGCCACGGCTTGGCTCTCGTTCCCCTCAGCGTCGCGCGCGCCTACCTGCGCCCCGACGTCGTCCACCTGCCCGTCGTGGATGCTCCGGGGGCCGAGACCTGCCTGGTCGTCGCCGCGGACAATCGCGACAAACTCCTGCGCGAATTCCTCGACATCGCCATGACGACGCTGCGGCAATGACTTTCGCGCCAGGGTCCTCGCTCAGGGCAGATGGGTGTGGAGGAAGTCGAGGGCGTCGGGGAGGGAGGCCAGGAACGCTCCGCTGTGGTCCTTGCCCGTATACGCGGTGACGCTGACGTGCACCCACGGGTTGTGGGACTGCAGCGTCGGACCGTAGGCGGGAGTGTCGGCTGGCGGGACATCGATGTCGGCCGTGCCGTAGCCGATCATGACATCGGCTGGCACGAGGCTTTCCTGGTAGCCGACCAGGGACCTGATGTCCGACTCGAAGGTGGGCGTGGGGTTGTCCGGATCGGCGACCAGCGCAGCGGGGCGGCGACCCTGAGCATCGGCGACCAGGTCCGAAAGGCATTCGGTCGCAGCCTTTTCCACGTACTGCCGACCGAACTCGGACAGGTACGGGGTGACGGACCCGGGGTGCAGCTCCTCCAGCGCGGCGAGGTAGTAACCCGCGTACCCAACCTGGTTGTCGGACCCCGTCGAACTCGCCCGGAACATCTCACGCAAACTCTTCGGCGGATTCGTACGCAACCCCGTGGCGACGACGCCGGTGAGTCCGGCCGCATACCTGGGGTTTTGGGCATACAGCGCGGCGGCACTCATCACCGCGTGCGCACCCTCGGACTGCCCGATCAGCACCCAGTGCCTCGACAGCGGAACCGGAAGTCCCCGAACGGCAGTCACCGCATCGAGCACCGACCGACTCTCCACAGCGGTGTTGTAGTAGCTGAAATTCCCCCCGGTCCCCAACCCCTGGTAGTCGGGAGCCAACACCGCGTACCCATTGTCCAGAATCTGGTTGAAGTAACTGCGATTTCGTTCCGATTGCGGCCGATGCGACGGCGCACAGTCATTCCCGATCCCGATCGTCCCATGCGCCCACACCACCAACGGCCACCCACCGGCCGGAGGCAACCCGGCGGGCAAATAAAGCCCCGCCGTCGCGCGAGCCTGATTGTCCCGCTGATCCGTGGTCGTATACGTAAGCCCGAGCGACACGGCAGCCTTGTCGAAAGACCATGCCCCATTGAGCAATTCGACATTCTCGAGCCGACCGAGATCCGTGCTGTCGGCCACGGCCGGTGTGGCCGTCGCGATGAGAACGGCACACGCGCTCACCGCGCCCGCGGCCAACGCGGCGTGCCGAACGACGGATGCGAACCTGCGACGAACAACCATGGCGTGACCATACCGTCCGCCCGGCGCCGACGCCCGGCGCTTGATCACGATTGGTGAGCCAGGTAATTGGTCACGGACTGCTGCAGATAGAGGTTGTCGACGGCGGCGAGATGCGCCGGGACGGGCACTGCGATACCGAGTTCGCGCGAACCGTCCAGGAGAGCGGAATGGACCACCCAGGTGACCCTGGGAGGCTCGGTCAGCAGGTCGGCGAGGCTCCGAATCTCCTCGACCGCACGCAGCTTCACGAGGTTGCGTACGGCCTCGTGGCGAACATCTTCGCGGCGATCGGACCTGACAAGTTCGACGAGCCGTTCCGTCGCCGCACCGCCCGCGTGGACGACATAGGTCCGCAAGGCCTCCTGCGCCGCCGTCGAGGACTTGGCGGGCAGGCGATGCCAGACCAATTCGGCGATCGCCGGATCGGCGGGGAGGTCGCCCAGGTCATAGATGGCGGACTTGCGGACGGCGAGGTCGGGATCATCGGCCAGCCGTACCAAGTCCGCGGCGCGACCCCAGTCCGCCAGGGGGCGACAGGCGATCTCGCGGATCAACGGGTTCGGATGACCCGTGAACCGGGCGGCCAGTCGTGTCCGAGCCTCGCGCCCATAACAGGTCCAATCGACGCAATTCAGTCTCTGCCTGAGCTCGCCCGGTTCGACTTCGGGATCGTCGATCAGCGCCAGCACGGTGGATTCGGGAACTGCGTCGAGCGCGCCACGTGCGTCGATCGGGTACCGGACGGTGATCGGTGGCGGTGTGCCGGGCGCGATCTCGGCGGGCCACGGCACCAGGTCGTGTACCGGCAGCATCCATTCGCGCAGCCGCACAATCGCTTTCGAATATCCAGAGGTAACCGTCGATTCGAAGTTCTCACGCAGATCCTCGAAAGTGACCGTGGCGGCGGCCCTTCGACGCTCGTCCGGATTTTCCCGAAGCGCCGCGACCTCGCGCAGTACTCGTTGCGTCGGGTAGAACCGCAAGGTATCGAGGGCTCCGGCGGCCACCTCGAATACGTCGTCGTGCGCGGCCGCGAGGAGCCCTTCCTCGGCTGCGACCGGTTCGGCCCAGATCAATACCAGTGCGGCTGTCTCGCGGACCTTGGGATCGCGATGCGTCAGCGCGCGGAGGATTACCGGGACGTACTCGGGCGCATCGAACCCGAAACCCATGACGTTCAAGGCCATTGCCTGCAAGGGGCTCGTATCGTCCTCGGCGACCGGCACGACAATGTCGGCCTCGGAGCGGTGCATGAGGCGCAGCGCATGGCGCATGACCACGGGATCCCCACTGGCCCACCAGGTTCGGCACTGTTCGGCGGTGACAGTGCCATCGATTCCGGCGAGCACATCCGAGGCGCGCTTGCGCACCGACTCGGGCAACTCGGTATCGAACACCATGGCCGTGAGTCGTGGAATGGCCCGGTAGTCCTCCGTCCGTTCCAGCTCGTCGAACTCCTCGGGCGTCATTCGAATTCGTGCTCCTGGGCTACCAGGTCGAAGAAGACCCAGACGCCGCCCTTCTGATAGGCGTCGGGGGTCTCGGAGCCGCCGAGGAAGGGGTAGGGGGTGGCGATGTAGACCTCGTTGTCGCCGAGGGGGCCGAGTCGTTGCCGGATCTCGGCGACATGCTGGGGCTGTAGCACGTAGGTGATGACGTCGGGGTCGAAGAGGACCTGGGTGACGAAGTCGGTGACCTCGGTGAAGACGCCGTAGTCCTTGACGCCCGGACTGTAGGGGTCGAGGATGCCGTACTCGCCGGTGCGGGTGCTCATCAGGAACGCGTGACCGAGGTCCGAGTAGCCGACGACCATGTCGTAGCGGGGGTAGTGGTCGGCCCAGGCGGGCATTACCCGGTCCAGGCGCTGCTCGGGGATCAAACGGAAGGGGGCGCTGGTCACCGAATCATCCAACCAGACCCATGGCGGACCGGCCGGTGGGACTGTGTCTCGACAGCCGTTGGCCGAGCGGGTAAAGATCGAACGGACCTGTCGGAGTGGAGGGGTTCGGTGACCGAGGAATGGCGTAAAGCCGCTGAGCGCGTGCGCAACTGGGGTCGGTGGGGCGAGGACGATCAGCTCGGGACGCTGAACCTGCTGACCCCGGATCGGATTGCCCACGCGGCCACGCGCGCTCGCCAGGGGCGCAGCATCTCGCTCGGGGTGCCGTTCGATGCGGACGGGCCGCAGGGCTCCAGCGGTTTCCGGCGCAATCCCATTCACCTGATGGCCGTCGACGGCGGCGACGCCGATCTCGCGGCCAATCTGTCCGGGTGGGGCGGTTCGGCCGAGACCCAGGTCACGGGCATGTATGCCGGCGGCCCGATGCGCTTCAACGACGACTACCTCATGATGCCGCTGCAGGCCGCGACGCAGTGGGACGCGCTCTCGCACGTGTATTACGACGGGCTGCTGTACAACGGCTATCCGGCCGCCGCGGTGACCAGCCGTGGCGCGAGCAAGCTCGGCATCGAGCACGTCGCCGAGCGCGGCGGCGTGGTGGGGCGGGGCGTGCTGGTGGATGTGGCACGACACCGCAATGTGGCGCGACTCGACGCCGGTACCGTCATCGGGCCGCATGACCTGGACGCGGTCATCCAGGCACAGGGCGTCGACCTCGAACCCGGCGATGTCCTGGTGGTGCGCATCGGCTGGTGGACCCGCTTCCTCGAGACCCGAAAATCCAGCGAATGGTTCGGCGGCAGTCCGGGATTGAGCTGGCGGTGCGCGGAATGGCTGCACGCGCACGACATCTCGGCGGTGGCGGTGGACAATCCGGCCGTCGAGGTGATGCGGCCCGAGGACGGGGTGATGCTGCCGCTGCACATGCTCGCGCTGCGCGATATGGGTATGCCGCTCGGCGAGATCTGGGATCTGGAGGCGCTGGGGCGCGACTGCGCCGAGGACGGCGTGTACGACTTCCTGCTGTGCGCGCCCGCCCTGCGAATACCCGGCGCGGTCGGCACCCCGATCAGCCCGGTGGCGATCAAGTAATCACGCGGGGCCGAGGGCACTTCCCTTGGCCCCGAGCGCTTTTCAGAATGCCGCCAGCACGCAGGCGGCGATGAACAGTACCTGGACCAGTCCGCGCGCGGGCAGCGGCATTGTCTGGATATCGCTGCCCGTGCGCGCGGCTCGGACATTCGCCGGGAACAGGAAGACCAGCATGACCGCCAGGCAGATCGCGGCCAGCGGCGCCGCCCACGGGATGAGAAGGCCGATGGCTCCGGCCAATTCGAGAAACCCGGTCAGGGTGACGAGTGCCGCCGGGTTGGGCAGGCGCGGCGGGACCATGGCGATCAGGCCGTCGCGTCGGGGCTGGAGGAAATGCGCCGAAGCGGTCAGGGCGAACATGGCGGCCAGGCCGATGCGCACCGCGTGTGGCCAGGAATCGAGCCAATCGGTGGCGTGGAGCCAACCGGCGATTCTCGCCAGGCCGGTGACGACTATGAGAACGATGAGCGGTGCCATCGCGGACTCCTCTGAGTGAGCAATCTAGACAGTGACAAGATATGCGCGAGCTGCGGAACTTGTCAATGTCTAGATTCTGGGTGACGATCGAGGAGTGACGAAGAGCGCGTATCACCACGGAGACCTGCGAGCCACGCTGCTGCACGCCGCCGCCGAGCAGATCGCCGCCGAGGGGGTCGATTCGGTGTCGCTGCGGGCGCTGGCGCAGCGGGCGGGGGTGTCGCACGCGGCACCCGCGCATCACTTCGGGAATCGGCAGGGGCTGCTGACCGCCCTGGCCATCGAGGGTTTCGAGCTGCTCGACGCCGCATTACGCGCCGCTTCGGGCGATTTCCGGGAGGTCGCGGTGGCCTACATACGGTTCGCCCGCAACCATCCCGGGCATTTCGATGTGATGTTCCGGCACGATCTGCTGCGTGCGGACGACGAGCGACTCATCGCCGCCCGCAACCGGTCCGGGCACGAATTGCGGTCCGGGATAGCGGAACTGGGGATTCCCGCGGCGGATGGCTCGGCCGCCGAACTGGCGGCCTGGTCCCTGGTGCACGGGTTCGCCACCCTGTGGCGCGAAGGCGCACTGAACGACTCACCGCTCGGCGACGATCCGGAGCGCCTGGCCCGCGCCACGGTCGCCGCCATCGACTTCACCGGGGCAGCGGGGAGATAGGCGTCAGCTCGGCGAGCGCGACACGAACGGCCTCGGCCAGCGCACCCGGATTCTCCAGCGGCGAAAGATGTCCCGTGTCCGGAACGACCCGCATGGTCGCGGTCGGGACATGGGGCAGCAGATGGTCCGCGAGCAGCTGCGGCGGCTCGACCAGATCGTGTTCACCCGCCAACACCACCACCGGGACCTCGATCCGCGGTGTGACCGCGGAGATGTCGCGGGCGATCGAATCCAGGGCCCAGGCCTCGTGGGTGGCCGTCGAACCCGCGAGACTGTCCTGAATCACCTGCTCACGCAGGGCATCCGAAAGACGACGATGCGTGAGCACGTGCTCGAGCGCCCCGGCCACGGTCTCGGCGGAATCGTAGGCGTGCACGAGCTGGCGCTGAGCTTCCGGGGTGACGGCCGGGCGCGCGGGTGCCGGGCCGATGAGCACCACGCCCGCCAACCCGGGCAGGCGGCGCGCGGCGAGCAACTGCGCGACCTTGCCGCCCATCGAGTGCCCGATCAGCACGAAACGCTCCGGCGCGAGCTCGGTGAGCACGGCGTGGGCGTCGGCGGCCAGCTGGGTGATGTCGTACGGTCCGGGCAGGCCGCGGGATTCGCCCCATCCGCGATGGTCATAAGTGACCACCGTTCCCGGGTACTCGAGCTGCTCGAGCAATGGCGTGAACGTCCGGTGCGACCCGCCCCAGTAGTGCAGGAAGACCAGCATTGGTGCGTCGGAGTCTGCTTCGTGCAGGTGAATCGGCAGTGAGCCGCCCGCCACGGCGATTTTTCTCATACCTGAACGGTACGGTGACCGAACCCCTCGCGGCCAGGTAGATTCGAGACCGCTCATGGTAAAAAATGGACAACCGATTCGAACCCTGCGGTACGCGCTGAAGACCGGGTCCGCCACCGGTCTCGAAGTGCTGAGCTTCGAGCAACTGCGGCCCATGCCGGTCGCCGGACGCGAGGTGATTCGCGGCGACTTCCACGTCCTCGCCCGCTGCCGCAGCGGAACCGGCAGCATGACGGTCGATTTCGTCAGCCATCGGCTCACCGCGGGCTCGATCGCCTGGATTCGTCCCGGCTGGACCCACCGCTGGGACGACATCACCGGCATGGACGGCTGCGTGATCCTCTGTCGCTCCGAACTCATTCCGGCCGCCGCCCTCGGCCATCCACCGTCGCCGTCCACGCCGCCGGTGCTGTCCGGTACCTCGCTCACCGACGCCGCCTTCGACCACCTGACGACCGAATATGCCGCCGCCCCACCCGATCCGGCCATCCTCCGCCACCTGCTCAGCGCCCTCACCCTGCGCCTGAGCACCGCCCTCCCCGCCCTCCCGGACCCCACCGACCTGTTCGATCGCTTCGCCCGCCTGGCCGAGCGTCACCACGCCGAGACTCGCGAAGTCTCCTGGTACGCAGCCCAACTCGGCTACTCCCCGCGCACGCTCTCACGGGCCGTGCAAGCCGCCACGGGCACCACGGCCAAGCAGTACCTCAACGCCCGCGTCACCCTCGAAGCCAAACGCCTGCTCGCCCACGAACCCATCACCACCGCGGAATGCGCCCGCCGCCTGGGTTTCGACGATCCGGCGAACTTCACGAAGTTCTTCCGCACCCAGACGGCCACCACTCCTACCCGCTTCCGTCTGGATCTGTTCCCGTCAGAAGCGATTCAAGGGCCGAATCTGGGGTGACACAGCGGAATTCACCTGCAACGCGATGATCAGGGCAATACTCAGATAGGTGCTGAGCGGGCACAGCGCGACACTGACCGCGTACAGCACCTGCACCACGACGATCCGCTGCCGAATCGCCCGAACATCCTGCGGCGTAGTGTTTTCCGCCAACAGACCCGCGCGTCGGGCGTACCGCAGGCTCGCGAGCTGGATCAGCCCCAGGTACAACAGGTCGACCCAGTAGACCAGCAGCGCCAGCCGCGACTGCGGGAAGGCCGCCAGCAGTGCCGTGGCGAAGGGGACCATGGCCACGCCGAACAGGAACATCAGGTGAATCCACGCCAGGGACCGGTCGGCCCGGGCCAGGAGATTCAGCTGGGTCTGCTGGCCGATCCAGAACATTCCGAGGGTCAGGAAACCCAGGAAACAGATGAGGAATTGGGGTCCGACGTGGGTGAGGGCATGCCAGACCGGTGCCTCGGCGGACACCGAGCCATCCGACCACAGCAGCCGCTCGTGCCAGGCCTCGGCAGCCGGGACATGCAGTTCCAGCACGAGCAGCGTCATGGCGACGGCGAAGATGCCGTCGCTCAACGCGCCCAGGCGGCCGAGATCCTGTGCGGCGATGCGGTGATAACGCGTCATGAGGCGCAACCCTAACGGCGTTGCGCCCCATGGTGTCCGGTCAGGCCGGTGGCGGGTTGGGCTGCCAACAGGCCAAAGGCGGGCCGGGCGGGTAGAGCAGTGACCATCCGATCAGCGCGCCGATACCCGCGCCGATCGCAGCGCCCGGCAGCGCGCTCAAGGTGCCGCCGATGAGGCCGCCGGTGAGCGCACCGAGAATGGCATTGCACTGATGCATGGTGACGTCCGGCTGCTCCTCGACCTGCTGCGGGGCCGCCGGTGCCGTGGCACTCGGCGCGGGATCGACATCGATCCCGGAGGGCTGAGCCTGATCCGCTGCGGCCACACCGGCCGACAGCGCCGTGATACCTACCGCTAGCACAGCGGTTGCTGCCAATCGTTGGACTAACATCGCTCCTTCTTCCGTACTGGTAGAAGTGCTATCGCGAAGGGAACTGGGCAACCATGTAGCCAATTCATCCGTACCACCCGGCGCTAGGGTTATGCGTGTTTCCCATAATTTGTAACCGCCGAGCTATCCAGTCGTGATCATGGAGTCGCCCTTTCACTCGATCGCCCATACCGTGGGCTCATGAGGATCGACATCACCGATGATCCGGTCGCGTTCCGGGGGCGGGTGGCAGGGTTTCTGAACCGAGAGCCGTTGCGTCACACCATCATGTGCACCGTCGTGGAGAATCTGATCGGCGGCCTCGCGCCCAGCGAGCAGCCCTCGTACTTCGCGTCGGTACATGAGACAGAGGTGGTCGGCGTGGCCATGTGCACCGCCGGGCGCGGCGTCTGGCTGGGCGAGCTGCCCGACGAGGTCGTGCCGGAACTGGCCGGGCGGTTCGCCGAGGTTCTGCCCGATATACCCGATGTCGTCGGCTCCGCGTCGTCGGCGGCCGCTTTCGCGGCGGAGTGGGACAAGCTACGCGGCACCACGGCGCGCAACGGCCCGGTGGTGGAGCGGCTCTACCGGCTCGGGCGTCTGCACAATCCACCCGCGCCCGGTGCTCCGCGCCCGGCCACCGAGGCCGATATCGAGCTCTGCCGACGGTGGACCGCCGCCATGAGTCGTGAAATACGGGAACCCACCGTGGAATTGAGCGAATCGGCGCTGCGCGCCCGAATTGCCAAGGGGCGCTGGTGGTTATGGAAGATCGAGGATCGACCGGTGAGCCTGACCGCCCACCAGGTCCCCGCATACGGCTGGACTCGAATCGGCCCGGTCTACACACCGCCCGAACACCGAGCCCACGGATATGCCTCCGCCCTGGTCGCCCACGTATCGCGGATCTTGCTCGACACCGGAACGGGCGTCTGCCTCTACGCGGACCTCGCCAATCCGACGTCCAACAAGGTGTACCGCGCCCTCGGCTTCGAGCCCGTCTTCGACCAGGTCCACTACGTTTTCGGCTGATTTCATCCTGTTCGCGCCGCAAAACCGCAGCATATGCGCGGACGGTTCGCGCTGCCTACAGTGGGTGCGGTTTCGGGAAGTGACCTGCGAGGAGGGAAGGTTCGTGACCGTTGACCTGGTCGAGGCGGAAGTGGCGATCGATGGGCTGGAGCGACGCTTCGCGGTGCGGCCGCCCAATCGAACGGGCGCGCCGATCGTGCTGGTGTTGCACGGAAATCAGAGTGGAATGGCGGAGACTCCGACGGAACCGCTGATGTACGGGTGGACCAGTTTCGCGCGGCATGCCGACGAGTGGGGTATCGGGATCGCGTATCCGCACGGTGTCGGCGGATGTTGGGCGGACGGGCGGGGTGTGACGACCGCCGATGCGGACCGCGTGGACGACGTGTCGTTCCTGAGCGCGGTGATCGACTGGTGCGCAGCACGATTCGAGACGCCCGGTGATCGCGCCGTGGTGGCGGGGATCTCCAATGGGGCGTTCATGGCGCATCGAATGGCGGTGGAGGCCGGGGACCGGGTAGCGGTGATCGCGGCCGTGGCCGGGGGATTTCCGGAGGCACTGGCCGGAATTCGGCCCGGGTACGCGGTGTCGGCCCTGCTCATGAACGGCGATGCGGATCCCGTGGTGCCGATCACGGGCGGGTACTCGCGGCACCGTGGTCCGAATGGCGAACTACGCGGTAGCACTCGGGGTTTGGCGGAGTCCGCGCGGTACTGGCGGGACATCGACGGGTGTACCGGGCCGGGCGAGACGGTCGAGACCGCCGGATCGACCCGCACCACCGTGAGCCACGGGACCGGCGGCACCGTGGTCTCGGCGTGGACGGTTTTCGGTGGTGGTCACACCTGGCCCGGGACGCCGGTGCCGGAGCAGTGGGCCGGGTCGCCGGGATCGGCCGTGTCACTGGAATTCGATGCCGCCGAGGAGATCTGGCGGTTCGCTGAGCCGCTGCTCATCCCGGCGGACGCACGCAAGCTCTGAAAAGCACTACCGGCCAAGGAGAATGGAATGGCGATCATCGGCAAGCTGCTGCGGAACCGACGGGCCGCCGCCGCGGATCTGGCCTGGTACCGGCCGAATCTGGGTGAGGGCGGGGTGTTCGAGGTGACCAGTGCCGACTTCGACCATGAAGCGCGACTGGACATCCGCCACGCCAACAAGCGGGCCGGAGGCTCGGACGTGTCACCGGCGCTGGCCTGGTCCGGAGTGCCCGCGGGGACCGCGCAGCAGATGCTGATCGTGGAGGATCAGGACGCGCCCTTCGGCGGTCCGTTCGTGCACGCGCTGGCCCTGCTCGACGCCGACCTGCGGGAATTGCCCAGCGGCGCACTGGCTTCGGATTCCGCGCGGGAGGGGGTCACGGTGCTGCGATCGAGCTGGGGCCGCGGCTATATGGGCCCGGCTCCGGTGCGGGGACACGGCCCGCACCGCTATGTGTTCCAGGTGTTCGCGCTGACCGAACCGGTCGCGCTGACCGGGGGCCGGTCGCTCACCTCGGCCAAGCCGCGGGAGGTGCTCGCCGCCGCCCGGGCGCATGGGCGCGGCCGCATCGACGGCTTCTACGAACGCGACTGACCCGACCATGACGAAGAGCCGCGGGCGGAATCTGCCTGCGGCTCTGAGTTTCTCGGAGATCACGACTGGTTGGCGGAATTGACCGGCAGCGACAGCACCACCTCCTGCTCGTTCTCCGGCAGGTAGTGCACCGCCACCACGCGGCCGACCTGGACCAGCGAGACCATGGCCGGGGCCAGGAACTTCTCGGTGCGGGTCTCGAAGGTGCTGCCGTCGGGGCGGGTCACCACCAGCACCAGGTCCAGGCGCGAGTGGCCGTCGCGGATCTCACCCGGCACGCTCAGCGAGCGCACCACCGCCTGGGCCGCGATGCCGCGCCGGGCAATATCGATCTTGGCCGGGGTGGTGAAACCCTTGCGAATCATGGCCGCGTTCATGGCATCCTGCGCGGCGGCGGTATCGCCGGACAGATCCACTTCGACCTTGTCGAGGCGGTCCGGCAGGTAGCGGACCGGCAGCACCACGCCGGGGCGCAACAGCGCCAGCTGGGTCAGCGGCACGATCATCTTGGCGTGCGAGGGAAAGACCTTCCCATCGGAGCCCTCGACGCGGAAGTCGATGCGCACCTGCGGCTGTTCGTTGAGGTAGACGCCGGTCTGCCGGACACCCTCGACGGTGCCCAGGCCCACCAGGCCATGGCGGAACTCGGAGCTGTTGTTGCCGGTGAGAGCCGACAGGATCCCGTCGCCGGTGAAGGCGAAGGCGATGGGGACGACGGTCAGGGCGATGATCGGCAGCGCCATCTGCGGGCCGACCCAGCCGAAGACATCGTGGGAGGTGAGGCCGTGCCACAGGTAGTAGCCGATGGCGAGGACGCCGAAAGCGAGAGCGGCGTAACGGATCTGGTTCTTCATGTACTTTCCCGATCTTGGAGACGTGAGTGATGAACCCGCTCATGCCCGATGGCACGAGCGGGGTGAAACAGGGGGTTGGTCAGCCGCCGACGACGGTCGAGCAGGCGAAGACGATCTCGAACTTCTCGGTCTTGGGTCCGGCCATCGGGTTGGACATGTCTACGCCGCCGACGCCCTCGCCGGTGACGGTGTAGGTGTTGCCGCTCTTGGTCACCTTTGCCGAACCGCCCGGCATGCCATTGCCGAAGCCCAGCGCGTACGGCTGGCCGTTCGCGCCGCCCTTGGTGCCCGCGATGCCGACGGCCTGCACGGTGTCGGTGCCGGTGATGGTGGCGCTCGCGGTCAGCGTGCCGTAGGTGGCGTTGCCCTGGTCGGTGAGGGCCAGGGCCAGGTTGCCGCCCTGCTTGGCGCAGGTGGTGTCGAACTTGGCCGAGATGGCCTTGCCGTCGACCGAGGCCGACGAGGAGCCACCGGCGGTGTTGCCGGGGGCGGAGGTCTGCGGGCCCGCCGGGGCGGCATTGGTGGCCTTGGTCGTCGTGGAGCCGGAGGTGCCGGAGTTGCTGCTGCATCCGGTGACCAGCAGGGCGGTGGCCGCGGCGGCGGCGAAAAGGGCGGTGGTCAGGCGGATCGGCTTGCCGTTCATGGTCTTTCCTCGTTCTCGTGAAGCTGGCTCCGGGGTGGAACCGATGACGCAACGGTAGGAATCCGAACCCGCCTACCGATCCCAACTTCCGTCGCTTGCGGGGCTCCAAAACTGGGATAACCTGGGCGAATGCGACGACCGCGGGCCATGGTGCTGGATGAGGTGTGGCGCCGCCTCGACGGTGTCGAACCCTTGAGCGGACCGCACGGCGGACCCCTGCGGCGCACCGTCAAACTCATCCTCGACCCGCTGGTCATCCGCCCGGTTCAGCATCCGCAGTGCGCGGGGTCGATGCTGTCCGCCGACGGCGCGGTCCTGCTCGCCACCCGCGTGCACGCCGCCGCGGATGTCCTGCGCGCCACCGCCGCCTGGTTCACGCTGCTCAAGCAGACCCGGCGCGGCCTGCGCATCACCGAGGGCAATGCCCAGGACCTGTACTTCCAGCGCTGCTTCGAACTGGCCACCACCCAGGGCATGCCGGACGCCGCCCGCGACCGGGTGGCCGCCGAGGCCGCGCTGCGCGAGATCCACGGGCTCAGCGCGGGCCGCACCACCCAGGCCCTCAGGGACTACCTTGCCGATCCGGCCCGCGCGGGCGAGCTGACCGACCTCATCCAGACCGCCTGGCGTCGCCGCCCGCTCACCGACGTCCCCGACCACTCCGCCGCCCTGGCCGATCTCCTGAACGCCTGCGCCGCAACCAGATTCGATGATTCCGCCGAATCCATCGACCTCGATACCATGATCGACGCCCTGGTCGGCACGCACACCGGAATTCGGCTGTGGCGCAGAGAGATCGGCGATTCAGCCCACGGCGAAAGGATTGACCCGGTCGCGGAGCGGAGCCAAGGCACCGCGCAGGAGTTGGGCTTGACCCTGCATCCGCTGCCGCAGCCACCCCTGATCGGCGCCTCGGCCTCCACCGCGACCCTCGGCCTCCCCTTCGATCGCACCATTCACGAGCGCATATTCACCGTCCTGCAAGCCTCCAGCGAACGCGCCGACCTCCCCCCGATTTCCGAACTTGTCGACGCCGAAATCGCCCGCGCCTGCGCCCCCTGGGCCCTACTGGACGAGTCGCTGCGCTTGGCAGCTGCCGCAGGGGCTGCCCTGGCGGTCGATCTGCGCCCGCTCGGCGATTCCGCCCACATAGGCCCATCGATGGTTGCCAGTGCCTCGGCGGTTCAGGCACGTCCCGTTGGGCTGGCAGGCATCGCCGATGGACTCCGCGGAGCCGCGGTCGGTCCGACCGGCACGACTGTCGGTCCACTCGGCACGGCGGCCGGGGTGTTGAGCACCACGAATGGCCGTCCGGCCGAGGCTCTGATGGCCGGATTGACCAGCGCCGCAACCGGATTGCGGACCGGTAGTGCACCGGCTGGCGGTGGTGACTCCGTCATCGGGCTGCCAAGTGCTGGAGAGATCGCCACGGGCGGTGGGGGTGTCGCGGCACGGTTGATCAATGCGCGGTGGCAGCGCGAGGCGTATGTGTTGCAGGCGCGGCGGATGGTAGTGCGGGGAGATGCGGTCGAGGGGCCGTTGGGGGCGATCGCGGCGGAGTTGCGGGTGCCGTGGCGGCCCTATGTGCGGAGGTTGTGGGCTCGGCTGCATGGGCGGGATGTGCGGGAGTTCCCGGTGTACGCGGCGGATGAGCTGTGGGATCTGCTGGACGGGGTGGCGCGGTCGGTGATGCTGGACCACCGGACGCGGGTGAAGCGGGCGTTGGCC
Source organism: Nocardia sp. CDC160 (assembly GCF_035818795.1). Lineage (NCBI taxonomy): Bacteria > Bacillati > Actinomycetota > Actinomycetes > Mycobacteriales > Nocardiaceae > Nocardia > Nocardia sp. CDC160. The sequence goes on along the minus strand of NZ_JAYKYT010000003.1, from coordinate 375,899 downwards.
GCGAGTGCGGCGGTCGAGTTCGATGAGCGGGAATCGAGGGCGGGATGACGAACTCGGTGATTCAGCGCTATTCCGATGGGCTGTTCGGCATTGTGCCCGACGACGATCCCGGCGCACTGGAGGTGGCGGCCGGTCCGGACGTCATGGTGCTCGAGGTGCTCGGCGGTCACCTGATCTGGAATGTGCTTGCCGCGCGGGAAGTTCCGGCCGCGCTCATCGACAATATCGACTTGGCGCAGGAGTGGGTCTGGGCGCTCTACGGTGAGCCGGTCGCCTTGGCTCTGGATGGAATCGGCGCGGACGGAGCCGTGGGGGATTCCGTCGCAGTGACAGCCGCCCCCGCGAGATCCGATCTCGCCGTGAGTGCGCGGCGGCTCGCGTACGCGCACTGGGCGGCACGCTGGTGGCCAGCCTCCACCCTGGACGGCATCGCGGCCCTCGATCAGGCGCTGCTCGACCGCGATATCGCGGTGCTGACCGAGGAATGCGAGTCCCTGGTGGACGGCGCGGACGCCCTCGCTCCGCCGACCCCGGCCTCCATCGAAAGAACCCGGCGCGCTTCGGATTACGCACTGGCGGCGGGTGAGGAATCGCGAGCGGGCACCATGGTCCTGGCGCGCGGTACCGGCGGCTGGGACTGGCGGCGCTGCCCGCCCGGACTCGTCGACGCCTCCGAATCGGCGGTGTCCTGGCAACTGATCCGCGCCGCGAGCGAAACCACCGTCGCCATCACCGTGGCCGCCCACCCCGATCTGCCCCCGGACCTACCGCCCCACCTGCGACCCCACGCCCACATCGACACCGGCCGTGGCGAACTGGACGCCGAGCTTCACCAGGCCGACGACACCTGGGTCGGCGAATCGACCCTCGCCGCGCCGACCTCCGGCGTCCGCGTCGGCATCCACGTTCCGGGTTTCGGGCCGCTGCCCGAATCGTCTGACTCGCGCGCCCACGATGCCGATTCGGCGGGTGCCGCCGCGTCCGCCCTACGCGACCGAATTCGCGAGTTCGCCGCATCCCGCCTGCGATTGGCTGCGACACCGGCCGATGACCGCGATCCCTTCGCGCCGCTGCTCGCCGAAATCGCGGCCGCCGCCGGAGATTCGGACTTCTGACGTGCCCGAACCCACCGACCGTGCCCCCGAACCGCCGGAAAGATCAACCCCGGTCACATCGGCGGGGGTCGATCCCAAGATCGCCGCATTCGCTGATCGGCCTGCGGTTTCGCCGGACCCGGCCGACGCGGGTGGCGACGACGGTCGCCCTCCGGGCGGGGACGAATCGGCGGCGGGAGCGGGCTCCGAGGCGGAAAGTCCGCTCTTGCGGGCGGGGGCCGAGGCGGTGGGGCGCGGGGAGTTGTGGGAGGCGCTGCGAATCTTCGAGCGGGCCGCGGCGGTCGAGGACGGGGATTTGCGGCTGTGCGCGCTCGTCGATGTCGCGGTGGTGACCGATCAGCTGGGTGATCATGCCGGGGCGGTGGAGCGGTTTCGGGAAGCGTTGGGGGAGATGCGGGTTGATGCTCCCCGGATGTATCCGGGGGCGTTGATCGGGTTGTCGCAGGCTCTGCAGAATCTGGGGGATCTGGACGGGGCGCAGGAGGCGTTGGAGCGGGCCCGGGCGGCGCTGGCGGGGGAGGATGCGCCGGGGGATTTGCGATTCGCGTGCCTGGTGTCTTCCACGGCCGTGGCATTGCATCGGCAGCAGTGGTGGCGGGCACTGGATTTGGCGGGGGAATCATTGGAGGCGGCACGGCGGTTCGGGCCGGAGCAGGTCGGCCATCCGCTGATGAATCTGGCGGCGGCGCACTTCGAGACCGGGCGATGGGAGCTCGCACAGGACTTCGCGGGACAGGCGCTGGCGGCATTCGAGGCCGTTCAGGATCGGGCCGGGATGGCGGAGACTCGACAGAATCTGGCGCTGATGTACACGCGCTCCGGGTGTTTCGATGATGCGGAACCGCTGCTGGCCGCCGCGCAGGAGCACTTCGACGCGGCGGGGGTGGCGCATCGGGCGGGCATCGGTTTGAAGGTCATGGGCTTCATTGCCGAGCACCGGGGTGAGCTCGAGGTCGCCAATGCCCGGTATCGCGCGGCCCTGCACCGGTTCGAGGAGTCACGAGCGGTCATCGACGCCGCCGACGTGCGACTTCGCCTGGCCGCCACCGCCTTTGCCGCAGGGCGATATGACGAGGGCGAAGCCGAGCTGTCGGCGGCACGAGCCACCTACGCCGTCCGTGGCCTAGGCCTGCACTGCGCCCAGCTCGACTACTGGCATGCGGGCCTGCTGGAACCCCTCGTCGCGCAGGTCCCCGGATTGCTCGCGCGGGCCGTCGATCTCGCGGTCCCGGCTGCCCTGGCTCTGGACGCCGTGCGCTTCGAACTCCCCGACGGATCGCAACGCGACACCTGGAACCGCCGCATCGTGAACCCGGCACTACGCCTCGCCTTCCGCTACGCCTACCTCGCCGGTGACGCCCGCCTGGTCGCCGACCTCATTGAAAACCAGTGCGCGGGAACAATAGTGGACATCGATCGCGTCACCTCCGAACCGCCCGCGCCCCTGGACCTCCTCGAACCCTTCGACCCACCCGCCGATTCCGCCTCCCCGCTGCGAGACGCCCTGGAACTCGGCACCGCCCTCGCGGCCGTAGCGGCGGGTGCGGGCCTGCCGGTCACTCCGCCACCCCGCGTCGCCGTGCCACCCGACGGCCACGTCGCCTTGGCCGCCTGGCTCGACGCGGCCGAACAGCGCTACGGCCGCCGCCTCCGCACCGACCGGGTGATCTCGGCGTGACGGCCGAAACCGGTGTGGCGGAAGCTCGGCCGACCGCGTTCGTTCGGATGGCGGATGCCGGAGATCTGTACGTGACCTGGCGGTGGGCCGGAGAGAGTGCGCCCGGTGGGGTCGGGGTGGTGCCGGAGGCGCAGGTCGATGCGGCGATGCGGAGGTTCGCGGCGGCTCTGCCCGCGCCGGGGAGGGCCGGTGGGCTCGAGTCAGCGCTCACGACCGGCGAATTGGCGTCGTTCGAGTCGGAAAACGCGCTGGCGCAGTATTTGTCGGCGGCGTTTCTGCCCTATAACCTCGCGGTGGCCCTGCATGAGCTCTACGTCCAGGGAGTTCGGCCGCACATCCGCATCCAACCCTCGCCGCGGACAGCGCAATTGCCGTGGGAGTTGATCGCACCCGACGCGGACGTGCGGCTGGTGGAGATCGCGGATGTGAGTGTGCTCGCCGCGCCCGGCGTCGTCCACGCGCCCGCGCGGGTGGCTCGGTCGTGGGCGGACAGCCGGGAGCGACCCGTCATCGCGATTCTCGATCCCCGGGTTCCCGGTTTCCGGGCCGATTCGGCACTGGGATCGGTACTGGGGCGGATGGATTCGGCCGCACCGCTGGCGGAGCGGGTGGCCGCGCATGCCGAAGCCGGTCGGCTCGTCCCCGCGGTCGACAATGCCCTGGAGGCGTTCCGGCGCACCGATCTCGACCGTGCCTGGCTGAGCGGCGCGCTGCACGCGGGTGCGGCCCGGCTGCTGTACGTCGGGCATGTGACGGCCGCCGCGCCCGAGTCCGGTCGCAGCGAATCGGCCACGCTGCACCTGTCGTGTACGGCCGCCAGTCCGGGTTGCGCCCCGGCGTACCGCGACCATCGGCCGCTGTCGGCTCGGGATCTGCTGCTCGGCACCCACGCGCTGCCCGTCGGCCATGAGCACGCCGCCCACTCGGGTAATGGGCAGGGAGACAAGGAGATTCCCCGCATCGGCCCCGAGATCTGGCCCATTCCCAGCCGCGTCGCGCTCGTCGCCTGTGAGAGCGGTGGCGATCTGCGCTTCGCCGAACCCCTCGGCCTGGTCGCCGCCATGCTGACCGGCGGTGCCGAACTGGTCACGGCGGGGCGCTGGCCCTTGCCCACGGACCTGGCCTTCCATCGGCTCGCGGGTACACCGGGCACCACGCATCCGTTCCAGCAGGCGGTCTGCGCCATCGACGCCGCCCACGAATCCGAGGACCCGGTGGTCGCACTCAATGCCTGGCAGCGCACCCAGCTGACCGCCTGGCGCGAGACCGGCGCGATCGAGCACTCCCCGCTGGTCTGGGCGGCCTTCGCGACCGTCGACACCCGCCCCTGAAACCACCGCCCCCAGAAGTCAGGGGTCACGAAAAGATAACGGCCGCAACGCCGCTCCGATGAGCTGAACGGATGTTCAGGAAACGGAGGGCGAGTGGCACGATTCGTGACGGGCATAGTCGTGGCGACCATGGCGATCGCCTGGGCCTTGATCGCGGGCCCGATGGGTACCGCCGCACCGGATGGGTTGCGGCACTGTGAAGTCAGCGACGGCCGTCAGCCCGAGACGGCGACACCCGAAGAGGTGGGCCTGGATTCGGCCGGGGTGCGGCAGGCGGTCGCCTTCGCCTCCAATCCCACCCGCTTCACCGTCCAGGTCTTCCGCAACAACTGTCTGATCGCGGGCGGACCCACCAATCAGCGCGCGGGCGGCGTCGCCTGGAATCTGTGGAGTGGCACCAAGAGCGTGGTGTCGCTGGTCGCGGGGATCGCGGTCGACGAACACAAACTGCGCGTGGACGATCCGATCGGCAACTATCTGCCCGCCGGGCTCGGCGATGACGAGCACCGCGCGATCACCGTGCGCAGTCTGTTGACCGAGACCTCCGGCATGGAGATCGCCATCGCCTCCGAGGGGGTCACCGGCCTGTTCCGGCTCGACCCGAATGTGGTGGCCCAGGCGCTGGCCATGCCGATCGTGCACCCGCAGGGCGAGACCTGGCAGTACAGTCAGCGCGCCGTCGACCTGCTGGTGTATGTGATCCAGCAGGCCGTCGGCGAGGATTTTCAGGCGTACGCGCAGCGAAACCTCTTCGACCCCTTGGGTATTCGTACCTCCGACTACCTTTGGGTACGCGATCGCAGCGGCAACACCTACGGTCACGCCCACCTGGTGCTGCCCCCGGACGACTACGCCAAGCTGGGACTGCTGCTGGTGAATCGCGGCAATTGGCATGGCCGCCAACTGATCTCGACCGATTACCTGGCGCAGGCCACCACGCCCGGCGGTGTCAATCCGTGCTATGGCTTCCTGATCACCGTCAACGGCCCCGACTGCGAGGACCTCTTTCCGGGACTGCCCAAGGACGCGATCGAGATGTCGGGCATGCTGCGCCAGGACAACTACATCGTGCCCAGCCTCGGGCTATTGGTGAGTTGGACGGGCGTCACGGTTCCCGGTGGCGCGGTGAGCTTCCCGCACGATTTCCTGCGGGGCCTCACCGGCGCGTTCCGAAACCCGACCCTCCCGGATCCGGGGCCGTATGTCGACCATCCCGACACCAGTCTCACCGATCCGATGTTCATCAATCCCGACGCCACCCTGGCCGCCCTGGGGCTCGGGCCGATGTCCTATCCCGGCTGCGGCATCCTGGCGTGCCTGGGCAAACCGCTCTACCCACCCTTCGGCGGCTGGCCGCCGGGCTGCTTCATCCTCGGTTGTGTCGGCACCGATCCCGCCACACCCGGCATCCGATGACCGCTATTGCGGCTGACCGCAATTCGAGCAGAAGGCCGCCCCCACCTGGACCTGGTGGCCGCAACCCCGGCAGTTCGACTGCAGGGCTAGTGCACCGCCGCAGGTGGAGCAGAAGCGGCCGCCGGTGGTGTTCGCACCGCAGGTGGGGCAGGAGACGCGGGCGGGGGTGGCCACATCGTGCTGGGAGGCCCAGTCCTGCTGGTAGGCCGCCTCACGGATCTGATACCCGCGCGCGTCGGCCTGCGCCTGCGCGATCTGGTGCTGCACCTGCGGGGAGCAGTTCGTGCACTGGCCGACCTGCTCGTTCCAGCAGACGCTGTGACACACCCAGCGGCCGCAGCCGCCGCACAGCCGGAAGTCGTTGCGCACCTGCTCGACCGCGCGGGCGAAGGCCTTGTCCTTGGTGCTCGAGGAGGAGCCGCCCCAGTGGTTGGAGTAGCTCTCCGCGGCATTGGAGATCTTGTCGATGGCCTTCACCTGATCGCCGAACAGATCGCGCAGCACACGCAGCGCACCGCGACCCCGGGAGAAGTAGTTCTGCTCGAACGGCGACTTGAAGGTGGTGCTGCAGCGATCGCAGCGGAACTCCCACTGGAATCCGTCGTCATTGGATTCGTCGTGGTAGTAGCTGGTGAAAACGACCGGACCCGTCATGGTCGAGTTATTCCTTTACGGCTGAGCGGAACTGCGTGAACCGACGTGCCCGGAACCCCCCGGACCGTGTTTCGTCAGGTTCTTATCGTAAGACTCGCTCCGGCCGCAACACATCCCACGAATCGGCCGCGCTCAGTCGGTGAAGCCGACCTCCACCTCGGTGGATTCGCGTCGGGCGTACATTTCCCAATAGTGCTCGCCCAGTTCGTCATTGGTCATGCGGGGGATGCTGACGCCGGGCGGGACCACCTCGGGATGCGCGTCCACGACCCGCTCGGCCTCGCTGCCGCCGATCAGCACACCGATGTTCAGCAGGCCGACGTACACGCCGGTGCCGCGCAACTCCTCGGCCAGTTGCAGGAGGTAGCCGCGCTGGGCCGCGAGCGCGACACCGATATTGGCCAGGTACGGATGCACCAGGCGCGGTGTGGATCCGGAGGAGAACAGGAGTGCGCCCTCGCCGCGGTCGAGCATTCCCGGCAGCAGGGCGCGGGTCATCAGCAAGGGGGAGTGCAGCTTCAGCGCCATGGGAAGCCGCAGGTCGGGCACGTCCACGGCCAGCGTGGAGGAGACGCGATCCGACATGTCGGCCGCGGCGCCGTGCAAGGCCACGTCGATCTCGCCGAAGGTCGTGCGGATGGCCGCGATGGCGCCGTCAATCTGCGTCGCGTCGGTGACGTCGGCGGGGAAGGCGGCCGCCTCGATGCCCTCGGCCTTCAGATCGGTGACGTGTTGTTCGGCCTTGTCGGGTTTGCGGCCGATGACGGCCACCCGGAAGCCCTCTCGGCCGAAGCGGCGGGCGACGCCCATGCCCAGTCCGGGCCCGAATCCGAAGATGGCGATGGTCTTGCTCATGGTCTGCCTCACTAAGTTGAGCTGTGGTTCAAGTTATGAAAGCGACGCTAGCATTAAGTTGAACCTATGCTCAACTTGAATTCGACGCCCGATTTGTAGGATCGGCGAATGCCCGCGCAGAAACCCCTCCGCCTCGACGCCCGCCGCAATCGCGACGCGCTGGTGACCGCGGCGCGCGAGGTCTTCGCCGAACGCGGACTCGACGCGCCCCTCAAGGAGATCGCCGCCCGGGCGGGGGTGGCCATCGGGACGCTCTACAACCGCTTCCCCACTCGCGACGACCTCATCGCGGCGGCCGTCGAGGATCGGATCGAGGCGGGCGGGCGAATCGCGGAAGAAGCACTGGCCCTTGATGATCCGTGGGAATCGTTCGTCTACCTGGTCGAAAAGATCTGTGAGCTACAGGCTTACGATCGACTGCTCAACGAGCTCGCACTGCGGGCCGCGCCCAGCCCGGAGATCGCGGCGCAACGCGATCGCGGGCATGCCATCATGCGCGAAATCATCACGCGCGCACAGGATGCCGGGGTGCTGCGGGCGGATTGGGCGCTCGAGGATATTGCCTTCATCACCTGGTCGCACACCCGGGTGGTCGAGCAGACCGCGCACATCGCACCGGATGCCTGGCGGCGCAATCTCGCCCTGATGCTCGATGGTCTACGGGCGGAAGCCGCTCACCCGCTGCCGGTTCCGCCGATCAGCGAGGAGCAGCTGAATCGTTCGCTGCTGACCGACCCGCAACGATCCTGACCCCGCCCCGGCGAAGCGGCGGAATGAACTCCGGTTAACGTCGAGGTGTTCATTCGTTCGTTCGTGCGTTGGAGGTAGTGAAATGGCAGGCATTCCCGCGGTACCGACGTCGTTGCTCGCGGCCGGTGGGCTCACCGGTGGTTTCGCCCTCGCCCAGGCCACCAAGCAGCGGCAGCTCGGCGGCGCGGTCTTCGCGGCGGGCACGGCGGCGGCGTTTCCGCGCTGGCGCAAGACGGTCGGGACCGGTGGGGCCGCCGCGCTGACCGGGCTCGCCATTGGCGCGATGGGCGCCTCGCATCCGCTGGCCAAGAAGATCGGCGCGTGGCCGTCGGTCGCGGTCGTGTCGGGCGTGGTGGCGGCGGCCGCCTACCTCGCGGTGGATCGGCGCTCCTGATCGCCTGTCGCATGGCGCGTCGCGAATGGCGGCCATACCGTGGAGTATGCGCACTTTCGTCCATCTGCTGCTGTTCGCGGCCGCCATCGCGATGGCGGCCGGGGTTTTCGGTCCGCTCGTCGGCTCGGTCGACGCGCGGAATGTGCAATTCGACGATCTCCGCAACGGTTTCGCGTCGGGCCGGACCCTGGATCAGATCGGGTCGCATTCCGGATCGTTCGTCACCTCGCTGGCCATCGGGCTGCTCGGCGTCGCGGCGGTGGTGCTGTTGGCCGCGCTGTTCGGGTCCCGGATCCTCGGCTGGGTCGGCGTGCTCGTCGGACTGGCCGGGCTCGGGCTGCTGGCCTGGCGGCTGGACGACCGATTCGACCATGAGCTGCGCAATGACTGGCGGCACCTGTTCAGCGGGACCTGGGGACTGTACCTGGTGGGCGGCGCACTCGTGCTGTCGCTGCTCCTGCTGCTGATTCCGCGTGAGCGCCGGTTGCCGCCGCCGCCCGGACCCGGTTTCTGATCTCGTATTCATCTGCCGGAGTTCGTGATTCGATCTTCGGCCGAACCGCCACGTAACCCGATGACGTATCTAGGGCGAACGAGGAGGTTCGATGAATACCCACTTTGCCCCGACCGCCATCCGGAAACCGTTGACCGGCTTGATGATTGCCGGAACTCTGTTCGCGTCCGCCGCCGGGATCGCCGCGGCCGAACCCGCCGTGACCGGGCCGGAGCCTTCCGGGGCCAGCGGATCGTCGCATGTGGTCGTCACCTACGGCTACGACGGATACCCGCAATACGACTATGTGTACATCGATCCCGCGCCACAGCCCGACGCCGTGGCGGGTGCCAACCGGATCGGCAGCGGTGGAACGGACCGGACCTGGGTGCCCGTGGCCCGGCCCGACGGCTCGGGCTGGACCATATGCCGCCCCGCCGTCTCGCAATGCTGGTGATTCCAGCGGAAATTCGACGTCCGAAAACCGCGTGAATCTTGTCGGCCCGGTGGTCTACGGTCGGGGAATGGCGCAGCAGATCGAATCCGCGAATCGGCGAGCAATGGCGGCCGCGGCCGCCACGGTCATTCTGTGGGCCTCGGCCTTCGTCTTCATTCGCAGTGCGGGACACGCCTTTTCGCCCGGCGCGCTGGCCCTGGGTCGCCTGCTCTCCGGCTCGATCGCCCTGATCGTCATCATGCTGATCACCGGGGAGCGCTTCCCCGCCCGCCCCGCCTGGCGCGGCATCCTGATCTCCGGGATCCTCTGGTTCGGCGTCTACATGGTCGCCCTCAACTGGGGTGAAAGGCATCTGGATGCCGGTACCGCGGCCATGGTCATCAATATCGGCCCGGTCCTCATCGCCCTGCTGAGTGGATTCTTTCTCTCGGAGGGCTTTCCGCCTCGCCTCATGGCGGGCATCTCGGTGGCCTTCACCGGCGCGGTGGTGGTGGGACTGTCCAACTCCAATGGTGGCTCGGCGGCGGCCCTCGGCGTCATCCTGTGCGTCATCGCCGCCGTCTGCTGGGCCATTTCGGTCGTCGTGCAGAAACCCGCCCTGGCCCACGCCTCCGCACTGCAAATGACGACCGGCGGCTGTGTCGTGGGAACCATTGCGTGCCTACCCTTTTCGGGGCAGCTCGTCACCCAGGCCGCCGCGGCTCCCGCCACCTCCACGCTCAGCCTGGTCTACCTGGGCGTCTTCCCCACCGCCCTGGCCTTCACCACCTGGGCCTACGCCCTGGCCCGCACCACGGCGGGCAAACTGGGCGCCACCACCTATGCCGTCCCCGCCCTGGTGATTCTCATGTCCTGGCTGGCCCTCGGCGAGGTCCCGGCTCCGTTGGCGTGGCTCGGCGGCCTGCTGTGCCTGTCCGGCGTGGCCATCGCCCGCTCCGGCTCGGCCCGCCCGGCCATGACGGTGACCAGTCCCGCCCCGGAATCCTCACCGGCCGAGTAGTCGGATCAGCGCCCGCAGCTGCGCGGCGTAGTACTGCTCGAATTCCGGTGAGCCGGGCTCTTTTCCGGTCGCCTGCAGCGCGGTCTCGGGCAGCATGACCGGGGCCAGGATCATGCCCATGAGCGCCATGCGGACGAAGGCCGGATCCAGTTCGGCGGCGATCTCCCCGCGCCCCTGCGCGCGAGCCAGATTGGCGAGATCGGCCTCGACCGTGCTCGCCCCCGCCAAATAGTCGGTGTCCGTACCGCTTCCGGTGAGGCCGCGCCACACCAGCAGTCGCGCCGGGCGCGGATCCTCGAGCACCGCCGCCAGATAGCGCGCGGCGACCTCATCGAGCGGCAGCTCCGGGTCCGCGCGCTCGGCCTCGGCGGCGGGCCAGCCGCGTTGAATCTCTTGGTAGAGGCCCTCTTTGCCACCGAAGTAGTAGGCGATGAGCTGCTTGTTGACTCCGGCCCGATCGGCGATCTCCTGTACGCGCGCGCCGTCGAAACCCTTGGCGGCGAACTCGTCCAGGGCCGCGTCGAGCAGGGCCTGGCGGGAGCGCTCGGCATCGCGTCGGCGTTCGGCGGCGGTGGGTGCGCGGCGGGGACGCCGTCCCGGTGCCTGGTCCCCGGTGTCGGGCTCGGTTGCCATCCGGCCATCGTACTGCGACGGATGACTGGGTCATCCATCCGGATGCTTTGTCATCCAACTGGTTGACACTTTTATCCGAACGGATGACACTGTGTGGGGTGAGCATCTCGAATCCCCCGGAAACGGCCGTCGACCGGCCAACTCTCACCCCGCAGGCGCGCCGGGCCGTCGTGGTCGTGCTGATCGGTGCGATCCTCGCCTTCCTCGATGCGACCGTCGTGAACGTCGCCCTCAAATCCCTGGCCACCGACCTGGGCGGCACCCTCGACGCGATCGGGTGGGTCGTCACCGTCTACCTGCTGGTGCAGGCCGCGGTCCTGCCGGTGACCGGGTGGGCCGCACGGAAAGTGGGGCCGAAGCGGCTGTATCTCGGCTCGCTGTCGCTGTTCACGCTCGCCTCGGTGGCCTGTGCGGCCGCCGGTACCGTCGGCGAACTCGTCGCCGCGCGGGTCGCGCAGGGGCTCGGCGCGGGGGTCATGATTCCGGTCGGGCAGATGATCCTGGTGACCGCGGCGGGACGGCAGGGCATGGCCAGGGCCATGGTGGCGGCGGGCATTCCGATGGTGCTGACCCCGGTGATCGGGCCCACGATCGGTGGGCTGCTGCTCGATTACGCGGGCTGGCAGTGGATCTTCCTGATCAACGCGCCGATCGGTGCGCTCGGCCTGGTGCTCGCGGTCCGACTGCTGCCGAACGACGTACGGGACGAATCGGCCGGGGCGCTCGACGTTTTCGGGTTGACGCTGGTCTCGGCCGGAATGGTGGGCATCACCTACGGACTGTCCGAGGCCGCCTCGCGCGGGCTGGCGGACCCGCGTGTGCTCGTATCACTGTGTGGCGGAACGGCTCTGGTCGTGCTGTTCGTCGTGCATTCGCTGCGCACCCGGAACCCCGTGCTCGATCTGCGCCTGTGGCGGGACGGTTTCTTCGCCACCGGGACCATCTCGACCTTCGTCATCGGCGCGGTGACCTTCGGTGCGATGGTGCTGCTGCCCTTGTACTTTCAGATCGTCCGCCATCAGGACGCCGCCCACACCGGCTTGCTGATGGCACCCCAGGGCATTGGCGCGGCGCTGGCCATGGTCGTCTCCGCCCGCCTCTACGAGCGCATCGGCACCCTCACCTGCCTGGTCGGCACCCTCATCGGCTGCGCCGCCACGGTCCCGTTCATGCTCATTACCGACGACACCCCCTACTGGTTCCTCGGCTGCGCCATGGTGTTTCGCGGTCTGGGTATCGGCCTGGCCGCCATGCCCGCCATGACCGCCGCCCTGCGCGAGCTGACCCCGTCCCAAATCATCGACGCCACACCGCAATTGACCGTCATGCAGCGCGTGGGCGGGTCGATCGGCACCGCCACCTTCGTCGTGGTCCTGCAGCGACACCTGCCGACCTCCGGCGACGCCGCCGGTGCGGGCTCCGCCTTCGCGCTGACCTTCACCTGGGTGCTCGCCGTCTCCGTGCTGGCCGTGGTGCCGCCGCTGGTGATGGCGGGACTGGAACGCCGGGGCGTCAAGAGTCGAGTTCGTGCAGGCGGGCGGTGAGGTGGGCGGCTTCCACGGTGTTGTCGGCGAGCAGCAGGGCCTCCTGGTAGGCGAGGCGGGCCTCGTCGAATCTGCCGAGGCGAGTGAGGAATTCGGCGCGGGCGCTCGGGAGGTAGTGGTAGGCGGAGAGCTGCGGTTCGACGCCCAGTTCGTCGAGTGCGTCCAGGCCGCGTTGCGGGCCGTACGCGTGGCCCAGGGCGATGGCGCGATTGAGGGCGACGACGGGGGAGGGCCACACCGCGATGAGATGGTCGTAGAGGCCAGCGATTTCGTGCCAGTCGGTGGCGTCGAAGGCGGGTGCCTCGGCGTGGACGGCCGCAATGGCCGCCATGAGGGGGAACCGGCCGGGGGAGCGGCCGCGTAAGGACTTGCGCACCAAGGCGATTCCCTCGCTGATCGCCCGCCGATCCCAGTGCGCGCGGTCCTGATCGGCCAGGAGCAGCAGGTTGCCCGCGGCGTCGGTGCGGGTGGCGCGGCGGGCGTCGCTCAGCAGGAACAGGGCGTAGAGCCCCGCCACGTCGGAGTCATTGGGCAGCAGCAGGCGCAGCATGCGGGCCAGGTCCATGGCCCGCTCCAGCAATTCCGGCCGCACCAGTTCATCGCCGACAGGTGCGGTGTGGCCGGTGGTGAACAGCAGGTGCAGGACGGTGAGGACGGCGTCCACCCGGTCGGGGAGCTCCTCGTCGGACGGGACGCGATAGGGGATGTGCGCCTGCGCGATCTTCTTCTTGGCCCGCGTGATTCGGGCCGCCATGGTCGGTTCCGGGATCAGGAAGGCCCGCGCGATCTCCGGGGTGGACAGCCCGCACAGCAGGCGCAGGGTCAGCGCCACCCGGGCCTCCATGGACAGGGCGGGGTGGCAGCAGATGAAGATCAGCCGCAGCCGATCGTCCGCGACCGGATCCACCTCGGTGGCATCGGCGGTGGGCGCGTCGTCCACCAGCAGCGGGATCGAGCGTTCGAAGGCGATGTCGCGCCGCAGCGCGTCGAGGGCGCGTCGCCTGGCCACCGTGGTGAGCCACGCGCCCGGCCGCTCCGGAATGCCCTCGTTCTCCCAGGACCGCAGTGCCTGTGTGAACGCCTCCTGCACGGCCTCTTCGGCGAGATCGATATCGCGGGTCACCCGGACCGTCGCCGCCAGCACGTATCCCCACTCGCGCCGGTGGGCGTCGGCGACCGCGGCGGCCACCTGCGCGGCGATCACGGTTCGCCCTCCGGATGGACCGGTCGCACCTCGATGCCGCCGAACGGCGAGGGCACCGCCGCGGCGATCCGGATGGCCTCGTCCAGGTCGGCGGCCTCGATCAGGTAGTAGCCGCCGAGCACCTCCTTCGACTCGGCGAAGACGCCGTCGGTGATCACCGGCCGCCCCTGCTCGTCGTGCCGGACCATGGTCGCGGTCGAGACCGGCCGCAGCCGATTGCCGCCGCGCAATCGATCGGCATGGGCGGCGATGAACTCCCGATGCTCGCGCAGGGTCCGCTCCTGCACCGAGGGATCGGCGGCCAGCCAGCTCTGTTCGTCCTGATGGATCAGCAGCAGGTACTCGGGCATGTGACTGTGCTCCTTTCGCGGGACGGTTCGCACGGCCTCGCTGCCGTGTCACTCGACGCCGTTGTCGCTCAGTACGTCGTACCGGGGCGTCGAGAAATCGACACAGCTCGGAAAAAGAATCTGGATCCGATTGTCGATTCCCGGTCGCCGCCGCGCGACGGATTCACGAGTCGGCCGACCGGGCCGTCCAACCGACAGGAGAAGATAATGTCCGCCTACATCCTCACCTTCCGCAGCGACCCCACCCACACGCCCACCGCCGAGCAGGAGCAGCTGTGGGTGACCTGGTTCAACGAAATCGGGGAGCACATTGCCGATTTCGGTCAGCGGGTCGGGAACGCCGTCATGCTCGGTGACGAGCCCGCCGCCCCGGACCGGCTCTCCGGCTACATCACCGTCAATGCCGACGATCTCGACTCCGCCGTGAAAATCGCCTCCGGCTGCCCCGGCCTGACCTACGGCGGGCGGGTGGAGGTGGGCGAACCCGTCGCCATGTGACCACCTGCCGCGAGACTCCGGGCCCGGTGCCGCCGGGCCCGGAGCCGCCTGTCCTCGGATTGTGTTCTGGGCTACACCCGGACCGAGGGGTGAGTGGATTCATGATGCCGCGGATCGACCCACGCTAATACAGCCGAACTGCATTATGTTCCCGGCTCGAAGGACAGAAACTCATGCCCCTGATCGATCTCGGTTCCTCCGCTATCAATCTTGCCAACACCCTCACCGGCATCGCCGCCAACATCACCTACCTGTTGAAGGCCTGGGGCTTGGCCTGATCCGCCCCGCTCTTTGACGGAAGCCGCCTCCTCGGAGGCGGTTTCCGTGTTTCCGGGCCGCGATGCGGTGAATTCCCGCGCGAAGATCAATACAGTCGATGCAATGGCCACCCTCGCCGATGTCCTGCCTTCCGTCGCCGCGTCTTTCGGGCTGGACGTGCCCAATCCCCTGGGGATCGCACCGAATCGCGATGTGGTCGTCCTGCTGATCGACGGCCTGGGCTCCGAACTGCTGGCGCGGCACGCGGATATCGCGCCGACCCTGACCGCGCACGTCACCGCGACCCTGACCGCCGGTTTTCCCGCCACCACCGCGACCAGTCTCACCAGCCTCGCGCTGGGCGCACCGTGTGCGACGCACGGCATCATCGGCTACAGCTTCGCCCTGCCCGGCGGTGGCGGCCCGCGGTTGTTGAATTCCCTGCGCTGGAAACTGGACAGCGCCACCGGCGACGACGCCTGCGAGGAGTTCCCGCCGGAATCGGTGCAGCCGCACCGCAGTCGTCTCGAGGATCTGGCCGCGCACGGGGTGGAAGTGCACTATGTGATCCCGGCCTACCAATACGGGTCCGGCCTGACCCGGGCCGCCTTCCGCGCCCCGGGCACCCTGCATCCGGCCGCGACCCTCGATGAGCTGCGCGCCGGAATCCTTTCCGTCGCACGTCATTCCGACGCCACGAAGCGTGTCGCCTACGCGTACTACCCCGACCTCGACGCCAATGGGCATCTGTACGGCCCCGAATCTCCGCAGTGGCTGGCGGTTTTGCGGAATATCGACGCGTTCGTGGGCGACCTGCTCACCGAGCTGCCGCCCACGTGCACGCTGCTCATTACCGGCGATCACGGAATGGTCCAGGCGGACACCATCATCGACCTCGACACCCTCCCGCGTCTGCACGCCGACGTCCGCTTGATCGGCGGTGAGGCCCGCGTCCGGCACGTGTATCTCGAACGCCCCGAGGCTCTTTCCGACGCACTCGCCACCTGGACCGCCGAGCTGGGCTCGCACGCCTCGGTTGTCACCCGCGAACAAGCTCTGGACGATCACTGGTTCGGCCCGACACCGCCCAGCGCCGTCATCGCCACTCGAATCGGCGATCTGGTCGCGGTCGCCGAGGGCGGTACCGTCCTGATCCGCCCGGCCCTCGAACCACTCGAATCCGCTTTGGTCGGTCACCACGGCGCTCGCACCCCCGCCGAGCAACTCGTCCCCCTCATCACCGCCTGATCTCGATTGCGCTCACGCGCGCAGGAGGGCGGTCTGCACCTTGCGCAGGCGTTCCACATCGCCGCGGAAACCGGCGACGGCGTCGTTGTAGAGGAAGGCCTCCCACAGGCGGACCAGGGCGTAGGCGAGGGTGTCGCGCTCGATGGGCGGATGGTAGCCCTCGGTCTCGGCGCGCTCGATGAATCGCTCCACCAGGGCGACCGCGGCCTGGTGGACGATGCCGTCACCGCGGGTGATCAGGCGCAGGGCCGCGGTGGACTCATTGTCGAAATACGAACGCAGGGCATTGTTTTCGACGAGCAGGTCGATGGTGCGATTGAGCACCGCGGTGAGCCGCTCGCCCCCGGTGCCGCGACTGCGCCGATCGGCGTGGGCCACCACCCTCTCCAGTTGCCGCGCCACCGCCGCCCCCAGCAGCCCGTCCCGGGAACCGAACCAGCGGTAGATGCTGGCCCGACCCACCCCGAGTTGTGCGGCAATGGCATTCACATCGACCCGTTTGCCGTCGAGGAACACGGCGATGGCGGCCTCGAGCACATCGTCCCGACTGGCCGCCGCCGGTCGACCCGGCGCTCTGGTTTCCTCCGTGCGCGTCACGCCGTCAGCTTAGGGGCCAGGTAGGCCGACAGGGTGCGCGCGGTGACCGCGCGTCCGAGCGTCAGCGCCTCCCGCAGAACCGCAGGATCACGGGCAATGCGGCCGATGTCGGGCGCGCTGTGCGGCGGGCGGATCTGCAGGATCGCCGGATCGGAGTCGAACTCGCGCTCGGCGCTGTGGTGTCGCCGCACGCGGTCCAGCCACGGGGCGACCGTGCCGGGCGCGTGCTTGGCCAGGAAGCGCGCCACCACCCGGCTCTCCAGAGTCGAAGGCGGGCGCATGGTTTCGTCGTCGCGGCGGGTGCGCAGCACCAGGACCCGGGTCGCGCCCTGCGTCAAAGCCGTTCGCACCGGGACGGATTCGGAGAGACCCGCATCGACATACCGGTGCGCGCCGATCCGCACGGGCCGCCCGGCCAGAATCGGCAGGCAGGTCGAGGCCTTCAAGGCCAGCTGCACCGAGCGCGGATCGCTCAGCCCGGGATGCAGATCGACGGCCGCGCCGGTGTCGGCGTCGGTGGCGATCGGGTGGAAGGTGACCGGATTGGCCAGGATCGCGGGGAAATCCATGGGCACGAGCCGTTCGTACACGGTGTGCACCAGGTATTCGGTGTCCACCACCCGGCCGCCGCGCAGGGCCCGGGTCGGATTGATCACCCGATTGATCACCTCGGGGTTCCAGGCGCGGCGCGCGTCCACGGCCCGCCCGCACAGCAGCCACGCCGCGTTCAACGCGCCCGCCGAGGCCCCGTACACCGCGTCGAAGCACGGCAGCACACCCAATTCCTCGATGGCCATGGCCATTCCGTGCGAGTACGCGCCGCGGGACGACCCGCCCTCGATGACCAAGGCCAGCCGATGCGAGTCCGACCGCGCTCCGGGCGTGCTGCCCTCGCGGTGCCGCCGGGCGATGAGTTCGCCGACGCCGAGTGTGCGGTCGTGGTCGGACACGAATGCTCCCTTCGAGGCTGGTGTCGTTCGAGTATACGACCCTATTTGAGACATTCGAGTGTCTGTGTATCATATCGGTCGATGGCGGGGATAGCCCTGAAACTGGAGGTCAACGCATGCGACTAGCGCTCACCGACGCCGAGCTCGCCTTCCGCGACGAGCTGCGCGCGTTCTATCGGAGCGAAATCCCGGCCGATATTCGCAATCGGCACCGGCACGGTCAGGAGCTGAGCCGCGACGACATCGTCACCACCCAGCGCATCCTCAATGCGCACGGGCTGGCCACCCCGAACTGGCCGGTGGAATGGGGCGGCAAGGACTGGAGCCCGATTCAGCGGCATATCTGGCACGACGAGATGCAGCTGGCCTCGGTGCCCGAACCGCTCACCTTCAACACCAATATGATCGGCCCGGTCATCGCCCACTTCGGCTCCCAGGAGCTCAAGGAGCGGTTTCTGCCGCCGACCGCCAACCTCGACATCTGGTGGTGCCAGGGCTTTTCCGAGCCCGAGGCCGGATCGGATCTGGCGGGTCTGCGCACCGTGGCGGTGCGCGACGGCGACGAGTACGTGATCAATGGCCAGAAGACCTGGACCACGGCCGCGCAGTCCGCCGACTGGATGTTCTGCCTCGCGCGCACCAATCCGGACGCGCCCAAGAAGCAGGCCGGAATCTCCATGCTGCTGTTCCCGCTCGACACCCCGGGCGTGACCGTGCGGCCGATCAAGCTCATCGACGGCGGCTACGAGGTCAACGAGGTCTTCCTGGAGAATGTCCGGGTGCCCGCGAATCAGCTTGTCGGCGACGAGAATCAGGGCTGGACCTACGCCAAGTTCCTGCTCGGCAACGAGCGCACCGGCATTGCCGCGGTCGGGCAGACCAAGGTGAAGCTGTGGCTGGCCAAGGAACACGCCAGGCAGACCCGGCTGGGGGAGAAGACGCTGCTCGACGATCAGCTGTTCGCCACTCGCCTGGCCGAACTCGAAAACGAGCTGCTCGCATTGGAATTGGTGCAGTTGCGGGTAGCGTCCGGCTCGGCGGACGGCAAGCCCAACCCGGTGTCGTCGATTCTCAAACTGCGCGGCACCGAGCTGCAGCAGGCGGTCACCGACCTGCTCGTGGATATCGCCGGACCGGATTCGGTTGCGCGCGAGGACGAATCGCAGCCCGACTGGGCCCGCCGCAGCACCGCCACCTACCTGAACTACCGCAAGACATCGATCTACGGAGGATCCAACGAGGTGCAGCGCGGCATCATCGCCTCGACGATCCTCGGACTGTGAGGCAGCGCAATGGATTTCGATCTCACCCCCGAACAGGAAATGCTGCGCGACACCGTGCGTGACGTGCTGTCCCGCGGCTACACCCCCGAGCGCCGCAACGAGGTGGTCGGCACCGAACTCGGCTGGGACCCCAAGATCTGGGCCACCTTCGCCGAAATCGGGCTGCTCGGACTGACTTTCGCCGAGGAGGACGGCGGCATGGGCGCGGGTCCCATCGAGGCCATGCTGGTCATGACCGAGATCGGGCGCAGCCTCGCCCCGGAACCGGTTTTGGATTGCGCCCTGCTGCCCGGCTGGCTCATCGCGAATGTCGGTGCGGACGCGCAGCGCAAGGAATTGCTGCCGCGCATTGCGGAGGGGGAGTTGAAGCTCGCCTTCGCGCACGGTGAGCCGGGCCTGCGGTGGCCTGCCGCCGTGACGGCTACCCAGGCGGTGCGACAGATGGAAGGTTGGCGTCTGACCGGACGCAAACACCCTGTCGCCCACGGTGATTGCGCGGATCTGCTGATCGTGAGCGCGGCCGTCGAGGACGGTGTCGGGCTGTTCCTGGTGGATCCCGCCGACCCGGGCGTGCGTCGGGCCGCGTACCGCACCCACGACGGGCTGCGCGGTGCGGATATCTCCTTCGACGGGGTCGCCGCCGAACCGCTCGGCGCGGGCGGCGACGCCTCCACCGCCATCCAGGCCGCTCTCGCCGGAGCGCAGGCCGCGCTGTGCGCCGAGGCCATCGGGGCCATGGAGGAGGCGCTGCGGCTCACCTCCGAATACCTGAAGACGCGCAAGCAGTTCGGTGTGCCGCTGCGGACGTTCCAGACACTCACCCAACGCGCCGCCGATATGTACGTCTCCCTCGAATTGGCGCGCGGCATGAGCATGTACGCGTCCATGTCGCTGGCCGACGGCATTGTCGACCCGGTCGTGGCATCGCGCGCGAAGCTGCGAATCGGGCGCTCCGCCAAGCATATTGGGCAGGAGGCCATTCAGATGCACGGCGGCATCGGCATGACCGACGAATATCCGGTTGGCCATTACACTGCGCGCCTGACCGCCATTGAGCACACCCTCGGTGATTCCACCGACCACCTGCGCTATCTCGGCGGGCTCGTTGCCGATCATCAGATGGTGGAAATCTGACGCATATGCTCGGATGATAACGCCGTTCGTCAAATCGTTTCTTTGGCGTATTCGCGCCGAGAATGGCTGCGCCGCACCGAAAATCAATGGATTATCCGGTGCGGCGCTTTCATACTCGCAGGGTGAACACCGCAGTCATTCTCGACCACTTCCGCACCCACGGCGCGCCCCTGACGCTGTCCCGGGCCGGTGTCGTGGCGTGGGACGATGCGGAATTCCACCGAACCGCTTACGCCGCCGATCCGGAGCACTACCTACTGCTCGCCCTGGTCCCCGGCGTGACGGAACACCAGCGTGCCCGCGCCCTGCTCCAGACCTTGCTGAACTCGCGCGCCGACCTACCCGAGCCCACCCGGGTCGTGCTCGACAAGGCCACGCGCGCGCTGCTTTTCGGCCTGCCGCCCGCCCAGGTGATCACCGTGCTGCTGGCCGCCCGCCGCCTGCGCGCCAATCACAAGCACGTCACCCGCGCGATCCTCACCTTCGTGCTCGATCACCCGGACGCCGAACTACTCATTGCCGCACGGCGACCCGCCCTGGTGGACTGCTTCGAGCACGCACTCGGCAAGAACACCGCGCGCGGCTGCCTGCGCCAACTCGAGACGGGCAACACCGACTCCCCCGAGCTGCATCGAAAGCTGCAGCGATTCACCACGAATCCGGCCCAGGCAATCGAGCGCGTGCGCCAGCTGTACGCCCCCGGCACCCACGGTGTCCCCGTACTCACCGACCCGGTCACCCCGCTGAATCCCACGCGCGAGCGCGAGCCCATCGTCACCGTCACCAACCGCGGCGACATCGCCGCCACCCTGGTCCACCTCTACCGAGGCGGCTCGGCGGCCGAATTGGGTTCGGCGCTCGCCGCATACACCGGAGCGGTGACCGACACCCTCCCGCGACTGGACAGCCACATCGCCGTGGTCCTGGACACCTCGGAGTCCATGCGTGGCTACGGTGACCGCGAATGGGCGCTGCTCTCCCAGGCCGAGGCCCTGCGCCTGATCCTGACCCGAGTGTGCGCCCAGCTCACGGTGATCGAGGTCGGCGGCGGCCAGTCGGCTCCCACCGACCTGGCCCACGGCGTCCTCGACGCCCTGGTCGCCCGCACCACGGTCGCCCGCACGGGCGCGACGGTGACCGGGATGGGCGGACATGGTGCCGCCTCCTTCACCTATGCGAGTGCGACGCGAGCCGGGACGGGTGGAATTGATGCCGCGTCGTTCGCCGACGCGGGCGCGACGGCGTCCGACGTGACCCAGGTCGGCGGCGTCACGGCGGAGGGCCGCGAGGGGAGCGAGCCGGTCGCCGCGAGCGGTGACCTCGGCGCGCCAGATCTGGTGGTTGTCGTGACCGACGGGTATGAGAACCGGCTACCCGGTGATCTGGCGCGCGTCGCGGCGACCCTGCCCGCGATCGGCATCAGCACGCCGATCGTGGTGTGTCAGGCCATGTTCACCGGCAGCGACGACCGCACCCTGCGCGATCCTGCCCCGGCCCTGCCCAGCATCGGCTTCTGGCATCAGGACGATTTCGCGGCTCTTCTGCCGTGGCTGTTCGCACGCACACCGGCGGGCGCGGAATGGATCCGCGCTACCGCCCGCCGTTTCCTCGACACCACTCCGGAAGGAGTTGCCCGATGACCAGACTCGGCACCGACCTGCGCGCTGTTCGCCCGGACGTGTTCGGGACGCGCTCCGCCGCGGCCGACCGAGCACCCGTACTCGCCGAAGCGCGCGGAACCCTCGCGAGTCCGCCGATGGAAAGCGTTGTGCGCGTGCGGAAGTCATCGTCTCGCGGCGGACTCGCCTCGGCTCTCGAGACCGTCGTCCGCCTCGGTGGACCGCTCTGGTTCGAGAGCGGCCTCATCACCCAACTCGACGCCTTCACGCAGTCGGCCGGTCCGGCCGACCGGATCGGAGCGACACCATGACTCGTCTGGACACGCTCCTACGCGCGCCGGTGGATCTGGCCGGATACCGGCTGGGTGTGCCGCAGGTCGCGGGGGCACTCACGATGGTGCCGGTTCATGGGCCGGAGCGGCCCGGGATCGTGCCGCCGCGGTCGGGGTTGAAGCTGAATCGCGTGGTGGGATACGGCAGTGTGGAGCTGCACAATGGGGCCGCTTCGGGGGTTGCCATCGTGCCGTTGCACATTGGGTACATCCAGGAGGGCGCGCAGAATCACGCGCTGTGCTCGGCCGCGCTCATGGGCGCGGGCGAGACCCGGCTCTTCGAGGACGCGTGCTGTGTGCAGGCGGCGCAGGGCGGGTATCTGCAGGGCCGCGATCAGTGGTTCTTCGTGCTGCCGGTGGAGCTGCGTGCCAAGGCGTTGGCGTTGCGCGGGCAGCCGGGGTACTCCAAGCTGTGGCAGGACATTTCGGCGGTGAACAGCCGCTACGGGCTGCCCGCCCGCGGGCACCTGGAGCAGATCCTCACCCGCAAGCGGGCGGTGCTCACCCAGTTCCGCAGCCGCCTCGAGCTGCTGCCCGGACAGCTGGGCGCGGTGTTCTTCATCGGCGACAAGTTCGCGGGCCTGGAGATCGCGCCGGACCCGCGCTACTTCGCCGAAATGTGGATGCCCCTGGTGTGTTTCGCCTACGGCGTCGCCGCCTGGCAAGCCGAGCCGCCCCGCCCGGACGCCGACCCGTTCCAGGCGACCGACCTCGCCACCCTGCGCGCCGAACTGAACCGCAGCCGCGACCAACACGCGGAAAGCCTGCGCGACCGCATGCCCACCGACACCGAAATGTACAGCGTCGAACAGGAGCGCTACCTGAACCTGCGCCTGCACACCCTCACCGGTACCCAACTGGCCGGACAGGTAGTCACCAAAAACGACCGCCCCATCTACGCCTCACTATTCGCGATCCATTAAATAGGTTGCACCACAACCGAATACGGTCTTGAATATCGAGTACGGGAACTGAGCCGGGCACGGCGGGATCCACCGTCATTCCAGATGATGAATCCGCCTGAAAGCGAGAACGCCCCGCCACCGCGTCGGCCACCTGTCCCGTCCTTACTCCGAAATGCCCGGCGAGCCGAAACTCGCCGGGCATTTCCTATTTCGCGTTCACCGACGGCCTACAGGCGACTCCGCAGAGTGGGCAGGCCGGGGCCGGTGAGGTCGTCGCAGTAGTCGGCGCGTCCGGCCATGGCCATGGTGAGGGCGATGGTTGGGCCCGTGACGAGGGGGCCCGTTCCGGTGGTGAAGGGGCCGTCGGTGGCCGCGAGTCGGAGGCCCTTGATCGCGGTGTGGCTGGCGACGGTGAAGTTTCGGGAGGCGTAGAAGCGGGCGACTTCGGTGGCGGCCTCGATCGAGGGGGTGCGGGGGAGGGACAGGGGGCGGCGGATGTCTTGGGCGTGGACCACCACTTCGCCGAGCCAGGCCGGGGTTTGGCGGGCGGAGGGGGAGGTGGTGCTGGAGATGATGGCGCGGAAGCGGTCCAAGGTTTCCGCGGGGGTTGTGCCGCGGTGTGCGGCGACCTGGCGGGCGTTGTGCTCATCGAAATCGAAGCGCGCGCCGAGCACGCTGAGCAGCCAGCGCAACCGGCCGTTGCTCGCCGCGGCGGTCAGATGGGCG
Source organism: Nocardia sp. CDC160 (assembly GCF_035818795.1). Classification (NCBI taxonomy): domain Bacteria; kingdom Bacillati; phylum Actinomycetota; class Actinomycetes; order Mycobacteriales; family Nocardiaceae; genus Nocardia; species Nocardia sp. CDC160. Next base: position 352,475 of record NZ_JAYKYT010000003.1, on the reverse strand, counting down.
ACGACCTCTTCCACGGTCCACTTCCCGCACAACGAGGGCGCGGCCCACTGGTCATCGGTCAGTCCGGCGAGATCGTCGGCCAGCGCGGCCCGTTCGGCATGCGCCATCGCCCACAACTCATTACGAGAAACAGCATTCGACACCCGAGGAACCTCTCAGCTCGGCGGCACGGCCGCAGATCGTCTTCGATCTACAGACGCCGCGATTCGATCGAATTCATCGGTCCCACTTCAGTGCGCCGTGGACAACGCGGGCGTTCGCTGACGCGTTTCGTCCTCGGCACACGTGGTGGCCAGGGCGCGACGGCGATTGGTGCGGACCGCCGCGCTGAAGAGCTGATACTCGGCCGAGGGCACGCAGACCTCGCGGTACGGGTGGCGGGTCGCGACGCGGCGGTGCGAGCCGGGAATGACGACGCCGCGCCGGGCGCCGGGACCGGATTCCTGGGCGCGCACCCACCGCTGCATGCTCCGGGAGTCGATACTGGGCAGGTATTCCACCGCTCGATCCCATTCCAGGCCCTCCACCTGCCTCGGATCGGCGACCGCGGTCACGACAACGGCGTATGCCGTACCGACGGTGTTGTCCGCCATTGGAACTACCCCCTGTCCATGCTCGTGATCTCCGGCGTTGCGCGGGGAAAATTCAGGATACGTCGAAAGATCTTGCACTACTGGGTGTTTCGCTGTACCCACAGGTAGTTTGCGGGTACTGCGCAGTCTCCGGCAGACCGAATGCGGCAGGTGCCGCCCGGATTTCGCACCCGTGACGCGGGTTGCCCGCGATGCGCGGGAGTGGCGCGAATCACGCCCCGATCCGGCCCCGGAATACCCCGGAAACCCCCTATGTTCAAGTGGTTGCCATATCCACCAAACGTGGATGCGACCCGAGGAGGACCCGTGCAGTTCGGAATTTTCAGCGTCGGCGACGTGACGATGGACCCCACCAACGGGCGCACCCCGAGCGAGGCCGAGCGCATCCAGGCCATGGTGCGGATCGCGCTCAAGGCCGAGGAAGTCGGCCTCGACGTCTTCGCGACCGGCGAGCACCACAACCCGCCGTTCGTGCCGTCCTCGCCCACGACCATGCTCGGCTACATCGCGGCGAAGACCGACCGTCTGGCCCTGTCCACCGCGACCACCCTCATCACCACCAACGACCCGGTCAAGATCGCCGAGGACTTCGCCATGCTGCAGCACCTCGCGGGCGGCCGAGTGGACCTCATGATGGGCCGCGGCAATACCGGACCGGTGTATCCCTGGTTCGGCAAGGACATTCGCGAGGGCGTCCCGCTCGCGGTGGAGAACTACCACCTGCTGCGTCGCCTGTGGCGCGAGCGGAACATCAACTGGGAGGGCAAGTTCCGCACCCCGCTGCAGGGCTTCACCGCCACCCCCGCGCCGCTGGACGACACCCCGCCGTTCGTGTGGCACGGCTCCATCCGCTCGCCCGAAATCGCCGAGCAGGCCGCCTATTACGGCGACGGGTTCTTCCACAACAACATCTTCTGGAACGCCGAGCACACCAGGCAGATGGTGACCCTCTACCGCCGCCGCTTCGAGCACTACGGGCACGGCGCGGCCGAGCAGGCCATCGTCGGGCTGGGCGGGCAGGTCTTCATGGCCGAGACCGAGGCCGAGGCCAAGCGAATCTTCCGCCCCTACTTCGACAATGCGCCGGTGTACGGGCACGGCCCCTCGCTCGAGGACTTCACCGAGCTGACCCCGCTCACCGTGGGCACCCCCGAGCAGGTCATCGAGCGCACCCTGGGCTTCGCCGACAACGTGGGTGACTACCAGCGACAGCTGTTCCTGATGGACCACGCGGGCCTGCCACTGGAGCTGGTGCTCGAGCAGATCGAGATCCTCGGCACCCAGGTTGTTCCGGTGCTGCGCAAGGAATTCGAGGCGCGCCGCCCCGCGCACGTGCCCAGCGATCCGCCCACCCACACCTCGCTGGTCGCCGCCGGACCCGACGACCCGCACCGCCTGGTCGAGCCCGCCCGTGCGCGCATGCTCGCCGAAAAGAATTGAGGAACACCGTGAGTCGCACACTGGTAGTACTGACCGCCGGACTCTCGCAGCCCTCCTCCACCCGGTTGCTCGCCGACCAGCTCGCCGCCGCGGTCACCGCGGCGGTGGGCGGTCGCGGGGAGGCCCTCGACGTGGAGGTGATCGAATTGCGAGAGCTGGCAAGCGATCTCGCCACCACCATGACCACCGGGGTACCCACGCCCGCCGTGGCCGCGGCCCGGCAGCGAGTCTCGGACGCGGACGGCCTCATCGCGGTGACCCCGGTGTTCACCGCCAGCTACAGCGGCCTGTTCAAGATGTTCGTCGACATCCTCGACACCGACGCGCTCAATGCCATGCCGGTCCTGATCGCCGCCACCGCGGGCACCGCCCGGCATTCGATGGTGCTCGATTTCGCCCTGCGCCCGCTGTTCAGCTATCTGCGGGCAGTCGTCGTACCGACCGGCGTCTTCGCCGCCACCGAGGACTTCGGCTCCACCGGACTGTCCGAGCGCGTGCACCGCGCGGCCGCGGAACTGGCCCAGCTCATCGTCGCCGAACCCAGCGGCGTGCAGGGCTTCCTGCAGGACGAGCCGGTCCGGCACCGGACCTCGGGCAATGGCGTCGGCGCGGTGCGTCCGTTCAGCGAGCTGCTGGCCGGGCACACCGGCGACGGCAGGTAACCAATTGATAGCTGGGTAGCATGACCGCCATGGCCGATTCCCCAGGGACCACCTACTCCGGCGATATCCTGCCCGCCATTCCGCTCGATTCCTGGCGGCCGACCAAGGAAACCCTGCACCGCTTCGCCCAGATCATCGGCAAGGTGGCCCTCGCGAAGGGCATCAGGCGCAATCACTGGTGGCACATGACCTACCGCCTGACCGCCCGCGGCTGGACCACCGTGCCCCTGGGCACCGCATCCCAAGGGCCCGTATTCACCTGCGCCTTCGACTTCTTCGACCACGTGCTGCGGTTGTCCAACGACCGCGGCACGCAGGAAGAGATCCCCCTGACCGACCAGTCGGTGGCCAGCTTCTACATCGAGGCCATGAACGGCCTGCGCAACCTCGGCGTGGAGGTGGAACTGGCCCATCCCACCCCCTTCGACCTGCCCGACCACGGGCGGCCGTTCGACGAGGACGAGGAACACCACACCTACGACCCCGGGGCCGTGCGCCGCGCCTTCCACGTGCAGAGCCAGGTGGGCCGCATCCTGGAGCAGTTCAGCGCCACCTACTCGGGCAAGATCTCCCCGGTCCAAGTGTTCTGGCACACCTTCGATCTGGCGGTACAGCGCTTCTCCGACCGCAAGATCGACATGCCCGACAGTGTGGATCCGGTGACGCGCGAAGCCTATTCCCGCGAGGTGATCAGCGCCGGATTCTGGTTCGGCGACGACAAGGTGCCCGAACCCACCTTCTACTCCTACACCGCGCCCGAACCGGCCGGACTCGCCGATCAGCCGCTGCGCCCCGCCGCGGCCCACTGGGTGGCCTCGGGTTCGGGGCACAGCGCCTACCTGCCTTACGACGACGTCCGCGCGGCCTCCGACCCGGTCGCGACGGCGCTGGACTTCTTCCAGTCCGCCTACGACGCGGGCGCGCGTCTCGCGGGTTGGGATGCTGTCGGTCTGGCCTGCCACAATGGCATCACCGATCCCGTGTTGACCTCACCGAGTCTGGGGTGGCCGCAATAGCTCCGCCCGGCGCGCCCGGAATAACCACATGCCCCGAATCGCTGCTCCGGCATAGTGTGTCGAAGAGGAGATGCGGGAGGATCACCATGGGGAGAGAGCCCATGAGGCTTTCGCGCGCGCAGGAGAGGGGTCCACATGCGTGAGGAACGCATACCGAATCCGACGCTGACCGCGTATCGGGAGACCACCTTCACCGCCGGTCCGAACACCCGGGTCGGCCTGATGGGTGCGCTGGTGCTGGGCAGCGTCATTCTGGTGTGGGCGGCCGAACGCGCCTCGCGGGAGGGCAATGATCACGGCTGGTTCGTGGCGGTGTCCTTCGCCGGACTGTTCGTGGCCCGCGGGTTGTACCTGCGTCGGCCCGTCACCCTGCCGCATCTGACCGTCGCGGCCATGACGCTGGTGATCTCCAATTTCAGCTACCGCACCGATCATCCGGTCGTCGGGTTCGTCTTCCTGGCGGCCAGCGGTGCGATCCTGGTGCTGCCGCAGGGCAGCAAACCGCAGCCCGAACAGCTGCCGCGGGTGGCCGATCTGGTGCGGCGCAGCCAGGGGGATCCCTTGGCTCCCTTCGCACTCCACTCGTCCAAGAGCTACTTCTTCAATGCCGACGGCTCGGCCGCCATCGCCTATCGCGCCCGCCTCGGAATCGCCGTCGTCTCCGGCGATCCCATCGGGGAGGCCGACCGCTTCCCCGAATTGCTCACCGAATTCTCGCTTTTCGCGGGTAGCCACGGCTGGAAGATCGCGGTGCTGGGCGCGAGCCCGGAGGTCACCCAGGCCTGGCAACGGCGCGCGGTCGACCATCGCGGGCTGCGGTCCATCGCCATCGGCCGCGACGTGGTCATCGAGGTCGGCCATTTCGACCTGGTGGGCCGCAAGTTCCGCAATCTGCGCCAGGCGGTGAGCCGTACCAAGAACTTCGGCGTCACCACCGAGATCCTGCCCGAGGTCGCGCTCACCGAACCGCAGCGCGAGACACTGCTCTCGATCGTCGACGAATGGGGACACGGGCGGCAGACCCGCGGCTTCTCCATGATCCTCGACCACCTGCTCGACGGCCGACACCCGGGAATGCTGGTGGTCACGGCCAGCGACGCCGACGGGCGCGTGGTCGGATTCCAGCGCTACGGCGTCTCCGGCAATGGCCAGGAACTCAGTCTGGACGTGCCGTGGCGACGGCACGACGCCCCGAACGGGCTCGACGAGCGCATGATCGTGGATCTGGTCGAGTACGCGCGCGAACACGGGATCAAACGAATCTCGCTGGCGTTCGCGGCGTTTCCGGAGATCTTCGCCGACAAGCAGCGGTCGCGAACCATGCAGGCGGTGTATCTGGCGGTGCGGCTGGGCGATCCGCTCATCAGGCTCGAATCGCTGTACCGATTCCTGCGGAAGTTCAACTCCTTCGGCAATCAGCGCTACGTGCTGCTGCGCTGGCGCGAGATAGTGATCGTGGCGCTGGCGCTGCTCAGCCTGGAGTTCGTCCCGCATCGCAAGCAGTACTGAGGTTCTCACTTCGCCGAAGTTCTCACTTCAGGAAGTCGACCAGGGTTTCGGAAAAGCGGGGGTCGGCGACGGCCGCGAGGTGATCGCCGGAGACGACCACGCACCGGGCATCGGGCAGGGCGGCGGCGAGACGTTCGGGTTCGGCGGCGAACGGATCGCGGTCGCCCGCCAGCACCAGGGTGGGAATCGTAATGCCGGAGAGGCTTTCGATCGGTGCCTCGTTGAGACCGGTCGCCACCATGGCGATGGCCTCGCGATCCACGCCGAGCGCATCGGCCAGAATGCGGAACATGCGCGCGTTGGGCGCGATGCGCGCGAGGTCGGCGGTCATGGCGTCGACGATGTCGGAGGAATTGATGACGCGCCAGTCGATTCCGCCGCAGTCCACCACACCGCAGCCGATGCCGCCGATGACCAGCCGCTCCACCCGCTGGTCGGCGTCGGCGACCAGCAGCGAGATGATGCCACCCATCGAGTAGCCCACCAGCGCAACCCGATCCAGGCCGAGCTCATCGAAGAGCGCCCGGACATCATCGGCCATGGCCCGCCACGAGTACCGGGCCGCGTCGTGCGGCTTCTCCGAGCGTCCGTGCCCGCGCGCGTCCAGCGAAATGACGTGTCGTCCGGCCCGCCGCAGCGCCGCCACCACACCGACGCTCATCCAATTGGCATTGGTATCGGCCACAATCCCGTGCTGCAACACCACCGGAACGCCCTCGCCCTCCCAGACGGTGTAGTTGAGCTCCAACCCGTCCCAGGTGGTGAACTTCGCCATGGCGGCGATGCTAGCGGGAGATCAGCCCATGCGGGCCATGATCGCGCGAGGAAGCAGCGGCATCGCCAAACCGAGCACCCGCCAAGGCCATTCGGGCACCGAGGCGCGGACCGCCTCGCGCTCGATGGCCGCGACCATGGAATCGACGCCCTTGTCCAAGGGGACGACCAGCTTGGCGTCCCCGGCCTTCGCGGACATGTCGGTGGCGATGAAGCCGGGCTGGACCGTAGTGACTTTCATCGGGGTGCCGCGCAATTCGATGGCCAGCCCCTCGCCCAATGCCGTCACGCCCGCCTTGCTGGCCGCGTAGGCCGCCTTCTTGCCGGGCAGTCCGCGCACCGCGCTCATGGAGGAGATGAGCACCAGGTGCCCGGCGTTCTGCTGCCGGAAGATGCCCATGGCCGCCTCGGCCTGCGCCAGGGCGCTCACGAAATTGGTGGTGGCGGTGGCGAGATTGGCGTCCGCGCGCCCGGTGCCGATGCGCGCGCCCTTGCCGATCCCGGCATTGACGATGATCCGGTCCAGGCCGCCGAGTTCGGCGCGCAATTCCTCGAAGACCTTCGGAATCGCGGCGTGGTCGTCGACGTCGAGCCCGCGCACCGCGACGGTGATCCCCGGATGGGCGGCCAGCAGCTCCGCGCGCAGCTCCTCCAGGTTCGAGACCCGTCGGGCACACAGCGCGAGATCGCGCCCGCGCCGCGCGAACTCGCGGGCCATGCCCGCGCCCAAACCCGAGCTGGCACCGGTGATGAGAATCTTGCGCCTGGTCATGCCGTCACCCTAGCGGTGTCGCGGCGATTCCTTCACCGGAGAAGGGTTATCCGGCCGAGCCGGTATTGGGCCGGGCGGGCGCGAGGTGCCAGGCGCCGCAGTTCTCGGTGGAGAACCCCACGTCGGTCGCCTTGATCTCCACGGTGATCGGCTTCACGCGGGTGAAATCGCTGGCGATGATGTAGTAGTTCGGGTCCGGATAATCCTGGGCGGTCTGGATTTTCCACAGTCGCCGCCAGAAGCACGCGCCCGTGGCGGGATCCGGTGTCCCATCACCGATATAGATCCCAGGTTTGATATCCACATTGACCACATAGGTGCCGTCCACCGTGATATCGGTGGCCGGTTCGGCGGCCGCGATTCCGGATGCGGCCATTGTCAGCGCGGAAGCGAAGGCTCCCGCGGCCACAAGCGCGCCTGCACGCACGATGTCCTCCCTGAGCAGCTCACTTGCGTCGCACGAGCCTCGCGAACCGGTGGGCACGGTTCCCGGCGTGCGGCGTTGGGTGATCCCCGCGTCTCCCGGGGAGGGGTCTATCAGAAAATGCGGTCTGTTTTCAGGAAATCGGACCGATTCGAGTGAATCCACAATCGTGAGCGATGCCCTTTTGGGCTCGCGAACGATATTCAGGCATGGGAAGTCCTCGCGCGGTCGCGACCGGATGCGCCGCCCCGCACTGCGCCCGGCTGTGCACGGAGGCGGGTCTGGCGGCCGTGCTCGCCGCCGATCGCGGCCTGCTGCACTGGCGGGCCATGAGCCGCCTCGGCGACCCGGGCCTGGCCGAACACGCCGTGCAGGAGACCCTGCTGCGCGCCTGGCGCGCCTGCGCCAGCTACGACCCGAATCGTGGCAGCGTGCGCACCTGGCTGTTGACCATCGAACGCAATGTCCTCACCGACATCGCCCGCTTCCGGGCCTCCCGCCCCGGCGACAGCAGCTGGGACGAAATCGGGGAACAGGCCGAAAATCACTGCGCGCGGCCCGATTTCGTGGAAGATCTGACCGACGGGCTGCTGGTGGCGGAGCTGCTGGCCCAGCTTCCGGCGGCCCAGCGGGATGCCGTCGTGCAGGTCATCCTGCGCGATCGCGCCTACCAGGATGTGGCCGCCGAACTGGGAATTCCGGTGGGCACGGTCAAGACTCGCGTGCACTACGCGCTGCGGTCGCTGCGCCGATTGCCGGTGTGCGCCTGAACCGGTAGCGCCTCCCGCACGTCCAACAACTGTGACCGAGCCGCACCGGCTCGGCCCCGAGCGAGGAGTTACCGATGACCGACACCTTCCCGGGCCCCGGCGGATTCGCCGTGGACCGCCGCACCGCCCTGGCCGCCACCGCGGTCGCCGCCACCGCGCTCACGGTGGCCGGATGCAGCAGCACCTCCAGCCAACCGGCCTCGGCCGCGCCCACCGCCACCTCGGCCAAGGCCCCGGTTCCGGCCAAGAAGCAGGGCGGCGACGCGCTCGCCAATACCGCGGACGTGCCGGTCGGCGGCGGCGTCATCAGCGGCGACACGGTCATCACCCAGCCGACCGCGGGCTCGTTCCAAGGGTTCTCCTCGACCTGTACCCACCTGGGCTGCAAGGTGAACGAGGTGACCAACGGGTTGATCAAGTGCCCGTGCCATGGCAGCAGCTACCACCTGGACGGGACGGTCGCCAGCGGGCCCGCGCCGCGCGCGCTGGATTCGAAGGCCATCAAGGTCGACGGGGACAAGATCGTTTCGGCCTGATTCGTCACGTATTCGTCGGATCACCCCGGCGAGTTTCTGAGGGTTTCTCGGGCGCGTCGCCTCGGACCCAGCGGTCGCTTGCGAGATAGTGGGCGCGGTGGTCGTTTGCCCGCTGCGTGCGGCGGTGCCCTGAGCAGCGGGTTTGGGCGTCTGACCACAAGTAACGGTTCCATCACGGAGCTTGCCAGAAGGTAACTGATGTTGCCAGAGTGCTGTGTGAGCTCGAAGTGAATAGCTGGGTCTGGTGTTACTAGTGGGAAGGGAGGGGCGCTCCGCCCCGAGCGCCGTCCGCTTATGAAGCCAAGCATCACTAAGGCCGGAATCTGTACCGCCGTCACCGCGGCGGCCATCACGACCGTGACCGGGCTCGTCCCGGTCGCCGCCCTGGCCGCGCCCGCGCTGCCGGAACTGCCGCAGAAACTCGCCGGGAAGACCGTCTTCCTGGACCCGGGCCACCAGGGCCCCAACCACACTCAGGATGTGAACAAGCAGGTCAGCGATGGCCGCGGTGGCACCAAGGCGTGCCAGACCACGGGCATGACCAGCCTGCACGGCATGGCCGAACACACCATCAACTGGAATGTCGCGCAGCTGGTGCGCACCTCGCTCGAGGGGCTCGGCGCGAAGGTCGTCCTGAGCCGCCCCGACGACACCGGCTGGGGCGGCTGCATCGACGATCGTGCCAAGGCCGCCAATGCCTCCGGCGCGGATGTCGCCGTGAGCATCCACGCCGACAGCGGGCCCGCCGACGGGCACGGCTTCCACCTCATCGTGCCGCAGCTGCCGGTGCCCGACGCCAAGGTCAACGAGGTGCAGTCCGGTGCCGGGCTGATCGCCACCAAGGCCATGCGCGACGCCTACGTGCAGGGCGGATATCAGGCCGCCACCTACAACGGTGCCGTCGACGGACTGCAGACCCGCTCCGATATCGCCGGTCCCGCACTGACTTCCGTGCCGGACGTGTTCCTCGAAATGGGCAATGGCGCCAATGCCGAGGACGCGGCGCAGCTGGAGTCGCCGGAGGGACAGCTCAAGCACGCGGTCACCATTGTGACCGGGCTGGCGTCGTACCTGCTCGGCGTGCCGGTGCCCGCCGAGAGCGCGTCGGAGCCGGGAACTCAACCGGGACAGCAGGTTCCGGCCGAGCCCGCACAGGCGCAGGTGCCCGCGCCGAACCCGGCGCAGCCCGCACCGGCGGCTCCGGCCCAGCCCGCTCCGGCGCAGACTCCGCAGACGCCGCAGGCGGCGGTTCCGGCTCCGCAGGTGCAGCCGCAGGCTCAGGCCCCGCAGTCCCAGCCGCAGGCTCAGGCCCCGCAGGTGCAACCGCAGGCCCAGGTTCCGGGGCAGGACCGGACGCCCGCGCAGCCGGGACAGGTTCCGGCACAACCGGGTTCGGCTCCGGCGCAGCCCGCGCAGGCCCCGCAGCTTCCGACTCCCGCCGAGGTGAGTCCGGAGCGGGCGGGTACGCCGCAGACCGCGGACGGACTGCAGGTCTTCCAGCAGCTGGCCGATCAGTTCCTGAACTGGGAGCAGCAGGCCCAGCAGGGCGGCCCGGCCGCGCCGCAAGCCGCGGTGCCGCAACCCGCTGCGCCGCAGGCGGTTCCGGCGCAGCCCGGCAAGGAGCCCGCGAAACCCGGTGCGGCACCGGCGGTGAAGCCCATCGCCGATCAGCGCGCGCCGCGGCAATCGCCCGGCACTCCGGCTGCTCCGCAGACGCCGTCCCCGGCCGCGCCCGGCGCGCAGTCGAATCCGGGCGCGCAGGCGAATCCGGGGGCGCAGGCGAATCCGGGCGCGCAGTCCCCGTCGACCGACAAGAACTCCAAGTCCGACGGTTTCGACGTGGACACCATGAGCACGCTCGTGCAGTCGGCCCTCAAGTTCTTCGGCCCGCTGGCCAAGATGCTCATGGGCAATACGGGTATCGCCCCGGACCTGATCAATCTGGCCTACAGCGTGGTGTCGGTGCTCAGCTCGAACATGTTGAAGACGCCCACCACCGTCAACTGAACCCGCGAGGTCCGATCGCCCCCGCCCCGAATCCCTCGGGGCGGGGGCGATTGTCGTCGGCAGTCACATCCGAACCGTTCGGCACCTTCCGTCCCGTATCCGGCGAACCGACGAAGCCAGGCAAACATTGCGCGATCCGAACGCGCGCGGTCTATATCGCCCTCGTCTGCCTGGACAGCATGGTTGTAAGGACAAGGCGGCGCACGAGCGGACAACCTCGTGTCCGGTGGTTGGCAAGCATTCGGCGCAGGAGTTGCATGAATTGGGGTCGGGTCGGATGGCTGGCGACAGCGGTCATTTCACAGCGGGCTCGACCCGATGAGGGACTGGTAGATCGAGGTGGATGATGGCGTTCGGTGTGGGCTTGTCTATCGGCACGGTCAATACGGTTTGCTCCACGGCGGCCGATCGATCGGCGAAACATCCGCCCGGTCGCCGCGGCGGCGTCGGCGCTCCGCCGACCACTTGGCGCACCACCCTCACCTTCGATAGTTCGGGCACCGCGCGCGTCGGGCGGATTCCCCGGCACGGGCGGGTGATCACCGAATTCGCCGATCTCACCCAGCGTGGCGCACCGGTCGCCCGGGTCGGGCACCGCGCGCTCTCGGCCGCCGATCTGGTGGCGACCGTCGCCCACAGCGTGGTCTCGGAGGTGCTCGGGCAACCTCCGGCCGGACCGCTCGATGCCGGTGACGTCGGTATCGCGGTGACCCATCCGGCGGGTTACTCCGCCAATCTGGTCGCCGATCTACGCACCGCCCTCGACGGTGTCGGTCTGACTCACGCCGCCCTGTTGGCCGAGCCGATCGCCGCCGCCACCTGGTTGGCCGCCGAACGCGGGCCGCTCACACCGGGTTTGGCGCTGGTCTACGACCTCGGTGGGTCCGGGCTGGACATCACCCTGCTCCGGGTGGGCATGGGCGCGCCGAGCAATCCGGTCGTCGGATTGCCGCTGCACTCGGTCGAATACGGTGGCCGCGCCTTCGGTGACATGGTGGCGCGCAAGCTGCGGCGCACGGCCGGATCGCAGGTGGTGCCGCGCGGACTTTCGGACGCGGATTCGGGTGAGCTGCGCAGCGAGCACATTCGCCGCTCGCTGGGCTTGGTCTACAAATGCCTGCGCATCGCGGACGTGACCATGGCCGATGTGGATCGCATCCTGGTGGTCGGCGGCGCGGCCCGCCCGCCCGAGGTGGCGCAGGTCCTGGCCAAGGAACTCGCCCGCCCGGTGGTGGTGGCCTCCGATCCCGAACGCACCATCGCCGACGGCGCGGCCATCGCGGCCAAGCAGTCCCTGCTCGAGCACGATTCCTCGAACCACCGCCATCACTCGCTCTCCGGCCTGTTCCGGCGTGTCACCCGGGTGGCCGCGCTCTGAACTGATCATTTGCCCTGCTACCGGCGGGTTGGCATGGATTCGTGTGCTGACCCGCGCTAGCTCGTGCAAGCATTCTGCGAGCACGTTGTTGACGACTCTTCAGTTTGGTGTAACCATGGGGCACAGATAAAAGCTTTTCTACTGAAGAGGTGACGACGATGTCTCCGACCACGACGCCCGTTGACGACCCCGTGGTTGCCGAAGCTCAGGAGTACGCCAACAAGCTGCTGCTCCTCTCGGAGGGGTCGGTGAACAAGCACTTCGACCCCTACGAGGACATCGACTGGGAGAACCCCGATTTCGACGCCGATGCCCGCCCCGAACGCTGGATCCTGCCCGAGTCTGCCGACCCGCTCGGCCGTCATCCCTGGTACCAGGGCCTGAGCGACGAGCAGAAGATCGCGATCGGCAAGTACCGCCAGGCCAATATCGCCAAGGTCGGCCTGCAGTTCGAATCCATCCTGATCAGCGGCATGGTGAACCACACCTTCGGACTCGCCAACGGTGACCCGGAGTTCCGGTATTGCACCCACGAGATGTCCGAGGAACTCAACCACACCCTGATGTTCCAGGAGATGGTCAACCGCATCGGCGCGGATGTGCCGGGCATGGGTCCGCTGGTGCGCCAGCTGCGCTTCCTCGGTGTGCCCGTCGCGATCATGTTCCCGAATCTGTTCTTCATGGCGGTGCTCGCCGGTGAGGAGCCGATCGACCACATTCAGAAGCAGATCCTGCGCTCGGGTGAGGAGGTGCACCCGATCATGCGCGGCGTCATGTCGATTCACGTCGCCGAGGAGGCGCGCCACATCTCCTTCGCGCACGAGTTCCTCAAGCAGCATGTGCCGGAGGGGAACGTGGCCAATCGCTTCGTGCTCTCCCTCGCCATGCCGATCGTCATGTTCATTCTGGGCCGCTCCATCGCGACTCCGCCCCGGAAGTTCTTCCGCGAGTTCGACATTCCCGAGACGGTGCGCAAGGAGCTGTTCTACGGCTCCAAGGAGGCCAAGCAGGTCTTCAGCGACTACTTCATCGACGTGCGCGCGCTGGCCACCGAGATCGGGCTGATGAACCCGATCGCCAAGCAGGTGTGGAAGCTCTTCCGCATCGACGGCCCGGCCTCGCGCTACCGCTCGGAGCCGATTCGCTCCGGCAAGGCCGCGTAGGAAGGGGGAACGTCCAGTGCCGTACGTTGTCACCCAATCCTGTTGCAGCGACGCCTCGTGCGTCTACGCCTGCCCGGTCAACTGCATTCATCCGACGCCGGACGAGCCGGACTTCCTGACTGCGGAGATGCTCTACGTCGATCCGCAGGCCTGCGTGGACTGCGGGGCGTGCGCCACCGCGTGCCCGGTGGACGCCATTACGTCGTCGAAAAAGCTGACCTCGGAACAGCTTCCGTTCATCGAGATCAATGCCGACTTCTACCGGCAGGAGCGGCCGCGGCCGCTGCTGGCCAAGCCGGTTCCGGCCGCGGCCGTCAAGCCGGGGCGGGAACCGTTGCGGGTGGCCATTATTGGGTCCGGGCCCTCGGCCATGTACGCGGCCGACGAATTGCTCACGCAGCCGGGCGTTTCCGTGACGGTGTTCGACAAGGTGACCACGCCCTACGGGCTGGCCCGGTTCGGTGTCGCGCCCGATCACACCAAGACCCGCAAGGTGGGGCAGCTCTTCGATGTGATCTCGGCGCAGCCGGGGTTCGGGTCCTATCTGAATGTGAATGTGGGCGAACATGTTTCGCACGAGGAGTTGCTGGCGCACTACCACGCGGTGATCTACGCCGTCGGCGCGTCCTCGGATCGCAAGCTCGGGATCGCGGGGGAGGGGTTGCCGGGCAGCGCCTCGGCGACCGACTTCGTGGCCTGGTACAACGGGCACCCGGAGCAGGCGGGACGATATTTCGACCTGTCAGGGCGGCGCGCGGTGATCGTGGGCAATGGCAATGTGGCCCTCGATGTGGCGCGCATGCTGACCACCGATCCGGAGCTGCTCGTCGGTACCGAGATGTCGCAGCGGGCGCTGAATGCCTTGCGGCGCAGCGCTATCGAGGAGGTCGTGATCCTCGGGCGGCGCGGTCCGGCCGAATCCGCCTTCACCGTGCCGGAATTCGTGGGCCTGCTGGGCGCGGATGTCGACATTGTGGTGGAGGGTGAGATTCCCGAACCGGTCGAGGGCATGTCGCAGAAGGTCGAGCACAAGCTGAAGCTGTTGCGGGGCTTGGCGGATCGTCCCGTTCTCGGGCGCAAGCGCATTGTCTTCCGGTATCTGTCCGCGCCCACGGCCATCCTCGGCGTGGATCGGGTCACCGGGGTCGAGGTGGTGCGCAATGAGCTCGTCACCGGAGACGACGGCAGCGTGCACGCGGTCGCGACCGAGGATGTCGAGACGATCGAGACCGGGCTGGTGCTGGCCTCGGTCGGCTATCGCGGTGTCGCGCTGGCGGGGCTGCCCTTCGACGAGCGGGCCGGGATCATCCCGAACGCGGACGGCCGGGTGACCGAGGAGTCCGGCGGTGCGGTGGTGCCCGGTACCTATGTCACCGGCTGGATCAAGCGCGGGCCGACCGGGTTCATCGGCACCAACAAGTCGTGCGCGCAGCAGACGGTGCGTCAGCTGGTGGACGACTTCAATGCCGGTCGGTTGGCTCAACCCGTCCGCAGCGCAGGAGATTTCGACCGACTGGTCGGTGAGCGTCAGCCGCATGCCATTCGTGGCGGCGCGGTGAACCGCCCCCGACGGAAGCTACCCCTATTGGTGCGTCGCTGATCCACCCCCTCGGCGATGCCCACCGGAGGCCGCCGTACGCGAACCCCCTGCGCGTACGGCGGCCTTCGTCGTTCCGGTGCGTTTCTGGCCGGATTCCACCTCGGTGGCAGGGGACCCGGCCACAAGCATGCCGCGATGACCGGGTCGGGTAGCGCCGCTCCTGTGCCGCGGGGCTGACTTTTTGTGCCGGGCAACGTATCCGGTGGAGGGTCGGCTGCGAATCTTCGTCGCCCGTGCGTACGCAACGTACCGATGCTGTTGTGTGAGTTGTAATGCCGCGTTTGCTCGCGACGACATGATCGGTAGTAGAGAAGATTTCGTCGCGAATCACGGACGGTGCAGCGGCCCGCGTGGGGGATTCCCGGGTAGCTACCGACCAGTGATCGGTAATCCGCACTCCCAAACTGACGATGCGGTTTGGTTTTTCGGACACTCTTTGCCTACCGGTTGGTATGAATATTTTGTTCGCTGTGCTGTAGCCACCGAGAAAGACTGTTCGGTTGCTTTTGTCGCACAGTCGGATTCGATCTTGCTTGGAACATTGCCTGACCAGTAGATTCGCCACCTTCGCTACTGGACGCGAAATCTTTTCTCCCAATTCGATATTCATCCCCCGCTAACGCCAGCTAACCTGAACGCGCTGTTTGGAAAACGACCGCGACCACATGGTTGGTACGCCCGTGGAGGCCGTGGTCTCGGTGCGTTGACGGGATAGCGATGACAGTTGGCTTTGGCATGAGCATCGGCACAGTGAACTCCGTATGGGCGACCACGGCCGGTGATCGGAACCGGCCCGCGGTGCGCGTTCGCCGGACCGCCGTCACCTTCGACAGCGCCGGTGGGCCGCATATCGGGGGAATTCCCCGCTTCGCCCCGGTGGTCACCGACTTCGCCGATCTCACGGCCGAGCCGGACCCGGTGGTCATCAACGGTCGCATCTGGTCCCCGGCGGATCTGGTGGCGGCCGTGGTGAACGGGCTCATCGAGACCAATGCGCCCGAAGCGCCCGCCGTAAGCACCTATCCGGCTTGCTATTCGGACAAACACGTCACGCGATTGCGGCGGGCGCTGGACTGGTCCGGGGCCGCGGACGTCACCCTCATGCCCGAGCCGGTCGCCGCGGTGGAATGGCTCGACAGCGAATACGGCATCTCCGAATCCGGGCTGACCCTGGTCTACGACCTCGGGGGCAACAGTCTCGACATCGCGGTGGTGCGCACCGAGGCGGACCGCGAGGAACGCGGCATCCTCGGGCGGGCCGAGCGCTCCCACGACTACGGTGGCCGCCCGCTCGGCACCCTGCTGGCCCGGTACGCGCGCAGCATCGCACCCGGTGCGGCACAACCGGTTTCGGCCGTGGTGCCCGCTTCCGATACGAATCGGCTGCGCAGCTGGCACATTCGCAATTCGCTACGACTCGTGCGCTCGGTGGTGCACCGGGCCGGTCTGCACATGGAGGAGATCGATCGGGTCCTGCTCATCGGCGGTGCGGCCCGGCCCGCGGAGGTGGCGCGGGTGCTGGCCGATCTCGGTCGCCCGGTCATCATGTCGCCGGACCCTGCGCACACCGTGTCCGTGGGCGCGGCCATCGCCGCCTTTCGCAGCATCGACGCCGGATCGGCCATTGGACGCTATGCCCCTCGCGCCGCCGTGATCTCCGGTGCCGCGGTGGCTTCCGCGCTGGCCATGTCCGCGGCCACCGTGCTGGGCGGGCCGGTTGCCGGACCACCCGGCCTGCAAGCCGCACCGGAACCGACCGACCAGCCGGTGGGGACCGCCGCGCTCGGCACGGGGGACGTCATCGTCTACGAGGACGCGGGCGCGCCGCCCGGCACCCACACCCACGCCATCGCCACCGTGGCCGCGGTCCGCGCCTACGCCCCGATCGCCCCGACCGTCACCCAGACCTGGGTCCACGGCCGCCCGGTCGACACCACCAGCGGCGGCACCCACTGCGAAACCCGCATGCTCTCGGACACGGTCGTCACCTACGCCAACCCGGCCCAGTTCACCAACCCGCTGCCCTTCCAGAACCCGGCCCTCACCGGCTGGAACGTCGGCTCCTTCAGCGGCCAGGTCCCCACGGTCAGCGTCCCCGGCAATACCGCCCAACCGATCTCGGCCACCCTCCCCGGCGGCACCGGAACCATCCCCGGCGCAACCCAACCCGGCACGGGCCAGCCCGGCGCTACGCCGCCCGGCGGCAGCCAGCCCGGCACGACTCCCGGAAGCGCCACGGGCGGAACCCAACCGGGCACCCCCGGTGGCACGACTCCCGGCACCGGAACCCCGGCGGCGGGCGACCCGGGTTCCTCGGCCCCCGGCGGCAGCACCCCCGGAACCGGAACCGGCGGAACCGCCACCGGCGGAACACCATCCGGCGGATCGGACCCGGGCAGCGCAACCCCCGCGGGCGGCGGTTCGACGCCCGGCGGCACAACCGGCGACCCGGCCGGAGCGAACACCGGTGGCCAGGCACCCGGCGGATCCACCTCGGGCGGTTCGACGTCCGGCGGTACGGGCACCGGTGGCGGTACCGACACAGGGGGTGGAACGGGTACCGGCGCCGGAACAGGTACCGGAGGTACGGGTGCCGGAGGAACTGGTGCCGGTGCAGGTACCGGTGGAGGTACCGGAACAGGCGGCGGCGCAACATCTCCCGGCAGTTCCACCCCCGGCGGTGGTAGCCCCGGCGGCGCGAGCACAGGCGGCGGCACCCCATCGGGCGGAACCGGCGGTGGAACGCCCGGCGGTGGAACGCCCGGCGGTGGAACCGCGACCGGCGGTGGCTCTCCCTCCGGCGGTACCGCCACCGGCGGCGGTTCCACGGGCGGCGGCAACCCCGGTGGCTCCTCACCCGGCGGCGGCACCCACACCGGCGGCGGCATGGGCGGCGGCTCCATGGGTGGCGGGGGAATGGGTGGTGGCGGCATGGGCGGCGGCGGTGGAGCCGGAGGCGGCGGCAAGGGCGGAGGTGGCGGCGGTGCCCACCACTGAGAACCGAACCGTGTGCCGGGTAATGAGTTTCGGCTTGACCCGTAGGCGGCGTGCTGTCCCACACGCCGGTGCGGGTGGCGGGGGAGGCGGGGCGGTGGAGTCCCACCATCTGTCCCCTCCCCACGGCGACGCAGGTGGTCGGCGGGACTGACCACCCCGCCCCACCTCGTCCCCGATTCCGAGCGCGCCGGTCGCGGCGCGCTCCACGGTCCGGCGGCGGAAGCGTGAGGGACCTGCAACCCTCACCCTTCCGTCGTCGAAAGTGACCGGCCCACCCCGCGTTTCCAGTGCCCGGGCGCGGTGGTGGGCCTGTCGCGACTTCGCGATCGGGTGGGAGTCAGCGGGCGGTGAAGCCGCCGTCGATGGCCAGGGCCGCGCCGGTAATGAAACTCGCCTCGTCGCTGAGCAGGTAGGCGCAGAAGGCGGCGATCTCGTCGGGCCGGGAGATGCGGCCGAGCGGGTGCAAGGCGGCGATGGCGGCCTCGCCCTCGGGCGTCGCGCCCATGGAGTTGCGGAAGGCGGGGGTGTCGACCGCGCCGGAGACCAGCGCATTCACCCGCACCGACCGGTTGGCAGCCTCCAGCGCCACGGCCCGGGTCAGGCCCACCACACCGTGTTTGGCGGCCACATACGGCGCGACCTGCGCCATACCGACCACGCCCAGGTTCGAGGCATTATTGAGAATCGCCCCGCCCCCGCTCGCGGCCAACGCCGGAACCTGGTGGCGCAGACCGTAATAGACCGCCGTCAGATTGAGTTCGAGATCGGCGCGCCACCCGGCCTCGTCGATCTCCTCCACCGAGCCGAAGGCATTGACTGCCCCCGCATTGTTGAAAGCCGCGTCCAGCCGCCCGAATTCGGTGACCGCCGCGTCGGTCAGGCGCGCGACCTCGGCCTCGACCGTCACATCGGTGGGCACGAAGACCGCCCGGCCACCCGCGGCGCGAATCTCTTCGACCATCCGGTCCCCGGCCTCCTTGCCGCGCGCGCCGAGCACCACGCTCCCGTCCTCGGCGGCAATGCGCCGGGCCGCGGCCGCCCCGACCCCCGAGGTGGCTCCGGTGATCAGAACGACCTTGCCTGTGAAGCGAGCATCCATGACTGCATTCCCCTTGCGGTAGAGCCGATTTCGTTGACATGTCATAGTCAACGCCGCGCGGGGTGTGGTCGCTGGCGGAAAACCGCCGTCACATTTGATGCGTCATGTATTGGTGAATTCAGGCGGGCGACAGCAGATCCGGCAGTTCGTCGAGCCCGTCGATAATCCTCGCCTGAGCCGCCTCGGGCAGCTCGGCGGTCAGATAACCCCACGGCCCGCGCCGAATCAACACCGGCACCATGCCCGCCGCCACCACCGGCACCACATCGTTGTCGACCCGATCACCGACGTAGGCGATCTCCTCGGGTTCGACACCGGCCACCTCGATCACCCGCGTGAAGAACTTCGGATCCGGCTTCTCCAGATCCCATTCGGCCGAGGTGTACACCGCGTCCACCGGCAGCCGCAACCGTTCGAGGGCCGACTTCGCCTGCGGCGGTTGGTTCCCGGCGATGATGACGGTGATGCCCCGGCGCCGCAGTTCGCTCAGCGCCCGCCGCACATCCGGGTACAGGTCGTCCCCGTCGAAGTTGTTGCGCAGGCTTTCCGGCTCCTCGGCGGCCCACGCGGACTGCTCGGCCTCGAGATCCAGGCCCGGCCGCACCAGTTCGAAGGCGTCGGTGAGCGGTCGCCCGGTGGCGGCCATGCCGCCGATGACGCCCAGGAACGCGAAGCGCGGGATATCGAGCCGGTCGGCCCACCGGCACCAGATGCGCGTCTCGTCGATCAGCGTCTCGCCCACATCGAATACCGCAGCCTTGATCATTCGCCCAGCGTATCGGGCGGTCGATCGGGCGCGGGGATCAGCGCTGCGCGTTGAGGAAGCCGATGACCGTCGCGCCCCACCAGCACAGCTGCGACACCAATCCGGTGGCCGCGCCCCAGGCCAGCAGGCGACCGGTGAGCGGTGTGTCGCCGCGGGCGCGCAGTCGGCGGTTCAGTGCGCAGGCCTGAATCCCATTGAGCGTCAGCATCAGGACCAGGGCCAGCTTGGTGCGCGTCATGGTCGAGGCCAGGTTCGGTTCCAGCACGCAGCCGCTGGCCACCAGTCCGGCCAGTCCCAGCCAGATGGGGGCGTGCAATCGGCCCACGGCGCGCAGGGTCTCGGTCAGGGTGAGACGCCCTGCGGCCCAGCGCAAGACGAAGGAATCGGCCATGAGCACCCCGCCGAAACCCACCACCAGCGAGGCGAGGTGCACGAACAGTCCGCCGGTGTGCACGGCCGGACTGGCGGTGACGTGGGCGGCGATCCAGACGGCCGCGGTGAGGGTGCCGGTGGCCAGCAGGGCGTAGGCGGACACGATTCCCCAGGAATCGTGGGGTATTCCCGCGGTCCCGGTGCGATACCGGGCGCTGCTGGTCTGGAGCATGGTCGAGCCTTCTGTTAGGTAAGGGAATCCTAAATTACTAGGAAGGTCGGGCCGGTGGCAAGCCGGTGACGATCACATCGCGATCGGCGGCGGGGCACACTGGTGTGAGTCGCGAACCACGGGAGGGGAAACCTGATGGACGCCAGAATCCGGGGAACCGTCATGCCGGTCCTCGAGGTCGCCCTCGAACCGGGTGACAGTCTCATCGCCGAAGCCGGGCAGCTGTCGTGGATGACCGACTCGATCCGGCTCAATACCTCGACCCGGGGCGCGGCCGGTGGCATGTTCGGGGCGGTGCGGCGGGCGCTGGCCGGTGCCGGGCTGTTCATGACCGAATACACCGCCCACCGCGTGCCCGGCCGGGTGTCCTTCGCCGCCAAGCTGCCCGGCCAGATCATGCCCGTACAGATCGCGAAGGACCGTGAATACCTGGTTCATCGGCACGGATTCCTCTGTGCCGCAGGTGATGTGCGAGTGGCGCTCAGCTTCCAGCGCCGCCTCGGCGCGGGCATCTTCGGCGGTACCGGCTTCACCCTGCAGCGGCTCTCCGGCGACGGCTACGCCTGGGTGGAACTCTCCGGCGAGGTCGTCCCCTACGACCTCGCGCCGGGCGAGACATTACGCGTACACCCCGGCCACGTCGGATTGTTCGAAGGCTCGGTCAATTTCGACATCACCATGGTGAAGGGCATTCGCAATGTCCTCTTCGGCGGCGACGGCCTCTTCCTCGCCGCCCTCACCGGCCCCGGCCGAGTCTGGCTGCAATCCCTCACCATCACCAACCTCGCCCACTCCCTGATCCCCTACCTCCCCTTCCCCGAACCCGGCTCCCAAAACCGCTGAGGCGACCCGATGTTCACCGGCTTCCAAGAATTCGACATCCCAACAACGGCCGGGCACATTCACGGTCGGGTGAAGGGCACCGGCCCGCCGGTGCTCCTGCTGCACGGTATTCCCGAGACACACCTGATGTGGCATCACGTCGCATCGGAGCTGGCCGAGACATTCACCGTGGTCGCAACGGACCTGCGCGGATACGGCGACAGCGGCACACCACCGAGCGCACCGGATCACGGCCCGTACAGCATGCGGGAGATTGCCCGGGAGCAGGTGGAAGTGATGGTGGCACTGGGGCATCGGCGGTTCGCCGTCGTCGGGCACGATCGGGGCGCGCGGTGCGCCTACCGGATGGCGCTCGACCATTCCGGGGTGGTCGAGCGGCTGGCGGTCCTGGATGTGATCCCCACGGGCGACGTCTTCCGGGCCGAGCTCGGTAGCGGGTTCTGGGTGTGGTCGTTCCTCGCGGCTCCGGAACCCGTTCCGGAGCAGTTGATTTCGGGATCACCCGGGGTGCTGGTCGATCACATGCTCGACTCGTGGTCGAGCACCCCGGGAGTGTTCTCGGACGAGGTGCGCGACGCGTATCGGGCACAGTTCCAGGACCCGAAGCGAGTGCACGCCATCTGCGAGGAGTATCGGGCCGCCGCGACACTCGATCGCGAGCACGATGAAAACGACCGGGGCATCCGGAAGATCGAGTGTCCGACCCTCGTGCTCTGGGGTGAGACCGGCGGGATCGCCGACGGGGCAACAGATCCACTGCGGGTATGGGGAAAATGGTGTGACACGGTGACCGGGACGGCCTTACCCTGCGGACACTTCCTCCCCGAGGAAGCCCCACGCCTCACCACGGATGTGCTGTCGCGTTTTCTGCAGGCTTGACCGGTTCAACTCGGAGGTTCACCATGTCTCGACCGATTCGCGTGCTGGTCTGCGGGGGCGGCATCGCGGGCAATGCGGTCGCGCTCCAACTGCTGCGGGCCGGAATCGACACCACCGTCGTCGAACGCGCGCCCGCGCCGCGGCCGGGCGGGCAGGCCGTCGACCTGCGCGGGCCCAGCCGCAAGGTGGCCGAGCGAATGGGCCTCATGCCCGGCATCCGCAAGCGGCAACTCGACGAGCGCGGCATGGTCTTCATCGACGAGCGCGGGCGGAGCCGCGCACGCATGCCCGCCGAGATGTTCGGTGGCGAGGGGTTCGTCGCCGAGATCGAGATCGCGCGGGGTGAGCTGAACCAGGTCCTGCTCGACGAAATCGCCGGGCTCCCGGCCGAATCCGGAACGCTCGACTATCGCTACGGCGACTGGGTCGAGGACATCGATCAGGACGCCGAGACGGTGAAGGTCCGTTTCGCCTCCGGTGCGGTCGCCGAGTTCGATGTCGTGATCGGCGCCGACGGACTGAATTCCGCGTTGCGCGAGAAGGTCTTCGGGCCGCGCGAGCAATTCGTCGAATACCTCGGCGCGTATATCGGCTTCTTCACCATCCCCACCCCGCCCGGCACCACCCTCGAAACCGGTTGGGTCGGTGTCTATCCCGTTCCCGGCAGCACCGTCGCGCTGCGCCCGGACCCGGATCCGGCGACCTCCATGGCCATCGTCACCACCCGTATTCCCGCCGACCCCGCGCTGCGCGGCGATCTCGAAGCGCAGCAGCGGCTCATCCGCGAACGGCTGACCGGCTACGGCTGGGTGATCCCGGACATCCTGAACGCCATGGCCGACGCCCCCGATTTCTACTTCGACGAGGTGGCCCGCGTCCGCATGCCGCACTGGTCGAAGGGCCGGATCGTCCTGCTCGGCGACGCCGCCTGCTGCGGTTCGCCCATGACGGGCATGGGCACCGCGCTCGCCATTATCGGTGCGTACCTGCTGGCTGGTGAAATCGCCGCCACCCCAAACGATCTCACGCGGGCCTTCGACCGCTACGAGGAACTCCTGCGTCCCTTGGTCACCGAAATCCAGAAGGGCACCGAAACCCAGGTTCGCCTGCGTCACCCCGAAACGCGCTGCGGTGTCGCCATCATGCACATCCTTATCGAGACCTTGACGTCGCGGCCCTTGTCACCCTTGCGCGCCTTGCTGACTCGCCTGATCGGCAAGCAGGCCGAATACCCGCTGCCGGACTATCCCACCGCCGAAAGCTGATGCGAACTCAGGCCGAGAGCTCGAGTGGCAGGGCGGCCGTGGTGTAGCGGTCGAGGGCGACCTCGGCCAGCAGCGGGTGCGCGCCAATGGTTTCGGCATGCGTGACACCCGGAAGCGAGTCGCGCAACCGGTCGGTAAGCAGTCCCGGAGCCAGGAACCAGGGCGCGACCAGAATCCGCTCCGCACCCCGGGCCCTCAGGCGTGTGAACGCCTTGTCGAGCGTGGGATCGGTGGTGGCGAAGCAGATCTCGGTGTCCCAGCCCGTCAGTGCCGTGAGCAGGCGTGCGACATCGCCGGTGCGAGCGTTCGCGGCGGGGGAGGAGGAACCGACCGCGGCGACCGCGATGCCCAACCTCCTTGCCATGCCGGGATGGAAAGGAGAAGCGTCGCCGCGCAGCGCTTCCAGCACCCGATCGCGCAGGGCGAAGATCAGATGTGGATCGGGGCCCAAGACATCGGCCTGGGTCAGGCACAGGCGCGGATGCCGAGAGCGGGCCTCGTCCAGCAGACCGGGGAGGTCCACTCGCGCGTGGAATGCGCTGCCCAGCAGCAGCGGAACGACGATGGCGTGCGTATGCCCGTCGGCGGCAACGGCATCCACGACCTGATCCACCGAGGGCGTGCTCAGGTCCAGGAAGGCCAGGCGCACATCGAGATCCGGTCGCTGGGCCGCGATCAGCTCGACCACGGCCCGCATGGTGGCGGCCGAGCGTGGATCCCGGCTGCCGTGCGCCACGGCGATGAGCGCGGGTGCGTTCTGCCGCCGCGCGGGCCGGGGCGGGCCGCTGTATTTGGTCGTTATCGACCCGAAGGCCGGGCCGGGCAGGGGGCGGGCGGGCGCTCCGCCCGGCGGGACGGCCGGAAATGCGCCGTTGCCGGGCGGATTCATCGTCAGACCCCGGCTTCGGTGGCGAATTCGGTTTCGGTGCCGACCTCGACCGCGGTGAGGGCGTCGCCGACCAGGCCCGCGGCCAGGGTGTTGCCGCCCGCGGGATCGATGAGCAGGAACGAGCCGGTGTGGCGGTTGACGCTGTAGTCGTCGGCCACGATCGGGTCGGCCACGCGCACCGAGATGCGGCCGATGTCATTGAGCGACAGCGACTCCGGGTTCGGGTCCGCCGACAGGTGCTGCTCGTCGAAACGCTCGAGCAGCGCGCCCACGATCGCCTGGGTGGTGCGGGTGCCGTGCTTGAGCAGCAGGCGCGCGCCCGGGCGCAGCGGCTTGTCGCCGAGCCAGCAGACGGTGGCGTCGAAGGAGTCGATGGGCTCGGGGGCGCCCTTGGCGGCGGCGATCACATCGCCGCGTGAGACATCGACATCGTCGGCCAGGATCAGCGTGACGCTGC
The DNA here is from genome assembly GCF_035818795.1 of Nocardia sp. CDC160. Classification (NCBI taxonomy): domain Bacteria; kingdom Bacillati; phylum Actinomycetota; class Actinomycetes; order Mycobacteriales; family Nocardiaceae; genus Nocardia; species Nocardia sp. CDC160. Next base: position 328,032 of record NZ_JAYKYT010000003.1, on the reverse strand, counting down.
GGCCCGGCTGTGCCGACACCAGCTCACCGTTCGGGGTGTCGATGCGCTCGACGGTGGTGCGCGTGCCCGACGGCAACACCACGACCTCGTCGCCCTTCGAAACCACGCCCGCCGCAACCTGTCCCGCGTAACCCCGGTAGTCCGGGTACTCGGCGGTGCGCGGCCGGATCACGTACTGCACCGGGAAGCGCAGGCCGACCTGGTGGCGGCCGTGCGCGTCCGCGTCCACCGGCACCGACTCCAGGTGCTCGATGAGCGACGGCCCGCTGTAGTACGGGGTATTCTCCGACCGCGAGGCGACATTGTCACCGTGCAGCGCGGAAACCGGGATCTCCTGCACATCCTCGGCCGCCCAGCCGAGTTTGGTTGTCAGCTCCGCGAATTCGGACTTGATCTTCTCGAACACGCCCGCCGGATCATCGACCAGGTCGATCTTGTTCACGGCCAGCACCAGCTTCGGCACGCCCAGCAGCGCCATGACGGCGGCGTGGCGGCGAGTCTGCTCGATGACACCCTTGCGGGCATCCACCAGCAGGATCACCAGCTGCGCGGTCGACGCGCCGGACACCGTGTTGCGGGTGTACTGCACGTGCCCCGGGGTGTCGGCGAGCACGAAAGACCGCTTGGGCGTGGCGAAGTAGCGGTACGCCACATCGATGGTGATGCCCTGCTCGCGCTCCGCGCGCAGGCCGTCCACCAGCAGCGACAGGTCCGGGGTGGACAGACCCTTGTCGACCGACGCGCGGGTGACCGCGTCGATCTGGTCCGCCAGCACGGACTTCGTGTCGTAGAGCAGCCGCCCGACCAGGGTGGACTTGCCGTCGTCGACCGATCCGGCGGTGGCCAGTCTCAATAGGTCGGACATCAGAAGTAACCCTCTCGCTTGCGGTCTTCCATGGCGGCCTCGGAGACGCGGTCGTCGCCGCGGGTCGCGCCACGTTCGGTGAGCCGGGACGCGGCGACCTCGGCGAGGATCGCGTCATTGTCGGCGGCGTCGGAAATGATTGCGCCGGTAGTGGATCCGTCGCCGACGGTGCGGTAGCGCACCGACTTGATCAGCAGCTCCTCGCCCTCGGCCGGGCCGCCCCAGACGCCGGGGGTCATCCACATGCCGTCGCGCTGGTAGACCGGGCGCTCATGGGCGTAGTAGATGCTGGCCAGCTCCACGTCCTCGCGGGCGATGTAGCGCCAGATGTCCAGCTCGGTCCAGTTGGAGATGGGGAACACGCGCACGTGCTCGCCGGGCGCGTGGCGGCCGTTGTACAGGTTCCACAGCTCCGGGCGCTGCCGCTTGGGATCCCAACGCCCGAACGCGTCACGCAGCGAGAAGATCCGCTCCTTGGCGCGCGAACGCTCCTCGTCGCGGCGGCCGCCACCGAAGACCGCGTCGAAGCGGTTCTCGTTGATGGCGTCCAGCAGCGGCACGGTCTGCAGCGGGTTGCGGATGCCGTCCGGCCGCTCCTGTAGTCGCCCGTCGGCGAGGTAGTCCTCCACCGACGCGACATGCAAACGCAGCCCGTACTTCTCGACCACCTTGTCGCGGAAGGCGAGCACCTCGGGCAGGTTGTGCCCGGTGTCCACGTGCAGCAGCGCGAACGGCAGCGGCGCGGGCCAGAACGCCTTGATCGCCAGGTGCAGCAGGACGGTGGAGTCCTTGCCGCCGGAGAACAGGATCACCGGCCGCTCGAACTCGCCCGCCACCTCGCGGAAGATGTGGATGGACTCGGACTCGAGAGCCGCGAGAGTGTCGAATTCTGTCTCGAGAGAGGTCATGACGCGTGCAACCCGCATTCGGTCTTGGCGAGCCCGGCCCAGCGGCCGGATCGCGGATCGGATCCCGGTTCCGGCTTCCGCGTGCACGGAGCGCAACCGATGGAGGGATAGCCCTCTTCCACAAGGGGATTGACGAGAATGCCATTGGCCTCGATGTAGGCGGCCATCTCGTCATCCGACCAGGCGGCGATCGGATTGATCTTCACCAGGCCGAAGCCCTCGTCGTAGGAGATGAGGGGTGCGTTGGCGCGAGTCGGCGCCTCCACTCGACGGATGCCGGTCACCCAGGCGTTGTATCCGACGAGGGACTTCTTCAGGGGGACCACCTTGCGCAGGCGGCAGCATTCACCGGCGTCGCGGGCGAACAGATCCTTGCCCAGCAGCTGATCCTGTTCGGCCACAGTGTGTTCCGGCGTCACGTTCACGATGTTCACGCCGTAGACCAGCTCGACCGCGTCACGGGTGCCGATGGTCTCGGCGAAGTGGTAGCCGGTGTCGAGGAACAGCACGTCCACGCCGGGGCGGACCTGGGCGGCCAGCTGCACCAGCACCGCGTCCTGCATGTTGGACGCCACAATGTAATTCGAGCCGAAGGTGTCGTCGGTCCACTGCAGCAGTTCCTGCGCGGTGGCGTTCGGGCCGAGCTCGGCCGCGCCCTTCTCCGCGATGGCCCGCAGCTCGGATTCCGCGAGTTTCGTTGTGGTCATTGGTGCTTTTTCCATTGTTCCAGCCCCTACCTACCGCAGATCTGCTTCATCGGCACGAACAGCCCACTGCGCGAATCGCTCGCCCTCGTCCCGGTTCTTGACGAAATTGCGCACGACGCGCTCGATGTAGTCGCCGACCTCTTCGCCGGTCACCTTGTGCTGGCGCAACTTCCGGCCGAAGGCGGCATCGAAACCGAGGCTGCCCCCGAGGTGAACCTGGAAGCCCTCGATCTGATTCCCGTTGCCGTCGTCGACCAGCTGGCCCTTGAAGCCGATATCGGCGATCTGCGACCGACCGCAGGAGTTCGGGCAGCCGTTGATATTGATCGTGATCGGCACGTCCAGCTCGGCATTGATGTCGGCCAGCCGCTGCTCCAGCTCCGGCGCGAGTGCCTGCGAGCGCTTGCGGGTCTCGGTGAACGACAGCTTGCAGAACTCGATGCCACTGCAGGCCAGCAGGTTTCGCCGCCAGTGCGACGGACGCGCGTGCAGGCCCAGCGGTTCCAGCTCGGCGATCAGGTCTTCGACCTTGTCGTCGGGCACGTCGAGCACGATGAGCTTCTGGTACGGCGTGAAGCGCACCCGGTCCGAACCGGCTCGCTCGATGGCCTCGGCGGCCTTGGTCAGGATGGTGCCCGACACGCGACCGGCGATGGGGGAGAAGCCGATCGCGTTGAGGCCGTTGCGCAGCTTCTGCACGCCGATGTGGTCGATGGGCCGCTTCGGCTGCTCGGGGGCCGGGCCGTCGATCAGCTTGCGCTTCAGGTACTCGGTCTCGAGCACCTCGCGGAACTTCTCGATGCCCCAGTCCTTCACCAGGAACTTCAGGCGCGCCTTGGTACGCAGGCGGCGGTAGCCGTAGTCGCGGAACAGCGACACGACCGCTTCCCATACATCGGGCACCTCCTCGAGCGGCACCCACGCGCCGACGCGCTGGGCCAGCATCGGATTGGTGGACAGGCCGCCACCGACCCAAAGATCAAGGCCCGGACCGTGTTCGGGATGCACGACGCCGACGAAGGCGACGTCGTTGATCTCGTGCACCACGTCCTGCTGGCCGGAGATGGCGGTCTTGAACTTGCGCGGCAGGTTGGAGTACTCCTTCTTGCCGATGTAGCGCTTGACGATCTCCTCGATGGCCCAGGTGGGATCGATGATCTCGGTGAGCGATTCACCGGCCAGCGGGGAACCCAGCACCACGCGCGGGCAGTCGCCGCACGCCTCGGTGGTCTGCAGGCCGACCGACTCCAGCCGCCGCCAGATCTCCGGCACGTTCTCGATCTCGATCCAGTGGTACTGGATGTTCTCGCGGTCCGACAGGTCCGCGGTGTCGCGCGCGAATTCGGTGGAGATCTGCGCGAGCGTGCGCAGCTGCTTCAGGTTCAGGGCACCGGCATCGCAGCGCACCCGCATCATGAAGTAACGGGCCTCGAGGATGTCGATGTTCTCGTCGCCGGTCCAGGTGCCGTCGTAGCCCTGCTCGCGCTGGGTGTAGAGACCCCACCAGCGCATGCGGCCGCGCAGATCGCTCTTGTCGATGGAGTCGAATCCGGCCTTGGAGTAGATGTTCTCGATGCGCGCCCGCACATTGAGCGGGTTGTCGTCCTTCTTGCTCTGCTCATTGGCATTGAGCGGCTCGCGGTAGCCGAGCGCCCACTGCCCCTCCGACTTGCGCTTGACCGGACGGGCCGTGCGCTCGCGCGGGGCGACGGGCGCGTCCGAGCGCGGACGGTCCGGACGCACGCGTCGCTCCGAGGCGGGCTTTTCGGGCCGGGCGGAGTGAGCGTTATCGGAAGTGGCGTCGGTGCTCGACGTCATGGGGGTCGCTCCTGAAGGTCTTGCGGGCAGGCGGGAGGGGCTGGCTCACGCCTCCGATATCAGAGAACCGGCTCTTACAGCGTCAGAAGGACGCTGGATTCCGGGGAATGGGAGCCGATCTACCGGAGGCTTCCCGGCAGACAGCTCGCGCTGCAGACGCGCTTGAAGTCGACATGGCGACGCGCCACGAGTCGTACTCCAAGTCCAGTCATGTGGCTTATTGTGCCACGTCAGAAGGGTCGTTCCGACTGCCGGATCGAATTTTCCTCAGTTTCCCGGGAAATCCCCTGGATATATGTTCTGTTTTGTGACAGGTGTCATAGATCGCTGGTGCTGGACGTGAGTCGCGCCTTGGCGGATTCGATTCGGTTCAGTTCGTCCGCCAACTCGGGGGAGTACATCCAGTCCGGGCGATCGATGAATCCGGCCGGTAGGTACTCGGAGCGGACGGCCGTGCGATAGCCCAGATCCCGCGCCCAGCAGGACAGGGCCAGCAGCGGCAGCGAGAAGACGCCCTCCGGATCGTGTCCCCAGGTCGCGGTATCGAAGAACTCGCGATGCGAGCGCAGCGCCTGGGCCAGCTGGCGGTCGAACCCGTCGGAATCGCCCTCGGCCAACCGCACGAACACCTCGATGGCCGGGCGCAACAACAGATCCGTCACCCGCTGCGCCCCCACCCGGCTGCGGGTGTCCAACCCCCACGCCGCCTCCGCCACGCTGCGCGGCCCGAACCGCCAGGCGCTCTGCAACAGCCGAACCCACTCGTACTGGAAGTCGTCGAACGCCCCGTCGCCATACTCCCGGAGTCGATCGACGGGGTACTCGATCAACTCCCGCATGGCCTCCGCGTCCCGCGCGATCAGCGTCCACCAGAACGCCGCCCGCCACCCCGCCACCCGATCATGTCGATCGAACCCGTACTCGATCCCGCTGGCCCGAAACCGCCGCGTGATCGTCCGCTCCGTCGACCGTGCGAAATACCAGGTCCGCGACCGCAGCGCGGCCGGATCCGCCATCAGCATCCGAGCCAGCAGCGTCCCGTCCATCGACCGCGAGAAATTCGGCCCCTCCGGCCGGGGAGGCACCCGCACCCGCCCGACAACCGCCGCCACCGACCCCTCGTCCACCTCCCGAATCGACCTCGGGTCAATGGCATGCCGCGGTATCTCGATCATCGGACCGTCCCCAATCCGCCTGCGGAGCCTCCACCCGGCCCCTCGAAACCCCTTGGAATGTACTCGGATTCGAGCCGGTGCGCCGCGTGAGCGGGCGGCCCGCGCAGGCGGGTGAGCTGTGACGGGGGCAACCGGTCACACTGGAGGGGTGACCTCGACTGTTCCCGATCGGACCTCCGGCACCGCCGCGGCGGACGAATCGCCCGTGCCGGTGCTGCGTGATTTCGGGGGCGGGGCGTTCGGGATCTATGTGCACGTGCCGTTCTGTGCGACGCGGTGCGGGTACTGCGACTTCAACACCTATACGGCGGGGGAGTTGGGGAGTTCGTCCTCGCCGCAGTCCTGGTTCGAGGCGTTGAAGGGTGAACTCGCTACGGCGGCACGGGAATTCGATGCGTTGCCGTCGGAGACACCGGCGGTGGAGACGGTGTTCGTCGGGGGCGGGACGCCCTCGCTGTTGGGTGGTGACGGGCTGGCCGGGGTGCTGGACGCCATTCGCGACAACTTCACGCTCGCGTCGGGGGCGGAGGTGACCACCGAGTCCAATCCGGAGTCGACCTCGCCGGAGTTCTTCGAGCGGCTGCGGGGTGCGGGGTATACGCGGATTTCGCTGGGTATGCAGTCCGCCGCCCAGCATGTGCTGAAGATCTTGGACCGCACGCACACTCCGGGACGGGCGGTGGCCGCTGCCCGGGAGGCACGGGCGGCGGGGTTCGACCATGTGAACCTCGATCTCATCTATGGGACGCCGGGGGAGACCGACGCCGATCTCGATGCGAGCCTCGACGCCGTGCTTTCGGCGGGTGTGGATCACGTGTCCGCGTATTCGCTGATCGTCGAGGACGGCACGGCCCTGGCCCGCCGCGTGCGTCGCGGCGAGTTGCCCGCCCCCGACGACGATGTGCTCGCCGCCCGCTACGAACGCATCGACACCCGCCTCGAAGCCGCGGGCCTGCACTGGTACGAGGTCTCCAACTGGGCCGCCTCCGACGCCGGACGCTGCCGCCACAACCTCGGCTACTGGGACGGCGGCGACTGGCTCGGCGCGGGCCCGGGCGCACACAGCCACGTCGGCGGCGTCCGCTGGTGGAACCTGAAACACCCGGCGCGCTACGCGGATCGGGTCACCACCGGCCTCCTCCCCGCCGCCGGTTGGGAGTCCCTCACCCCCGAAGAGCGCTACACCGAACGAGTCATGCTCACCGTCCGCCTCCGCACCGGCCTCCCCCTCCCCGACCTGGACCCCTCCGGCCGCCGCGCCGCAGATCGAGTCATCGCCGACGGCCTCGCCGAACTAATGGATGACCACCTCATCCTCACCGATCGCGGCCGCCTCCTCGCCGACGGCGTGGTCCGCACCCTCCTCAGCTGAGTCGTATGGAGATTCCGAACGCCCTTTCCATGGTTGCGGACGTCCTGAAGAATTGACCTCCATGTTCCGGTTGGTGCGTGCCGCCGTCGTGACGGTGGCTCTCGTCCTTGGATCCCTGGTGGCCGCTGTACCCGCAACTGCCGCACCACTTCCCACAATCGTGCTGGTGCACGGCGCTTTTGCCGATTCCAGCAGCTGGGATGGGGTGGTCTCGCGGCTGCGTGACGACGGGTATCACGTTGTCACACTGGAGAATCCGCTGCGCGGCCCGGCATATGACGCGGCGGCGATCCAGCGCACGATCGATGGCATCGCCGGTCCCGTTGTGCTGGTGGGGCATTCGTACGGCGGCACGGTGATCAGCAATGTGCACGATGCGAAGGTCGAATCCCTGGTCTATATCGCGGCTTTCGCGCCTACGCAGGGTGAGTTCGCTTTGGAGGAGCTGAATCCGATCCAGTACCCGGGTTCTCAGCTGACATTGGCGTTGCGGCCCAAGATTGTCGACGACTCGCACGGCATCGCCGGGAAGAACCTCGACGCGTATGTCGATCCCGCGAGCTTCCACGATGTGTTCGCCCAGGACGTCGACCCGGCCACCGCCGCCGATATGGCCGCGCGCCAGCACTCCCTCGCCCTCACCGCGAATCTCGAACCCTCCGGCGCGCCCTCGTGGTCGGGCACCCCGAGCTGGTATCTCGTCTCCACCGCCGACCGCGTGATTCCCCCTGCCTCGCAATGGGATATGGCCAGGCGGATGGGTGCGCGCATCTCCTCGATCGACGCCTCGCACGCCGGGCTGGTGTCGCATCCGGCCGAGGTCGCCGCGGTGGTGGAGGCGGCCGCCGGTCGGTGAGAATGGGGTATGGCGCTCGCATCGTTCATGGTTCCGATCGGTACGCCCGCACCGGAATTCACCTTGCCCGCGGTGGACGGGTCCGAAGTCTCACTAGAGACTTTCGGCAAGGAGCCCGCGCTCTTGGTGGTGTTCCTGTCGAATCACTGTCCCTACGTGCGACGGATCGAGCATGGGCTGGCGGCGGTCACCGCGGAGTTGGCCGAGCGCGGGTTGGCCACGGTCGCCATCTGCAGCAATGACACGGCCAACTATCCCGACGACGACGCCGCGCATTTGCGAGATCAAGTGCGGCGGGCCGGTTTCCGCTTCCCGTACCTGATCGACGAGTCGCAGGCGGTGGCCCGGGCCTATCAGGCGGCCTGCACCCCGGACCTGTTCTTGTTCGACGCCGAACGGCGACTGGCCTACCGCGGCCGGTTCGACGCGGCCACACCCGGAAACCAAGAACCGGTCGATGGCTCGTCCCTGCGCGCCGCGGTCGAGTTGGTGCTCGCGGGGCAACCGGTCCCCGAGCCGCACACTCCGAGCGTCGGATGCGGCATCAAGTGGAAACCGGGCGCGGCGCCCGGCGGCTGGGTCACCTCGCGCGGCTGACCGGGCGGTCGCACAGCAACTTGCTAACGGGCCACTAAACTTGAGTGAATTGCTCCGGTAACCCGAAGGCGAGTAAGGAGGTGGGGCCATGTCGAGCACCGAACAGCGACGTCTAGAGGTCCTGCGGGCCATCGTGGCGGACTACATCGCGACCAAGGAGCCCATCGGTTCCAAAACCCTGGTAGAGCGGCACAACCTGGGCGTTTCCAGTGCCACCGTCCGCAATGACATGGCGGTGCTGGAAGCCGAGGGCTATATCGCCCAGCCGCACACCTCCTCGGGTCGCATTCCCACCGACAAGGGCTACCGCCAGTTCGTCGACCACATCTCCGAAGTGAAGCCGCTCTCCAACGCCGAGCGCCGCGCCATCATGGAATTCCTGGAGAGCGGTGTCGATCTCGACGATGTGCTGCGCCGCGGCGTCCGACTACTCGCCCAGCTGACCCGGCAGGTCGCCATGGTCCAGTACCCGACGGTGTCGGCCTCGACCGTGCGTCACATCGAGGTGGTGGCCCTGAACCAGGCGCGGCTGCTGCTGGTCGTGATCACCGACACCGGACGCGTCGATCAGCGCCTGGTCGATCTGGGCAATGTGATCAGCGAGGACGACCTGGCCGCCCTGCGCGGCATGCTGGGCAAGGCCATGGAGGGCAAGCGCCTGGCCGCCGCCTCCGCCTCGGTCGCCGAACTGCCCGAGCATGCCCCACCCAAACTCCGCGACGTCCTCATCCGGGTCTCGACCGTACTGGTCGAGACCCTGGTCGAGCATCCGGAGGAACGCCTCGTCCTCGGCGGCACCGCCAACCTCACCCGCAACGCGGCCGACTTCGCCGGGAATGGATTCCCCGGCTCGCTGCGTTCGGTTCTGGAGGCCCTCGAGGAGCAGGTGATCGTGCTGAAGCTGCTGGCCGCCGCGCAGGTGCCGGGTACGGTGACGGTGCAGATCGGCGAGGAGACCAAGCTCGAGCAGATGCGGGGGACGGCCGTGGTGTCCACCGGATACGGGATGCCCGGTACGGTGCTCGGAGGTATGGGGGTATTGGGGCCGACCCGCATGGACTACCCGGGGACGATCGCCTCGGTGGCGGCCGTCGCCCGATACATCGGTGAAGTACTCGCCGAACGATGAGCAAGTACGAGACGAAACAGGACTAGAGAGCGCACGTGGCACGGGACTACTACGCACTGCTCGGCGTCGCACGCAATGCGACCGACCAGGAGATCAAGCGCGCCTACCGCAAGTTGGCGCGTGAACTGCATCCCGACGTCAACCCGGACCCATCGGCCCAGGAGAAGTTCCGCGAGGTCTCCAGCGCCTACGAGGTGCTGTCGGACCCGGAGAAGCGACGCATCGTCGACCTCGGCGGCGACCCGCTGGAGTCCGGCGGCGGCATGGGCGGCGGGTTCTCCGGAGCCGGTTTCGGCGGCCTCGGCGACGTGTTCGAGGCGTTCTTCGGTGGCATGAACGCCTCCGGCGGCGGCGCCCGCAAGCCGCGCGGACGCGTGCAGCCCGGCGCGGATTCGCTGCTGCGCACGCGACTGTCGTTGCAGGAGTGCGCGGTCGGCGTCACCAAGCATCTGACCGTCGACACCGCCATCCTGTGTGATCTGTGCCAGGGCGCGGGCACCAATGGCAACTCCAAGCCGGTGCGGTGTGAAACCTGTGGCGGTGCGGGCGAAGTGCAGACCGTGCAGCGCTCCTTCCTCGGGCAGGTCATGACCTCGCGGCCCTGCCCCACCTGCCGCGGCGCGGGCGAGACCATTCCCGACCCCTGCCGCAAGTGTGGCGGCGACGGCCGCGTGCGTTCGCGCCGCGAGATCGCCGCGCCGATTCCGGCCGGTGTCGCCAATGGCATGCGGGTGCGCCTGGCCGCGCAGGGTGAGGTCGGCCCGGGCGGCGGTCCCGCCGGTGACCTGTACGTCGAGATCGTCGAACAGCCGCACGACACCTTCGTGCGCGACGGCGACGATCTGCACTGCACGATTCGCGTCCCCATGGTCGACGCCGCGCTCGGCACGACCGTCGTCATCGATACCATCCTCGATGGCCCGGTCGAGCTCACCATTCCCGCGGGCACCCAGCCCGGCGAGGCGTCGGTGCTGCGCGGCCACGGCATGCCCAAGCTGCGCGCCAGCTCGCGCGGCGATCTGATCGCGCACCTCGACATCGTGGTGCCGACCAAGCTCGACGCCAAGCAGTCCGATCTGCTGCGCAAGTACAAGGGCCTGCGCGCGGGCGAGCACACCGAGGTGATGACCGCTCAGTCCGAGCACAACTCGGGCCTGTTCGCGCGCCTGCGCGCGTCCTTCAGCGGACGCTGATCCCTTGGCCGCCACCGTCTTCTACCTCGACGACATCCCCGAGCCGGGCGCGACCGCGGTGCTCGACGGCCCCGAGGGCCGCCATGCCGCCACGGTCCGCCGCATCCGAGTGGGTGAACCCATCACCCTCTCCGACGGCCACGGCATCCTCGCCGACTCGGAAGTGGTTGCGGCCGCAAAGGATCGCCTCGACCTGAAGGTCCTGACCAAACGCATGGCGGAGCCCTGGACCCCGCAGGTCACGGTGGTCCAGGCCCTCCCCAAATCCGACCGCTCCGAACTAGCGGTCGAGCTCATGACCGAAGCAGGCGCCGACGCCATCGTCCCCTGGCAGGCCCTGCGCTGCGTTTCCAACTGGGAAGCCAAGGCCCGCAAGGGCGTCGAAAAATGGCGCGCCGCCGCGAAACAGGCCGCCCGCCAATCCCGCCGCGCCTACATCCCCGACGTAGCCGACCTCCACACCACCCGCGACCTCCTGGATCTGGTGCGTACGGCCAAGTCTCACGGCGCGATCGTCGCGGCCCTGCACGAGTCCGGCGAATCCCGTTTGACCGAACTGTCTTTCGACGGCGTCCCCGAAATCATCCTCATCGTCGGCCCCGAAGGCGGCCTCGACGACTCCGAACTGAAGTCCCTGGCCGACGCCGGTGCCGACATCGTGCTGCTCGGCCCGACCGTGCTGCGCACCTCCACCGCCGCGGCGGTCGCGCTCGGCGCGCTCGGCGCGCTCACCCCGCGCTGGTAGTCGCGCCTCACCCGGTTGCGGCACGGAATGGATTCGGGGGTGCGGCAGTTGCATAGCGTCGGGGTGTTTCGCCTGCTGGTAGCGGCTTATTCACTGGGCGGTGTCGGTGGGCGGCGGTAAACTTCTGTCAACGACGGCGGCATCGAGACCGGAAAGCAGGCCATAGGCACTTTTGAGAAACCCAGGCGAAATCGGCGATCAGAGCATCCCTACTGCCGCCATCGGGGGCGGCGGCAACGGTTCCGGACCAGCGGGGCGGACCGTTCGTTCCAGCATCGAATTGGCACCGGAGTCGGTATTCGGATTCCTGGGTTCGGCTGACGAGAACCTGCGTGAACTCGAGCGCCTCCTCGATGCCGACATCCATGTCCGCGGCAACTCCGTCACGCTGACCGGCAAGCCCGCCGATGTCGCGCTGGCGGAACGGGTCGTCGCCCAGTTGGTCGCGCTCACCGCGCGCAATCGGGTGGTCTCGCCCGAGGCGGTCCGGCACACCTACTCCATGCTCACCGAGGGCTCCTCGGATTCCCCGGCGGAGGTGCTGAGCCTGGACATCCTGTCCCGGCGCGGCAAGACCATCCGACCCAAGACGCTGAACCAGAAGCGCTATGTCGACGCCATCGACGCGCACACCATCGTCTTCGGCGTCGGCCCGGCCGGTACCGGCAAGACCTATCTGGCCATGGCCAAGGCCGTGCAGGCGTTGCAGACCAAGCAGGTCAATCGCATCATCCTGACCCGGCCCGCGGTCGAGGCGGGTGAGCGGCTGGGCTTCCTGCCGGGCACGCTCAACGAGAAGATCGACCCGTACCTACGCCCGCTCTACGACGCCCTGCACGACATGATGGATCCCGAGGCGATCCCGAAGTTGATGCAGGCCGGTGTCATCGAGGTCGCACCCCTGGCCTACATGCGCGGTCGCACGCTCAACGACTCGTTCATCATTCTCGACGAGGCGCAGAACACCACGGCCGAGCAGATGAAGATGTTCCTCACCCGCCTGGGCTTCGGTTCCAAGATCGTGGTCACCGGTGACATCACCCAGATCGATCTGCCGAACGGCTCGCGGTCGGGTCTGCGGGCGGCCACGGAGATCCTGCACGGCATCGAGGACATCCATATCGCAGAGCTCACCAGCGCGGATGTGGTTCGTCACCGGCTGGTCGGGGCGATCGTCGACGCGTACGACCGGTACGAGGCGGACTCCCGGCCACCGGCCGCGGTCCACTATCCGGGCAATCGCGCGCAGCGACGTGCCGCGAGCCGAGGAGAGCGACACTGAGCTCGCACTCTAGGCTGTTCGGGTGAGTATCGAGATCGCCAACGAATCGGGTATCGAGGTATCCGAAGAAGAACTGGTCAGCGTCGCGCGCTTCGTGATCGGTCAGATGGACGTCCATCCGGCGGCCGAGCTGTCGATGGTGCTGGTCGATCTCGACACCATGGCGGATCTGCACATGCGCTGGATGGACCTGCCCGGTCCGACCGACGTCATGAGCTTCCCCATGGACGAGCTGGAACCGGGCGGGCGGCCCGACGCCGCCGAGCCCGGTCCCTCCATGCTCGGTGACATCGTGCTCTGCCCGGAGTTCGCGGCCCAGCAGGCCGAGAAGGCCGGGCACTCCATGGATCACGAGCTGGCGCTGCTGACCGTGCACGGCGTCCTGCACCTGCTCGGCTACGACCACGCCGAGCCGGAGGAGGAGAAGGAGATGTTCGCGCTCCAGGCATCCCTGCTCGAGGGCTGGTACGAGCATGTCCGCCAGGAGATGCGCCGCGCCGAGCTGGCCGACCGCGATCAGCAGCTGCTGGGCAAGACCGGATTCACCGATTCGACCGGTGATCCGCTGGGCCCGGCGTGAATTCACTCGTTCTGCTCCTGCTGGCGATCGTCCTGGTCCCGGCGGGCGGTGTCTTCGCGGCGCTGGATTCGGCGCTGAACACCATTTCGCCCGCGCGCGTGGAGGATCTGGTGCGTGCCGATCGCACCGGGGCCGCGCGGCTGGCGCGCATCATCGCCGACCGGCCGCGCTATGTGAATCTCATGGTGCTGCTGCGGCTCACGTGCGAGATCACCGCGACCGTCCTGCTGGCGGCGGTGCTCATGGACTGGCTCGACGAGGCACCCGCGCTGCTCGTCACCGCGGCGGTCATGGTGCTGGTCGACTATCTGGTGATCGGTGTCGGCCCGCGCACGCTGGGCCGCCAGCACGCGTATTCGCTGGCGCTGGGCGCTTCGCTGCCGCTGCAGGCGATCGGCTCGCTGCTCGGCCCGATCAGTCGGCTGCTGATCCTGGTCGGCAATGCGATCACCCCCGGTAAGGGATTCCGCAACGGCCCCTTCGCCTCCGAGATCGAGTTGCGCGAGGTGGTGGATCTGGCGGGCGAGCGCGGTGTCGTGGACGCCGACGAGCGCCGCATGATCCAGTCGGTCTTCGAACTCGACACCACCCCCGCGCGCGAGGTCATGGTGCCGCGCACCGAGATGGTGTGGATCGAGGCGGAAAAGAGCGCCGCGCAAGCGATGTCGCTGGCCGTGCGGTCCGGGCACTCGCGAATTCCGGTGGTGGGGGAGAACGTCGACGACATTCTCGGCGTCGTCTACCTGAAAGACCTGGTGCCGTACGCGGATCGGAGCCGGAAGGTGAAGGTCCGGCAGGTCATGCGGCCCGCCGTGTTCATGCCGGACTCCAAGCCGCTGGACGCGCTGCTGGACGAGATGCAGCGCCGCCGCAATCACATGTCGCTGCTGGTCGACGAGTACGGCGGTATTGCCGGGCTGGTCACCATCGAGGACATTCTCGAGGAGATCGTGGGCGAGATCGCCGACGAGTACGACAAGGACGAGATCGCGCCGATCGAGCAGATCGGCAGCGGCCGCTACCGGGTCTCGGCCCGGCTGCCGGTGGACGACCTGGGCGAGCTGTTCGGCATGCAGATCGAGGACGAGGACGTCGACACCGTCGGCGGCCTGCTCGCGCATGCGCTGGGCCGCGTTCCGCTGCCCGGCTCCAAGGCCGTCATTCACGGCCTGCAATTGAAGGGGGAGGGCGGGGCCGACGCCCGGGGCCGCATGCGCATCCACACCGTGGTGGTGCGCAAGGCCCCCGAGAAGGCGAGAAGCGAACCCGCGGAACATGAGCCGGTCGGCGGCGCACACGAAGATGGAGAGACCGATGATTGAGTTGGATGCCGAGGACAACAAGCTGGCGGTCCTCGCTCGTGGCGCCATGGGACGCACCGGTGGCGTGGGCGGCGCGGCCGTGCGCGATACCGATGGGCGCACCTACGCGGCCGGGGCGGTGGAGCTGGCGGCCCTGAAGCTGACCGCCCTGCAGGCGGCCGTGGCGGCCGCGATCTCCAGCGGCGCCGAGGGTTTCGAGGCGGCCGTGGTGGTCGCGGGCAAGCTGTCGGATCTGGGTATTTCGGCGGTGCGCGAGGTATCGCCTTCCGCGCGAATCATTTTCACCGATGCCAAGGGCGCGGTGTTCGACGTGTTGGACGCGGCCGACACCTACGGCGTCGAGAATCCCATCTCGGCCCTGCGGCCCGAGGCCGACAATGCGGCAGGGGAACGTGATGTCCCGGCGGGGTTCGACCTCGACACCGAATCGGAGGTTTTCGAATGAGCGCTCAGGGCAAGGGTTCCGATCAGGGCCAGGTCGAATTCCGTTCCGGCTTCGTCTGTTTCGTGGGTCGGCCGAACACCGGCAAGTCCACGCTGACCAATGCCATGGTGGGGCAGAAGATCGCCATCACCTCCTCGCGTCCGCAGACCACGCGCCACACCATTCGCGGCATCGTGCACCGCGAGCACGCGCAGCTGATCCTCGTCGACACCCCCGGCCTGCACCGCCCGCGCACCCTGCTCGGCCAGCGGCTCAATGACCTGGTGCGCGATACGTATTCCGAGGTCGACGTGATCGCGGTGTGCATTCCGGCCGACGAGAAGATCGGCCCCGGCGACCGCTGGATCGTCGAGCAGGTCAAGACCATGGCGCCCAAGACCACCCTGCTGGGTGTGGTCACCAAGATCGACAAGGTGAGCCGCGACCAGGTGGCCCACCAGCTCATGGCCGTCTCCCAGCTGCTGGGCCCCGAGGCCGAGGTGGTCCCGGTCTCCGCGGTCAAGGGCGAACAGGTCGAGGTTCTCATCGACGTCATCGCCTCCCAGATGCCCGAAGGCCCGGCCTTCTACCCGGACGGCGAGCTCACCGATGAGCCCGAGGAAGTCCTCATGGCCGAGCTCATTCGCGAGGCGGCCCTCGAGGGCGTGCGCGACGAACTCCCGCACTCCCTCGCCGTGGTCATCGAGGAGGTCCTCGAACGCGAGGAGAACGAGGACACCGACACCGACGGCCGCCGCTCCACCGAGGGCATGCTCGACGTCCACGCCCTGCTGTATGTGGAACGCCCGAGCCAGAAGGCCATCATCATCGGCAAGGGCGGTGCCCGCCTGAAGGAGGTAGGCACCAACGCCCGCAAGCAAATCGAACACATCCTGGGCACCCGCATCTACCTTCACCTGCACGTCAAGGTGGCCAAGGACTGGCAGCGCGATCCCAAGCAGCTCGGCAAGCTCGGCTTCTAGCCCGCGGTCACCACCAGGCGGCGGGGCGGGTCTTGTGCCACTCCAGCTCTGATTCGAGTTGGGCGGCAACGGAAACCAGGAGGGGCTCGGAGTTGGCCGGGCCCATCAGTTGGGAGCCGACGGGGAGGCCGGTGGCGGTGAAGCCGGACGGGACGTTCACCGCGGGCCAGCCGAGGACGTTCCACGGCCACGTGTAAGGGCATGCGGCGGTGATGAGTTCGTCGGTGGCCCAGTTGCCGATGCCGTCGATCTCGGTGACGCCCGGGGGCGGGGTGGCCGTGGTGGGGGCGATTACCAGGTCGAAGTCGTCGAAGATGCGGCCGATTCGCATGCGCAGCAACGGTTCTGCCTGTCGGGCCGCGAACAGCAGTGGGGAGAGCAGGCGGCCGACGGCGGCATTGTGGGTGGTGCGGGGGTCCACCTGTGCGCCGGGGAGGCGTTTGAGAGCCTGGTCGACGCCGGTCAGGGACCGCGGGAGAAAGCTCACGCCCGCGAGGATTCCGTAGTGGACGTCGGCGATGGTGACCTGGTGGCCGAGGCGGCGCAGCGTGTTCGCGGTGGCGTGGACGCGGGCCTCGACCTCGCGATCGAGCCGGGTCTTGGTGGCGGTGAAGGGGATTCGCAGTGAGAGCGCGATGCGTAGACGGCCCGGATCGCGGCCGATGGCATCGGAGACGCGCAGGGCGGGCGGGGTGTGCAGGTCGCCCGGATGGGGTCCGGCGGCCGCGTCCAGCAGCAGCGCGGCGTCGGCGACGGTGCGGGCGAGCGGTCCGTTCACGGTGAGGCCGTAGAACGCCTCCGGCAGCGGCCAGGTCGAGATGCGGCCGCGCTGGGGCTTGATGCCGACCAGGTTGTTCCACGCGGCCGGAATGCGCACCGAGCCCGCGCCGTCGGAACCCAGTGCGGCGGGTACCAATCCGGCGGCCACGGCCGCGCCGGAACCGCCCGAGGAGCCGCCGGGGGTGTGGTCGGCACTCCACGGATTCCTGGTGTGGCCGAAGGCTTCTCCGCTGGTGAACGGCAGCTGGCCGAGCTCGCAGGTATTGGTCTTGCCGACGATGACGGCCCCGGCTGCGCGCAGCCGCCGAACCGCCTCGGCGTCTTCGGTTTTCACCGGGAACTCGCCGCCGCAGCCGAAAGCGGTTGGGGTACCGGCCAAGTCGGTGTCGTCCTTGATGGCCAGCGGCACGCCGAGCAGCGGGGCCCGTTCGCCCGCCGCGAGTTTCCGGTCCGCGTCCGCCGCCTCGGCGAGCGCCTCGGCGCGGCGCACGATCCGGAAGGCATTGAGCCCCTGCTGACTTGCCTCGATCCGGTCGAGGACGGCCGTCGTCGCCTCGACCGAGGTGAGCGTGCCGTCCGCCAGTGCCGCCGCGAGTTCCGCCAGCCCGAGCTCGCCAACCGACGCCAATGTCATGTGAACCCCGTCTCTTTCGTACCCGTGGGTAACGTAGCGCGATTCTGGTCACACGTCCAATGTTGGTCGGGTGGGGTGCACCGCCGTGAGATCCGGTGTTGGGCCCACCCCTCCGGGGTCGAACACCGGACCTCGGCACGGCTCATTCGCGATGGCGGTCGACGCACGCCGGAATCGGGCTCGCGTGCGCGAAGCCATCCGAACCGCGTGTGCCAGGCGGCGGCGTCGGACAGGGGCCGCCCGGTCGGCACGCCAGCCGGGCAGAGCGTGGCGCGGACGGGGCGGCCGCCCAGCGCGAACCGGCCCCCGGAGTGTGGCGAGTCATGAGTCCTCCTCCGAGGCGGTGCGCGGGCTTCCTGTTCGACGAGGTGAGCATGGAATCCCCCGCCAATCACCCACCAACGAACTTCTAATCGCCACACGCCCGCCGACTCGTCGCCACCCGGTCGGTCCCGCGTGCGAGACTGTTGCGGTGCGGTTGTATCGGGATCATGCGGTGGTGCTGCGCCAGCACAAGCTGGGCGAGGCGGATCGCATTGTCACGTTGCTGACCCGGCAGCACGGTTTGGTTCGGGCGGTGGCCAAGGGGGTTCGGCGGACTCGGTCGAAATTCGGTGCCCGGCTGGAGCCTTTCGCGTACGTGGATGTGCAGTTGCATCCGGGGCGGAATCTCGACACCGTCACCCAGGTTCACACCGTCGAGACCTTCGCCGCCGATATCGTCGCCGACTACGGCCGCTACACGACCGCCTGCGCGGTGCTCGAGACCGCCGAACGCTTGGCGGGCGAGGAGGGCGCACCGGCCCCTCGCCTGCACACCCTCACCGCCGGAGCCCTGCGTGCCATCGCCCTCGGCCGTCGCCCGCACGAGTTGATCCTCGACGCATTCCTGTTGCGCGCCATGGGTTTCGCCGGATGGGCCCCCGCCCTCGACGACTGCGCCCGCTGCGCCACTCCCGGCCCGCACCGCGCCTTCCACGTGGCCGCGGGCGGCGCGGTCTGCGTCCACTGCCGCCCGCCCGGCGCCGCCACCCCCATGCTCGGCGTCCTAGACCACATGAGCGCCCTCAACCGCGGTGACTGGACCGGCGTCGACGCCATCCCCACCACCCTCCGCCGCCAAGCCAGCGGCCTCATCGCCGCCCACCTCCAATGGCACCTCGAACGCCAACTCCGCACCCTCCCTTTGATCGAACGCACCCGCCCCCACGCGACCGTCGAACGTGTGGAGGCCGTCGACCCCGCCGCGGTCGCCGAGAGGCCCCGAGCCGCCATCGGTTGACGGTATGGCGAGGGTCGCTGATCCGGCCGTGAGCTCGGCGCGGACCGGTGGGGCGTGCGGCCGCGTCAATGCCCGCGGCGCTTGGCCTTTCGCTTGCGAATCGCCTCCGCGCGCTGCTGTTCCGCCGCCTCGGCGCGGCGGCGTTTGGCGGCGGCGCGATTTTCGTGTCCGGCCTGCTCGTGGGCGAGGCGCAGGGCATCCTGGGCGGCCGAGGTGAGGGGGCGGGCCGCCTGTTCGCGGGCGGCCATGCGGGCCAGGCGTTTCGGATTCACCGTCGCGGTGGGCCGGGTCCCGGCGGGGACGGCGGGTGCGGCCAGGGCGCGGTCGAACAGGGCACCCGAGTGCTTGACCGCGAACTCCTCGAGTTCGGCATTGGTCGGCTCCGCCCCGAAGACGTGGCGGGCCGCGCGCACGGATGAGCCGTCGGTGATCTCCAGGACCCCGACCCAGAATTGGCCGTCGTAGAACACGCTGAACGTGCTCGGCATCTGTACCTCCCATGGTTGTGGTGCGGCGTATGTCGCGATGAGAGGACGAACCGGACACCCTGGGAGGGAGGTTACTGACTCGCGCAGCGAGCGCCCGGACTACCGACCGGACCGTGTTTTCGCTCGTCCGGCAGGGAAGCCTAGTCAGGTTCGGTGCGATCCGAAACCGAGTTTTCGCCACCCGGGTGCGCGGTGGAGGAAGTGTGGAGGTTCCGGGGGAATGCCGTGGGGGGCGTTCGGGGGTTGGGGGCGTCGGGCAGGATGGTGGGCGTGATCGGTACTCGGAAGTCCTCCACTGAGCAGCTCGAGACTTTGACGGGGCAGCGTGTTGTGCGGCCGCCGTCGCCGCATCCGTCGGGGGCGCGGCCGCCCGCCATTCCGGCGGAGTTCGTGCCCAAGCATGTGGCGCTGGTGATGGATGGGAACGGGCGCTGGGCGCAGGAGCGTGGGCTGCCGCGCACCGCCGGGCACGAGCGCGGCGAGGCGGTGCTCATGGACACCGTCGAGGGCTGCATCGAGATGGGCGTGAAGTGGCTGTCGGCGTACGCGTTCTCGACCGAGAACTGGAAGCGCAGTCCGGAGGAGGTGCGCTTCCTCATGGGCTTCAACCGCGATGTGATCCGCCGCCGCCGCGACGAGATGCACGAGATGGGTGTGCGGGTGCGCTGGGCCGGGCGTCGACCGCGCCTGTGGCGCAGCGTGATCAAGGAATTGGAAGTCGCCGAGGAGCTCACCAAGGACAATACGGTGATGACCCTCACCATGTGCGTCAACTATGGTGGCCGCGCCGAGATCGCCGATGCCGCACGGGAAATCGCGCGCCGGGTGGCGGCCGGTGAACTCGATCCGGAGAAGGTGACCGAGGCGACCGTCGCCCGCTACCTCGACGAACCCGATATGCCGGACGTGGATCTGTTCCTGCGCCCCTCCGGTGAGCTGCGCAGCTCCAACTTCCTGATCTGGCAGGCCGCCTACGCCGAATTCGTCTTCCAGGAAACCCTTTTCCCCGACTTCGATCGCCGCAACCTGTGGGACGCGTGCCTCGAATACGCCAAGCGCGACCGCCGATTCGGAGGCGTGAAGTGACCGATCAGCTCACACCGGCCGAGGAACTCCAGGCCCGCGCCCGCGCGCTGCTGCTGCGCTACGGCGTGGAAGTGCGCGAGGAGGAGGGCGGTCTCGGCTTCGAATACGAGGGCGCGCTGTGCTCGCTGCGCGGTGTCAACCTCTCGCCCGGACTGGATGTGCTGGCGCTCATGTGCATCCTCGCCTGGGACCGTCCGCTGAAACCCCAGTTGCACAAGCGCGTCGCCGAGCGCAACGCCGCCCTCCAGTTCGGCACCCTCACCGTCGTGTCCCGCGAGAAGACCGCCGACGTCATCCTGCGCTACACCTTCCCCGCCGCCGGTCTCGAGGACGAGCCCCTGGCCACCATCCTGCTGCTGACCCTCTCCGGCGCGGGCCGCGCCCGCCAGGGCCTGCTGCCCTAGCCGATTCGACCCGCCCGCGCCGAGTCGCGTTCAGGCTCGGGCGGATTCGGCCCCGGTCGCCGCCGCGGCCGGGGTGTCGACCCGGATGCCCGGGGTGAGCAGCTGGACGCCGCGGTAGAGGGTGTCGGGGTCGATGTCGCCCATGATGAGGTGCTGCAGGATGAAGCCGGGCAGGATGCCGAGCATGGTCTTGGCGGCCGCGTCGGTATCGGAATCCGGTGGGAGCCAGCCGACTTCGCGCATGCGGACGGCGTAGTCGAACCAGAGGCGGCGGATGCCGCCCATGGTGGTGCGGACGTAGTCGGCGATATTGGGGTCGGTGAGGGCCAGCGACCACGCCTGGGGGATGAGGTGGACCGGGCCGCCGGGCACGCTCAGCCGGACGATGGCCTCCGCGACCGTGTGGATCAGTTCGGCGGGCGTGGGTAGTGGATTGGTGTGCACGGCCTCGTAGAGGGCGGCGTGTAGCTCGGTGCTCGCCTCGGTGGTGAGGGCGGCGATGATGTCGTCCTTGGACTTGAAGTAGCGGTAGACCGCACCGGCGGAGAGCCCGGATTCGGCGAAGACGTCCTGCATGGTGGTGGCGTGCAGGCCCTTGCGGGCGAAGCAGGATTGGGCGGCGTCGAGGATCTGCTGCCTGCGGCGTTCCAGGTGTTCCTCGCTGACTCTGGGCATGCGCCCAAAGTAAAACGAATATCCGTTCTTGACAAGGTGACAGCTGGATGTCAGCCTTGTCCCAACTTAAAAGAACGAACCTTCGCTTTCTTTGGGATTCGCCATGAACACAGTGCAGCGCGCCCTTGCGCTCGGTCTGGCCGCGGCCGCCATTCAAGCCCTCATGCTCATCGCGTTCGCGTGGCCCGCCGCGCGCATCGCGCCCCGCGATCTGCCCATTGCCGTCACCGGACCGCAGGCCACCGCGGTCGCCCAGCAGTTGACTGCTCGCGAGCCCGGCGGCTTCGATATCCGCACCGTCGCAGACGAATCCGCGGCTCGGGACGCCATCACGCACCGAGATGTCTACGGGGCCATCGTGACCGGTGGGCAGCCTCGGGTGTTGATCGCCTCGGCCGCGAGCCCGATTGTGGCCCAGCAGCTTTCGGGGTTCGCGCAGCAGTTGGGTGGGGTGCAGGCCGCTCCGGCGCAGGATGTGGTCGCGGCCGATCCGCATGATCCGCGCGGGACCGGGTTCGGCGCGATGGTGCTGCCGCTGGTCATGTCCGGGATTGCCGGGGGAGTGCTGCTCACGCTGTTGGTGCCGTCGGTCCGGGCTCGGGTGCTCGGGCTGGTCACCTTCGCGATTGTCGGTGGGCTGCTGAGCATGTCGGTCGTGCAGGGCTGGCTGCATCTGCTGCCGGGCTCGTATGTGACCATGGCGGCGATCAGCGGCCTGGTGTCGTTCGCGGTCGCCGGGACCGTGGCGGGCTTGGCCGCCGCCATCGGACCGGCGGGGATCGGCGTGGCCGCGCTGACCATGCTGCTGATCGGAAACCCGTTCTCCGGGGCCACTTCCGCGCCCGAGCTGCTGCCCAAGCCGTGGGGCGCCATCGGCCAGCTGCTCCCGCCCGGTGCCGCCGCGACCCTGCTCCGCTCGGCCGCCTTCTTCGGCGACGCCTCGATCGCGGGACCGCTGACGGTCCTGCTGTGCTGGGCCGCGGCCGCTCTCGCGCTGTTCGGCATCGGCATCGCGCGCACCTCGCGCCCGGCCGCAGCCGCGGCCGCTTCCGACCCGGTCCCGGCCGTGTGATCCCGAGGGTCATTCCGGCGAAACAGAGCGCGCCCCTGCGTATTACGCAGGGGCGCGCGGGTCGTTGCCAGCGATGTCAGCTCTTGCCGTGGCAGCAGTCCTTGCAGGTGCCGAAGATCTCCATGGTGTGGGAGATGTCGGTGAACCCGTGTTCGGCGGCGATCGAGTCGGCCCAGGCTTCGACGGTCGGGCCCTCCACCTCCACGGTGCTCCCGCACTGACGGCAGACCAGGTGATGGTGATGTCCGGTGGAGCACTGCCGGTACACCGATTCGCCGGTGTCGGTGCGCAGCACGTCGACCAGTCCGGCGTCGGCCAGCGATTGCAGGGTGCGGTAGACCGTGGTCAGGCCGATGCCCTCACCGCGCTTGCGGAGCTCGTCGTGCAGCTCTTGCGCGGAGCGGAATTCGTCGACGTCGGCGAGCAGGGCGGCGATGGCGCTGCGCTGCCGCGTGCTGCGGACTCCGACGGTCTTCTCGCTAGTTCCCACGGATCACCCTTCCTCGGCGTGCGCGACCGCGTCGATCACGATATGCGCCAGATGCTCGTCGACCAGTTCGTAGATGACCTCGCGCCCGGTGCGCTCACCGCGCACCACGCCCGCGGACTTGAGAATCCGTAGGTGCTGGGAGATCAGCGGCTGGGTCACCCCGAGGGTGTCTACCAGTTCGTGGACGCAGCGCGGCGATTCGCGGAGCTGCAACACAATGGCGATGCGTACCGGCGCGGCCAATGCGCGCAGGAGCTCTCCGGCGGAGTCGAGAATGGTGCGCGAGGGCACGGCCGGTGGCTGGGGTGACCGGTAGGGATACGGGTCGTGCGGGATCGCGGCCGGGGTCTCCGTCGCGATCTGCGAGCGCCGCAGGGGCGCACCGCTCTCGGTGGTCATCGAACCAACTCCTTATTGGAAACCGATGCCATTCTTATATGCATGCTTGCGCATGTCAAACACGACACGACCCAACTCTCCGGGACCTCTCAGGGCTTCGCCCCGAACCCCACGAATACCCCGCCCCGCCGCACCCTGCGGCGGGGCGGGGTTGTCGCACCGGGCATCGGTGTAAATCGGCTCGCACCGTGCAGATAGTCTTGACTCAATCCTTTGCAATCTTCCGGACACGGATGGAGAACTGTTCAGTGGCACCCAAGTCGAAGGTGGACACCGTCGCCAATCTCGCCAAGCGTCGGGGTCTCGTGTACCCGAGCGGTGAGATCTATGGCGGAACGAAGTCGGCCTGGGATTACGGTCCGCTGGGCGTGGAGCTCAAGGAGAACATCAAGCGGCAGTGGTGGCGGTCCATGGTGACCAGCCGCGACGACGTGGTCGGCCTGGACTCGTCGATCATCCTGCCGCGTCAGGTGTGGGTGGCCTCGGGCCACGTCGCGGTGTTCAACGACCCGCTGGTGGAGTGCCTCAACTGCCACAAGCGGCACCGGCAGGACCACCTGCAGGAGGCGTACGCCGAGAAGAACAAGATCGACGACCCGGATTCGGTCCCGATGGACAAGATCGTGTGCCCGGACTGCGGCACCGTCGGCCAGTGGACCGAGCCCAAGGACTTCAACATGATGCTGAAGACCTACCTGGGCCCGGTCGAGTCCGAGGACGGCATGCACTACCTGCGCCCGGAGACCGCGCAGGGCATCTTCGTCAACTACAAGAACGTCGAGACCACCGCGCGCAAGAAGCCCCCGTTCGGCATCGCGCAGATCGGTAAGTCGTTCCGCAACGAGATCACCCCGGGCAACTTCATCTTCCGCACCCGCGAGTTCGAGCAGATGGAGATGGAGTTCTTCGTCAAGCCGGGCGAGGACGAGCAGTGGCATCAGTACTGGATCGACACCCGCATGGCCTGGTACACCGACCTCGGCATCGACCCGGAGAACCTGCGCCTGTACGAGCACCCGAAGGAGAAGCTCTCGCACTACTCCACCCGCACGGTGGACATCGAGTACCGCTTCCAGTTCCAGGGCAGCGAGTGGGGTGAGCTCGAGGGCGTCGCGAACCGCACCGACTTCGACCTGAAGACCCATTCCGAGCATTCCGGAACGGATCTGAGCTTCTTCGACCAGACCACGGGCGAGCGCTTCGTGCCGTACGTGATCGAGCCCGCGGCGGGTCTGACCCGTTCTCTCATGGCCTTTTTGGTCGATGCCTACCACGTCGAGCAGGTGCCGACGGCCAAGGGCGGGGTGGAGGATCGCACCACTTTGCGCCTGGATCCCCGGCTCGCTCCTGTCAAGGCCGCTGTCCTTCCGTTGTCCCGAAACGCGGACCTCTCGCCGAAGGCGAAGGACCTCGCCGCGCAGTTGCGCAAGAACTGGAACGTGGACTTCGACGACGCCGGGGCAATCGGCCGCCGCTACCGTCGCCAGGACGAGATCGGCACCCCGTACTGCATCACGGTCGACTTCGACACGCTGGAAGACCAGGCTGTCACCGTGCGTGAACGGGACTCGATGGCCCAGGAGCGCGTCGCTCTTGATCAAGTAGAGGGCTACCTGGCTACGCGCCTCATCGGCGCCTGATACCGCCCCCACTGGAAAGACCGGTCAACACCTGACCGGTCTTTTCTTTATTCCATTGCCCCCGAAATTCGGGGCGCTGTAGAGAAATTGGGTACATCACTACTCGTGTTAACGGCCCATGACCGGGGGAGTATTTAGGTGTATGGGCAACGGCGCCTTCTTCTGCCGTAGCTCGATCATCCGAGGTGAGTCATGAGCGAGCGTGTTATCGGCCCCCGCTCGGGGCTGCAATGGGTCTCATTGGGGGACACCGGATCATCGTGCCCCGCCGCCAAGTCCACGGTGGCGGCTTTTCGATCTTGGGCTGATTCCTTTCTGACCCAACCCAGTGATGAACTGGGTCGAGACGGGCCGGTGTGCCCGTATGTCCGACCATCCATGCGACGCGATCTGCTGTGGCTGGCGCAGGTGCCCGCCGCGGAGCCGCGTCCGATGTGGGTGCGTGCCATCATCAAGGACGCATTGGAGGTTTATCCCGAACTGCCCACGGGGAACGGCAGTTCCACTTCCGTGTTGCGCGCGATGATCACCGTATTTCCTAATTTGAAGGATTATACGCTGATCGACGAAATGCACGCGGAATTCAAGAGCAAGTTCGTCGAACGCGGCACCATGCTCGGGCAGTTTTATCCGGGCTGTGACCAACCGGGCTTGTGGAACAAGGATTTTCGGCCATTGGACGCGCCGCTGCCAATGTTGGTGGTGCGCAGCATGATGACGACCGATTTCGCGTTCCTGCTCGACAAGCCGGAATGGGCCGACGCGTACGTGCGCAAGTTCGCACCGACGCTGCCCGCGCACGTGCGCTCGGTCATGGTGGGGCGCTTGACGTCTCGCCCCGCGTCCTGGTTGCCCGCCTACGAGGCGGTACCCGACGAATCCTGCTCGACCAGCAGTTAGGCAGTGCGTGATGACGCGCGAACTCTCGGCGGAATCGACCGCCGTCTCGAAGGAAACCTTCCCGCTCTCCCCGGCGCAGCTGGGGATGTGGTATGCGCAGCAACTGGATCCGGCGGTGCCGCTGTCGGAGGCCCAGTACATCGAGATGCGCGGACCACTGGACGTGGCGGCACTGCGCCGGGCGGCCGCGCGGGCGGGGCGTGAATTCGGTTCCGGCGTGCTGCGATTCGTCGAGCTCGAGCATCGGCCGTATCAGGTGGTCGATCCCGAGATCGAACCGGCCATCGGGTTCCTGGATTTCCGGGACCGACCCGACCCGGTTTCACACGCGCTGGAGTGGATGCGCGCGGATGTGGCGGCACCGATCGACATGCTCGGTGCGAAAGCTGGAGTATCTACGGTGATCCGGGTCGGGGAGTTCCATCACCTGTGGTACACCAGAGCACACCACATCCTCATCGATGGATTCGGTTCGGTGACCATGCTGTATCGGGTCGCCGAGCTGTACAACGCCGCGGTGCGCGGGCAAACGGCGCCTCCCGGCACCGCGGCCTCGCTGTTGGAAGTGCACGAGGCGGAGATGGCGTACCGGGAGTCCTCCCGGTACGCCACCGACGAGCACTACTGGCGCGAGGCCACCGCGGGCATGCCCGACCGGTGCAGCCTGGTCGCGGCCACCGCGCCCGCGAGCGCGCTGGGTCGCGAGGCCCGCGCGCAATTGGGTGAGGCGACGGCCGCGCGCCTGGCGGACGCGGCCCGCCGCTTCGACACCAGTTCGGCGACCGTGGTCATGGCCGCGGTCGCGCTCTACTACGCCCGGCTGACCGCCACCGAGGACGTGGTGCTGAGTCTGCCCGTCTCCGGCCGCACCACCGCCGTGCTGCGGCGTTCCGGCGGCATGATCGCCAATGTGGTGCCGCTGCGCGTGCCGGTGCCGCGTGCCGGGCGGGTGGGGGAGGTGCTCGATGCCGTGCGGGTGGCCGCGTCGGGGGCCCTGCGGCATCAGCGCTTCCGCCACGAGGACATGCGGAGCGAGAGCGAGCGGTCGGAATTCGGCCGGGGCATGATCGGGCCGGTCATCAACATCATGCTGTTTCCGGCCGGGATCGATTTCGAGGGCGTGGAATCGAGCCTGCACGTGCTGACGTCGGGGCCGATCGAGGACCTGTTCGTCAACTTCTACCAGCATGGTTCGGACGCACCGATTCACGTCGACTTCGCGGCGAATCCGCGCCTGTACGACGAGGATTCGCTGAGCAGACATCATCGGAGATTCCTCACGCTGCTGGATTCGCTGCTCGACGCGGATGCCGAGACCCCGGTCGGGGCGTTGGAATACGCGGTGGCGGACGAGAAATCGCTGCTCGCGGGCGTGCACGGCGCGCCCGCGCCCGAAGCGCGGTTACTTCCGGAGATTCTCGCGGACGGTCTGCGCCGCGCCGGGCCCGACACCCTCGCCGTCATGGGCGGAGAGCGTCGCCTGACCTACGGGCAACTCGATGCCGCGTCGAATCGACTGGCGCGCAGGCTCTTGAGCGCCACGGCCGTGCGAGACGATGCCGGATCCGATTCCGCAACCCCGGAGCTTGCGGCCATCGGACCGGAATCGACCGTGCTGCTGGCGCTTCCCCGCTCGATCGAGGCCATGGTCGCGCTATGGGCCGTGGCCAAGACCGGAGCCGCCTTCGTGCCGCTGGGCACCGCGCTGCCCGCCGATCGAGTCGCGCGGATCGCGGCCGAATCCGGGGCCGCGGTGGGGCTGTGCTTCGCGGAAACCGCGGCGGTGCTACCGAATTCGGTCCACTGGATCACCCTCGACGATCTGTTCTCCGACGCGGCCGAGATCCGCCAGGTGTCCGATGCGGCGCTGACGGCTGGCGAGTTGCGTGGGCGGCCGCGCATCGAGAATCCGGCCTACGTGGTCTTCACGTCCGGGTCGACGGGTGTCCCCAAGGGCGTGGTGGTGACGCATGCCGGTTTGTCGGGGCTGGCCGCCGCGATCGTGGACGCCTATCGGGTCGAACCCGGCGCGCGGGTATTGCAGTGCCTGAACCCGAGTTTCGACGCCTCGGTGCTGGAATGGCTGATGGCGTTCGCCTCGGGGACGACGCTGGTGGTGGCCGAATCCGACCCGGTGGTGGGCGCGGAATTGGCCGCGCTGGTGCGGGAGTACGGCATTACGCAGGTGTGCTCGACCCCGGCGGTGCTGTCCACGCTGGAACCGGATGCGCTGAACGGTGTGCGGGCGGTGTCGTCGGGCGGGGAGCCGACGCCGCCGGATATCGTGGCGCGCTTCGGAATCGGGCGGGATCTGCTGAATTCGTACGGTCCCAGCGAGACCACGGTGGCGGTCACCTACACCAAGGGCTTGGTGCCGGGCGTGAATGCCGGGATCGGTGATCCGATTCCGGGTGCGGGCATGCTGGTGCTGGATCGCTGGCTGCGGCCGGTGCCGATCGGGATGGCCGGGGAGCTGTATGTGACCGGGCCCGGGGTGGCGCG
Organism: Nocardia sp. CDC160; assembly: GCF_035818795.1. Taxonomy (NCBI): domain Bacteria; kingdom Bacillati; phylum Actinomycetota; class Actinomycetes; order Mycobacteriales; family Nocardiaceae; genus Nocardia; species Nocardia sp. CDC160. The sequence continues at coordinate 299,724 of NZ_JAYKYT010000003.1, read as the reverse complement.
CGGCTATGTGGGTCGGCCGGGTTTGACGGCCGAACGCTTCGTGCCCGCGCCCGATGGTCCGGCCGGTAGTCGCATGTACCGCACCGGTGATCTGGTGCGCTGGACCGAATCCGGAGTGCTCGAGTACGTCGGGCGCGGTGACTTCCAGGTCAAGTTGCGCGGCATGCGCATCGAGCTGGGTGAGATCGACGCGGTGTTGAACGCGCACCCGGCCGTCGAGATCGCGGTGACCGTGGCGCGCCCGGGTCCCGGTGGCAGCACGGTGCTGGCCGCCTATGTGGTCCCGCACGCCGGGTACGACATCACCGAGCCCGAGCTGCTCGACCACGCCACCCACCGGCTGCCCCCGTACATGGTGCCAGGCACCGTCACCGTGCTGGGCGCGCTGCCGCTGACCGCGAATGGCAAGGTCGATCGCCGCGCCCTGCCCGAACCGGTAGTGGCGCAACCGATCCACCGCGCCGCGGCGTCGGAGACCGAGCGGCTGCTGTGCACCCTGTTCGCCGACGTGCTGGGTACCGCGGAGGTCGGACCCGACACCGCCTTCTTCGCCCTCGGTGGCGACTCGATCATGGCCATCACGCTGGTCTCGCGCGCTCGTGCCGCCGGTCTGGTCTTCTCCGCGCGTGAGGTTTTCGATCATCGGACCCCCGCCGCCCTGGCCGCGGTGGTGACCCGGGTCGAGGACCGCCCGCAGCGGCTGGCCGAGCTACCCGGCGGTGGCGTCGGTCGCATGCCGTTGACCCCGATCGCGGCCTGGCTGTTGAGCCGTCCGGGGTGGACGCACTTCGCCCAGTCCATGGTGGTGCAGGTCCCGGTCGGCGCGGAGTCGGCGGCGCTGGTGCGCACCGTGCAGGCACTGCTCGACGGGCACGATATGCTCCGCGCCCGGGTGGTCGAGACCGACGAGGGACTGCAATTGGAGGTGCCACCAGCGGGTTTCACCGATGCGACGCAGCTCTTGACCCGGATCGACTGCGCCGCAACCGAAATCTCGGACGAGGCGATCGACCGCGCCCTGAACGCGGCAGTGGACAGGTTGGATCCGCGTGCGGGCGTGATGCTCACCCTGACCTGGCTGGACGCCGGTCCGGGGCGCTCGGGCCGTTTGGCCATCGCCTTGCACCACCTCGCCTGTGATGCCGTGTCCTGGCGAATCCTGCTGCCCGACTTCATGTCCGCCTGGGCGCAGGCTTCGACCGGTGCGGAGCCGACGGTGCGGGAAACCGGAACCTCCATGCGTACGTGGGCTTACGCCCTGGCCGACCTGGCGAACCAGGGTGGTGCCGCGACCTGGCCGGTGCGCGAGCTGCCGTACTGGCGCGGGGTGCTGCGGGAGGACGCGTTGGTCGGGCGGCGCAGGCTCGACCATGCGGTGGATACGCGGCGGACCGCTCGGACTGTCGATATCGAAGTGCCGGAGCAGGTTTCGGCGGCACTGGTTGGCCGGATCGCCGCGACCTATCGCTGCGGTGTCGAGGATGCGCTGCTGGCCGTGCTCACGCTGGCGCTGGCTCGCTGGCGGGCTCGGCGCGGCGAGGCGGCCGGGAGCACGGTGGTCGCGGTGGAGCGGCATGGGCGTGATGAGGCCGCGGTGGCGGGAGCCGATCTGTCGCGAACCGTGGGGTGGTTCACGGCGCAGGTGCCCGTGCGACTCGAACCCGTTGCGGTGGCCGAGGATTCCGATGACGACCAGCTCATCGACGCGGTGCTGAAGGCGACCAAGGAGCGGCTGCGCGCCGTGCCGCGCGGCGGATTCGGGTTCGGGTTGCTGCGCTACCTGAATGCGCGAACGGCCGCCGAACTGGCGGCGCTGCCCGAACCGCAGGTCGGGTTCAACTATCTCGGCCAGATCCCCGATGTGGTGGCTGAAGGGGAATGGCTGCCGGTGTCGATGGCGGATCGGCTGGGCGGACACGCGGACCCGGATATGCCCTTGGCGGCCGTGGTTTCGATCGACGCGGTCGTGCTGGAATCCGAGAGCGGGCCGCGGATCAAGGCCGTGTGGCAGTTCGCCGCCGAGGCCATCGAAGCCGCCGATGTGGAAGCGCTGGCGCGGGAATGGCTTTCGGCCGTCTCGGAGCTCGCGGAGCTGGTTCGGCGTCCCGATGCCGGTGGGCTCACACCCTCCGATCTGCCATTGCTGAATACCTCGCAGAATGAAATCGACTCGTGGGAGCAGAATTTCGGCGCGCTCACGGATGCTTGGCCGCTGACGCCGTTGCAGCGTGGACTGCTGTTCCAGGCTCAGCTCGCCGAAGGCGGACCCGATGGCTATTCGGTGCAGGCGATCATCGACGTAGAAGCGGATCTGGATTTCGAGCGGCTGTCTGCGGCCGCCGAGGCGCTGGTCCGTCGTCACGATGTCCTGCGTGCCGGGTTCGTCCCCTTGGATACCGGTGCGGCGCAGGTGATTCCGGATCGAGTGATGGTCCCGTGCGCCTACCGCGAGGCTTTCGGTGCGACGTCCGAGGAACTCGACGCGATCGCGGCCGACGAGTTCCGCACCCCGTTCTCGGTCGATGCCCCACCCCTCATCCGATTCCTCTGCGTCGCGGCCGGGGAGCGGCGGTTCCGGCTGATCATCACCAATCACCACCTGATCCTCGACGGCTGGTCCATGCCGCTGCTGTTCGCGGAGCTGATCGGCCTCTACGAAACCTCCGGTGACGACACCGGATTCGCGCCGCCGGTCCCGTTCCGCACGCACCTGGAATGGTTGGCATCCCGCGATGCCGACCGTGCCCGCGCGGCGTGGTCGGAATCCCTCGCCGGACTCGACGGCCCGACCCTCATCGCGCCAAACGCCCCGCGCGCCGACGCCCCGGCCACCCCGGTCGCCCACGCGGTGCCGCTCCCGGAGGAGCTGCCCGACGCGCTGCGCCGCACGGCCGCGACCTGCCAGGTCACCGTCAACACCCTGGTCCAGGTGGCGTGGGCGCTGCTGCTGGCCGAGCAGACCGGCTCGACCGATATCGTCTTCGGCGCAACGGTTTCCGGCCGCCCGCCGGAGCTCCCCGGCTCCGATCGCATGGTCGGCATGCTGGTGAACACCGTCCCGGTCCGCATCACCCTCGATCCGGCCGAATCTGTCGCCGACCTCCTGTCCCGCATCCAACGCGAACAGGCCGCCCTCGCCGAACACCAGCACGTGGGCCTCGACGAGATCCAGGCGACCACCGGCCTCGGCCCCCTCTTCGACACGGCCACCGTCTTCGAGTCCTACCCGGTTGACGCCGCCACCCTCACCGCCGCCACCCGCCAGGCCGACCTCACCATCACCGGCCTCCGCGCCAATGACGGCACCCACTACCCCCTCTCCCTGGCCGCCTACGCCAATAACGGCCTCCGCCTCGAACTCACCCGCTCCCCACGCCATTTCGACGCCGAGCAGGCCGATGCGCTCGCCGCATCGCTGTCCCGCCTCCTGGTGGCCCTGACCGGCGACCCCACCCGCCGAACCGTCCACCTGCACGGCACCGACGACCGCGACACCGCCGCAATGCTGCACGGGCCCGCCGCCCGGAAGGTCCGCCTGCTCCCGGACCTCCTCTCCGCCGAAGGCTCGCCAGAGGCGTTCGCGGTGATCGGTTCCATGCTCTCGCGGCGAGGTGTCTCCGAATCCCCGTCCACCGTGGCTCCCTACGGCCAGGCGGCCCGCGTTGCTGGCGCGGTGCCGGACGGGCTGACCTACGCCGAGCTCGAGATTCTCTCGAATCGGCTGGCGCGCAGGTTGATCCAAGCCGGTGCGGGGCCGGAGCGAGCCGTACTGGTGGCGCTGCCGCGGTCGGTGGAGGCCATGGTGGCGGTGTGGGCCATCGCCAAGACCGGTGCGGCGTTCGTGCCGGTGGATATTGGCCAACCGGCCGCGCGGACCGCTGCCATCGCGGCGGAATGTGGTGCTGTGCTGGGCATTACCGCAGAATCGACGGCTGCACTCGCGGCCGAGTCGGCGGGTACCACGGCCGACTCGGTGGAATCGATCGACGACGTCGAGTGGCTTCGGATGGACGACCCCGCGCTGGTCGCGGCGTGTGCTCGGCTGTCGTCCGAGCCGGTGACCGATGCGGACCGGTTGGCGCCATTGCGACTCGAGCACGCGGCGTATGTGGTGTTCACCTCGGGTTCCACGGGGACGCCGAAGGGCGTCGTGGTCTCGCACGCTGGGCTCGCGAATATGGTTGCGGCCACGGCGGAACGCGGGCGGATCGATCGCGAGTCGCGGGTGATGCACTGTCTCAACCCGGCTTTCGACGCGGCCATGTTGGTGTGGATGTCCGCCTTCGCGGCGGGGGCGACCTTGGTTGTCGCGCCGCCGGAGGCGAGTGCCGGGGCGGAACTGGCGCGCGCGATTCTGGCCGGGGGTGCCACGCATCTGACCTGCACCCCGAGCGTTCTCGCCACGCTCGACGAGAGCGATCTGCGAGATGTGCGCGCGGTCGTCCTCGGCGGTGAGCCCTGCCCGCCCGCACTGGTGGCGCGGCTGAGTGAGGGCCGGACGCTGGTGAATTCGTATGGTCCGGCCGAGACCACGATCGCGGCGAGCTTCGGTGACCCGATGACCACCGAGACCTCCGCGCTACTGGGCGAGCCCGTACCGGGGGCGAGTCTGGTGGTGCTGGACGGCTGGCTGCGGCCGGTGCCGCCGGGCGCGGTGGGCGAGCTGTATGTGCGCGGTGCGGGGTTGGCGCGCGGTTATGCCGGGCGCGCAGCGCTTTCCGCGAGTCGGTTTGTCGCGGATCCCTTCGCGGTCGGCCAGCGCATGTACCGCACTGGCGATCTGATGCGCTGCACCGCAGCCGGTTTCGAATACGCGGGCCGCAGCGACTTCCAGGTGAAGATTCGCGGCATCCGGGTGGAGCCGGGCGAGGTCGACGCGGTGTTGCTCACGCATCCGCACATCGACGCCTCGGTGACCGTCGCGCGCCGCAATCAGGCCGGGGCCATGACGCTGTGCTCGTATGTGGCACTGTCGTCGCCGATTTCGGTATCCGAGCTACTGGACTGGGCATCGGGTCGACTGCCGCGCTACCTGATGCCCTCGAGCCTGCAAATCCTCCCGGAACTGCCTCGGACCGCGAGCGGCAAGGTCGATCTCCGCGCGCTGCCCGAACCGCAACTGGCACAGGCCGAATACGTCGAGCCGACCGGCTCCGAGGTGGTCGTCGCACAGACCTACGCCGAGGTCCTCGGCCTGGACCGGGTCGGTGCACGCGACGACTTCTTCGCCCTCGGCGGCGATTCGCTCATCGCGACCCGCGTCGCGGCCCGCCTCACCGCAGAACTCGGCCGCACGTTTCCTGTGCGCCTACTGTTCGAGGTCCCGGTCGTTGCCGACCTGGCCGCACGCCTGACCGCGAGCGAAGCCGAAGAGTCCGGTCCGGCCCTGGTACGCACCGAGCGCCCCGACCTCGTCCCGCTGTCCCCGGCTCAGCAGCGCATGTGGTTCGTCAACCGCTATGACCCGGCATCCCCGGCCTACAACGTGCCGGTTGCGCTGCGCCTTTCGGGCCACCTGGACCACGTCGCCCTGCATGCCGCCCTGCGCGATGTGATCGACCGGCATGAGACCCTTCGCACCGTCTACCCGGACATCGACGGCGTGGGGATGCAGCGCGTGCTCGCGGCCGTGGACGTCCCGCTCGACCTCGATCCGGTCCCGGTGACCGGCGCTCAGATCCCCGAGGTCATCGCCGAGGTGATCGGCCGTGGGTTCGACGTCACCGCGGCGGTCCCGCTGCGGGTGCGGGTGCTCCGCGTGCGCCGGACGGCTGAGCGCGAATCGACCTCACCCGTCCGGAGTTACGGACCGCGTGCCGCCACGACAGACTCGCGGCCCACCGATCAGGCCGAGCCGTGGACCGCGGTCGGGATCTCGGGCGAGGGCGAGGAGTACGTCGTCGTCCTGGTCGCCCATCACATCGCGACGGACGGTTTCTCCATGGCCCCGCTGACCCGAGACGTGGCCGCCGCCTACGCCACCCGCGCGGCCGGAGCCACACCGAGGTGGGAGCCGCTACCGGTGCAGTACGCGGATTACGCGCTGTGGCAACGGGATCGGCTGGGTTCCGAGGAGGATCCGGAATCGCTGGCCGCCCGGCAGCTCGCGTACTGGGAGCAGGCGCTGGCCGGGGTACCGGATCTTCTGGAGCTGCCGACCGATCGCCCCCGTCCAGCGCGGGCCTCACACCGGGCGGCGGAATGCACCGCGCGAGTGGATCGGCGGCTCGCCGACGCCATCGACCGGTGTGCCCGCGAGCATCGGGCGACGCCGTTCATGGTCGTGCACGCGGCCTTGGCGGTGCTGCTGGCCAGGCTGGCCGGTACCGGCGACGTCGTCATCGGCACCCCGGTGGCGGGACGCGGGGTGCGCGAACTCGACGATCTGGTCGGCATGTTCGTGAATACGCTGGTGCTGCGCACCGACATTCGGTCCGGTGAAGGCTTCGGAGCCCTGCTGGGTCGGGTGCGCGACACCGATGTGGCGGCCTTCGAGCGGGCGGATGTGCCGTTCGAGCGTCTGGTCGAGGTGCTGGCACCGGCCCGTTCGGAGGCACGGCATCCGCTGGTTCAGGTCATGCTGGTGTTCCAGAACCTGGCCATGCCGGAGCTGCGACTGCCCGAGCTGACCGTGTCGCCGCTCGAATTGCCGCAGACGAACAGCCGTTTCGACTTGAGTCTCACGGTCATCGGCGACACCGACGGCATGGAGTTGCGCTGCTGCTACGCCACCGATCTGTTCGATGCCACGACCATGTCGGCCTTCACCGATCGGCTGGTCCGCATCCTGGGCGAGGTCACGGCCGAATCGGCGAAGCCGATAGGCGATCTCGACCTGTTGACGGCCGGGGAGCGGGAGCGGTTGCGGAGTGCGAACGAACCCGTGGCCACCGAGCGCACGCTGGCCGAGCTGATGGCCGAGGCGGTCGCGGCCAACCCGGACGGCGTCGCGGTGGTGTGCGGGGACCGCAGCCTGACCTACCGTGAACTCGATGCCCGAGCCGAAAAGGTGGCGCGACGACTCACCGCCTCGGGTGCCGGACCGGAAACCCTGGTGGCCGTGGGCATTCCGCGATCCATCGAATCCGTGCTGGCGGTGTGGGCCGTGGCGCGCACCGGGGCGGCATTCGTGCCGATCGACCCGGCGTACCCGCCCGATCGTATCGCCCGCATTGTCGATGTCTCCGGAGTATGCCTCGGGCTGACGGTGACCGCGCACCGTGACCGTCTGCCCGCCACGGTCGATTGGTGGTATGTCGACGACGGCGACCACGACGACTACCCGCCCTCGATCCGCGAAATCCCCAGGAACACGGCACATCCGGCCTACGTCATCTTCACCTCGGGTTCGACGGGCGCACCCAAGGGCGTTGTGGTCTCCCACGCGGGACTGGCGAACCTCGCTGCCGCGCAACGGGATAGGGATCGGATCACCTCGGAGTCCCGTGTCCTGCACGTCGCCTCACCGAGTTTCGACGCCTCGGTGGTCGAACTGCTCATGGCGGTGGGCGCGGCCGCCACCTTGGTGATCGCGCCGTCCACCGTGTTCGCCGGACCCGATCTCGGGGAACTCCTGTCCCGCGAACGGGTTTCGCATATCGCGCTGACCCCTTCGGCACTGTCCACGGTGGACCCGACCGGCCTCGACGACCTGCGCGTGATCGTCACCGGCGGCGAACCCTGCCCACCCGAACTGGTCACAGCGTGGGCCGCCGCGGGCCGCGACCACTTCAACGACTACGGCCCGACCGAGGCCACGGTGTGGGCCGCCGGAGCCCGCGTGCGCCCCGGCGAGCCGATCACCATCGGCCACCCCGCCCCCGGCACGCGCGCCCTGGTCCTCGACGACCGGCTGCGACCCGTCCCCGACGGTGTCGTCGGCGAACTGTACCTGGGCGGAATAGCCTTGGCCCGTGGTTATTTCGGCCGCTTCGATCTCACCGCGAGCAGATTCGTCGCCGACCCGTACGGCGAGACCGGGCAACGCATGTACCGCACGGGCGATCTGGTCCGCCGTCGGAATGGAAACCTGGAATACCTGGGCCGCACCGACACCCAGGTCAAATTGCGCGGCCTGCGCATCGAACTCGGCGATGTCGAGGCCGCGCTGACCGCCGAACAGTCGGTCGCCCGCGCCGTCGCGGTGGTCCGTGACGACGGTCGCGGCGGCATGCTGGCCGCGTACGTGGTCGCCGCGCCGGGTGCGGAGCCGGACCCATTGTCGCTGAAGAAGGCGGCGGCACAACGACTCCCGTCCTACATGGTCCCCACCTCGATCATGGTGCTGGACGATCTGCCCCGCACCGCCAACGGCAAGCTGGACCTCGACGCCCTGCCCGCCCCGTGGCCGGTGGCCGGTGCGCAGCAGCCGCCCGAAGGACCCGTCGAGACCGCCGTCGCGCACGCCTTCGCCGAGGTCCTGGGCATCGACCAGGTCTGGCGCGAGGACGACTTCTTCGCCCTCGGCGGCAATTCGCTGATCGCGACCCGCGTCGTGGCCCGACTGGGTGCCGCACTGGACACCGCCGTACCCGTCCGCGCCCTCTTCGACGCCTCGACCGTGGCCGAGCTCGCCGCACTCGTCGCCACCGGTGGCGCCTCGGATCGCCCGCGTCCCGGACCGCGCCCACGTCCCGACCGCATCCCACTGTCGGCCGCACAGCAGCGCATGTGGTTCCTCAACCGCTACGACCCCGGCTCACCGCTCTACAACATCCCCGGTGCCTTCGAAATCACCGGCGCACTGGATGTTTCGGTGCTGCGCGCCGCCATCGACGATGTGGTGGCCCGGCACGAGACCCTGCGCACCGTGTATCCGGCCGGACCCGACGGGCTGCCGTATCAGCGGATTCTGCCCGCCACCGCGGGGTCCGCGCCGATCACCGAAATCGAGGTCGGCGCACCAGAGATCGGCGAGGCAATCCGCACCCAGTTGTCCCGCGGATTCGACATCACTCGCGAAACCCCGCTGCGCGTCGGTATTCTCCGCGTCGAGCCCGAGCGCACGGTCCTGGCGCTGGCCGTGCATCACATCGCCGCCGACGGCTGGTCCATGGCCCCGCTGGCCCGAGATGTCATGTACGCCTTCGCCGCTCGCACCGCGGGCACCGCACCGCAGTGGACCCCGCTCCCGCTGCAATACGCCGATTACGCGCTCTGGCAACACGAATTGCTGGGCTCCGACAACGATCCGGACAGCCTGGCCAACCGTCAACTGGAGTTCTGGCGCACCCACCTCGACGGCATCCCGGAGGTCCACGCCCTACCCACCGACCGCCCCCGCCCCACCACACCGTCGGGCACCGGCGACCGCATCGAATTCACCGTTCCCGCACCGGTTCACGACCGCGTCCAGGTTCTGGCCCGACGCCACGGCGCGAGCCCGTTCATGGTCGTGCACGCCGCCCTGGCGGTCCTGCTCGCCCGGCTGTCCGGTCGCACCGATATCGCCATCGGCTCGGTCGTCGCGGGCCGCGGTGACGGCGAATTCGATGATCTCGTCGGCATGTTCGTCAATACCGTCGTCCTGCGCACTCGGCTCGACCCCGCCGCCGGGTTCGCCGACACCGTCGACGCCGTCCGCCGCTCCGACCTCGCCGTCTACGGAAATATGGATCTTCCCTTCGAACGTCTGGTGGAGGCCCTGGCTCCGACCCGGTCCACGGCGCATCACCCGCTGTTCCAGGTGCTGCTGGCCTTCCAGAACGTCGGCACCGAGGCAACGAAGCTGCCCGGCCTGGAGATTCGCCCGTTGGATGCTCCCGCGCCCGGCTCCAAGTTCGATCTCGAATGGATGCTGGCCGAACAGTTCGGCGCGGCCGGGGAACCGGCGGGCATGACCGGCTCCCTCACCTTCGCCACCGACCTGTTCGACCGTTTCACCGCCGCCGCCATGGTGGACGGTTTCCTCGCGCTGCTGGACGCGGCGAGTGCCGAGCCGCTGGCGGCGGTCGGCAGCCTCGAGGTGCCCGGGGCCGAAGTGCCCGCGCTCACGGTGAATCCCCAGGACGAGGCGACCTCCACGGTGCAGGCCCGCCCGACCCCGGCCAGACGCGTCTACCGGGCACCGCGCACCGACGCCGAACGGACCCTGGTCGCGGCCTTCGAGACCGTCCTGGAAGACCCGCGAATCGGTGTGGACGACAACTTCTTCGACATCGGCGGCAATTCCATGGGCGCGGTGCGCCTGGTCACCCTGGTGCGCGAGCGGACCGGTATCCCTATGCCGCTGCAATGGATGTTCCTCGATCCCACCCCCGCCGCGCTGGCGGTGCGGTTGACCGAGGCCGCCGACCAGCCCGGCATCGACCCGTCGCTGCGGGTCCTGCTGCCCATGCGACCGCAGGGCGACGCACCGGCCCTGTTCTGCGTCCACCCGGCCATTGGATTGGCCTGGTGCTACGGCGGATTGGTGCAGTACATCGACCGGGCGCGCCCGATCTACGGCCTCCAGTCCCCTGGCGTCGCCGACGGCGGCACCGCCGACCGCACCGTGCGGGATCTGGCCGTGCGCTACGTCGAGGAGATCCGGCGCGTGCAGCCGGAGGGTCCGTATCACCTGCTCGGCTACTCGGCGGGCGGCCCGCTCGCGCACGCCATGGCCGTCGAATTGCGCCGCCGCGGTGCCGAAGTGCCCGCATTGATCATGATCGATTCGCGCGCCGATGTGGCCGTGCCCGACGACAGCGCCCTGCCGCCGCTGTCCATGCTGCTGTCGGAGTTCGGCGGCATCGACGTCCCGCCCGAACTCGAACACCTCACCGCCGCGCAGGCCGCCGACCTGCTGGCGGGTTCCGGAATTACCTTCACCGCAACCGAACTGGAGAACTTCTACAGCGACCTGCAACACCTGCTGCGCCAGATCGCCGCGCACGAGCACGAGGTGTTCGATGGCGACCTGCTCTTCTTCGCCGCCGCCTACAATCCGGACCCCAACCCGAACGTCACCACCTGGCGGCCCTATATCGCCGGAACCATCCACGACCGTCCGCTGCCCTACAGCCACAATGAGATGATCACCGCCGAGGCGCTCGCCCTGATCGGTCCGGCTGTCAATGCCTACCTGGCCCGATAGCGGCCTCCCGGGAGCAATGCCGGGTGGTCGCCCCGTCGGGTGAGGAACAATGGGCCCGGAAACCCCGTCGACTACGGAAGGTTCGGGCAAGTGGCGGTGAACGGGCGGGTGTCGGTGGAGAAGAAGCGGCTGTTGGGGTCGGCGGCGGTGGGGCTGGGTGCGCTCGGCGCGGGCGAGTTGCTCGCCGCGGTCCGGGGCGGATCGGTGCTCGACGGGCTGGGGCGGTTGGCGGCCGATTACGCGCCGACGCAGGTGGTCGAGACCATGGTCGCGCGGGCCGGTGAGCACGACAAGGAGATGACGCGGCTCGGCGTCGCCCTGGGCGGGGTCGCGGCGGCGGCCGGAATCGGCTTGCTGCCGCGTAGATTGCGGACACCTGCGGCGGCCGTCTTCGGTGCCGGAGCCGCGTCCGCGGCCCTTCGTAGTACCAACCGGTCGGTACCGGGAGCCTTCGGCGGCATTGCCGCGGCCGCCGTGCTCCGCGCGGGACTGCGTCGCCAGCCCACCGGCCTCGGCGGCGAATTGCTGTGGGCGGCAGCGGGAACCGGCCTGCTGGCCGCGGCCGAGGCGCTGGTCCGCCGCGAAGACCTCCGCCACCGCGAACGCGTCCGCCGCGTCGGCGCGATGGGCGCGCACGCCCCGGTCCCCGAGGACGGCCTGGGCCTCGAGCCGGGCCTGACACCGCTGATCACACCGACCAGCAAATTCTATGTGGCGGACGTGAATTCGCGTCCACCGCGCATCGATCCCACGCAGTGGCGGCTGTCCATCGGCGGCAAGGTCGCCCACCATCTGCGCCTGTCACTGGCCGATCTGGCCGAGCAGGCGGTGGAATTCGACGCCGTCATGGTGTGCGTGCACAATACGGTCGGCTCCGGGCGCTGCGGCAATGCCCGCTGGTTCGGCGTCCCGCTCACCGCGCTGCTCGACCACGCCGTCCCCGAGCGCGGGGCCACCCGCCTGGTCACCCGCGCCGTCGACGGCTACACCATCTCGCTGCCGCTGGAGCCGCTGCGCACCGGCGAATGGCCCGGGTACCTGGTCATCGGCATGAACGGCGAGCCGCTGCCGCCCGAACACGGTTTTCCGGCACGGGTTTTCGTGCCGGGCATCTATGGCCAGTACTCGGGCGCGAAGTGGATCACCGAACTCGAGCTCGCCGACGACTCGCACGTCGACTACTGGTGGAAGCGCGGCTGGCCCGCCGAACCGCTGTGGGTGCGGCCGCAGGCGCGCATCGACGTCGCGAATGGCGGCGGTTCGGGCTCGGGGAAATTCACCGTGGCCGGTGTCGCCTGGGCCCCGCCGCACGGCGTCTCGGGTGTCGATATCCGCATCGACGACACCGAATGGGTCCCGGTCGAACTCGGCTCCGAACTCGCCCCGGCGGCCTGGCGACGCTGGCGCACCATCGTGGATCTGCCGCCGGGCACGCACACCATTGCGGCCCGCGTGACCAGCCGCTCCGGCGAGGTCCAGGACGCCGACGACCGGCCGCCGTTCCCGATCGGGCCGGGCGGGCTGCACACGGTAACCGTCACCGCCTGACCTCGGTTCCATGACATCTGTCATGGCCGAGTGATGACGGACGGGGGAGGTGGCGCGCGCCCGCGCGGCCGACAGTAGGGGTATGAACGCTACCGCCCATGACATCGCCGCGGGTCGGGCCCGGCACGCGGCTGTCCCGGCCATCGAAATACGGAGCCTGGTCAAGACCTTCGGCTCGCCCGGCGGGATCGTGAGGGCCGTGAACGGCCTGGAGTTGACGGTGCGGCCGGGGGAGATCGTCGCCTTCCTCGGCCCGAACGGCGCGGGCAAGACGACCACCATCGACATGCTGCTCGGCCTGACCCGCCCCGACTCCGGAGAGATCCGCGTGTTCGGCGGCACACCGTCGGATGCCATTGCGGCGGGCCGGGTTTCGGCGGTCATGCAATCCGGTGGGCTGCTGCCGGATCTGACCGTCGGCGAGACCGTGCGGCTGATCGCCACCCTGCACCCGAACCCGCGACCGGTCTCGGAAGTCCTGATCCGGGCGGGCATCGACGATATCGCCGACCGACCGGTGGGCAAATGCTCCGGCGGACAACAACAGCGACTGCGCTTCGCCCTGGCCCTGCTGCCCGACCCGGAGCTGCTGGTGCTCGATGAGCCCACTACCGGCATGGATGTCGAAGGGCGGCGCGACTTCTGGCACGCCATTCGCCACGACAGCAGCCGCGGCCGCACCGTGCTGTTCGCCACCCACTACCTCGACGAGGCCGATGCCTACGCCGACCGCATCGTGCTGGTGCGCTCGGGGAAGGTGGTGGCCGACGGCAGCGCCGCGCAGATCAAGAATCTGGCCGCGGGCCGCACGGTCAGCGCCACCCTCCCCGACGCCGATCCCGCGCACTTGTTGACCCTGCCCGGCGTCGATCAGGTCGAGCAGCGGGGCGACCGAATCATTGTGCGGGCCAAGGACTCCGACGTGGTGGCCCGCTACCTGCTGACCGCCACCCCGGCCGTCGACCTGGAGATCTCCGCCCACAATCTCGAGGACGCGTTCCTCGCCCTGACCACCGAGGGGGAGCACCGATGAGCGTTCTCGACACCCGCCCGACGGTCCGTTCCGGCGGTCTGAACGCCGGTTTCCTGCGCATCGAACTGCTGCGCATGCTGCGCAATCGGCGCACGGTGATCTTCTCGCTGATCATGCCGCCGCTGTTCTTCGTCATCTTCGGCACCACGTCCGGCTACCGGAACGAATCCTTCGGATCCGGCAATGTGACCGGCTATGTGATGGTGTCCATGGCCGTGTACGGGGCCATGCTGGCCACCACGAGCGGCGGCGCGATGGTCGCGGTGGAGCGGGCGGTGGGCTGGAGCAGGCAGCTGCGACTGACCCCGCTGCGGCCGCTCGCCTATGTGGCCACCAAGATCATTATCGCCATGGTGCTCGGATTCTTCTCCGTCGCAGTGGTTTTCGCCGTCGGCTCGGTACTCGGCGCGCACCTGTCGGCCTCGGCGTGGGTGGGCTGCTTCCTCATCGCGTGGATCGGCTCACTGGTCTTCGCCGCCTTCGGACTGTTCATGGGCTACCTGCTGCCGTCGGAGAACGTCATGCAGCTGCTCGGTCCGGTGCTGGCGCTGCTGTCGTTCGCGGGCGGGCTGTTCATGCCGCTGCACGGGTGGTTCGAGACGGTGTCGAAGGTGATCCCCACCAATGGCGTCGCGGTGCTGGCGCGCGCTCCGTTCGCCGAGCCGAGCGCCGGGGCGATCCTGCTCGCGATCGTCAATGTGCTGGCCTGGGCGGCGGTCTTCGCGGGCGGTGCCGCGGTGCTGTTCCGCCGGGACACGGCGCGCTGAGGTAGCGTCCGGGTTCGTGAACAGGTGGAACGAGGTCGGGGACCGATGACATCGCCTCTCTCGAACCGGGTGTCGACGGTGCTGGACTCGATCGCGGGCGTCGATTCGGGTGGCAAGAGCCAACTGCGCAGCGGATTGTTCAGCAGCCTCATATCGATCCTGTGGCTGATCTACCTCGTCGGGCCGCTGCACGATGCCTGGGTCGACGGGCAGCGCCTGCGTGCGACCCTGGGCACCGCCGCGGTGGTGGTGTTCGGCGCGCTGATCGTGCTCGCGTTCGTGGCCTTCCGGCAGCCGGATTCCGAGACCGAGCCGGACCGATCGCCCCCGGCGCGATCCCGGGTGTGGCTGCTGCTGGGGACCATGGCGGCCCTGAGCATCGCGATGACGGCGATGCTGCCGGGTGGCAATGGGATTCCGACCTTCATCTATGTGGGTGTGGTCGCCGCCATCGTGCTGCCGAGTCGGCAGTCCGCCGTGGCGGTGCTGTTCGTGGTCGTCACCATGCTGCTCGCCACCTTCGCACTGGTCGGAATGCATGGTCCGCCGTTCTACCTGGCGTTCATCCCGCTGGTGGTGTGGTTCGGCCGCGACCTCGGCCTGCGCGCGCAGCGACTGCAGGCCACCGCCCGGCGACAGCGCGCGGAGTTGGCGATTATCGAGGAACGCAATCGGGTGGCCCGCGACGTGCACGACATCCTCGGGCATTCGCTCACCGTCATCACCGTGAAAACCGAGCTGGCGCAACGGCTCCTGGACATCGACCCGGAGCGGGCGCGCGCCGAGCTGGCCGATATCGAGAAGCTGGCGCGCGAGTCGCTGGCGGGCGTGCGCAGCACCGTCGGCGGCCTGCGCGAGGTGTCGCTGGCGGGCGAGCTGGCCAATGCCCGCACCGCCCTGAGCGCCGCCGAAATCGAGGCCGAGCTACCGGATTCCGACGAACTCCCGATCCGGCACGGCGCGGTGTTCGGCTGGGTGCTGCGCGAGGCCATCACGAATGTGGTGCGGCACAGCGGAGCCCGGCACTGCTGGGTTCGCCTGACGCCCACCAGCATCGAGGTGTCCGACGACGGCGTCGGCATGCGCGGCTCGCCCGACCCCGACGGTTCCGCACCCCGAACCGGCTCCGGCCTGTCCGGACTGCGCGAACGCGTGCAGGCCACCGGCGGCACCCTCACCCTCGCCAATCGCCCGGAGGGCGGATTGCGGGTCCTGGCAAGCTTTCCGGCGACGACCAAGGAGGCGGAATGATCAAACTGCTGCTCGCCGACGACCAGGCCCTGGTCCGCGGTGCCCTCGCCGCCCTGCTGAGCCTGGAACCCGACCTCGACGTGGTGGCCGAGGTCGGCCGCGGCGACGAAGTCCTCGCCGCCGTCGAACGCACGTCGCCCGATGTCATCCTCATGGACGTGGAAATGCCCGGCCTGGACGGCATCTCGGCCGCCGCCCAGGTCCACGCCGCGCATCCCGAGGTTCGCATTTTGGTGGTGACGACGTTCGGCCGCCCCGGCTATCTGCGCCGCGCGATAGACGCCGGAGCCAGCGGCTTCGTCGTGAAGGACACCCCCGCCCGCGAACTCGCCGACGCTGTCCGCCGGGTCCATATGGGTCTGCGCGTAGTCGATCCCGCGCTGGCCACCGAGACTCTTACGGCCGGAACCTCACCCCTGACGGCGAGGGAGCGCGAAGTTCTGGCCGCAGCAGCCGACGGTGCGACCGCGGGCGCGATAGCGAAGAAACTCCACCTGTCCGAGGGCACAGTCCGCAACCACCTCTCCTCGGCTATAGGCAAGACGGGCACCCGCACCCGAGCCGAAGCAGTCCGAGCCGCCGAACGCCAAGGCTGGCTCTAACCACGAGCATGCAATTCAGCAGGGAAACGCCGAGAAGACACCTGCCAGAATGCATGTTCATGGGCTGGAACACCTAGAAGCGGCCGCCGCGGCTGATGCGGCGGGAGCCCTCGGAGCCGCCGTAGGAGCCGGGGCCGTAGCCTCCGCCGAAGCCGCCTCCGCCGCTGCGGTATTGGGTGCCCATGCCGCGGAGCATGCCGTCGATCAGGATGCCGCCGAGGATTGCGCCGGACTGGGAGCCGGAGGGGGCGGTTAGGCGTTGCTGTTGGGCTTGCCAGTCGCGGACGGCGGCTTGGGCGGAGAGGAGGGCTCGGGAGCCGAGTTCGGCTGCGCGCTGGGCGGATTGGAGGGCGGCCGCGGGGTCGGTAGGGGAGAGTTGTTCGGCTTGGTCGAGGCTTCTTTGGGCTTCGGCGAGGCGGGTGCGGGGGTCGGCGTCTATGCCGCCGCGGCGGGTGCTGATGAAGTCGGCGGCGGCGTTTATTTGGCTGCGGGCGGCGGTGAGGGTTTGGGTGAGGCGGCGGCGGAGTTCGTCGGCGGCGCGTTTGCGGTCGGTGGCGTTCGCGATCGCCTGGTCGAGGGCGGTGTCGGCGGCGACGGCCTGGCGGAAGACGCCGAGGGGGTTGGTGGTGGCATTGGCAGTCGCCTGGTCGAGGGCGGTGCGGGCGGCCGCTGTGGCAGTTGGCAATTCGGTGCCGCCGTGTTCGGTGAGTTCGGCCGCCGCGGCGAGGTCGCGGCGCAATTCCTCGACGATTGCGGGCAATCCGGCGCGGGCCTGGTCGATATCGGTGGCGGCGGTGTCCACCGCGTCGAGCAGGGTGCGCGCGGCGTCCACGGCGGATTCGGCCGAGCGGATGTCGGCGACCGCCGCGCCCTGCTGGCCGACCGGTTTGGCGATCGCGTCGCGGCCGCTCTCGATGGTCTGCTCGGCGAAGCCGATGCGCTCCTTGGCCATGGTCACGTTGTCGCGGACCGGTGCCAGCACCGACGCCGGATGCTCGGCGACCAGCCGGGTCAGCGTCTCCTGCGATTTGGGCAGTCGCGCCGTCAATTCCACGACATCCCGGGTGAGCGCGTCGAGTCGGTCACCGGCATTGATGAGCAGATTCCGCATCGCGTCGAACTCGCCGACCTTGGCGTCGAGATCGCGATCGGCGCTGCCGCAGCTGCTGATCAGCTCGATGAGCATGCTCTGCTGCTGGTCGGGCGTCTCGGGAATGTCGTCGTCGAGTTGCTGGCGGATCGAGAACGCCTTGGCGAGCGCCCTTTTCGCGGCCTCGAGCGCGGCGGTGAAGGGCGCGGTGGCGGTCGCCCCGAATTCGTCGGTGGCCAAACGCAATTCCTCGGTGCTGGTGCGGATCGCATTGTCGGTGTCGACCAAGGTCTCCTTAGACAGGGCGTCCAGGACCACCAGGGGCAGGGCTTCGAGTGCGGCGGTATCGGTGGGGTCGGTCTTGCGCGCGGATTCCATGACGGCGCGCTGCCGCCGCATCTTGCGTCGTCGCGTCCACAGCCAGACCGCGAGGGCGATCAGCACGACGATGAGCGCGAGGAGCAGCAGCTTCCCGAGTCCGATACCGCCGGAACCGCTCATGGCCTTCGACAACCCGCTCGCCGTCGCCAGCCCGGCCCCGGCCCAATCCCCGGCCCGCAGCTTCGGTTCGACCTGATCGGTGAGCAGCCGGTCCAATTCCTTGTCGCTGACCGAGGGCGGAACCGTCCCCGTGAACGCGTACGCCCGATCGTCCACGGCCACCGACAGCAGCACGTCCCGATCCCCGAACCCGGACAGGCGCGCGGTCTGCTCACCCCACGAGTTCGAGTCTATCCCACTGAAATTCCGCACGTAGACCACCCACAGCCGCTCGTGCTCGCGCGAATACAGCGCATCGATGGCCTGCTGCAGTTCCGCGGTCTGCCCGCGATCCAGCACGCCCGCGGTGTCGGTGACATAGCTGGGCAGTCGCTGCGGGTCCTCGGCGAGCGCCGGTGCGGCGCGCCCGCCGACCAGGGCCAAGGCCAGGAGCAAGCCGGTCATGAGGAGGCACAGCTGCTTCGGTAGCCGCATGCTCTGAATCTAACGGTGGAATGCGCGGGGTCGGTTTCTTCCGCACACTGTGTCGGCCGCCATGACTACGATCGGTGACGTGATCACGATCGATTCCCCGTACACGGGACACGTCGCCCCCGGCTCCAACCCGCAGCAGCGTGAGGTCCCGGGCGCGCGCATCGTGAAGATGTCCGTCGGCGGCATGGACAACAATGTCTATCTGGTGCAGTGCGCGAACACCGGCGCGACGCTGCTCATCGACGCCGCCAACGAGGCGGACCGGATTCTCGAGCTCATCGGTCAGGAGGCCGACGGTAACGTGGAGCTCATCGTCACCACGCATCAGCACCCCGACCACTGGTGGGCGCTCTCGGATGTGGTGTCGGCGACCGAGATTCCCACCGCCGCGCACACCCTGGACGCCGAGCCACTACCCGTCAAGCCGGACCGGTTGCTCGCCGATGGCGACAAGATCCAGGTCGGCGACCTCGAACTCGAGGCCATCCATCTACGCGGCCACACGCCGGGCTCGGTCGCCCTTGCCCTGACCGACGGCGCGGGCCGCACCCACCTGTTCACCGGTGACTCACTGTTCCCGGGCGGCGTCGGCAAGACCCACTCGCCCGAGCAGTTCACCTCGCTGCTCGGCGATGTCGAGACCAAGCTGTTCGACCGCTACCCGGACGACACCGCGGTGTACCCGGGCCACGGCGACGACACCACCCTCGGCGTCGAGCGCCCGCAGTTGTCCGAGTGGCGGCGACGCGGTTGGTAAACTCCGGAGCCGCCCCACCGAACCGGATTGGCTGGTTCGAGACATGACCGACCGCACCCCCGCGGCCGGATGCGTCAGCGGCACTTGGCGCTGGACACGGCGACTGCTGCTCGGCGCGCTCGTCATGGGCATTCTGGTGGTGGGCGGTACGGCCGTGCGGGTCTGGCAGGTGGCCCGCATCGACGACTACACGCCCGCGGACGCCATCGTGGTGCTGGGCGCGGCCCAGTACGACGGCACCCCGTCGACGGTGTTCCAGGCGCGACTGGACCAGGCGTCCAAGCTGTATCGCAAACAGATCGCGCCCATGATCGTGACCGTCGGCGGCAAACAGGTCGGTGACAACTACACCGAGGCGGCGTCGGGCAAGCTCTACCTGGAAAACCTTGGCGTGCCGGACGATCGGATCCTGGCCGTCGAAACCGGTTCCGACACCCTGCAGAGCGTGGAAGCGGTCTCACACGCCCTGCTGGCGCGCGGCAAGACCTCGGTGGTGTTGGTCAGCGACCCGTGGCATTCGCTACGCACCCGCACCATGGCCCGCGACGCCGGGCTGAAGGCGTGGACCGCCCCGACCCGCACCGGACCGGCCGTCTACACCCGAGAATCACAGGCGCACGGCATCTTCCGCGAAACCTTCGCCCTGCTCTGGTACCAGCTGACCCACTTCTCGGCGGATTTCAAATACACGGCAGATCAGTGAGCTATGAACGCGCGCATCGACTATGACCGGGTCTACTCCGAGGCCGATCGGGAGCGCATGGTGCCCGAAACCGATCGGACCGCCGGACTGAGTTGGTCGCCGTGTCCCGCGCGCCGCAGCGAATTCGCCCGGGACCGGGCGCGCGTGCTGCATTCCGCGGCGCTGCGGCGGCTGGCGGACAAGACGCAGGTCATGGGTCCGCGCGACGGTGACACCCCGCGCACGCGGCTGACCCATTCGCTCGAGGTCGCGCAAATCGGGCGCAGCATCGCCGACAGTCTGGGCTGCGATCCGGATCTGGTGGATCTGGCCGGGCTCGCGCACGATATCGGGCATCCGCCCTACGGGCACAATGGCGAGAAGGCGCTCGACCAATTCGCCGACAAGCACGGGGGTTTCGAGGGCAATGCGCAGAACCTGCGGATTCTGACCCGGCTCGAGCCCAAGGTGATCGACGATCAGGGTCAGAGCTTCGGGCTCAACCCGACCCGGGCCGCGCTGGACGCCGTCATCAAATACCCTTGGGGCAGAACGGGTCCCAGCTCCAAGTTCGGGGCCTACGACGTCGACATGGATCGGCTGGACTGGGTGCGCAAGGGCGCGCCGGACCGTCGCCAATGCCTGGAATCGCAGATCATGGACTGGTCCGACGATGTCGCGTACTCGGTGCACGATGTCGAGGACGGCGTCATCGTGGGCCGCATCGATCTGCGCGCCCTGGCCGATCCGATCGAGCAGGCCGCGCTGGCCGAACTCGGTGCGCGCCAGCATCCCTCGCTGAGCGTGGACGAGTTGGTGGCCGCCGCGCAGCGGCTGTCCGAAATGCCGGTCGTCGCCGAGGTGTTCCGCTACGACGGCTCGCTGCGTGCCTCGGTCGCGCTGAAGCGACTGACCAGTGATCTGGTGGGCCGTTTCGCCACCGCCGCGGTCGAGGCCACCCGCTCGGCCTGGGGTGGTCGCCAATTGTCGCGCTACGCCGCCGATCTGGAGGTGCCGCGGGTCGTGGCCGCCGAGGTCGCGGTGCTCAAGACCATGGCCTTGCGCTACGTGCTCTCCGACCCGATCCACCGGGTGCGCCAGGCCGGGCAGCGCGAACGCATCCTGATGGTCGCCGATCGCCTGCTCTCGATCGCGCCGCGCGGGCTGGACCGGTTGCTGCTGCCGTGGTGGGAGAGTGCGGGCGACGACACCGCCCGCGTCCGCGTGATCGTCGACCAGATCGCGTCCTACACCGAGAGCCGTCTGGAACGCGTCGCCGCCGCGATACCCTGAATCCGGCGAATTCAGCGGCAGGGGGCGCGATGACACGCGAGGTGGACGGCATTGTCAACCTGGACAGATACCCGCTGGACCGGAGATCCGTCGCGCGGCTGCGCGAGGTGATCGAGCGGTCCCAGGCGGACTTTCTGGTCAGCGGTGTCACCGTGCTGCCCGACTTTCTGCGCGCCGCCGCGGTCACCGAGATGGCCGCGGACGTGCTCTCCGACGGGCTCGGCGACGCCATGCGGTTCGAATACACCGTGGCCTGCGACCGGATTCCGGACTCCTCGCCCTTGAAGCAGCTCTATTACTGGGAACCATTGCGGGAGTTCGTGTCCCAGCTGGTGGGGGAGCAGGCCTACCGCTCCGCCGACGAATTGGGCGCGATGACCGTGCAGATCCACGAGAGCGGGGACGTGCAGGACTGGCATTACGACATGTCGGATTACACGGTGATGCTGCACATTGTCGCCCCCGAACGCGGCGGCGGGCTCGAATACATTCCGCTGCCGGGTGCGTTCATCGAGCGCGGCGGCGGGCTGCCGATGCGGCACCGGCACATGGTGAAAATGCTGCCGACCGTGCCGGGGATGATGGTGCTGCACGCCGGGCGGCGGTCCCGGCATCGGGTGACGCCGGTGCAGGGGGAGATTCCGCGGGTGAGTGTGCACATGGCGTTCAACTCGCGGCCGGGGCAGCGGCTGAACGCGCATGTGCGGCGGCATTTGTTCGGGCGTGAGGAGTAGGTCAGTTCTCGTGCAGGGCCACGTACCGCTCGATGCTGGTCGCGGGCGGGCCGTCGGCGATGAGGCGGCCCTCGTCGATGACGAGCACGCGATCGAAATCGGCGATCAGGTCCAGGTCGTGTGAGATGACGATCAGCTGCTGCGGAAGTTCTTGCAGCAGACGCGAAATGCGGCGCTTGTTGCGCAGGTCCAGCAGGGTCGTCGGCTCGTCGAAGACGATGTATTCGGGTCGGACCGACAGCACCGCCGCGATGGCGAGCAGCTGCTTCTGCCCGCCGCTGAGCAGATGCGCGGGGTGATCGCGGAATTCGGCGAGTCCGTAGTCGGTGAGGGTCCGCGTGACCCGGTCCGGGATCTCGGATTTCGCGACGCCGTGGTGTTTGAGGCCGAAGGCCAGGTCCTCGGCGACCGTCGGCATGACGATCTGCACATCCGGATCCTGGAAGACGAATCCGACCAGTTTGCGAACGGCCCTGCCCTGCTTGCGGGTATCCAGGCCGTCGACGGTGACGCGACCGGCGGTGGGCACCTGCAGGCCGTTGAGCAGGCGCGCGAAGGTGGATTTGCCCGAGCCATTGGCCCCGATGACGGCAATCCGCTGCTCGCTCAAGGTCAGATCGAGGTCACGCAGGACCTCGCGGTCACCGAAGCGGTGGGACACGCCCGCGAGTTCGATCATGCGCGCGCCGGAATCATCGGATAGGCCTTGCGGACCGCGACCGCGGCCAGCGAACCGATGACGGTCTTGAGAATATCGCCGGGGATGAAGGCCACCGAGGTGGTGAACGCCTTGGTCAGCGAGATGTGCGCGGCCGCGGCCATCCACGGAATCCCGATGGCGTACAACACGATCGCGCCGCCGAGGAAGTTGATCGCCAGGGCGATGGGCAGGTTGTAATGCCGCCACACCCGCTCGGTGAGCAATCCGATCACCAAGGCGCCGATCGGGTAGGCGAGCACGAACCCACCCGTTGGGCCCATGATCACCGACAGGCCGCCGCGTCCGCCCGGCAGCACCGGCAGACCCACGAAGACCAGGACATCGAACAGCAGAATCGCCAACGCGCCGCGCTTCGCGCCCAGAATCGAACCGGCCAGGATGACGCCGAGAGTTTGCGAGGTGAACGGCGCGAACGCGCCCGGCAGCTGGATCAGTGGAAAGAAGCCCAGAACCACCATGATTGCCGCGAACAGCGCGATCTGCGCCAAATCCCTACTACGCACCGAGGCATCCTAAATGGGTGTGGTTCGCACGGGTCAGTCCAGGCCGCGTGCGTCGAGCGCCTCGCCGACGCCATCGGCCATGCGCAGTGTGCGGATCAGTAGCGGGACCAGGAAGACCGTGCTGCGTTCGATGCCGCGGGCGCGCTGGGCGGCGCGCACGAGTTCGGCCTGTTCGCGAATGACCGGGATGAATCGGATGGTCATGGCGACCAGCAGGCCGACGCGCTCCGGCCGCACACCGAGCGGTCGCAACGGCCGCAGCACCCGCTCGATGGTGTCGATCATGGCCGAGGTGCGTGTGGTCAGCGTCACCAGATTCGCCAGCAAGACCAGCGTGAGCAGTCGCTCGCCGACGAGGATCGCCGAGTGCCAGCCGGTGAAGATCACCTGCGCGACCAGGATCAGCGCGAGGAAGGGCAGCAGCGCGAGTATCTGCCTCGCGGTCGTGCGCCACGGAATCCGAGCCAGCCCATACAGACCCAGCACCACCGCGAGTGCGATCGCCAACCAGGTGATCGACGGCACGAAGAACAGTGCTGTCCCCGCCGCCGCCAGCACCAGCAGCTTCGCCCCGGCGGGCACGGTATGCACCGGCGTCCGGGCGTCGTGGTACAGGCTGAGCACCGATAGATCCTGGCATGCGCTCGAAAGATCATTCGGTCCGGCGTCCAGCCGTGCGTCCCGGTCGAGCGTGTCGGTGTGGCGAGGCTAGACTTCGTGCCGTGGCTGGCCGACTTCCGGACCGCGATATCGCGGCGATTCGTGAACGTGTTCGGATCGAGGATGTCGTGGGTGAGTATGTCGCCCTCAAGCGCGCGGGCGCCGACTCGATGAAGGGGTTGTGCCCCTTCCACGATGAGCGGACCCCGTCCTTCCATGTGCGCCCGAATCATGGCGTCTTCCACTGCTTCGGCTGCGGTGAGGGCGGTGACGCGTTCGCCTTCCTGCAGAAGATCGAGCACGTCGGCTTCGTCGAGGCCGTCGAGCAGTTGGCCGACAAGATCGGCTACAAGATCACCTACGAGGGTGGCGGCACTTCCGTCCAGCGCGACCGCGGCACCCGCTCCCGCCTGGTCGCCGCCAATGCCGCCGCGCACGAGTTCTACATGGCGCAGCTCGGCGAGCCGCAGGCCGAGGCGGCCCGCAAGTACCTCACCGACCGCAATTTCGACCACAATGCAGCCCGCCAGTTCGGCTGCGGCTACGCCCCGAGCGGCTGGGACACGCTCACGAAACACCTGCTGCGCAAGGGCTTCGAATTCAAGGAGCTCGAGGCCGCGGGTCTGTCCAAGCAGGGCCAGCGCGGCCCCATGGACCGCTTCCACCGCCGCCTGCTGTGGCCCATCCGCAATCTCGGCGGCGAGGTCATCGGCTTCGGCGCGCGCCGGTTGTACGACGACGACACCATGACCGCCAAGTACATCAACACCTCGGAAACGTTGCTGTACAAGAAGTCTCAGGTGCTCTTCGGCCTCGACCACGCCAAGCGCGAAATCGCCAAGGGGCATCAGGCCGTCGTCGTCGAGGGCTACACCGACGTCATGGCCATGCATCTCGCGGGCGTGAAGACCGCGGTCGCCTCCTGCGGCACCGCCTTCGGCGACGAGCACCTGGCGATCCTGCGCCGCCTGCTGATGGACGACAACTTCTGGCGCGGCGAGATCATCTACACCTTCGACGGCGACGAAGCGGGCCAGGCCGCCGCCCTCAAGGCCTTCTCCGGCGACCAGAAACTCGCGGGCCAGACCTACATCGCCGTCGCCCCCGACGGCCTCGACCCCTGCGAACTCCGCCAGCGCAGCGGCGACGGCGCGGTCCGCGACCTCGTCGCCCGCCGAGTCCCGTTGTACGAGTTCGTCATTCGCGGCCTGCTCGCCGAACACAACCTGGATTCCCCCGAGGGCCAGGTCGAGGCCCTGCGCCGCGCCGTCCCCGTGGTCGCCCAGATCAAGGACTTCGCCCTCCGCAAGGCCTACGCCACCAAACTGGCGGGCTGGGTCGGTTGGGACGACATCCAACAGGTCGTCCGCCGCGTCGGCGACGAGGCCCGCAAGGGCGCCCGCACCGGCACCAAGCCCGGCATCCCCGAACGCCAAGCGCGCCAGGACGTTTCCGCGGCCCCCGCCCCCCGCCCCAACCCCGCCGACCCGACCCTGCTGCCCCAACGCCAGTCGCTGGCCGCCGCCCTGCAATACCCGGTCTTCGCGGGCCCGGTCTTCGATTCCCTCGAACCGGAAGCCTTCACCCACCCCGCCTTCATCGCCGTCCGCGCCGCCATCGCCGAAGCGGGCGGCGCCGCCGCGGGCCTGACCGGAGCCGAATGGGTCACCGCCGTCGCCGATAACACCGACGACCTCACCCTGCGCGCCCTGGTCTCCGAACTCGCCGCCGAACCCCTCCCCGTCAAGTCCGCCGACGACATCCCCCGCTTCGTCACCGGCGTCCTCGCCCGCACCCAGGAAGCCTGGGTAGGCCGCCAGATCGCCGAACTGAAGTCCAAACTCCAGCGCATCTCCTCCACCGAACAACCCGACGCCTACATGGCATTGTTCGGCGACCTCGTCGCCCTGGAGCAATACCGCAAGAGCCTGCTGACCCAAGCCATGGGCAACTCCGGCGACTTCGCCGGACCCGGCTCAGCCGCCTGATCGAATGGGCAGGCGGCGAAGCCCGCCGCCCAGGGGCAGGGGTCCGGGGGCGCAGCCCCCGAAGGGGGCAAGGGGCGGAGCCCCAATCCCTCAGCGGCGCAGTTGATCCTGCGGCACGAGGATGGTGGTGCGCTCGTCCAGCGGCACCATTGGTTCCAGCTTCGGCTGGGTGCTCAGCTTGTCCGCGAGCTTCTGGCGACCGATCATCACGACCTTGCGTGTGACGGGGCTCTCGCTGATCGCACGGGTCGTCTTGCTGATCTGTTCATACCGAGCCCGTCCGGCCTTGGCGCCCAGCACGTACCCAGCCGCCACACCGATGATCAACCGCAGCATCCCGAGAAGCTCCTCCCATAGGCAAGTCCGCCCCCACATCCTGCCCGACCCCACCCCCGCCTGTCGATCCGGCACCCCGTACGCCCCACCCCACTATTCCCGCAGGTAGGGCCGCGATTTGGGAACTGTACAACCGATACGCTAAAGTTTTCTCCGGCCGGTCCGGAAGGGCCAGCCAGGGAAACAATCCCCTATAGCTCAATTGGCAGAGCAGCCGACTGTTAATCGGCAGGTTTCTGGTTCGAGTCCAGATGGGGGAGCGCAAACCCCCGATCGGTGTAGCCGGTCGGGGGTTTTCTCATTCCATATAGCTGTGCGGAGTTCGATCGTGAATCACATCCCGGCAACCACGCTGTGGCGACCCACCGGCCCGGAGGAACTGGACTTGGTCGCGGCGTCGGGTTGGCGGGAATGGCCGCCTCGTCTGCCGGACCAGCCGATCTTCTACCCGGTCCTCACCGAGGAATACGCGATCATGATCGCCCGTGACTGGAACGTCCCCGCCTCCGGTGCGGGCTTCGTCACCCGCTTCGACGTTGACACCGCCTACCTGAACCAATACGAGGTCCATCAGGTCGGCGGACGCGAGATTCTCGAATACTGGATCCCCGCAGAGGATCTCGAGGAATTCAACGCCCACATCATTGGCAACATCACAGTCGTCCACCGCTTCCCCTGACGAAAGAATCGCTTGCCCTTCGCGATAGCGGCACACGGGGTTGTGCCCGGGCTACTAGCAGACGGCGGCCTGGATGGAATTGGCCGGCGGGAGAAGAGGGCTGGATGCTCCGCCGGTCGCTTCGATCAGGAACACCAGTGGGTAGGAGACGATGGCGCACTGGGGCGAGGCGGGCGGAGGGGTGGCCCCGGCGGTTCCGGCACCGGCGATGATGGCTCCGGTGGTCAGTGTGCCTGCAATGACAGCAAATATCGATCTTCGCGCGGCGAGTATTTCGTCATCGGCTGCCGGGATGACCTATGTCTCGAAGCGAGTCGCGTCGAGTCCTCGATCACACCGATCCCGGAATGAGCCTCGACCGAACACGTACAGGGGCGCGTGCGCGCGCTCGCGCGGGTTAGGATCTCGAGGCCGCATGGTCGTGCGGGGGGATTTTCTCGCCCGGTGTTCCGGGTGTTCGTTTCATATTCGAGGAGAAAGTGATGCCGTACGCGGCGTTTGGATTCATCACGCTGGCCCTGTGGGTGTACAGCCTGATCGACATCATCACCTGCCCGGAGTCCGGTGTCCGCCACCTGCCCAAGGGCGGCTGGCTGCTGATCGTCATCCTGATCCCCACCCTCGGCGCCCTCCTGTGGCTGATCCTCGGCCGCCCCCTCCACGAAGCCCCCCGCCGCCCCACCACCCGCTACTCCGAATACGACCGCCCCGGCCGCTACATCCCCGCCGACCCCGCCGCCGACGAGGCCTTCCTCCGCGGCCTCCGCGAACGCGCCGAACAACAACGCGCCGAAGCCCGCCGCCAGGAAGCCGAACGCCAAGCCACCCTGGACCGCCGCCGCGAACAAGGCGAACAGCTCTAACCAATCGACCCGGATCCGGCGGAGCCCCACCAACTTCGCCGAAGAGCTGTAGAGAGGACCAAGTTCCCTGCCTTGGATCACCGCCCGGGGGAAGACTGTTTCAATGAGCGGTTTGCAGTGGGGCACCGTCCCGGCTTGGGTCGCGGCCTTCGGGCAGATGTCGACAGCATTGATCGCTGCCTACATTGCGTACATTGCGTTCAAGCACTCCAAGCGGAGCATCGAGGCCACGTGCCAAAAGAATTTGGCGGACCTGGTCAATGAATTCAATCGGATGATCTTGCAGCCCGAAGAGCACGTCGCTGCGGCTGCGAAGCTGAGGGATCCAGTGCAGACCCATCTCGAAGATTCGATCATCTTCTGCTACTTGAACTTCATTCAAACAAGCTTCGAAATGGTCAGGAACGATCTGATCCCGAAGGAGCCCGGAGACGCTTCGATTCGCAACGGAGTTGCCTGGCTCGCGCGGATGGATCGACGAATGCTTGCCGAGTATCTGAGCCGCGGCTACGGCACCGATTTCCGGGACCACGTACTCGTCGAATACGACAAACTGCCGCACTGATCCCAGATTTCATGGTCGATCAGGGCCCGTCGTCTACGACCGTGTTCGGGCGTACATTCGCTGAGCTTGTTCGCGTTCGTCGGTGATGAGTTGCCGCCGTTGGGTCATTGCTGCTCCGACGTTTTCGCCCGATTGGATTGCGTGGTGGATGGCTGCGGCGTCGTCGATTGCTTCACGGGCGCCGCGGGCGGCGGCGGGGGTGATGGCGTGGTCGGCGTCGCCGCAGAGGATTATCGGGGGTTGCGGGGGTGCGGCGTGGGTGAAGGGCACGTTTCTGGCGTTGGAGGCGTGGAGGGTGTCGGTGGCGTCGAGGAGGGTGTCTACGAGGTCGGGGGCGTCCGGGGCCGCCGATCGGACGGTCTCGGACCAGGCGGCAACCGGGTGAAAGCCGATGTCGGAGTTTGGGATTGGGGGTTGGGTGAGGCGGGCGAACCAGAAGGCGGTGGTGGAGTTCCAGAGGTGGCCGAAGGTGGTGGTCGGGAGGAATCCGGTGCCGAGTTGGCCGTGGAAGTGGAGGACTTCCGGTTCCGTGGGCAGGTCGAGAGAGTGGTCGATACTGCCGTAGATGACGATCTGGTCGGCGTATTCGGGCTTCCGCTCGGGTTCGAGGCGGCTGCGAGCTACGGAGTCGATTCCGTCCGATGCGATGAGGAGGTCGTCGCTGGGAAGGGTTTCGGTGCCGCTGTACAGGGTCCCCATGGTGGGGTCGATGTCGGTGATCGTTGTGTCGTAGTGGATGTCAGCGGTTGTGGCGGAGGCGAATTGGGTGAGCACGCGCATGAGGTCGATGCGGCGGTAGAGGCGGTGGCCGCGGGCGCGAACGTCGGTCTTGTCGGGCAGGTAGTGGAATCGGAAGCCGTGGATCTGGTGTGAGGCGGCGGTGAGGTCGGCGGGGGAGACGTCGTGGTCGGCCAGGACCTCTTGGGCATGCCCGTCGAGGGCCATGAATGCTCCGGTGCCCGCGGCGGATTGACGTTCATAGACCGTGACCGGTTGGTCGTGGCGAGCGAGGGATCCGGCGAGAAACATTCCGGCGATGCCGCCGCCGATGATCGTGACCATCTGGGTGCTCCTAGGTTCGACTATCCATCCGAAGGTAGTTCGTCGCCGAGCCCAGGATCGAGGGTGACGATCCGGGTTCGAGCCAACGCCAGTGCGTGTGCTTGCCCGGGGCAGGCGTGCCGTCCTTCGCCGAAGGGACTACCCGCCAGGCTGACCTCGATCACGTTCCCGTCGCCGTCCACGCGGCGGGTGAACGGGACCGGTGGATTGCGGCCCTCGATCAGTGCGGCCGTCGCATCACATGCCTGCACCAGGATGCCGATTCTGTTGGCCGTCAATTCATCCGGAACACCGCCGCACGCGGCGATGAGCCGGTCGATCGCGGCATCGGCTTGTTCGGTGACCGGGATGTGGGGCTGGTAGCAGGCGGCGACCGCCTGCACGTCGGCGACGGCGACGGTCAGACCCATCGCTTGCGCCAGACTCTCGACGTGATGGCCGTCGGCCCAACGCAGTTCGGCGGGATCGATGGCCGCCAACTCCCGCTCGACCAGTGCCCGCCTGCGAGCGTGATCCGATCCCTCGCTGAACCGTGCCACGCGAGCGCGAAGCCACGCCATGCCGCGCTCGCCGTCCGGGACACCTGGTACTGGAAGATCCAACATGGATTCGACAGTAAGTCCATTACACTTCGGCACCCGCCGAATCATCGGTCAAGAGTCCCACGCACGGTCAGTGGGCGATTTCGGCCTGTGCGCGTGGGGGTCGGGAGGGAGCTTTCGGGGGTAGGGCTTGGGAGCAGGCGACCAAGGTTAGGGCGGCTGCGCCGAGTAGGGCGGCGATCCAGGCGAGGGAGGGGTAGTTCATGCCTGCGGCGAGGGCTAGGCCGCCCAGCCAGGGGCCCGCGGTGATGCCGATGTTGAAGGATGCGACGTTGCCTGCTGCGCCGAGGGTGGTGGCGGTTGGGGCGAGCGTGAACACTCGGGTGTTCAAGACCGGGTTGGTGCCGAAGCCGAAGGCGCCCAACAGGAATACCAGGATGGTGACCGGGGCGATGTGGGCAGCGGTGAGGGCCAGGAGTATCGAGGTGGCGATCACGCCCGAAATCCCTACCAGGAGAGTGCGAATCGGGTAGGCGTCGGCGGTTCGGCCGCCGACGGCGATGCCCAGCAGGCTGCCCGCGCCGTACACCGCCAGTACGACCGGAACCCATTCCGTGGCCAGCCCCGTGGTGTTGGTGAGGAGGGCGCCGAGGTAGCCGAAGGTAACCAGCAGGGCCGCGGTCGCCAGCACGGTGGTGCCGAACAGCAGGAGGACCGGTCCGTTGGCCATGGCGCGCAGTTCTTCTCGAATCCGGGGTGTGGTGGTCGAGCGGGTGTCGGGCACCTTGGCTAGGACGCCGATCATCGCGGCGATCGACATCAGCGCCACGGCCCAGAACGCGCCGCGCCAACCGAGGTGCTGGCCGATGAAGGTACCGGCGGGCAGGCCGATGATGGTGGCCACGGTCAGTCCGCCCGCGACAATGCTCATGGCGCGACCGCGCGCCGTCTCCGACACGAGACCGATGGCGGTGGCCGCGCCCACCGACCAGAATCCCGCGTAGACGAAGGCACCGACCACGCGGGTCGCGAACAGTACCCGGTAGTCCGAGGTCAAGGCCGCGATCACGTGCGTTGCCGCGAATATCGCGAGAAAGGCGAGCAGGGCTGTGCGCCGCGACCAGCGCTGGGTGAGGACGGCCAGGATGGGCGCGCCAAGCAGCATGCCGATGGCGAAGGCCGAAATGAGCAGTCCCGCTTGCGGAATGGAGACGCCGAGGTCGGCGGCGATATCGGTGAGCAGTCCCGCCAGCATGAGTTCGGAGGTGCCCTGGGCGAAGATGGCCAAGCCCAGAATGTAGACGGCCATTGGCACGGCGGTCCCCTTTCGGGTTTCGAATCAGTTTTGGATCGTTTAGTTCAAAACGTGGATATGTGAAAAGTGCAGTGCGACAGCGCTGTCGGCTAAATCCTCACAGGCAATCCAAGGCGGTGTTCGCGATGGCCTCCAGCGTCCGCCGGTCGGCGCCACCACGGGCGGCCACGCGCATCCCGCCGATGGTGGCGATCATGAAATGGGCGAGTTCGGTTGCGTCCCTGCGTTTGTCGATGTCGCCGTCGCGCTGCCCGGCGGCTATCGCGGCTGTCAGCGCACTCAGCCGCCGCTCCTGATCGAGCCGGAGCAGCTGTGCGATCTCCTTATCGCGCTGCCCCAGCTCGACGGTCGCGTTGACCACCAGGCAGCCCAGCGGGTCGTCGTCTGGCGCGTCGATGACCTGCCAAAGCAGTGCCCGCAACCGCTCCCGCGCCGAGCCCGGCCCGTCCAGCACCGCGAAGGTACCCGCGTTCTTGTCGGCCATGTAGCGCCGCAGCGCCCGCTCGAACAGGTCCTTCTTGCTGCTGAAGGTGTTGTAGATGCTGCTGCGCCCCAATCCGGTTGCGGCGCAGAGGTCTTGCGTCGAGGTGCCCTCGTAGCCAGCGGTCCAGAATGCCCGCATCGCCGCATCCACCGCGCGGTCTTCGTCGAACTGCTTGGGTCTGGCCATGGTCGCCACCGTAACACTTTTTGAAACGATTAGTCCAAAACGGGGTTCAGCTCGGCCGTGGTGGGCGGTGCGGATCGTGCTGCGAGGGCGGAGCCGGTGACCACGGCGAGGAGGCCGATCAGGGTGGTGTGGGTGAGGGGTTCGTGCCGGAAGAGCCAGCCGACCATGACACTGACCGCCGGGCTCAGGTACCAGGCCAGGGCTGCTATCGACGCGTTCGCGCGGGCGATCAGGTGGTAGTAGAGCACCAGTGGGGCGGCGGTCAGCATGGTGCCCAGGGCGAGAAGGGCCATGAGCGGGGCTTGCTCCGGCAAACGGTCCTGGGGGAACAGATGGATTCCGGGGATGAGCATGACCACGGCGGTGGTGGACAGGGTGGTCGCGGCCATGCCCAGGGGCGGGATATGGGCCAGGTGCCGTTCGACCAATAGCGCGCCGACGGCGTAGCTGAGGGACGCGCCGATAACCAGGGCCCCGCCGAATAGGGCACCGATCGATCCGGCGACGTCGAATCCGACGACCATGGCCAGACCGACGAACCCGATCAGCAGTCCGATCAGGCCGCTCGGGTGGCGGGGGCGCTCATTGGGGGCGAGGGCGATCATCCACAGCGGCTGAAAACCGATCAGTATCGCGCTCAGGCCGGTCGGCAGGAATTGCAGGCCGTAGGTGAGCAGGAGTAGCGGCATGGCGGACTGTACGAGACCGATTGCCAGAATTCGTCCGGGGCAGCGCGTCAGATCGGGAAATTCGCGGCGGTGCACGGCAATTGGAATGAGAATAGCCGCCGCGAGCAGTGTGCGCGTGGCTACGACGACAACCGGAGGAAAGCTTCGCAAAGCGATTGCTGTGACCGGATACGCCAATCCCCAGGCTGCCGAGAGAACGCCCAGTTCCAACCAAATCGTTCGGTTCACGGCTATTGCCGATTAGCACCAAGATCGATTCCCGATTGAAGATACCACCGCCGCGGAACTCCCGGGAAGGTTCAACCACTACGGGCGATTACCTGCCGCCTCACCCCGGCGGTTGGATGCGGGGTTCGCGCGCGGGTGGTCTGGCCCGAGGAGGGCAACTGCTCGGTCAGTGTTACGGCGCGGAAAGTCGCTGAGTTCGAGTCTCTTCGGGGTGGTGGGATTCCTCGAATAATGGTTTCCCGCAGAGGATCTGCCCGAGTTCAGCGCCACATCGTCGGCGAGATCGCAGTGGTCGGCCGGTTTACCTGAGGGCGGGAGGATGGATTCGCCCGCGGTTGAAATCTATGCGGGCTGAATGGAATTGGGGATGGGGAGGGTGGTTGCCCAGTCGCGGGCCATGTCTTTGGGGCGGATGGGGGTCGAGGCGTCGTGGCGGGCGTGGTCGCCCACCTGGGTCGCGCCTAGGGCGGTGAGTTTTTCGGCGGCTATGTCGCCGCCGTGGTTGAAGGAGTCGCCGTAGACCGAGTCGCCCAATCCGAAGATGGCGAAACGCAACCCGGTCAGGTCGGGGGTGGTGGCGTCGAGGAGGTCGAAGAAGGGTTCGGCTCCGGTGGGGAGGTCGCCGTCGCCGTAGGTGGAGACGACGATGATGTGGAAGTCGGCGGGGTCGAGGTCGCCGGGGTCGAAGTCGAGCATGTCGTAGACCGAGACGTCGTGGGCGGACAGTTCGTCGGCCAGGGATTCGGCGACGGTTTCCGACGTTCCCATTTCCGACCCGAACAGAATGACGATGCGCACCACAGCTCCTCTCGATGAGGAAGTGAGGCTACCCTAATTTCCACTCTAGCGGGGCTTTGCCGCCTCTGACCGGCCGAACTGTCGCGCCTACGGCTCGCTCAGCGCCAGTCCGGCGGTCCGTCGAAGTGGACGTCGAAGCGGTCGTGCAGGTCGTCCATGGTGGACCAGTCGGCTTCGCCGCGGGCGATGCGTCCCAGTTGGCGGAAGTAGTCGAAGCGGGGGATGCCCGGGGTGAGCAGGGCGAGGAATTCGGCGGGGCCCGCGGAGGAGGCGCCGAAGGCGTGGGTGGTATTGGGCGGGATGGAGATCAGGGTCCCCTGTCGAGCCTGGTGCAGCGCACCCTCGACGAGGAATTCCATTGTGCCGCTCAGGATGTAGAAGATCTCGGTGGATCGGGTGTGGTGATGGGGGC
This sequence comes from Nocardia sp. CDC160, assembly GCF_035818795.1. Taxonomy (NCBI): domain Bacteria; kingdom Bacillati; phylum Actinomycetota; class Actinomycetes; order Mycobacteriales; family Nocardiaceae; genus Nocardia; species Nocardia sp. CDC160. Next base: position 265,887 of record NZ_JAYKYT010000003.1, on the reverse strand, counting down.
GGGTGCCGTCGGCTCCGGCGGGGAGTAGCAGGCGATTGGCTCCGAAGAGGCCGTGCGAGTTCTCGGCGTCCTCGAGCAGCCAGAAGGCCCCGCCGCCGGGCAGTTGCACGGCTTCGACGTCACGTTCCTCGACGATGAAAGGCTTTGTCATGGCGACCATTCCGATACGAAGGGGTTTCGAGGTGTAACCGGACCGTGGTCCGTTCTATTCCGTCGTGGGTTCGTGGGTTCGTGGGTGCGGGCGTGTGCTTGCAGGCGGTATGACATGGGCCGAATTACCTTGGCGCTCTGCATAGAATCGAGGATTGGCGAGCAATTGTGGTTTCCCGATTGTCTACAATTCGGTTCGCCGCGTGACTATTTCGCAGTTTCTTCTCATCGCTGATGACACGCGTTTCACTGGGATCTACTGGGGCGCTGGAACTTTGGGCTGGACAGTCGAGTTCGTCTCCGCTAGCGTTACTGCAACGTTTCAAGTCATTCGCATCGCCGGTTGGATTGCGAGCAATTTCGCATTTCCTGAAAATGCTGTTGTTGCAATACTTTTGTGCAGATCAGAAGGTAAATGATATGGGTTTGAGTGACGTCGAATCACGTGCGTACGAGCAGGCTCGTTATGCTGTTCCGCACAATGTTCTTCGGTCCGAGGAGATTTACGGGCACGGCTTTCAAAGCCCAGGCGGCCTGGCCGGATTCGAGAAGATCCTGCTGTCGGGGATGTCGATATCCCCCGGTATGCGGGTGCTGGACATCGGCTCGGGGCTGGGCGGAGCGGCCTTCCACGTCGCCGCCGTCACGGGGGCCGACGTGGTCGGGGTGGATCTGGCCGAGGTGATGGTGAACCTGGCCAATGAGCGGCGCAATGGCGATTCGAATGGCCACGTGCGATTCATCCTGGGCAGTGCGTTCGCCGAGGAGCTGGAGAAGCACTCGTTCGATGTGATCTACTCGCGCGATTCCCTGCTCTACGAGCACGACAAGCCGGGTCTGTTCGCCCGTTGTCGCGAATTGCTCAGGCCGGGTGGACGTTTGCACATCAGCGACTTCTGCGCCGGAGTACGCACGCCGGAGTTCGAGGAATACATCGACGTCTCCGGATATTCGCTGCCGACGATCGAGGGCTACGCGCAGCTGCTCTCCGACGCCGGATTCGTCGAGGTGACCCGCATCGATCTGTCCGAACTGACCGGCGAATTCCTGCGCGCCGATCTCGAGCGCTACCGCGCCAAGGCGGCCACCGACGACACCATCGCGCCGGAGGACGCCGCACACGTCATCGAACGCTGGCAACGCAAGATCGACTTCATCGCGGCGGGCTCCCTGAAGCAGGGGCTGTTCGCGGCGACGGCCCCCGCGGAATGAGGCGAGATGACCACCCAGCATGCCCAATACCTTTCCGCCGACCTGCCTTCCGGCCGCGTCGCGCATTTCCACTGGGTGTGGCTGCGCGATTCCTGCCTGTGCGATGAGTGCCGAAACGTCCACGCCAAGCAGAAGTACTTCGACTCCGCGACCATCCCCACCGACATCACCGCGAGCACGGTGAGACGCACCGCGGAGCAGGTCGAGATCGTCTGGCCGGATGGACACCGAAGCAGCTACCCGACGCGCTGGCTGGCCGAACGCGAGGAACACCGCAGCGCGCGACCGCCCGAACCGCGCGACCGCATCCCGTGGACCTCCCCGGATGTGGTGGCCGATAACCGCTTCGGGTCTCGAGACATCCTCGTCGACGACTCCGCCCTGGTCACCGCGCTACAACGCCTGTTCGGTCACGGGATTGTGGTGATCAGTGGACAGCCGGGGGTGGACTCGAACACCCTGTGCGATCGCCTGGCCGGATTCGTGGACCGCTCGTACTTCGGCGAATACTTCGATCTGGAGACCAAACCGGACGACAAGACCGACAGCATCTCGTTCAGCACTCGGCCGCTGCCGATGCACACCGACATCCCGTACTACACCACGCCGCCGGATTACCAATTCCTCTACGGCCTCGACGTCAATGCCGCCGCGACCGCGGCCACCGGCGGCCGCACCCGATTCGCCGACGGATTGGCCGCGGCACAACGGCTTCGGGACGACGACCCCGATGCCTTCGGGGTATTGACCACCACCCCGGTCACCTATCGGGCCGAGTACCCCGCCGCCGAGAAGATCTATCAGAACGAAACCACTATCATCCGCACCGACCCCACCGGCGAGATCACGGGTCTGATCAACAACCCGACGAAGATGTACTTCGACAAGGTGCCCTTCGAATCGACAATGCCGCTGTACCAAGCGTATTCGAGGTTCAAGGGTCTGCTCGGCGACGAGGTGTCGTACTTCCACTCCTGGCATCCGGGCGACATGATCGTGTTCGACAATCGGCGAATCTTCCACGGCCGCGAGGAGTTCAGCGCTTCGACCATCACCCGCACACTGCGCGGCGGCTACTTCAGTGAAATCGAGCTCGCGGCCAGGATGCGGTTCGTCGCCGAACGGATCAGCTGACGGTGTCGGCCGGTGTGGTCGGACTCGTGCTGGTCGCCGCCGTCCTGCACGCCGGTTGGAACGCCCTGCTGCACGGCGGCGGCGACCAGTTGCGGATGGCCACGCTGATGAGCATCGCGACCGCGGTGATCGCGCTGCCGTTCGCGCTGCTGCTGCCGCTGCCGGACCGGGCCAGCTGGCCCTATCTGCTGATCAGCGCGGCGGTCCAGGTGCTGTACATCCTGTTCCTGGTCCGGGTCTACCGGGTGGCCGATCTCGGCTCGGTCTATCCCGTAATCCGCGGCAGCGTACCGCTTTTCGTCACCCTGGGCGCGACGATCGCCGTCGGCGAGCAGCTGAGCCCGCCGATGCTGCTCGGCATCGGTCTGGTGTCCTTCGGCACCATGGCCATGTTGGGCGGCAAGGACAATGGCGGATTGAAGGCCATGACGCTCGCCGTGGTCACCGGCGGAATCATCGCGCTGTACACGGTGATCGACGGCGTCGGCGCGCGGCTGGCGGGCAATCCGCACGCCTATACCGCGTGGATCTTCCTCGTCTTCGGTGTGTTGATGCCCGCGGCTTTCGTGGCCCTGCGCGGCATTTCGCCGCTGGGTTACGCGCCGGAGCTGCACACGGCGGTGCTCGCCGGGGTGATCCAGATCCTCACCTACGCGGTGGTGATCTGGGCCTTCACGCTCAGTCCGCTCGGACCGATCTCGGCGCTGCGGCAGACCAGCGTGGTGGCGGCCACGCTGATCGGCTGGCGCTTCCGCGGCGAGTCGCTCTCGGCGCTGCGGCTCGGCGCGTGCGCGGTGATCCTGGCGGGCGCGGCCCTGCTGAGCTGAGCGGACTTCACCAATTCCCTTGTGCCGCGTGAGATATCGAGTCCACGCCCGGAAACGAAAGGTTCGGTGCCCGGATATGTATCACGATGGAGGGGCCGATCGCCCGGTCCTGCTCAATCCCGGTCCGGCGGGTACCTCGGAGCGTGTCCAGAACGCACTGCTGCGCGGCGACCTCTGCCACCGGGAACCGGAATTCGACGAGCTGCTGCAGCGGCTCCGGGCGGCACTGCCGCGAGCCCTGGAATTCCCCGAGACGTACGAGTCGATCCTGGTCACCGGTTCCGGGACGGCGGCCATGGAAATGGCCGTCACCGGCTCGGTGCGCTCCGGACGGGAGATCGTGGTGCTGAGCAATGGCGTCTACGGCGAGCGGCTGCTCGCCATCGCGCGGGCGCACGGCATCACCGCCCACGAGGTGGCACCCGAGGGCGACCAACTGGAACGGTGGACCACCCCGATCGACCCCGCGCGCGTCGATCGGGCGCTCGCCGCGCATCCGCAGGCGGACGCGGTGGTCTGCGTCCACCACGAGACCACCACCGGTCTGATCAACCCGGTCCGCGAAATCGGCGAGGTCGTCGCCCAGCACGGGGCGCTGTTCGTGGTCGACGCGATCAGCAGCACCGGAAACGAGGAGCTGAACCTCGCCGACGCCGGCATCGACATCCTGTGCGGCACAGCCAACAAGGGCCTGCACGGGCTGCCCGGCATCTCCTTCCTGCTCTGCGGTCCGGCCGGACTGGATCGAATCGCCGAGGTGCCCGCCCGCGGGTTCTACAACCACGCGGCAACGCATTTGGCGGGCCAGCGCCGGGGCGAGGTGCCGTTCACCCCGGCGGTGCAGGTCTGCTACGCCCTCGGCGAGGCGCTGGCGGAGTACACCGAGCGCGGCGGCCGCCGCACCCGCGTCGCCCTGTATCGGGACCGGGCCGCCCTGGTGCGGGCCGGCTTCGCCCGCCTCGATCTGAAGATCCTGGTGGATCCACCGCATCGGGCGAATTCCGTGTCGACTCTGCGACTTCCGGAGCGCGTCACCTATCCGCGACTGCATGACGAACTCGCCAAGCGCGGCTACATCATCTACGCGGGCCAGGGCGGACTGGCCGCCGGACATTTCCGAATCTGCACCTTCGGGGAGATCCCTTGGCACCGTCTCGAGGCCCTGGAGTCCGCGCTCGGGGACGCGCTCCACGCCGCCCGCGACTGACACACGAAAAGAACTACAGCCATGATCTCTGCGGCGGAATTCTGCGCCGAACTCGACCGACGTGGTTTCACCGTGGCCAGCGGTGTGCCCTGCTCCTACTTCGGCGGACCGATCGCGCTGCTCGGCGGCCGCCCGGGCCGCTACCTCCCGGCCCCCAATGAGGGTGCGGCCCTGGCCATTGCGGCGGGCGCGGCCCTGGCCGGTGGACGTCCCTACCTGATGCTGCAGAACTCGGGACTGGGCAATCTGATCAACCCGCTGACCTCGTTGACGATGACCTACCGAATCCCGGTGCTGGCCTTCGTCAGTCTGCGCGGTTGGCCCGATCCGGCCCACGACGAACCGCAGCACGAGGTGATGGGCACCGCCACGCACGCGCTGTTGGACACCCTGCGAATTCACCACGGCACCATGCGATCCGACGCCGATCCGACCGAATTCCGCGCCCTGCTGGATGCCGCGCACACCGAGCTGGCGGCCGGAAGGCCCGCGTTCATCCTGGTGGAGAAGGGCGCGGTCGGCTCCGTGCCGGTGCCCCCGGCGCTGGGTCGCGAGGCCCTGAACAGCGCCGAGGTGATGCGCCTGGCCGCGCGTGCCGCGGGCGAGACCGGCCTGATCGTGGCCAGCACCGGTTACACCGCGCGCGAATTGTTCGCGGTCGCGGACCGTCCGGGCAACTTCTACATGCAGGGCTCGATGGGCCACGCCCTGGCAATCGGCCTCGGCCTCGCACACACCGACCCCGGCCGACCGATCATCGTGATCGACGGCGACGGCTCCGCGCTCATGCACCTGGGCACCTTCTCGGTGGTCGGACATCACGCCCCGGCCAACCTGATTCACCTGGTGCTCGACAACGGCATGCACGAGTCGACCGGCGGCCAGCCCTCCACCTCCGGCACCACCGACTTCGCCGCGGTCGCGACCGCCGTCGGCTACCGCACCGCGGTGAACTGCCACACCGCGGGCGATCTGGAGCTCTTTCTGCGCATGGCACCGAGCTCGCCGGGCCCGCATCTGGCCGCGATACCCACCGGCCGACGGGCCGGACAGGCCCCGCCCCGGGCCACCAGCAGCGCCGCGCCGCACATCCTGGCGGCGCGCTTCGCGAACACCGCCCAGCGAAAGGGACTCGAATCATGACCCGCACCACGCTGCGCGACAGGTTGCGCGCCGGAGATCGCCTGCGCCTCATCGGTGCTCACGACGGTCTGTCCGCGTTGCTCGCCGAGCGATTCGGTTTCGACGGGACGTGGGCCAGCGGCCTGGGCATCTCGGCCGTGCACGGCCTGCCCGACGAAGGTCTGCTCACCATGACCGAATTCCATGCCGCCGCCGTACACATGCGGCAGGTCAGCTCATTGCCGATCGTCGCCGACGTGGATTCGGGCTTCGGCGATGACCCGGTGGTGCGTCGAATGGTCCGGCTCTACGAGGAGGCCGGGATCGACGCGGTCTGCATCGAGGACAAGCGATTCCCCAAGCGCAACAGCTTCCAGGACGGCAACCAGCTCGAGGACCGCGAGGTGGCCGTGCGCCGAATCGAAACCGCCAAACGCGCCCAGCGCGGCGAGGATTTCATGGTGATCGCGCGCCAGGAATCCATGATCGCCGGAGCCGGACTGGACGACGCGATCGCCCGCGCCCACCGCTACCGCGACGCCGGAGCCGACGCGCTGCTGATCCACAGCCGCCGCAAGGATGTCGGCGAGGTGGCCGCCTACTGCGCCCGCGTGCGCGCCGAGGGCATCGGGCTGCCGCTGGTCTGCATTCCCACCACCTACCACACCACCACCGCCGAACAGCTGTGGTCCCACGGGATCAGCGCTGCGGTCTACGCCAACCAGCTGGTTCGCGCCTCGACCCGGGCCATGGAAATGGTCCTGGAGTCGCTGGCCGCCGCCGACTCCACCACGGACGTGGAGGCGCGAATCGCCTCCCTCCGCGACCTTTTCGAGCTAGTCGGAATGAATCAACCCGCCATCACCCACTGAGCGCCACTCGGCGATTGGGTGGGGTTTGGTGGCTTGCGGTCGCGAGAATGTAAGGGGGGTAGGCAGACTCGGGGCATGGATCTTGGTTTTTATGCGGGACAGGTTGTTGTGGTTACCGGGGCGGGGGCCGGGATCGGGAGGGAGATGGCGGTGCGGTTGGGGCGGGCCGGGGCGAAGACGGTGCTGGTGGATATCCAGGAGGAGAAGCTCGGCGAGGTGGCGGCCGAGATTCGAAACGCGGGCGGGCAGGCCTTGGCGATGGTGGCGGACGCCGCGGAGCAGGAACGAATGAATGAGGTTGCGGGGGAGACGCTTCGGGAGTTCGGAGGCGCGGACGTGTTGATCAACAATGCGGGGCGGCTCTTCTACGGCGGTGTGGCCGAGTCCGAGATGGCCGACTTCGACGCGGTGATGCGGGCGAATTTCGGTGCGGCCGTGGCGAGTACGAAGGCCTTCCTGCCCCATATCGTGAAGTCCGAGCGGGGACGGATCGCGAATCTATCCTCGGCGTACGGACTGATCGGACTGGGCGGGGCCGCGCCGTACACGGCGGCCAAGTTCGCGGTCAGAGGGTTCACCGAATCGCTGCGATCCGAGTTGCGCGACCGTCCGAATGTGGCTGTGAGCTGCGTTTATCCGGGCGGTGTCAAGACCGGGATCGCCTGGTCGGCCTTGGCGGCCGCGGGTGTGGACGCCCAACGCGCGGCGGAGCGGTTCGATCGGCAGGTGGCGCGGACCCAGCCGGGTAGGGCGGCCGAGGTCATCTTGAACGGTGTTGCGCAGGGCCGTGCTCGTGTTCTCATAGGTGCCGACGCGATCCTCGCCGACACCGTCGCCCGGGTGGCGGGTGGCCGGTACGAGGGGCTGATTCGGCTTGTGATCAGGGGATGATGAGGGGAAGGCGGAATGGCCGGTACGCGATGGCTTTTGATCGAAACGTTCGGGGGCGGCGAGCCCTCGGTGATCGGACTGGGCAGTGCGCCACGGAAATTCGTGCCGCTCGGCCAGATGTTCCGGCAGCGTGAGACATTGGCGACGCTGAAGAGCGCGATCGCGGCCACCCAGGCCGCGCTCGCCCCGGTGGAGATGATGAGCGAGGACGGCCGCCGCCGCACGCTCACCCATCCGCTGCTCATCACCCCGGAGCGCATGCATGCCGTCCTGGTGTGGTCCGGTTCCCCGGAGGAGACGGTGCCGCCACGAGATCCCGTCGGCGCGTGGTACTTCAACCTCTCCACGTCGAAGTCGACCCGGTCCGACGACCTCCTGGACCTCTACGGCGTCGCCCCGGAGAACCGCGCGCGCGAGCACGCCATCGCGGGTGTGTTCACGCGCGTCATCACCAATAGCGACGAGTCCGACGCACTCGCCAAGATCGTCCGCTCGGCCCCGGGCACCGAACATCAGGCGGTGTGGACCGTCCGGCGCGACGATGGCGCGCTGCGCGCCGCGCACTTCTCCTGCCGACTGCTCGAAGAGCCCAGTCCCACAGGCGGTTCGGAGACCTTCTTCCGCGGCGTCACCCACGACATCGGTGACGCGACCAATGTCAGCGCCGCCCCGCCGCCGGTGATCCTCGAGCACCGCGTGCTCGACGCGGCCGCGGAGGAGGGCGAGTTCCGCGCCATCATGGACCTGCGCACCCTGCGCCTGCTGCGCTGGATGGGGCCGCCCATGCCGCAGATCGCCTGGCAGTCGCTCGCGGGTGAGCCGGAGCCGGAGATCCACCCGGAGGACCTGGATACCGCGAAGGCGATGAGCCGCAACCTCGCCCACCAGCGCACGAGCGGCACCCTGCGGCTGCGCACCCTGGACGGCGGCTGGAAACCGGTGCACGCCCGCGCCGTGCTCATGGCCCTCGATCAGCACACGACGGCGGCCCTGGTCACCATTCGCGAGCCCGACCGGGATTAGCCGCCGCCAGCAAACAAACCGCCGGTAAGGTTTGTTGTCTTTCTAACACCCGCGGCACCCCCGCGCGCCGTCCGCCGCAGGTCACGTCGATCATGCTCGAAATACCAGGTAGACCAATGAATTTGCTCGATTGCCGACGAAATTCACCACTGACTAAAATCCCGCCCACACGCACCCGCTAGCGGGAATCTCGTCGGTCCTCCCCGTGAGGCCGCCTGGCGCGTCGATGGTAGGCCCTGGTCCGGAAACGCTGTGGCGTTCACCGGAATTCGGGCTGCTCGACGGACGGAGGGCGGCTGTCATGTTCGAACCAACTCGGTGGACGACGCGGGGGATCGGCGCGTTCGACAGGCTGCGGGAACGGTTCGTGTACTGGCTGCTACGCCCGGGCGAGGTCACCACGCCACCGGAACTGGCCGACGCCGAACTCGTGCGAATCCCGCTCTACCGCTTGCGCATCGACAATCCGGTCCGCATCTCGGGCGAGAACGCCCGCTACATCGACGCCCTGGCCGAGGTCGCCGCGGCCCTGCCGCCCGTCGTCGTGCACCGCCCCTCCATGACCGTCATCGACGGCGCGCATCGGGTACGCGCCGCCCAGTCCGCGGGCGGCCAGTGGATCGACGCCCTGTACTTCGACGGCGATGACGCCCAAGCCTTTCTGCTCGCCGTCCGCCTCAATACCGGCCCCGGGCTGCCCCTGTCGGCCGCCGAGCGCAAGGCCGCCGCCGCGCGGGCCCTGTCCTACTTCCCCGACTGGTCGAATCGGATGCTCGCCGAGGAGATCGGCCTGTCCGAGCGCACCGTCGCGAGCATTCGGAAACGATCGGCCGCCAAGCCCCTCCGCATCCGCACCGAGCATCGCTCGCTCCCCGCCCGGACGGCCGACGACGATTTCGTCCCCGCGTGACACACTGAAGCACCAATCGATCGTGGTGCAAGGTGTCTGGAGTGGCTGGGTTGTCGGGGGTTGAGCGAGTCGAATTCCGCATGGGGGAGGGCGAGCGCTCCGGGCAGGTGTTCGAGCGCTGGGAAGCCGGGCTGAGCGAAGCGTATGTGCCGCTCGCGGTTTCGCCGAAGGCCGCCCCGGAATTCCGCGGTTGGATCGCGCTCGGGAAGTATCAGGACGTCGAACTGTCCACCCTCGGCGCGACCCGACAGCGGGTGGACCGCACCAAAACCCTCATCGCCCGCACCGACATCGAAATGCTCCACACCAGCATTCAGATCTCGGGCCACGGCCGCCTGTATCAGGACGACCGGGTCGCCGAGGTCGGTCCCGGCGAGATGGTGTTCTATGACAGCACCCGTCCCTATCACTGGGAGTTCGACGGTGAATGGGAGATGGCCGCCGTCCAGGTGACCCTGGGCCGCCTGCGCGACCGCGCGGGAATCACGACATACCCACAGCCACGACCGTGACTCGCACCAGCCCGGCGGGCCTGGTCTCGAGCTTCCTGCTGGATCTGGCGACCCTGCAGAACACCGCGCCGGAACAGGCCGCGACCCTGGCGAATTCGGCGGTGGACCTGCTGGTCTCCGCGATCGCACTGACCGCCGGACGCTCGATTCCGGGTGCGACCGCCGAGGCCCTGACCATGCGGCGCGTGGTGGAGTTCCTGCGCCGCCACTGCGCGGACCCGAACCTCACCGTCGACGGCATCGCCGCGGGGTGCGGTGTCTCGCGCCGCACCCTGTACCGCGTGCTCGAACAATTCGAGGACGGACCCGCGACCTTGCTGCGACGCATGCGGATCGAACGCGCATGCCAATTGCTCACCGCGCGACCGGATCTGCCGATCACCGCCGTCGCTCACGCCTCCGGTTTCGCCACCGAGCGACAGTTCTACCGCGCCTTCCGCCTCGAAAGGGGCACGACCCCGGCCGCCTACCGGTCGACCGGAGCCTGATCGCGCGGCACGGCCCGCATGAGCAGCGGCTTGTCCGGTGCCCCGATGAACGAAAGCTGCGGGCGGATGGGCTCATTCGTGGCGAGCCGCAGATCCACCTGCTGAGCGATGGTGGCAATGGACAGCACCACCTCCATGGTCGCGAAGTTCTGCGCGATACAGATGCGCTTGCCCGCCCCGAACGCCAGCGACGCCTCTCGATGCGGCCGCGTCATGTTCTCCGGCAGGTACCGCGTCGGATCGAATTCCCTTGCGCGATCCCATACTCGGGGATTGCCGTGCACCCCGTGCATGCTGATCATGAGCGTGGTCCCGGGCTTGATCCGGTATCCGGCCAGCACGTCCTCCGCCACCGCCACCTTGCTGAGCGCCATGATCGGCGGATGCAGCCGCATGGTCTCGAGGAAGATGGCCTTGGTCCACACCAGCTTGTCCACATCGGCGGCGGTGGGCGTGCGCCCGGACAGCACGGTGTCCAGCTCCTCGTAGAGCCGCGCCCGCACCTCGGGATGCTCGTCGAGCAACTTCCACACCCAGGTCAGCGCGGTGGCCGAGGTCTCCATCCCCGCGCCGATGAAAGTCATGAGTTCGTCGCGGATTTCGAGATCGGTGTAGCTGTGCCCGGTCTCGGGATCGGTGGCCGCCATGAGCAGCCCGAGCAGATTGTCCTTGCGGGTGATGCGCCCTTCCCGGTGGTCGGAAATGATTCCGGCCACAGCCTTCTCGATGCCACGCAGCTCATACATGATGTGCGGGGCCATCATCCAGGAACCGACCCGCATGACATGGACGGGAAGCCGTGAGCCCGCCCGCCGTTCGGGCTTCTCGGTGCGGCGCACCAACCAGGTGGACAGGGCGCGCAGCGGCCGACTCACATTGGTGGCCACGCCCACGCCGAACAACTTCAGCAGTCGCTCGAGCTTGAACTTCGAGATCGGCCCGTCCACATCGGTCCCGAACATGGTGCGCGCCACGATGTCCAGCATGAGCCGCGTCATCTCCACGCCCACGTCGACCGGCTCGCCCGCGGCCCGCAGCCGCCGCACCGTCTCCTGCGCGGCCTCCACCATGGGCACATCGAACTGGTCGATGGCACTGCGCGCGAAGATCGGCTGCACCAGCCGCTTGTTGCGGTGGTAGAGCCGGTCGTCGCGCTGGGTCACCAGCCCCTGACCGAAAACCACCGCGAGCATGTCGAACTCGGCCCCGCGCACGTACTTCTGATGCTCGGTCACCAGAATCTGCCGCACGAGTTCCGGGCTGCGCACGATCACGAACTTGGCCATCGGCAGCCGGGCGACGAGCACATCGTCCTGCCCGGGCAGATCCGCCGCCAGATACTGCATGATGGTGCGCTCGCGCACCCGTTTGGGCAGTCCCAGCGCCAGCCGCCAGGACTCCCTCCAGGTGACCGGCGTGTTGTGCCACCGCATGGGTGCGGGCTGCCACCGCGGCGGGTGGAGTTCGGTGCTTCCTGTGGCCGACGCTGTCATGGACCATCCCGTGCTGTCGAAAGTCGTTCACCCCGAAGGACTTACGCTCGGATGCTACTGAACAGTAGGAGTTCGCGCAGCCGAGTGGACGTCACGACGTCATGGTTGCGTCACATTTTCCCGATTGATTCTTGAGGGATCGTTCAAGTAAGTTGAACCCATGGCCCGCAACCGTGAATTCGAACCCGACGACGTGGTGGAAGCCGCCATGCGCCGGTTCTGGGAGCGCGGTTACCGGGCCACCTCGGTGGAGGAGCTGGTCAAGGCGACCGGGGTCAAGCCCGGCAGCCTGTACAGCGCCTTCCCCGGCGGCAAGCACGCGCTGTTCCTGGCGTCGCTGCGCCGGTATTCGGATCTGATCGTGCCGCAGAAGCTCGGCGAGCTCGATGATCCGAACGCCTCGGTGGCGCAGGTGCGCGGTTATTTCGACGGACTGGTCGCCGATCTGCTCTCGCCCGAGGGCCGAATGGGCTGCCTGCTGGTGAACACCGCCATCGAGAACGCCGCCACCGATGACGCGGCCGCGGCGGTGGTGCGGGGGCATCTGCGGCGGTTGGAGGACCGCATGCGGGATGCTCTGCAGAACGCGCTGCGTCGCAAGGAAATCCGCGAGACGACCGATCCCGTCGCGGCCGCCAAAGGGTTGGTGGCCACCTCGCAGGGATTGATGGTGGTCGGCAAGGCGAATCCGGACGAGCAGGTATTGCGGGCGATCGTCGACAATGCCTTCGCCGGATTGACGCCTCCCTAGCCGCGACGAAAACCGTTGCGGGGCCGTCCGGTATGGACGGCCTTTCTTTCTCCCCAATAGTTGAACACTCACTCAAGAATGAGAGCTCTGTCATGAAGGCGATCATCATCTCCCGCTACGGTGCGCCCGATGTGCTCACCACCGCCGAACTACCCGATCCCATCCCGGCCGAGGGTGAAATCCTGCTGAGAGTCAAGGCTTTCGGCCTCAATCACGCCGAGACCTATATGCGCTCGGGTCAATGGGGTGAGGTCGCCCAGGTCACGGGGATCGAGGCCGCGGGCGTCGTGGCCGACGATCCCTCCGGGAGGCTCGCACCCGGAACTCCGGTCGTGGCGATCATGGGCGGCATGGGCCGCACCCGCAACGGTGCGTACGCCGAACTGGTCACCGTGCCCGCGCCCAATGTCGTGCCGGTCGAAACCGGTTTGGACTGGACCGATCTCGCCGCCATACCCGAGGTCTACGCGACCGCGTGGACGACCCTGAACGACAACCTCGCCGTCCAGCCCGGCCAGACCGTCCTGGTGCGCGGTGCGACATCGGCGCTGGGCCAGGCCGCGGTGAACATCGCCGCAGACCTCGGCGCGACGGTGCTCGCCACCACACGGTCGCAGCGGAATGTGGCTCTCCTCGAAAAGATCGGCGCGACCGAGGTTCTCATCGATGACGGCAGGCTCGCGGATCAGCTCCACGCGCGCGGGCGAGCCGTCGATGCCCTGCTCGACCTGGTCGGCAATTCCGTCCTCCGCGATTCCCTCGCGACCGTCCGCCCGCGCGGCCGCGTCTGTCAGGCCGGATTCCTCGGCGGCCTGGCCCCGGTCGCCGACTTCAATCCGATTGCCGATCTACCCAGCGGCGTTCAGCTCTCCTTCTTCGGCAGCTTCACCCTCGGTACCCCGGACTACCCGCTCTCGTCCATCCCCTTCGCCGACCTCATCGCCAAGGCCGAGGCGGGCGTCTTCCACGCGAAACCGGTGCGCACCTTCGCTTTCGACGAGATCGTGCGGGCCCACGAGGTGATGGAGTCGGGGACCGCGGGCGGCAAGATGACCGTCGCGGTCGGATAGGTCGTCGGCGGACCGCTGAGCGCCGTCGCTTGCGCAATCGCTCGGCAATCGGTTAGGTTCTACGTATCTACTAAGTAGATCCGTAGAAAGCTCGGGCCGTGGACCACGCGCGGCCGAGGGCGCCGTGGGACCGGCGTCGTGGCGGCGGGTTTGTGCGACCCCTCATCTCGTACGAGACCGCCGACACACCAGGGGCGGGGCCGCAGGTCAGCGGCCCCGCCCCGTTGTGGTGGGTTCGGTGGGTGCGTTCAGGCGCTCAGACGCGGGCTCTGATCCACTTGTAGATGACGAGCACGATGATCGCGCCGACGATGGCGCCGAGGATGGCGTGCTTGACCGGGGGATGGACGTCGAAGTGGTGGGGTGCGAAGACCAGGCTGCCCAGGGTGCCACCGACGTAGCCGCCGATAATGCCGAGGACCGCGGTCCAGATGATGCCGAAGTCTTCCTTGCCGGGAACCAGGAGGCGGGCGATCGCGCCCGCGATGAGGCCGATGATGATCATCGTGATGATGCCCATGGCATGCTCCTTGCGTTGAGATACCGCTTGTCGAAGGTAGCAGTGCTGCGGTCGCCGGTGAGCGTGTCGCAGTGTACGTGTCGCAATACAGCGGATACCGCTTTCTCCGGCAGTGAAACGCCCGCCGACGCTCCGGTTTCGGGTTCATGATGGATTTCGGACGACTTCCCGACGGCAGCGTGGCCGCGAAGTCCTGCACCTCGGCCCCTTCGAAAGGCGCAGCGCATGACCCAGAATGCGCCCGAAACCCCGAATCTCAGCGGCCAGGGTGATCTGGCCCGCACCATTGCCGCCCGCGGCGGATTGGCCGCCCCCGAGCAGCCGTTCGTCATCGAACACCGCGAGGCGCTCATCTACATGCTCTGCCAGGCCGCCGAACTCGAGCACGGCATCATGTGCCAGTACCTGTTCGCGGCGTTCTCGCTCAAGACCTCGGCCGACGAGGGATTGAGCGCGGACGAGCTGGAAAAGGTCACGCGCTGGCGAAAACTGGTGTCGCACGTGGCGACCCAGGAGATGTTGCACCTGTCGCTGGTGCACAATCTGCTCTCCGCCATCGGCGCGGCCCCGCATATGGCCCGCCCCAATCTGCCGCTGCCCGCCGCGCACTATCCGGCGGGGGTGCAGCTGGCACTGCTACCGTTCGGCGAACAGGCGCTGCGGCACTTCATGTTCCTGGAACGCCCCGAGGGCATGGACCTCGACGATGCCGAGGGCATCGAGAATGTCGGCCGCGCGGCGGCGCACATGGAAAAGGGCGAGATCGTGCCCCGGCTCCAGGATTTCGCGACCGTCGGGCATCTGTACCGCTCCATCGAGAACGGCATCGTGCATCTGGCGGAGAAGTACGGCGAGCCGTGGCTGTTCGTCGGTCCCCGCCGCGCCCAGGCAACCCAAAAGCATTTCCGCTGGCCCGAATTGGTGGCGGTCACCGATGTGGCCTCCGCCAAACGCGCCATCGACACCATTCTCGAGCAGGGCGAGGGCGCGCGCGGCGACTGGCGGAATGCCCACTTCGGTCAGTTCGTCAAGATCCTCGACGAGTACGAACAGGCCCGGCGCGACAATCCGAACTTCGATCCGGTGCGGCCGGTGCTGGCGGCGAATGTCCGTGCCCCGGAACGGGAATTCCCGGTCCCGCTGATCAGCGATCCGGACACCGCCCGCGTCACCGACCTGTTCAATGTCGGCTACGAGATCCTGCTGCAGATCTTCGAACGCTTCTTCGCCCACACCGAGGAAACCGACGCGCAGCTGCAAACCCTCGCCGACGCGACGGTCTCGCTCATGTTCGGCGTGATCCGACCCCTGGGCGAACTGATCACGACCCTGCCCGCCGGTCCCGACCATCCGGGCCGCACCGTGGGACCCAGCTTCGAATTGTTCTACGAGACAGACTATTTGATGCCGCACCGGGAAGCGGCGTGGACGCTGCTGACCGAACGCCTCGGCGAGGCCGTGGCCCTGACCGAGGCCATCCGCGCCGACCTGCCCGCGACGGTGGGGCAGCAACTGGCCCCGATCAGCAAGTCCTTCGGCGATATCCAGGCCACCCTGGCCGCCCACTTCCCGAGCTGGAATGCCCACGCCCGCCCCGAAATCCTCGGCATCGACCCCGCCGTCCAGGTCGCGGCCCGCCAGCGCGCCGACGAATTCGCGGCCCGGGTGGCCGGAATCGACAGCGACGGCGAACTCGCCGAGCTGTTCCACGCGGCGTACGACCTCACCGCGCGCCCGGCTCCGGCCGCCGTGGTTCCCCGGCTGGCCGACAGCGTGCTGCGGCCGCTGTCGGAGGCGCTGGTGCGGCGCGGGCTCGGTGCACCCGGGGCAGTGGCCGGACCCGATGGCGGTGCGGCCCCGACATCTTTGGCCGCAGCCGATGTCGACAGCGGCAAATCGGCACTGCCCGAGGAGGATTGGAATCTTCCCGATCGGCTGTGGGCACTCGCGGTCGCGGCCACACAACTGCGCGGGAGTGCCGATTCGCCCGAACTCGCCGAGGCCACCGCCGCGCTGCAGGATCTCGCGTGCGAGGTCCGTCCGGCGGGTGAAAGACGCAGGCTACGCGAGGAATTCGGGCATCTGCAGGCCGAGCTGCCGCGCTCCATCCGGGCGGCGAAGAACGGCCCGTACCTGGTCACGAATGCCGCTGTCATCGATCACCTCGGCCTGCCCGTCGAGGTCGGGCCCACCGTCGCGCTGTGCCGGTGCGGTGCTTCGGCGCTCAAACCGCTGTGCGACGGCAGTCATGCCCGCATCGGTTTCAATGACGCGAAGGATCCGGCGCGCGTCGCCGATCGGCGTGACACCTATGTGGGCGAGCAGATCACGATCTTCGACAATCGCGGTATCTGCCAGCATTCCGGGCTGTGCACCGATCGGCTGTCCACCGTATTCCGCACCAACGCGGAGCCTTTCGTCGCGCCCAATGGCGGCCGCATGGACGAGATCGTGCGCGCGGTCCGGGCCTGCCCCTCCGGTGCGCTGGGCATGGCCTTCGACGGCATCGAGGCCCGCGACCTCACCGACTGGAGCGGCACCCGCGCACCGGTCGTCGAGGTGACCAAGGACGGTCCCTACCGCATTCGCGGCTCGATCCCGCTCGCGGCGGCCGACGGCACCGACATCGACCGCGCGGCGGGTGCGTCCCTCGAGCACTACGCGCTCTGCCGCTGCGGCCAGTCCCAGAACAAGCCGTTCTGTAGCGGAATGCACTGGTACGTGGGCTTCCAGGATCCGGTACCCGCACCGGGACAGGAACCGACGCTGTTCGAATGGTCCGGCGGCTACCCGGCATTGCGCCGCATGACGGCACTGCTCTACGACAAGCTGATCCCCGACGATGAGCTGCTGGCACCGGTTTTCGCCGATGCCGACGCCGATCGCGCCGACCGCGAGGCCGAGTGGATCGCCGTCGCCTTCGGCGCACCCCGAAACCCCGACGCGCCCCGCACGCGCCCGATCCTGAGCGAAGCACAGCGCGAACGCTGGACCCAGCTACTCCTCCGCGCCGCCCGCGACTCCGGCCTCCCACCCGACACCGAATTCCGCTCCGCCTTCGCCGCTTTCGCCGAATGGGCCGCCTCCGCCGAAGGACCCGCCCCGGACTGGGATTGGGGACCGCTCGGCACCCCGTCCCCCCAACCCGCCGAACCGACCACCGAGCCGACACCCGTCGTCCTACCCGCCCCCGACGAGACCGTCAGCTTCGCCGCCCACATCAAACCCCTGTTCCGAGAAAAGGATCAACGCTCCATGGGCTTCGTCTTCGACCTCTGGTCCCTCGACGACGTCACCAAACACGCCCCCGAGATCCTCGATCGGCTGGCCGCGGGCACGATGCCCTGCGATGGCCCCTGGCCTCCCGAACGCATCGACGTCTTCCGCAGATGGGCCGAATCCGGCATGACCCCTTGATGATCGTGGACTGATCCGACAACGGCCCACCGGGATTCCGGTGGGCCGTTCTCGTTGCTGGAAAATACCGGAAACACCCGGGAAACAAAGGAAATACGAATAATTCCATTCCGGTTGACAGGCGTTCGGACGCGGCGGAGCATAGTTGCGTATTACGGCACATGGTGCGCAATACGCAACAGTCTGGAGGCTCGGGTATGCAGCCGCGGGTTGTCATCATCGGTGCGGGAATCGTGGGGACCGGGCTGGCCGAGGAGATCACTCGGCTCGGGTGGACGGATGTCACCGTGCTGGATCGCGGGCCACTGTTCCGTACCGGCGGATCCACTTCGCACGCACCGGGTTTGGTGTTTCAGACCAATCCGTCGAAGACGATGGCCGAGCTGGCGCGGTACACCGTGGACAAGTTCGGTGAATTGGACGCCTTCGATGCGGTCGGCGGATTGGAGGTCGCCACCACCGCCGAGCGCTGGACCGATCTGCACCGCCGCCACGGCTGGGCGCGGGCATGGGGAATCGAGGCGCGGGTGGTCGATGCCGAGGAATGCGCTCGACTGTTCCCCCTGCTCGACCCCGACCGAATACTCGGCGGATTGCACACTCCCACAGACGGTCTCGCACACGCGATGCGTGCCGCCGAACGGCAGGCGCACGCCGCGGCCGAGCGCGGAGCCCGCTTCATCGGGTACTGCGAAGTGGTCGAGGTGCTGTCGAAGGACGGTCGGGTCACCGGCGTACGGACCGCTGACGGGCAGGAGCTGCCCGCCGACATCGTGGTGAGCGCCGCCGGGTTCTGGGGTGCCCGGTTGGGGCGCACCGTCGGGCTCACGGTGCCGCTGGTGCCCATGGCGCACCAATTCGCCACTACGGGTGCGGTGCCCGCGCTTGGCGGGGACGAGCGGCTGCCCATTCTGCGGCATCAAGACGCCGACCTGTACTACCGCACCTACGGCGATCGCCTCGGCATCGGCTACTACGGGCACGCCCCGCGCCCGGTGGACATGGACACCCTCACCCGGGACACCGCGGGCGAACCCATGCCGTCCATGTTGCCGTTCACCACCGCGGAATTCGCCCCGGCCTGGGCCGAGAGCTCGAAACTTATACCCGCGCTGGCGGATACCGAGGTGGCGGAGGCATTCGACGGCATCTTCTCCTTCACCCCGGACGGCTTCCCGATCCTCGGCGAGCATCGAGAGCTGGCCGGGTTCTGGGTGGCCGAGGCGGTGTGGGTGACCCATTCCGCGGGCGTGGCACGCGCGGTCGCGCAGTGGATCGTCGAGGGCGGCACGGAGATCGACCTGCACGAGGCCGATCTGTACCGGTTCGAAGAGGCGGCGCTGAGCCCGGAGTTCATCGAACGCACCAGTGTGCAGGCCTTCGTGGAGGTCTACGACATCATCCATCCACACCAGTACCGCACCGCCCCGCGGAACGTGCGCACCAGTCCGTTCCATGCGCGGCAGCGGGAACTCGGCGCGTTCTTCTTCGAGGGCGCGCTGTGGGAACGCCCGGCCTGGTACGAGGCCAATGCCGGGCTGCGGGACGAGGTGGCCGCGACCGGGGTGGAATTTCCGGTCCGCGACGACTGGTCGGCGCGGTTCTACTCGCCCATCTCCATTGCCGAAGCCGCCTGGACGCGAACGCATGTCGCCATGTACGACATGACACCGCTGACCCGCTACGAGGTCTCGGGACCGGGGGCGGCGGCATTCCTCCAGGAACTGACCACCAATGACGTCGACAAGAAGCCCGGCGCGGTCACCTACACGCTGCTGCTCGACGCCAACGGCGGGGTGCGCAGTGACCTCACCGTGGCCCGCCTGGGCGAGCGACATTTCCAGGTGGGCGCGAACGGCCCGCTCGACTTCGACTGGTTCACCCGCCATCTTCCCGGCGACGGCAGCGTCGTCCTGCGCGACATCACCGGCGGCACCTGCTGTATCGGCCTGTGGGGGCCGAAGGCGCGGGAGGTGGCGCAACCGCTGTGCCCGGATGACCTGTCACACAAAGCATTCGGATACTTCAAGGCGATCCGCACATACCTCGGCACCATCCCGGTGACCATGCTGCGCGTCTCCTACGTCGGCGAACTCGGCTGGGAGATCTACACGAGCGCCGAACACGGTGCGGCACTGTGGGATCTGCTCTGGACGGCCGGGCAGCCGCAGCGCGTCATCGCGGCCGGTCGACTGGCCTTCAACAGCCTGCGCCTGGAGAAGGGCTACCGGTCCTGGGGAACCGATATGACCACCGAGCACACCCCGGCCGCCGCGGGTCTCGGGTTCGCGGTGCGCATGAACAAACCGAGCTTCCTCGGCAAGAAGGCCCTGGAATCCGCGCCACCCCCGGACACCGTGCTGCGCACCCTCGTTCTCGACGCGCCCGACGCGGTGGTTCTGGGCAAGGAGCCGGTCCGCGTCGACGGCACCGTCATCGGATACACCACGAGCGCGGGCTATTCCGCGACGCTCGGCCGGACCCTCGCCTACGCCTGGCTCCCGGCCACCGTCCAACCCGGCGACCCGGTCGAGATCGCCTATCTGACACAGCTATTCACCGCGCGGGTGCACACCGATCCGGTGGTCGACCCCGACATGGCCCGAATCAAGAGGTGACCGCCATGACCGAAACCTACGACGTCATCGTCCTCGGTCTGGGCGGCATGGGCAGTGCCACCGCCTACCGCCTGGCCCGCGCCGGGCATCGGGTGCTCGGCCTGGAGAAGTTCACACCCGCCCACAATCGCGGTTCCAGCCACGGCGGCTCCCGCATCATCAGGCAGTCCTACTTCGAGGACCCGGCCTACGTGCCCCTGCTGCTGCGCGCCTACGAACTGTGGGAGCAACTGGCCCGCGACGCCGACGACGAGGTCTATCGACTCACCGGCGGCCTGTACGTCGGACCGCCCGACTGCGTGACCGTCGCGGGCAGCATCCGGGCCAGCCGGGAATGGTCGCTGCCCCACGATCTTCTGGACGCCAAGGAAATCCACACGCGCTTCCCGAATTTCACGCCGGAACCGCACTTCATCGGCCTCTACGAGGAGATGGCGGGATTCGCCCGCCCGGAACGCACGGTGGCCGCCCACCTCGAGCTCGCGGCGGCACACGGTGCGACTCTGCGCTACGGCGAGGCCGTCGAGCACTGGCGCGACACGGGTTCGGGTGTCACCGTCACCACCGGCTCCGCCACATACAGCGCGGGTCAACTGGTGATCTGCCCCGGCGCGTGGGCTCCGGCCCTGCTCGCGGACCTGGGTGTGGCGCTGGAGATCGAACGTCAGGTGATGTACTGGCTCGACCCGGTCGTCGGCACGGCCAAGTTCGAGCGCGACCCCATCTACATCGCCGAAAACGACTCGGGCGCACAGATATATGGTTTCCCCGCCATCGACGGCCCCGACGGCGGCGTGAAGACGGCCTTCTTCCGCAAGGGCATCCCCTGCACCCCCGAGACAATCGACCGCCAGGTGCACCCGGAGGAAATCACCGAAATGCGCACGCGGGTCCGCGAATTGCTGCCCGCCCTGGTCGGCAAGGCCGTGCACGCCGCCACCTGCATGTACTCCAATACCGCCGACCAGCATTTCGTCATCGCCCGCCACCCCGCCCACGACCGCGTCACCGTGGCCTGCGGATTCTCCGGGCACGGCTTCAAATTCGTGCCCGTGGTCGGTGAGATCCTCGCCGACCTCGCCATGACCGGCACCACCGCGCACCCGATCGACCTGTTCGCCCCGCAAAGGCTGGTATCCCTGTGAGTTCGGCTCTGATTCCCACCCTCGGCGGTGAGTACTACTGCGACCCGGCGATTTTCGTCAAGGAACAGGAACGCGTCTTCGAACGCATGTGGTTCTGCGCCGTCCGCGCGGGCGATCTCGCCGAACCGGGTGCGTTCCGCCGCGTCCAGATCGGCCGGGAGAGTGTGCTGGTGGTGCGCGGCCACGACGGCGAACTGCGCGCCTTCCTCAATGTGTGCCGCCACCGGGGGGCACTGATCTGCACCGAGAACGAAGGCCAGGTACGGCGGACACTGCGCTGCCCCTACCACGCGTGGACCTACGCGCTCGACGGCAAACTGGTGGCGGCACCGAATATCGCCACCCTGCAGGATGACTCGGGCGCGCCCATCGATCGAGTCGCCTACGGTCTGATCCCGGTCGCGCTGCGGGAATGGCTCGGCTACGCCTGGCTGTGCCTGGCCGACGAGCCGCCGTCCTTCGAGACCGATGTCATGGGCGCGGTCACCGGCCGACTCGGCAATCCCACCGCCATCGACCACTACGGCATGGACCGTCTCGCGGTCGGCAAGCGGGTGGTCTACGACGTGGCCGCCAACTGGAAGCTCATCGTGGAGAACTTCATGGAGTGCTACCACTGCGCCAGCATTCATCCGGAGCTGGTGGAGGTCCTGCCGGAATTCGCGAAAGGCTATGCCGCGCAATACTTCGTTGGTCACGGCGCGGACTTCGGGGAACGCATCGACGGCTTCACCGTCGACGGCCGCGCCGGTTTCGAAGCGCTGCCGGGGCTCGCGCCGGAACAGGATCGCAAGTACTTCGCCATCACCATCCGGCCCACCGTCTTCGTGAACCTGGTCCCCGACCACGTCATCTTCCACCGCATGTACCCGATGGCCCACGACCGCACGATCGTCGAATGCGATTGGCTCTACGCGCCGGACGTCGTGCGATCCGGTGGCGCGCTGGACCATTCGGTGGAACTGTTCCATCGGGTGAACGAACAGGATTTCGCCGCGTGCGAACGCACCCAGCCCGCCATGTCGTCGCGGGCGTATCGGCACGGGGGAGTGCTGGTTCCGGCCGAGCACCACATCGCCGAATTCCACGCCTGGGCCCGGGATCGAATCGAGGGCCCGCAATGCTGACCGATGACGAACTCTGTTGTCCGCCGAACCTTTACATCGACGGCAAGTGGGTCAACGCCCTCGGCGGCGCGACCCGCGACATCGTGAATCCGGCGGACGGCACCGTCATCGCCACCGTCGACGAGGCCGATCGCGCCGACGCGGTGGCGGCGGTGGCCGCGGCACGGGCGGCCTTCGATACCGGTGACTGGCCCCGGACACCGGTCGCGGAGCGCATCGCCTACCTGCTGCGCATAGCCGACCTGCTCGAGGCCGACCGCGACCACCTTGCCCGCATCGAAACCCTCGACACCGGAAAGACACTGCGCGAGAGCTATATCGACGTCGACGATGTGGTCTCGGTCTTCCGCTACTACGCGCACCTCGCCGCCGCCGGAGCGGACCGGCTCGTCGACACCGGAGACCCGGCCGTCATCAGCCGGGTGGTTCGCGAGCCCGTCGGCGTCTGCGTGCTCGTCGCGCCTTGGAACTACCCGCTGCTACAAATGTCGTGGAAAATTGCGCCCGCGCTCGCGGCGGGCTGCACCATGGTGGCCAAACCCAGCGAGGTCACGCCGCTGAGCACCATCGCGCTGGTGCGGCTCATCGACCGGGCGGGCGTGCCGCCGGGCGTGGTGAATCTCGTTCAGAGCAGCGGTGCCACCGTGGGTTCGGCGCTCACCGACACCCCCGACGTGGATTTGATCTCGTTCACCGGTGGCGCGGCGACCGGGGAGGTGATCGCGGGGAACGCCGCCAAACACATCACGCGCGTCGCCCTCGAACTCGGCGGCAAGAACCCGCACATCGTGTTCCCGGACGCGGATTTCGACAGCGCCGTCGACGCCGTCCTGACCGGGGCGTTCCTGCATTCGGGCCAAGTATGTTCGGCGGGAACGCGTTTGATCGTCCACGAATCCATGGCCGACGAGTTCGTCGCGGCGCTCGCCGTCCGCGCCCGGGGCATCACGGTCGGACCCGGTCTGGACCCCGCGAGCGAGACCGGCCCCCTGGTGTCGCAGGCGCATCGCGCGAAGGTCGAAGCCTATGTGGCGCTGGGCATCGCGGGCGGCGCGCGGCTCGTCACCGGCGGAGCTCGACCGGACGATCCGGCGCTACAGGCCGGAAGCTTCTACCTGCCAACGATTTTCGACCACTGTCAGCGGTCCATGCGCATCGTGCAGGAGGAGACCTTCGGCCCCATCCTGACCGTCGAACGCTTCACCACCGACGCCGAGGCCCTGGCCCTGGGCAATGACACGGCCTACGGGCTGGCGGCCGGTGTGCGCACCGCCGACCCCGCGCGCGCCGAACGGTTCGCCCGCGGCCTGCGCCACGGCACCGTGTGGCTCAACGATTTCGGCTACTACACCCCCGCCGCCGAATGGGGCGGGTTCGGCCGCTCGGGCATCGGTCGTGAACTCGGCCCGAGCGGCCTGGCCGAATACCAGGAAACCAAACACATCTGGCTCAACACCGCGCCCGCGGTCGGTGGCTGGTTCACCCACAACTGAATATGGTTCTGCGCGTTAATTTCTGAAAGTTGGGCCGTCATGACGACTACCCGTCCCCCCGCACCCACCAGCGCATCCACCCCCGATCACGGCGTCGCCGAATTCGGCTACCGGGAATCCCTGAGCCGAAGTATCGGCAAATTCTCGAGTTTCGCCGCGGGCGTCAGCTATATCTCGATTCTCACCGGCACCTTCCAGATGTTCTATTTCGGCTTCGGCACCGCCGGACCCGGCTACCTCTGGTCCTGGCCGCTGGTATTCGTGGGGCAGCTCGCCGTGGCCCTGTGCTTCATGGAGCTCTCGGCGAAATATCCGGTGGCGGGCTCGGTCTACAACTGGGCGAAGAAGCTCGGCAGCCGGGTCGTCGGGTGGTCGGCGGGCTGGCTCATGCTCACCGCGTCCATTGTCACGCTGTCGGCGGTGGTGCTGGCGTATCAGCTGAATCTGCCCAAACTCTGGAGCGGATTCCAGATCGTGGGCGACGGCACCGGAAGCCACGACTACGCCACCAATGCGGTGCTGCTGGGCACGGTGCTCATTGTCTTCACCACGGTCGTGAATGCCTTCGGGGTGCGGCTGATGGCCATGATCAATAGCGCGGGCGTGTTCATCGAACTCATTGCCGCCGTGCTCATCGCCATTATTCTCGGCGTGCACGTGACCCGTGGGCCGAGCGTGTTCTTCTCCAGCAACGGCTACGGCGCGGGGCAGAGCGGCGGGTACCTGAGCGCCTTCCTCGTCGCGTCCCTCGCCTCCGGGTATGTCATGTACGGCTTCGACACCGCCAGCTCCCTCGGCGAGGAGACCGTGGAACCGCGCCGCACCGCACCCAAGGCGATTCTGCGAGCGCTCTTGGCGTCCTTCGTCATTGGCGGGGCGATCCTGGTGTTCGCGGTCATGTCCGCGCCGAATCTGGGCGACGAGAAGCTCGGGACGGCCGACGGCGGACTGCAGTACATCGTCGAACAGGTCATGTGGGGCTGGCTGGGCAAGGCGTTCCTGGTCTGCATCGTGATCGCGGTGACCGTCTGCGCGCTGGCCGTGCACACCGCCGCCATTCGGCTCACCTTCGCCATGGCCCGCGACAATGCCTTGCCGTTCGGGGAGAAGCTGGCGCGGGTCAGCGAGAAGCACCGGTCTCCGGTGATTCCGGCGGTCGTGATCGGGGTGCTCTCGGCGCTCATCCTGGTGATCAATATCGGTCAGCCGCAGGTGTTCACGGTGCTGACCTCCATCGCGGTGATCATGATCTACCTGGCGTACCTGCTGGTCACCGGGCCCATGCTGTGGCAGCGGTTCAAGGGCGGCTGGCCGCCCGCGGACCTCGCCGAGAACGGGTACTTCTCGATGGGGCGCTGGGGTCTGCCGGTGAACATCGTGGCCGTGGTCTGGGGGCTGGGCATGGCGATCAACCTGGCCTGGCCGCGCCCGGCGGTCTACGGCGGGCCCTGGTACAACACGTGGGGCGCGTTCCTCTACATCGGCGCGATCTTCCTGGTCGGACTGATCTGGTACGCGCTGCGGGGAGTTCGCGTCATCGGCATCCTCGCCGCGCATGCCGCGGAGGTGCCCGCGTCATGAGCGACACCTTCGATTACGTGATCGTCGGCGGCGGCTCGGCCGGGTGCGTGGTGGCCGCACGGCTCAGCGAGGATCCCGCCGTGACCGTCTGCCTGCTCGAGGCCGGGCCCAGCGATGTCGGCGACGACCGCATTCTGCGGCTCGAGGACTGGATGCTGCTGCTCGAATCCGGGTACGACTGGGACTATCCGGTGGAACCGCAGGACAGCGGCAACAGCTTTCTGCGGCACGCGCGGGCCAAGGTGCTGGGCGGGTGTTCCTCGCACAACTCGTGCATCGCGTTCCATCCGCCCGCCGAGGGGCTCGCGGAGTGGGAGGCCATGGGCGCGACCGGGTGGGGGCCGGACGGACTGCTGCCGTATCTGCCCAAACTCCAACAGGCCGTGGAGATTCGGGACATCCCGCCGAAGGATCCGTGCGGGGACGCGGTGCTGGCGGCGGCCGCGCTGGCCGGGCTGCCGACGGTCGCGTTCAATCGCGGGACCACGGTCACCAATGGGGCCGGGTGGTTCCGGATCAATGCCGATGCCGACAACGTGCGTATGTCTTCCTCGCACGCGTACCTGCATCCGATTCTGGATTCGCGGCACAACCTCGAGGTCCGCACCGGATGTTGGGTGTCGGAAATTCTTTTCGACGAACAGAATTCGGCCGTCGGTGCCACATATCGGCGTCCGGATCTCACCGGTTTCGACACGGTGCGGGCGCGGCGGGAAGTGGTCATCAGTACGGGGGCGATCGATACGCCCAAGCTGCTGATGTTGTCCGGCATCGGTCCCTCGGATCATTTGCGGGACATGGGGATTCCGGTTCGCGTCGATGCGCCCGGTGTCGGGTCCAATCTCGACGATCACGTCGAGGGCCTGGTGTTCTGGGAATCCGCGCGCCCCATGGTCACCGCCTCGACCCAGTGGTGGGAGATCGGGCTGTTCACCACCACCGAACCCGGTCTGTCCCAACCGGATCTGATGATGCACTACGGCAGCGTCCCGTTCGATATGAACACCGTCCGCTGGGGCTATCCGACCACCGAGAACGGCTTCTGCCTCACACCCAATGTGACGCAAGGGCATTCACGCGGCACCGTCCGGCTGCGCTCCCGCGACTTCCGGGACAAGCCGCGTGTGGACCCCCGCTACTTCAGCGATCCCGACGGCCACGACGAACGGGTCATGCTGCACGGCGTCCGTCTGGCCCGACGCATTGCCGAGCAGGCACCGTTAAAAGAATGGGTGGCAAGGGAATTGGCTCCGGGACCCGATGCTGTCAGCGACGACGAGCTCCTCGACTACCTGCACAAGACCCACAACACCGTCTACCATCCGGCCGCCACCGCCCGCATGGGCGCGCCCGACGACCCGATGGCGGTGCTCGATCCCGAACTCCGGGTCAAGGGGGTGCGCGGGCTGCGGGTGGTCGACGCCTCGGCCATGCCGAAGCTGCCCGCGGTGAATCCCAATATCACCATCATGGCCATGGGGGAGAAGTGCGCCGACTTGATCCGGAGTGCCCGATGACCGCCGACCGCGCGGAAAACGCTGTGCCGCATAAACTGGACGTGTTATGGCGAAACAACCCGAGTCCGGCATCCCAGTCCAGTCGGTGGATCGCGCGCTGACGGCACTGGAGATCGTGGCCAAGCTGGGTTCGGCCGGGATCACCGAGATCGCGGCCGAACTCGGCGTGCACAAGTCCACCGTGTCGCGGCTCATGGCCGTGCTCGAGGCGCGCGGCTATGTCGAGCAGCTGTCCGAGCGCGGCAAATATCGGCTCGGGTTCACCGTGGTGCGGCTCGCCGGATCCACCAGCGCCCATATGGATCTGCCGCGCCAGAGCCAGGACATCTGCGACGAGCTGGCCGCCCGGGTCGGCGAGACCACCAATATCGCCATTCTCGACAGCGACCGCATTATCAATGTCGCCGAGGCCGTCGGCTCCGCGGGCATCGCGCTGCGCACCTGGGTCGGTCAGAGCTGCCCCGCCCACGCCACCTCCAGCGGCAAGGCCCTGCTTTCAGAGCTGCCCGTCACCGACCTGCGCTCCCGGCTGCGCAAGCGCCTGGAATCCTTCGCCCCCAACACCATTACCGACCTGTCCGTCCTCCAGGCCCAACTCCAGCACGTCCGCGCCGACGGCTGGGCCAGCTGCGAAGAAGAACTCGAAATCGGCCTCAACGCCGTCGCCGCCCCCATCCGCGACAGCGACGGCCGCATCATCGCCGCCCTCAGCGTCTCCGGCCCCACCTACCGCCTCCCCGCCACCCGCTTCCCCGAAATAGCCCGCCAGACAATAGATTCCGCCCAAGCCATCTCCCGCCGCCTGGGCCACCACCCCTAACCTAATTCGGCGGCGGCAGCGCCCCCGGCGCATAAACCCCGAGCAGCGTCCCCACCATCACCCCAACGGCCATCGCCACCACCAAACTCAACGGCACCCCCACCAGCACCAGCACCCGCCGCACCACCGGATTACCCCCCGCCCGCCTGTGTTGCCCAGCCATTGCCACGCCAACCCTTCCCCATACGCCCGAACCATCACCGGTTTCAAACGTATCATTTTCGGTTCGGGTGGCACGGGAGTGGGGTGGGCGGGACCAGGAATTACTTGGCGTTCTGGACCTTTTGGACGGCGGCGGTGAAGAACTTGTCGAAGGTGGTGGGGTCCGGGGTGTTCGTGAGGGCGGAGACTCGGACGCCGACGGTCATGCCGCGTACGGTCGCGTAGCCCTCGTAGGTGGTGCGGTTCATCGGCTGGGTGTCGCCCACCGTGCTCGAGCCGGTGGTTTTGTAGGCGATGGCGTCGGTGCCGGACAGGTCGGCGGGGACGGCGAGCTTGGTGATCGTGGTGGTGGCGTCGACCTGTTGGCCGTTGGCGGTCGAGGTGGCCTTCAGCTCGGGGCATTTCGCGTAGTTGTCCACCATTTTCGACAGGTCCATGACCTGGCTGGAGACGTAGTCGACGTACATGGTCATGTCCTCGGTCGCGGCCAGCGCGATCGTGGATTTCGACATGATGTCCTTCGCGGCGGCGGCCACATCGACCTGCGGGCCCTTGCAGTCGGCCGGGGTGATGGTGGTGTTGGCCATGGTGTCGCCGAGATCGGTGAGGGTGGACTGCAGCTTGTCCTGCGGGATGTCCATCTTCTTGGTGCCCGCGGGGAACTCGGATTCCGCCAGGACCAATTGGTCTCTCGGCGTACTCGGAGCGCTGTCGGACTTGGTCGAACCGCCGCTCGAACCGCATCCGGCGAGGAGCAGGACCGCGCATGCGGTCGCCGACGCGAGAACACCCTTGGTCATCACTCGGCAGAGTTTGCCAGGGGTTGTCGCGCGACCGCACGCGCGGGTGCCCGAACCGGTGTCAGCTCAGCCGGAGTGGGAGGGCGGCGATGTCGTTCTGGGTCATGACCGGGAGGTTCACGATCTGGTCGACCGGGGTGGCCAGGGTCAGGGTGGGGAAGCGGTCGAAGAGGGCGGGGAGGGCGATGGCGGCCTCCAGGCGGGCCAGGGCCGCGCCGGGGCAGATGTGCGGGCCGTAGCCGAAGGAGATATTGCGGCTCGCGGTCGGGCGGGTGATGTCGAATTCGTCGGCGTCGTCGCCGAATACGGCGGTGTCGCGGCCAATGGCGCGGTAGGACATGACCACGCCCTCGCCCTGCTCGATCACGGTGTCGCCGACCGTGATGTCCTCGGTGGCGAAGCGCATGAGCAGGTGGGTGACCGGGCCGTCGAAGCGCAGCGTCTCCTCGATGACCTGCTTCCACTCGACCTCCCCGGCGCGCACCCGCTCCAGCTGCTCCGGATGGGTGAGCAAGGCGCGCACCGCGTTCAGGATCAGGCTGACCGTGGTCTCGTGCCCGGCCGCCACCAGGGCCTTGAGATTGCCGACCACCTCCTCCTCGGTGAGCGGCTCGCCGCCCTCGTCGGCAAGAATGAGCGCGCTGGTGAGATCGTCGGTGGGCGTGTCGGTCTTGCGGCGGACCATCTCGGTGAAGTAGACGTCCATGTCCTCGATGATCCGCAGCCGCTCGTCCTGCGGGGTCACCATGGAGAAGAACTTCTTGTACCAGTCCAGCAGCATGGCGTGGTCGCTGCGCGGCACACCCATGAGCTCGGAGATCACCCGCATGGGCAGCGGGTAGGCGAAGACCGCCTTGAGATCCACGGGCGCGCCGTCCCGATTCGCCTCGTCCAGATCGTCGAGAAGCTCCTTGGTGAGCCGTTCGACGGTGGGCCGCAACTCCTCCAAGCGACGCGGCGTGAGCGCCTGGGTGGTCTTGATGCGCAGGCGGCGATGCTCGGGGCCGTCCACGGTGAACATGGAGCGGCCCGCGTCGATCATGCCGATCAGCGGCCACTGCCGGGTCACGACACCGTCGCGCCACAGCTTCCAGGCATTGATGTCCTTGACAAGCCTTGCGTCGGTGAGCAATTGGCGCGCCACGGTGTGATCGGTGATCGTCCAGGCGGGAACGCCCAGGAGCTCGATCCGGGTGACGGCCTCGGCGGCGGCCAGGCGTGCGGTCTCACCCGCGAGATCGCCCACCATCGGATCGATGGCGATGGCGTGTGGGCATGCGGAACTCACTGGAAACCCCCTAGGGAACGAACTGGTGTGAAAACAACAGGCAGAGAAGTCATTCCGCGCAGAAACGGCGAGGGCCGCCGCACCAGGTTCTGCGCGGGCACCGCCAGATCGATATCGGGCAGCCGATCCAACAGCACCTCGATACCGGTCCGGGCGATCGTCTCGGCGATCTGCTGCGCCGGGAACGGGCAGCGGTATTCCCCGTGGCTGAACGCGAAATGCGCGCTGTTACCGGTGTGGGTGGCGGCATTGCCGACCGACTGGCGCACATGCGGATCGGTATTGGCCGCGGCCAGCCCCAGCAGCAACAGGTCACCCGCGCGAATCGTCTTGTCCGCCAAGCGGGTATCGCGTGCCGCCCAACGCCCGGCCAGAATCGCGGTGGGTGCGTCCTCCCACAGCACCTCGTTCATGGCCTGATCCACGCTGCGGCGACCACCGCCCAGCGCGGCGGCGAAGCGGTCGTCGGTGAGCATCAGGCGCACCGAGTTCACCAGCCAGTCCGCCGTGGGCAGGTGACCGGCGGCGGTGACCGCCATCAGGTCGTTGACGTATTCCTCATCGGTGAACGGCGCGGGGTGGGCGAGCATGCGCGAGACCAGATCATCGCCCGGCGCGGCCTTCTTCCTGGCCAGCAGATGCTGCATGTACTGCATGAACCGCAGATGCGCGGCCTGGGCGTCCGCGCCGCCGTCGGCGAGCAGCTTCATGGCCCGGGCCAGCCCGGGGCCCTCGGCGTCGGGGAAGCCCAACAGCCAGGCCAGCACCAGCACCGGCAGCGGTTCGGCGAAATCGGCCACCAGATCGGCCTCGCCGCGACCGCAGAAGGAATCGATCAGCCGATCCGCCAAACCCTCACAGACACGGCGCAATTCGAACGGATCCACCGACTCCAGCGCCGGTTCCACCATCGCCAGATGCCGTCGGTGCTCCGCGCCCGCCGTGAAGTAGATCGACGGCATGGGGGAGCCGACCATGGGCAGCAGCGGCCAGTCCGGGGGAATATTGGGCCACTGATTCCACAGGCTGACATCGCGCGGGAACAATTCCGGGGAATTGGTGACCTGATGCATCTCCCGGTAGCCCAGCACCAGCCACGCCGGAATGCCGCCCGGCAACTCGACCGCCGCGACCGGCCCGTGGTCCCTGCGCATTTCGCGGTACAGCGAATGCGGATCGGTGTGGAAGCGGGGGCCGCTCAGGGGGACGACGCCGACCTCGTGAGGCACGGGGCAGCCGGGCGCGGACGAGGTCATGACACTGTCTCCGGATGGTAGAGGTATTCGACCAGGGTGATCAGGACGTTCTTGCAGGAATCGCGGTCGCGGGCGTCGCAGTCGACCAGCGGGATGTGCGGGTCCAGGTCGAGCGCGTCGCGCACCTCGGTCAGCGCCGAGCCGGGGCCGAAGTTGTTGCACGCCACCACGAATGGGGTGCGCTGGTGTTCGAGACGATCGATGGCGTACCAGGAGTCGGCGATGCGGCGCTGATCGACCAGCACGATGGCACCCAGCGCCCCGGCGAACAGGCGATCCCACAGGAACCAGAAGCGCTCCTGCCCGGGCGCGCCGAACAGGTAGAGCACGTGCTCGTTGTCGATGGTGATGCGGCCGAAGTCGAAAGCCACCGTCGTGGTGGTCTTTTCGGGCAGACCGGCCAGGTCGTCGACGCCGCGGCCGACCTGGGTCATGGTGGCCTCGGTGTCCAGCGGCCGGATCTCGGAGATCGAGCGCACCATGGTGGTCTTGCCGACACCGAAGCCGCCGACAATGACGATCTTCAGGCCGTGGCGGGCATCGGCGTGCAGGGGCGCGTCGGCGCGGGCGGGACGGGTGTCCCCGAGGTATCGGGTATCAGAGCTTGCGGAGTCCAACGAGCACCTTTTCCAGCGTATTGGTGTCGGGGGTCCAATTCCATTGCCGCGACGCGTGATCCGGATGGCGCACCGTGATCTTGCCCGCGTGCAGCAGGTCCGACAGCAGAATGGTGGTGATGCCGACCGGCAGGCGCAGCTCGGCCGCGATCTCCACCACCGCGGTCGGCGCGCGGCACATATCGAGGATGGCGACGTGCTCGGATTGCATGCCGCGCACCGGATCACACTCGCTGACCACCAGGGTCACCAGATCGAACGCGTCCGAATCCGGTCGACTGCGACCGCCGGTCAGCGTGTAGAGCCGATCCGGATCCTCGTCTGGCCTGGTCACGACACGCTCGCCCCCGAAACCCGCGGCGCGGTGGAGGTGACTCGCGGTGCGGTGGCGGTGACTCGCGGCGCAGCGGCCAAATGCTCCCCGAGCTGTTCGACCAGCTCGCGCATCTGGAACCCGACCAGCCCCGCATCGGCGTCTTCGGCGGCGACCACCGCAATGTGCGTACCGACACCCGCCTCCACAATGAACAGAATCCCCCCGTAGAACTCGGTCATGGACTGCCGCACCCCGCCCCGGGCATCCCCGAACTCCACCGAGGCCCCGTGTGAAAGACTCTGCATCCCAGCCGCAATGGCCGCCAGCTGATCCGCGCTATCGGCCGACAACCCCGCCGTATGACAGATCTTCAGCCCATCCCCCGACAGCAGCAGCGCATGCCGCGCCCGCGGCGTACGCACCAGCAACTGCTCCAACAACCAACCCAACTGTGTCGCGGACGCTGTCATCGATCGGTCTCCCATGAGGTAGCAGGGGCGGGGAACTCGCCGGTGGGGTACTCGCGCGGCGAGGGGGAAGGCGTTGTACCGCTGAGCTTTTCGCGCCGCAGATCACCGCGGCGGATGGCATCGGCGATGGAGGAGGGCAGCAGGTTGGTGCCGCTGTCGTCGGGGGCGGGGAGATCCTCCGATGTGGCGGCGAGATTGGTGAGCGCGGGTGTGGTCACGCGCGGGTAGTCGCCCGTGCGTGGTCCGGCGTACTGCTCGGAGAGTGATGCTGGCTTCTCACGGCCGCTGGCGGCGCGCTGGAATGCGGCCATGGCCGAGGGCGGCGACGCCGGGCGGGGTGACGCGGGCGCAGTGGTGGGCGCGGCCAAGCCATCAGGGTGGACGGCGGCGAGCGTGCTACCGCGACGGCGCTTGGGCAGGCCGCCGGAAGTCACTGCGCCCTGGGCGGTTTCACCGAGCCCCTCCGAGTCTGTCGCAGCGGCGGACGGTAGATCGACCGTCGGTCTGGAGGACACCGTGGGCGCGGGAGACCCTGTCGGCGGGGGAGTGGGGACGGCCGCGCCGAAGGGGCTCTGGGCCGACTCGAGCGGCTCGCTGCGGTGCGCCGACGTAGTCGCGGTATTCGCCACGGGCACAGCGATATTCGGTGCAGGGGCATCGGGTCGGTGGCTGGGAGCGTTCGGCGCTCGTTCGCCGGAGCCCGGGAGGACCACCGGGGTCGAGCCGGTGTTCACCGGGGTCAGGCGGCTGAGGGTGTTGGATTGGCGTTCGAGGCGGGTGGTTAGTTCGCGGGGGACGACGACTACGACGGCGGTGCCGCCGATGGCGGAGGGACGGTAGCTGACGGTGAGGTCGTGTTTGCGGGCCAGGTGGCCGACGACGGCGAGGCCCAGGCGGGTGCCGGAGAGGGAGGAGAGGTCGGAGTCGCTGTCGCGGGAGACGGCGGATTCGGCTCGGCGCAGGGCGGATTCGCTCATGACCAGGCCGCTGTCCTCGATGGTGATCACCACGCCCGCCGGAACCTCGGCGGCGTACACGTGCACCTCGGTGGTGGGCGGGGAGAAGTTGCAGGCATTGTCGAGCAGTTCGGCCAGCGCGTGCATGATGCCCTCGGCGGCGTGGCCCGCGATGGCGATCTCGGTAATGGCCCGCAGCCGCACCCGCTGATAACCGGCCACCCGGCCCATGGCCCCGCGCAGAATCGATTCCATCGCAATGGGTTTGGCCCAGCGGCGACCCGAGCGCGCGCCGCTGAGCACGGCAATGCTGTCGGCCAGGCGACCGGCCTGGGCGGTGCGGTGATCGAGTTCCAGCAGATCGGCCAGCACCTTGGGATCGGCGTGCCGATGCTCCATCTCGCGCAGCTCCGCCAGCATGCTGGTGCTCATGGCCTGCATGCGCCCCGCCGCCCCGGCGAAGGCGGCCAGCGCGGCGGCCCGGCGATTCTCACTGTCCTTGGCCGCCCGCTCCCGCTCGCCGAGCTGTTCGCCGAGGCTGTGAATCCTGGCCTCCGCCTCCACGATTCGCGCCTGCGCGGCCGACACGGTGGCCGCCACGTGCGCGTCGGCCCGCGCGGTATGGGCCAGCGCCTCCCGTCGAACCTCCTCGACGCTGGCCCGATAGTAGGCGGCCGCGGTCAGCGCGGCGGTCAGCGCCAGCGCCGCCACCAATCCACCAACGGCGAGAGGTATCCGGAAGTCGGTGGGGGCGAACACTACCGCCACCCCCACCGCACCCACGGAGATCACCAGCGAGCCCGCCGGTATCGGATACGGCAGGCGCTGACGCCGAACGGCATGTTGCTCCCCGCTCGGCGGATTCACTGATTCCGACACGCTCCGCACTTCCGCATTCCGTCCACCGGGGCGAACGCCCCGATGCCCCCGACCGGATCCGCGAGCCGTGCCGAATGCGCGGCCCGACAGGCGGATTCGGATCTGCGGGACCGAGCATAAGCGCCCCGGACGGGCCGCGCTACCCGAGCACGAACCCGCTGGCGAACCCCGGTCCCGCTGGCCGGGAACGGATTCAGCCGTGCGAGAGCACGTGATCGCGCGTACTGGTGTAGCCGTAGCCGAGCACCGCCACCAGATACAGCAGCAGCGCCGCCGCGGGCAGCAGCAGGCCGATCGCCGCGATCACGTCGAACAGCACGAAACCCACAATGGCCTGCATGCTCTCGCGCCGCGCGTACGCCACGTCGTATCCGGGTGCGAGCAGGTCCGGATCGCGGCGCAGCGCCATCCACATCACGAACCAGGCCGCCGCCTGCACCGCGCCCACCACACCGTAGAAGGCCGTGGCCACCTTGGCATTCCAGCCGCCGTCCTCGAGATGGTGCGCGAGCACGGTGGTCGGGAACGGCAGAAACGCCACCGCGAACAGCAACAGCAGATTCCCAGTGTGCAACAGCCCGTCCATCTTCCGGATCCGTCCGAAGAACCGGTGATGGCACAGCCAGATCACGCCGATGGTGAGAAAGGAACCGGCATAGGCCAGATAGCTGGGCCACAGCCCGGTCAACTGGTGCCAGAGATCGCCGCCCTCGGTCTCGGGGAGATGAACCTCGAGGACTAGCAGGGTGATGGCGATGGCCATGACGCCATCGCTGAACGTCTCCACCCGGGTGGTGTCGGTCAGCCGTGCGTCGCGGGCGCGTGAATCGCCGCCGGAGGTCAGGGAATCGGGGTGGTGCATACCGGCATTGTGCGCAGCCGGGCGATCATTTGCGCAGCTGTGGGATCAGCCGTCGATGTCCTGCAGCGCGTACTTGCGCATGCGCGCGCTGGCGATCAGCGAGCCCAGGGCGAAGCCGAAGATGGGGATGCTCACCATCGGCGACCACGAATTCACCTGCGGGCCTTCCGGCCGCAGCAACGTCACCACCCGGAGCACCGCCAGCGCCAAACCACTCAGACCGCCGAACATGAACAGCGACAACGGTAATCGGAACGGCGCGGGGACGGTGCGATAACTCAGCGTCGACGCGACCAGCACCGCCCCGTTCACCGCGATGCCCGAGAGCGCCAGAATCCAGTTGTGGGTCTGGATGGTCACATACGACGGATGCAGCGGGTCGTAGGTGAGCAACAGCGCCGCTTCCACGGCGATCAGTCCGAGGTAGAACGCCCGCTTGAGCAGTGCGCGGCCCCACGCGTCGGCGACCGTCACCCCGATCAGGGCGCCCGCGCCGACCAGCGCCACGTCCGCGATCAATCCGGGAATGGATTCGAAATGCCCGCTCGGCAGGCTCATTTCATTGGCCGACCCATTGATCGCCGGGGTGCGCAGCATCGCCCACACCGCCAGCAGCGCCAATCCGATGGTGAACGGCCGCGATTCGGCGGCCTTCCAGCGCGGTAATCGGGCCACCGCCGCGGCGAGTGCGCACACGGCGGCCAGGATCGGCACGAGATCGCTCACCGGAACAGCCTCGCGCCAGCCTCCCCGCGGGAGGGTTTGCGCCGCGCCGTTTCCTCCGCCTCTTTATCCCGCCGCAACAACTCCGTGAGCAATTGCCGCGTGCTGGCCTGGCGGATGGCGCTGCCGGATCCGGCGCGCTGGGCCTCGGACTCGGTAATGATCCCGGCCACCACCTGTACCTCCACCGGATTGGCGCTATAGGCCCGGGCGATCTCGATCAGCGTCTCCACGGGCGGGGTCGCCAGCGCCAGATGCCGCGCCAGGGTGGCCTGCGGAATTCCGGTCGCCACCGCCATGGCCCGAGTGCTGTCCCCGCCCGTCAGCTCCTCGATCCACTGTTTCAGCTGATCATGCACGCGCTGATTCTCGCACGAACCGAACCATCTTCGAGACACGCCGCACAACTTCAGAGTTGATGTGGTGTCTCGGTTGCCGAGCGGTGGTGTGGCTAGCGGCTTCCGGTGCGAACGCCGTCTCGGATTTGGTACACGCGGGAGGTGGTGATGTCCCCGGCCGCCTTGGCGATGAGGAAGACGCGTTCACCGGCCTGGGTGGCGTCCTTGATCTTGTCGCGCCAGACGGCGTCCGCGGCCTGAGCGGCTCGCTTGGCGGCCTCGCGGGCGCGGGTCGCTTCGCGGATCTCATCGAGGAGCGGGGTCGGCATGTCACACCTTTCGTCGTCCCGGTGGGGGCGGCGGGTCTCGCCGCGCTTTCCAAACTAGTTGGTCTAGTGAGTCGGAGTCAAGGCTGCTTGCCTCGAAAATGAATCACACAAAAATTCGCTCTCGATGAAATTCGCATCTCGCCGCTTGACCTCAACATATGTCGAGGTTTGAAGCTGGAGACATCGACGCGAAGTCGAAAGCGACAGGGAGGCAAGGACATGCGAGTGGTACAGGCGAAGGAATTCGGCGGGCCCGAGGTGCTCACGGTGACCGAGGCCCCGGACCCGGTCGCGGGTCCGGGGGAAGTGGTGGTGAAGGTCGCCGCCGCGGACGTGATGTTCCTGGACACCACGCTGCGCAGCGGCTGGGCCGTCAACTTCTTCCCCGTCGAGCCGCCCTTCGTGCCCGGCGGCGCGGTGGCGGGCACGGTCGAATCGGTCGGGCCCGACGTGGACCCGTCGTGGATCGGTCGGCGGGTGGCCACCCCGACCGCGGCGAGCGGCATCGGCGGCGGCCTGCCCGTCGGCGGATATGCCGAGCGGGCGGCGGCCAAGGTCGCCACACTGGCTCCAATTCCGGACGGGTTGAGCTTCGAGCAGGCCGTGGCCGTCGCGCACGATGGGCGCACCGCGCTGGCCGTGGTGGACCGCGCGGGGATCGAGCCGGGGCAGACGGTGCTGGTCACCGCTGCCGGGGGCGGGCTGGGCACACTGTTCGTCCAGTTGGCGCGGGCGGCCGGTGCTCGCGTCGTCGCCGCCGCGCGGGGAGAGGCGAAACTCGCGCTGGCGCAACGTCTCGGCGCGCACGAGGTGGTCGACTACTCGCGATCCGACTGGGCCGAGCGGGTGCGCGAGCTCACCGGCGGAGTCCAGGTGGTCCTGGACGGCGCGGGCGGTGAGATCGGTCGCGCCGCACTGGCGGCCATGGCTCCGGGCGGCCTGCTCATCGCCTACGGCAACTCCGCGGGCGGTTTCGCGGCCGTCGATGCGGAATCCGCTGCGGCTCAGGGGATTACGATCGTCCCCCTGTTCGAGATCGCGACCCCGGACACCGACTGGCTGGCCCTGCAGATCCGGGCCCAGGAGGAGGCCGCGGCCGGACGCCTGGAAGTCGTCATCGGCCAATCGTTCCCGCTCGAGGAGGCCGCGGCCGCGCACGCCGCCATCGGCGCCCGCACCGCGCTCGGCCGGACCATTCTCACGGTCTGATGCCCATCGGCGTGTCGTGAACAACCGCCCAGTCTCCCGGCGCAAGGTGGACTGGGCGGAATCGGACACGGAGGTGGCGATGGGCTGGCGGACCGGAGTGATCGGGGCGGTGATCGCCGGAACCTGCCTGGGCGGAACCGGAGTCGCGGCGGCCGTGCACTCCGGGCCCATCGAACCGGCCATGCACTCCGTGCCCACGGAACTCCGACAGGTGCTCGCCCAGGTGCAACCCGTACCGACCGATATCCAGCCCCTGGACGTGCCCGAGCGCACCTCGATCTCGGTGCGCACCATGGTCCCGGGCGTGGGTTGGGGCACCGCGAACGAAACCGAAGAGCGTGCGGCCCTGTCCATTTCGAAGCTCTACATCGCCGACTACGCGCTCCGCCACGGCGACGGCTCGACCGCCGACCGCGACCTGTGCGAGCGCATGATCCGCAAATCCGACGACGCCGCCGCCGACCGGTTACAGATCAAATACCCGACCGCCATCGACGCCACCGCCGCCGAATACGGCCTCACCGCCACCCACGGCCAAGGCGACTGGGAACTCTCGACCACCAGCACCGCCGATGTCGCCGAGTTCCTCGCGGCCAAGGTGCGCAACGAACCCGACAGCCCGATCCTCGCGTGGATGGAGGAGCCCGCCGACCGGGCCGCCGACGGCACCCGCCAGGACTGGGGAACCGCCCGGCTCCCACAGGTGCTCGGCACCAAATGGGGGTGGTCCGATCTCGGCGAACCCGAGGTCGCCTCGGCCTCCTTCGGTTCCGGCTTCACGGTGGCCGCGCACACCTACGGCACCGCCGAGGATCAGACCCAGGATGTGCTGGGCGTGCTCTGGGGTGTGATCGCGGAGCTGCGGCCACCCCGACACTGACGTGACCTGCGCCACTCGCGCTACCCCTTGCGTTCGGAACAGTTGTGAAACAACAATCATTGTGTGCTTACAACTGTCGAGGGTCTGACCGCGCGCCGGAAGACGATCGTCCTGATCACCTGCTGCCTGAGCCTGCTGATCTCCTCCATGGACGCGACCATCGTGAATGTCGCCATCCCGGCCATTCGCTCCGATCTAGGCGCGCCACTGTCGAAACTGCAGTGGATCGTCGACGTCTACACCCTCACCCTCGCCAGCCTGCTCATGCTCTCTGGCGCGACCGCCGACCGCTTCGGCCGCAAGCGCGTCTTCCGCATCGGCCTGCTCACCTTCGCGGCCGGATCGCTGCTGTGCAGCCTCGCGCCCACCATCGAGGTGCTCATCGGCGCGCGGTTCGTGCAGGCCATCGGCGGTTCCATGCTGAATCCCGTTGCCATGTCGATCATTACGACCGTGTTCACCGGCAAGGTGGAGCGGGCCCGCGCGGTCGGCGTATGGGGCGCGGTGGTCGGCATCTCGACGGCCCTGGGGCCCATGGTCGGCGGCGTGCTCATCGACACCCTGGGCTGGCAGTCGGTGTTCTGGATCAACCTGCCGATCGTGGCGGTCGCCTTCGCGCTCACCAGTATCTATGTGCCGGAAACGAAGTCGGCCACCCCGCGCGGCATGGACCCGATCGGGCAGCTGCTGGCCATGGCGGTGCTGTTCACCCTGGTGTTCGGGCTGATCGAGCAGCGGCCCGCGGTCTTCGTGCTCTCGGCGGTGGCGCTGGCCGGATTCCTCTGGCACGAAGCGCGCCACCCCTCGCCGTTCATCGATCTGCGCTTCTTCCGCAGCTTCCCGTTCTCCTCGGCCACCGTCATCGCGGTCTGCTCGTTCGCCGCGCTGGGCGCGTTCCTGTTCGACATGTCGCTGTATCTGCAAGGGACACGGCACTTCTCGGCCGTGCACACCGGCCTGCTCTACCTGCCGATGGCATTGGGCATGCTGATCTTCTCGCCGCTGTCGGGCCGCTTGGTCGGACGCTCCGGCACCAAGCCGTCGCTGCTCATCTCCGGCGTCCTGATGGCCGTGGGCGCGATCGGCCTGACCCTGCTGCGCGCCGACACCCCGATCTGGCAGCTGATCATCACCTTCACGGTGTTCGGTATCGGCTTCGGCATGGTCAACGCGCCCATCACCACCACCGCGGTCAGCGGCATGCCCCTCGACCGGGCCGGGGCGGCCGCGGCGGTGGCCTCCACCAGCCGACAGGTCGGCGTGAGTCTCGGTGTGGCACTGTGTGGTGCGCTCACGGGTGCGGGCCTGTGGTGGACCATTGCCGGTTTCGCCGCGGCCGTGACCGCGCTGGGCGCCGCCGCCAATACCGACTGGGCGTACCGTTCGCGAGATCGCATCGCCCCCTTGCTGGAACAGAAGGTCCCCGCCCATGCCGGATGACACGCCCACGCCGGACGAAGTCTGGCGGCAACTCAGCCACATCGCGTGGTACACCCGCGATACCTGGCGACGGGCCGTCGTGGAGCGAAGCGGCCTGCCGTTCAGCCGAATTCGGATCATGCGGCGGCTGCTGAACGGCCCGCTCACGGCCAAGCAGCTGGCCGCCGCCGCCACCATGGACGCACCGGCCACCACCGTCGCGGTCAACGATCTGGAGGATCGCGGCCTGGTGGTCCGCCAGATCGACCCGACCAACCGTCGCTCCAAACTGATTTCGCTCACCGACGCCGGGCGTGCGGTCGTCACCGACGCCATCGCCACGCCCGATCCGGCACCACCGGAATTCGCCACCCTGAACCCGGATGACCTGCGCACACTCCGCGAGATCCTGAGCAAACTCGAACACTGACTTACCCGTTCGTGATTGAACCGTTA
Organism: Nocardia sp. CDC160; assembly: GCF_035818795.1. Lineage (NCBI taxonomy): Bacteria > Bacillati > Actinomycetota > Actinomycetes > Mycobacteriales > Nocardiaceae > Nocardia > Nocardia sp. CDC160. Next base: position 225,027 of record NZ_JAYKYT010000003.1, on the reverse strand, counting down.
TCGTTGGGCCCGTGCGACACCGACACTGGAAGTCCCTGGCGGCCCTGTGCGGCGCCCTGCTGATCGTGGGGTGCGGCCAAGGTCTCACCACCACACCGGTTTCGGCGTCCGAACCGCGCCCGGCCCCGGCCCAGCCCGTGATTCCACTGTCCGGGCGGACCGTGGTCATCGATCCGGGCCACAATGGCGGCGGCGCAGCGCATCCCGACGAAATCAACGCCCAGGTGCCCGACGGTCGCGGCGGCTCGAAGCCCTGCAACACCACCGGCACCAGTGGCAATGACGGGTACACCGAACACGAATTCAATTGGGATGTGGGCCAGCGCGTGCGGGATCTGCTCGCCGCCCGCGGCTTTCATGTGGTCATGAGTCGCGACAGCGACACCGGTGTCGGTCCGTGCGTCGACGAGCGTGGCACCCTCGGCAATCGCGTCGGCGCGGCGGCCGTGGTCTCCATTCACGCCGACGGCGCGCCCGCGGGTGCGCACGGCTTCCACGTCGCCTACTCCTCGCCCGCGCTCAACGACGCGCAGTCCGGGCCCTCGGTGCAACTGGCCACCACCCTGCGCGACACCATGGTCGGCGCGGGCTTCACCACCTCCACCTATATCGGCTCCGACGGGATGAACCCGCGCGCCGATCTGGCCGGACTCAATTTCTCCGAGGTCCCGACCGCACTCATCGAGTGCGGCAATATGCGTGATCCCGGCGACGCCGCGATCATCGAATCGCCCGACGGCCGCGCCCGATTCGCGCAGGCCATCGCCAATGCCATCGCGGCCTATCTCGGCTAGCACATCGGACCGATCGACTCACGGCGCGGGGTGCGACTGCGCCCGGTTTGCCGTGAGTAGATTCTTCACGTCATTTACGGAATATTTCGGGCTGCAACCCAGGCAACCGGACCGCCGAGTTCCGGGGAGGACTCCTTGACCACGACCGACATACGGCCGCGCTCGCGCTTCGCGAACTGGCTCCTCGAGGATGCGGGTGAACACCACTCGCAGATCCAGGGGCCGATGGCCAAGAAGGCTCCCAAGGAGCATCAGCATTCCTGGTGGAAGGTCATGTGCCTGACCGGTGTCGACTACTTCTCGACACTGGGTTATCAGCCGGGCATCGCCGCGCTTGCCGCCGGTGTGCTGTCCCCGATGGCGACCATCGTGCTGGTGGCGCTGACGCTGCTGGGCGCGCTGCCGGTCTACCGGCGGGTGGCCAAGGAGAGTCACGATGGCGGCGGGTCCATCGCCATGTTCGCCAAGTTCCTGCCCAACTGGTGGGGCAAGATCTTCATTCTGGTGCTGCTCGGCTTCGCGGCCACCGACTTCACCATCACCATGACGCTGTCCGCGGCCGACGGCGCGGCGCACATTGTCGAGAACCCGTACGTGCCCTCGTTCCTGCAGGACCAGAACATGACCATCACGCTGGTCCTGCTGGCCCTGCTGGCGGCGGTGTTCCTCAAGGGATTCAGCGAGGCCATCGGCATCGCGGTCGCCCTGGTCGGCGCGTATCTGGCGCTGAATGTGGTGGTCGCCGTGACCGGCATCGTGAAGGTGCTGCAGGCCCCGCACCTGGTGACCGACTGGACGCATCTGCTGACGGCCAAGCACGGCAATGTCTTCGCCATGATCGGCGTCGCGCTGCTGGTGTTCCCGAAACTGGCGCTGGGTCTGTCCGGCTTCGAGACCGGTGTCGCGGTCATGCCGCAGATCAAGGGGAATCCGAGCGACCCCAAGGACTTCCCGCGCACCCGCATCATCGGCACCCGCAAGCTGCTGACCAGCGCGGCGTTCATCATGAGCGGGTTCCTGATCGTCACCAGCTTCATCACCACCGTCCTGATTCCGGAGAAGGAATTCGAGGAGGGCGGGCAGGCCAACGGGCGCGCACTCGCGTATCTGGCGCACGAGTACCTCGGCAACGCGTTCGGGACCGTCTATGACGTCAGCACCATCGCGATTCTGTGGTTCGCGGGCGCGTCGGCCATGGCGGGTCTGCTCAATCTGGTGCCGCGCTACCTGCCGCGCTTCGGCATGGCTCCCGAGTGGGCGCGCCAGATTCGGCCGCTGACATTGGTATTCGCGCTCATCTCCTTCGGCATCACCTGGTACTTCGACGCCAATGTCGATGCGCAGGGCGCGGCCTACGCGACCGGTGTGTTGGTGCTCATCACCTCCGCGGCCGTGGCCGTGACCATCTCGGCGTGGCGCAAGGGGCAGTACACCCGCGTGGTGGGCTTCGGCGTGGTGTCGCTGATCTTCGTCTACACCACCATCGACAACATCATCGAGAAGCCCGCCGGTCTGCACCTGGCCATTTTGTTCGTGGTCGCGATCATGGTGGTGTCCTTCGCCTCACGCGTGCGACGGGCCTTCGAGCTGCGGGCCGTGGACGTGATCTTCGACGAGAAGGCCTGCGCCATGATCGATCTGCTGGCCGAGCACGGTGAGATCCGCATTGTCACCCACGACATCAGCGATGGGCGTTCGGTCGAGGAGTACGCCGAGAAGGAGGCCGATCAGCGGCGCGAGAGCCACATTCCCGAGCGCGATCCGATCCTCTTCCTCGAGGTCATCGTCAAGGATCCTTCGGAGTTCAGCACCACGCTGAACGTGACCGAGGTGGATGTGGAGGACTACCACATCCTCACCGTCGAGGCGGCGGCCGTGCCCAACTGCATCGCCTCCATCCTGATCGCCATTCGCGACCGGACCGGGGAATGCCCGCACGTCTACTTCGAATGGACCGAGGGCAACCCGCTGGTCAACCTCATGCGGTTCATGTTCTTCGGTGAGGGCGAGGTCGCGCCGGTGACCCGCGAGATTCTGCGCCGGGCCATCCCGCGGCGGTCGCAGCGGCCACATGTGCACGTCGATAGCTGATTCGGGGTCAGAAATCTAGGTGTAACTCCTGGTTTCATACATAGGTAGAATATTGCTACGCTCACGCAGCAAACGCGATATGACACCAGGAGTACCGATGAAGCTACTTCCGACGCTGGGCCGCCGACCGGTGACGGAACCCGGAGAGGTAGCCCTGCATGCCCGGAATGTCCGATTCGATTGGTCTCGGACCGAGCCGGTCTGGATGAAGAAGGAACCGATCGCCTCGCACGTGCTCAATGCCCTGAGCATGCTGCTGCCCGAGGGCGAGCGCATGTTCCTGGTGACCTTCGGTGAGGCCCTCGAACTGGTCAAGGACGAGAAGCTGCGGGAAGCCATGATCGGCTTCATCGGGCAGGAGTCCATGCACGCCGAGAGCCACAACGGGGCGCTCGAGGAGGTGCTGGCCACCCACGGGATCGATGTCGAACCCTATGTGCGGCAGGCGGAATTCCTGTTCCGCAAGACCCTCGGTCCGCGTCAGATGGCGAACGCGGCGGCTCAGCAACAGCAACTGGTGGAACGCCTCGGCGTGATCGCCGCGCTCGAGCACTTCTTCGCCTGGCTCGGCGACTGGGTGATCAATGCCGATCTGGAGCGGTTCGACGCCGACCCGCAGATGCTGGACCTGTTCCGCTGGCACGGGGCCGAAGAGGTCGAGCACCGCATGGTCGCGCACGACGTGGCCGAGTATTTCGAGGTCGGGTACGTGCGACGGTGCGCGCTCATGCTGATGGTCTTCCCCATCTTCATCGCGCTGCTGCTGCGCGGCACCAAGTTCCTGGTGCACGCGGACCCGTCGCTGCCCAACCATCGCTACCCGATGCTGATCCTGCGGGTCTTCGCGGCCATGTGGCGCGGGTCGGTGCCGGGGGTGCCGTCGCTGCTGATCAGCGCGCTGTCCACGTTCAAGCCCGGCTACAGCCCGGAGACCGTCGGGTCGACCGCGCAGGCCGTCGCGTATCTCGCGCAGTCCCCGGCCGCGCGGGCGATGGCCTCGTGAACCGGCCGGTACCGGTCGCGCCGCCGCGGGATCTGTTCGGCAAGGAGCGTGCCGACCGCGCCACCCGCGTGCTGGACTTCATTGCCGAGAGTCGGTTGCGCTGGACCACATTCGTGAATCGGCGCGAGCCGAAGGTGCGGGTGGACGACTGGCGGATTCCGCTGGTCGTGGTGGAGCGGCGGGTCGAGGCGCACGACACCGATGTGATCAGCCTGCTCATGACCGCGCCGGACGGGCGGCGGCTGCCGGAGTGGCGGCCCGGGGCCCACCTGGATCTGGAGTTGCCCTCGGGGCGGGTGCGGCAGTACTCGCTGTGCGGGGATCCGGCCGATCGGCACGCGTATCGCGTTGCGGTGCGGCGGATTCCGGAGGGTAATGGGGGATCGCTGGAAGTGCACGATGCGCTGACCGTGGGCACCACGCTGACCGTGCGCGGGCCGCGCAACGCGTTTCCGTTCGTGCTGCCCGGACACGGATCTGCCGCCGCGCGAGTGCATTTCGTGGCGGGCGGCATCGGGATCACGCCGATTCTGCCGATGATTCGGATGGCGGAGCGGCTGGGCGTCGAGTGGAGCATGGTGTATGTCGGGCGATCTCGCGACACCATTCCGTTCCTGTCGGAGGTGGAGTCGTTCGGGTCGCGGGTGACGGTACGCACCGATGACGAGCACGGGATTCCCACCGCCGCCGACCTACTCGCAGGGGTCGGTTCGGATACCTCCGTCTATTGCTGTGGCCCGGTCGTGATGACCCAGCTCATCGCCGACCGCATACGCGAAATGCCCGGTGTCGAACTGTATTCCGAGCGCTTCTCCCCGCCGCCCGTGGTGAACGGCACCGCCTTCCAGGTGGAGCTCGCGCGCACCGGCGAGGTCATCGACGTGCCCGCTGACAAGTCGGTGCTCGAGGAAGTGCTGAAGGTCCGTCCGGACAGCTCGTATTCGTGCCGTCAGGGCTTCTGCCGCACCTGTGTGGTGCGGGTGTGCTCCGGCGACGTCGACCATCGCGACACCGTGCTCACCGACGCCGAGCGCGCGGCGGGCGACATGCTCATCTGTGTATCCCGTTGCGGCGGGGAACGTTTGGTGCTGGACATCTAGCGCCGTCTCAATGAGGAGAAGATCGTGACCGATCACCCCACCGTCATTCCCGCCGCGGAGCGCATGGTGCGCAGTGGCGAGTTCGATATCGCCGTGTACGAATACGGCGAGCCGTCAGCCGAAACCATTGTGCTGGTGCACGGTTGGCCCGACGACAACCACCTGTGGGATCGTGTGGTGCCGCTGCTGGCCGACCGCTTCCACGTGGTCACCTACGACACCCGCGGGCACGGGCGTTCCACCCGTACCGACCGTACCGAGGACTACCGGCTCGAGCACTTCGCGGCCGACTTCTTCGCCGTGGCCGACGCGGTGAGTCCCGATGCGCCCGTGCACATTCTGGCCCACGACTGGGGTTCGGTGGAGATGTGGGAGGCGGTGTGCGAGCCGCAGGCCACCGAGCGGATCGCCTCGTTCACCTCGGTGTCCGGGCCGAATTTGGATCACCTGGGTGCGTGGGCGCGGTCGAACCTGTCGCGCGGCAAGGTGTGGGGGCCGTTCACGCAGCTGCTGTCCTCCATGTACACCGGGTTGTTCATGACCCCGGGTGTGCCGCGCGTGGTGTTGAAGCCGCTCGGCACCGAGAAGATGTGGTCGCGGTTCGTCGGCCTGATGAACGAGACCTCGCCGGAGAACATCAAACTCGGGCCGGAGTTCCGCCGCGACTTCTTCGACGGCATGCGGATCTACCGCGCGAACATCCTGCAGCGCATGGCCGATCCGCGCGAGCGTCGCACCGAGGTGCCGGTGCAGCTGATCATCGCGCGCCGCGATGTCGCGGTGCGGCCCGCAGGGTACGACGACACCAAGCAATACGCGCCCAACCTGTACCGGCGTGAGGTCGGCGGCGGGCACTGGCTGCCCTTCTCGCATCCGGAACTGCTGGCCACCTCGACGGTCGAGCTCATCGACGCGCTGCGCACCGGGGAGACCTCGCGCGCGCTGCGCCGGGCCGAAGTCGGTGCGCCGCAGCGGGCTTTCGAGAATCAGCTGCTGGTGATCACCGGCGGCGGTAGCGGCATCGGGCGCGAGACCGCGCTGGCATTCGCGCGCGGCGGGGCCGAGGTCGTGCTGAGCGACATCAACCTCGACTCGGCCAAGGAGACCGCGGAACTCATTGCGCGCGAAGGCGGTACGGCGCACGCCTATCAGCTCGACGTGTCCTCCGAGGCGGCCGTCACCGAGCACGCCGCGGCCGTCATCGCCGCCCACGGCGTGCCCGACATCCTGATCAACAACGCGGGTGTCGGCGCGGCGGGCGACTTCTTCGACACTCCCGCGGCCGAATTCGACCGGGTGCTGAACATCAACCTGCACGGGGTCATCAATGGCTGCCGGGCCTTCGGCAAGGCCATGGCCGACCGCGGACTGGGCGGGCACATCGTCAACCTGTCCTCCATGGCCGCCTACACCCCGCAGCGCGGGTTCGCCGCCTACTCCACCTCGAAGTCGGCGGTTTTCATGTTCTCCGACTGCCTGCGCGCCGAACTGGCGGGCAAGGGCATCGGCGTGCACACCATCTGCCCCGGCATCGTCCACACGAATATTGTTGCCACCACGCGCTTCTCGGGAGTTTCGGCCGAGGAGGAGGCGGCCAAGCAGCAGCGCTACGACAAGCTGTACGCGGCGCGGCGCTACGGGCCCGAGAAGGTGGCGGCGCAGATCGTCAAGGCGGTCGAGAACAATCGTGATGTCGTGCCGGTGACGCCGGAAGCCTGGCTGCAGTACCGCTTCAACCGTTTCGCCCCGGCGGTGGCCCGCTTCTTCGCGGCCCGCGTCAAATTGACGTAGCCGAGTACCCGGTGCGAGGGGGGCTCACACCTGCGGTGAGCCCCCCAGAAAACGGGTTTGTCGGACCGATTCTCCCGGCGTAGCTTTCGGCTATATCTCGTGGTGGAGGGGCCGCGAGGCGGGGAGGAGGCCAACGATGATGAGCGTGATCTTCGGTACGATTTTCGGGGTCGTCTTCGTGACCGTTCTGGTCGTCGCGACGGTTTCGTCGATACGGGACGAGCGCGGTCGTCGCCGTGGAAGTCAGCGCGGTCGTCGCCGTGGAAGTGGCAGCAAGAGCTGGGGTTACGGCGCGGTCGGAGGCTCTTCGGGCACCGGTAGCTGCACCTGCGGAGGCTCCTGGGCCGGTGGCGGCCACGGCCACGGCGGCCACGGGCACGGCGGACACGGTTGCGGCGGTGGGCACAGCGGTTGCGGTGGTGGCAGCAGTTGCGGCGGTGGCGGATGCGGGGGTGGCGGTGGCGGATGCGGGGGTGGCGGCGGAGGTTGTGGCGGCGGCAGCGGCAGTTAGTCGGCCGTCCGCAGCGCCGCCTCGATGGTGTGGACCCGTTCGGCCGGAATGCCCCACGGATGCTCCACTCCGACAACGGTGTCCAGATCCCACAGCACGCACCGCTCGCCCGGTCGGGCCACCATGGACCAGGCCACCACGGTGCGACCCAGCTGGTCGCTCATGGAATCGGCGCCAGCACCGGGCACCGCGTCGCCAGCGGGGAAGTGGTGCAGGAAGCGGCCGTACGCGGCGTCGCAGAATCGCGCATATCGCTTGGTGCAGAGAATGAGCCCGTGCCAGGCCTCGTCCACCGCGTGCGACGGCATCCCGATCACCTGATCGTCGCGCATGGCCGCACCGGCGCACCGCAGCCATTGCCGCAGACCGGTCTCCACCAGTTCGCGCGGCTGCCACGGGCAGGTCTTGAACACCGCCTCCGGCAACACCAGCTCATCTACGGCCCGATTGACCCGATCGACATCCGGTCGTCGGAAGCGCTGCAGCATCATGCTTTACGGTAGCTCGGCTTCGGCCTCGGCGCGTTGGCCGCGGGTGGCGCGCAGGCTGGTGAGCGTGACCGTCGCCAGCACCGCCACGATCACGAGCAGCGATGCGGCCGTGGGGATCTGCGGGACGCCGCTCCAGATGCCGTGCGCCCAGTGCAGGACCAGCTTCACGCCGATGAAGGCGAGGATGGCGGCCAGGCCGTAGGCCAGGTGCACCAGGCGGGACAGGGCGGCGTGCAGGACGAAATACAGTGCGCGCAAACCGAGGAGGGCGAAGGCGTTGGTGGCGAAGACCAGGAACGGGTCGCCGGTGACGCCGTAGACGGCGGGGACGGAGTCGACGGCGAAGACCAGGTCGGTGGCCATGACGGCGGCGACGACCAGGGCCAGCGGGGTCAGGGCGCGGCGCAGGACGCTCGGCCGGTCCGGATCCGGTTCGGTCACCACCATGGCGGTGCCGCGGTAGTCGTCGGTGACGGGCCAGAAGCGACGCAGCAGGCGCACCGACTTCATGTTCGACACATCGACGTTCTGCTCGTGTCCGCTCAGTGCGTCCGACAGCAGCTTCACGGCGGTGACCAGCAGGATCAGGCCGAACAACAGGAACGCCCAGTCGAGGGTGGCCAGGGCGGCCGCGCCGAGGGCGATGAAGATGCCGCGCAGCACCAGCGCGCCCGCGATGCCGTAGAGCAGCACCCGCTGGGCCAGTGCCTTCGGGACCGCGAAGGCCGAGAGCAGCAGCATGAAGATGAACAGGTTGTCCACCGACAGCGACTTCTCCAGCAGATAGCCGGTGAAGAACTCCATCGCGGGAGTGCCGCCATTGTGGAACCACAGGAAGAAGCCGAAGGCGATGGGCAGCGCGATATAGAAGACGGTCCAGCCGAGCGCCTCCCGCATGGACACCTCGTGCGGGCGGCGGGTGAGCGCGAAGTCGAAGACGAGCAGCGCCAGCACCACGGCGATGGTCGCGCCCCACAGCCAGGGCGTGCCGACGGTATCGATCGATGGGGAACTCGCGAAAACGGACAGGGTAGGACTCATGGGACCTCCTCGGGCATGGGAAACCAGCCGAGGTCTCCTTCACCCTGTCCTGGGGCAACCACCCGGGGGACGCGACGGCGCGACCCGTACTGACCGGAATGATTCTTGGGAAGTACTCCCCTCTGCGCGACAGGATAGCCGAACCTTACCCGCGCGGTCCACTCGACACGCGTCGGCGTCGGGTTCTCTCAGCGCGGTGTGAGCACAACCACGGCAATCGGCCGCTTCGTCATCTTCTGATACTGCGCGTACCGGCCCTTGTTCACCTTGTCGGCCAGCGCGAAGCGCCGCGCGTACTCCGGATCGTCGGGATAGGTGGCCGTCGCCGTCACCGGAATCCTCTTGGTCCCCACCTGAATCTCACAGTCCCCCTTGGCCTTCACATTCGCCAGCCACCCCGGCGGCCGCGGCGACCCGCCATTGGACGCGGTCACCAGATAGTCTTCGCCGTCCTTGGCATAGGTCAGCGCATTGGTCCGCGGCTGCCCCGACTTCCGCCCAATCGTCCGCAGCAACAGCGTCGGGTTACCGAACAGCAGCCGGTGCCCCACCAACCCATTGCTGTTCTCGTAGATCCACTGATGCCCCTTGAGCACATTCACGAACAAGCCCGCCATCACACGCCTCCTGCCGTCGTGGTCGCCCCTACATTAACGCTTCACGATTCGATCACGATCTCGTGGATACCGTCGCCGCGTCGGCTCACCGGCCCCCGAAACCCGCACCCCACCAAAAGGATTCACACCCATGACCACCGCCCTGGCCACCCCCGTCAAACCCCGCAACCCGGTCCTAGTCTGGCTGGTCTGGCCCCTAATCACCCTCGGCATCTACTTCTTCGTCTGGTACTACAAAATCCACAAAGAAATGGCCGACCTCCGCCGCGACCCCGAAGCCCCCGTCGTCGGCCCCCTCCTAGTAATGCTCTTCCTCTCCTGGACCGGCATCGCGGCGATCATCAGCTTCTGGCGCACCGGCACCCGAATCCGCCAATCCCAAGAATCCGCCGGTCTCGCCCCCTCCTGCTCCCCCCTGGTCGGCTTCCTCCTCAACTTCCTCTTCGGCCTAGGCATCCTCTACTACCAGCTAGAACTCAACAAGATCGCCACCCGCTTCGCCTAACCCCAAGTCCTGCCCCCTCCCGGGGCAGGACACTCCGACAGCCTTCCCCGAGCCCAAGTAGGCATTCCACTTATGGTCGCGGTAACATCGCGACGCCCGCGCGTAGCCGCGGTCAGGGGCGGTAGCTCAGTCGGTTAGAGCCGTGGACTCATAATCCATTGGTCGCGGGTTCGAGCCCCGCCCGCCCCACTTTCGGTGCTTGAACTGCTGATATTCATCGATCGGCAGTCGGATCGATCCAGAACGAAGCTCGTAGAGCAATGGATTTCCGACCACCGGCCGGAGGTCACCCGCGACCACATCGGCGCGTACATCGAGTCACTGCTGACCCGAGCGAGCAAACGCACCGGCAAGCCGCTCACCGCGAAGTACGCGCGCAGCCACTACCGGGCCCTGCAGCAGTTCTTCAAATACCTTGCGGCCGAGGGCATCATCCCTGCCGATCCCTTCGACAAGATGGCCCTTCCCGACGCGCCGGAGCGGCTCGTCGAGGTGCCCGCCGACGATGCGCTCCGCCAACTGCTCGCCGAATGCGCCGGTACCGACTTCAACGACCTCCGGGACACGGCCATCATCCGTATGTTCGCGGACACCGGTTGCCGTGCAGGAGAAATCGCCGGACTCGATATCGACGGCATCGACTTCGCCGAGAACACCGCACTGGTCGTCGGCAAGGGCCGCAGACCACGGACCACACCGTTCGGCGACAAGACCAGAACCGCGCTCCGCAAATACCTTCGAGCCCGCGCCAAACACCCGAAAGCCAGGCGAGACGAAACCTCGCTCTGGCTCGGCTATCAGGGCCGAATGACCGCCGTAAGCAGGCAATCGGCACTAGGCCCCTCCACCCGCGATGGCTACGGATCCTTCGATGCGGCAGCGTGATTGGTGAGTCACTGGGGTTCATCTGTTATGTGCGCAATGTGTCGGTCCCGTCGCCTATGGTGTCGGCGTGGCGCCCCTCAAAGACCTCACCCGCGACGCGGTTCTCCTGACAATCGACGAATTCGACCGGCTCGGCCGCGAGAGCTTCCTACAGAAATACGGATTCAAAGAGGCACAGGGCCTATTCGCTGTCTACCAGGGCAAATTCTATGATTCCAAGGCTCTCGCAGGTGTAGCGCACGGCTATCTGCCGGGACGACGGCCACTGAAGTCCAGCGAGTTCTCTGGTGGCTGGGGCGTTCACGCGGCAGGTGTGCTGAAACGCCTGGGATTTCAAGTGATCGATACGCGCACCGAGACGACTGTGCACGATGTGATCGGTGCTATCACCGGTCTGCGGCCTGCGGTCGTGGCGGATGGCCCCATGCTGAAACAGGCGGTCGTGTTGCTGTGGGCTATTGGGCGTGCTCGCCGCGGCGAGGCACGGGTGTTGTCGTGGGAACACACCCACGCCGAACTCGCGCCGCTGCTGGGAAGGTATCGACGCAACGGGGAGCGTTCCGATGGTCGCCCCGATTACCCTGTCGCCGCCCTGTATCGCGCGGGTTTGTGGACACTTGATCCCGATTCGGACGTACCGACTGCGCATGGCGACACGGAACTGCGCCGATGGTTCGACCACAACCGTCCGGCGGGCGGGCTCCCGGAACCGTACTTCGAGCTGATTCGTTCGTCGGGTCTCGCGCGAGTCCAGGTGATCGACACAATCGTCGGCAAGTTTTTCGACCACTACGACGCCTACGACGAATTGGCCACGGCGGTAGGACTTTTCGACGAGCACATTGCCGATGACGAGCCCACATCGATCGACAATCGTGAGGGAAACGCCCGGGACCTACACGATGTCTACCGAGACTGGGTCACGGCCGTCGAGAACTCCGAAGCCCAGGTCCGTGGGAGTCGGCGAACCGGGATCAGCCGCGACCCCGTCCGACTCGCAAAGGCACGCCGTGCCGTGCTGGCACGCAGCCGAGGATTCTGCGAAAACCCTGATTGCGGAAACAAGGCACCCGATGTCACCGACCGCGGTGAACCAGTTCTGGAAGTGGACCACGTAGCCGATATCGCCACGGGCGGACGTGATCACCCGGTCCAGATGATCGCCCTTTGTCCGAACTGCCATGCGGTGAAGACCCGAGGGCGTTCGCGGCATGAACTCCGTGAGCGTTTCCTTCTCGCAGCGCAAGAACTCCATCAGGTGTGCATGAGCACTCGATCACTCGATGCCTAACTTGGCTACCGCGCTGACCTAGTGGTTGGACCCGCGGGACCGCACACGATGACACGGTCTCCTTTCGGCGGTGTGCCCGGTGCGGTCTTCCCCTTGCGGCGCAGGGTCGTTCAACCACGCCCACCCCGCGGCACCGCAGCCAATCCGCTCGATCCTGGCGCCATCGCGTCGGCCGCGGGGTGGGCGTGGTAGACCCGTACGCGTCGCAAGGGGAAGACCGCACCGACACCGCACCACTCGCGCGGCCATCCACCCGGTCAGCGCCCTGAGTCTTCCCCGCAGCGGTGTCCGCCGGAGGCAATCCACCAGCGGATCAGCCTGACCACATCGGCGTCGGGGCGCACCCGATACTCAGCCAATTCAGTACGAGCGTGCCGATTTTCGGCGTTGTCGCCTACGGATCGGTGACCGGAACCAGCCCTGAAAAGCCCAGGAAAGAAGCCCGAAAATTCCCTGAACCGCCAGTCGGTCTGTTTTCAGAGCGAGTGTTCCTGCTGACCTGCGGGTTTGGGAGGGAGGAGAGAGTGAAGCAGGTCAGCAGGAACAGAGAGAGAAGAAGATCAAGAAGAGGGAGGGAGAAGGAGAAGAAAAGAACAATTGGTTTGGGTTGAGAGGTGGGTCGGGAGGATTCGATGTAGGTGGCGGATGGGTTGGGGCAAATCGGAGTGGGCATTGTGAGAGTTCAGGTTGATCACGTCCTGGTGCTGGACTGGTTCGGCCGAACCGAGCTGGGAGTGGGATTCGAAAGCGCTGGCGCCATCTTGTGAGATATCAAGGGAGACAGTTGGTTTGGTAGTAGATGTGATGTCGGTGCCGAGTGTCATGCTGCGGTGATGGTGAGTGAGAAGGTTCTGTCGGCCAAGCAGGCGGTGCGCGTGGCCGAGCAGTACGTCAAGGACAGCATCGAGGTCATGAACCAGGGGCGCAGCAACCCTGCCATGGCGGAAGTCATCGATCAGCTGCGCAGCGCCATGACCAGCGGCAGCCGGGATGGTTTCGTGCGGGGTAAATCGTTGCTGAGCGAGCTGAGCGCGTCGTACGGACGTGAGGGAGCGAACTTTGTGGGGGTGACGGTCCAGACCGCGGAAGCGGCCCGGATGTGGCGGCGGCATCGCGTGGTCTACCGCGTGCACCCGGGATTGGCCGAAAGCTTGATCGACACCGATACCCGTGCCGAAGTCCCGTGCGAGGTGTTCAAACGACTGCCGCATCCAGAGCCGTTCGTGGTGTTCCCGGTGCCGATCCCCGCACCGATCGCCAAGAATCACTTCGGCCTGACTGTCGTCGGACAACCCGCGTATGTCGGGATGCTGATCACCGGAGTCAACGAGTACGAACAGCTCTGCTCCACCGCCGATCCGGACGTTCGTCAGCTGTCGGTCGCGCTGGCCAGCACCATCGAGTACGAGGGGCAGGCTCCCGGGCACGACGAGACCATCGCCTTGGTGCCCTTGGCGGGCAGGTTCAGTATCGATAGCCTGATCGAGCGGAACACCCAGTACGAAAGTCTCGGAGAGTTTGCCAACGACGAGCAACGAAGGGTCTACAACCTGGCGTTCAGCCTGCTGCTCTACCTGTGCAGTGATCAGCGCGACGCCCGTGAACACCAGCCCGAGACGAACAAGCGTGCCCGGAAATCAGGCCGAGGCGATAGCACGATCATTGATGTGGGATTCGACATCGGACCGGAACTTCAAGCCGCGCGAAGGGATTCATCCACCGAAACCGCTGAGGGTGACGAGGGGAAGCAGGTTCGGCCACATCTCCGACGTGCGCACTGGCACACCTACTGGACCGGGCCACGGAACAGTCCGACACCGGTGGTCAAATGGTTGCACCCGATCGTCGTGCACAAAGAAGACAAGCAAGATCGGCCGACGGCCATCCAGGTCAGGTCACCGAATCCTCGCTGAGTCGGGGTTCGAGTGCGCGCCGCCGCCAAGGCCGTTGGCACAACCAGCGATTCCGCGACCTCGGCGAAGAACTCGGCCTCGCCCTCGCCCACGACGACCAGATTGGCTGGCCACTGACCACTGTGCCCGACCCGACCCGCTGCATCTATCGGCACGTACTCGACGAGCTTGACGTCGCGTTGGTCGCCTACCGTCGGCCCGAACCTGCGCGAGGTGGGAAGGGCGGTAACAATGGCGTCGCTGCAACCTGCAGGTGCGGTCGCAGGATTAGAGTTGCGGTGGGCACCTTCGCAATCGCGGTCCGATCATCTGTGGAATGTGTAGCACTCTATTTGAGATTGCTTGAAGTTCGAATAAGGCCGACATCAAGGCCCGGTATTTACTACGATTTCTGTATGTCTCGAGTGAGCTGGATAAGAAATTCAACCGATTTCTTTACTTTATCATTATCGAGATCGGCAGGATTGCCATCCATTTGAAGGTTGCGCTTCTGGAACGACATTTCGGATACCCATTGACCAACCTGCGTGCGGAACTGGTCGTCGTTCGTCATCCATACTTTCTCGCTGAAGCCCTTGATGGGCTGGAAATCCGATTGAGCGGGCTGGATAGTTCCATTGCGCTGCGGATTATATACTGAGAGCGATCCAATGATCCGCAAGTCGCTCCGGTACACGTGACATCCGGAACTCCATTCGATAGCTTTTCCGTTCGCGTCTTCCGTTGAATTCTCCAGATGCGCGTCGGACGCCTTGAGTTCATCGGTTACGAATGACAGAAACCTCTGACACAGATCTTGGCGTGAGTAATTCGATGGCTTGGCATCGATATTTACATAGTCGCCTTTGTGTGGAGAGCTGCACGCGACGAGCGCGATCAGCGTCGACAACGTCACTAATGCTAATCGCCTACTCATCATTGATAGTACCTATCCGATTTTACCGACCAATTGGCATGGCCGTCTGCAACGGAAGCGTCCATGAAGTTTTGGCAGCCGGGATCCGGCCACAGCTGATTCTTCAGTCCAACTTGCGTGAAGTTCTGCTCGATGACATTCAATCCGATTTGCACATTCTTCGTCACGTCGATGGCCGACAAAATTGCGTTGAGGATCATCTTCGCCCCCGACGTGATGATATCAGAGATGTGTTCGGCGGCACTTACGACCTCAGGGCCCGTCATGGCCGCGACATTTACTATGATATTGCTTACAAAATCCGCAACGCCGTTCGCCATTTCAATATAGAATTTGAGAATATTCCGTGCCATGTCATTGATATTGTCGGCAATCGTTCCGCAGATCTTTGACGCAGCTTGAAACGCATCGGCCTGGGTCTTCCGGGCAGTCTCGTAGGAGTCTGCCCCTGGGCTCTGCCAACGGGCTGTTATGTCGGCATAGTTACAGTTGGTGTGCCCTTCGTCTATGTTGCCCTGGATGCTCATCCATTGATTGGCAATATCTATGAGCACAACCGGTAGGTTGAAGGACTTGATGAAGTAGACGATACCAATGTAGTGGATGTCGCCTACGTCGCCACCGTAAAGAACGGTTCTTATCCACTTCTTGGCGGTATCTTCATGGTCTTTGAGCCAAAACGCGCCCAATGCTCCAGCAAATGCCGAACCTCGTTTAAAGGCGGCCTCCACTGTGGGGGAGAGGTCATCGAAGTGTTTCTGGTTGGAGATAACGGAATTGATGTTGCTCTCGAGATCGTCTTTGGTCGCCACTGTCAATCCTAATACAGGTTCTTGAAAGAATGGAGATTTTGCTGCTCCTCTTTCTGGTAAGTATCATGTGCCCATTCCAGGGTTGCGGCGATTGCATTGGCAACACCCTGACCATCGTCTAACAGTTTGTAGACATGCCCAGGAACGTCCTTGTACCTGTTGTAAAGCTCGGTGAAATAGAATTCATAATCTTGCGACAGGCCGACAGTCGAAATAAGATCTCTAGCCGCAGTTAGATTGTCCTTGGCTGTGTCCCAGTTTGCCGAGGCGTCGTGTAGTGATTTCAGGGCCAGATTGATTGCATCCCCGGTGGGTGTTCCTACCACTTCACATCTCCCTAGTATCTCGAAAGTTGAATTCGGTGCTGGCGATGCCACTCTTCAAGTTGATCATCCGAGTATTGCGAATAATCGCGCTTGAGTTCAAAACTTGGTCGAGCAGATCGAATCTTGTCAGCGCAGGCTATGATTTCACTTTCCAGTACTGAAGCGTCGGTGCAGCCGTACCATTGGGGCCATACGCGGATCGATTTGATCGAGAATCGATCGGCGGCCATTGTTACGACAGGTTCGTCGTGCTCCAGGTGCTGACCATGCACGTGATATTCACCGAAGGTGGCGAATGATCTCATTGTTTGCTGGTATTGCTCCCACGTTGAGGTTTCTAGCAGGAGACCCAATTGCTTTCTTCGGGGTGTCGCCGATGCATGGGTGGGCAGACGTTCTGGCCAGCCACCGTTTGCCCGTATAGCCTGTTCGAGCAACCGTCGACGAGCGAGTCCGTATGCGGCGAATAGCTCACGGCTAACCGCCGACCGAGCCACCTGCTGGTTCCACAGAGCGCTGAACTCGAGTCGGACAGGTAGGTGACCGCTATCGAGATGCATAATGACAGGCGCTGATCCGGGCGAGCTCGTCACCGTCGCTTGTCGGACTGCCGGGGGAGGTGCCGCTGGCGTGGACGGTGCTGGCGGCTTGTGGTGATCATCCCAGTCATCGTCGTCGAAGTTCCCAAAGTTCGTGTACTGAATCACCATCGCGGTGAGCGATACCCCCTGACAGCCCCAAGATCAACTTTGCGACAAGGTATCAGGTGGCCAGCAACCGAACAATCCGACCGACTAGTCTTGTCGTGCTTACGGAAAGCTCTCGGGGGCAGCTTCGGTGAGCGGGGGTCACAAGTCCGCTTTATGCATGATGCTGGGGAGTGTGTCTAGGAGACCGATAGCTCGGAGCGCTAGCTGGGATCCAAGGGCAAGATCACTGCAGGCCATGCTGTAGACCAATGTATTTTGCCGCTTTGAGATCATCTAGCGCTGTTTTCGCAGGTCAGGACACTGTTTGGCTTCTTTGATCTCATAATCCATTGGTCGCGGGGTCGAGCCTCGCCCGCCCCGCCTCAAAGGTCTGGTCCGCGAGGCTGGGCCTCAACTTCTTCGACACGGTGCTATCGGGCAAACGGGGCGTGTCCGAGTGGATTCAGAACATGTGTTCGAGGCGGTCGTTATGGTCGCTTCGTGCCGTCGATTCGTCACGAGATTCCGTTGCAGTTGTTGCGCCATCGTCCCGAGGTCGCGGCTTTGATTGCCCGTACTGTGCTTGGGTTGCCAGTGCCTGATCTACCTTGTTGGCGGCCGGGGCCGGAAACGGTCACGCTGTTGTCGCCGGGGGAGTTGCATCTGGATGTCGTGTTGGTCGGCACGGTCACCGAGAAGCCCGAGTTCGCGGTCATTCATGAAGTTCAGAATTCTTGTGGCGTACCGGATCTCGAACGTATCGCGCTGAGTTGGCCTGCGTATGTCACTCATGTGCGCCAGCGTTTGGGGTGTCCGGTGGTGTTGCTGGCGTTCTGTCCCGACGAGCCGACCGCCCGGAAGATCGCGGCACCGGTCGAGACCGGTCACCCCGATTTCGTCTTCCGGCCTCGGACCTACTGGCCGGGCATGTTGCCTGCGATCACCACCGTTGCCGAGGCTGACCGGTGGCCGGAGCTGGCGCTGTTGTCCGCGCCTGGTCATCTGGCCGATGACGAGCGTCGCAGCGTGCTCGCCATGGCGCTCGAGGCGATGCAGCATCTCGAGCCGGATTGGCGTGTCCACTACCATGACTACATCAGCAAATGCGTACCGGCTCGGTACCGGAAGGAGTGGGAGGAGCTCGTGGCCATCGCGATCGAGAACTACCACTGGGAGAGCGATTTCGCGCAGGAACACCAGGCTATCGGCCGAGCCGAGGGGAAGGCTGAAGGGAAGGCCGAAGCGCTGGCGGGGTCGGTGTTGCGGGTGCTGAAGCGGCGCGGGGTCCACGTCGATGATGCCGTTCGTGCCCGGGTGACCGCGTGTTCCGATCTGGATCAGCTGACGCGCTGGCTGGACCTGGCCGTGATCGTGGATTCCGCTGAGCGGATCTTTGATGACGGTGCCGACCCCCTGGCGGAACCGGAGTAACGGATCGGCGCGGTCATACGCTTGTCCGCCCTCCGGTGGAAGCTGCGGGTCTGATGTCAGAGTGAGCGGTGCTGCGCGGAGGTCTCGCCGTGGTTGGCACGTAATGGGTGTCGGAGCTCAGTTGTCTGTGCCAGCGTGACGGTCACTGCTTGGCTCTCCGGGTCGAGAGGGTGATGGCTGTGGCGATGGCTACGGCGAGCGTGGAGGCGAGAGTTGTTGGGGGCCAGCCGAAGTAGGTTGTGGCGGTGGCGCCGAATGCTGTGCCTGCGCTGCCGCCGAGGAAGTAGATGAGCATGTAGGCGCTGTTGAAGCGGGCTGGGGTCGACGGGGCGAGGGCTAGGACGGTGCTTTGGTTGGAGACCTGGGCGGCGAAGAGGCCTGCGTCGAAGAGGGCCAGGCAGAGGAGGGTGACGGTGGGGGTGGAGAGGGTTACGCCGAGGAGGAGGGTGGCGGTGGCTGCGAGGGTTAGGCCGGTGAGGATTACTCGGCGGGGGCCGACTCGGTCGGTCCAGGCGCCTGCGATGCGGGTGGCGGGGATGCCGAGGAGTCCGGCGCTGGCGTAGAGGCCGATGCGTTCGGGGGAGTAGGAGAACGGGGGCTGGGAGAGGGCTACGGCCAGGCCCGACCAGATTGTGCAGAAGGCGAAGAACCATAGGGTGCCGCGGGTGGCGGCCAGGCGTAGCACGGGGAAACGGGCGTAAAGGTTTGGGAGGCTGCGGAGTTGGGATAGGTAGCCGGTGGAGGGGGTGGTGTACTCGGCGGGCAGAAGTGCCCGAGCCGCTACGGCGGTCGCGGCGCTGGCTGCGGCCAGGAGGAGGAGCATGGGGCGCCAGCCGAGGGCGTCGGCTAGCCAGCCGCCGAGGATGCGGCCGAGGAGGATGCCCGCTGAGATGCCCGCGGTGACGACGCCCAGGACGGTAGCTCGGCGTGCGGGGTCGGCGAATCTGCCTGCTATGGAGCTCAATTGGGCTCCGACCGCGGAACCGGCTCCGATGACGCCGATGGTGAGGCCGAGCAGCCAGGGGGAGCCGACCGCTGCGGCCGCGGCCAGGGCTACGGCGAGGGACCAGAATTGCGCCGATATCACCGTGCGCGGCGGTAGTCGATCCACCAGTGGGACCAGGAAGGCGAGGCCCAGCATGTAGCCGACCGGTCCGCACGCCAGCGCGGTGCCGATTTCGGCGACGGAGGCGCCGAGCGAACCGGCCACCGCTGCGATGGCGGGCTGCAACGGATAGATACTCGCGGTCCCCAAAGCGGCGGCGACTGCCATGAACCACACCACCGGTGTGCGCAGGCGCGTAACCCGTTCGACGGCAACAAGTTCGGATGTCATTCCCCGACGCTACGAACGCCCCGGGGGTAAGGCTGGCGGGATGCGGACATTACCGTGGGGTGCGGGTCGCTCCGGAATGATCGATGCCTGTCAGCGAAGAACCCCGGGTCGATGCCCCGGGGTTCCACGCGGGTTACCGCCGGAGCGTGTCTCGATCCAAAGTCAGGGCGACCTCGTACAGGCCGGGGTTGGCCTCGCCGAATGCCTTGTTGCCCTGGATCATGCCTTTCGCCAGGAGATGTTCGATGACGCGTTGGGCGGCATCGAGGTCGGTGCTCTGCGCGTAGTTGACGACCCGGGTGCCGTCCAGGCTGCGGTGCAGACTGGCGGACAGCCAGCCGGGCACCTCGGCGGCGACCCGGGCAGCCCGAGCCAGATGCTCGATCAACGGTTGCTGCCGACCGGGTTCGACGGTGAAGACGTTGATCTGGGTCACGGTCCCGTCGACGCGAATGATGGGCATTGCTACTCCTCGAATCGATTCGAGGCGAGGGCAACCGAGAGGTCGACGAACCCGCAAAAAGCCGCGCCAAACTCTCGGCGGTCTCGCCGATTGCTTGTCGCGGGTTCGCCACCGTGGTGGCGATACGGAGCCTCACAACGAGGGGGTTGGGCTTACCGATGCCAACCCAGGTCCTTTCGACCTCCCCAGACTATCTCGACGCCGATTCGAATCAACCCCGGGTCGATGACCCGGGGTTCCGTGTGGATTCGCTCAGAAGCAGTAGGGGAACTTGCATTTGGTGGGGTCGTTTGGGCCGAAGATGAGGGTGATGAGGCCGTTGATTACCGCGTCGGCTGCGGCTGAACCGGTGTTGAAGGCCACGTTCTGCGCGGAAGCCACGGGGGCGGTGGCGATTTCGGGCTGGGGTGCGGCGGTCGCGGTGGCGGGGGCGGCAACGAGTAGGGCCGCCGCGGTGGTCAGGAGGGTCTTGCGGAGCATTGTCTTGCCTTTCGGAATCGCGGGGCGGCTAGAGGACCAGGCAGGAGCTGCCGCCGTTGATGCCGGTGCCGACGGCCAGGACGATGGTCTTGGAATCGTCGTTCTGGGTCACCAGGATGGTGTGGGTGCCGACGGTGGTCGGGGTCCAGCTGGCCACGTGGGTCTTCGGGGTGGGGCTGTCGTCGGTGCGGGCGAACCACACGCCATTGTCGAAGAAGTTCATGCCCGCGCCCGAGCTGCTGTTCGCGATGACCGAGTAGGTGCACCCGGTGCCGAAGCCGTTGCTGAGGCCACCTCCCGCGATCAGGACCTGGGTGCCGATTTCGGCGGAGGCCTGGGGCGCGGCCAGGATCAGACCGGCGGCGGACAGCAGGATCGCGGCCGACGCCGAGTTCCGAAGACTGCTCATCTCAAATGACTCCTCAGTTAGCTTCAGGCGAACTTCAGTCATGTTGCCAAATAACAGCTTCCGGCTATATCGGGCGGATGCCCTATTCGAGCACCGATTCAGAAACCGCCCCAAGTTTTCGGGGGTTGCTCGGGGGCCGCCGAAGGTTCGCCGGTTGATCGCCTCCGGTTCATATCCCGCCGATATAACGACTCGCGATCTATTTGTGAGACGCGGTGACACGCGTGCCTCACGCGTGAAGAGGAGTTTGTTGGTGTCAGTTTCAATGCGGCGCAGCGGGATTGTCGTGCTGGTCTCCGCGGGTCTGCTCGTGTCCCCGTTCCTGGGTTCGGCGGTGACGGAGCACGCGGCGACGATCGCCATGCCGGTCGCGTCGGCCAAGCCCGCCAAGGGGCAGACGGCGGACGCCCCGCGCCTGCAGAGCGTGGTGAACTTCCGGGATCTGGCCGGAACGGGCGAGGGCTACCAGGCGCAGGGCAGCCATCACCTGAACAAGGGTGTGTTCTACCGCTCGAACGCGCTGACCCCCAATGACGCCGACCTGGCCACCCTCGACGGCCTGCACCTGAGTTCGGTCTTCGATCTGCGCAGCGCCGACGAGATCGCGCAGAAGGCCGACCGTGTGCCCGCGGGCGCGGCGTACGTGAACATCCCGATCTTCTCCGGGAACCTGTCCACCGGTATGCCGAACCTCACCTCCCCCGACGCGGCGCGGAAGTTCATGCAGGACATCAACAAGTCCTTCGTCACCGACGCCGGTGAACGCGGCAAGTTTGCCGACCTGCTCACCCAGCTGGCCGAACAGCAGGGCCCGGCCGTGTTCCACTGCACCGCGGGCAAGGACCGCACCGGCTGGACGGCGTACCTGCTGCAGAGCATCGCCCGCGTGAGCGACGCCGACATCATGAGCGACTACCTGCTCAGCAACGATTATCTGGCCGCCAGCAATGCTGCCACCCTGGCCCAGATCAAGGCCGCCAAGGGCGAGCAGGCCGCGGCCATCTACGCGCCGCTGCTCGGCGTCGACCGCACCTACCTGCAGGCCGGAATCGACCAGCTCACAGCGGATTACGGCTCGGTCGACAAGTATCTGAAGGATGGCTTGGGCCTCAACGGCCACACCATCGAACAGCTGCGCCACAAGCTGACCAAGTAGTCACAAGCTGACCAAGTAAGTGTGCGGCGGGGCGACGGACGCTGCCGATCCATCGCCCCGCCGATTACCGATACCTCCTCGACGTGGCGAATTCGCGCGGGCGACTAGGAGATCGACGCGCCGACGAAGGCACCGATGACCGCGCCGACCGCGCACCCGACGATCGCGCCGACCAGGAAGAACCAGATGCCGATAATGATTCCGATGACGCAGCCGATCACCGCGCCAGCGAATATCGCGCCACCCTCATCGGCGTCGACCTGGTGCATGAACGGCAGATCCTGCGAGCTGGTCGCCGCCACCGTGGGCCCGCCCACCGGTGTGAGGGTCAGCGAGGTATCGCTGTTCAGGGCGGGAGTGACCTGGAGGACCTGACCGGTATTCGCGGTGAGCGTCAGCGGAATCGACCCGACGATCGCGCCGTCGTCAGCGACTACCTGCACCGAGTCCGGTGCGAGCACAAAGTGACCGGAGGCCAGGGTTACCAGGGCATTGGAGTGGTCGGCCGCCAATGTGGTGGAGTATCCGACCGAACCATCCACCCCGTTGACCGTGACATCGGCGAGCCCCGCCTCGCCGTGCGCCGTGGCCATGGTTATTCCGGTGGCTGCGATGGCGAACATGGTTGTCGCCATCATCTTCTTGGTGAACATTTCCTTTTCCCATCCGTTCGGGGTTTTCCTTTGACGTTCCCCCGACGAACGGCACCGGATGTGTGATCAATAATGCGCTCGAACGCGGCCGCTGTCCATGGGCATAGCCGCTGCTGAGGCAGGTTTTTCGAGGCTGCGACGCTCGAGTTCGCGCAGCAGCGCGGCCACCCGCGGATCGTGGGCCAGACCGAAATCCAGCACCCGGTTGATCAGCCCGCGCAGCAACGCGTACGGAATCCAGGGAACCGGTGAGATGGACTGCGGCGCACGCTTTTCGATGGCGTCGGCCACGGTGCGTGCCGCCTGCTCGGCGGTGATGCGGGCACTCAACGGCCAGGGCAGCAGCGCCTCGATCCGGCGGCCGAGGTCATCGCGATCCAGCGTGGCATGCGTCATTTCGGTCTCGACGATCCCGAAATACGCGATCCCCGCCGAGGCCCCGTGCGGCGCGAGCTCCACCCGCAGCGCCCGGCCCAACTGCTCGACCGCCGCCTTGCTGATCATGTACGGCGCGCCGCCCATGCCGGGCGCGAAGGCGGCGCACGAGGAGACGACCACGACATGCCCACGGGCGGCGATGATGTCGTCGAGCGCGGGGTGCACGGTATTGAACACGCCGGTGAGATTGATGCCGAGGACGCGATCGAAGTCCGCGGGATCGATGGTCCGCAGGGTCGCCGGTCGCGGCACCACCCCGGCATTCGCGACGACGATATCCAGATGGCCGAAGTACGCGGCCACCTGGGGAATCGCCTCGGCCATGGCGGCACGATCGGCGACATCGGCGATCACCGGCAGCGCCCGCTCGCCGAGCGCGGCGGCCACCGAGGTGGCGGCCTCGGCATCCACATCGACCACGGCCACCGACGCGCCCCGCCGGTACAGCATCTCGGCGAGTGCGCGCCCGATGCCCTGCCCGGCACCCGTGATCAGCGCGACCCGACCCTCGGGCCGGAAGGGGCTCGGGCAGGGCAGACAGCGCGGGGTGGACATCAACGGCTCATTTCGGTGATGGCGGCGGGGGTGAGGGCGTAGGACTCGGCATCGAATCGTCGGGTGCGCCTGCGGTATTCGAAGCTCCAGTTGGGATACAGCCCGGCATTGCGGCCGTCGGCGGTGGTGTAGTAGCTGCGGCACCCGCCGGTCAGCCAGACGCTGTCGGCGCTGCGGCGGTCCATCTCGTCGAGGAAGTCGTCCTGCACCTCGGGCCGCAGTTCGATGCGGCCGATTCCGTTGTCGCGCATGGTCTTCAGCGCGTCGACGATGTAGGCGATCTGAGACTCGATCATGTAGATGGCCGACTGGTTCCCGGCCGCGCCGAAGGGCCCCAGCGTGCAGAAGAAGTTGGGAAATCCGGCGACGGCGGCACCCAGATAGCTTTGCGGCTCCAGCTGATACAGGTCGGCGAGGGACAGCTTGTGGCGGCCGATGTAGCGGTGATAGGCCGACGGAATCGAGGTGAATCCGGTGCCGAAGATAATGGTGTCCACCGTGTGCTCGGTGCCGTCGCGCAGCACGAGGGAGTGCGGGCGGACCTCGGCAATGCCCTCGGTGAGGACATCGACATTCGGCTGATCCAGTGCGGGCAGATAGGCATCGGAGAAGATGGCCCGCTTGCAGCCGATGATGTAGTCGGGGGTGAGGGTCCGGCGCAGCCGCGGGTTCCGCACCTGCCGCCGCAGTTGCAGTCGGCCCAGCGCCTCGTAGGGGTGGCGGAACCGCTTGTCCACCAGCGAGATCAGCCCGAAGCCCTCGATGGCCGCGTACCAGCCACCGCGTATCGCCTTCTGGGCCAGTGGAATCCGGCGCAATAGCAGGCGTTCCAGCCCGAGGATGGGGCGATCCAGGCGCGGGACGATCCACGGTGCGGACCGCTGGAACAGCAGCAGCCGATCGACCTTCGGCTGAATCTCCGGCACGAACTGCACCGCCGACGCCCCCGTGCCGATCACGGCCACCCGCTTGCCGGTCAGGTCGTGCTCGTGATCCCAGTGCAGCGAGTGGAATGCCTTGCCCTCGAAGCGATCCAACCCCGGCAGTTCCGGATACTTGGCCTCCGCGAAGATGCCCGCCGCCGAGATCAGGATGTCGGCGGTCAGATCGCCGCGGCTGGTCCGCACCCGCCACAGCGAGTGTTCCTCGTCCCAGCGGGCATCCAGGAGTTCCGCGCCGAATCGAATGTGGCGCACCACATCGTGCTCGTGGGCGACCCGGCGCAGGTACTCCAGGATCTCCGGCTGCCTGCCGTAGGTCCGTGACCAGTCCGGATTCGGTGCGAAGGAATAGCTGTACAGCTGGGACGGCACGTCGCAGGCGCAACCGGGATAGGTATTGGCCCGCCACGTCCCGCCCAGGTCGTCGGCGCGTTCGAGGATCACCAGATCCTCGAAACCGGCCTCGCGCAGCTTGACCGCCAGGCCGATGCCGCCGAAACCCGCCCCGACGACGGCGATTCCGACGTGTTCGACCGCGCCCGAATCAGTTTCGGCCGCACGTGTTTCCGTATCAATCGACATGTATGTTCCCGAGGTTCTACAGATCGAGCACGAGCGCGTCGCCCGCGGCGCGGGAAACGCAGAGCAGCATGTGGTCCGTCCGCTCGGCCGGGGTGAGCAGGCGATCGCGATGATCGACCGCACCGGCGCGGACGCCGACCTTGCAGGTGCCGCAAAAGCCCTGGCGGCATGAGTAATTGACAGTGGGCAGCACCCGTTGGACCGCCGCCAGTGCGGTTTCGGTCGCGCCGACCCGCAGGGTCCTGCCGGTGCGAGCGAGCGTGAGATCGAAGCCGCGGCCATCGACGACCGGCCGGGCCGAAAAGCGTTCCGTATGTAGCGATCCCGTCGGATCCAGCGCGAACCGACAGCGTTGCGCCGCCTCGATCATGGCGGGCGGTCCGCACACGTACACGGCCGCACCGCGCTCGGCCGTGGCGATGATCGCCGCCACATCGGGCGCACCGACCTCGTCATCGGGCCGAATCTCGGCGTCGGGCAACTCATCCAGAAACGGCATCGACGCCCGCGATCGCCCCGCGTAGACCAGCCGCCCGCGCGAGCCCACCGCCTCCACCATCGGCAGAATCGGCGTGATCCCGATCCCACCGGCGAGAAACAGATACGACGGCGCATCGACCAAGGTGAACGCATTGCGCGGCCCGCGAATCCGCACCCGATCGCCGACCCACAGCGCCTCGTGAACCTCCCGCGACCCGCCGTCGCCACCCGGAATCAACCGCACCGCAATCCGATACCGCCCCCGATCGCGCGGATCACCGCACAGCGAATACTGCCGCTGTCGACCCGACGGCAGAAACACGTCCAGATGCGCCCCGGGCCGCCAACTCGGCAACTCCCGCCCATCGGCCGCCCGCAATGTCACCGCGAGCACATCGGGCGCGACCCGCTCCAGCCTCTCGACCACGGTAGACAGCTCGAATCCACTGCGCCGCAACGGCTTCGGCGGTGAAAGCACCGGCGCTGCAGCACTGGCAGTGAACACCCGCTTGTAGACATCCATCGCCCCGCCCAATACCCGCAGGCCCAGCGGCGGGGCAGTCGGTCCTCGCCCGGTTCGAGAAACGTCGATGCTCATTCGGCTGCCGCCCGGGCCGCGGGGGAGTGGGCGAGGTAGCGCAGGGCGGTGTCCATCGGGCCCAGTTGGGAGGGATGGAATCCCGGTCGTAGATAGCGCGGGATTTCTGTGAAGAAGACGGTCCAGCTCGGGATCACGCCGCGTCGAGTGGCGTTCAGGAACTGCCAGCCCCAGAATCGACCCTTGTTCGGCGACGGGTCCTTTCGATAAAGGTAGCCCGCCGAGAGGACGAACAGTGGCAGCAGGGTCAGGCTGGCCAGCACGCCGGTGCGGGCCTTGCGCAGGTAGCCGCCGTCCAGATACATGTAGGCGTCGTAGACCACGCTGCGGTGCTCGACCTCCTCCGCCCCGTGCCAGCGGACCAGGTCCAGCATGGCCGGATGCATGCCCTTGGCCTCGAGAATGTCGGCATTGAGCAGCCATTCGCCCAGGACGGCGGTGTAATGCTCCATTCCGGCGAAGAGTCCGAGCCGCTCCTTGAGCCACTCCTCCTTGGCCCGCCCGGTCAGCCCGTGCGCGCCGAGGATCCGATCCACCAGCCACGCAACGCTTTTCACGTACGAGTCGACGTCCAGGCCGAGGGCTTGCAGGTGTCGTCGCGCGGCCTCGTGGCTGCTGGCGTGCATGGATTCCTGCCCGATGAAGCCGGTCACCTCCTCGCGCAACCGCTCGTCCTCGATATAGGGCAGGGCCTCCGACAATGCCTGCGCCATGGCCCGTTCGCCCTCCGGCAGCACCAGGTGCATGACGTCGACAATGTGCGTGGCCAGCACCTCGCCCGGAATGTAGTGCAGCGGAACGGATTCGAAATCGAACCGGACATCGCGCGCGGAAATGGCATGTGCTTCATCGCTGTAGTGGCGCTGCGGTGCGCCGACCGTGTCAGCCATGAACGAACCGTACAGCGCAACATTTTGTATGGCAATGTTGCAGCCACAAAATGGTCGAGATTGTTGCATCGAGCGTCGTGCCTGCTAGCGTTGGTCCGGTGACGACCGCGCCGAAAACCCCGCTGACCCGCGCGGATGCCGCCGATGACATCGAGACCCGCATCCTGGACGCGGCGCTGGCGCAATTCCAGAAGTTCGGGTTCAAGAAGACGACCATCGAGGATGTGGCCAAGCAGGCCGGGGTCGATCGGGTGACCGTCTACCGCCGCCTGGGCTCACGCGACGACCTGGTGCAGGCCGTCGTCAGCCGCGAGGTCGCCAACCTGCTCGCCGAGCTCGCGGGCATGCCCGAGCGGCACACCGATCTCGCCGATCTGATCGCGGACATCTTCGTCACCGTCATTACCGGTTGGCGGGCGCATCCGCTGGTGGAACGGCAGCTCGCGCTCGAACCCGAACGCATCGTCACCAAACTGACCGTCGACGGCGAGACGGTGTTCGCCATGACGGTCGCGGCCACCGTGCAGATCTTCGAACAAGCCGCGCGCAAGGGGATCTTCGAAGCTCCGAAGGATCTGGCCGCGCGCACCGAAGTCGCCTGCCGCGTTGTGCATTCGCTGATCCTGGTCCAGGGCGGGGCGGCCGCCCTGGAAACACCCGATGAGCTCGCGCAATTCGCGCGCACGTACCTGGTGCCGGTGATCGCGGGATAGCGCTACAACACCGCCTGGGTCTGCGTCACCTTGGCGACGAGTTTGTCCGCGTCATCACGGATTTCGGTCTCGACGACAATGAAGCTGCGCCCCTTGTGCAGCGGCGTGGCGGTCGCGGTGGCATGACCCGACCGCAGCGCGCGCACGAAATTCGTCTTCGACTCCACCGTCGTCGTGCCCTGCGCACCGTCGGGCAGGTTCAGGAACGCGCAGACCGCCGCCGTCGCATCGGCGAGCGACATGAGCGCCCCGCCGTGCATGGATCCGCCCAGCGTGCAGAGGTTCTCGCGCCACTCGAGCCGACTGCGCACCCGCTCCGGGCCGCACTCGAGCACCTCGATGCCCAGCTCGGTGCTGAACGGCATGGTGGCGAACAACTGCGTACCCACCGAATCGATGGCGATCTCCGTATCGGTCATGAGATCAACAGTGCCCGAGGAAGCGAGCGGAGTCGATTACTTCTCGAGTAATGGCAGACTCGGCGCGTGCAGGTTGGTGTGTTGGGGCCCGTCCGGGTCCACGCGGACGACGGGACGCCGGTGGAGATACCGGGGTTTCGGGTGCGCATGCTCTTGGCGCGGCTGGCCTTGGAGTCGGGGCGGGATGTGCCGGTGTCGGCGCTCATCGACGGGCTGTGGGGTGAGCAGCCGCCGGAGGATGCGGCGGGTGCGTTGCAGGCGGCGGTGTCGCGGCTGCGCAAGGCGTTGCGCGGGGTGGGGACGGTCGAATTCGGGACCGGTGGGTATCGGCTGCCGGGGATCACCGTGGACGCGGATCGGTTCGAGGAATTGGTGCGGCAGGGGCGCGGTGAGCTGAACGCCGGGCGCGCGGAGGCGGCCGCGCGGATGCTCGGTGAGGCGCTGGGATTGTGGCAAGGTCCCGCGTT
This sequence comes from Nocardia sp. CDC160, assembly GCF_035818795.1. Lineage (NCBI taxonomy): Bacteria > Bacillati > Actinomycetota > Actinomycetes > Mycobacteriales > Nocardiaceae > Nocardia > Nocardia sp. CDC160. Next base: position 196,240 of record NZ_JAYKYT010000003.1, on the reverse strand, counting down.
GGGTGATGTGTTGGACGCGCCCTTCGCGCAAGCCACCGCGACCCGATTGGACGACCTGCGTTCGTCGGCGCTCGAGGACCGGTTCGAAGCCGAGCTCCAGTTGGGTCGGCATGCCGACGTCCTCACCGATCTCGAGAGCGCTGCTGCCGACCATCCTTTGAGTGAGCGCCTGGCGGCATTGCGCATGCGCGCGCTGGCCGCCGCCGGACGGCAATCGGACGCGCTGGCCGTGTACGAGGAGATGCGGGCGCGACTCGACGAGGAACTGGGCATCGACCCCTCGGCAATCCTGCGCGACACCCACCTGGCCCTGCTGCGCGGCGAGCTCGAAAATCCGACTCCGCGTGCGGAACCCGCATCCCGGACGCTGCCGGTCCGGCTCACCGGATTCGTCGGCCGTGCGGAGGAACTGACGGAACTGGCCGGGCTGCTGGCCGATTCGCGGCTGGTCACCATTGTCGGCCCCGGCGGCGCGGGCAAGACCCGGCTGGCCCTCGAAACCATGGATCGCCACACCGGCGGCCCGGTGTTCTTCGTGCCGCTCGCCGAACTGGGCGCACCGGATCAGCTCGCCGACGCCGTGGCGGGAGCGCTCGACAGCGAGACCGCCGACCGCCCCGACAAGACCGCCAGGCTGATCGAACTGCTGGATGTCGGCCCGGCCGTGCTGGTTCTCGACAACTGCGAGCACGTGATCGCCGCGGCGGCCGCGCTCGCCGAGCACCTGCTGGACCGACTGCCGCACCTGCGCGTGCTCGCCACCAGCCGAGAGCCTCTGGCCATCACCGGTGAGGTGCTCTGCCACCTCGGGCCCATGGACCTTCCGCCGGAGACGACGGATCCGGCTGTGGCGCAACGATCGTCGGCGGTGCGCCTGTTTCTCGACCGCGCCGCCGCCATCCGCCCGAACTTCGTGCTGGACGACACCACCGTCACCCCGGTGGTGGAGATCTGCCGCCAACTCGACGGCCTGCCACTGGCTTTGGAGCTCGCGGCCGCCAAGCTTCGGGCCATGAGCGTGGACCAGGTGGCCCGTCGACTCGACGATCGATTCCGCCTGCTCACCTCGGGCAGCCGCACCGCGCGACCTCGCCAGCGCACCCTGCTCGCCCTGGTCGAATGGAGCTGGGATCTCCTCGAGGAGCCCGAAAAGGTCTTGGCTCGAAGGTTTTCCGCCTTCGCGGGTGGCGCGACGGTCGAAGCACTCGAGGCCGTCTGCGCCGACGACGACCTCCCCGCCGGCGACATCCACTACATCCTCGATGCCCTTGTCGAAAAGTGCCTAATCACGGTCACTCCCGACGATCCGCCGCGCTACCGCATGTTGGAAACGATCCGTGCCTATGCCGCCGATCGGCTCACCCGCTCCGGCGAGGATCTCACCGCGCGCTTCACCGAGTACTTCCTCACCCTCGCCGAACACCACGAACCCCGCCTGCGCACCGGCGAACAACTCGACGCGATAGCCCTTTTCGACGCCGAGCACGCCAATATGGCGGCAGCCTTACGCGCCGCGCTCGGGGAGTCGTCGGCCCCCACCGTCTCGGTCGCCGCCCGACTTGTCCGAGCAATGTTCTGGTACTGGGGAATTCGCGGCATGAGCGCCCAGTTCGAGACGGCGCTGACCGCGATCCTGCGATTCGAAGCCGAGTTGAGCGCACAGGCGCGCACGGCATTCCGTGTGATCGCGCTCATGGCCGGGGTGCCACCGGCCGGGCGCTCGCTCTCGGCGCTGATCGAGGACTGTGTGCGCGCGGGTGGGCTGGACTTCCATCCGGCCATGCCGCTGTGGGCCGCGCTGATGGCGGCCCGGGCCGACGACGAGCCGCTCGCCGAACGCCAGCTCGAGCAGGCGATAGCCTGGCCGGATCCCTGGGTGCGGGCCAGCGCGTACCTGGCCCGCGATATCGCCCTGACCGGGCAGGGGCGGTTGCCCGCCGGGGCCGACGCCCGACGCGAGGCCCTGCGCGGCTTCGAAACCGTCGGTGACCGTTGGGGTCTGGGCATGACCCTGCTCGCCATCGGCCGCGCGCACTCGCTGCGCGGCGAGCACGATCGGGCGCTCACCGCCTACGGCCGCGCCGTCGCGCTCGCCTCCGAACTCGGTACCGAGGACGACATGTACGCCGCGCGTACCGCCCTGGCCGAGGAGCGGATGCGGGCGGGGGATCCGGCCGAGGCCGAGCGGGATATCGAGGCGGCCCAACGCCTGGCCGCCGACCAGGGCCTCGCGCGGCTGGCGGCCGTCATTCTGCTGTCGGCCGCCGAATTGCACCGCCGCCGTGGCGATATCGCCCGCGCCGACCGGGAGCTCGACAACCTCGTCACCCGCATGCGCCGCCTGCCCTACCCGGAAGCGATGGCCGCCGACCACATAGCGGTCGCCCGCCTGCGCAACCGCCTCACCGAGGCGAACCCGGTGGCCGCCCGCGCCCTGCTCCCCGAGGTGATCGAAGGCGCTCTCCGCCACGGCGACTCCGCCTCCGTCGCCCAGGCCGTAGCCCACTGCGCCGAATTCCTGGCAAAACTCCGCTTTCTTGAGAACGACCCCGCCGGTGCCGCCACCGCCCTCGGCCTGAGCGAGGTCCTCCGCGGCGTCTTCGACCACGGCGAGCCCGAACTAGCCACTCTCACAACCGAACTCATCGAACAACTGGGCACAACCGAGTACAGCCTCGCCTACCGCCGCGGCAGCGAGATACCCCGCACCGAAGCGCTGGACCTTCTCGCGCGGGAGGCCGCCCGCTAACCCGGTCTTACCGCTTTTGGCCGGAATCCACTGTGCTGAGGTGGATTCCGGCCGGTGGAGCGAGTCAGGAGACTCGGGTGAAGACGCGGCCCGCCAGGTCCAGGGCGGTGATCTCGCCGTGGTTGTCGCGGGTGAGGAAACCGCGCTGGCCCTGGAAGGAGCCCGCGGTGACGATGTATTCGTCGTTGGGCAGCAGGCCGATGGGGAAGGCCGGGTGGTCCTGCGGGATCGCACCTTCCGGTGCGGCGGCGCGGATCTCGGGTTTGACCTTGCAGTCCAGCAGCAGCTGGCCGTCCTCGACGAGGAAGGTCGCCGTCATGGCGTCGATCTCATACTCGCCCAACAGTTCCCGGACGCGCTCCGCGTCGAAGGGCAGCGGCTCGGGATCCTTGTCGATCACGCCGAGGTAGTGCTCGAGCGCCCAGCGGACGATGGCCTGGTTGGCCGGGATGCCCTCGGGGCTGGCATTGGACAGGACCGCGATGGCGAAGCCGCGCTCCGGCACCAACTGGAGGTCCGCGAACTGGCCGAAGCCCGAGCCGCCGTGGCCGACCAGGTGGACACCGTCGACCTCGCGCAGCATCCAGCACAGGCCGAAGGCGTCGGCAAGCGTGCTGGCGCGCAGGGTGACGGTCGGCTGTTGCATCCGCCGGAGCAGTTCGGTCGGCAGCACGGTCTCGCCGGATGCGGTGCGGCCGTCACCCAGGTGGAATCGGCCCCAGCGCAACAGGTCCGACACCGTGGTGCCGAGTCCGCCGCCCGGATTGTTGGCGCGCGTGCCCTTCCAGGTCCGCGCCACCGCCAGCGTCCCGTCCTCCTGGCGTTCGTGCCCGACCGAGAAGCGGCGAGTCATGATGTCGTCGCGGAAGTAGAAGCTCTCCGCGAGTCCGACCGGCGCGAAAACCGTGTCGGCGACGACCTTTTCGAACGGCTCACCGGTCACATTCTCGATGACGCGACCCAGCAGATTGAAACCCGCCTGACTGTAGGACGCCCGCTCGCCCGGGGCGGCGATCAGCGGCAGCTCCGACAGGGTCGCGACGAACGCGGCCAGGCCGTCGTCGCCCTCGCCGGTGTTGTTGATGATGTTCCATTCCAAACCGGCGGTGTGATTGAGCAGGTGCCGCACGGTAATGGTGGCGGCGTGCTGCTCGTCGAGCAGCTTCAGCTCCGGCACGTAGGTGCGAACCGGGGCGTCCAGGTCGACCTTGCCCGCGGCGACCAGTCGCATGAGCGCGGTGGCGGTGAAGGTCTTGCTGGTCGAGCCGACGGCGAAGACCGTGTGCTCGGTGACCGGAACCGGGTTCTCGATGCTGGTCACGCCATAGTTGGCGATGATCTCGCGGCCGTCGATCCAGATGCCCACGGCAATGCCGGGCAGGTCGTGTTCGGTGGCGACCTCTGCGATGAAGTCGGCGAGGGCGGTGTCGTGGTTCGGGGTGTCGTTCATGTCCATGACGATGCCGACCAGCGCTGACAGCTCACCGACAGTGCGCCGACGGCCACCGACTGTGCGCCGACAGGACCTACAGCGGCGGTGAGTCAGCTCACGCCGCCTCTCAGCACGAGCTCAGCTTCGGGCCAGCAATTGCTCAGAGCGCGACGGCAGGGTGGTGAGCTGAGTCTTACCAAGTGGAAACAACCTGCTGAAGGAGATACGGCGTGCGTTCGACGAAGATCTTGGGCGGCGCCGTTATGGCGTTGACCGCTACCGTCCTGCTACCGATGGCCGCGGGCACCGCCTCGGCAGAGACGGGCTCTTCGCTGAACTACGCGGGCACCTCGGCCGATGGCTCCAAGATCGCCTCCAGCACGGCGAAGGACGCGCGCACCATCAAGCTGCAGGTCTACTCCGCGGCCATGGACAAGAACATCGAGGTCGATGTGCAGCGCGCCGCCGACACCTCCCAGCCCACCCCGGTGCTGTACCTGCTCAATGGCGCGGGCGGCGGCACCGACTCCGCGACCTGGCAGAAGCAGACCGATGTGCTGAACTTCCTGGCCGACAAGAACGTCAATGTGGTGCAGCCGATCGGCGGCGGCTTCAGCTACTACACCGATTGGCGCGCACCGGATCCCGCGCTGGGTGTGAACAAGTGGAAGACCTTCCTCACCGAGGAACTGCCGCCGCTCATCGACAAGGCGCTGAACACCAACGGGCGCAATGCCATCGCGGGCCTGTCCATGGCGGGCACCTCGGTGCTGCAGCTGCCCATCGCCGCGCCGGGCCTGTATCAGTCTGTCGCCGCCTACAGCGGGTGCGCGCAGATCAGCGATCCCATCGGCTACAACTTCGTCAATACCGTGGTCGCCGCGGGCGGTGGTGACAGCAAGAACATGTACGGACCCCAGGGCGATCCGATGTGGGCCGCCAACGATCCCTACGTCCACGCCGACCTGCTGCGCGGGCTGAATCTGTTCATCTCCAGCGGTTCCGGCCTGCCGGGCCAGTGGGACACCCTCGACGGCCCGCACACCCTGCCCGGCACCGGCGGCTGGATCAATCAGATGACCGTCGGCGGCGGCCTCGAGGCAGCCACCAACTACTGCACCCACAACCTCAAGACCAAGCTCGACGGCCTGGGCATCCCGGCCACTTACGACTTCACCCCCACCGGCACCCACTCGTGGGGGTACTGGCAGGACGCGCTGAAGGCGTCCTGGCCGGTGCTGGCCACCGGACTGGGCCTGCCCGCCTGATCCGGTAACGACGAAACCGGCACGCCTCCAGGGGAAGCGAGCCGGTTTCGTTCGTCGTGCGGTCAGGCCGTGAGCTCGAAGTTTGGATATCCGTTGTCGCGCTCCTCGTCGCAGTAGCGGCGGTAGTTGCCGAAACCGCCGATGTAGGGCATGAATACGCGCTTCTTGCCCTCGATGTTCGCGCCCATGTACCAGGAGTTCGCCTTCACGAACAGCGTGCCCTCGGCGACCTCGAGCAGATGGTCGGTCCACTTGATCGCGGCGTCCTCGCGGGCCTGCGCGGTGCGAATTCCCTTGGCGCGGCAGTGCTGTACCAGCGCGAGCACCCAGTCCAGCTGCTGCTCGGAGTGCAGCACCATGTTCGCCATCACCGACGGCGTGCCAACGCTGTTGATGCTGAACATGTTCGGGAATCCGGGGATGCCGAAGCCGAGGTAGGTGATCGGCCCGTCGGCCCAGGTGTCACGCAACCGTGCCCCGTGCGCGCCCTGGAGATCGATGCGCAGCAGCGCGCCGGTCATGGCGTCGAAACCCGTGGCGTAGACCAGTGTGTCGAGTTCGATGAACCGCTCCGCGGTGCGAATGCCGGTCGGCGTGACCGCCTCGATCGGCTTCCGGCGCAGATTCACCAGCGACACGTTCTTCCGGTTGAACATCTCGTAGTACCCGGAATCGGTGCAGATGCGCTTGGTGCCGATGGGGTGGTCGTAGGGGATCAGATCGTCGGCCACCGACTGGTCGTCGATCTTGGCGCGAATCTTGGCCACCGCGAACTCGCGCACCAGCTCATTGGCGGCCAGATCGCTGTTCTGGTCCGGGAACACCTTGTTGAACAGCACGCCGCCACCGTTCCAGCGCTCCTCCATGGCCCGCTCGCGCTCCTGCGGCGACAACTCGAGGGCCTTGGTGGTGAGCGAGGCGTGCGGCGTGGCGGCCCCGGCGTAGTAGGACTTCTCGCGCCGCTCCCGATAGGTGGCGCGAATCCGCGCCTGCTCTTCCTCGGTCCACGGCCGATTCGGCACCGGCACACTGAAATTGGCGGACCGCTGGAAGACGGTCAGCGACCGGGCCGCCCGCGCGATGATCGGCGAGACCTGAATGCCCGAGGACCCGGTGCCGATCACCCCGACCCGCTTTCCCTCGAAGGCGTAGCCCTCCTCCGGCCACTGGGCGGTGAAAAGCTCGTCACCGGCGAAGGTTTCGATGCCCGGCAGCGTCGGCTTGATCGGGGCGGACAGGCATCCGGTCGCGAAAACCACGAACTGCGCACGGAATTCGTCCCCCGTCTCGGTGCGCAGCGTCCACAGTGCCGCCGCGTCGTCGAAGTGCGCCGCGACCACGCGCTGCCCGAATCGATAGTGCCGCTTGAGATCGAAGCGCTCGGCCACATGGTTGATGTAGGCCAGGATCTCCGGCTGCGCGGCGAAACGCTCGGTCCAGGTCCAGCTCTGCTGCAACTCCTCGTCGAACGAGTAGGAGTAGTCGACGCTCTCCACATCGCAGCGCGCGCCCGGATAGCGATTCCAGAACCAGGTGCCGCCGACGTCGGCCCCGGCTTCGAGGCCGAGCACGGTCAGTCCGGCCCGTGCCGCCCGATGAACGCCGTAGAGTCCGGCGAATCCGGCGCCGATGATGATCACATCGAAGGGGCTGCCCTGCTCGGGATGCATGCGTGACCTCTCAACATTCGTCCAGCGATATTTCGAATAGGCATATCGTCGAGGCGAATGCGGGCAGTCGGCGACCATCGGTCCCACTGACCAGGAGGAGGAAGCGCGCGGCTATTCGTGCGCGGGTTCGCCGGTCACGATGTGATCGGCGTGGTTCAGACCCTCGCGGACCAGGCGGGCCAGGTGACCGTCCCGAATCCGATAGATGATGCGGCGACCGTCGCGCCGGGTGTCGACCAGACCGGTGAAGCGCAGCTTGGCCAAATGCTGGCTGACCGCCGTGCGGGACGCGCCGCAGGCCGCGGTCAGCGCGGTGACATCGGCCTCGCCGTCGGCCAGGATCCAGAGGATGTGCAGCCGGGTCGGATCCGAGAGCATGCGGAAGGTGGCGGTGGCCGCGTCGAGGCGGGCCTGATCCGGATCGGCGGGATGGGTGAGGCTGGGCGTGGCGGGTAGCCGTTTCGCCTTGCTCACTTCGCCTCACCTTCCTGCCGCTGTCACCGCCTCGATGCCCACCGGGGCGGATGCGGGCCACGCGCGGGCCGCCATCGTAGCTGCCAGTGTAGCCAGCCCGGCCAGCGTGATCGCCGTGGTCGGCAAACCCGCCAGCGCGCCCAGTTTGCCCGCGATCGGGTAGGTGATCAGGAAGCAGGCGTGCGACAGCGAGAACTGGGCGGTGAAAACGGCTGTGCGGGTGGCTGGTTCGGACTGCGCGCGCAGCAGACGCGCCGACGGGGTATTGATCAGGGAGGTGCCCGCACCGAGCAGAACCCAGGTCAGCCCGAGCACGACCGCACCGGTGGGGCGGGGGAGCAGGGGCGGCAGGGCCGCGGCGAGCAGGCCGAGGGGCAGCAGCACGCAGCCGGTCAGCATGACGCGGCGGTCCGCGATCGCGCGCAGCAGCCGCGGTGTCGACAGCGCCACCGCCATCGAGCCGAATCCGAAGCAGCCCAGCGCGAGCGCGACCCCGGCATTGGAGCCGCCCAGCCGATCGCGCACGTACACAACGGTATTCACGATCACCAGCGCGGTGGCCGCGGCCACCACCAGGTTCATGGCCAGCAGTCCGCGCAGGACCGGGCGGCCCATCATCAGGCGCGCGCCCTCGGTAATGCGTTCCAGCAGTGGGGCGGAACGCTCGGGCGGAGCGAGACGCGGCAGCCGAGTGGTGACCACCAGCAGTGCCGAGGCCACGAAACCGGCCGCGGTGCCGACGAACAGCGCGTGGTAGCTGATCACCGTCAGCAGCGCGGCCGCCAGCACCGGGCTCAGCAGTGACTCCAGGTCGTAGGCCAGGCGCGACAGGGACAGGCCGCGGGTGTAGTCCTCCTCGTCGACCAGCACCGACGGGATCAGCGACTGGAACGCCGGGGTGAAGGTGGCCGAGGCCGACTGCAGCACCGCGATCAAGACATAGATCTGCCAGGTGTGCGTGACGAACGGCAGCGCCAGCGCGATCGCCGCGCGCACCGCGTCGGCCGAGACGAGCACCAGCCTGCGCGGCAGGCGTCCGGTGAACGCCGAAATCACCGGTGCCACAGCGACATACGCCACCATTTTGATGGCGAGTGCGGTGCCGAGCACGGCTCCCGCCTGACCGCCCGCGATCTCGTAGGCGAGCAGGCCGAGCGCGACGGTCAGCAGTCCGGTGCCGATCAGGGCGACGATCTGGGCGGTGTAGAGCTTGCGGAAGGACGGGTGGCGGAGCACGGCGAGCACACCGCCACTATAGGCCAATAGGTGCGCAGCTGTGCACATGAAGGCGCATATATCCCGACTTGCCCGAATCTGCCGACGGTCATTGGGCGATTCGTCGCTATCCTCGGTCCCATGGGGAGGAAACTCGCGGCCGGTGTGCTGGCCGCCGCGACGCTGGCGGCGGGCGGATGCGCCCGGCACGCGGCCACCGCGCCCATGGCGGGCAATCTCGGCGGGCCGCCCACCGAGCATGCGCCGACCGGCACCACACCGGTCACCCCCGTGTCCACGCTGCCGCCGTGCGGCGATATCGCCTCCGCCGCAACGCCTCCCGACTGCTATCTGCAATCCCGGGACCCGGCGGGCCTGACCTTCGAGGTGCGGCACAGCGGAAGCGGGCAGCGTGCCTCGGTGTCCATCACGGTGCTCGACCCCACCGGCGCGCAGGTGCAGACCCTGACCGAGCAGGGTGTCGGCACCACCGCGCCGCGACTGCGCGACCTGGACAACGACGGCCGCGACGAGCTGATCATCCCGATCATGGTGGCCAGCGCCAATACTCGCTACGTCATCTACCGCGCCACCGGTGACAGCACGCGTTTCCAGCGCGCGGGCGAACTGGCGGGCATCGGCATCGACACCTCCGCGGCGGGCTACACCGTCGTCACCGCCCGCGACAGCTACGAGCTGTGGAAGGTCGAATTCTGGGTCTTCGACGCGGACAAACTCCAGCCGCTCGTCACCGCCCAGGTCCAATTCCTCGACGACGGCACCGGACACATCGGCGGCAGCCAGTGCACGGTCACCGACACCGGCGGACTCTCGCGCACCGGGCTCAGCCTGGAACAGGCCACCGCGCAATTCTGTGCCGAACCGACCGTGCTGCGCGTCCGGCGCTGAGGTACGACTCAAGGCAGCGGCGGAATCCGGGAATCCTCAGGGGAGTTCCCGATACCGGCCGATCACCGCGGGCGGGAGCATGAAGACAGATCAGCTCACCGGCTTCGCATACCGCCGGTGCAGCCACTCGGCATAGTCGTACGACACGGCCTCGCCAGCGGAGTCGAGGCACAGCGCAGCGTCGCGCACCCGTCGCGCGATCCGGCCGACCGGCGGCACCGGCAGGGGGATCAAGGTCTGGCCGAGCGTGCGACGACGCACATCGGCCAGCTCACCGAGGGTCTGCACGACCGGCCCGCCGATATCGCGGATGCGGCCCGACGGCCCGGCCTCGACGGCGTCGGCCAGGCGGGTCGCCACCGCGTTCACATCGACGGGCTGGAAGCGCAGACTCCCGCGCGGTGCCAGGCGGAATTTCGCGCTCGCGCCCAGGATTTCATCGATGAGCTCGTGAAACTGGGTGGCGCGCAACAGGGTCCACGGTGTCGGCCCCTGCGTGACCACCCGTTCCTGCGCGACCTTGGTGCGGTAGTAGCTGAACGGCACCTGCTCGCAGCCGACGATCGAGATCTCCACGTGGTGGCCCACATCGGCGCGCTGCTCGGCGGCCAGCAGGGTGTGCACGCCCTCGACCATCACCCGCGCGCTGCGCAAGCCGCGGTGACTCGCGGCATCGACCACCGTGTGCACGCCCGCCAGCGCCGCGTCCAACCCGGACCCGGTCACCAGATCCACCGCATGGTGCTCGCTCCCCGCGACCGGATTCGTGGGTGCCGACCGGCTCAGGACGCGCACGCTGTGCCCGCGCGCCACGAGATCCCGCACCACGGGCACCCCTAGCGTCCCGGTACCCCCTACCACCGCCACCTGCATGTCGAATCCCCTTCCACGACGAGCCTGCCTTGGACGCTAGAACCACAGCGACTGCCCCTCAACATGATTCACGGCATGGCGTCGGATTCCTCACATTCGGTGGATACCCGCGCGTCGATGGGGTCAGAGATGCGCGCCCTTGGTGCGGTTGCAGGCGCGGCAGAGGATCTGCAGATTGGCCGGACTGGTCGCGCCGCCGATGCTGATCGGGATGATGTGGTCGAATTCGAGGTAGTGGCGCTCACCGCATTCGACGCATTTGCCGCCATCGCGCTGCCAGACGATGGCCTTCACATCCGGTGGGATGGTGCGGGTGTCGCGACGGCCGGGGGTGAGGGCGAGGCGTTTGGCGATCCGCAGCGCGCCCTCCATCGCGGCGGCCACATAGTCCGGATCGGCGACCTCGAGCAGCGCGCCGCCGCGGGCCGAGGTGGCCGAGACCTCCACCAGCCCGTCCACCGATGTCACCGAAACGACACGGGCCCAGGGCATTTCGGTGCCCGCGCCGGACCCGGTGAAGCGGAGCTTGCGGTTGCTGACGATCAGGCGGCCCTCGGTGCGTTTGGGTCCACGGGCCAGCTGCCGGATATGGGCGGCGGGGAGGTTGAGGTGCACGCGTTCGTCGGGGTCCAGGTGCAGGCCGGTGGTGGGGGCCAGCGGGAGTTCGCCGGAGCGCAGGCGGGTGAGCAGGCGGCCGCGGTGCAGGCGGCGACGCAGATCCTCGGTGAGCGGGCCGGTCAGGGACAGTTCCTCGACCGTGTCCTCGAAGTCCTCGATATCGGTCTGCTCGACCACGCCGTCGGCGCAGGCGAAGGCCACCAGGCGTTCCAGCTGCTCGTGCGCCACCGGCCGCAGCAGGTCGAGGGCGGCCGCGCGATCGATGCGTTGATAGCGCAGGGCGGCCCACAGGGTATCCCACTCCTCGTGCGGGGTGGCCCGCCGCAAGATGCGTTCGGCGCGGGGCCGCCAGGCGGCGAGGTATTCGGCTGTCTCGGCGGCACATTCACGGCAGAGATGCGCGGCGGTGAAGAGCCGACGGCGACGGACCGCGCCGCAGCGTGGGCAGTGCCGGGAATCTTGTACGGGCACAGGGCGTGTCGCGGCCGTCCACGCGGTGGCATCCCACCAGCGCAGTCGGGCCGGATCGCGCGGGTCCGGATGCCAGTCCGCCCGTTCCGGATTCGGCGGCGGTGCGGTGCGGCGTGGCTGCTCGAACTCCCGCGCGGGATCCATCCGCACCCCGAACTCCCGAACCAGTCCGGCCAGGCTGACGCCGCCCTCGGCCGCGGCCCGGAACTCCCAGCCGTCGGTCTCGGTGCGCGTGAACTCTCCCACCACCATGGCGGGCACCGATTCCGCTGTGGCCACCTCGTATTCGGCCACCGGTCGATCATGATCGAAGACGGTGACCCGCAGCCCCTTCACCTCGGCGAAACCGCCCGCCACCGACCCGATGACGACGATCCCGGCCACCTCGGCCTCGGTGCGCGGCAGGGATACCGACAGCCGCGCGGTCCCCGGCTCGGGCTCGCGGTCGACCGTCACCGCCTGCGACACGTGTCGGGGCGCGTCGAAGTGGACGAAGTCCCGGTCGGACCGCGCCCGCCCGTTCTCCGCCACCAGCACCGCCTGTGCCCGTACCTCGCGCCCCGAGTGCCACGAAAGCACCACCGTCAGAAGCGATGTCGGAACCGCCGTATGCCCGCCCTTGGTCAGTTTCATCGTGCCCGAATGATGCCACGCACCACCGACACAAGATCGTGGCCGACCCTGCATCGGAATCTGAAAAACGTCCTGCACAGTAGAGGCATGAGCAACCCCAAGGGTTCCGGCCGCCACAACCCCGAGCCGCGGCCCAAACCCGCCACCCCGCGCCCCAAACCCGCCACACCGCGAGTCCCCACCGCGGGCGATATCCTCGCCGCTGCCCAGGCCGCCGCCCAAGCCGCCCAGAACGCCGCCGGTCAGGCCTTCGACTCCGCCCAGGTCACCGCGTCCACCGCCTTCGACACCGCGGTCCGCCTCCCACCCGCCTCCATCCAGCTGGCGGCCCAGCTTCCCGATCTCATCGAAAACCTCACCGTCGCCGTCGAACGCCTCAACTCCACCATCGACCGCCTCGACCGCACCCTGGCCCTGGCCGAACCGGCCTTCGTCGCCTACGACAAGCTGCTCACCCGCCTCGAATCCCTCACCGCCCTCGGTGAAGAGGTCTTCGCGCGCCTGGACAAACTCCCCGGCGTCTCGCTGCTGGGCCGCCTCGCCGGTACCCGCGAGAAATCCGATGAGAAGCGATGAGTTTCGAGCGCCCGGGAGGTCTACCCGAGCATGAGGAAACTGATCTACGGGTTCACCGTGTCCCTGGACGGTTACATCAATGACCGCGTCGGCAATATCGACTGGACCGGACCCGACGAGGAACTGCACCAGTTCCACAATGACCGATACCGCGAGTTGGAACTCTCCCTGCACGGCCGTCGCCTGTACGAGCTGATGGCCGACTTCTGGCCGCACGTGCCCGCGGACGCGCCCGGCTTCGTGCGGGAGTTCGGCGGGCTCTGGACCGAAAAGCCGAAGGTCGTCTTCTCTCGCACGCTCACCGAAGTCCAGTGGAACAGCACACTTGTCAGCGAGAACGCCGTCGAGGAGGTCCGCAGACTCAAGGCCGAGGGTGACGGCGTGATGGAGGTCGGCGGCGCGAATCTCGCGGCGTCACTGCTACCGCACGGGCTCATCGACGAATATCAGGTGTACGTCGCGCCCGTGATCCTCGGCGGCGGCACGCCGATGTTTCCGTCCCTGCCCGAGCGCATCCCACTCCGCTTGGTCGAGACGCAGCACTTCAGGACCGTGGAGCTGCTGCGCTACCTCGTCGACTGAGGTCGTCGACTCCGAAATCGGATATGGCCTGCGGCGGAATGCCCAGGCCGGGAAGCGCGCGCAAGGGAGCGGCGGCCTTCCAGAGCATTTCGCGGTATTCCTCGACGGGATCGGAGTCGAGGACGATCGCGCCGCCCGCGCCCACCCGCCAGCGACCGTGATGGCGCACCGCGGTGCGGATGACGATATTGAGGTCGGCGGTGCCGCCCAGGCCGAGGAAGCCGATGGTGCCGGAATAGATTCCGCGGGCCTCGGTTTCGAGGGTGTCGATGATTTCGAGGGTGCGGAGTTTGGGTGCACCGGTCATGGAGCCACCGGGGAAGCACGCGCGCAGACAGTCGATGGGGGTGAGGGTGGGGCGCAGGGTGCCTCGGATGGTGGAGACCAACTGGTGGAGGGTGGTGTAGGTCTCCACCGCCATCAGGTGCGGGACGTGAACGGAACCGATCTCGCAGACGCGGCCCAGATCATTGCGGAGCAGGTCGACGATCATGAGGTTCTCGGCGCGGGTCTTGGGGCTGCTGGCCAGGTCGGCGGCGAGGCGAGCGTCCTCGGCGGGGGTGCGGCCGCGTGGCGCGGTGCCCTTGATCGGCTTGGTTTCGACTGTGCGAGAACGATTCACCTTCAGGAAGCGCTCGGGGGAGGAGCACGCCACCTCGAGGTCGGCGAAACGCAGGAACGCGGCGTAGGGGGCCGGATTCGAGCGGCGCAGCGTGCGATACACGGTGAGGCCGTCGGCATCGCCCGGCGGAGAAGCGCTGTCGGTAATGCAGATTTCGTAGGACTCACCCGCGAGCAACTGCTCTTGGCAGGCGTCGACATCGGCGAGATAGCGCTCGCGGCCGCGCGTCAGCAGGGGAGCCACCGCGTTTTCCTCCACGTGCAGCTCCACCGGTGGCGGATTCTCCCATGTCGGAAGGGTATTCACGAGGGCGCGGGAGGTAGCGAGCCAATCCCGCGCGGCGGCAGGCGATTCCGGCTCGCACAGCGCCAGCAAGTGGGTGCGACCCGCCTCGTGGTCGACGACAATGAGGCGGTCGGCGAAGATCCACTGCGCGTCGGGGGTGGGCGCGCGATGCACCGCCCGCGCGCCGCAGTCGGCCTTCATCTCGTAGCCGAGGTAGCCGACATAGCCGCCGACGAAATCGAAAGGCACATCCGGGAAGTCGATCTCACGGCGGCGTAGCTCACTGGATAGGTACTCGAGCACTCCACCCGCAACGGTGCGGTGGCCGGTCGCGAAATCGATCTCGACCCGGCCGCTCCCGACCCGATAGCGCACCACCTCGGCCAGGGGGCCGGAGGCGTCACCGAGGAAGGAGAATCGATCCAGGCCGGGCTCCACGTGCTCGCTGTCGAGCCAGAAGGCGTGCGGGGAGGTGGAATACAGGGCATCGAAGATGGCCTCGGTGTCGACGGCCCGCTCGATCACCACCTGCTCGACCCGATAGCGAACGGATTCGGCGACTACGTGAGCAGCCGCGTCCGCGATCGGCTCATGCTCGGCCGAGGCTCGCACGGACTTCCGCGAAATGCCGTGCCGCCGCTGCCATTCGGCGGTCAGCTCGGCGAAATTGCGCAGCAGCACCTCGCCGTACTCGCTGGAAATCGACTCCGGATGGAACTGCACACCCCACTGCGGCCGAGTCCGGTGGCGGACACCCATGATCACGCCGTCCGGCGCGGTCGCGGTCACCTCCAACTCCTCCGGCAGCGGTCGCGCCGCGCGCAGCGAGTGGTAGCGGACCGCCGAGAAGTCCTGCGGCACAGCGGCGAACAGCTCGCGCCCGTCGTGCGTGATGCGATCCGGATACCCGTGCCGGGCCCGCGGCGCGGCGACCACCGACCCACCCGCGGCGAGCACGATGCCCTGATGCCCCAGGCATACGCCCAGCAATGGCAGCTCCGCCCGCGCGATCAACTCCGCCGAGATGCCGAAATCGCGAGCGACGTCCGGCCGCCCCGGCCCCGGAGAGATGACGATGTTGTCGAACCCCTCGAGATCCAGCTCCGCGATCGACCCCACCTCGTCGTTGCGCACGACAACGGGCTCGACCCCGTTCACCTCACTGATCAGCTGATACAGGTTGTAGGTGAACGAGTCGTAGTTGTCGATCAACAGGGTGCGCATTTGAGCACGAACACTACGCCTGTGCTTGCCGAACACCGCGCTCCGACCTGCGTGAACGAGGCCACCGCCACTACTGCGGGCGGACGCCTTCAGTTCCGCCCGTGGTCTACGGCACAATGGGCGGCATGTCTGTAGCGCAGCCGGTCGAGGTGGATCGTGAGGTCGTCGATTTCGCGATCGTCGGTCAATGGATGGAAGAGCAGGGCCTGCCCGGCGGGCCGTTCGAGGAGGTGACCCCGCTCGGCGGCGGCACCCAGAACATCATGCTGCGTTTCCGTCGCGGCGGCCGCGAGTACGTGCTGCGGCGCGGACCCAAGCATCTGCGCAAGGCCAGCAACACCGTCATCAATCGCGAATCGCGGATCCTCGGCGCGCTCGGCGACACCGAGATCCGCGCGCCCAAGGTGATCGCGGCCTGCACCGACGAAACCGTGCTCGGCGGTGCGTCGTTCTATCTGATGGAACCGATCCACGGCTTCAATCCGCAGACCGAACTGCCCGCACTGCACGCCGGTGACCCGGAAATGCGTCGGCAGATGGGGCTTTCGGCCGTCGAGGCCATCGCCCGCCTCGGCTCCCTCGATCACGAGGCGCTCGGCTTGGGCGATTACGGCAAGCCGGAGGGGTTCCTGGAGCGCCAGGTCCCGCGCTGGCTCACCGAGCTCGAGTCCTACGGCGTCAACGAGGGCTATCCCGGACCGGAGATCCCCGGCGTCGAGCAGGTCGGCGACTGGCTCGACCGCAATCGGCCGGTGCAGCCGAAACCCGGCATCCTGCACGGCGACTGCCATCTCGCCAACATGATGTTCTCCTTCGACGGCCCCGAGGTGGTGGCCATGGTCGACTGGGAGATGTCCACCATCGGCGACCCGCTGCTGGATCTGGGCTGGCAGCTCGCCACCCGCCCGGAACCCGGCACCTCGGGTTCGGGACTGTTCGGATTGCTCGGGCAGGCGGGTGGCCTGCCCACGCCCGAGGAGATGATCGCCCACTACGGGAAGTTCTCCGACCGCGACCTGAGCCACGTCACCTGGTACACCGTGCTGGCCTGTTTCAAGCTCGGCATCGTGCTGGAGGGCACGCACGCCCGGGCCTTCGCGGGCAAGGCGCCCAAGCAGACCGGCGACTTCCTGCACGCCATCACCCTCGAACTGTTCGAGAAGGCGCACCGGCTCATGCAGTAATCGGCACCGGCTCATGGAGTGAACGGCGAACTTGTCGCCATCTTGGCGGCAAGTGGCGGAATATTTGTGGACGGCAATCTAGCGCCAACCGTAAGTTGTCAGCCATGCCGATCGTTCCTGACGTCAAAGACTGGACCTGGGTGCTCGAACGCGCCTGCGCCGAATGCGGATTCGACCCCGACACCACCGCCTTCGAGGCTGTGCCGGGGTTGACCCGCGACAGCGCCGCTCGCCTGGCCGTCGCCCTGGAACGCCCGGACGCCGCCGTGCGCCCCGACGACTCGACCTGGTCGACCGTGGAGTACGCGGCCCACGTCCGCGACGTGTGCCGCATCTTCACCCACCGCCTCGATATCGCCCGCACCGGCACGGCCCGGCCGGGCCCGGTCATCGCGGCCTACGACACCACGGTCACGGTGGGGGACAACGGCATTCCCATGTTCTCCAACTGGGACCAGGACGCCACCGCCCTCGCCGAGAACTACGCGGCCGCCGAAACCGCCACCGTGGCAGCCGAACTCGCGAGCGCCGCCGAAACCGTGGCCCGCGCCTTCGAGGCCGTGCCGGTCGCCGAACGCGATCGGGCGGCACTGCGCAGCAACGGTTCGGCGTTCACCATCGACTCCATGGCCCGCTACTTCATCCACGACCTGGTGCACCACGCGCACGATGTCGAGCGCTGAGCCCGCCCGCGCGGCGCGTCAGCCGCAGCGCAGCAGCGCCTCGCGGAGATTGCGGGAGCGGACATCGTCGAGCACCGCCATGCCCAGGCGGTTCATCACATAGCCGAAGCCGAGACCCGTTGCCGGATCGGCGAATCCGAACGAGCCGCCGTAGCCGGTGGTGCCGTAGGCGCGCTTGTCGGTCCCGAACCGGAAGCTGCCGCGGGACTTGCGGAAGCCCAGGTGGTAGCGACTCGGCGTGAGCAGCACCAGATCCTCGGCGGGGACATCGTCGGCGGTGTCCGCGAGAGCCAGGCGGTCCAAAACCGCCGCGTCGATGGGCAGTTCGCCGGTCTGCTTGGCGGCCGAGCCGTACACCCGCGCCAGCGCCCGCGCGGTGCCGACGCCACCGGCGGCCGGACTCTCCACGGAAAGGAATTCGCGCCGCGTCGCGCGGGCGGGGGCCCCGACCTGGGGGCTGTTCAACGCGCGGAAGGACAGTCCGCGCTTGCTGTAGAGCTGAATCCCGATGCGCACCGGCAGATCTCGCTCGTAGCGCAGGATGTCGAGGCCCGCGGTGGCCGACAGCGTCGCCACCCGGTCGAGTGAGATCTCCTCCGGCAGACCGATATAGAACTCCGCGCCCAACGGTGTCGCGATGTCCTCGGCGAAGATCCGCCCCAGCGTCCGGTGACGCGGATCCACCCGCCGCAGCAACTCGCCCTGATACAGCCCCGCCGTGATCGGGTGGTACCCGTGCCGAGTTCCCGGCCGCCACAACGGTTTCTGCTCCGCCAGCACCACCGCCATGCGATCCAGATCCGCCATGTCCGTGAGCCGGAACGGCCGATCCAGCGCCGCCAGCCCGGCCTGATGGTCCAGCAGTTGCCGCACGGTGATCGATTCCTTGCCGTGTGCGGCGAACTCCGGCCAGTGCATCGCCACCGGATCCTCGTAGTCCAGCCACCCGCGCGAGACCGCCGAGGCCACCGCGAACGCGGCCATGCCCTTGGTCGACGACCACACCGGGGCCATGGTGTCGCGCTCCCACGCCACCCGCCGCGCGCGGTCGCGGTGCCCGGCCCACAGATCCACCACCGGACGATCTCCGTCGAACACGGCCACGGCCGCACCGATCTCGCCGTGCCGGAGGAAATTGCGACGGAACGCGTCGGCGACCGGACCGAAACCCGAATCCACCTCGCCGTGGATCGTGACCTGCTCACTCATGATGGGTCCGATCGTAACCGGGCGTACCGACCGTGCGGGAGGCCCGCGACGCCGGTGCATAGCTGTGAGCAGTGCGAATACCGATGGACACGACACCCTGATGTCCGGAATGCGGTTCTGACCAGGTAGCGTGGCCGTACATGCCCGGAATCCAGCGGATTACTTCGACATTGCTGCGAACCAAACCCGTGGAGCAGCTCGCCTCCGACGGCGAACACACCGCCCTGCGGCGCAGCATGGGTCTCATCCCGCTGATCGCGCTCTCCGTCGGCGCGACCCTGGGCACCGGCATCTTCGTCGTCCTCGGCGAGGCCGCGCCGCTGGCCGGACCGGCCGTGGTCGTCTCCTTCGTCATCGCCGCGCTGGCCGCGCTCTTCTCCGCGCTGTCGTACGCCGAACTCGCCAGCGCCGTGCCGGTGTCGGGGTCGGCCTACTCGTATACCTATGCGACGCTGGGCGAAATCATCGCCTGGGTGTGCGGCTGGTGCCTGCTGCTCGAATACGGCGTCTCCGTCGCGGCGGTCGCCGTCGGGTGGGGCGCGTACCTCAACGAGTTCCTCGGCTCGACCATCGGCTGGCGCATTCCCGATGTGCTGGCCCAGCCGCCCGGCGAGGGCGGGGTGTTCAATCTGCCCGCGGCCATCGTGGTGCTGCTCGCGACCGCGGTGCTGCTGGGCGGCATTCGTGAGAGCGCGCGCGTCACCACCGTCACCACCATGATCAAGATCGCGGTGCTGGTGTTCTTCGTGTGCGTGGCCGTCACCGCCTTCGGCTCCTCGAATCTGCACCCCTTCGCGCCCTACGGTGTCTCCGGCGTCGGCGCGGCCGCGTCCATGGTGTTCTTCTCCTTCATCGGCTTCGACGCCGCCTCCACCGCGGGTGAGGAGGCCAAGAACCCGCAGCGAGATCTGCCGCGCGCCATCATCATTTCGCTCGGCATCGTGACGCTGGTGTACGTGGCGGTGGCGCTGACCGCGGTCGGCGCGGTCGGCATCGACGGTGTGAGCAGCTCGGGCGCGTCGCTGGCCACCGTGCTGCAACAGGTGACCGGGCGGGACTGGCCCGCCACCATTCTCGCGGGCGGCGCGGTCATCGCCATCGCCTCGGTCGTATTGACCGTGCTGTACGGGCAGACCCGCATCCTGGTCGCCATGTCACGCGACGGGCTCATGCCCAGCGTGCTCTCGCGGGTCGGCAAGCAGCGGGTGCCGACGGTCAACACGCTCATTGTCGGCGGTGTGGTGGCTGTGCTCTCGGCGCTGGTCCCGCTCGGAGAATTGGTGAACGCCACCAATATCGGCACGCTGGTGTCCTTCGCGCTGGTGAACATCGGCGTGCTGGTGCTGCGCCGCACCAAGCCGGAGCTGCCGCGCTCGTTCCGGACCCTGGTGCCGCTGGTGCCGGTGGTCGGCGTCGCCATGTGCGTGTGGCTGCTCATTCACCTGCCGGGCGTGACCTGGCTGGCCTTCACGATCTGGTCGGCCGTCGGGCTGGTCGTGTACTTCGGCTACGGTCGCCGCCGCTCGGCGCTGAACCGGGCCGCGAAGGCGGATTCGGTTGCCCTAGGCTCATAACGTGCGAGCTCTCGATCAGATGCGACAGTGGCCGGTGCGGAACGCGGCGGCGGGCGTCGTCGTCCGCGGCAAGGGCGTGGTGGACACCGAGGGCGATACCGCGCGGGTCTTCCCCCTCGCCTCGGTGACCAAACCCCTTGTGGCATACGGCGTTCTGGTCGCCGTCGAGGAGGGCGCGATCGAGCTCGACCAGCCCGCCGGGCCGCCCGGAGCCACGGTCCGGCACCTGCTCGCCCACACCTCCGGGCTGGCCTTCGACACCACCGACGTGCTGGCCAAGCCCGGCGCCAAGCGCATCTACTCCAGCGCCGGCTTCGAGGTGCTCGCGGATTTCGTTGCGGCACAGACGGGTATCCCGTTCGACCAGTACCTGCACGAGGCGGTTTTCGAGCCGCTGGGCATGAATTCCTCGGCGCTGGTGGGTTCCGCCGGGCATGCCGCTCGCTCCTGCGTCGCAGATCTGCTGCGTTTCGCCGAGGAATTGCTGGAACCGTCCGTCGTGAGTGCGGAATTGGTTTCCGAAGCAAGCACAGTGCAATTCCCGGATCGCAATGGTGTGCTTCCCGGATACGGCTCGCAGCGCCCCAACGACTGGGGCCTGGGATTCGAAATCCGCGATCACAAGAAACCGCACTGGACCGGCGGCGCGAACTCGCCGCGGACTTTCGGGCACTTCGGGCAGTCCGGCACCTTCCTCTGGGTGGATCCGGACGTCGGCATGGCGTGTCTCGCGCTCGCGGACGAAAATTTCGGGGACTGGGCCCGGGCCGCGTGGCCGCCCCTCAGTGACGCCGTAATCGCGGAGTTTGCGTAATAGTCGACACGGGCATTAAGTAACACACGCAACACCGGGCACTCCAGTAAACTCGGGCAACGCCGAGCTCACATCAGGGGCCGTTGGGGAAGACGTCCCTCGTCGAGCCGGAGGTGTCAGTGGTGCGTGCGTCTAGTCAGTTCGCGGAGGCGACGTCTGGAGTCGTCTACATCCATTCATCGCCCGCCGCGCTGTGCCCGCACATCGAATGGGCGCTCACCTCCACCCTCAAGGCGCCCGCCAAACTGCGCTGGACCGCCCAGCCCGCCGATCCCGGACACCTGCGCGCCACCACCGATTGGTTCGGGCCGGTCGGCACCGGCGGCAGATTAGCCAGAGCCTTGCGGGATTGGCCCGTCCTCTATTTCGAGGTCACCGAGGACCCCAGCGAGGGCGTCGACGGCGAACGCTTCTCCTTCGTCCCCGGCCTCGGTCTCTGGTCCGGGCTCACCAGCGCCAGCGGCGACATCATGGTCGGCGAGAACCGCCTGCGGACCATCGTCGCCGAGGCCCGCGCCCACGGCCGCGGCTCGGCCGTCGAGATCGCCGCCGAGATCGACCGCGCGCTCGGCACCGCCTGGGACGACATCCTCGACCCCTACCGCCTCGGCGGCGACGGCGCGGAGGTCACGTGGCTGCGCCGCGACGTCGGCTGACCCGTTCGCCTCGCTACTGACGCGGCGCGCCAAACCACGCGGGCCTACCCTCGCGATCACCGCGAACCGGGCAGAATGCCCAGGGGGAGGGGTACCGACGAGGAGGGTTTCGTGCGGACCACAGCGAGGTTCACCGGCCTGACGGCCAAGATCGCCGGTGTGACAGCGAAAATCGCGGGCGCGACACTGGTCATCGCGACCGCCCTGGTCCTCGGCGCCTGCAACGACAATTCGTCGTCTTCCTCCTCGGCGACCTCCACGCATCCCAAACCCAACGCGACCTCCGCGGCCCCCTTCCCCGCCGCGGGCCACGACGCCATCCAGTGCGGCACCGGTCCCTGGGGACTCGCCGTCGTCGTCTCCACCGCCCACGGCACCGACTTCTGTCCCACCGCCCTCTCGGTCGTCAACGCCTACGCCGACGAACGCGCCAAACAGTCCAACGGCGACATCGCCGTGGTCGTCGACACCATCCGCTGGGTATGCGGTGAGCGCCAAGGCAACCCGAACCCCTACCAGGAGTGCGCGAGCCAGAACGAGTCGGCCGACCGGGTCCGCCTGCTGTCCTGACCCGCTCCGGTCACACCGACGCGGGCTCGGCCATCGGATCCGGATCGGTCAGCGGTTCCACCGGCTGCCGATCCAGCACGCGGCGCAGTCGCTCGGTATCCAACTGCCCCTCCCACTTGGCGACCACCAGGGTGGCGACGCAGTTGCCGAGCAGGTTCACCGTCACTCGCATGGAGTCCATGAGCCGATCCGCGCCCAGCAGAATCGCCACGGCCGCAACGGGAATCGAGCCGTGACCGATGGCGCTGACCGTCGCCGACAGCGCCAGGAAGGAGGAGCCCGGCACACCGGCCATGCCCTTGGAGGTGAGCATGAGCGCGGCCAGCGCGGTCACCTGCTCGCCGACGCTCAGATCGACGCCGAGTGCCTGCGCCAGGAACAGCACGCAGATCGCCAGATACAGCGTCGCGCCGTCCAGATTGAACGAATACCCGGTCGGCACAACCAATCCCGTGGTGGCGCGGGAACAGCCCGCGTCCACCAGCTTGGTCATGATGCGCGGCAACACCACCTCGGTCGAGGCGGTACCCAAGGCCACGAACAGCTCATCCTTGATGTAGCGCACGAACTTCCACAGGCTCGCCCCCGCGAAGACCCGCGTGATGGCCGCCAGCACCAGAATGAACAACACCGCCGCCCCGTAACAGCAGGCGATCAATTTCCCGTACGTGCCAAGGGTTTTCATCCCGTACTGACCGATAATGAACGCCATCGCCCCGAACGCGCCCAGTGGCGACAACCGCATGATCCAGCCGATCACGATGAACAGGATCCGGCTGACGTGGTCGATGGCTTCCAGGACCACCGGCGGCCCGTTCTCCCCGAACTTGGCCAGCGCCAACCCGAACAGCACCGACACGAACAGCACCTGCAGCAGCTTGTTCTCCGCGAACGCCGAAACCAGTGACGTCGGAATGATGTTCAGCAGGAAGTCGACGGTGTGCGGCAGCTCCGCCTTCTGCGTCGTCTTGGCGATCTGATCGGCACCGGTCGCCAGCGTGTGCGCGTCGATGCTGAATCCCGCGCCCGGCTTCACCAGATTGCCGACCAGCAGCCCGAACAGCAGCGCGAAGGTGGTCACCACTTCGAAGTAGATCAGCGCCTTGACCCCGATCCGCCCCACCGACTTCAGATTCCCCACGTGCGCGATCCCGAGCACCACCGTGCAGAACACGATCGGCGCGATCACCATCTTGATCAGCTTGATGAACCCGTCCCCCAACGGCTTCAGATCCGCCCCCAGCCACGGCCAGAACTTGCCGACCACGATGCCCGCGACCACGGCGATGAGCAGTTGCGCGAACATGGAGCGATACCAGGGTGTTCGCCGGACCGTTGTCGCCCCGGCTGCGAGCGTCTCTGACATGCCCCGCACGCTAGAAACCCGCGGTGTCCACCCCGTATCGGGGACGTGTCAACTAAATTTCGTAAGTTTTGTACACGCCCGCCAATGACGGCGGGCGGCCTCCGAGGAGACCGCCCGCCCATGCCATGTCCGAAGCTACAGCGGAATGTTCTTGTTGTGCTGCGGCCGGGCCGGGGCCGCAGCGAGCGCCGCCGCGATGGTGGAGCGGGTCTTGGCCGGGTCGACGACCTGGTCCACGACGCCGATCGCCATGGCGCGCTCGACGCCACCGGCAATGCGCTCGTGCTCCTCGGTGAGCCGCTCGAGCATGGCTTCGCGCTCCTCCTCCGGGGCGGCCGCGAGGGCCTTCTTGTGCAGGATGCCGACCGCGGCCTTCGCGCCCATGACCGCGACCTCGGAGCCCGGCCACGCGTAAACCGCTGTGGCACCGAGGGATCGGGCGTTCATGGCGATGTAGGCGCCGCCGTAGATCTTGCGGGTCACCAGGGTGACGCGCGGGACGCGGGCCTCGGCGAAGGCGTGCAACAGCTTCGCGCCGCGGCGCACCACGCCCTCGAACTCCTGCGAGACACCCGGCAGGTAGCCCGGCACGTCGGTGACCACGATCAGCGGAATGCCGAAGGCATTGCACAGGCGCACGAAACGCGAAGCCTTCTCGGCGCTTTCGGAGTTGAGGCAGCCGCCCAGGCGAATCGGGTTGTTGGCCAGCACGCCGACGGTGCGACCGCCGAGGCGACCCAGACCGACCACCATGGAGCGGGCGTAGCCGCCCTGCAGTTCCTCGAAAGTGCTTTCGCCGTCGACATTGTCGAGCAGCTCGTGAATGATCGGCTTCACGTCGTAGGCGCGCTTGGCCGACTCCGGCATCATGGCCTTGAGGTCGACATCGCCGTGCGCGGCCGCGGCCAAATCGAATTCGCCCTGCTCGGCGAACATCGAGACCAACCGGCGCGCCCGGTGCATGGCGTCCTGTTCGTCATCGGCCACGATGTGGCAGACGCCGGACTTCTTGCCGTGGGTGATCGGCCCGCCGAGCGTCTCCATGTCGACGCTCTCGCCGGTCACCGTCTTCACGATGTCGGGTCCGGTGACGAAGACGCGGCCCTCGGGGGCCATGATCACGATGTCGGTCAGCGCCGGACCGTAGGCGGCGCCACCGGCCGCGAAGCCGAGCACCACCGAAATCTGGGGGACCTGGCCGGACGCGCGGACCATGGCCTCGAAGACCAGCCCGACCGCGTGCAGCGCCTCGACGCCCTCGGCCAGGCGCGCGCCACCCGAATGCCACAGGCCCACAACGGGAATCTGGGAGTCGATGGCGGTATCGATCGCATCGACAATGTGCTTGCAACCCTCGACGCCCATGGCGCCGCCCATCACGGTCGCATCGGAGCAGTAGGCGACGGTGCGCACACCGTCGATCTCACCAATGGCGGCGAGCACACCGGACTTGTCGCGGGGGTGCAGCGGCAGCACGGTTCCGGGATCGAAGAACCGCTGCAACCGACCCAGCGGGTCGCGCGGATCGGTCGTGGTATCCGCGTGTGCGGGAGCCATGATGGTCATCGCAAACTCTCCTCTGAAGGAAACGCGGTCGCCGAAGCGGCTGCGAAATGTCGAAAATCCCGGCAGGGGAACGGGTCTGGGATCTCGACCCGAGATCCCCTGCCGGGACCGCTTGTCTTACTGACCGGTTCTAGAAGTGCGCGGTTCTTCTGAGTGCGCCGTCAGTACCGGCCGAAGGCGAGCGCGACATTGTGCCCACCGAAACCGAAGGAGTTGTTGATCGCGTACTCGATGTCCTGATGGCGTGCGGTGCCATGCACGATGTCGAGATCGATCGCCGGATCCTGGTTCTCGAGGTTCAGCGTCGGCGGGACGACCCCGTCGCGAATGCTGAGCACCGTGAGCACCGACTCGAGGGCGCCGACGGCACCGATCGAGTGGCCCAGGGCCGACTTGGGCGCGTACACCGAGGCGTGCTGCACGCCTGCCTTGTGAATCGCGTTCGCTTCCGCGGTGTCACCGATCGGGGTGGCGGTCGCGTGAGCGTTGACATGGGTCACGTCCTTGGCGGACAACCCGGCGGTCTGCATCGCGCGCTGCATGGCGCGAGCCGCACCGCTGCCCTCCGGATCGGGAGCCACCAGGTGGAATCCGTCGGAGGTGATACCCGCGCCCATGAGTCGGGCGTGGATGGTGGCGCCGCGCGCCTTGGCGTGCTCCTCGGTCTCGATGACCATGAGCGCGCCCGCTTCGCCGAAGACGAAGCCGTCGCGGTCCTTGTCGAAGGGGCGCGAGGCCGCCTTCGGATCGTCATTGCGCGTGGACATGGCCCGCATCATGGAGAACGCGGCGATCGGAACGGAGTCGATGAAGCCCTCGACACCACCGGTCACGACCATGTCGGCGTCACCCATGACGATCATGCGCCACGCGTTGGCGATGGCCTCCGAACCCGACGAGCACGCCGAGACCGGAGTGATCACGCCCGCACGGGCTTTGAGTTCGAGACCGACGACGGCGGACGGACCGTTCGGCATGACCATCTGAACGGCCAGTGGCGAAATCTTGCGATAGCCACCGTTCTTCAGCTTGTCCACCGAATCGATCAGTGCGTCGCCGCCGCCGAGACCGGTGCCGATGGCCACACCCAGCCGAAGCGGGTCAACCTCGGGCGAGCCAGCGTTCTTCCACACCTCGCGACCGAGCACGGTCGCCAGACGCTCGACGTACGCCATGCGACGGATCTCGACCCGATCGAGCAGCGTGTCCGGCGACACCTTCAGGTGGCCGCCGATTCGAACCGGAAGGTCGTACTCCGCAATGAAGTCGTCCTCGAGAGTGTCGATGCCGCTCTCGCCATTGAGGAGGCCCTTCCACGTCGCATCGACGTCACCGGCGATCGACGTGGTCGCCGCCATGCTCGTTACGACGACGTTGGGAAAGTTCCCGTTCAAGGTGGAAGGAGTGGTCACGGTGTCGGTTCCTACTCGCCCTCGGCGCCGAACTTGGCCTTCAGCTCGGCGGCCGCGTCCTGGTTCTCGGCCTCGAGCTTCTGGATGTACGCCACCGCGTCGCCGACGGTCTTCAGGCTCGCCAGGTCCTCATCGGGGATCTTGACGCCGTACTTGTCCTCGGTCTGGACGGCGATCTCGACCATCGACAGCGAGTCGATGTCCAGGTCGTCGACGAAGGACTTCTCGATGGTGACCTCGGAGGGCTCGATACCGGTCACCTCTTCGATGATCTTGCCGAGCTCTTCGACGATCTGTTCCTGGGTCAGAGCGGCCACTGTGGTGGCTCCCTTCTTGTTTCTGTGGAGGGGTTGGGATTTTCAGTTTGCGGCCAGATTGCTCCCTCGCCGTTGAGGGATCGGGCCGCGAGCCAAGCTAGCTTGCCGCGGTGAGTTCGGCGAGCGCGGGGAGATCCGCCGGGGTCTTCAGCGCCAGATTCGGGGTGCCCTTGAGCTCCCGCTTGGCGATGCCGACCAGGGTGCCCGCGGGCGGCAACTCCGCCACCGCGGAAACCGCTGCCGTACGGATCGTTTCGGTGCACAGGTCCCAGCGCACGGGGCGCGTGACCTGGGCAGCGAGCTTGTCGATCGCATCCTGGCCGGAACCGACCGGCTGCCCGTCGAAGTTCGAGAGCAGGGTGCGGACCGGCGCACTCGGATCGATCTTGGCGATGGCCTCCGCAACGGCGTCCTGGGCGGGTGCCATGAACGCCGTGTGGAAGGCGCCAGCGACCGGCAGGGACCGGATGCGGGCCTTTTCGGGCGGGTTTGCGGCAAGGGCTTCGAGCGCCTCGAGCTTACCCGCTGCCACGATCTGACCCACCGCATTGCGGTTGGCCGGAACGAGTCCGAGTTCCTCGAGGCGGGCGAGCACCTCCGCTTCGTCACCACCGAGCACCGCGGACATACCGGTCGGCTCGAGGGCGCAAGCTTTGGCCATCTCCGCTCCGCGGATGGCGGCCAGGGCCACCGCGTCATCGGCGGAGATGACTCCGGCGACGGCAGCGGCGGCGAATTCGCCGACCGAGTGTCCGGCGACGATGGTATCCGCGGGCAGCGAGTCCTGCGGGATTTCGGCAAAAGCAAGCAGAGCGGCCGCGACGACGAGCGGCTGGGTGACAGCCGTGTCCACGATTTCTTCCGCGGTCGCAGTCGTACCCAAACGCAGCAGGTCCAACCCCGAGGCCTTCGACCACAGCGCGACGCGATCCGCGGCGCCGGGAAGTTCGAGCCAAGGGGTGAGCATGCCGGGTGTCTGAGAGCCCTGTCCAGGGGCGAGCAATGCGATCACGGGTCTAAGAAAACACTGTGACTGCACTCTCACGAGATGTCGGCGCGAATGAAGCTTGGTTGGCTCTTTTGTTAGGTGTCTACAAAAGACCAAGTGGGTTGCCCGGATCGCCCGATCCGCGAATCTCGTTACACACCCTCGGCAGGGTCTGTGACGGGAGTCACATCTGTGGCAGGAGTGGGTGATTCGTTACGAGTTCGAGTCAGCCGACCTACTGTGGCCGCGATACGTAACACATAGGCATCGCGCGGATTCATGGGATCCCGGCCCGTGATGTCGGCGATTCGTTTGAGGCGATAGCGCACCGTATTTGGATGAACGAACAGCTGACGGGCGCAGGTCTCGACCGCTCCGCCGCAGTCCAGATAGGCGTCCAGGGTGTCCGACAAATCGGCGCTGGCGGCGGCCAACGGTAGCACGAGATGCTCGTTCAGGGCCTCCACCGCGGCCCGGTCACCCAGCAGCGCGCGCTCGGGTAGGAGCTCGGACGCGTGCACCGGGCGCGGCGCGCCACGCCAGCCCACCACGGCCTCCATCCCGGCCATCGCCTCCACCGAGCTGACGTGCGCGGCCGACAGTGTGCGCATGGTCGGACCGATCACCACCGGGCCCTCGGAGAAGGCCTCGGCGAGCAGGTCGGCCAGGAACTGCGAGGGATACAGCGGGTCGCCAAGATGTCCGCTGACTACCATGACGAGCCGCGAACCCTGCACCACGGCGAGCGCGTTTCGATTGTGCCGACCGGCGACACTATGTACGGAACTGACAACGGCCACCTGATCCTTGGGGGGCGTTCCCACAAGCACGGTGGCGGGCGCGGTGGCATCCCAATTGAGAGTGGCCGCGCGCGAGAGCATCTCGGGACCGGTGTCGCCGCGCACCACGGCGTCGACGACGAGGGCCTCCAATCGGGTGTCCCAGGCGCCGCGCGACTCGGCGGCCGAGGCGTACACCGAGGCGGCGGCGAATCCGAGCTCGCGCCCGTAGCGCAGCACCGCCTCGGTGAGGGCCACCAGCTGACGATCGTTGCGCGCCAACGCCGGGAGCCACTGCTCGAAGAACTCCATGGCCACCCGGACCATGTCGACGGTCTGGCGCAGCGTGAGCCGCCGCGCCAGATCGTCCGGAATCACCTGGAAGGCATCGAGACTGAATCGAATATCCGATTCCGGGTCCTGCAGCCATTCCAGGAAGTTCACCACCGCCGTCTGCACCAGCATCTGGACCCCGGCCCGCTGGGCGGCGTCCAGATTGGCGAAGAACGGCAACCGATCCTGCATCGAGGCCACGGCCTCGGTCGACAGGCGACCGGAGAACTGCTTGACCCGTTTCAGGAGGGTGTCCGGAAGCGGGTCGCGCGTCTGCCGATTCGGGGAGAGCGCGCCGGTCGGGAGATAGACCTCGTGCGAAGAGGTGCCCTCTTCATTGATCCGGCGCGGCCTCGGCGGTTTACGTTCCACGGTATTTATGGTGGGCTACGCGTCCCCGCCTTCGGTACCGGGTGCCGCCTTCGGCGCGGCGTTCACATCGTCGATGGCGTAGCGGCGGGCCGCCTCGGCGGCCGTCGCGGGCGCGATCTTGCCCTGGGCGGCGAGTCCCTGCAGGACCGCGACCACGATGGACGCGGCATCCACATTGAACACGCGGCGCGCGGCCGGACGGGTGTCGGAGAAACCGAACCCGTCGGTGCCCAGGGTGATGTACTCGCCCGGCACCCACTGGCGGATCTGGTCGGGCACCGCGCGCATCCAGTCGGAGGCGGCGACGAACGGGCCCTGCGCCCGCGACAGCACCTCGGTGATGTAGGGCAGGCCCGGATCCTGGTCCGGATGGCGGAGTTTGGCGATCTCCTTGGCCAGGGCCTCCTTGCGCAGCTCACCCCACGAGGTCACCGAGTAGACGTCGGCCTGCACGTTCCACTCGTTGGCCAGCATCTCCTGCGCGCGCAGACCGTCGGGCATGGTGACGCCCGCGACCAGGATGTTCGCGCGCAGTTCGCCCGCGGCACCGGGCTTGTAGAGATAGATGCCCTTGAGCAGACCCTGCACGTCCAGGCCCTCCGGCTCGGCGGGCTGCACGTACGGCTCGTTGTAGAGGGTGATGTAGTAGAAGATGTCCTCGCCACCGAATTCGTGGTGCTGCGAATGCGATTCGGGGTCGGTGCCCGGCAGCGCCTCCTGGAAGCCGCTGGCCAGGCCGCCGCCGTACATGCGGCGCATGCCGTCGCGCACGATGTGGGCGATCTCGAAGGAGAAGGCCGGGTCGTAGGCGACGCACGCCGGGTTGGTGGACGCCAGCAGCAGCGAGTGACCGTCGTTGTGCTGCAGGCCCTCACCGGTGAGCGTGGTGCGCCCGGCGGTCGCGCCGAGCACGAAGCCGCGGGCCATCTGGTCGGCCGCCGCCCACAGGCCGTCGCCGGTGCGCTGGAAGCCGAACATCGAATAGAAGATGTAGAGCGGGATCATCGGCTCGCCGTGGGTGGCGTAGGAGGTGCCGACCGCGGTGAAGCTCGAGGTCGATCCGGCCTCGTTGATGCCCTCGTGCAGGATCTGGCCGACGCTCGACTCCTTGTAGGCGAGCATCAGTTCCGCGTCGACCGAGGTGTAGAGCTGGCCGTTGCGGTTGTAGATCTTCAACGACGGGAACCACGAGTCCATGCCGAAGGTGCGGGCCTCGTCGGGGATGATCGGGACGATGCGCTTGCCGATCTCCTTGTCGCGCAACAGCTCCTTCATCAGGCGCACGAAGGCCATGGTGGTGGCCACCGGCTGCTTGCCCGAACCCTTGCGCACGCTGCGGTAGGCCTCGTCGCCGGGCAGTTGCAGCGGCTTTGCCGCCGTGCGCCGTTCGGGCAGGTAGCCGCCCAGCTGCTTGCGGCGGTCCAGCATGTACTGGATCTCCGGGGCGTCCTGGCCGGGGTGGTAGTACGGCGGCAGGTACGGATTCGCCTCGAGCTCGGCGTCGGTGATCGGAATGCGCTGCACGTCGCGGAACGCCTTCAGATCGTCGAGGGTCATCTTCTTCATCTGGTGCGTGGCGTTGCGGGCCTCGAAGTGCTTGCCCAGGCCGTAGCCCTTGATGGTCTTGGCGAGAATGACCGTCGGCTGGCCCTTGTGCGCCATGGCCGCGGCGTAGGCGGCGTAGATCTTGCGGTAGTCGTGGCCGCCGCGCTTGAGGTTCCAGATGTCGGAGTCCGACAGGCCCTTGACCAGTTCCTTGGTGCGCGGGTCGCGGCCGAAGAAGTGTTCGCGCACGTACGCGCCGTCATTGGCCTTGTAGGTCTGGTAGTCGCCGTCGGGGGTGGTGTTCATCAGGTTCACCAGCGCGCCGTCGCGGTCGGCCTGCAGCAGGGCGTCCCATTCGCGGCCCCACACCACCTTGATGACGTTCCAGCCCGCACCGCGGAAGAACGACTCCAGCTCCTGAATGATCTTGCCATTGCCGCGGACCGGGCCGTCGAGGCGCTGCAGGTTGCAGTTGATGACGAAGGTCAGATTGTCCAGGCCCTCGTTGGCGGCCACCTGGATCAGGCCGCGCGATTCCGGCTCGTCCATCTCGCCGTCGCCCAGGAACGCCCAAACATGCTGATCCGAGGTGTCTTTCAGGCCGCGGTCGTGCAGGTAGTGGTTGAAGCGGGCCTGGTAGATGGCGTTCATCGGGCCCAAACCCATGGAGACCGTGGGGAATTCCCAGAAGTCGGGCATCAGGCGCGGGTGCGGGTAGGACGACAGGCCGTGGCCGGGGCCGCCGTGGCTGTACTCCTGGCGGAAGCCGTCCATCTGATCGGTGGTGAGGCGGCCCTCCAGGAAGGCGCGGGCGTAGATGCCCGGCGAGGCGTGGCCCTGGATGAAGATCTGGTCGCCGCCGCCCGGGTGGTCCTTGCCGCGGAAGAAGTGGTTGAAGCCGACCTCGTAGAGCGCCGCCGAGGACGCGTAGGTCGAAATGTGGCCGCCCACACCGATTCCGGGCCGCTGGGCGCGGTGCACCATGACCGCGGCGTTCCAGCGGATGTAGGCGCGGAAGCGGCGCTCCACCTCTTCGTCGCCGGGGAACCACGGCTCGTTCTCGGTGGGGATGGTGTTGACGTAGTCGGTGGAGGTCAGCGCGGGGATGGCGACGTGGCGCTCACCGGCGCGCTCCAGCAGGCGCAGCATCAGGTAGCGGGCGCGGCCGGGGCCCTCGCGGGTGAGCATCTCGTCGAACGAGTCGAGCCATTCGCTGGTCTCTTCCGGATCGATGTCCGGCAGGTATGACGCCACCCCCTCGCGAATCACTCGAACCCGGCCCCCCGCCGGGCTTTTGCGTGCCGATCCGGCGTTCGGTCCCGGGGAACCATTGGCGGAATTCGACGAAGTCGGGTGCATCAAGTCGGTCAAGACGTTTGCTCCTCGTACACATGGGGTGGGACATCTGGTGTGGCGTCAATACCCCGGATATCCGCCGGTCGGCGGCATACCCGTAACGATTGGTCTGGGGCGCATCTCACATCCTTGCCGATGATGCGGCCCAGGTCATCATGTCAGCCGGAAATCCAGTACGGTTGCGCAGGGAACCGCCGGGCTGTGATCGGGGAGGAACCAAGTGAAGCTGCTGAACCCCCGGGGGTTCGGGTTGGTGTGCGCATCCGCGGCCGTGGCCGCGGGATTGGTTCTGGCCGGATGTGCCAACACGGTCGAGGGTACCGCGACCGTCGATCAAGCCCAGGTGACGGCGTACAAGGCCGAGGTGGCCTCGTCCTCGGCGGCGGCCAGCTCGTCCAAGGCGGCGGCGGACATCGCGAAAGCCACTGCCGACAACTGCGATCCGTTCCGCAAGAACACCGGCACCGCGGTCGACCGCTACAACGAGTTCGTGGACGCGCACGACGCGAGCGCCGCCGACCAGAACGCCAAGCGCGATGCCGCGGCGACCGCGCTCGAGGACGCGGCCAAGGCGATCGAGACTCAGGTGAGCGCCTCCGGTCCGGCCCTGCCCGCGGATCTGGCGGGCAAGTTCACCGATTACGTGACCGCGGCGCGCGCGTTGGCCGCGGAGATTCGGAAGATGTCGGCCGGGTCGTCGGTCGCGCCGCTCAATGACGCGAGCAAGAAGGTCAACGACGCTCTGACGGCGGTCCGAAACGCCTGCCCGACCAAGTGAACCCGCCGTGTCCGGGTGGCCCCTCGGGTCTCACATACGACATTTAGGGTGCGATTTCGGCCGATCGGCTTGCGCTGAGGGCTTTTACCATGTTCGCTTGCAACTACCTATTGTCGGGAGTTGAGGAGGACACCACCGTGGTCGCCGCGGCGGACGCGCAGAACTACGCTCAGAAGCTTGGCATTGCACACGGCATGGTGGTTCAAGAACTGGGCTGGGACGAAGATACCGACGACGACCTGCGGGCGGGTATCGAGGAAACGATCGGGTCCGAGTTGCTTGACGAGGACACCGACGAGGTTGTCGATGTCGTACTGCTGTGGTGGCGGGATGGGGACGGGGATCTCGTCGACGAGCTGATGGACGTGGTGTCCCCGCTCGCCGACGACGGCATCGTCTGGGTCCTGACTCCGAAAACCGGTCAGCCCGGCCACGTGGACCCGAGCGAAATCGCCGAATCGGCCACGCCCGCCGGTCTCACCTCGACCACACCGGTCTCCCTGGGCACCTGGACGGGCACCAAGCTCACCCAGCCCAAGACGCCCTCCAAGCAGCGCTGAGACCCTCCACTAAGGTTTCAGCTCGAACCGAGTGGCACCGGTGGATGCCTTGCGGCCCGGTCAGGGTCGCCGCGTCTCCACCACGGGTCGCTCGGTGCTGGGCCGTCTCACGCCCGGCGCTGCTCTTGTTCGAGCCCGGCCCCGCGCCGGGACACAGGATGGAGGGGTAGGTATGCCGCTCGAGGTCGGTACGGTCGCACCGGACTTCACACTGAAGGACCAGAACAACCAGGACGTCACGCTGTCGAGCTTCCGAGGCGAGAAAAACGTCCTGATCGTCTTCTACCCCTTGGCCTTCACCGGCATCTGCCAGGGCGAACTCTGCAAGGTCCGCGACGAACTCCCCAAGTTCCAGAACGACAACGCCGAAATCCTCGCCATCTCGGTCGGTCCTCCTCCCACCCACAAGATCTGGGCAGCCGAACAGGGCTACACCTTCCCCCTGCTCTCCGACTTCTGGCCCCACGGCGCGGTAGCCCAGTCCTACGGCGTCTTCAACGAAAAATCCGGCTACCCCAACCGCGGCACCTTCGTCATAGACAAGGACGGCATCATCCGCTTCTCGGAGATGAACGGCCCCGGCGAGCCCCGTGACCAGCAGGCTTGGGAAAAAGCGCTAGCCACACTAGATTCATAACCCGTCGCCCGGCACGCCCGGGCACTCGGGGCGTATAGCTCAGCGGTAGAGCACTGGTTTTACACACCAGCGGTCGGGGGTTCGATCCCCTCTGCGCCCACCCAGAGAGAAGTCGCAGGTCAGAGACTTCTTCCTCTCTAAGTCAGGTGCGAGCGCGGCGACACAATCCTTTGAGCTGCAGTGATTAGGGCGGTCGGCGGTTCGAACTTCTCAGGGCCCTTGGGTCTGAAGTCAACTGAACTGATTGGTGTGGCCAGTGTGGCTAGCGCGGGTTGTTCGGCTCCTGTTGTGAACCTGTCCGCTTGGGGCGACGGGCCGCGCGGGTTTGGTTGCTCTTCCGAAGGGCGTCGGTTTGGTCCTTGGGCAATGGCGATGATCGCCCGACTGAGTTTTCGCAGGTCGGGAGGATCCCTGAGTTCGCTGGTAACGGCGATGTGGTGTTCGCGTCTGGGCATGTCCGCCTCCATGAACGCTGGTCCGAGTGAGACTTGTGCACTTGGCTACGCCTGTTCTGAGTAAATGTCAAACAAGCATATTGGTATGAGCTCTTGTAAGCTTGTTTGACACAATTCTTTCGATAGGTTAAGGGGGCCGTAGTGGAGCGCGAGGTGCTTGCTCGGCTACTGCCATTGCTGCGGCGGGCCGGAGTCACAGTCGTAGCGGGAACTCAGAAGGATCTGGTGCTGAGGGTGCCGGGAGATCTGTCTGCCGCCCAGGTAGATATGAAAGCAGTGCGGCAACGGCTCTCACCGAGTATGACGAACCGCGGGATCGATGGCATCCGGACGTTGTATGTAGCGCCGTCGGCCGCGCCCGATGTCATTGCCGCTGCCGCCGCCGGACGCTTCGATCTGGTCACGGACGATCCCGAACTGGTGATCGTCGGCGGAGAGGTCTTGCTCCAGTCGGAAGAGCCGAAGCGTCGTCCCGGCAGTGGTAAGCCTGCCTGGGGGCGTAATGCGATCCTGCGGGTGCTGGCCTTGGCCTCCCGGCCGCTGCAGCAGTCCGAACTTGCGGCGGCGGTCGGCGTGAGTCAACAGGCCGTTTCTCTTGCCCTGAGCCGACTTTCGTCCTTCGTGACTCGTGACGAGCATGGTTGGAGCGCTCTCGATGGAGCGCTCGAGTCTTGGGTGCGTGAGTATCCGGGCCCGGGTGGGACTGTCGGCTACTGGTATGGCCTGGACGATCCCGCGACGCAAGCGAGTACCGCATTGAAGTTGCTCGACGAATTGGGTTTGAACGCTGTGGTGTCCGGTGATCTCGCTGCTGACACCTACGCGCCGTGGCAGCTGCCGACCACTGTGCGAATGTATCTGCCCGAGATCATCGATTTCACCGTCGTCGGGTTCTCTCCGGTCGAGCCGAACGACGCGACGATGACCATCGTGGTTCCCGAGGATCCCACGATCGCACACGTTGCTGCCGCCTTCGGCACCCGCTACGGCGCGCGGCACTTTCTCGCTGACGCCGCAATCACCTTGTGGGACTTGCTCAATATCAGCACCGCACCCACCGCCGGGGAAGCGGCCGACCGGCTGCGGGACGCGATCCGCAGTGGAGGGCTCGGTGCCTGATCACCGTCGTGCACAGCTGCACATCGTCTCCACATCGAACGCGGCTGATCGCGGTTTCCTGGCTCTTGCCGATCTTGCGGCCGCGGCTGAGGGGCTTCCCGAAGCCAGCTATCGAGTCATCGGTGGGCACATGGTGCAGATGCTCCAGCACATCTACCCGCTGGACGGCTGGCGGCTACGTGGCACAGCCGACGCCGACGCCGGAATGGACAAAGAGGCCCTCGTCGCCGCTGAACGCCAGTTGCACGAGCAGATGGTCGCCCTCGGCTATGAACTGGAATCGGGCAACCGCTACACAAGGGCCAGCGACAAGGGACGGCTGGATGTGGATATCCTCGTCGCGACGTTCGGCAGCGCAGCCCAGAGCGAGATTGTCGGCCGTGCGTTCGACTCGGCGCCCGGCCTGCATCTGGCTGTGGCTGGTGACGTGGTCATCGCCAACGCCCGCGTGGATCTGTTCGTCGGCGGGACTATCGAATTCACTGTTCCCGTACCGGATGTCGAATCGGCTGTGGTTCTCAAAGCTCTCGCTTGGCGAAAACGGCTCGCCGACAAGGACGTTGTCGATCTGGCCACGCTGTTCGAAGTCGTTCATCAGCACCGCTCCGAGATCCGGACCTGGCGACTTGCCGACCCCTCGCTCATCGGTGCGCGCAGAGACGCAGTGGCCGCACTCGCCATGCTCGTCTCGAACATCGACCAAGGCAGATGGCGGAGCGCTTTCACCGGCTCCGCGAACTACGCCAGATTCACCGCCATCATTCGTCGAAACGTCGGGATCTGAGCTCGCGTTGGTGACGAGTGGGTGCTGAGCCATGATGTGCAGCTATGACTGGACTTGATGGCGATGACGTTGCATCGCATTCCGATACGCTTGATGGTTGGTTTTGGTGTTCGGGCAGTCCCGCGCGGCGTGGCGCGGGCTCGCTGACCTGTGCGCGGGGTGCTCGTCCTGTGCTCATCCTCGACCGCCCGGTTGTCGATGAACCGGGCGTTCGATTCGAGGTATCCGCTACCGGGATGATGATTACAACCAGCGGACAAGTTGAGGACCGTGTTGCCGCATGGGAGCCGATAGACTTCCATGGAGAACTTGAGAACGGCAAAGCGGTCACCGTGCTTGGGGCACAAGGTGGTTACGATCGTGGACTCGCCGTACTATTCGGCCACCGATACGAGGCGCGATTCGTTTTGCTGGGTGCCAGGGTTTCTCCCGATCACCGCTACGACGGTGTGAGGTTCCGGCTCGCCAACCACGAAGGCTGGCGCGGACTTACTCCTCATGACTGTGCAGCGATTGATGACCGCTCCGAGCTGTCGGTTCATCGCGACGAAACCGACGATGAGAACACTGAGCTGTGGCTGCTCTACACATGTACTGCTCCGAAAACCCTACGCGAATTGCTGGATTCGGTCGTTGGAGGATCGCAGGCCTTAGCTCGTCTCATTACGGGTTCGTCGGTTCCGGTCACTGATGTTCAGGTGCATGCCGTCGGCGGGGACTGGCTTCAAGTATTCAGTGAGCACACCTACGAGAACCCTGAACTGGCTGGGCGGGCGAAGCTGCTGGGGCCTGACGTGTTAACAATCGAGGCACTGGCAACTTGGATGCGGATATATGACGACCTAGATGGTTTGCCTTGGGGCGTGATCGAGCCGCCCCAAGGCGCGGCGCAGGTCGAATTACTCACCGTCGCCTCCATCGCTGAGGGACTCCACAGGCGTCTAGGGAAGCGGCAGAAGCGGTTCCACCTCTCCAATGGTGCAATTGCCCGTGTGCGGCGAGCCGCTCGCGAGGCTGGTATTGCGCAGTTCGATACCGAACAGTTGGCGGATCCGTCGTTGGCGCACCAGATCCTTACCGAGAAGCTTGCCCACCTTGAGGACGTTACTTTCCGTGATCGGCTCGACGAGTTGGTGGCTCGTGCGGTCGCGATCGTGCCAGAAGCGATTGAGTCGAT
Organism: Nocardia sp. CDC160; assembly: GCF_035818795.1. Lineage (NCBI taxonomy): Bacteria > Bacillati > Actinomycetota > Actinomycetes > Mycobacteriales > Nocardiaceae > Nocardia > Nocardia sp. CDC160. The sequence continues at coordinate 158,405 of NZ_JAYKYT010000003.1, read as the reverse complement.
CCCTGATTTCGTTGGGAACACCTCTCGCGCACGCGACGAGCTTGCCCACCATCTGGTGAAGTTGGGTGAACCGTTGGATGTGCGCGTGCTCAGGTGGGCGACGCTGACGATGACCTTGGACTGGGTTCTGCGGATATTTCTGTTGGATGTAGCTGGTATACCTGCGGACCGGATTCGTACTGATCTGCTGGGCGTCCGCCGATTCCAGTTCCATCGAGCGAACGTCCGCTCCCACGCTCGCCAAATTGGCTGGCTACCAGTGCTAACTCCTGAAGCGGCGGGCCACGCCGCCGGGGGCCCGTCAGACCGATCTCAGGACTAGCCAGATTGATGGGACCCCGTGACTTCGGTCCAGATGGACCGAAATCACGGGATCCCATCACGACAGTCCGGATGCTGAGCTGTGGCCAGCCGGGGTTGAGGTTCCTGCCGATTCGGAATGCTCGGTGTTGCGGCCTGACGTTATGAGTCTAGTAGGCATCGAAACCGTTGCGATTCTCGCCGCGCTGGAAGGTTCGGCGCTGTGCTGGAGGAAGCGGTCAGGTTCTCGAACAAATGAGGTTCAGGGGCAGCTGGGCTGTTTCGGCGCGTGCGGAAATTCTGGTCGCGCTTAGGGTTCTGCGTGCCGATACCCTCGGTAGCCGCTCATGCTCCGTCTCGGCCACGCGCGTCCCAGATGCTGTAAAGACGAGTCAGCCAGGCAAGGAATGGAATTACACCGATCGAGCTGGCGATCGTGGGGTGCCCGAATATCAGTGCCACCCCGGCAAGCGCGAGTACTGCCATGAACGCCACGAGTCGCGTGAGGTCGGAGCGGATAGGGGTCGCGCCGGGGATGGGGTCGCTCTCCAGCGTCGGGATCGTTGTAAGCCCCTCTTCCCGTGGAAGATTCACGTCGAGATCCGGATTGTGCTGCTCGGCACCGCCATCATGATAAGCGTTCAGCATCGTGAATATCCTTAGCGCATATAAGAATTCTGGTACGTCAACATGCAATACGGATGCAGGCTAGCGAGCTGTCAAGGTGCCGCGGTGAGAAACATCAAAGGATACCGTCAGGAATGCCATCCCTACGAACTGAGCATGGGTGTGGCGAGGTCGGGACCGTCCAGAGCTCTTGTCGGTAACATAGGGTTCCGGTATTGCAGCCTCCTACAGGCTGAGGATCTCAACGTAGGCATGGACCTGCTCACGGTGAACTGTCACAGTGTCCCTTGGGCGTACAGGTGGTCGGACTACCCGTACGCCCAGCTGTGGCGATCCACCAGTCAGCTGATGAGTTTCGTCAGATCTACACCAGATGGCAGATCGCTGGCGTCGATGTTGACGACATAGTCGCCGAATTTTCGTGGGGGAATGGCAGTGTGGTGCTGGAGGATCCGGGGTTGCACACGTTCGGTGAGCTTGTGTGCCGGTGCGGAGCCGAAGGCATTGGCATGGGAGAAGACATACAGGCCGCGGGGTGCGAGGGTGCCTCGGGTGGCTGCGCGGTCGTGGTCGAACATCATGGTGAGGCTTGAGTAGAAGAGTTCGAGATCGCGTGTGGTGACGCCGGTTTGGATGCCGCGGGTGGCGGAGTAGTAGATCTCTACCTTGTAGAGTGCGTAGGGGATGGTCCATTTGCTGCCCATCTCGGTGGATTCGCCCTTGTCGATGTCTTCTTGCCGGGTTTGTGTGACGCGGGTGATGGCGTGGTCGACGGGGACGGCGGGGTCGATGCTTCGGGCCATTCCTACCTGGAGCGGGCCGCGTACTTGTCCGAGCGCTCCGGTTTTTCCGACGGACATGACTGCCCCGAAGAGGCGGATGTCGACGTAGTGGTCGCACAGCCATGCCCTGGCTCGTGCGGCTTCTTCTGGGGTGATCTTGCCGAGTTTGAGACCGGTTGCCTCGTAGGACGCTTCGAGGCGTGGGTTGAGCGCGTATCCGGCTTGAACGAAGATGCCGTAGCGTGGGTCGTCGCCGACGGCCAGTGCGATGGTGTCGCGGATCTTGCGTTTGAGGGCGACGTCGGTGACCAGGCCGTGTCCGCTTTCGTCGTCGGTGCGGGGTCGGTTGCCTGCGTCGGGATCACCGTTGGGGTTGCCGTCGGTGACATCGAAGAGGAAGACGATGTCGTGGCGGACTTCGGGATTCAGGTGCGGGGTGGTCATTTGGTGGGCTCCTCGGGAGACGGACCGGCGCTGGGGTCGGGTTTGTTGGCGGCGATGGCGGCGAATCGGTTGGCGCGCTGGTGGTGGTAGCCGAGCAGGAACCACGCCTGCTCGTCGATGCTGCCTCGACCTGGAATGCCGCCTACTTCACCGAGTTTCACGAAGAGCTGGTCGAGGTTCTTCTCATGGTTGATTGCTGCGCCGGGTCGGGTGCGCCGCAACTTCTTGAGCCAAGCGGTGGCGTCGCGATGTCCGGCAACAAGCGCGATCCGCGGGTTCGCGACCGCGCTGGAGAGATAGCGATCACCGTAGGTGGTGTTGAGTTTTCCTCCGGACGAGTCGTATTGAAGTGCTTCGAGGACGGCGAAGACGCGGCCGGCCAGGTATGAGGCTTTGTCGTTGTGGTCGTCGAGTTCGAGCATGGGCTTCTCCGTCGTGGAGGGGGCACGGGTCAGTGCCAGTCGGACGAGGGCGGCTCGAGAGTCGTCGAAGTGGTTGTCTCGTCGCACGCGGTGGATCAGATGTGCGAGCAGTGATGTGGGTAGTGGCCGGTTCAGCAGCGCCGTGTGCATGAGCTGTCGGAAGACATCGTTGGGACGATCGGCTCCCTTGACGCCGAACTCGGCGTAGCTGGTAGTGCCGGGGAGCCATCGCCCGGTGGCTGCGGCGAGACGCGTGATGCCGTAGTACGGGGAGTTACCCGGCCGCAGGGAGACCATGGCGTGATCGTCGAACCACGCGATGACATTGTCCAGGACCTTCGATACAGGCATTTCGATCCAGTCGCGGACCATGATGCGTGCGACATTGCCACCGACTGTCAGTGAGCAGAACAGTTCAGGATCGACGTCGAAGTTGGGTTCACCGCGTTTGGGAGAGCGCATGAGGTTGCTGACGTCTTGTGGTTTGGGTGCCTTCAGTACGTCCATGACGGTGAATTCGCTTGCGTGTGTCAGCCACCAGGACATCCGACTGTCTTGGCCGGAAAACGTTGTGGTGTAGGGAGGCTGAAGCACCGCCAGCAGACCGGAGTTGATTGCTTCGCCGCAGGCCACACAGATAGGTGAGCAGCCCAGCTGGGTGGTGAGGTCGTACCCGAACACACGCTCGTTCACGCTCACCAGGGCGGCGTCGTTGCTCGCGCCCGGCACCAGGCGGGCAGGAATCTTGCCCGGCAATGTGTCCAGGAGTGGGTTGACTTGACCGCAGACGATGCAGAACCCCTCGACGCCACCGCCTTTGCGGCGAACGACTTCCGCGGTCCAGAACGGCACTACCGAAGTCCCTTCGTAAGCGGGAATGTCGTCGACGGTGATGAGAACACCCTGTTTGGCGAAGCCTTTGGCGAGTTCTCCCGGGTTCTTCTCGGATTCGGATCCTTCGGGGTATCGGATCTTGTGGATCGCGTCGCTGCGGTAGAAGCTGGCAACGGCCTGTGCGATCTGGTCGTTGCGGCCATGTTCGCTCTCGGCCCACCGCAGGGTCAGCTCGGTAAAAGCGTTGGCACATTGGGCAACTCGTGCCGGGTTGCTGTCCTCGTCGGTCCATCCCAGAACGTATTGGACGTCGTCGGCGGTCAGCGCTGGCGCGACACCGACCGTGCGTACCGCGGCAGGGACCGTATGCGCGATACCTCGGGTTCGACCTTTACTGTCGGTGTCCACCAACGGAATCAGGGTGTCGAGTCGCGGTGCGCCCTCGGCGTCGAGATCGAGTTGCCAGGAGAACAGCCGTGATCGGTGAAAGGGCCTGCTGGAGTCGCGTGCGGCGACCTCGACCAGGCGTTGCAGCAGCATCAGCTCACCGGTCCGGTGCCGGGGATCCCTTGGGCGGGCACACGCATGACCCCGTGATCGAGGAATGCGGTGAACCAGCGGAACGACGGAGGAGTGGTCGAGTGGTCGATGCTATGGAGCATGACTCCGAGTTCCTCGGTGAGATCGTGGCACGCTGGCGTGTCGTCGGGTTCGCTGAAGTATGCAGAGAACTCCCGAACACCGAAATAGGGTTGGCTGAAGCAACTTCCACGAGAAACTCGCCGCTCGAATTGCTCGCGGTAGGCGATCTCGGGTTTGTCGGCATGGGCACACAGCACGGTGTGGGCGTGGATCCGGTAGGCCACATCGTGCAGACAGACTGAGTTGCGCTGTACGCGGTTGGCGACCGTGTTGATCCGTCGTCGCCCCGACGCGGCGTCGGCCAGGGAGGCGAGATCGGTGGTCTCGTTGCGGCGTTGGGTGAACTGCTGGATCGGCTTGAGCACCTCGATCGCCACTATTCGCCAATCGAATTCGGGCTTCCAGTAGATCGCCTGGAGCACCCCGACCGCAGCGGTCGGAGTCATCACGGGATAGGTGACGCGTTCGGCCTTCAGTTCGGGCCGGGTGAAGAGCGCGGCCTCACCCCACACCTGCACGACAACTGGTGGCCTGCCTTGTCGTGATTCAGGCAACCGTAAATTGGTCACCTCGCCTCCTCAACTGTTCTGGTTTTCATCGATACCGACGCCGACCCGGTCATACGGTCCTTGCCAGCGGTAGAGTTCCCCGACGACCTGGCTCAGCAGCCCCGCTTCCAGGCACGCTGTGACCAAGCGCGTCGGAAACGACACGGTGTACGGCTGCAGGTCTCGGAACACCTGTCGGCTGCGGCCGTTGGAGTGCAGCGCTCGCTGCAGCAGTCGTTCGGCATGACCGTGTTTGTCATAATTGGTCACCACCACCGGAACCGAGTCGTCATCGAGCATCCGGAAGGCCAACGCGGGATCGCGGCCCCCCGCGCCGCCGTCTACTTCCGGGCCGTCGGCGACTGCGGGGAAGTCGAGGCTCCCGCGGTTGGCCTGGATCACCCTGGCGCGCTCACCCGACTCGATATTCGATCGTCGATACAGATGCAGGTAGTAGCGTCGTAGCGCGACGATACTGTCCGGATCGGCTCGACCTGGTCCGAAGTACACACGGGTGGATCCCACTGCGGTCCGGTAGAACTCGGGAATTGGTGCGTCCGCGGCGTCGAAGACCACCACCCGGCCCATCGCGAGTCTCCCTTCCCTATTCGCCCGTCCGGCAGCCTGCTGCAGCGACTCAGCAGGCGCCAGAGCTCGATAGACGATCGGGAAGTCGATATCGACGCCGGCCTCGATCAGCTGTGTCGCAACGACAATCACCGGCTTGCGGTCCTTCAGAAGCTGATTCACCCGGGCCAGGACTGCTACTCGATGGGCAGGGCACATACGGGTCGACAGGTGCAGTACTGGCACTGTCGCGCAGTCGCGCAGCAGTCGATACATGCGGCGCGCGTGCTCGACGGTGTTGACGACGACCAATGTTTGATCGTGTTCGGCGATCTCGACGGCCAACTCGGCCGTCGTCGGTTTCGGATCCACACGCCATTCGTATTCGGCGCGCCGCAGCGCGGCGAACAGTTCCGGCGCGTCGGGAACCAGCTCCGACGGTCGAAGCCGCTTCCACACGTCAAGGGTCTCGAACGGAGGCTGTGTCGCTGATGTCAACAGCACCGTCGTCCCGAAATGCATGCACAACAGCCGTAATCCGTCAAGAATCGGCACCAGCAACGGCAGGGGCAGAGACTGAACCTCGTCGAGGACGACCACCGCATTGGCCAACCGATGTAGTTTCCGGGAACGTGAAGGCTTGCGGCCGAACAGCGAATCGAACAGCTGCACGGTCGTCGTGACCACGAACGGTGCATCCCAATTCTCTGCTCCCAGCCGAGCCCAGCGGGCGTCCAACTCCAGGTTCGAGTGGTGTTCGAGTACGACATCGTCACCCAGCATGTTCCGGTAGATCTGGGCGTTCTGCTCTGTGATCGTGATGAACGGGACAGCGACGATCACCCGTCGCATCTCATGGCCCGGATCCTGATGCTGCGCGGCATGTTTCAACGCAAATCCGGCCGCGATATAGGTCTTGCCGGAACCTGTTGGTGCTGGCAGGCGGTAGACTCCGCGTGGTCCACCCGCTCGCGCCAGCACCGAATCGTACAGTTCGGAGCGGACCTTATCGATCGACGAGGGCTCTCGTTCTTCGAGCGCTCTGGTTCGTGCGACTTCGAAGCGTCGGAAGAGCGCCGCCATATCGGCCGGCACCGAGACGTCTGGGGCAGGTGCATCATCGAAATGCGCGGCAGTATCAAGGTGGTCTGCATCGACTAGGGCGGAAAAGGTCATCCGCAACCCCATCTCCGCAGCCAGAAAGTCCTTCTGCCAGCTCTCCGGGATTGTCACGCCTGCAAGGAGATTCCTCGCCTCGGCTACCTCGTCGTAGAACCGCTTCAGGGTCAACTCGTCGTCAGGCTGCGGTCGCAAATGGCGCAAAGCGTCCACCTCCGGCAATCCACCGTGATGCCCCTCGACAGGAAGAGCGAACGGCCCAATGACATCCCGAAGCATCCGTGCGCCCAGGGACCAGTGATTGCCGCCCACTGGACTATTCGGACCAGCAACCAGAAGACGCTCCTGCCAACCACATTCACACTTGCCAGCGTCGTGCCACAGCCCCAACGCCTCTGCCAACTCACCTGCTCCGAAACGCTCAGCAAAGCTTCTCGCCAACCGGGCAGTCGAGCGTGAATGCTCGGCGAACCCATGCCAAACCTGCTGGCCTCTAGATGAGCTGTGAGCCCACATATTCCCCTCATCGTGGATCTGAACGAGGATAACTCGGCGCTATCGACGTATGCGTCGACCACCGGAAACCGTTTGTATCCAACAGAACTCGCACGCGATGCCCGCCGCCGCCCACACTTCCCGTCAACCCTCGGCGCCTGTCGATCTCATCATCGTTGCCGCCCCGGATACGACGTCGAACTGATAGAACAGCATCTTGTGCGGCGACTGTACTCTGAGGGACCGACATCCACGCGTGAGCGGCGAACTTCGGCAGTACGGCAGGTAGGGGGAGCGATGTGTCCGGCGAGGATCTCAACATCGACCACTGCTACCTGCCCGGTGTGAAGCTCGTATAGCGCCGGACTGCCGTGCCAGCGAGAATCGCAACGTGTGGATTCGCGCAGACAACTCGCGCCGAACGGGCAGCGCCGGATCGCACGGTCCGGCGAGGATCTCAACATGTCGGCGGCGACGAGCGGTTTCTGGCCTTGGGCGCTGCGCCGGATCGCAAGGTCCGGCGAGAATCTCAACACCGTCATGACCGCGTTGCCTGAGATGGTCCGGATGCAGCGCCGGTTCGGAGGATCCGGCGAGAATCTCAATGAGGAGCAGGCGCCCGGGAGCCTCGGGCAGCGGCCCGGGCGGCGCCGGATTGCAAGGTCCGGCGAGAATCTCAACTCCGGAGGTGTGTCGATGAGGATGTAGTCGTAATGCAGCGCCGGATTGCAAGGTCCGGCGAGAATCTCAACGGCACTCACGTGGTGGCGCGGTCTGTACCCGCCTGAGCATCGCCGGATCGGAAGGTCCAGCGAGAATCTCAACTACCGCTCCCACATCGACGCCGCCGAGGCGGTGGGCGGCGCCGTGATCGTAGGGTCTGGCGAGAATTTCAACGTCCTACATGCGCCGATCAAAAGCGATCGCGCGGGCGGTGTCGGATTGCAAGGTCCGGCGAGAGTCTCAAGAGGCTCGCCTGCCGGTCCCGCCAGGATCGTTGATATCTCTCGGTTTTGGGTGGTATGCCGGTGGCCGGGCGCACCATCCAACTGCGTGAGTGCATTTGACCCCACGGTGCCCGCCAGCATCAAGAATGCCCGGACCGTCGACCGGCCGGACTGGGAGCGCTGATCAGGTTCCGTGGTCCTTCACGGTCCGACATACAGAGATGGAGGAATTCGACGAAGGGGGACTGCGAAGCAGCGCTGGACTGCTGGTTCGGCGAGAATCTCAACACCGAGCACTGCTACCTGCCAGGCGACCTGTTCAGCCGTAGCGCCGGATCGCAGGGCCTGGCGAAGAATCTTAACCAGCCAAAGGCGGCGGTGGTGGGCTGGCAGGAGTTCAGCGTCGGACTACAGGGGTGAGCATCTCAACGGGGTGTGGCTGACCAAGAAGGAACCCGAGATCGGGAAGCGCCGGACCGGAAGGCCCGGCGAGAATCTCAACATCCAGACAGCGTAAATTCCCCGCTGGCCAGTGGGAGCAGCGCCGGATCGTAAGGTCCAGCGAGAATCTCAACGACGAGCAGTTGCTGACTCCGGCGTGTATGGCGTTAGCAGCGCCGGATCGCAAGATCCGGCGAGAATCTCAACCACCAAAACGCGGCCTGCCCCGGTCGGCCAGCGGTGTAGCGCCGGATCGGGGGTCCGGCGAGAATCTCAACACGCACATGTGACCGGGGATGCATCACATCAGTAAGTGAGCATCGCCGGATCGCAAGGTCCGGCGAGAATCTCAACGACACCAGAGCACGCTGCACGCTCGGGCTGGAGGACGAGCGCCGGGCCGCAGGGTTAGGCGAGAATCTCAACCGCGAGATGAGCCCGGAGCAGCAGGAGCTGCGCTCGCAGCGCCGGACCGGAGGGTCCGGCGAGAATCTCAACGTCCCCGGAACGCCAGCGCCGCAAGGCAGCAAGCGGCAGCGCCGGGCCGGAGGGTCCGGCCAGCGAGAATCTCAATAACGCGATGTAATCGCGCACGGTCATGAGCACGAAGTAGCGCTGGATCGCAACGCTCGGCGAGGATCTCAACCAGTTCGATAGGAACCGTGGCGAAGATGGATGCTGCAGCGCCGCTTTCACTCGCCGATGTCTGTTGGCATGGAGCCACGGTCGACGACTCTCCCGAGCAGCGTCAAGCCGCAAGGCTCGACGAGAATCACAACGACTGGTCGAGCTGGCAAGTCCTGATCAAAGCGGCGCAGTGCCGAGCCGCAAGGCTCAGCGAGAATCGCAACAAGCCGATTCAGATCCTGATCGGCGCTGGCGGCCCCGCAGCGCCGAGCCGCAAGGCCTGGCGAGAATCGCAACATCACGGTGACGCGGGGTGCCGTTGGCAGGGGCCGTCGGGCAGCGTCGAGTCGCGAGGCTCGGCGAGAATCTCAACAACTGCTGGGTATTCGGGTGGACTGAGAACCCGGGCAGCGTCGAGTCACAAGGCTAGGCGAGAATCTCAACGACCTGCTGATCAACGCGGTGAAGGCGAACGCAGATGCAGCGTCTAGCCCCAAGGCTCGGCGAGAATCTCAACGACGTCGAGTACCTCGGGCCCGGCGATTGGCCCCTGCAGCGTCGAGTCGCGAGGCCCGGCGAGAATCTCAACAAGACCGTTGTCTTGGGTCGCTCAGCCAACCCTCGCATCGCCGGATCGCAAGGTCCGGCAAGAATCTCAACAATTTCGGCGGAACACAGGCATTGGACGGTGGGGGCAGCGCCGGATCACAATGTCCGGCGAGAATATCAACATTGGTGCTTGAGCCGGGCGGGGGTGATCGACCTGGGGCCGCGCTGGGTCGGAGGGTCCGGCGCGAGTCTCGACGTCATAACGACCGTTCTACTGCAGATGTGGTGGATTGATTCCAGCGCCATTCCCGAGGGCTCCGAACGAGGCCATTGATGCGGACGCGCGAAATATTTGCACCGCTTGACATTGGCAGTCGGCCATCCGCGGCCTACGCACGGCGGCCCGTTCCTCGGTATGGCGACCAAAGCGGTGCTGAGGTGACGGTATCGATCACGCGGGAGATTTGCGGAATATGCCAACACGGGAGACGAGAACGAAGCCGCCGCGATCAATTGGGTGCAGGGCTCACCCCGCACGCGCGGGGAGCGTACTTCTTGACCAGCATCTTCTCGTGCGGATCCACCCAAATTCCAATCACTTTCCTTTGCACACCGACCGTGTCACACTGACCGCGCATGCCGACGAGCCGAGCAGATCGACAGGCACACTGCCGTCGGACATCCGCGCTCGGTGTAGTGCTGCCTTCTTGGCTTCAGATTCGGAACAGATTGCTCAGCAACCGGTTTGCCGCCGTGAGGGTGTGATCGGCGGAGGGAAACGCAGTGTTTACCGGTAGACGCCGTAGTCGGATTGATCTTCGTATGCTGGGAGTGTGCCTGTACCGAGCGGGTGGGTGGGTTTTTCCGGCAGCGTTGGGTGCGCTGGTCGCGTTTGTCGGCTGCCCTCCTGACCCTGGTGGTCGCGAGTCCGTTGACGGGTAGGCGCTGGCACCTGTGGCGTGCGAAGCAGGTCGCCGACCAGGTCGCAGCTGCTGGCGAGCATTGCCCACTCCTGATCATCCTGATGAGGGGCGGCAGTCTCGCTCGTGGGTCCCGTGGCCACGATAGGGGGCGCTTACTGCTTGGAAGGGCAGTCAGGAGCTGCTGTGCCGGGTTAGATCGGCAAGTCGTGTGTCTTGTATCCGCCATAGAGTGTTCATAGCAATGTGTCCGAACTTGCGGATGTAGTCCAGCTCGTCGCCGACGAGCGGTAGCAGAGTGATCAGCCGGATGAGTTGGTGACCGGCTGGCGCGCGTACGGTGCCGAAGTCTGCGCCGAAGTAGGGGTGCTCATCGGCGACGATTCCGTAGATGTTGGTGCCGGAGACTAGTGGTGTCTGGCTGAACATTCGGTGCCCGGTGACCAAGGCGTAGGACTGGACGAGGGCCGTCATCGCGGTGACCTCGAGCAACTGGCGTGCGAGCTCGACCTGATTCCTGTATGCAGTGACGGCGATTTCCGTGTCGGGCGATGGTGTGCAAAATCGGAGTCCTGTCGTCACCACGGTAACCAGGGGGTAGGTCGGATGTTCGCAAACGAGAACGGTATAGCCGCCGGTATTGCCTGAGAGGTCACGTGATTCGATGCGGTCGATGATCGGTCCGGCGTGCTGGTGTAGGTGGGCAGCAAGTTCTTGTGATGACGGCAGTTGATCGTGGATCGTCGCACGGGGGGTTTCGCTTCGGATTGCCGAGGTTGATGATCGGGCAGGTGGCGCAGATGCTTGGCGGCGTGGTAGGTAGTTGTCGATCCAGGCTAGCCCGGTGCGGTCTAGTCGGCGTTTGGCGCGGGTGACCGCTACATAGGCGAGCATGGCGTCCGCGCTGGGGATCGGTCCGGGGTTGCCGTCGTCGTCGGGTTGTGGTTCGCGGTAGTCCTCCGCGACGGTGACCGTATCCCATTCCCGCCCTTTGCTTTTGTGAGCTGTGGACACGACCACGTCGGCAGTCGTCTCGTCGGTGGCGATACTGTTGATGGTGCTCAACACCGTTTCGACGCCGTGCTCGTCGATGAGGTCTACGAAGGGTTTGAGGTCTCGTCCGCTGTCCTCGTTCTCGGCGTAATCCTGTACCTCGCCCCAGGTCTTGAAAGCGAACAGTTCGCGGTGGCTGGCGCGCTGCCCGCTCTTGAGCTGGCGGGCTGCTTCGGCGAGATTCTTGATCGCGTCCCCGCCCCCGGCCAGCGCGGGCCTGCGGCCGGTCTGCAGGATGTCCATCAGCTGCTTAACTGCCTCGACATTGGTTCGGCACAGGATGGCGTCCGGGTGCTGGACCCGACCGACGGTCGAGTTCCGTGCGGGATTGCCGATCAGCCGCAGTTCGGCGCCGAGGACGGTCAGCCATCGGTTGGCTTCGTCGGCGATGGCTTGTCCGAAGCGCCACGACTGCTGCAGTGTGAGGCGGATGACGTCGCCTTCCCAGGTGTCGAGTGCGTCGACGGCTCCACGCCAGGAGTAGAGCTGCTGGTTGGAATCGCCAACGAGGATCTGCTGGGCGTCCTGAGCGGCGATCACAGCGGCGAGTGCTGGGTTGGTGTCTTGGGCTTCGTCGAGCATTATCACGTCGAATGGCAGCCGCGGTTTGGACAATGCCCACATCTTGAAGTAGAAGTCGTGTTCGAACTTCAATCGGCCGTTGATGTTTCGGATATCGGCCCACGCAAGCTGTGCGTAGGGGAGTACGACGTCTGCGAGTTCGGCCAGTTCACGTTCGTCGATCCCGGTTTGGTGAGGAATGTGGTGGTGGCCGATCTCCTCGTGGTCGGAGTGGCAGTACCGGGTCACCGTTTCCATTGCGATTCGGGCGAGGTCGCGGGGGAGCAGCAGCGTGGAGGAGAGCTCGACGCACCTGCCGATACCGAGGATCTGGGCCTGTTCGTGGGCTCGTTGCCGTTGGGTATTGTCCAGGCGATGTTGGTACCGCTCTCGGTGGGTGCGGGCAAGCCCGTGGGAAGTGGAGCTACGCACGTGGCGGGGGAAGCGGCTCCGCGCCTCTCCTGCGGTGACGCGGTTATAGGCGATGTAAGCCACTTTCCTCCCGGTCAGGGCGTTGCCGACCATCTCCAAGGTGCTTGTCTTGCCGGCCCCCGCGCCAGCTTGAACAACCATGTTCCGTTGCTGGAGGGCGGCGTCGATGACGCGCTGCTGTTCCTCGGTCGGTTTGTGCTTCGGGCGTGATGTCCTCGCATCCGTCGGAGCATGTGCCCGGTCAGTTCCGGTCACGCTTGGATTCTCATCGGAGGGGTGAGAGTTCCTGCGCAGCTGGGGATATGACGTATAGCCCAGATCGCGCATCTCGTAGGCATGTTGGCAATCGGTACAGATCAGTGCGGTATATCGGAGCGTTTTCCCGTTGCGTTCGTAGGGCTTACGGACGACATGCAATGGTGCGTGCCCGTCCGGACATTCGACCGTGAGGGATTCCTCGTAGGACCAACCAGGTTCGTTGAACCGATCTGCGGCCACGGTGCAGTCTCGAATTCCCCACTCCGTCAACGCTAGATCCGGAACAGTGTTTTCGATCATCACGCACCTCGCCTGATCGCTGTAGCCGCCGACGAGCTGTGCGGGTTCGTCGAAATCCCAAGATAGCCGGAAGGAACGACACCACTGCGGTGTCCCACCGTGTGGGCGATCCCGTCCCTCTCCTCCGGTCGGCACGGCGCGACGGCATCCGGCTTGAGACTCGGCGGACACAGCGTGCCGCACCGGGCGCAGCGCATGGCGCGCGGTTTCGTCGGTGGCAGTGGTAGCTGTGGGGCGTCGTGATAGTCGATGACGTGGCCAGCAGCATGCAGCGCGTTTTGCAGAATGATCCAGTCCAGGTGGGCTTGCGCAGCAGCATCCAGGGATTGTTCGCCCGGGAAGGACTTCCGGTTGCCAGCAGTGTGCGGGACGGGTCGGCTGTTCGCCAGTCCGGGCGCTGGGGCGAGACCTGCAGGAGCGTGCAGCGCGGAACTCGACCGATCGATGAACTGCGAGTTGTCCGGCTGTTGCTTCAGCTGATCCGCCAGCTGGCTTTCGAGTTCCTTCGGGACCGCGATGCCCTGCGGGGTCAGAACGAGGTCGGACAACGGGAACTCGAAGGGAATCAAGTCATCTCCAGCACACGGAGGAAGATGTTGAACGTGGCGCATGGGGTCGCGGTCGGACGTTAGCGGTTGTCGGACATGCGGTGCACCGACCATCAGCGTGATCGACTCGCGCCAGGGATCGAACATCCATAACTGTTGCGGGTGGTCGTCTACCTCGAGAACCATCCACGGGATGGGACTTTCGGGATGCCATAGCCACACATCGAGGACACCGTTGCCCCAGTAGTCGTCATGCCGATGCCTCCAGTCGGCATCGGTCAAGCGGGAGGCTTGTGCCTCGAGCGCGAGCTGGCAACCGCTGACGAATGCGACACGAACATCGCAGCGCCGCTCATGGTTCGGCAGCCAGACCTCGGTACGGACATTGACGACATCTGGCTGCGTGCGAGCCCATGTCGCGAGCGCCATCTTGCTGGCCAGATGCCAGATCGATTCCGGCTCATGCGGCCCCTTGGCGGGTCGTCGACCCGGCGGGTGCGCGAAATGTGGCCGCCGCTCACCTCCGATACGGCCTTTCACCACTACAGGCACCGTTGTTCCCGCTTGTACGCCGACACCGGCGAAGCACAGCGCGCACACCAGTGTCCCCGCACCGCGGTAACCGGCAGCACGCAGCTCATCCATGCGTGGATCGGCGGGATCTATTGGCATGCAGACATACTCGGCACGCGCGATGTCGAGCGCGACCGTGAGGTTGTTGACACTCACTTGGAACATCCTTCGAGGAATAGGCGGAGGCGCTCCGGCCGCGACAGATGTCCAGCGGACGGAGAGCACTTGCGGGGTCGCGCTATTCGACTTGGAATGTTTGCTGAGATCCGGCTAGAAGATCAAAGGAGGAGCGCGAAGCTCTGGTGAATATCTCAGTTATGTTGAGCGCCGGAATTATTGAGTTCAGAAGTATAGTTATGGCAACCTTGCGACCCGTATCGATCCTACGGCGGTTCGAGGCAGATGTCGACGGTCGCGTCGAAATTGCGGCCGACGTTGCCTGGACTGGCGTCCGGTGCAACTCCACAGCATCAGTCGCTAGTCGTTTGCTTACAGTCGAAGGAGTTCAGGGAGTTCGACTCCGTCCATCGAATCATACTGTGCTGCAGTGTAATTTTCGGTGTCCTTTCGTATGCTCGTCGCCATGACTTGATCGTCTGGGCTGGTGGCCATGCAATGGGCCGAATCTCAAAAGGTTCTTCCTGCAGTCGGTTTCGCTGATGCGCGAACAAGGCGAGTCGGATCGTCGCCTGTCGCAATCCTGAGTGGCACCAGCAGCACGGTCAACACCGAATCACCCAACTGAATGCTCCGATATGAAAGCTTGCATTCTGAATGATGGTTGCGTTGAGCAAGTTTGGCTAGGGCGGTGGTGGCGTCGCCAGTTGGCGTCCGACTGTTAAGCCCCCTGGTCTGCGGGCGGACGGCATCACATTATCAACCGACTCGAACCTGAGTGATGTCGTACTAGGGCAGCGTATTACCGGCTGTATCCCGTACGGGTGGGTTGCCTGAGTGCAAGGGCAACCGCGGCCGTTGCCCGGAGCGACTCCTCCGCGCCGGGCAACGGGTAGCCGCCTCATCGGATGCACAGGGCGCATCGAGTTGGTGTCCCTATCGAGTTCGTCAAGTGCAGGCAGAGAAGGGCGGCAGCTGGTGCTATGAGGGTGGGGTGCAGGTGGTAATGCAGAACGGATGTCCTGCCGGGTCGAGCAGTACCCGCCAGCGTGGGTCGGGTTGGTCGGAAAGTTGTGTGGCTCCGCAGCGGAGTGCGCGCTTCTCGCACTCGTCAAGGTCGGCATTTGCGGCCAGGTCGAGATGGACGATCGAGGTTCCCGGCCAAGGTGGTGGGGTGTATCCGGTGACCTTCTGAGCGATGATCGTGAGTCCCGAGGGGAGCCGTATCCCTGCGCTGCGCTCGTTGTTCCACACCATTTGGCCGCCGAGAAGGTCTTTGTAGAAACGTGCCAGCAGACCGGGGTCGTCGCAATCCAGAGATATTCCAGCTAGTTGAAAGCTCTCCGTCATTTTTGTCGACTCCTGGTCATGCTGGTTGGACGGGTTGGTCCGCGTCATGGTGACATCACGTGGTTGTCGGAGCTAGCCGATTTCGGTAGCGCTCTTTGCACTTGAGCATCACGTAGGTGTCACAGGTGCTCGGATTTGCACGGAGCCCTGGAGTTTCGACGAGGTCGGGGGAGCAAGGCGCTCGCCGGAAATAGATCCGGCTCCACGGCTACTTGCCCGTAACCGCGCGAGTCAGGAGCCGTTGCAAAGTCTGTTGCTCATGCCGAGTGAGCGGTTGGAGCGGAGAATCGTCGGTCAGGACCGCGAGTAGTTGCTTGCGTCGGTCCTGGCCGTCGCGGGTTAGAACGATTTGTTTGATGCGGCGGTCTCCGGGGAGCGGTCTGCGCTCGACGAAGCCCTTCTCCTCGAGGCGATCGACGACGAAGGTCGCGTTGGAGGGTTCGCAGCTCATTCGATCGGCGAGCTCTCGCATGGTCATCGGGCCGGTCAGCTCCCGCAGTGCTACCGCCTGCGCGGCGGTCAGCCCCAGCGCGGTGGCGCGGGTGCGGACGTGCGCCTCGATCCGACGGGCCAGCGCGTTCACCAGCCCGCACACTTCTCGTTCGGCCTCTTCCCCGGTGTCAGACGTGCTCACACTGGCCAGCTTATCAACTCATCGAACTGAAACCATTGCAACTTTAATAGTTACAGCTTTAACCTCCTTGCGTGGTCGACCACCCGTTCCAGCTCGCACAACCGACAGGACCACCACCATGACCACATTCAGGATCCCTTTCACCGCAACCACTTCCATGACGGGTGATGCGCGATTGCGACGACCTGCCCGCATGCGCTCGATTCGCCTTGGCCAGCTTCGCGTCACCTACATCCCCGACGGCTCGGTCGCGCTCAAGCCACACGGCGCACTACCGGCGGCGACCGACCGAGATTGGACCGCCCACGCCGACTACCTCGACCTCAACGGAAATCTGCCTGCCGGGATCGGCGGGCTGCTGATCGAGTCCGGCGATCGGGCACTGCTGATCGATGCCGGGATCGGGCCGGTCACCGTGCCCGACGACCCGGACAATCCGTTGATCGGTGCGATCGGCGGCGGCAGCCTGCTCGAAAAACTCGCGAGAGTAGGCCGCACACCGGATCAGATCGAGGCAGTCGCGTTCACCCATCTCCACGTCGACCACCTGGGCTGGGCCCATCACCCGGTACCCGGCAGCACCGCACCCGCCTTCAAGAATGCGGATTACTTTGTGACAGCAAAGGAATGGGAGCATCGGCACCTGGCCGAGCACGGGGTGACCCTGGAGATGCTGACCGCCATGGTGCCAAAGGTCCGCATCATCGACGAGGGGCAAGAAGTCTTTCCTGGCGTCCATGCCCTGGTGATCCCGGGCCATACCGCTGGTCATACCGCGTTCGTTATCACCTCCGAGGGGGAGCGTCTGCTCGCCTTCGGTGACGCGCTGCACTCACCTTTGCAGGTCCGACATCCACACTGGGCGTCCGGATTTGACCACGATCCAGACTTGGCGGAGCGCGCTCGTCGGCATGTGATCGACGAACTTGCTGCCACCGGTGATCTGGGCTTCGGCATCCACTTCGCCGATGTTGTATTCGGCACTGTGGCCCGCGAGGCTGACGACACCACCTGCTGGGTTCCATTGCCCTGAAATCCACAGTCGGCAGCGGACATTCGCACTATCGGAGAACACAATGGCAGTAGCCCGATTGGGCGCGATAGCGCTCGACAGCGACGACCCGATCCGGCTCGGGCGCTTCTACAGTGAACTACTCGACCTCACAACGATTTTCGAGTCCGAAGAGCTGGTGGTCTTACGAGCCGGTGGTGTGGCTATCACCGTCGAGCGAGTTCTCGATCATCAACCGCCGGATTGGCCCGACAGCACGATCCCCAAGCAACTGCACCTCGATCTGTTAGTCGATGACCTCGACGAATCGGAGCAGGCCGCAATAGCGCTCGGGGCCCGGAAGCCGGAAGCCCAACCAGCGCCAGGGAAGTGGCGCGTACTGCCGGACCCAGCGGGGCATCCGTTCTGCCTCACGGTGCCGCCATCGGCGTGACCACCAGAACCCGCGCTCATTCCTGCTGACGTCGCGGAGCACCGGCCAGCGGAGAAGCGCCATCGGGCATTCCAGTGGTCGGCTGCGGTGTATTGCAGTTGTCGACGCTGGCGTGTTCGGCGTGGCGCAGTGCCATGGCGCTGCGCCACGGTCGGCCCACGGGCTGACCCTCATGCCGATCAGCCGACGGCCGGGTCCGCGCTGGAAACGTCGTTGACAAGTGAAGGGTGGAAGAGAGGGTGTAGGCGCTCACCCAGTTGGGGCTCGCCCACAATATTGAGTAGTACTTTAACCATGTTCTCCCAAGTCTGCAGCTTCGTAGGATCATCGTGCACCCGATCGACCAGGGTTGAGATCACCTCCGCGACAACCACTTTCAAGTCTTCGTTGCGGCTGGAGCTATCGATCAGGGGGGTGATGTGCTTATCGAACGTGGACCAGTCGAATTGGGCATCGCCCGTTTGGTCTATCTGACTCGAAAGCCACCAGAGCTTCGCTCGACGCAGATCATCGAGTATGTATTCGCCGAGATATCGCAAGCGCTCTTGCCGCATCACCGCTTCCACGTGTGCAGCCTGGCGTGCTAGCGCATACTCCTGGGCTCGCCGCTCGTACTCTGGCCCGAGAGACAGACGCAGATTCGCCCTGAACTCGATACGCTGGTCTACTTTGGCGCCGACCCACTGACCCAACGCGATCGCCAGGCGCTGCTGGGCCTCGAACAACGACTCGGGCGCTGTTGCGGTCGTTACTTCGCTCGCCGCTGCTCGCGCCGCGAGCAGCGCAATGGCACGCGTGATCCGAACCGGAACCTTCGGTCCATCGCCCGGCAATCGCCGGAACCACACGCGCCCTCGCGCTGTCATGAAAACGTTAGGGCTACTGGTAGGAAGGTCAGCGAGGAACTTCGCTCTGCGTACCCGTAGGGGTCGCCAAGCCCGAGTTCGCGGAGGCACTAGCCGTGGTTCCATAGAGGTTCGGTCGCCTTGGCCAGTACCCCCGCCCAGAAATTCTTGTCGTCGAATCGATCCGGAACGAAGAACCGCTGAAGGATGTTATCTTTCAACCGCGGGGCCAGCACCACACCGAACGTCTGTACGGTGGCCTCCCAATCCAGAGCCCCCTCTTCTGCATAGTCGGCCCATCGTTCCAATACGACGTTCAACACCGGTTCGCAGTCCGGATAGCGCAAGGCAGTCCGGAAGTAGCCAACCAGAACATCAGTCCCTACAAGCGATTCGGATTGAACAGCTAGCTGACCCGATAGTAGCCGCGCGCCCTCCTTTTCCGATGCCAGCGCGAGAAAGGCGCGGACACCGGAGATTTCGGCCGCGGGTTCCTTCATCCACGCGGCGATCGCCTGCAGGGTCTTCGTGGGTTGGACCTCAGCCAACCTGCTCAATGAGCGGGCCAGAATCGCACTCCCTGGGATCGAGCGCTGTGCAGTGTGCCGCAGACGGACCAGCGCGCGTTCGGGCATCATTTCTCCGAACTCTCCGCCACAGATCTCGGTCACCAGATCAACATCAGAGCTGGACGTGGACTTCGCCCAGGCGTTGAGACAGGCCCGCATGTGTGGGCCGAATCGCTGGTCCAGAGCGCCTTTGGTGAAAGCCTCGACTGCCAGCGACCTGCGCTGACCGACGAGAGCATCGCGCAATTTGCGTAACAGCAGGTCGTCCTGAAAGTTGACAACAAGATCGAAGACCCCGTCGACAACTCGTTTCGCATCCTCGGTCGGCAGCGCACTGACCTGACCCACGATCCATTCGGTCAAGGACCCGGTCTGGTCGTTGTACTCCTCCCACAGATGGCGCCGCACCGCAGCGGCGAATCCGGGACGACCTGATTTGAACGTCACGCCCCTGTCCCTGCTCTCAAGCTCCGCCGCAGCCAGTCGGCGTGTGGTTGGCAGGTCGGTCAGAACATCCAGGGCTGATCGTGATTCACCTAGCTGCTTACGTAGGGCCTCGGCCATCCCCAAGATCGAGGTCTGACTGCCGCCATTGCAGAAAGCGCACGACCACCACAAGGCTCGCGAACCCAAACCGTCCGGGATCTCCTGATCGATCAACCCACGCCAGTCTGTGTACTCAGCGACGATGTCTCCGGCATCGGCACCTGGACGGCGGCGAATAATCTCCACCAGCCGACAGGCATCTGCTGCGGTGGGATTGGAATCGAACACCTCCGAGAATCGGTGATCGACAAGAATCGACATCGGATCTACGAAGCCACCTTCACGTAGCTCGTTGGCAACGAGTTGCTGAGCGGACGGCGACGTTAGGTCAAGCGTCACGTCGTCCACACCCGCGGTCCACGCGCCCGACCACGCCGCCGCGGTGGTGGTGACTACGAGATAGATATTCTTGTTCTCGGCATACTGCTGCAGCTCCTTTGCGAAATCGTCTGCGGCCTGCTCTTCGGTCGGCTCGGACATGTCCAGCAGGTAACCCTCGCCGCTGCGAACTGAGTTGGGCAGCAATTGCTTTCGCGGGCGAGTCCACTCTGGATTGAGTGCTGATATCCGACCGATACCGCACAACTGCTCCAATAGCCACAATGCTGCCGTCTGTCGGCCGGTGCCGCGCTCGCCGCGCAGCACCAGTAATCTGTTCGCCTCCAACCGGCTGCGGGCGGTAGCCCATTCACCTGCCCGAGGAACGAAACGCTCCTTCGCGCACGCGGCGAACTTGGTCGGTGCGATCGGGTCGGTTTGTACGAAACCGTCGACGTAATGCGAGGTATTGAAAATCTGGTCTCGTTGTGCCAGGTACAGATTGCCTTGATGGTCGATATTCATGCCGATGTCGGTCACCGACGTACCCCCGATCTATTTGCTTGCATAATGATCCTGACTTTCCATGCCCGAAAAGTCAGAAGTTGAAGGTGTTTCCGTGGAAGAGTTGATCGCCCTCGGCCATGATGGTTGGGCCGTTGCCATAGTTGTTGACCACAATGCCGACGCTCCGTGGCGCTGCGTGTCCGAGCCTCGGCAACCGTAGGTCGACACCGACACGACTTCGCATCGCCGCACGCAGGTGAGGTGCATCGACATCCCCGCTGCGGGTACCGTACTCCTCGGCCAGCTCGCGCAGGCTCGCGAGCAGGTTTGCTGGCGTGATTCCCGATCCCGTCGTCAGGCCAATTAGTCCGTCGAGCTCTGCACGCCAGTCCCGATTGTCGTGCCCCACATCGACCTGCCAGACATGCAGGGCCTTGAGTACCCGATGAGTCATACCGTCGATGTCGGACTTGTCCTGCAGCGAGCAGACCCGGGCAACGACGTCGGCGATCTCGTCCAGGCGGTCTCGTAGCGGCTTCTTGGTGACCCTTGGCCGGAACAGATCCCCGAACGTCATGGTGGCGGCATGCGCCCGGGCGATCGAGGTCAACTCAGCCAACCCGGCCAAACCCGGCGTTGATTCGGCAGCGACTAGTCCCAACTGCCGCGACCCGTCCGCCACCTGTAGGGGGTATCCACATACAACCGCGCACGCCGAGCGCATTACCTCAGCGAAGTCCGGATCACCCGCTGTTACTTGCAGCCTCCGCTTCACCTGGAACTCGAGGGAGACTGATGAACCCTGCGAGTCGGCAAACGCCACCACATCATCCAGCGGGAATCCACGGTTACGTTGCTGCAGTGCAACGCGAGATAGGGGCAAATCGATCCCAACCGGAACGTGCGCCCCGCGCAGCAGTTTGCTGAACAACAGTGTCGCCACGTGATACTCGAACACGAAACCGGCACCCCCCGTAGCCTGGGGAGAAACCAACTGGTCAGTCATATTGTCCTATCCCGCAACATGATTCGTATCATGGAGGCTAGCTGAGCCTACCGACAAGCCGGTGAGGTCTCGCCGCCGCGGCGCGCGAATTCTGCGGCATCGTTGAGGATTCGGCTGATGGCGGATCGGCTTCGGGTGATCTCGCGGGCGATTTGAGAGGGTGTTCGACCGTCGTCGTGGTGGCGGGCGAGGATGAAGGCTACTTCGGTGGGATCACAGCGGTGCGCATGGTCGCGGGCGCAGATGCTCGCCGTGAGTTCCGTCCAGGTCTCGGCGGTCAGCGGTGCGCACGCGGGTGGGCAGAGTTATTTGGAGTCGTGGGGTGGGAGAAGAGGCGCGGCATCGCTAAGGATTCTGCTGATGGTGGATCGACTTCGTCGGAGGTCGTGGGATATCTGGGTGGGGGTCTGTCCGTGGTCGTAGTGGCGGGCGAGGATGGTGGCGACTTCGTTTGGGTCGCGGCGGTGGGCGGGGTCGCGGTCGCAGATCGTGGCCGCGATTCGCGACCATCTCGGCGCGGAGGGTCCGCTCGCGGCGTGCGTGCGCACGTCCTCGAGCGCGGAGTCCGCACGCTTGTCGGCGTGCGCTCGGGTTCCGTTCCGGAAGTCGGTTCCGTGATCGGTTGTGTCCGTGGTCAGTTCGTCGGATCCGGTGCCAGTGATGCGTGTATCCACGCCAGATTGTCCTGGTGTGAGCGGGAGTCGGCGGTGTGCGCACGCGAGCAGGGCGATGGTTGCCTGAGCCATGGACCCTTCGACGATGACGGGCCACAGCCAGGCTTGCTGCTCGGGCACTGCGGCGGAGATGGCGAGGTCGCGAAGTGCGGTGAACGAGAGCCGGAACGCGCCGGCGGCGATCAGCATGGTCATCAGCGTGGCGAGCAACTGTGCGAAGCGTGCTCGCGCGTGCGCACGCAGCAGGATCGTGGCTCCATGAATGGCGCCGAGCAGCGCGATCGGCGGAACCACCGCGACCACTGCCGCCACCGTCGGCAGTGCACTGACATGCAGTACGGCGTGCGCCGCATTGCCGGTGATGCTCACCGCCGCCGAGAGGGCAAGCATCGTCCAGAAGAATCTCGTGTGCGCACGCTGGTGATGGGGGTGGCCCGTGCTGGCGTCTGTGGGCGCATCGCTCGACGTGGTATCGAGCTGGTCGGTGGTGAAGGTGGTGGTGATCGGCATCGTTTAGTCCTCTTTTGACATGAAACTGAGAGTTGCTGATCGATTGCCAGAGTTGGGAAGATTTTGTTCGGCGCGGTGCGTCGACACGCCGACTGCTGGACTAGCGAGTGGTGCGGGGGCGTCCGGCGGGGCGCATGGGGGTGCCCCGTTTGTTGAGGGCGCGGTTGATGCTGCTGGCGGGAAACCCGGTGAGCGCGGCGCAAGCGGTGAGGGAGTGTCCGGCGAGGTAGAGCCGCTCGGCGTGCTCGATGTCGGCGTCGGTCATCGACTGGTAGCGCCGGGGGATGCGGTGCTTCGTCAGTAGTTCGAGGATCGCGCTCTTGGACGCGTGGTAGCGGCGGGCGAGTTCGGCCGCGGAGGCGCCGTCGCGGTATGCCTGGATCAGCTCGGTTCTCTCGGTGCGTGAGAGGCGGCGTTCGAGCCGTTGGGGCGTGCGGGTCGCGGTCGGCGTACGTTTGGAAGGACGGCGTCGGCGAGAAGCCGTTGGGATGTCTCGAACCTGAGATTTTGTTAGGGCTGCTTCGAGTTTCTGCAGGTCAGTGCGGTTCGAATAAGATCCCGCTAGGTCCACCACCAAAAACCCAGGTCAAACCTGGGTTTTCGGGTATCAGCGACGATCTGGTTGGCGGTGTCTGATAGTGAGACGGTCCGAGGGCGACGTCGTGGCTTCCGCTTGTTGGCGGTATCAGTCGCTGAGCCGGGCTATGGTGAGGTATGGCTTCCCCCGCGCCGCTCCCTCTGCCGCCGCAGGTTCCTGCGGCTGACCCCGAGGCGTTGCGGGCCGCGCTACCTTCCGCTTTGCGGGAAGAGTTCGATGCGGAATGGGTTCTCGTGCTGGATCGGGCGAAGCAGTCGCATTCGCTTCGGGAGATCCACGACCTACTGAACAAGTGGCAGCACACCGCGGCGATGGAGCTACGCGAGCCGGGTTCATATGGTCGGGTGCTGGAGAAGGCCGCGCAGATCGAAGCGGCGGGTGGCCGAACCACCGGCGTTTCGATCGAGGACATGCGCGCGCTGATTCAACAGCGCCTACAAGCTGGCTGAGGTTGTATCGAATCGTTCCGGATCCGCAAACCGCTGAGCAGGTTGCCGCGCTTCCGGTCGATGTGCTGCTGGATTACGCCCAGGTGCTCAGTGTCCTCGAGGTCTCACCGTGGGCGGGCGCGCTCCGCAGAATAACGCCAATCCTGAAGGGGCCGTGCGCCGTTGGGCGTACGGGCCGGGATTGGCTGCCAAGTCATCTATCTCGTGCTTGAGCGGCAACGCGAGGTGCACCTGTTAATGGTTCAGTGGCTCGGCACGTCCTGAACGGTTCGATCCCCTCTGCGCCACTGCGGGTCGTCTCGCGGATGGTGTGTAGTCGTTGTGGATTGAAGAAGGTTACGTCGTATGTATGAGATAGGGCATGTGCGGTGCGACTCAATAGCAGAGGACAGGTGACCATCCCCGCCGACCTGCGCCGGAAGTACGCGCTGGAGGCGGGGGATGAAGTCGACGTCGTCGAGATCGGCAATACGTTGCAGATCAAGCGTCGGGACAGGCCGCCTCGGCGGGGCAAGCGGCTGACCGGGCATATGAGTGGGCGGGCGACCACGTCGGTGAATACGGATGAGTTGATGAAATTGTTCCGTGGCGAGTAGCGGCAGGTTGCCGGACCGACTTCATGTATCAACCTCGATCTTTCGCCGCCAAGGAGAGCCCTGTGGTCGAGTACCGCCTACCTGAAGGCATCAACGCCTGGATTCCGGATTCGCCGAACTAGCTGGCGCGCAACATAGTTGACGGCGATATCGGTTGGTGGATCCGAAATCAGTGCGCGATCGCGGTCGTCGGAATAGTGGGTGCTCGGCTATCGAACCGTGGATGGTCGGTGGACGTAGCTGCGGAATTCGTAGGTGAGGCCGGGGTTGCTGGATTCGCGGGGGCCGATCGTGTAGGCGAGCATGAAGTCGCGGACCGGGATGTGCGGTGCGCTGGTGTCGCCGTTCGCGTGTGCGGAGATCTCGGTGACGGCGAGGGTGGTGGCGAATGGCATTGCTTGGCAGAGGGTTTCGCCACCTCCGATGATCCAGGTTTCTCTCGGGTAGGTCAGGGCCAGGGCTTCCGCGAGGGTGGTGGCGGTCTCGACCGGACAGTCCGATTGGTCGGGGGTGTGGGTGAGGACGATATTGCGGCGGGTCGGGGAATGGCGGACCTGTTCGGGCAGCGAATTCCAGGTGTGGTGGCCCATGATGATCGGGCGACCATCGGTGACATCGTGGAAGTGTTCGAAATGTTCGGGGATCCTCCATGGGAGCCCACCGTCGACGCCGATCGTGCGGTTCCTGTCCTGAGCCCAGATCAAACCGATAATGCGCTCGCCGGTTCCGGTCATCGGTCCACTTTCCTTCCTTGCGGAACGTCATGGTCGATCAAAAGCTAAGCGGAGAACTCGTCTCCATATTAGCTGGGGCTCCCGACGGTGTCACCAAAAGATTCCGACCGCTCTACGCGGCAGACGGACTTCGCCCGCCAGGCCGGGCTGAGCGTGTTGGAAATCGCGAAATACCTGCGGACGCGGATTCTGTTGCTACTCAAGGATTGCGGGCGTGCCGTCGGAGTCGGGGGAATCGTGGTCGCCCGGTAGGGTGCTGTGCCAGATCGCGGTGCAGGTCGCGGCGGTCCGGGAAAGCTGGCCGGGGTCGTCGACGTAGGTGCGGTAGAAGTTCCGCTCGGTCATCCAGCACATGGCGTGGGCCAGAGCCTCGGCGTCGGTTGGGCCGGGGCCGGAAGGCAGACCTGCCCGGATCAGGATCGGCGTCATGGCATCGCGGGCGACCGTGATTGCGGCAGACCAGATTTGCCCGATTTCCGGGACGATCGCGGAGTACTCGACCGCCGTGCGCATGACAGGGCCGTGTTCGTGCCAGATGCGTTCGGTAGCTGCGACCGCGCGGGTGACCACCTCGCGTGGAGTGAGCCCCGCGTCGGCGGTCGGGATCAGCGCGGTGTCGCGCAGTCGCATCACGGTACGGGTGACCAATGCGGTCAGCACCTCGTTCTTGGATCCGAAGTAGAAGTACAGCGATCCCCGGGAGATGCCCGCGCCACGGGCGATGTCCTCGACCGTCATCGTTTCCGGGCCGGGATCGGTGAGCAGCGTTTCGGCGGTGTCGAGAATGGCCTGTTCGCGGAGGTCGCCTTTGCGCGGGGCTTCACGGTGTCGACGGCGTGTTCGTGGCGTGCTGGCCATGGACCGAGATTACCGTTTCAGGCACAAAAATCTGCACGGTGTTGAAAATTAATCGACACCGCGTAGACTTTTCGCAGGGCGAAGCCATCCACGATCGTTGGGGTTGGGAACGACATCGGCGTCGCTCCCGGCCCCAACCCCAACCCCAACGCCTCGCACGCACGGGGCGGGGCAGGTCGCCGACCGAAGGATCTCGACCATGGGCAAGCTTCTTTTCATCACCGGCGTGAGCAGCGGGTTGGGCCGCGCGTTCGCCGAAGGCGCATTGCTGGCCGGCCACCGCGTGTGCGGTACGGTCCGCAAACCCGAGGACGCCTCCGCCTTCGAAGCCCTCGCGCCCGGACGGGCACACGCCCGATTGCTGGACGTCACCGACGACCGACAGGTGTTCGAAGTGGTCGCCGAGGTCGAAGGCACACTGGGTCCGATCGAGGTACTGATCGCCAACGCGGGCTACGGTGTCGAAGGGACCTTTGAGGAAACACCGTTGCAGCTCCTCCGAAATCAATTCGAGGTCAACGTGTTCGGAGCCGCTGCGACCATTCAAGCCGTGCTACCGGGTATGCGGAGACGGCGGCGCGGACACATCCTGGCGGTCACCTCGATGGGCGGGTTGATGACCGTGCCCGGCATGTCGGCCTACTGCGCCAGCAAATATGCCCTCGAAGCCATCCTGGAAACCGTCGGCAAGGAAGTCGCCGCCTTCGGAATCCATGTCACCGCAATAGAACCCGGTTCCTTCCGCACCGACTGGGCAGGTCGCTCCATGACCCGCGCTCCCCGCATCGTCGCCGACTACGACGAGCTGTTCGACCCGATCCGCGCCGCCCGCCACGCCGCACACGGAAACCAACTCGGCGACCCCGCCAAGGCCGCCGCCGCGGTTCTCGCCGTGCTCGACACCCCTGACCCGCCCGCGCACCTGCTCTTGGGCTCCGACGCCCTGCGTCTGGTCACCACCGCCCGTGCGGCCCTCGACCGCGACATTCAGACCTGGGAAACCCTCACTCGCTCTACCGATTTCCCCAACGGCGCGCAAATACGCCAGTCCTGATCATTAGCCGCACCCGTCAGCAGTTGCGATGACCCGGCCGGGATGAACTCTGCTTGTGCTGGAGCGCGGCGACGATGGGTTGGGAATGTCAGATCATGGTTATGGTGAGGTTTCGGTCGAGGCGGGGGAGGCGGGGGTGTAGGGCGGAGTTGTCGATGTGGCCGATGTTGACGACTAGGAGGGATTCGTAGGTGGTGTTGGGGAAGAGGGCGGTGTTGAGGGCGGGGCGGTCGAAGCCGCCTATGGGGCCGGCGGAGAGGCCTAGGGCGCGGACGGCCAGGATGAAGTAGGCGCATTGGAGGGTGGCGTTGAAGAGGCCCTTGGTGCGGCGTTCTTCGGGGTTGGTTTCGTAGTGGTGTTGGAGGGTGGGGTTGTAGGGGGTCAGGGTTTCTAGATGTTGGTGGTAGCGGGTGTCGTAGGCCAGGACCGCTACTACCGGAGCGGATTTGGACTTGATGGCGTTGCCTGCGGCCAGGTGGGGGAGGATGCGCTCGCGGGTTTCGGGGGTGCGGGCGAAGACGGCTCGGAGGGGTTGGCTGTTGTGGCCGGTGGGGGCCCATCTGGTGAGTTCCCAAATGGCTTGCAGCTCTTCGTCTGTCACCGGGGTTGGTAGGAATCTGCGGGGTGTGCGCGATTCGGTGAACAAGATGCCCAGCGCCTCGGTCGAGAGGGGGGATCGGTGCGGAGTGGGGGTGATCGGCTGGTTCGACATCGGATCCGTCTCCAATTGAGCTTCCGGTAATTAGCTTACTGGTAAGAAGTTTCCGGGTGTTAGGCTAGCTCGGTGAAAACCGAAGGGCAAGGCCGTGATCGCGTGGATGTGATCATCGATCAGATCGCGGCGAATACGGCGGATGACGAAAACGCTTATGGGCGTGAGGATCTCGCAGTCAAGGCGTTGTGCTATCGGCTGCGGCGGATCGCGCATCATGTGGAGACTCAACTGCGCAGGGAGCTGGCGTCTTTCGGGATCGAGTTGTGGGAGTTGGAATTGTTGGCCTACCTGCATCGCAGTGGGTCGCCGTTCGAGGCGACGGCGGGTGCGTTGCAGGACGCCATGCAGTTGACGACGGGCGCTGTCACCAAAAGGGTTTCGGCGCTGGAGCGTCGCGGGTGGGTGGAGCGCAGTATCGATCCGCGGGATCGGCGCCAGATTCTGGTCCGGCTGACCGATGAGGGGGAGAGTCGGGCGATGGAGGTGTTTCGGACCAAGACCGAGACCGAGTCACGCCTCATCGCGACACTGACGCCTCAGCAGCTCGAGCGCCTGAATGCCGAACTGCACCAGTTGCTGCTGGACATGGAGGGGCCCATTGCGGATTGATAGCTGATCTCGGCGCGCCGTCCGCATGCTGCCCGGGACGGATCTACGATCGGACTCGTTGGTTTTGTTGACGAGGGTCGGGGATGAGGGGTGTAGGGCTATGAAGCGCATGGTTCTTGGGGCTACCGCGGCGCTGGTTTTGGGTGCTGGTGTGGCTGTTGCGGGTCCGGCTGCTGCGGATGGTGGGAGCCGTGTCAGTTGGGGTGGTCGAATGTGGGGCCTCGGACCTGTGCCAAGGCCGACTTCAATCTGAGTCCGGTGCTGACACTGGGGAATGGGATTTGCCCGGCGCTGCTTTCGGCAGGCGGGACCGCTTTCGATGGGCCGCTTTATCAGTACTCGGAAGCGCCCGGCGCGGAGCATTCGGTGGTTTTGCGTGTGACGCAGGGGTTTTCGCCGGTGGGGGAGTGGGGGCCGCAGCTGCTGGCCTGTGATGTGACGGCGGTTGTCGATTGGCGCAACCTCGATACCGGGCAGGCGGGTAGCGTGAGTCGGTTTGTTCCGGCGGGGCAGCGGTCGACTCCGGCGATCATTCTCGCCGAGACGGGGGCCGGGCGGGTGCAGCTCACCGTGCGGACCGATCGGCCGAATCTGCCCGCTTCGACGGAAGTTGTTGTGCCGTAGGGGAAGGGGCATTTCCTAGTAGTCGAGGGCGTGCTCTGGCTGGCAGACGTCCATCGGGGACGGGAGGTAGCGGGTGATGGCGTCCAGGAGTGGGGGGATGTCGTCGGCTGTGGGGGCCGTGCTGCACAGGACGGGGACGATGTCGCCGATTCGGGTGAGGGTGCGGATGCGGTGATGTAGCTGGTCGAGGGGGATCGTTCGAAGCGGGGTGCCTGGACTCAGGGGCAGAACGGCTTTCGCGAGGGTGCGGTACCACGCTTCGGCGGTCTCCCAACCGATGCCGTGAATCTCGGCGGCAAGCGGTGCGACGTCCCAGGTGGTGATCAGGTCGAGGACGCCTGCGAAGTCGGATCCGGTGCCGAGCGGGACCTGGACTGCGACAGGGGTCGCGCCGCGGATGTCGGCGAGGGTGCGGACGCAGCGGGGGAAGTCGGCGGTGGGGCGGTCGAGGGCGGTTACCAGGCAGAGGCGGGCTACCTGGTGGTCGTCGGCCACGCCCAGCGCGGTCTCCAGGCGAGCGCTCGGGATGGCGGCGTGGGCGACCGCTATCAGGCTGTCGGCCAAGCGGATCGATCGCTCCAGCGCGGCGAGTGGGGCGTGGAGAGGTAGCGCGGTGATGCGGATCGTGTGCGCGCCACGGTCCGTCGACCATCGCACCGTGGCCGACGAGCCGGATCCGGCGGTGCCGCAGCGGCGGTAAACCCGGTGCACCAGCCGCGAGGTCTCGTCCGGGTCTCCGATGATCGTGACGTTGCGGATCGACCGCGGGTCAATGGCTTTGGTGCCCACCGCTCTCACCGTACCGCCGGGGGCGAAACGGCGGAGCGGATTTCGCTCCCAAAATAGAACGTGTTCCTATACCGTCGGGGCTGTGCAGAAAGAACAACGCCCCGCCATCGCGGACTGGTTCACTGCGGACGACGGAGTGGTGCGGCTCAAAGGCAGCCGCTGCGAGGTTTGCGGCACACCGTATTTTCCGCGCAATGACCTGGCCTGCCGGAATCCGCGGTGCGCCGGGCCCAAGGACGGCTCCGAGCTCGCTGAATACCTGTTTTCCACGCGCGGCCGCATCTGGTCGTACGCGGATGCCCGCTACAAGCCGCCCGCGCCGTATGTCTCGGCCGACCCCTTCGAGCCGTATGTGGTCGCGGCCGTGGAGCTCGAGGTCGAGCAGATGGTGATTCTCGGGCAGGTGGTGCGCGGGCTCACCGTGGACGATCTGGCCGTCGGTATGCCGGTCGAGTTGACCCTCGGGACGCTCTACGAGGACGAGGAAGCCGAGCACACGGTGTGGATGTGGAGGCCGGTCAATGACTGAGACGAATCGCGATATCGCCGTCCTCGGCGCGGGCATGCACCCGTGGGGCAAGTGGGGACGCAACTTCGTCGAATACGGCCTCGTAGCGGCGCGCGCGGCGCTGGCCGACGCCGGGGTGAGCCACCTCGATGTCGGGTACATCGCGGGCGCGGACACCATCCGCAATGGATACCCGGGCTTCGTCGCGGGCGCGACTTTCGCTCAGGCGCTGGGCTGGTCGGGGGCGCGCATCTCCAGCAGCTATGCCGCGTGCGCCTCCGGTGCGCAGGCCATCGCGAACGCGCGCGCCCAGATTCTGGCCGGGCTGACCGATGTCGCACTGGTGATCGGTGCGGACACCACGCCGAAGGGCTTCTTCCAGCCGGTCGGCGGCGAGCGTCGCGACGATCCGGACTGGCTGCGCTTCCACCTGCTCGGTGCGACCAACCCCATCTACTTCGCGCTGTACGCTCGCCGGCGCATGGCACTGCACGGCGCCACGCTCGACGATTTCGCCGCGGTCAAGGTGAAGAACGCGCGGCACGGCCTGAACAACCCGAATGCCCGGTACCGCAAGGAGGTCTCGGCCGAGGAGATCGCGGCGTCGGCCATCGTCTCGGATCCGCTGCGGCTGCTGGACATTTGCGCGACCAGTGACGGTGGGGCCGCGCTGGTGCTGACGTCGATGGATTACGCGCGCCGCCACGGCATCGTCGATCCGGTGCGCATCAGCGCGCTGTCGACGGTCACGCCGACCTTCCCGAAGACCGTTCTCGACCTTCCGGATTTCTCGACGGATTCCGCCGTGGCGGTCGAACCGCCTTCGCGCGCTTTCCGTTCCGCCATCGCGCACGCCGCCTACGAGGAGGCCGGAATCGGCCCGGAGGAGCTGTCGTTCGCGGAGGTCTACGACCTCTCGACGGCCCTGGAGCTGGACTGGTACGAGGACATCGGCCTGTGTGAAACAGGTGCGGCCGAAGCGCTGCTCCGCAGTGGCGCAACGACTTTGGGTGGTCGGATACCGGTGAATCCGAGCGGCGGCCTGGCCTGTTTCGGCGAGGCGATCCCGGCGCAGGCCATCGCCCAGGTTTGTGAGCTCACCTGGCAGCTGCGCGGCCAGGCCGACGGCCGTCAGGTCGAGAACGCCCGCGCGGGCATCGCGGTCAACCAGGGCCTGTTCGGCCACGGTTCGGCGATCATCGCTACTCGCTGAGCGCGGCGCGCAGCGCATCGGTCCACGGCAGCCAGCGTGGATCGGGTCCGCCGGTGTCGTCGCCGATCATATTGGTGCAGGTGTAGCCGACCGCGACGCCGGATTCGGGGTGGGCCATGGCGATTCGGCCGCCATTGCCCACCTGACCGAACGCGCCCGCGCCGAGCAGTTGTTCGGGGCGGGTGAGTTCGTAGCCGTGGGCGAAGTGGTTGCTCCGGGGCATGATGTTCAGCGGCACCGGATGGTCGAGCCCCTCGGTTTGAGGTCGGCGGGCTCGGTCGACCGCTTCCGGGGTGAGCAGCCGGATGCCGTCGATCTCGCCGATGGTCGCGGCGAACATGCGAGCCAGGGAGCGCGCGTTCCCGATTCCGTTGCCGGACGGAACTTCCGCCTCGTGCCCGGACCGGGTATTGAGCAGCGCGAGTCCCTCGTCCCGCGTCGCGAGCGTGGCGAGGGTCGCCCGCACCAGCCGGTCGTTCAGATCGACGCCCATGCGGGTCAGCACCGCCTCCACATCGGCGACGCCCGGCATGTGCCGACGGGTGAACTGCGGAACCACGCGGTGCTCCTGGTCCTCCGGCAGCCCGATCCACAGGCTCAGCCCGAGCGGCTCGGAGATCTCCGCGGCCAGGAATTCCCCGACGCTCTTCCCCGACACCCGGCGGATGAGCTCGCCGGCCAGGTAGCCCCAGGTGAGCGAGTGGTAGTAGAAGGCGGTGCCCGGCGTCCACAGCGGCGTCATGCCCGCGAGGGCGTCGACACACTTCGACCAGTCGGTCAATTCCTGTGCGCCGATAGCGGATTCGGCGTCGAAGCTGGCCAGTCCGCCGCGATGCGACAGCAGGTCCGCGACCGTGATCTCGCCCTTGCCGCCCGCCGCGAACTCCGGCCAGTAGTCGCGAACCGGGGCCTCGAGATCGAGCAGGCCACGATCGACCAGCATGTGCACGCAGGTCGCGGTCATCCCCTTCGAGACCGACATGAGAACCGTCAAAGACTCTGCGTCCCAAGCCTTCCCGGACTCCGGATCCTCCCCGGTCCACAGATCCACCACGACCCGCCCCTCGCGATACACGCACAGTTGCGCCGCACCCGGATCATCGGCCTGCGCCCGGGCAAACCCGTCCCGAACCGCCTCGAACCCGCGCTCGACAAATCCCTCCGCCAACGCCTCCAGCCTCCCTGCCGAAATTCCACGGGCACACCGTCGAGGCGAAACCCCTTCCCGCCCTGCACGATATTCGACACCCGCCGCCGGGCCAGGCGCGGCCCGACCGGGACGGCCTATGCCGCCGACCGCCTCAGGGCAGGACGTTCGGAATCAGCTGAGGCGCCTGCTCGGCCACCCAGGTGCCGACGAAGGAACCGGCGTAGTAGCCGATGTAGGTGCCCGCCACACCGCCGAGAATGCCGCCGCCTATCACGCCGACGGGTGCGGCCACGCCGGCGGTAAGCGCGGTGGCAAGTGCCCCGCCTGCGGTGCCGCCCAGCACGGCTCCCGCTACACCGCCGATGATTTGGCCCGCGGCGGAGCCGATATAGGTGGCGTTCTCCATCGGACTGGCGATCGGAGCCGCGTAGGCGACCGGGCTCGCATCGGGCACCGGAGACGAGTTAGCCGCCGAGGTCTCGGAGGTCGCCGGAGTTGTAGGCATGGCCGGGATGGACACGGCCGCAATGGATTCGGCGGGGTGGATCTCCGGGAAGGTGATGGCCGGTGCGGACTCGGTCGGGCTGGCGTCCGTGCCGGGCTGGGGTGCAATAGCTTCGACGAGGTCGATGGCCGGGGCCGTGGTGGCCGCCTCGGGTGCGAACCTTGTCAGCGTCGGTGCGAAACTCGGCGGGGTCGAGGCGGGAGTGAATGCTGCGGACTCGGCTAGGTCGGCGATGTCGGGTGAGGCAGGGGTCGCGATGTCGGTTGGGGCCGGGGCGGCAACGGGGGTCGGGGCGGAGTTGGCGATGTCGGCGGTGGCGGTGCCGGAGGCGGTCAGGCCGACCGCGGCGGGGAGGGCCACTGCTACCGGGAGTCCGCGGAGGAACTTGCCGCGGCTGTTTACTGCGCGATGCCGACCTGCCATGCGTATCTGCCTTTCCGAAGGTTGCGTGTCGTGTTCACCATCGTTGGCGGGTGCTGGGGCACAACAGGATTGTGAGTGGGCTCGCAGGGTGGTCTCCGCGGCTATGAGGGATCTCGGTGGGTGTGAGATTCGGCGCGACAGGAGACCAAACGGTTCAAAACGGTCATCTGAATAAGAGATGTTTCATATGCTCTGGCGCGCGGAGTGGGGGACTGCACCTCGCTTCGGCGCATGGATTAGAGGACTGATTTATGAAACGAACCATTCTTGTGGGTGCGGCCGCGTGTGCGCTGTTCGGCGCGAGCTTCGGAACGGCTGCGGCAGACGGGATTCCGCTCACCAACGCGCCGCTGGCCGATGTTGATATCTCCCCGGGTTCGGCCGCCGACCTGGGGCATGCCGTGGGCGCGGGATCCGTGGACGCCGGGAGCGCCGCGGTCGTGCTCGGCAGCGCCTTCGGCGGCGGGTGGGCCGGCGGGGCCATCGGCGAGATTCTCAGCAGCCTGTCGGCGCATTAGCCTCGATTGCCGAGCGGTCGCCGTAGCGAGGAATTCGCGCGGCGGCCGCTTTCGCCGTGTCCGGAGAATTATGCGACCACCGGCCCGGCTTCGGGCTCGCTGAGATGGGCGCACAACCCCCTTCGTTGTGCGCGCATCTCACCGAGCCCGACGCAGCGGAGGAAGGGGTTGATCGAAAACCTGGTACCCGTGGATGCGTATGCGAAGGGAACCCGTTCCCGCGCAGGGCGGTTCGGGTGCATCCGGCGTCTGGTCATGGACCGGTACCGGGGAAGGTGGCCACAGCTTAGCAGCGCTGTCCGAGACGGAGAAGGGGCTGACGGGCCGTTGGTCTCACTTCAGCGGGTAGCGCGGATAGCGGGGATCGTCGAGGCCGGGATGGCCGGCGTCGGAGGGCTCGACCGGGTCCGGCTCATTGGAATAGCCGGTCACATTGAACTGCACGAGCAGTAGTTGCGGGGACCCCGGCGGGGTGCGCATGAGCGATCCGGTGCAGTCCACGACGACCCAGCCGCCGCCCTTGCGCCGCAATCGAATTCCCGGGACGGTCGAGACCTCCACGCGGCCGGTGAAGATGCCCTCCGCGGCCGCGAAGATGCGCTTCACATCGTCGGGATGCGGTGTGTCCCGCTGGTCGACCTGTCCCTTCCATTGGACATCGGTCATGGGGTCGGTGATCCAGCGCAGCATCCGCATCTTCGCGACATCGAACACGGCCAGGTGGACCGAGGTCATGCGCGGGATCGCCGCCAGCGCGGCGGCCTCCAGACTGTCGGTTCGAATCCCTTCCGCGACAGGGGTTTCGAACAGAATGCCGCGCCACAGGTGTGAGTCCGACGCGGTGGACCCGGCCGTCATCACCAGCCGCGCCGGGACCTGGTTGCCGTGCACGGCAACCACCACATCGCCGTCCCAGTGCGCGCCGGGCCGTTGCGAGAGCAGGGTTTCGAACAGCGAGAGCGCGTCGGCCGGGCTCGGTTCCAGAAAGCGGAACACCTCCGGCGCGGTCAGTCGTGTGCGCGGTGTTCCTGCGGCCAGTGCGGGCGGGATCTCCGCGATCCGCTGCCGGGAATCCCAGCCGAATCCGAAGGCCGACAACGGAGTAGCCGACGGCGGCGCGGCCATCGAGCTCAGCCACAGGTGGACCCCGTGCAGAGTCGCGTCGGGACCGACTACGGGCAGCATGCGGGCGGTGAGGTTCTGGCCCGACCGCAGGGTGATCGACGCGCTGCGCGGGCCGGGCCGCTCGCGCATCTCCGCGAGCAAGGCGCGCATCCGGCGCGCGGCCTCGGCCCCCGGCGCCTTGCCCGCGCCGACCAGATCGGTCACGGTCCGATCGAACGAGGTGCGCGCACGCGGTTCATGCTCCCGCGCTATGACACTGGGCCCCTCGGGCCCGAGCGTCTCGACCAGCGTCCATCCCTGCTTTGCCACCGACGACCCCCACGCAGCTCACGGCGGTCCTGTGATCGTGACCATGGAACCGCCGCAAGGTTTTTCGTTAGATTCCTGCGGTGCACACTACCCGCGAAGCCACGGTGGCCGATCTGCGCGCGAGTGCCGAAGTGCTCGCGCAAGCCTTCGCCGACGATCCGCTGATGGCCGCCATCTGGCCCGATCCGGCCCGGCGGCACGCCGCGCTACCGGCGTATTTCGCGGCCTCGCTACGGCATTTCCACCTGCCCGCGGGCGGTGTGCAGATCGCGACCGATCGCGACGACCGGATTTGCGCTGTGGCCGTGTGGGATCCGCCGGGGGCCTGGGATCAACCCCTGGGCCAGACGCTGCGCGCCTTGCCGGATCTGCTGCCCGTGCTGCGGACCCGGGTCCCGGCGGCCATCACGGTCCGCCGCACGCTCGAGCAATGGCATCCGCGTGAACCCGCGCACTGGTATCTGTGCAACCTCGGGACGCTGTCGAGCCATCGCGGCCGGGGGTACGCGGCCGCGCTGCTGGCCGACCGCGCCGACACCGCGCCGACCCGGGCCCAGTACCTGGTCTGCACGCGATACGAGAATGTCGCGTACTACGAGCGCTACGGGTTCTCGGTCACCGGTGAGTTCCAGCTTCCGCTCGGCTCCCGGCCCACCATGTGGTCCATGTGGCGGGACCCGTCGTTCCCCTGAGACCCCGCCGGGAGCGACCTAGATCTCACATGCGGGGAGCCGCGGATTGTGATACATCCGCGCTGGTTAGCATCGCTTCACGTACGGATCGACCGGAAACCCCGAGGACTTGTGTTGACTACCGACCATCTCGACCGCTGGAATGCCCACGAGGCCGCGGCGGAGGCGATGATTCCGATCATTGGGAAGCTCTATCGCGATAAGGGGGTGACGATTCTGCTGCACAGCCGGTCGCTGGTGAACAAGTCGGTGATCAGCATTCTGCGGACCCACCGGTTCGCGCGGCAGATCGAGGGGGAGGAACTGTCGGTCGACGAGACGCTGCCCTTCCTCGAGGTGCTCAGCGCGCTGGACCTGGGCCCGAGCAAGATCGACCTGGGCCGCCTGGTCATGGCCTACCGCGCCGACGAGCGCGGGCTCTCGGTGCCGGAGTTCACCGCCGACGTGCTGGCCGACATCATCGACGGCAACAAGGCGCAGGCGCAGGGACCGCGCGATGTGGTGCTCTACGGCTTCGGTCGCATCGGCCGCCTGGTGGCGCGACTGCTCATCGAGAAGGTCGGCTCCGGCAATGGCCTGAACCTGCGGGCCGTCGTGGTGCGCAAGGGCGGCGAGGAGGATCTGGTCAAGCGGGCCTCGCTGCTGCGGCGCGACTCGGTGCACGGCCAGTTCAACGGCACCATCAAGGTCGACGCCGAGAACTCGACGATCATCGCCAACGGCAATGCGATTCGATTCATCTACAGCAACGACCCGTCGGAGGTCGACTACACCGACTACGGGATCAAGGATGCGATCCTGATCGACAACACCGGCAAGTGGCGCGACCGCGCGGGCCTCGAGAAGCACCTGCGGCCCGGCATCGCCAAGGTCGTGCTCACCGCGCCCGGCAAGGGCGATGTGCCGAATATCGTGCACGGCGTCAATCATCGCGATCAGGATCTGTCCGCGCGCATCTACTCGTGCGCCTCCTGCACGACCAATGCGATCGTGCCGCCGCTCAAGGCGATGGACGACGAATTCGGCATCGTGCGTGGGCATGTCGAGACCGTGCACTCGTTCACCAATGACCAGAACCTGCTGGACAACTACCACAAGTCCGATCGCCGCGGCCGATCCGCGCCGTTCAACCTGGTGTTGACCGAGACCGGCGCGCAGTCCGCGGTGAAGAAGGCCATGCCGGACTTCGCGGCCAAGATCACCGGCAGCTCGATTCGCGTTCCCACGCCGGATGTTTCGGTCGCGATCCTGAATCTGCAGCTGCGCCGCGAGACCACCCGCGAAGAGGTGCTCAAGTACCTGCGCGGGGTGTCGCTGTCGGGCCCGCTGAGCCGCAATCTCGACTTCACCGCGGCCACCGATGTGGTGTCCAGCGACTTCATCGGGTCGCGGGCAGCGTCCATCGTGGATGCCAATGCCACCATCGTCGACGGGGACACCGCGATTCTGTATCTGTGGTACGACAACGAATTCGGCTACTCGTGCCAGGTGGTGCGGACGGTGCAGTACATCTCCGGCATCGAGTACCCGACCTATCCGCAGCTGGGCGAGGATATGCTCGCGCCGGTGGCCGTGGGGTAATTCCCAAGCGCACAGGCGTAATTCCCAAGGCGCACAGACGAATCGGGCCCCGGCGGGATCATCCACCGGGGCCCGCTCGCGTGATTCGGCCGATTGTGTTGTGGCCGAGGCTAGCTCGGTGTGGTGACCGGCTGCCAGCACACCACGCGCGCCGGTTGCGGGGTGACCGTCGCACCCGCCGGGATCGGGCACTGGTTGGCGTCGGTGCTGCCGTCGAAACGGCCGCCGATCTGCACCGTAATGCCCGGACCACCCTTGGCCGCGCAGTCGATGGGGGTGATCTGGTTGACGTCGGCCTGCATGGAATAGCAGTCGCCGACCCGCACATTGGGGGCGAAGCACAGCGAGTGATTGCCGTCGGTCAGCACGAAATAGCCCGCATCCCTGAGCTTTCCGTCCGGACAGGTGGCGCCATTGGTGACCGAGGCGGCCAGCTCGTAGACCGCGGCGTGATCGTCACAGGAGGTCGGGTGGATCTTGCCGATCTGGGCGGCGCGATAGTCCTTGGACGTCACGCAGTTGCCGACGGCCAGCTCCGGCTCGTGGGCGGCCGTGGTGGTGTTGGACTTCGTCACGCTGGCGAGCAGTCCGAGCGCCAGGATCAGCACACCGACGATGGCCACGAACATGCCGCTGTTTTTGGGCAGCCGGTTCGCACCCGCGGGTGCGGCGCCCTCGGCCGGTGCCGGTGTCTTCGACCGGGTTCGCAAGACGAGTCCCGCGACCAGCAGGACCGCTCCGACCGCCGGAATCACGATTTGCCCAATGCTCACTGTCTTCCAATTCCTTCCGGTCCGCTGACGGACTGGGCAGGAAATTACCTCGTGAGGGGCACCGATCGGGCGGTTTTAAATGAACTCGTTCCAGTTTTTTCGGGTTTACTGGTCGGCCAGCTTGCCGGCCGGGTACCGCAGATGGTCGGCGGCGTTGGTCTTGGCCCGCCACTTCATGAGGTTCACGACCGTCAGGATCATCGCGACGGCCAGCGCTGTGAAGAGAAAGCGCTGGTCGCGCGGATCGAGAACGGCCAGGATGCCCAGACCGACCAGGAAGGTGACGATATTGACCATCGCGAACCCCACCTGCTGATTCGGGTTCAGGGCCTTCGCCGACATTGCGACTCCTCGGATCACGTGCTGCGACATGAAAAGCTGACCGATCCGACGCTACTGACGCCTCGAGGCCGCGCTAAGGGACAAACGCCCTCTAAACACGCCCGGTGACGAAGAGGAGCAGGGCGGCGATGGGGGCTTCGACCGGGCGGCCGGTGCCCGCGGTCCAGGGCGTGTCGGTGGCGGTGAGGCGGTGGGTGGACAGGGTGGTTCGGATATCGAAGGTGCCCGCGGTGCGGATCCGGTCGAGTGCCAGCCGGGCCGCGAGGATAGGGATTTCGCGGGTGATGCCGAGGGGGATGGCGATGTCCTGGCCGTGGACCAGCAGATCCATCAGGCGGTCGGCGGGGGTGGTGCCGAGGGCGGTGGAGCGGAGGTGGGTGGTGGCGCGCAGTTCGGTGAGGAGTTGGGCGGGTGGGGTTTTGGCGGCGTGGCGGATGGCGGTGTCGCGGATCATGGCGTGCAGGTTGCCGCGGGAGCGGAGCAGTCCGAACAGGATCGAGCCGAGGGCGGGGTTCGCGGAGAGGATGACGTGGGCTACCACGTCGCGGATTCGCCAGCTCTCGCAGAGAGATTGGTGATCCCAGTCGGACTCGGACAGGGAGCACAGCAGGTCGGCCAGGGTGGCGCGTTCGGTGGCCACGGCCTGCCAGATCTGGTCGGTGGTCATG
This sequence comes from Nocardia sp. CDC160, assembly GCF_035818795.1. Classification (NCBI taxonomy): domain Bacteria; kingdom Bacillati; phylum Actinomycetota; class Actinomycetes; order Mycobacteriales; family Nocardiaceae; genus Nocardia; species Nocardia sp. CDC160. The sequence goes on along the minus strand of NZ_JAYKYT010000003.1, from coordinate 119,062 downwards.
GATTCGGTGGTGGGCATCGGGGACTCCGAGGGTGGTGGGTGTTCCCGTACCGTAGAAACTCCAGCCGGGTGGAGGTTCAAGTGAATGTGACCCAGGGCACACGCGGGCGGCGGATCGGCATCGGGGAGTTGTCGCGGCGCAGCGGGGTATCGGTGCGGACGATCCGGTTCTACTGCGATGAAGGGGTTTTGGCGGCCGAGCGGACCTCGGGCGGACATCGGGTGTTCGACGCGGTCGCGGTGGAGCGGCTGACGATGGTGCGGCGGCTGCGCGGGCTGGGGCTCGCGCTCGGGGTGATCGTGGATGTCCTGGATGGGGGACGCGCGGTGACCGACGCGGTCGGGGACGCGCGGCGGGTGGTCGATGCCGAATTGGACGCCCTGACCCGGCGGCGGGAACTGCTGCTCGCGGTGGAGGATCCGCGGCGCGGGTACGAGGCGGTGGTGGCGTTCTGGCGGGGGATCATCGGGGCGCTGCCCGCCGATATGTTCGACGAGTTCATCGCCATGCATGTGCCCGTGCCCGTGCCCGGGGCCGAGGCGGATGCGCGGCGGATATTGGCCCTCACCGATCTCGTCGGTTCGGTCGCGGATCCCGGTCTGCGCGTGGCCGTGTCGCGTCAGCTGTGGCTCGCCGAGCCGGAGGAGATCCGGTGGCCGCGGGCGCTACTGGTCGGCTTGGCGGAGGCCTGTGCGGCCGTCGGCGGGCTGCTCGAGGCCGGGGTGCCGCCGCGGCCGGGGCCCGAGCTCGATCTGCTGGTTGCGGCGCACGCCTCGGCGCGAGGCGTGCGCGACACCGTCGAGTTCCGGCGGCGATTGCTTTCCGGCGGCGCAACAGATTCCGATCGGCGGATCCAGCGCTACTGGCAGCTGACCGAGGAAGCCACCGGGACCGTTACCGCGGGTGCGGCCCAGTACTGGTTGTACCGGGCGCTCGCAGAGCCTTTCGCGGGGGTGGCGCGGTGAACTACCGGTGGCAGTCGTGGGTGATCGGCAGCTTGTTCGACCAGCGCTGCGAGTTCGGGTCGTACACCTGGTAGTAGGCGTCCTCGACGACCTTGCACGGGTAGAGGACACCGCGCGTGGGATCCCAGAGGTCGGTCTTGTAGCCGAAGGATCCGCCCGCGTAACCATCGTGCTGGCCCGCGGTCGTCGTGTAGGTCGCCAGCCGAACACCGTCGTAGCGATTGAGCGCGATGGTGACGGTGCCCTTGTTGAAGTGGTCGCCATTGATCACGTATTTGAGGCCGCCGTCGTCGACATGGGTGCAGGTGGTGGCGTCGCACTTGTCTCCGGGGTTGTACCAGTCGAGCCAAACATTCAGTGACGCCTTGCGATCGGCGGCCTTGGCGTTGTCCTCCTTGGCCTGGGTGCGGGTCGCGGTGAGGACGCAGACCACGTCGCCGTCGTATGCCTCGCGCCAGACATACCCGTTGACGCAGGTGTCGGGGCCGTACGCACCGCCACCCGCCTTGCGGGATCCGGCGGCGGCATTGTCGGCGCGGGTCTGGTCGCGGGTGGCGGAGCTGACGCAAACATGGTCCGCCGCATTGGCTTCGCGCCAGACGTAGCCCTCCAGGCAGGTGTCGGGACCGTAGTCGCCACCGGCATTGGCGATGGTCAGGCTTCCGAAGAGGCCGAAGCTGGCGGTACCGACCACGGCCGCGGCGAGCGCGGCGCGGACGGCGGTACGGACGGGGGTGGCGATCATCGGTGGGGTCCTTCATCTCAGTGCTGATCGAGTGCACTGAGACTGCGGACCGCCACTAACGGTCGACCAACGGAAAACTCATCGTCACAGCGGGTTTCAGGGGGTTTCGTTGGCGGTGTCGGAGAGCCAGTTGCGGAGCCAGGTGGTGGCTGTCGTGCCGTTGGCGTCGACGACGTAGCGGGGGTAGGACTGGTGGACGCCGGAGGCGAGGAATTGCTGGACCTGGCGCAGCCACTGTTCCCCGGCGGGGTCGTCGGCGGGGGCGGACATGATGGCCGACCAGCCGGGCATGAGGGCCTCGCCGAGAATCGACTGGAAGGTCAGCAGGTAGCTGGGGATCTGGAGGGGGTCCTGGGCGGTGAGCTGGGTGAGCAGGCCCGCGGAGCGTCCGGCCAGATCGTCGGTGGGCAGCGCGCAGTAGAGGTCGCCCGCCGCGCAGAAGGTGCGGACCTTGGGGCTGAGCCAGCCGAAGCCGCCCGCCCGGGCGCCGCCCGCGCCGGTGCCGGGCACGCGCGGGCCGACGATGGGGTCGCTGGGGGAGCGGCGCGGGTCGGAGACCAGGCCGACCGCGGCCACCCGCTCGGGCTTGACCACACCGAGGCCGGTGCCGATCTCGGAGGCCAGATCGCCCGCCGCGTCCGCGCCCTGGCTGTAGCCGATGAGGGCGAAACGCGTTGCGGGGCAACGGGATGCCATGGCCGACAGCATGCCGCGGGCGGCATCGACGGCGGCGTGCTTGGAGCGGCCGTAGATCTCGCCGTCCCACGGGAAGGCCGAGGCCGGGTAGCTGACGTAGTCGGTGCGAACGGTGCCCGGCAGGCCGCGGGTGACCTGGGCGAGCATGCCCTGGTGCGGGTCGTCCTTGGAGGTCTCCCAGGTGCCCGGCACGGCGATCACATTGAGGCCGGGGCAGTCGGCGGGCGCGGCCGCGGCGCGGGGTGCGCCGGTGGCCGTGAGGATTCCGGTGGCCGTGAGGATTCCGGCCGCGGTGGCCAGGACCGCGGCGAGCGCGCCGCCCGCCAGCTTTCCGGATCGCACTGTTCGAAAGGACAAGGCCCACACCCCTTGTTCGGATCGTTCGGTCGACTTCTCCACACTGCAGGGTTCGTGCCCGTGCGCGTCCCCCACGCCGGGGCAATTGGGCGATAACGATGCGTTTGCCCGATGCGGGGGTGGCACGTCGAGGGCAACATACCAAAGGAACTGATCGGTCCGGCGGTGGTTGCTGGAGAAACGCCGAGAGTCGGACAAACGGGATTTATGAACTGTGCGAAGGGCTTCGGGGTGTCACGCGCGATGCACGGCGTATCCCGGACGCCTCACGACGCGCCGGGTGCGGGGTGCAGGATGACGACCGGGATCTCCCGTCCGGCCCACGCCTGATAGGTGTCGAAGTCGGCGTACGCCTCGACGAGCCGGGGCCAGAGTCGGGCGCGCTGTGCGGCGTCGGCGGTGACGGCGTGCACGGCGAACCGCCGTGGGCCGATCTGAATGTGGGTGTCCGGGGTGGCGACCAGGTTTCGATACCACTGCGGGTGTTTGGGCAGCCCGCCCTGCGAGGCCACCACGACGATGTCCGGGCCGTCGGTGATGTACAGCAGCGGAACCGTATAGACGGTCGCGGTCTTGCGGCCGCGGTGTTCGAGCAGCAACGTCGGCACCGGTTTGCGGAACCCGGCCCCGATCCGCCACTTCCCGCCGATTCGGCCGCCGGTGCGTCGATAGAGCCAGACCTGGGCTCTGCCAACGTATTTGAAGATCTTGGGCAGCATCGGGGAGTCGAGCTGTGCGGGGCGGGGCGGGATCGTGGTCATGGTCTTCCTTTCGCGCACCTTGACCATACAGTCACGCACATGTGTATGGTCAAGACCGACCGGTAGCCTCGGCACGACTGATCGCGAGCGAAGGGATGGCGATCCGGTGCGTACGCATGGATGGTCCGGGGCGGCACCCGCCGACGACGCGGAGGCCGTCGACCGCATCGTGGCCGCGGCCCGGCGGGCCATCGATCGCTCGGGCGACGAGTTCAGCATCGCGGAGTTCAGCATTGCGGAGGTGGCCCGCGACCTCGGCGTCACCCGGCAGACGGTGTATCGCTATTTCCCGAGTGCGGAAGCGCTTTTGACGGCGACGGCCATCGCGCAGACGGAGCATTACCTCGATGCGATGGCCGCGGCGCTGGGCGGCATTCACGATCCCGCGACCGCGGTGGTGGAGGGCATCGCCTACACCCTCGAACGCCTGCCCGAGGAGAAGTATCTCGGGCTGCTGCTGCGGCCGGGGCGCGCGAGCGCTCTCTCGGCGGGCGTAACCTCCGATACCGCACTGACTTTCGGCCGGTCGCTGCTGGAGCGACTCTCCGTGGACTGGGCCGCGGCCGGAATCGTGGGCTCGGATCTGGATGAACTCGTGGAACACATGTTGCGGATAGTGCAATCGTTCGTCATCGATCCGGGGCGACCGCCGCGGCGCGGCAAAGAGATTCGCAGCTATCTCTCGAGATGGGTTGCGCCCGCGCTGGGTTCATTGTGAACCTCGCACACTGAAGCCCCGCGCATTACATGCTGAAGCCCCGCGCGCCATTTTCGGCGTACGTGGAGCTGAAATTGTACGACCAACGGTATGTTTTTTAATTCCTTTGGAGTTCACCGTTTTTCGACCGGGTAAACCCTACCATTGCCGTGGGGACGACAACGGAAGGATCACACCATGTCGTTGATACCCGGCGCCTCGGCTATTGGGCGCGGATTCAATATTCTGGGAACCTATGATGCGAAGTCGCTCACGTGGCAGATAGTCAATCTTGGTCCGACGAGCAAGACCTGGGAATTCAAGCCCACCGGGATCACCTATGACGTGCCGGTCAATGCCCGGCCGATCGAGTGGACCCACACCACGGGAACGTCCTACGTGTACAACACGGTCGAGCAGTTCCAATCGCACTTTTCGCAAAAGGCCGGAGTCAAGGCATCTTACGGTGGGTTCAGCGGTCAGTTCGATCTGGCCTACAACAAGACCGTAAATACCGACCAGTCATACTATTACGGCGGTTTCGAGGCCGAGTACACCGCCTGGGAACTCGCCGTGGAAAATGCGTCGCAGTCCTGGCTGACTCCGGAGTTCACCGACGATCCGGATGTGAAGAATCTGCCGTCGACGTTTACGCCGGAGAATCAAGAGCAATTCTTCGCGGTGTTCCGAAAGTGGGGAACGCATCTGGTCACCCATGTCGTCGTGGGCGGCAGCCTCGACTACTACGAGGCGGTGCAGACCAGCTACTCGATGAACCAGTCGCAGATCAGCGCCAATATCGAGCTCGAGTACAAGGCCGTGTTCACCTCGACCAAGGCCGAATCCCACACGCAGTGGGAGACCCTCGGCAAGAACTGGTCCAACAGCCGCGTCGTGCGGGTGGTCACCGCGGGCGGCGATCCGAAATTCGCGATGGATCACCTGAATCCGTCCTACGGCGACAACCACAGCGTGATGTTCAACCAGTGGTGCGATTCGATCATGTCGTACCCAGGTGTCATGCGGTTCATCCTGCGGCCGCTGAGCGTGGTGTTCTCGGGCAACCAGGCCAAGGCGGTGTCGAATGCGCTGGAGGCCTACGTCAATGGCGCGATCCTGGTCATGGCCGACACCGCCTATACGCCCGGCACCGCGCCCGGGCCCGGGAACGTGTCGACCAATTTCGGGATCATCGCTAATGGCAGTGTGGCGATCTCGAATCCGGCCGTGGAACCGCCGCCACCGCACGTGGTCAAGCCGGGAGTTGCCGCGCCGGTGGGCGGATACCAGCTGGCGCTCTACGACTCCGACAGCTACGTGCCGTTCATGGTGCACACGTACTACCAGACCTATGAGGGCAAGACGCTGAAGCCGAATCCCGACATCTACAAGGCCATGATGGCCGATATCGACAAGGTGCAGCAGCGCGGATACATCGCGGCGCTCAGCGGTTTCGCGATCGATCTGCAGAACTATCCGTCACCGGAATTCCAGCGCTGGCTATTGAGCATCGGCGGGAGCATGGAGCAGTGGAAGAAGTTCCGCGGCTATACCCAGCAGGCGGGATCGGCCTGCTACGTGGTCGTCGGAAAGCAGGGCATGGCGCCGGGGCACGCCATCGAAATGCTGCAGGCGGTCTACTCGCCCAGCGACTGGATGCGGGAACCGTATCTGTTCAATATGAACCCCACGGCGCTGGGTCTGACCTACGGTCGCACCGCGCAGAAGCGGGCCGGGACACACGGTTACGGATCGCTGCTGCCGCCGGAAAAGGAGGAGCACGACCCCAAACCGCACCGGTAGCGCTCGGCGTGCGGTAGTTCCAGACGAACGCACCGGTCGCTTTCGCGGCGACCGGTGCTTTCGCATGCCTTTTCGGTATTCGCGGGATTCTTACACGTTTTTGTCATTCGCTTGCCTGCGGTTTGAATTCCGGTGCGCAGGATGCCTGTGAGCCGCTCGGAAGTGCCGGGCGAGTACGGGTGAGGGAGCGGGATGCGCGCCGAAATACGGTCAGGGCTGAGTTTCATTGCGGTGGCGGCCATTACGGCCGGACTTGTCACGGGATGCGATGCGGGAGTGCGGAATTCACCTGCGGCAACCCCGTGGTGTCCGACGGTGGAAGGGCACGCCGTGGAGTGCGGCACCGTGTCGCGACCACTGGTGGACGGGCGGCCCGACCTGGGCGTCGTCGAGGTGGGGTACGCGCGAATCCTGCACTCGGGCGGGCAATCCGCGGCGGGCACGATCGTGCCGAATCCGGGCGGGCCAGGGGTGCCGCTCATCTCGCACGCCGCCGAGGCGGCTCAGGTTACCGCGGGGCTGCTCGACGATCACGACGTGTTGCTCATCGATCCCCGGGGTACGGGTGTGTCGGGCGCGCTGGACTGCGGTGTGGGAGCGGACGAATTCCAAATGGGCACTCGCGAACAGCAGCGTGCGGCCGTCGGCCGGTGCGCGGATCGACTGGGGGATCGGGCGGCCGGATACACCACGGCGGCCACCGCCGACGACTTCGACGCGGTCCGAGCGCAACTCGGCATCGACAAGATCATTCCGTACGGCATCTCCTATGGGACCTATCTGATGCCGGTGTACGCTCAGCGTCACGCCGAGCATGTCGCCGCGATGGTGTTGACGGGTGCGTACTCCCACGACCACGACCCCTTGCAGCGTCCCAATGCGGCGGCGGTATCGCTTGCACTGCAACGGATCTGCGAGCGTAGCGGAGTGTGCGACGGCGCGATGGCCGTCGACGACCTGCGTACGGTCGCGGCTCGGCTGCGGGAGCGGCCGCTGGCGGTACGGGCGAAACAGCCCGTGGCGCTGGACGAGGCGAAGCTGGCGACGCTGGTCTTCGAGGCCGCGACCAGCAATGTCGGGGCCGCCCCACAGACCATGACGCCGCTGGGTATGTTGCCCGCCGCCCTGCACGCGGCCGTGCGCGGCGACGACGCGGGATTGAGCGAATTCGTCCGGCTCACCACCGAGGAACCCGCCTACGAGAACATCGGCATCTATATGACGGTGACCTGCAATGACTATCAGCCGCTGTGGTCGCCGGGGGCCACGCTGGCCGAGCGGGAAGCGCAGTATCGGCAGCGACTGGCCGCGGCCGCGGGCGAGTTCGGGGCGTTCAGCGCCGAGGGTTTCGCGGCGGGTCAGCGCGACGGCGGTGACGTGTGCCTGCGCTGGCCGGGCATCCCGGGCCACCAGCGGCCCGACCAGGTGACCACGCCCATGCCGGATGTCCCGGTCTTGGTGCTCTCGGGCGATCTGGACGCCGTCACCCCCGACGCCAATGGCAAGCAGTTGGCGGCGAAGTTCGCGCACTCGACCTTCCTCTCGGTGCCCAATACCGGGCACGTGCCGGACCTGGAGCCGAGCGGTTGCGTGACCGGCATCGTGGCCCGCTTCGTGCGCACCGGCACCGTGTCGGGTGCGGAGTGTGCGGCGTCCATTCCGCCGATCGTCGTGGCACCGGTCACGAACTGACGGGTGGCCCGCCGTGACCGTGCCCGCCACCGACCAGACTGATTCGGTGACATCAGCGAAAGTGCTCGTGGTCGAGGACGATCCGAATGTGCGCAGCACCCTCGAACAGCTGCTGCGGTTCGAGGGGTACCGGGTGAGTGTGGCCGGGGACGGGCGGGAGGCGCTCGAGCTGCTCGAGACCGACCGTCCGGATCTGGCCGTGGTGGACGTGGTCATGCCGCGCTTGGACGGGCTCTCGCTGTGCCGCACCCTGCGGCGGCGCGGGGACCGGCTGCCGATCCTGGTGCTCACCGCGCGCGGTCAGGTCGGCGACCGCGTGGCCGGATTGGATGCCGGGGCCGATGACTACCTCGCCAAACCCTTCGATACCGAGGAGCTGCTGGCCCGCCTGCGCGCCCTGCTGCGCCGCAGCGCGCCCGACGAGCCGACGGTGCTGACGGTCGCCGACCTGAGCCTGAACCCGGCCACCCGCGAGGTGTGGCGCGGCGAGCGGGCGCTCGAGCTCACCCGCACCGAATTCGACGTGCTCGAACTGCTGCTGCGCAACGCACCCGTGGTGCTCACCAAAAGCCAGATCTACGAACACATCTGGGGCTTCGACTTCGACACCGAATCCCGCTCCCTGGACGTGTACATCGGTTACCTGCGCCGCAAGACCGAGGAGGGCGGTGCGCCCCGCCTCATTCAGACCGTCCGCAATGTCGGCTACACCGTGAAGGCGGTGTGATGCGGACCCGGCTCACGCTGGTGGTGTTCACCGCGACGGTGGTGGCGATCGTGGTCGCGCTGGTGACGGCGTATCGAAGCGTGTCGCCGCTGGTCGCGGACCAGGTCGACCGCAGCCTGACCGATCGGGCGGAGACGGTGGCCGTGATACTCGGGGCCGCTGGAACCGCGCCGGGTGATTCGGCATCGGCGGTGTCGAAGCTACCGGTACGGACGGACATGGTCGAGCAGCTACTGCTCCCGGACGGCACCGTGCTTTCGCTGACGCCCGGGCGAGATCCCTTGCCGGTCAGCGAATCCGACCGCGCCATCGCCCGTGCGGGAACGGGTACCGCCGAAACCGATATCACCGTCGGCGGGGTCTCCTACGGCGTGCTGACCACGGCGCACCCCGGCGGCGGCGCGATCATGGTCGGCCAAAATTATGCCGAGGTCGAGCGCGTCGACCGCGAATTCCTCTGGCGCACAGCCTCGATCACCGCCGTCGCGGTCCTGCTCGTGGCCGTGGTCGGCTGGCTCGCGATCGGCCGCATCCTGCGCCCCATGCGACGCCTCGCCCAGGCGACACAACGGATCACGACCACCCGCGACCTCTCCACGGTCCTCCCCGAGGCGGGCCGCGACGAGGTCGGCGACCTGACCCGCGACTTCAACGCCATGCTCGCGGCGCTGAGATTGTCACGGGCACAACAACATCGCCTCGTCCAGGACGCCGGACACGAGCTGCGCACACCCCTCACCTCGGTGCGCGGCAGCGCCGAACTGCTGCAACGCGCCAAGGGTCGCCTCGACCCCGCCGACGAATCGCAGGTACTCGCGACCCTGGTGCAGGAGGCCAAGGCCCTCGACGCCCTGGTCGGCGAACTCGTGGAACTGGCGACCGACCAGTACACCGACGAGTCGCCCGCGCCGGTGGTCCTGCCCGATCTCGCCGAGGCGTGCGCCCAGCGGGTCCGCCGCCGTACCGGCCGCGTCATCACCCTGCGGGTCGCGGATGCCGGTGCCCGCGAGGGCGATACGACCGCGCCCGCATCGCCCGAGGTCACCGTCACCGCGCGGCCTCGCGCCCTGGCCCGCTGCGTGGACAACCTGCTCGACAATGCCGTCAAGTTCAGTCCGCCCGAAACCGAGATAGAGATCCGCGTGCGCGGCACCGAACTCACGGTCCTCGACCGCGGCCCCGGCATCGACGCGGCCGACCAGCGCGCGGTCTTCGACCGCTTCTACCGCGCCGACCGCACCCGCTCCACCCCCGGCTCCGGCCTCGGCCTGGCCATCGTCCACGACATCATCACCGCCCACGCGGGCACCGTCTTCGCGGCCGCCCGCTCCGGCGGCGGTGCCGAAGTCGGGTTCCGCCTACCCGGCGCACGCTGACCGATCGGCCACCGACCGCCGCCGCGCGCGGCTGTGAGCGGTTGGTGTTCGACGCCGGTTCGGAAGGACGGGCGGCGCGATCGTGCTCGTCACCGGCCTGCGGGCGGGAGGAGTCGGGGCGGGTGTTCGGGGTCCGTGGGCGCGGCGGGGGAGCGACCGGGTAGAAAAGGTATGGCGTCGTGGACGCGTTCCGGGATGCCGCCGCCGAGGAGACTTCGTGCGGTTTCATACCTGTCGAACGGAGAGAGGCTGTTTCATGGCGACCTCGGAAGCGCGCGCCCAGATCGGCGTGACCGGCCTGGCGGTCATGGGTAGCAATATCGCCCGGAATTTCGCACGGCACGGATACACCGTCGCCCTGCACAACCGCAGCATCGGCAAGACCGACGCGCTGCTCGAGGCCCACGGCGACGAGGGCGATTTCGTGCGCACCGAGACCATCGAGGAGTTCGTGGCCGCGCTGGAGAAGCCGCGGCGCGTGCTCATCATGGTCAAGGCCGGTGACGCCACCGACGCCGTGATCGAGGAACTCGCCGACGCCATGGAGCCCGGCGACATCATCATCGACGGCGGCAACGCCCTCTACACCGACACCATTCGCCGCGAGGCCGCCATGGCCGCGCGCGGGCTGAACTTCGTGGGCGCGGGCATCTCCGGTGGCGAGGAGGGTGCTTTGAACGGCCCCGCCATCATGCCGGGCGGCCCGAAGGAGTCCTACGAGTCGCTGGGGCCCATGCTGGAATCCATTGCGGCACAGGTCGATGGCACCCCCTGCTGCACCCACATCGGCCCGGACGGCTCCGGCCACTTCGTCAAGATGGTGCACAACGGCATCGAGTACGCCGACATGCAGCTCATCGGCGAGGCCTACAACCTGTTCCGCGACGCGCTGGGCTTCGACGCCAAGCAGATCGCGGACGTGTTCACCCAGTGGAACTCCGGCGAGCTGGAGAGCTACCTGGTGGAGATCACGGCCGAGGTGCTCAACCAGGTCGACGCCAAGACCGGCAAGCCGCTGGTGGACGTGATCGTGGACGCCGCCGAGCAGAAGGGCACCGGCCGCTGGACGGTCAAGTCCGCGCTGGATCTCGGTATCCCGGTGACCGGTATCGCCGAGGCCGTGTTCGCTCGCGCGCTGTCCGGCTCGCGCACCCAGCGTGCCGCCGCCAAGGGTCTGGCCTCGGGCGTGCTCGGCGAAAAGCCCACGGACGTCGCGGAATTCACCGAGGCCATCCGCCAGGCGCTCTACGCCTCCAAGATCGTCGCCTACGCCCAGGGCTTCGACCAGATCGCCGCCGGTTCCGCCGAATACAACTGGAACCTGCACCCCGGCGACCTGGCCACCATCTGGCGCGGCGGCTGCATCATCCGCGCCCGCTTCCTCAACCGCATCAAGGAAGCCTACGAAGCCGACCCGGCGCTGCCGTCGCTGATCCTGGCCCCCTACTTCCGCGAGGCCATCGAGAAGGCCATCGACAGCTGGCGTCGCGTGGTCGTGGTCGCCACCCAGCTCGGCATCCCCGTCCCCGCCTTCGCCTCCTCGCTGTCCTACTACGACGGCCTGCGCGCCGAGCGCCTCCCGGCCGCCCTCACCCAGGGCCAGCGCGACTTCTTCGGCGCCCACACCTACGAGCGCATCGACGCCGAAGGCAAGTACCACACCCTGTGGAGCGGCGACCGCAGCGAGGTCCCCGCGTAATCCGCAGTAACGCAACGAGTCTCACCGCGTGGGAACGAGGAAGCCCCGGGGCGTAGCCTGCCCCGGGGCCTCGGGGGCCGCCCAATTGCGGCACGCCGACACGTTTAAGAACGGGTTCAAGTTGAAGTTAACGTGGCGCTCTACGTTTGAGCTACGGCCCAATGGGTGGCTGAGCCGGTGGGAGTTGAACCCACAACCTCCACGCTGACAATCCGTTCTCTCGATTCGGCGTTCGGCGGCGAATACTGAAGCTGGAGCGAAAATGTGAGCGTCAGTGGGCCGCGCGGTGCCTCTGCCGTTGGGCTATCCCGCCGCGTGTGGCGGGAGGAGGATTCGAACCTCCACTGGGCCGCTGAGCCCGTCACATTCAGGTTCAGTTTCAGCTTGCGCTCCTGGCGCGCCACCGACAGTAGTCGGAGGTGTGGCCGCCGCCAACCGAATATCCAGCCGTCCGAACATCCTCAGCCGAACAGGTATCCGAAGATCTCCGCGCCCAGCTTGCGCTGGGTGACCTCGGCGTTGTTGGCCTCCTCGCGCGCGAATTTCACGGCCTGCTGCAGCTTTTCGACGCGCTCGGTGAGCTCGTTGACGCGCTTGGCGGGCAGCGCGCCGGAGAATTTGATGGTGCGCCAGTACCCGACCACCACATCCTCGTGATACACCTCGACCTGCGCCGGATGCTTCTCGGTGGCCTCGGCCTTGACGTGGTTGCGGGGAATCTTCTTGGTACGCACCGTTTGCACGGGCTCGGTGGCGTAGCAGTCGGCGGAGGCGTCGTACTCCCACGTCTCCGAGGCGTCCAGCACCGGCAGCTTGCGCACGAAGGTGTGCAGGTCGACGAGCTGCTTCTCGAGGAACAGCAGGTAGGTGACGGGCGCGTCCTTGATCAGGGTGCGCCCGTCGACCACCACGTCGGCCGTGGCCGTGGTGTTGGCCCAATCCTTGGTCGCCACCACATCGAACAGTTTGGTCAGGATGTCCGCCGTGGTCGCGAGCACCTCCTCCGAGCGCACCTGCACCCGCGTGGATTCGGGCGGCAGCTGCTCACCCTCCTCGTCCTTGGGCCGGTAGGTGCGCGAAATACCGCTCAGCAGCGGGTTTTTGGCCAGCTTGTGATGGGCCTCGGTGAGCTCGGAGAAGGTCCGGGACTTGATCCCTTTCTCGACGGCGACAATCTGATTCAAACGTGTCATGGCGGCACTGTAGCGGTGCTCACCACCGGTGTACCAACGGTTTTCAGGGTGCGATGGGCAGATCCAGATAGCCCGAGCCCTTGTCGTTGGACAGGGTGATGACGGTGGCGGAGCGGTCGCTGGCAGCGCCGTAGAGATGGTCGACGGTGCCCATGACCACGACGAGCCGGTGGCCGACCGGAATGTGATAGTCGGTGGCCTGCAGGTCAACCTCCAGCGTCATGGGCGTGCCCGATTCGGCGCTCTCCAACGTGGCCGCGGCGTGGGTGATGATCCGCATGGCGCCGGTGAAGGGGTTGTGGTCGAAGAGATAGGTGATGAGGGTCGCGGTGCGGCTGGAGGAGGTGACGGTCAGCTTCACCTTCGGGATACCGGCGATGTGCTGGGCTTTCAGAAATGCGCGCGGTATGCGCCAGACCGCCGCCCAGGCGCGGTTCACATCCTCGAGGCGCTGGCGGTTGGGCATGAGCAGGCGTTCGAGGATGCCGTCGAAGACGAGCGTGCGTGCGGCCTGCACCTGCCCGGCACCGGCCTGGAAGCTCTGGCTCAGCTGTTCGGGCGGATCCAGGGTCAGCGTGCCGTCCTCGGATCCGGTGGCGGGGGCGCGGAAGTAGTAGCGGCGCATGGGATTCCACCAGGAGCGCAGGTCCGGTGCGGTCGCCGTGGTGAAGGTGTGCATGGATTCTGTGTGGACGACGCCGTCGCGGTCGATGCCATTGTCGACATCGAGCAGGTAGTGGTCGAACCAGTCGTAGGCCGCCTCCGTGGTGCGCGTGTACACCCCCAGCATCAGGCCCGCGACCTCCAACGCGCTATGGTCGCCGACCGCGATGTCCAGGCGTTTCGGGCCGGGGTAGCGGTCGAAGTAATCGAGCAGCTGATTCTGCGGGAAGATGGTCTCGTGCCAGAACGTGGTGAAGAACGTTGGCACCGGCCGCCTTTGCTCGTCGTCGAGTTTGGCGGGGGAGCGCGGGCGCGCGTAGGCGAGCACCACCTCGTCGATATCGGTGTTCGCCCGGAATGATTCGAGTACCTTCGTCAGCTCCGCGCTGGGCCGATCGCTGATCGAGCCCAGGGCCTCCGCGGCCGCGAGGTGCCGGGTCCCGTTGTCGTAGAGGGCCTCGCCCAGGTCGGCCCACGTGCTCAGTGCGACAACGGCTTTGACCGCAGGGTGCTCATTGGCGACCAGCTGGCTGATACCGGAGCCGTAGGAGATGCCCGCCATCCCGACCTTCTCGGGGTCGGCCTTGATGTCGTTGTGCGCCAACGCCCAATCGATCACGGTGCGCCCGTCCGTCACATCCTCGGGACCCGCGACCGTCAGTTCGCCGCCGGATTCGGCCAGTCCGCGCTCGGTGTAGGCGACCACCGCGTATCCGCGCATGAGTAGTCGAATGATCGCGCCGCCGTACATCTTCCAGCCACTCTGATCCAGCCCGGCGGGCATGACGATGAGCGGATGCGGGCCTTCGCCGCGCGGCCAGGCAATGCAGGCGTCGAGCTCGATGCCCGGCTCGACCGGGATTTTCTCGGTGCGAATCCCGCATTGTCCGCGCACCGCTTCGATGTCTTCGGTGAGGTAGTCGGGCACCCCGGCCGCATTGCCGGTGAGCAGGTCGTTCGTGATGGCGAGGACCTGGGCTTCCTGATCCGGAGTCAGGAGGCGCAATTGACTCGAATGAGACTGCGACATGTCAGATTCCCTTCATCGAGTAAAGGGAATTCGCGAATTCACCAGGGGTGGAGAACGTTTGCCGAACCTATTGCGCATTCGATCGTACATCGACCGCGGAGTCGCCGTCATGGAATTCGGAATGCGTGAGTTCCCTTGTCTACCTGCACATTCGGATAACGACTTGTCGGTACTTACCACACGGCCCCCGAATCGGGAACTGGGAGAGTGCTGGGTATCGGCATACAGGTCGCCCAGAGTTCGCTCTCGGGTCTCGCCGCGGCCCGGTGGGCGGCAGTAATTTTCGAGTCGTTCGAAATACACAGTCGGGAAGGTCTGGAAAATGTTGGCTCTGATTCTCGCCGCGGTCGGTCTCATGTCGGGTAGCGCGCTCGCCGCGGGCGGACTCGGGAGCGCGGGCATGGCCGCCGGAAACGTCTAGGTGCCGCAAGCGGGCGGCCGACCGGATACGGCCGCCGGAACCCCCGAGCTCGGGCGGGCACGGGGGTTCGTTCCTATTGGACGCCGATCATCGGGAGGATGGTGCGGCGGGCGAACTCCCGCGCTGCCGCCTCGTCGGTGAGCGGGATCAGGCCCTCCGGGGTGAGGATGAGCGACTGGCCCAGGCGGGCAAGCACTTCCGCCACCAGATCGGCGTCGAAGGCGGGCACGTCGGCCGAGTCCTGGAGGGCGCGCAGCTTTTCGGCCAGATAGGCACGGCCGACCGCGAGCACCGGCCCGGCCTGGGTGGTCAGGCGCGGCAGGATCGTGTCGGGCTCGGTGCGCAACAGTCGTTGCAGCAGTTTGTTGTTGGCCAGCTGGGTGATGAACGCGACGAAGATCTCGACCAGCTGATCATTGACCGCATGGCCATTGCTGGTGGCCTCCTGCACCCGCTTGTCGATCTCGGCGACGAACAGCTGCGCCTCGCGCACGCCCACCGCGGCGACCAGATCGTTCTTGGATTCGAAGCGCCGGTACAGCGTGGCCGGACTGATTCCGGCGCGACGCGCTATCTCCCCCATACTGGTTCGCTTGATCCCGAAGTCGAGGAAGGCCGACAGCGCGCTCTCGAGCAGCTGTTCGCCCTCGGCCCGCGGCTTCTCCAGGATGCGTTGCAGAATGGTGGGTACGGACGGCATCGAGTCTCCAGTCGATCGGGTTGGGGACCGCGACATTGCGGTGAACGGCCGACAGCACGTGAACGGCCCACTGTGCGTCAACGACCAAGGCGCGCGCCACTTGTGGAGGCGCGCACAGGTCGAGCCGCATTATTGCATCGCGCGATGGTGGTGGGTCGCGCCGCATCCGATCAGGGGAATGCGTCGGTGCCGGAATGGATCCCGTGACGGCTCAGCGCAGGTTCAGCGCGGCCATTTCCCATTCGATGGCATTGGCCGCGAAATCCCGGCCATTGGAACGTAATTCGTGGACCCGGCGTTGCAACGCCTCGATCCCCCCGGGCTGTGCCGCGATATCGGCCACGCTGATGCGCTGTCGGTGCAGACTGTCGTGCTCGTACAACACCGTAAAACCTCCTGCTAGCCCCGAGCGCGCACCCGGCAAACGGCGGCAGAGCCCGGGCCGCCGGGAACGCTTCGCACGATGCTAGCAGCGGCCGTTATGGACACTTGTTCAGTGTGGGGCTTATCACAAACCCCCTTCGGTCAAGCCTCTTGACCCTGCCGGTGCAGCGACGTGTTGTGCAGGTACGCAGCGGCATTCAGGCGAATGTGATCACGCTCGGCCTCGCTCAACTCCCGCCGCACCTTGCCCGGCACACCCGCCACCAGCGACCCCGGCGGAATCTGCGCGCCCTCGGGCACCAGCGCATTCGCGGCGATCAAACTCCCCGCGCCGATCACCGCGCCATTGAGCACCGTCGCGCCCATCCCGATCAGCACATCGTCCTCCACGGTGCACCCGTGCAGAATCGCATTGTGTCCCACCGACACTCCCGCGCCCACCGTGCACGGGAAGCCCGGATCGGCGTGCAGCACGCACCCGTCCTGGATATTGCTGCGCGCCCCCACACTGATCTCGTCCATGTCCCCGCGCAGGACCGCCGAATACCAGACGCTCACTTCGGCTTCCAGCCGCACCCGCCCGACCACGGTGGCATTCGGCGCGATCCACGCGCCCTCATCGACCTGCGGCGCATGCTCGCCCAGCTGAATCCTCATACCTCCGAACCTAGCGCGCCCACCCTCGCACGATGCGCGTGGGCACCAAGATCAGGGAGCCCTGGCCGTGGGGATTCGCCCGATTCACCGCGCTGTGCGCTCTCTGATCTTGGTCAGGCGCTGCGGAAGAGGGCGCGGTGGGCGGCGGGGGTGGTGCCGAGGAGGCGGTGGAAGTGGTGGCGGAGGTTGATGGCGGTGCCCAGGCCGGAGTCGGCGGCGATGCGGTCCATGGTGTCGTCGGTGGACTCTAGTAGCAGGCGGGCGTGGTCGACGCGCTGCTGGAGCAGCCACTGCTGGGGGCTGGTGCCGGTGCGGTCACGGAAGCGGCGGGTGAAGGTGCGACGCGACATGAGGGCGGTGCGGGCCCAGCCGTCCAGATCGACCGGTTCGTCGAGATGTGTTCGAGCCCAGACCATGGCGTGCTCGATCGGATCCTGCTCGGCCGATTCGGGGACGGCGACCGGGATGTACTGCGCCTGAGAACCGCTGCGATGCGGGGCCAGCACCAGGCGGCGGGCCAGCTCGGCGGCGATCCGGCTGCCGTGATCGGCGCGCACCAGATGTAGACAGCAGTCGAGGGCGGCGGCGGTACCCGCCGAGGTGATGATGTCGCCGTCGTCGGACCAGAGGCGGTCGGCGCGCACGCGGACGGCCGGATAGGCGCGGGCGATATCGGCCGCGGCCGACCAGTGCGTGGTGATCTCGCGGCCGTCGGCCAGACCGCTGGCGGCCACCGCCCACGCGCCCAGGCACAGGCCGACAATGCGCGCGCCGCGGGCGTGAGCGCGGTGCAGGGCGTCGCGAATGGGTTCGGGCAGTGGGAGATCGCGCTCCCAGCTGGGGATGACGACGGTGTCGGCGGTCTCGGTGGCCTCCAGGCCGTGCGGGACGACCAGGTCGAAACCGGCTGGGGTGGAAATGCTTCCGGGCTGTTCGGCGCAGACGATCACGCGGTAGGGGCTGCCGTCCGGACCGCCCGCGCCGATGCGGCCGAACACCAGGGTCGGGACGGAGAGATGGAACGGGCTGATGCCGTCGTAGGCGAGGACGGCGACGGTGTGTTGGGCATCGGCCGGAGTGGGCGTGGCATCGGGCGCAGGGAGCGTGGCTGCCGCCGGAGTGGGCATGGCCCGATATTATCGGAGAGCGGCCCTCGGGCCACTGTCGAGCCCCGAGCCGGATCACGAAACTCATTGGCATGACGAACACGATCGATACCGCGACGACCACCCTCGAAGTCCTCCACATCGGCGGGCCCACCGTGCGATTCGAGTACGGCGGGCTGAGCTGGCTCACCGATCCCACGTTCGATGAGCCGGGCAATTACCCGGGGCCGGTGACCCTCTACAAGCTCAGCGGTCCCGCGGTGCCGGTCGGGGAGATCGGCGCGATCGATGTCGTGCTGCTCTCGCACGATCAGCACGCGGACAATCTGGATGCGGCCGGGCGGGCGCTCCTGCCGAGCGTCGAGCATGTGCTCTCGACGCCGGATGCCGCCGGACGGCTGGAAGGCGTTCGGGGACTGGCGAACTGGGAGTCGGTGCGGATCGGGGCGGTGACCGTCACCGGTGTGCCCGCGCTGCACGGGCCACAGGGGTGCGAGCCGTTCACCGGTGTGGTGACCGGGTTCGTGTTGCAGGCGGACGGTCTGCCCACGGTCTACGTTTCCGGGGACAACGCCTCGGTCGAATACGTCGAGCGCATCGCGGAGCGGTTCGGGCGCATCGATATCGCGATTCTCAATGTCGGTGCCGCCAATACCGATCGCTTCGGCGACAGCGACCTGACCCTCAACGGCCGCACCGCCGCCAAGGCCTCGGCCGCGCTCGGCGACGCGCTGATCGTTCCCGTGCACGCCGAGGGCTGGGCCCACTTCTCCGAGCACCTCGACTACCTGACCCACCGGTTCACCGTCGCGGGCCGGGATCACCTGTTGCGCATCCCGACCCCCGGCGAGGTGCTCGCGCTCGAAGTCGTGTCGGCCTGACCCCTGTCTTCTCGGTCGCGTCGGAATAGCAGGGCGCAGGTGTTGCTCCGGGGTTGCCCCGCGTGAAATCGGGTCGTGGCGCTCATGGCGGGTCGAGCCGCGCGGGTCCACGATGGCGGTATGAGAATCGGGGTTCCACGGGAGGTCAAGGAGCAGGAGTATCGGGTCGCGCTCACCCCGGCCGGTGCCGGGGAGCTGGTGCGGCACGGACACGAGGTGCTCATCGAGGTCGGCGCGGGGGTCGGGTCCGGATTCGGGGACGCCGACTACATCGCGGCCGGGGCGCGGATCGCGCCGACGCCCGAGGAGGTGTGGGGCGCGGCGGAACTGGTGCTCAAGGTGAAAGAGCCCATTGCCGAGGAGTATTCGCGCATGCGGGACGGGCAGGTGCTGTTCACCTTCCTGCACCTGGCGGCCTCGCGGGAATGCACCGACGCCATTCTGCGGTCCGGGATCACCGCCATCGCCTACGAGACCGTGCGCGCCGCCGACGGGACGCTGCCGCTGCTCGCGCCCATGAGCGAGGTGGCGGGAAAACTCGGGAGTCAGGTGGGTGCGTATCACCTGATGTCGCCGCAGGGTGGTGCGGGAGTGTTGCTCGGCGGGGTGCCCGGGGTGCGGCCCGCGGACGTGGTGGTGCTCGGCGGCGGGGTGGCGGGCAGCAATGCGGCGGCGGTCGCGGTCGGCATGGGGGCGCGAGTCACCGTGCTGGACACCAATATCGCGCGACTGCGCGAACTCGACGGGCGGTTCGGCGGGCGGATCACGACCCTCGGCTCCAATGCGGTCGAGGTCGAAAAGGCGGTGCTGGCAGCGGATCTCGTCATCGGTTCGGTGCTGGTGCCGGGTGCGCGCGCACCGAAGCTGGTGCCCGACAGCCTGGTCGCGCACATGCGGCCCGGCTCGGTGCTGGTCGATATCGCCATCGATCAGGGTGGATGCTTCCAGAGCTCGCATCCCACCACGCATGCCGAACCGACGTTCCGGGTGGCGGATTCGCTGTTCTACTGCGTGGCGAACATGCCGGGTGCGGTGCCGCACACCTCGACGGTGGCGCTCACCAATGTCACGCTGCCCTACGCCCGGGCCATCGCCGATCTCGGTTGGCGGGCCGCGTGTCAGGCCGATCCCGGTCTGGGGCAAGGGCTTACGGCGCATGCCGGGCAGTTGTACTCGCCGGAGGTGGCGGCCGCGCACGGCATGCGGCCGGTGACGTCGGTCGCCTCCTGACATCGAGAGGCGAACGGCCCCTGCCCTTTCGGATGGGCAGGGGCCGTTCGGCAGGCGGGGTGGTTACGCGTTGTCGCCGGAATCGCCCAGCGGCCAGTCGGGTTCGCCGTCGTCGGGCAGGTGGATCTTGTCCGGGTTGCGCACCACGTCGATCTTGGTGATGCGGCCGTCGTCGATGGTGAACGAGAAGACGCCGGTGAACTTGCCGTCGAACACCACCAGGCCCGGCCGACCATTGACCAGCACCGAACGGCCCCACGCGCCACCGACCTTGGTGGAATGCGCCAGGAAGCCGAGCAGGGTCTCGGCCACCGTGGTCGCGCCGTGCAGGGGATGCAGGAAGGCCTGCACCTTGCCGCCGCCGTCGGAAGTGAAGGTGACATTGGAGTCCAGCAGGCCGAGCAGGGCGCTCAGATCCCCGGAACGCCACGCCACGGCGAAGGCGGAGACCACCTTCTCGTGCTCGTCGGGGCTGGCGGGAAAGCGAGGCGTGCCGTTCTCCACGTGTTTGCGGGCGCGCGAGGCCAATTGGCGCACGGCCGCGGGGGTACGGCCCACCACCTCGGCGACCTCGGGGCCGGACATGCCGAACACATCCTGCAGCACGAAGGCGGTGCGCTCGGCGGGAGACAGCGATTCCAGCACCACCAGCAGGGCGGTAGTCACTCGCTCGTCCTGGGAGAGCCGATCGGCCGGATCGTCCCAGGTGGTGATCTCCGGCTCCGGAAGCCATTCCCCCACATACTGTTCGCGGCGGGCGCGGGCAGACCCGAGATAATCCAGGGCCAACCGACCCGTGACCGTGGTCAGCCAGGCGCGCAGATTCTCGATCTCCGCCCCCTCCGGACTGGTCTCGTAGTACCGCACCAGCCGCAGCCAAGCCTCCTGCACCACATCGTCCGCATCGCTGAGACTGCCGAGCGTGCTATAGGCGACCCGCCGCAAATACCCGCGATGCTCCTCGAACTCCCGCGCCAACTCCGCCTGATCCGGCCCGCTCCGCCGCTCGTCACTCATCGCACCCTCACTCGTTCACACTCCCACCCACTCGGGCGGCCTCCACAGACCCGACGAAACAGCTCGGCCAACTGTGACATTCCCCCGAGAATCTAAGCGAAGCCGGACGATGCCCCCGCCACCCCGGCGTGGTTTTGGCCGGGATCTCGAGTGAGATTCCGGCCAGAAGGTCTGTGGCGCGAGGACCCGAGCCGTCGAGCGTGGGCCGTGTCGCCGTGCGAGGTCAGCGCCGTCGCAGATATGCCACGGCCGCGGCTGCGAGTGCTGTGGCGATCTGGACTGCCTCGGAAAGCCGCACCGCGCGGCGCAGGTCGTGCACGCGCGGGGCCGGGCCGTCGCCGAGCGTCGGCCGTAATTCCACGCCGTGTCGGTACTGGGTTTTGCCGCCGAGCCGCACGCCGAGTGCGCCCGCCATCGAGGCTTCGGCCACACCGGCATTGGGGCTCGGGTGCTTGGCCGCGTCGCGGTGCCAGGCTTGCCACGCGTCGGCGGGCCGCCCGCCGACTATCGGGGCCAGGGCCACGGTGATCAGTCCGCTGACCCGGGCGGGGATTAGATTCGCCATGTCGTCGGTTCGTGCAGCTGCCCAGCCGAAGTGGTTGTAGCGCTCGTTCCGATAACCGACCATCGCATCGAGGGTGTTCACGGCCCGATAGGCCAGCAGCCCCGGCACACCGGCCATCGCACCCCAAACCAGCGGGGCGACAGTCGCATCCGAGGTGTTCTCCGCGATCGACTCCAGGGCAGCCCGGGCAAGCCCGTCGGCATCCAACACCTCGGGATCGCGCCCACACAGCGACGGCAAAAGCTCTCGCGCCCCGTCGATATCCCCTGCCTCGAGCCGATCCGCCATGGCCCGCCCGGTCTTCGCGAGTGTCGTCCCACCCAGCACGGTCCAGGTCGCGGCCGCTGTCAGCGCAATCTCGCCCAGCGCCGAGGCCATCGTGCGCCGCGTTGATCCGGCGCGCGTGAAGGTCGTCGCTCCTCCCGCCCCGGTCCGAATAGCACTGCGCCGCCCAGAACTTCGTCGCGCAGTCGACCCCGCCACGATCCGCTGCAGCCCGACCCCAAGCCCCGCAACCGCCCCCACCAGCACGACCTCGTGAATCACCCCTGCTGCCCGACTGTTTCGGTAGGTGACCCCCTCCACCTTCATCGCCAAGGCCCCGAACCCGGCCACAGGATGCCCCCGCCGAGGATCGCCGAATACTCGATCCATCCCAAACCCAAGCAGCAGCCCCACCGCCGCAACTCTCCGACTCTTCACCCGCCCGAGGCTATCCGAGGCCTTCCACCCCACCCGAATGGCTCACGAACATGCATTCACGCAGCAGTCTTCTCGGCGTTTGCCTGCTGGATTGCATGCTCGTGGGGGAGATCAGCGGCGGGTGCCGCCGTAGCGGTCGGCTAGGCGGGCTTCGTTGGAGGTTGGCTTCGGTTTGGGGGGTGGGTCGTTGGGCTTCGCGGACTTCGTGGGGGTGGGGGAGACGGGTTCGGGGCTGTCCGTCGACTCGGTCGGTGCGATTGGCTCGGGGCTTGTCGGTGCGGCCGGTTCGGCCGTCGCTTCGGCCTTTTCGCGGCGGCGGGCGCGGAGTTCGGCCCAGATGAAGTAGCCGAGGCCGAGGGGGGCCATGACGCCGAAGGCCAGCCACTGCAGGCCGTAGGAGAGGTAGGGGCCCGCGTCGAGTTGGGGGAGGGGGTCGGGGGTGAAGGCTCCGGGCTGGTTGGCCTCGAGTTGGAGGTAGCCGCCCAATCCGTCGGTGGGGATGGGGGTGAGGGGGTAGCCCAGTAGGGTCGACTCCTGGCCGGTGTCGGTCGTATAAACCTGGCGGTAGCCGTCTTCCGTGGTCGGGGGCTTCTTCTCGATGACGCCCTCGGAGGCGCGGATGCGGGCCTCGAGGTGTTGCTCGCCGGTCGGCGGGGCGGCAATCGCGGGCGGATGTGTGCCGCCCTCGGCGGCGGCGATCTGGCCGCGATCGACCAGCAGCGTCCGTCCGTCGTCGAGGCGGAAGGCGGCGAGCACCGTGTAGGCGGGCTGTCCGTCGAGGTGTCGCAGGCGCACCAGGATCGTCGAGTCCGGCACGTAGGAACCGGTGGCAGTCACCCGCCGCCACTCGGTGTTCTTGCCGCTGCCGGTCAGCATGGTCGTGATGTCGACCGGGTCGGCCTTCACCGAATTCGAGATCCGGTCATTGCGTTCGGAGGTGCGGGTGTTCTTGCCCAGCTGCCACGGCGCGAGCACCGAGAAGCACAGGTACGCGAACCCGGCCACCACCACGGCGAGAATCAGCCAGCTGGGCCGGAACAGAAACGTCAACCGCCGCAGCACCGACCAGATCTTCGCGCTCATGCCAGCCCCTCGCCCGGTTCGCCGAGCTGCTCGCGCACCCACGCCAACAGTCCCGGCATGGCGGCCTCGATCTGCTCGCGCACCAAGGCGAAATCGGCCTGATCCCCGTAATACGGATCCGGCACCGATCGTCCGTCGGCCCGCGGATCGAAACTGCGCAGCAGCCGTCGCCGATCCGACGGCACCCCGAGCCGAGCCAACTCCCGCTCATGCCCGGTATCGAGGGCGATCAACAGATCGGCGTCGCGATGATCCGGCCCGATCACCGCCGCCCGATGCCCGGTCGGATACCCGTGCGCCCGCAGTTCCCTATTGGTTCGATGGTCGGCCTCGTCCCCCACATGCCAACTCCCGGTCCCCGCACTGCTCACCCGCACCCGATCCGCCAGCCCCGCGCGCTCCAGGTGCGCGGCGAAGATCTTCTCGGCCATCGGGGACCGGCAGATATTGCCGGTGCAGATGAAGGTGATATGCAGCTCGCCCACGACAGCCATTCTGTCCGGTGGCCGTTCGACCCGGCCACGTAGGGTGGACGGCTGTGCTGGATGACACCGGGTTCGACGGATTCGACCATGCCAGGCTGCGGCATCACGGGGACGTGGAGGCGCGGCCGGGGATGGTGGATTTCGCGGTGAACGTTCAGGGGAGCGCGCCGCCGGAGTGGTTGCGGGAGCGATTGGCCGCGCGGTTGGGGGAGCTCGGGCGGTATCCGGGGGAGGGGGACGAGCGGCGGGCTCGGGAGGCGGTGGCCGCGCGGCACGGGCGGTCCGCGGACGAGGTGCTGCTGCTCGCGGGGGTGGCGGAGGGGTTCGCGATGTTGCCGCGGCTCAGGTCCTCGCTGGCCGCGGTGATTCATCCGTCCTTCACCGAGCCGGAGTTGGCGTTGCGGGAGGGCGGGGTGCCGGTCATCCGGGTGATCCTGGAGCCGCCGTACTCGTTGGACGGGGTGCGGGTGCCCGAGGCGGCCGATCTCGTGGTGGTCGGCAATCCGACCAATCCGACCTCGGTTCTCCATGGGGCGCAGAGCATTCGGGCCCTGCGGCGGCCGGGGCGGATTCTGGTGGTGGACGAGGCGTTCGCCGACGCGGTGCCCGGTGAAGCGGAATCGATTGCGGGGGAGAGTCATCCGGATGTGTTGGTGTTCCGCAGCCTGACCAAGACGTGGGCATTGGCGGGACTGCGGTGCGGGTACGTGCTCGGCGCGCCGGAGGTGTTGGCGCGGTTGAATCGTGGGCGCGCGCATTGGCCGTTGGGGACCTTGCAGCTGGAAGCCATTGCGGCGGTGAGTGAACCGGCGGCGGTCGCCGAGGCGCACCGTCGGGCGGAGTCGATCGCCCGCGATCGGGCGGCCATGATTCCGCGGCTGCGGGAGGTGGGGTTGCGGGTGCACGAGCCCGCCGACGGCCCGTTCCTGCTGATCCAGGTGCCGGATGCCGAATTGTTGCGAAAGAAGCTCGCGGACAAGGGGATCGCGGTGCGGCGCGGTGATACGTTCCCGGGACTGGAGAGCGGTTTCCTGCGCGTGGCGGTGCGACCCGCGGGCGAGGTGGATCGATTGGTCTCCGCGCTTCGCGAGGTGGGCCTGTGAAGACAACGGTGACCGAGGGTTTCAGTGGCAGCGCCGCTGTGCGCCCCCGAGAGTTGGGAGGTCTGTAGTGGAGACGACCGTGCGGCTGGCGGATCTCATCGGCGCGCTGGACGCCGCGTATCCGCCGAAGTTGGCCGAGTCCTGGGACTCGGTGGGGCTGGTGTGCGGTGACCCGGACGAGAAGGTGTCGCGGGTGCTGTTCGCGGTCGACGCCACCGCCGACGTGGTGGCCGAGGCCATCGACTGGGGTGCGCAGGCGCTGGTCGTGCATCATCCGCTGCTGCTGCGCGGGGTGGACACGGTGGCGGCGAGCACGCCCAAAGGCGCTCTGCTGCACCGGCTCATCCGCTCCGGCTGCGCGCTGTTCACCGCGCACACCAATGCCGATTCCGCCGATCCGGGCGTCTCGGACGCGCTGGCGCGGGCCATCGGGCTGACCGTCACCGGGCCGCTGGATCCGAAACCGCTTACCGCACTGGACAAGTGGGTGGTGACCGTGCCCCGCATGCACAGTGCGGCGGTGCTGGCCGCCCTGTTCGCGGCGGGTGCGGGGACCGCGGGGAACTATTCCGACGCCGCCTGGACCGTGGCGGGCACCGCACGGTTCCGGCCGCTCGACGGTGCCGATCCGGTCCTCGGCGCGATCGGTGAACTGCACGAGGTCGCGGAGGATCGGCTCGAAGTTGTCGCACCGCCGAGTCGCCGCGCCGATGTCCTGGCCGCCCTGCGCGCCGCGCATCCGTACGAGGAGCCCGCCTACCACGTCACCGAGCGGGCGGTGCTGCCGTCGGGCCTCGGCATCGGCCGCATCGGCGAGCTCGCGGCCCCGGAAACCTTGCGGGAGTTCACCGCTCGCGTCCGAGCCGGGTTGCCGACCACCGCGTGGGGTGTGCGCGCCGCCGGTGACCCGGATCGCCTCATCCGCACCGTCGCGGTCTGCGGCGGCGCGGGAGATTCCTTCCTGGGCAAGGTCTCTCGCCTCGGCGTGGACGCCTACGTCACCGCCGACCTGCGCCACCACCCCGCCGACGAGCACCTGCGCGCGGGCGGCCCCGCCCTCGTCGACGCCGCCCACTGGGCCACCGAGTTCCCCTGGTGCGCCCAGGCTGAGGGCGTCGTGCGCGCCGCCCTCCCCGGCCTCGAGACTCGTGTCTCGACCCTCCGCACCGACCCTTGGACGATCGGCGCGGCGGACGGCTGCTGAGCCGGGCCCGGTGGGGACCGTCACACCGCCCGGGTAGCGGCCACCGTCGTCGCGGGCGAATGTCCAGCTCGACGCCGGGTTGGCGAATCGGACCCGCCGATGCGGGTACGGTGGGAGTCTTGAGAACTCGCCCGACCCCTGAGGATCTGGGGTTTCAGGGGCTTGCCCCTGAGAGTTTCGAGAGTTGAATTCATCAATCGTGTTCAGGAGACCTTCGCGTTGAATGCCGAACCATCGATCCAGGCCAAGCTGCTCGACCTCGCCGCCGTCGACGCCGAGCTGACGCGGATCGAGCATCGCCGCAAGGTGCTGCCCGAGCAGCAGGAGGTGGCGCGGCTGGAGGGTGAGCGCACCGCGCGCAAGGACGAGGCGGTCAAGGTCGAGATCCAGATCGACGACCTGGATCGCGATATCCGCAAGCTGGAGGGCGAGGTCGAGGCCGTCCGCAAGCGCGAGGAGCGCGACCGCGGCATGCTCACCGCCGGATCGGTCGGGGCCAAGCAGCTCTCCGAACTCCAGCACGAACTCGGCAGCCTGGAGCGCCGCCGCAAGGTGCTCGAGGACGACCTGCTCGCGGTGATGGAGCAGCGCGAGGCCACCGCCGACGCGCACGCCCACGCCGGTGCCAACCTGGACAAGGCCGAGGCCGACCTGGTCGACGCCGAACGCCGCCGCGACGAGGCGCTCGCCGACCTGGCCGTGGCCCAGCAGCGCTGCGAATCCGATCGCGCCGCCCTGGCCAACGCCTTCCCCGCCGACCTGCTCGCCGCCTACGACAAGCAGCGCGCCCAGTACGGCGTCGGCGCGGCCCTGCTCCAGGCCCGCCGCTGCGGCGCCTGCCGCATCGAACTCGACCGCGGCGAAATCTCCCGCATCTCCCAAACCGCCCCGGACGTGGTCGTCCGCTGCCCCGAATGCAGCGCGATCCTGGTGCGCACCAAGCACTCCGGCCTCTGACGCGACGGCCGCGGCGACACGGGCGCGGCAGCTCGGACTCGCCGCCACCGATGCGATGCCCCGCAGCGATCCCTGCGGGTCTGGACCGAGCCCGGTGGCGAGCCTCGACGGGCTGAACTGAGTCTGGCAGCGACCGCTTGCGGTCTGGATCCAGCTGGGTGGCGACCGTCGGTGGTTCGGTGCGCGCTCGGCGGTGGCCGTTCGCGATCTGGAGCCAGTTGGTTGCGACTGTGAGCAGTCTGGACCGAACTGGGCGGTGACCGTTGGCGGTCGGGGCCGAGGCCAACCGCCCTCACCAGTCTGGAACGAGCGCGGCACGGCGGGCCGGTCCGGCGGTCGGAGCGGGGTGGGGCACGATAGGGCTGGGCGGCGTTCCGGATGAGTACGGAAGGTGAATGCGTTGGTGGACATGGTGATCGTCGAGGCTGACGGTGGGTCCCGGGGGAATCCCGGACCGGCCGGGTACGGCGCGGTGGTGTGGGATGCCGACCATGTGCGGGTGTTGGCCGAGCGCCGCGAATACCTCGGGGTCACCACCAACAATGTGGCCGAATACCGCGGGCTGATCGCGGGTTTGGAGGCCGCGGCCCAGCTGGGGGCGCGCGAGGTCGCGGTGCGCATGGACTCCAAGCTGGTCGTGGAGCAGATGTCCGGCCGCTGGAAGGTCAAGCACGAGGCCATGATTCCGCTGGCCGATCGGGCCCGGCGGCTGGTGGCCGGATTTGACCGGGTGAGCTTCACCTGGATTCCGCGCAAGGAGAACAAGCACGCGGACAAGCTCGCCAACGAGGCCATGGACGACGCGGGCACGGTGGCCGAGGTGCGCGACGCGCTGGCGTCGGAGATCTCGGCGGCGGAGCAGGACTTGGCCGGGCCCACCGAGGAGTCGGCCGGAGCGAGCACCACACCCGACGTAGGTGACGCGCTGGCGCCGGAGCTCGCGGACGCGGAGGCGGAGCTGGCCGACTCGATCACGCCCGCCGTGCTGGCGCCGGAGATCGCGGCGATGGAGGCGGAGCTCGAGGAGTTGATCGAGTCCGCCGAAGAGCCGAACGAGTCCACCGAGGAGTCGGCCGGATTCACCGAGGCGATCGAGCCCACCGAAGAAGCCGCGGCCGAAACCGTTGCGCCCGCGCCCGGGTGGACCGGGGCGGTGGGACGCCCGACGCGGCTACTGCTGCTACGCCACGGACAGACGGAACTTTCTGTGCAGCGGCGGTATTCGGGGCGGGGGAATCCGCCGTTGACCGAGCTGGGGCGGCGTCAGGCGGCCGGTGCGGCGCGCATGCTCGCGGCCAAGGGCGGTATCGAGGCGATCGTGTGCTCGCCGTTGGGACGGGCCAAGGAGACCGCGGAGGCGGCGGGGCGGGCGCTCGGGCTGCCAGTGCGGGAGTTGCCGGGATTGATCGAGACGAATTTCGGTGTGTGGGAAGGGATGACCTTCCAGGAGGCGCGGGAGCACGACCCCGAGCTGCACGCGCGATGGCTCGGAGATCCGTCGGTGCCCGCGCCGGGCGGGGAGAGCTTCGACCAGGTGCGGGAGCGGGTCGAGGGGGTACGCCGAGACCTGATGGCGCTGTACCCCGGCGCGAATGTGCTTGTGGTGAGCCATGTCACGCCGATCAAGACAATGCTGCAGCTCGCCCTCGGCGTCGGCCCGTCGCTGCTGTACCGCCTACACCTCGACCTGGCGTCCCTGTCCATCGCCGAGTTCTACCCCGACGGCGGATCCTCTGTCCGCCTGGTCAACGACACGTCCTACCTCTGAAATCCCCTGCCCGCGAGCTGATTCCCGCGTCCGTGCCTACGGGCGCAGGGTCGCCATCAGGAACTCGGTTTGGTCGTAGACGGCCTTTTCGAACCAGTCGTCGAAGTAGATGTCGAAGTGGCCGATGGGGTAGCGCTTGACGGTGGCGTGCTTGGTGCGCTCGGCGGCCTTGAGGGTGGGACCGGCCGGGGCTACCGAGTCGTTGTCGCAGATCGCGTACAGGACAGGGGCTTTGATGTCCTTGACGTGTTTGGTGGGGTTCTCGAACAGTGTCGAGAGGCCGATGCGGGCGGGGACCTTGGGCCGGTACTGGCTGCTCTCCTCGGCGAGGCGGCCGAATCCGGCGGGGACGTCGGCGGCGCTCATGAGCGCGGCGGAATGCTTCTTTCCGGCCAGGCGGGCATTGATCGGCCGCCGGATGATCGGACCCACCAGCTGATCGGTGACGGCGATGGTGCCGGTCTTGAGCAGGCTCAGCGGACCCTTCGCCTTGGCCGAGGCCCAGCCGCTGGTGAACGGGCACTGCGCCACCACGGCCGCGATGTAATGATCGTCCGGTGCCACGGCCAGGACGTGCCCGCCGCCGAAGGAGCTGCCCCACAGCGCGATTCGCGTCGCATCGATGCCGCGAATGGTGCGGGCGAAGGCGATCGCCGCATGCCAGTCCTCGCGCTGCTTCGCGATATTGATCACCTGCCGCGGCTCACCGCCGCTGGCCCCGAAATGTCGGTAATCGAATGCCAGTCCGGCGATTCCGACCGATGCGAAACGCCGGGCATACCGGTCCAATCCCATTTCCCGGTCCGCCCCCAGCCCGTGACCCATGACCACCAGCGGGCGCGGCTTGGGCGGTCCATCCGGGAGATACAGCCACGCGGCACACTGCTCGCCACCCGAAGGGAACCCCACCTCGACACGCTCCATGGCGCTCTACCGTACCCTGGTGGCCGCGGACGAGTCGGTCGGGCGGCCGCGGCGCAGGGAACGGGCACGGACAGTGCCGCCGCCCTACGCCGAGGAAAGTCCGGACTCCAGAGAGCAGGGCGGTTGCTAACGGCAACCCGGGGTGACCCGCGGGACAGTGCCACAGAAAACAGACCGCCGGTGGGCCGCACTTCGCGAGAAGTGCACCGCCGGTAAGGGTGAAACGGTGCGGTAAGAGCGCACCAGCGCGCCGAGTGATCGGCACGGCTAGGTAAACCCCGCCCGGAGCAAGGTCGAAGGTCGCACTCGCGAGAGTGCGACTGCGCAGGTGCCTGAGGGCTGCTCGCCCGAGCCTGCGGGTGGACCGCTCGAGGCACCCGGCAACGGTGTGTCCAGATGGATGGTCGCCACCGGCGTCTCGACGCCGGGACAGGATCCGGCTTACAGACCGACTCGTCCGCCCAGCACAGCTGGGCAAGAAGATTCAGGGGCGAGCCCCTGAACCCCAAAGAGGGGAGAAACTCAGGGGCAAGCCCCTGAAACCCCGAAAGAGAGAGGGGCTCAGGGGTGAACCCCTGAAACCCCGAAGGCCGGGGAGGCGGGCACGTGCTCGAAGTTCGAAGGTGGGGACGTTCGGGCAAGTCCCTGAAAGCCCCACAAGCGAGGGGGCGCAGGCAACTCTCTGAATTCGGAGAACTCCTAGGCAACCTCCGGAAGCCGGATCGGGCGCGTTGAGCTGGAGCGCCGTGGTCGGGGCTTGGTTTTGCGCGGTTGGGGATGTTGCGGGGTTGTTATCTCTTCGCGGGGGCGATCTTTGGGTGGGATGATGGGGGGACACCATCGGAGTTCCGGTGGCGCGGAAATAGTTTCGCGGAGTGAACAATGGATGTTCTGTATCTGTTGATTGCGTGGTTGGCGGCGATCGTCGTTATTGGCGGGGTGGCGCTGGCTTCGGGGGTGCGGGTGGTCGCGCAGTATGAGAGGGGGGTGCTGTTTCGGCTGGGGCGGGTGCGGGAGGTCAAGGAGCCGGGGATGCGGCTGCTGATTCCGGGGGTGGACAAGATGCAGAAGATCTCCATGCGGGTGGTCACCATGCCGGTGCCCGCGCAGGAGGGGATCACTCGCGACAATGTCACCGTTCGGGTGGACGCGGTCGTGTATTTCCGGGTCGTGGATCCGGCGCGGGCGGTGATCGAGGTGCAGGATTATCTGTTCGCGGTGGCCCAGGTCGCGCAGACCTCGCTGCGCTCCATCATCGGCAAGAGCGAGCTCGACGATCTGCTGTCCAATCGCGAACAGCTCAACAAGGGCCTGGAATTGATGATCGACAGCCCGGCCCTGAACTGGGGCGTGCACATCGATCGGGTCGAGATCAAGGATGTGGCGCTGCCGGATGCGTTGAAGCGCTCCATGTCTCGCCAGGCCGAGGCCGAACGGGAACGGCGGGCCCGAATCATTTCCGCCGAGGGTGAGCTGCAGGCCTCGCAGAAACTCGCGCAGGCCGCGGCCAATATGGCCGAAGCCCCGGCCGCACTGCAACTGCGGTTCCTGGAAACCGTGGTTCAGGTTGCGGCGGAGAAGAATTCGACGCTGGTATTGCCGTTTCCCGTGGAGCTACTCCGATTTCTGGAGCGCGGCGGAAACCAGCCCGGACAACCCGCGGTAGCGGGGCAGCCCGCGGACGCCGGGCAGGCGGCAGTGGCCGGGCAGCCCGCGACCCTGGACCCCGCCGCAGTAAAGGAACTCATGTCCACCCTGGCCCAGCCCGCGATCCAAGAGGCGCTCGCCGCCCTCGAGCCACGCGGCAAGGACAAGGACGCGACACCGGGCGCGGCGCTCACCACCCCGGACCCCGCCGAACCGTCGGATATCGCCGGGGCGCAACGAAAGACGAACGCGGCGGGACCACTCGGCGCGGGCTAGATGTCGGCGCGGCGCGGGCACCGGGCCCGGGCGCGTCCGGCGGATTGAAGATGAGGAAGTAAGTCATGGCGGGTGTGATTCAGCCGTTGGCCATCGTGGTGCTGTTCGGCATCGCCTACGGGTTCAAGTTCTTCAGCGCGAAGTTCCCCGAGGGGCTGCGTAGCAAGTAGGAGCAGCAAGTAGGAAACGACCCGACGGGAGAGCGACGTGACCGACGCCGCTCTCCCGTTCCTGCGCGCAGACCGCTCGGTTGGATGAGAATTGCGGCGCGCCACTGTGCGCGTATCGGCGCGGCTCGGCGTGTCGAGCGGGTTATCTGCCCTGAACTGGCACCGAACGTGATCGACGTCATAAAGTGTTGCGCGTTGGAAAGTTCCGTTGCGGTCGCAACGGGCGAAGGGCTCGACAAACGTCGGAAAGCAGGTCTCGTCTAAATGCGAATTGCTCGCAAACTGGCAGTGGGTGCGCTTCTTGCCGCTGCCGCTTCCGTTTCGGTTGTGCTGGGTTCCGGGTCCGCCTCCGCGGTCGCGGTCACCCCGCTGCCGGGTGGGTTGCAGGTGGATCTCACCCCCGCGGATACCCAGTGGGTCGCGCAGAACCACTTCGGGCAGGTTATCGCGGGCCTGCCGCACCCCTCGGCCGCCTCGTTCGGTGAGGCCCTGGATTCCGCGGCGGCCCTGTCGTCGCAGTACCCGGACGGCCGCGTCGTGTTCACCGTCTACGGTCCGTTCAACGAGCTGAACGGCACCATGCTGGCCCTCGAGTAGGGACACCCCTCCGCAGTGGAACTGCATCAACGGATCGTTTCGGCGCCGGTGGACTTCGGCGCCGTCCGAACCGAATTCGGATTGGCCTCGGACTACCCCTCCGAGGCGGTCTCGGAGGCCCGCGACGCGGCCGACGCGTTCGCGGGTGCCCGAGCCGATCGGCGGGAGATTCCGCTGGTCACCATCGATCCCCCCGGTGCCATGGATCTGGACCAGGCGCTGTACCTGGAACGCACCGCGAGCGGATTTCTCCTCTACTACGCCATCGCCGATGTGGCCGCGCTCGTCGCGCCCGGCGGTGCCCTGGCCCGCGAATCCCTGACCCGCGGCCAGACCTTCTACTTCCCCGACGGCACCGTGCCGCTGCACCCGCCCGTGCTGTCCGAGGACCGCGCCTCCCTGCTGCCGGACGTGGATCGCCCCGCCGCGCTGTGGACCATCGAATGCGACGAACACGCCGCGCCGCTGCGCTATTCGGTGACCCGCGCGTTGGTCCGCTCCCGCGCCCGCCTCGACTACGCGGGCGTCCAGTCCGACGCCGACGCCGGTCGCCTTCACCCCTCCATCGCCGCCCTCCCCGAATTCGGCCGCCTCCGCATCGAGGCCGGAATTCGCCGCGGCGCGATCACCCTGCGCCTGCCCACCCAAACGGTTATCCGCGACGGCGAGCAAACCGGAATCGACCATTGGCAATTGGCCGTCGAACCGCGCACCGCGGCCGACGATTGGAACGAACAGGTCTCCCTGCTGACCGGCATGTGCGCGGCCCGAATCATGCTCGATGGCAATAACTCCAACGGCTCCGGCAACCCCGCCCACGTGGGTTTGCTGCGCACCATGCCACCGCCCGCGCCCAGCGCCATCGACTCCATGCGCCGCACGGCCGCCGCGGTCGGCGTGGCCTGGCCCGCTGGCGAATCCGCGGCCCGCGTGCTCGCCGATCTCGATTCCAATTCCCCCGCCGCCCTGGTGCTCATGTCCGAGGCCACGGGCCTGCTGCGCGGCGCGTCGTACACGATCCTGAACGGCCAGGCCCCGGACACCTTGCAGCACAGCGCGATCGGCGCACCTTACGCTCACGTCACCGCACCCCTGCGCCGCCTCGCCGATCGCTACGCCACCGAGATCTGCCTCGCCCACTGCGCGAAAGCCCCGGTACCGCAATGGGTTCGGGACGGTCTGACACCGGTGGCCGACACCATGCGCCGCACCGACGCCCTGGCGGGCAAGGTGGAACGCGCCTGCGTGGACCTCACCGAGGCGACGATCCTGTCGCCCCGCGTCGGAACCGATTTCGACGCCGTGGTCCTGCGCGAGGCGACCGGCAGCCGTCCCGCTGAAATCTTCATCGCCGACCCGCCGGTCTTGGCGAAATGCACCGGTGCCCCGCCGGAGGGACAGCATGTCCAGGTCCGCCTGGAAACCGCCGATCCGGCCACGCGCACAGTCACTTTCGGCTACCCGGCCGAGCCCGCCCAGGCGTAGCCCTAGCGCTTGACTTCAAGCCGCCTCGAGGTCGCAGACTGACCACATGGTGAACCGTTGGGCCGGAGTGACAATCGACTGCATCGACGTGAAACGCGTGGCGAGCTTCTGGAGCACGCTGCTCGATCGCCCCGAGGGCCCCTCCGAACCGGGCTGGATCTACCTCGGCCACCGCGATGATCCGCTACCCCGCCTGGTTTTCCAGCCGGTTCGAGAACCCAAGCGCGGCAAGGTCCGTCTGCATCTGGATATCGAGGTGGACGATATCGACGAGGCCATCGCCCAGGTCGAATCCCTGGGCGGCCACGCCACCGGGGAACGCCACGACTACGACGAGGGGGTCGTCGTGGTCATGACCGATCCCGAAGACCACGAATTCTGCCTGGTTCAGATCTACTGACCCGGTAGGGAAATCAGCTCACGCGACCGTAGATCAGCCGCAGGATCGCCTCCGCGAGATCGTCGATGCCAATGGCCACTTCCGCCGGGGGCGCGGCGGACAGCTGCGACAGTCGACCGTCACGCATGAGCGTCACCAGACCCGCCAGAGTCGCCGAGTCGATGCCCTCGGGGGCGAGCCCCGCGGCGCGGTCGCGTTCGATCTTGGCGGCCAGGGCACTGGTGAAGCGGGTCTGAATGGTGGCGATGAATTCCGTCAGCGGCGGATAGCTGGTGTCGTAGCCCTCGAGCGAGCAGACCAGAATCGTGCTGTTGTCCTGCCAGATCTCCGCCGCACCGGCGAGCTGGGTGCGCAGCAGTTCGCGCTGCGGGCCGGTGGACGGCAGCCAGACGTGGGTCTGGGCGTAGCGGTCGCTCACGTCTTCCATCAGGCGCGCGAGCACGGCCTGCTTGGACGGGAAATAGAAGTAGAAGCTGGTGCGCGAGATGCCGGTCGCATGGGTGATGTCGTCGACGGTCAGGCTGGCCATCGGCTTTTTCGTGAGCAATCGCCGGGTCGCGTCGAGGATCTGGGCCTCGCGCTGATCGCCCTTCGACATTGCGCCGCGGCGGCGCAGACCGTCGGTCGTGGCTCGCGTCTTCACTTCACGTCCGCCCTTCTGCGCCATGAACTCACCCTATGCGAGTTCCATTCCGGCAATTGACGTGGCGTCAATCATAATCGACACTGTGTCGATTTAGTCGTAGAGTCCCACGAATGACCTCCCCGCTCGAGTCTCGGCGCACCCCGTCGCCGACCGCGATCGTGCTGACCATGGCAGGCACGGTGTTTCTCTTGGCCATGGCACAGACCCTGCCCGTCCCGGCGCTGCCGCAGATCGGACTGCAGCTCGGCGTCTCGGCGACCACCGTCGGCTGGGTCACGACCGCGACCATGCTCGCGGCCTCCGCGTTCACCCCGCTGCTCGGTCGCCTCGGCGACGTCTACGGACACAAGCCGGTCATCCTGGCGACCCTGGTGGTGACGCTGGCGGGCAGTCTGCTCGCCGCCACCGCGCACAGCATCGATCTGCTGATCGTCGGCCGCGCCCTGCAGGGCGCGAGCTTCGGCCTGTTCCCGCTGGCGATCAGCGTGCTGCGCCATGAACTTCCGGTCGAGCGACTGACCGGTGCGCTGGCCGTCACCGCCTCGACACTGGGCGTGGGCAGCGGTGTCGCCCTGGTGGCGACCGGTCTGCTGACCCAGGGCGGCGCGGATTACCGTCGCATCTTCTGGCTGTGCGTGGTGCTGACCGTGCTGGTGCTGGTGCTGGCCTTCGCCATCCTGCCGCGCCGCGCGGGCCAGGGCGGTCGCGTCGACTACCTCGGTGCCGCGGTCCTCGGCCTCGGCCTGGTGTGCCTGCTGCTGCCGATCTCCCAGGGCCACGAATGGGGTTGGGGCAGTGCGCGAGTGATCGGCCTGTTCATCGCCTCGGCCGTCGTGCTCGCCGGATTCCTGGTGTTGCAGTCGAAGCTGCGGTCGCCGCTGGTGGCGACCTCGCTGCTGGCGCACCGCCCGGTCGCGGTGACCAATATGGCCAGCTTCTGCGTCG
This sequence comes from Nocardia sp. CDC160, assembly GCF_035818795.1. Classification (NCBI taxonomy): domain Bacteria; kingdom Bacillati; phylum Actinomycetota; class Actinomycetes; order Mycobacteriales; family Nocardiaceae; genus Nocardia; species Nocardia sp. CDC160. Next base: position 83,305 of record NZ_JAYKYT010000003.1, on the reverse strand, counting down.
GTTTCGCCATGTTCAGCGTGTTCCTGGGCTCGACCTACTTCGTGGCGACGCCGCGGGCGTTGGCGGGCTTCGGTTTCGACGCCTCGGTGCTGCGCACCAGCGTGGCGTTCATGCTGCCGGGCGCGGTGGTGTCGGTGCTCATGGGCCCGATTGCCGGAAAGCTGGTCGGCCGCATCGGCGCGCGCTTCGTCCTGCTGCTGGCCAGTGTCATCGGTCTGCTGGCCCTGGTCTCCCTGGCGCTGCTGCACACCTCCAGCGCGGAAGTCATTGCGGCACTGATCGTCGCGAACGCCGCGATCGCGATCGCCTACGCCGCCATGCCCGCCCTGCTCGTCGCGAATGTCGCGCCGCACGAGACCGGCATCGCCAACTCGATCAACTCGATCATGCGCACGGTGGGTGGCGCGATCGGCTCCGCTTTGGTCGTCACCATCTTGACCAGCGACATCCTGGGCCACAAACTGCCCAACGGCATGGTCATCTCGCTGCCCGCCGAGGGCGCGTACCGCATCGCATTCCTCACGGGCGCGGCGTTCTTCGCGGTGGCCGCCCTGCTCGCCGGATTCGGCCTGGGCAAGCCCGGCCGTCGCTTGACCGAGCACGAGGTCGAGGAAGACGTCGCGCTGGCGAGCGCGGGTGAGTTCGCCACGGCGTCCACCAGCCTCTAGCGGACGAAGCCTCTAGCGGAATGGCCCGTACCCCGACCGGATTGCCGGTCGGGGTACGCGGCTAGGCGGGGGTCAGCGGCGGGGTGTCGGTGCGGCGGGCGCGGCGGGTGGCCACGGAGGCGAAAGTCTCTCTGTCGGCGAGGAATCCCTCCAGGGCGAAGGTCGCCGCGCCGAGGCTGGACGGATTGTGGGGCAGGGCGTCCAGTTCGAGGGTGACCGCCGCGAAAGGGTCGGACATGGCGTGGTGGGCCGCAGCGCGGCGGGTGGCCTCGAGCAGCGGGGTGCCGAGGTGGCGAGCCACCAGGTCGCCGAAGACCATGCGGCGGGGATTGAACAGGTTCACCAGATTGGCGATGGCCACGCCGAGGTAGTGGCCGGTCTTGTCGATGACGGCCAGGGCGGTGGCGTCACCGTGGGCGGCGGCCGTGGCGATGGCGGCGACGGTGGCGGCGTCGTCGGCCGCGAGAAGACCACTCGCGGCATCGATTTCGCGCAGCGTGGCGGCGATTCCGGGTGCGCTGACGTACGCCTCGACGCAGCCGTTGCGGCCGCAGCTGCAGGGGCGACCGTCCAACACCAGATTGGTGTGGCCCCATTCGCCCGCGCTATTGGTGACACCGCGGTAGAGCATGCCGTCGATGACGACACCGATACCCACACCCGCGCGCAGGGTGACGACGATCAGATCGTCCACATCGCGGCCCGCGCCGAACCAGAGTTGCGCCGCCGTACTGGCTTTCAACGGATTGTCCAAGTACAGGGGGTAGGACAAACGCTGTTCGAGCAGTGATTTGAGCGGGACGTCGTGCCAGTGCCAGTACGGGGAGAACACCGAGGTGCCGCTCTCGGGTTCGACCAGACCGGGAACGCTCAAACCGATGCCGAGCACCTTCCCGGCATCGTCGGCGATCACCTCGTCGATGCCGCGCACAATGAGATCGACGATATCGCCGGGTGTTGTCGCGGCGGGGTCGACGGGCAGCTCGGTGGAGCGCAGCACCGCCATGGCGAGATCGAAAACATCCACGTGGATACTGGTTTCGGCGATATCCACGCCGATCAGCACCCCGCGCCCGGGATTGATGGCGAGCTGTGCGCGCGGCCGCCCGATGCCCGCGGCCTCGTACCCGAGTTCGGCGAGGACGCCCACTTCCAGCAGTTCCGCGATCATATTGCCGACCGTCGCGAACGACAGTCCGGTGGTCCGCGCTATCTCCTGGCGACTGGTGTGCCCGGCGGCCGCGTACACCGCCTGTAACACGCAGAACCTGTTGCGCCGCCTGATATCCCGCGCGGTCAGCTGGTACACGGCTCCGCCCACTCCTTTCGCCCGCTGCCGCGAAGGTACCGGAGCCTCCGCGAGATGACTTCTGCCAACAGTATTTACAACAGTTATCCGAAGTCCTACTGTAACCGGCATCACCACCAATGCCTACTGTGTGGCAGATCACCTAGGAGTACCCATGTCCTGGACCCACCGACGCCGATGGACCAGCGCGATAGTCTGCGGAACAGCGCTGATCCTGGCCGCGACCGCTTGCTCGTCGGGCAAGGATTCGGGCTCGAACACGACCGGCCCGCAGCACGCGACGGGCTCGATCAATCTCGTTTACGCCCAGAAACAAGGCGACCAGGAGTATTTCATCGGCGAGGCCGACGGCGCGAAGGCCAAGGCCAAGGAGCTCGGTGTCGACCTGAAGGTGGTCAATCTCGGCAATGACGCCAACAAGGCCGTCACCGAGGTGCAGAACGCGGTGAACCAGAAGGCGAACGGCGTGATCGTGGTCGTCCCGGATCCCTCGGTGGGACCGCAGGTCGCGCAGCTGGCCAAGTCCGGCGGCGTCGCCCTGCTCACCTCCGACGACCAGGTCTGCACCAATGGCCCGGATCCGGCCTCCTGCAACAAGGACAATCTGGTGCCGCGCGTCGGCTTCAGCGGCACCCAGATGGGCACCGAGGTCGGCACCCGCGCGGGTGAGGACTTCAAGAAGCTGGGCTGGAAGCCGGAGGAGACCGCCATCGTCGACGCCTGGAAGCAGGACGTGACGGTCTGCACCGACCGGGTGAAGGCGAATCAGAAGGCGTTCAAGGATGTTTCGGGCGCCGATGTGCGGGTGATCGAGGTCGGCACCGACAACACCCCGTCGGACGCGCAGAACAAGATCTCCGCGACGGTGGCGGGCAATCGCTCGGTGAAGAACTGGATCGTCATGGGCTGCAATGACGAGAACGTCAGCGGCGGCGTCGCGGCCATCCAGAACGCGGGCTACGCCGCGGACAATGTGCTCGGCGTCGGCCTCGGCGCGTATCTGGCATGCAAGGAATGGCGCGGCGGCAAGCCCACCGGGTTCAAGGCGGCGCTGTTCATCAATGGCAAGGACGTGGGCGCGCTGGCTGTGCAGACCATGGTCGACTACCTGAAGAACGGTAAGGCCATGCCCGCCGAGGCCTTCGCCCCGACCAAGATGGTGGACGCCAGCAACTGGCAGCAGGCGGGGGTCACGTGCAGTTGACGGGACTGCGGATCTCCGGGCTCACCAAGGGTTTCGCGGGCGTGCCCGCGCTGCGCGAGGTGAGCCTGGACTTCCCCGCCGGAATGGTGACCGCGCTGATGGGGGAGAACGGCGCGGGCAAATCCACGCTCATCAAGATCCTCGGCGGTGACCATCGTCCCGATGGCGGCACCCTCGAACTCGACGGTGCCGCACTGGAATTCGCGAGCCCCGCGGACGCGCGGGCGGCGGGCATCCGGGTGATCGGGCAGGAGCCGGAGATCGTGCCGCACGTCTCGGTCGCCGAGAACGTCTACCTGGGTGCGCTGCCACGCAAGGCGGGTCGCATGGTGGACCGGGCGGCCCTGCGGGCCCGGGTGCGGGAGGATCTCGCGCGGCTCGGCTTCGACCGGGACCTGGACCCCGATACGCTCGGCTCGAAACTGACTGCCGCGCAACGGCAGTTGGTGGAGATCATGCGCGCGCTGACCACCGACGCGAAGGTCATCGCCTTCGACGAGCCGACCTCCTCGCTTTCGGACCACGAGACCGAGTCGCTGTTCGCGCTGATCGGTCGGCTGCGGGAGCGCGGGCTCGCGGTGATCTACGTGTCGCACCGGATGCGGGAGATCTTCCAGCTCGCCGATCGGGTGGCCGTGCTGCGCGACGGCGCGCTGGTCGGGGTGCGCGACACCGCCGAGACCGACGATCAGGAGATCGTGCGGATGATGGTCGGGCGCGATCTGTCGACGGTGTTCGCGCGCAAGCACTCCGAGCTCGGGCGGGTCATGCTCGAGGTGGATCACGTCACCACCGACGATGTCCGCGACGTGAGCCTGACCGTGCGCGCGGGCGAGGTGGTGGCCCTGGCCGGACTGGTCGGCGCGGGCCGCTCGGAACTGGCGGGCGCGCTCGCGGGCGACCTGCCGATCCGCTCCGGTGAGGTGCGCATCGACGGCGAACGGCTGCGCCTGCGCCAACCGCGCGATGCCGTCCGCGCCGGAATGGGTTACGCCCCCGAGGAACGCAAGGCGCAGGCGCTGCTGCTGCATCGCGGTGTGCGCGACAATATCTCGCTCGCCATGCTGGATCGGCTGCGGCGCTGGCGCTTCGTGCGCCGCGGCGCGGAACGTCGACTCGCGCAGCAGTATGTCGAATCCCTGCGCGTGCGAACGCCTTCCATCGAGCAGGAGGTGCGCAAGCTCTCCGGCGGCAATCAGCAGAAGGTGGTGTTGGCGCGCTGGCTGGCCCGCAAGCCGGCGGTGCTCATCCTCGACGAGCCGACGCGCGGCGTGGATGTCGGCGCGAAGATCGAGATCTACCACGTCATCGAGGAATTGGCCGAGTCCGGGGTGGCGGTGCTGGTCATCTCCTCGGAACTGCCCGAAGTCCTCGGCCTGGCCGATCGCATTGTCGTCATGCAGCAGGGCCGCGTCACCGGTGAATTGGACCGCGCCGAGGCCAGCGAGGAGGCGATTCTCGCCCTCGCCATGGCCGACGACCTGACCGTGCAGCGCTCTTAGACAGCCTTGCAGCGCTTTTAGACAGCTAGGAACCTCATGACCGACCAACGAGTCGAAATCACTACGGAGGCGGCGATTTCCGCGCCACCTCCGGTCTTCGCCCGCTACCTGGGCGGCCTGACCGCCTTGACCCCGCGCCGCGTGATCCGGTTCATCGGCACCGGAAACCTCAGCCTGATCGGCGCGCTGGTGGTGGTCGTGGCCATCTTCGCCTGGCTCAACGACGGGTATCTGGATCCGCGCAATATCGCCGGAATCGGTGACGCGGTCACGGTTTTCGGGCTGCTGGCGGTCGTACAGACCGTGGTGATCATCTGCGGCGCACTCGACATCTCGGTGGGCTCGCAGGCCGGTGTCGCCTCGGTGATCAGCGCCATGGCCTTCACCTCGGCCTCGGGCAATGCCTTCGTCGGCATTCTCGCGGCCGTCGGTCTCGGCCTGGTGCTGGGACTGGTGAACGGCGTGATCATCGTCTACGGCCGGGTCAATCCGGTGATCGCGACCCTGGCCACGCTGGCCGCGTACAAGGGTCTGGCGCAGCTGATCTCGGGCGGCAAGGCGCAGGGCTTCGTGCTCGACAATGACGTGTTCATCTTCCTCGCCCGCGGCAAGGTGATCGGGCTGCCGGTGCCGGTGATCGTGCTCGCACTCGTCGCGCTGGGCGTGCACGTGCTGCTGAAGTACACCGATATCGGGCGCAATATCTACGCGATCGGCGGAAACGACACGGCCGCACGGCTTTCCGGCATCAACATCAACAAGTACCTGATCGCGGTGTACATGCTGGCCGGGGTGGTCGCGGCCATCGCGGGCATCATCCTGACCGCGCGCACCGGATCCGGGCAGCCCGTCTCCGGCAGCGAGGGCCTGGAACTCAAGGCGATCACCGCGGCGGCGCTGGGCGGCTGCGCGCTCAAGGGTGGCAAGGGCACGGTGGGCGGCACGCTGCTCGCGGTCGTGCTGCTCGGTGCGCTGGACAATGGCCTGAATGTCGTTGGCGTCAACACTTTCTGGCAGAACGTCGCCCAGGGTGCCCTGTTGGTCGCGGCCGTGGTGATCCAACAGCGCCGCAGCGGCGAACGCGCCGTCGGTCTGCCGACGTAACTCTTCTCGGAGACCACGATGAACACTGTGACGGCACAGCTCTGCGCACCACCGCCCGGCCGACTGTGTGAAGGACCCGTATGGGATTCCCGCACACAGGAATTGCTGTGGGTCGACATTCGCGGCGGCCAAATCCACCGCGCCACCCTCGCCGATCCCACACCCGACCTGAACCCGCGCGCGACCCTCACCCTCACCCCACCCGTGAGCGCGGTACTACCCTGCGCCTCCGGTCGCCTGTTGGCGACGGTGGGCGACACCATCTTTCGTATCGATGGCTCGAATGAGGACATCAGCCCCGTCGCAACGGTTCCGATGCCCGGCGACGGCGAAGGTCGTCGATTGAACGATGCCAAGGTCGATCCACGCGGTCGACTGCTCGCGGGCACCATGGTCGAAGCGGGCGGGGTCGGCAGTGCGGCGCTCTATCGGGTCGACCCGGACGGCAGCCTCGCCAGGCTCCGCACCGGCATCACCATCTCGAATGGTCTCGGCTGGAGTCCGGACGGGCGCACCCTCTATTACGCCGACAGTCCCACCCACCGCGTCGACGTTTTCGACTACGACCTCGATACCGGAACGCTCGGTGAGGGAAAACCCTTCGCGCACTTCCCCGATGGCGATCCGGACGGGCTGACCGTCGATGCCGAGGGCAATGTCTGGGTGGCGGTATGGGGTGCGGGCCAGGTTCGCGCGTTCGACCCCGCCGGAAACCCGCACACCACCGTCGAAGTCGGCCCCTCCCAGGTGTCGAGCTGCACCTTCGCCGGTCCGGATCTCGACGTGCTGGTGATCACCACGGCGGCCGAGCGCGAGGCTGCCGGAGAACCGCACGCGGGCCGCCTGTTCGCCTGCCGTCCCGGTGTCACCGGGCTGCCGTCGACACCATTCGCCGACGAGAGAAGGGATGCCGCCGATGGCCGATGAGACCCGATGGGGCGATACACATCCCGCCCCCGAGCGCCGGGCGGCTCTGCGGCTCGTCGCCGGGGATGCGGCCCACCAGGATTCGGAGGAGCGCACCGCGACGACCGCGCCTCAGAGCGCGCCATCGGACTCGCCGGTCGCCGATCCACTGCGGCCGAAGGTTCCGGTCATCGCGATCCTGCGCGCACCCTCGGCCGAGCGGTTCGCCGAGGTCGCCGCGGTGCTGCAGGAATCCGGCATCACCGCCGTGGAATTCACGCTCAACTCGGCCGGGGCGCTCGACGCGCTGCGCGAATGCGCGGGTTTCGCGCACCCCGTCGGTGCGGGCACGGTGTTGACGGCCGCGGATGCGGCTCGGGCGGTGGCCGCGGGCGCGGCCTATCTGATCACCCCGGCGGTCATCGAGGAAGTGATCGCCGAGGGCCGCCGTCTCGGTGTGCCGGTGCTCTCGGGTGCCTTGACGCCCACCGAGATTCACCGCGCGTGGACCCTGGGCAGCAGCATGGTGAAGGTCTTCCCGGCCGCCGTCGGCGGACCGGACTACATCAAGGCCGTGCGCGCGCCACTGCCCGATATCCCGCTGGTGCCCACCGGTGGGGTCGGGCTGCGCGAGGCCCGCGCGTATCTGGATGCGGGGGCCGCGGCCCTGGGGATCGGATCGCCACTCCTCGGGGACGCCTGTGCCGGTGGCGATCTCGACGCGCTGCGCGAGCGCGCGCTCGTCCTGCGGGACCAGCTGTCATGAGGGGCGGACTGGTGACGCTCGGGGAGGCGCTCGGCGTGGTGGCGGCGGTCGACCCCGGGCCGCTGGCCCCCGGCGCGGAGCTGCGACTGGATTTCGCGGGCGCGGAGGCGACGGTCGCCATCGGCGTGAGTCGCCTCGGCCACCACAGCACCTGGATCGGCAGTGTGGGCGCGGACGGTGTCGGCCGCATGATCCTGGATCGGCTGCGCGCCGAGCGCGTGGATATCGCGCAGTGCCGCGTCGATCCCGACCTGCCGACCGGACTCATGCTGCGCGAGCGCCGCACCGCCGACCGCATTCGCGGCACGTACTACCGGCGCGGCCTGGCGGGCGCACGCCTGTCGGTGGACGAGATCGACGCCACCCGCATTGCCACGGCCGGAGTCCTGCACCTCACCGGCATCACACCGGCGCTCAGCGATTCTGCCCGCGCCACGGTCGATCTGGCGGTCGGCATCGCCCACGACGCCGATGTCCCGGTATCCCTGGACATCAACTACCGCCGCGCCCTGTGGACACCCGCCGATGCCGCCGTGCACCTGGCGACGCTGGCTTCGAAGGTCGACATCCTGTTCGCGGGCGTCGACGAGGCGGCCCTGCTCCTCGGCAACCTGGATGGGGTGGACCCGGCCTCCGATCTCGCGCTCGTGACCGAATCGCTTGCGGCGCTGGGGCCTTCGGAAGTCGTTCTCAAGCTCGGTGCGGACGGCGCGGTGGCCTGGGCCGGTGGCGAATTGCTCCGCGAGGGCGCGGTGCCGGTGACCGCCGTCGATCCGATCGGGGCCGGGGATGCGTTCGTCGCCGGGTACCTCGCCGGATTGCTCGATGGCGGAACGGTGTCGGAGCGACTGCGATTGGCGGCCCTGTGCGGCGCGTTCGCCGTTTCGGTGCCGGGTGATTGGACGGGTCTGCCGTATCGGGACGAGCTCGGGCTGCTCGATGGGGTCGATGTTCAGCGATGAGTACGAAGGGGAAGAGCATGGGTCGGTTGGCGGACAGGGTCGCGGTGGTCACGGGCGCGGCGTCCGGCATCGGTGCGGCGACGGCGCGCAGACTCGCGGCCGAGGGCGCCGCGGTGGTGATCGCGGATATCGACGAGGCCGGTGGGCGTGAGGTGGCGGAGAAGATTCGCGCGGCGGGCGGGCGGGCCGAATTCCATCGGTGCGACGTCTCGCTCGAGGAGTCGTGGGAATCCTTGCGGGAACAGGTGGAACGGCGATTCGGGGCATTGGACTTCTTGTGCAGCAATGCTTCCCGACAGGCCATCATCCCGGCACATCAATTGAGCAGGCAGCAGTGGGACGACGGGCTGGCCGTCAATCTGACTCCGCTGTTCCTGGGTGTCCGGGCCTTCATCGACGACTTGCGTGCCCGGCGAGGGAATGTCGTGGCCGTCTCCAGCGTGCACGCGCAGTTCGGCCTGCCCGGATACCCGGTGTACGCCGCCGCCAAGGGCGGGCTGACCGCGCTGGTGCGGCAACTGGCCGTGGAATACGGGCAGGATCGCGTGCGCGTGAACGCCGTCCTGCCCGGCCCGATCCTCACCCCGGTCTGGGATGACGTGGATGCCGAAGGGCGTCAATTGTCCGCCCGGGCAACGGTTCTGGATCGGCTCGGCGCACCCGAGGAAGTCGCGGCCGCCGTCGCCTTCCTCGCCTCCGACGACGCCTCCTTCATCACGGGCGCGAACCTGGTCGTCGACGGCGGCTGGAGCGTGCGAAAGGAATCCCGGTGAAGATCACCGCACTCACCACCCATCTCGTCGCGCCGCGCTGGTGCTTCCTGCGCATCGACACCGACGAAGGCATTACCGGCTGGGGCGAACCCGTGATCGAGGGGCGGGCGCACACCGTGGCCGCCGCCGTCGACGAACTCGCCGACTACCTGGTCGGCAAGGATCCGATGAGCATCGAGGCGCACTGGCAGACCCTCACCAAGGGCGGCTTCTACCGTGGCGGGCCGATCCTTTCGAGCGCGGTCGCCGGAATCGACCAGGCGCTGTGGGACATCACCGGCAAGGCGCTGGGCGTGCCGGTGTGGCAGTTGCTCGGCGGTGCGGTCCGCGACCGGATCCGCGTGTACAGCTGGATCGGGGGCGACCGGCCCGACGATGTCGCGGCCGCCGCCCTGGAGCGAAAAGCCCAGGGCTTCACCGCGATCAAGATGAACGCCTCGGCGGAGCTCGAGCTCATCGATACCCCGCGCGCGACCCTCGGCATTGTCGAGCGGGTGGCGGCGGTGCGCGAGGCGGTCGGGGACGAATTCGACATCGCCGTCGACTTCCACGGCCGTCTCACCGTCGCCATGGCCCGGCGCGTGCTGCCGCTGCTCGAGCCGTACCTGCCGTTCTTCGTCGAAGAACCACTGGTACCGGAGGTCTCCGATCGAATCGGTGAGATCACCAGTGCCACCGGCATTCCCATCGCCACCGGTGAGCGGCTGTTCTCGCGCTGGGACTTCCTGCCGGTCCTCGAACGCGGTGTGGCCGTGGTGCAGCCGGACCTGTCCCACGCGGGCGGCATCTCCGAGGTCCGTCGCATTGCCGCCCTCGCCGAGGCCCGCGATATCGCCCTCGCCCCGCACTGCCCGCTCGGGCCCATCGCCCTCGCGGCCAGCCTGCAGGTCGGCTTCGCCACCCCGAATCTGCTCATCCAGGAACAGAGTCTCGGTATTCACTACAACACGGGCTCTGATCTGCTCGACTACCTCGTCGACCCAACGGTTTTCGAGTACCGCGACGGGTACGTCGGCCTGCTGCACGAGCCCGGTCTGGGCATTCGCGTCGACGAGCGGGCCGTCGCCCGCGCCGCCGAGATCGGCCATCGCTGGCGCAATCCGGTCTGGCAGCGGCGGGACGGCTCGCTCGCCGAATGGTGAATCACCGCTGCGGGGCCAGCATTCGGAATTGATCGGTCGGATGCTGGGTGGCCGCCTGCTCCGCGCGTTCCTTCGCCATTTCGACGCGATAGCCCACGACCACCGTGCCGACCAGCGCCGCCGAGATAATGCCCTCGGCAATGAAGAACGAGGTGAAATCGATGATCGAGCCGATCGGCGCGCCACCCGGCACCGCATTGCGCAGCGGCACCAGCGCGAAAAGCAGTGCGCCCATCATGGATACGGCCGGGAACATCAAACCGCGCCGACCACTGAGCACGTAGTAGCAGGCGATCGCGGCGGCCAGGGCCAGGCCCAGCATGAGCACCATGATGAACACCGCGAACACCAGCGACGGAATCGACCGACCCGCGTGCAGGGTCAGGTCGATGCCGTTGTCGTCACTGGATTCCGGCCGCTCGTTCACCGAGAACAGGGTGTCGCCGCTGGCCACGGTCGCCGCGGTGGGCAGCCGCTTGTCGCCGTTGTAGATGTCGAACGCCAGCACCGCGTCATAGCTGTCGAAGGGATAGTCGGTGAGCGTGCCCTCCACGACCACCTTCACCTCGGACGCCGAAATCGGCTCGCCCGCTTTGATTTTGATCGGGTCGGCCTTGAGCGCCGAGGTGTAGAGCAAGGCGTCGGCGGCGAAGCGGCCGTTCTTGTCGGCCAGCGCGCCGTGCGGGGTGGGCAGCACCTCGATCGTCGCGGTCTGGGTCACCGGATCGATCTTGCCGACCCAGATGCCCAGATCCACCCGATCCTTGGCCCCGGTATTGCCGAAGGCGTGCGACGTCTCCGACCGGGTGCGGCCCACCTCGTAGGTGGACAGCGCGAGCGCCAGGCCCACGATGAGCGCCGCCGCGATCGCGACCACCCACAGCGGGCCGCGACGTTTCTGCTTGATTCCGTGTTGCACGCGGCGAACCTATCGACGCCGCCATCACGGAACGATCAGGAAAACATCAATTCCGGCGCGGGCTGCGATGGCGTGATCGAGAACTGATGGGCGCGTGATTTCTCGCGTGCTTCATTGGCTCCCATGGCTTTCCCACACCCGAATCCCTATTCGACCGCGCCTTTCCCCGAAGCCGCCCAGCAGCGCAGCCTCGGCTATTTCATCTTCCTGAGCCGCTGGCTGCAGCTGCCGCTGTACCTCGGCCTGATCGTGGCGCAGGCCGCGTACGTGTGGCAGTTCCTGCGCGAGCTGTGGGATCTGGTGCACGGGCTGTTCGACGAGGGCAATGTCGAAACCAACATCATGCTCTCGGTGCTGGGCCTGATCGACGTGGTCATGATCTCGAACCTGCTGATCATGGTGATCGTCGGCGGCTACGAGACCTTCGTGTCCCGCCTGCGCATCGACGGGCACCCGGACCAACCCGAATGGCTGGCGCAGGTCAATGCCAATGTCCTGAAGGTCAAGCTGGCCATGTCGATCGTCGGCATCTCCTCGATCCACCTGCTCAAGACCTTCATCAGCATCACCACCGACACCAACCCCGGCGCCCACAGCGCCCGCTACATGTGGCCGGTCATCATTCACCTGGCCTTCGTGCTGTCCGCGGTCCTGCTGGCCTGGATCGACCGCATCATGCCGCACGCCGCGCACAAGGACCACCACGCCGCGCACGCGGAACACCAGGGCGGCAACGGTGTCCACGGGCACGGCGCACCGGTTCCCGCCGCGGAGGGCACACACCCCGGCGGCTGGGGACACGGCGATCAGGCGACCATCCGCATCAACTAGGCGCGCTCAGCCCAAGGCGCGGTGGCGAAGGAATTCGATGGCGTCCGGGTACTCCTCGAGCGCCTTGGCCGCCGCGGCCTCCTCGGCGTCGCACAGGCGCTGGTAGCCGGACTCGTCCGCGTCGGCGGCGTGGGTGCGCAGGGTCTGCAGGGCCTCCACGGCATCGCGGTGATCGCCGAGGACGCCCTGCAGGCGCTTGGCTCGTTTGCCGAGTTCCGCGGCGGGCTCGCCCAACACGGCGACGGCGGCCTCGGCCGAATACCGCAGGCGCTTGGCGGCTTTGCGAATATCGTGCAGGTGCTCGACGCGCTCTTCCGCGCTGAGGCTGGGTTCCATGCGGACCAGGCGGCGCAGCTCGCGGAAGTCGTGACGCAGGACCTCGGCGAAGACCTTCTGGGCCGGTTGATCGGCCTGCGCCGCGCGCAAGGGGGCGTTGCTGATCAGTCCGTGTAGTCGATCCACCAGGGTGCGGTAGCGGCGGCTGTCGAAGGCGTCCACCACCGCCCGGTGCGCACCGGCGTAGAACCGGCGCTCGTCGGCCACCAGTCGCTCACCGAAATCCCTTCGGGGAGCGGACTTCTCGCCGAGCGGCACGGTCTCCTCGTCGAACGGCACCCCGGTGTCGCCCAGCAGCGAGGCGAAGCGCTCGGCCCGCACCTCGGCATCGCGCGCCACCCCGAGCAATCCTGCCAGCCACCGCAATTCGTCGGTGATCTCACCGACCGGCTTGCGGCGCAGCACCCGGCGATAGGACTTGAGCACGCTGCGCAAGCGTCGGGTGGCCACCCGCATCTTGTGCACCGAATCCGGAAGGTCCTCGCGCACATCGGGTTCGGCCGTACACAGCCGGTCCACATCGGCGGCTACTGCGTCGACCAATGCGGGACCGGCTGTCGTCTTCATCTACATCCTGTACTTATCCGTGGCCTCCACCAGATGGTGGGTGATGCCGGGTTCGAGGGCGGCGTGACCGGCGTCGGGCACCAGGTGCAATTCCGAACCGGGCCAAGCCTTGTGCAGATCCCAGGCGCTGGTGGCCGGGCACACCACGTCGTAGCGGCCCTGCACGATCACCCCGGGGATGTGGGCGATGCGATCGATATCGCGCAACAGCTGCCCCTCGTCGAGGAAGCCGTGGTTCACGAAATAGTGGTTCTCGATGCGGGCGAAGGCCAGCGCGAAGCGCGGGTCGGCGGTTTCGGCGACCCGATCCGGTTGGGGCAGCAGGGAACTCGTGGCGCCCTCCCAGGTAGACCACGCGACGGCCGCGTCGGTGGCGAGTGCGGCATCGGGGGAGTGCAGCAGGCGGTGGTAGACCTCGACCAGATCTTGTCCGCGTTCGGCTTCCGGCACCGGCGCCAGGAACTTCTCCCACTCATGGGGGTACACGTACCCCGCGGAGCCATTGTAGTACCAATCGATTTCCTTGCGCCGCAACAGGAATATCCCGCGCAAGACCAGTTCGGTGACCCGGTCCGGGTGGGTTTGCGCATAGCTCAGGGCCAGCGTCGAACCCCAGGAACCGCCGAACACGAGCCAGCGCTCGACGCCCAAATGCGTTCGCAGCCTTTCGATATCGGCGACCAGATGCCAGGTGGTGTTGTGCTCGAGGCTGGCCCCGTCGGCGATGTGCGGGGTGGATTTGCCGCAGCCGCGCTGATCGAACAGCACGATGCGGTACGCCTCGGGGTCGAAGAACTGCCGGTGATACGGGGAGGTGCCGCCGCCCGGGCCGCCGTGCAGGAAGACCGCGGGCTTGCCGTCCGGGTTCCCGCTCACCTCGTAGTAGAGCCGCTGGCCGTCACCGACATCCAGCATGCCCTGCTCGTAGGGCTCGATCGGCGCGTAGAGGGTGCGCATCAGCCCGCCACCAGCCCCGCGGACAGGTTCGGGATCTCGATCGCCTTGAGCGCCTCGTCGCGCACGTCCGAACAGCTCTGGGTGGTGACCCGATCCACCACGCCGCGCTCGTTCGGCAGGAACAGCCCGTTCTGCGCGGCCCACTGCACGACGGTCGCGTTCAGCGAGATCTTGTCCATGGTCGGGGTCTGCACCCGCCAGTCCGACAGCTGCGGCCGCAGCATGTCGCACAGCTGCTTGGCCTGATCGGCGGTCACGTTCAGCTGCGAGCCAGTGGCCGAGGTGCTCGGCGCACCCGTGGTGGTCGGTGCGCCCGTCGAGGTGAGCGGCGAGCCGGACCCCTGCGGCTGGGACGATCCGGTCGAGGAGTTGTCCCCGCACGCCGCCACCAACGCCACGGCACCCACCGCCGCGACCAGCACCGGCATCCGCCGAATCCAGCGACTCATTCCACGATCCATGAACTTCCCTTTGGTCGATCCAGCTCGTTGGACTCCGAGTCTGCCACCAAAACATGCGGGCGGACTGAGAAGACCGTCGGCGACAGTGAGCCAATAGCCGACGGCTATTGCACGATCCGCTCGTCATTCCGGCGCGATTTGGCCGGAACCACCGCCGCAGTGGACCCTGGCCGAACGCCCGCCGGGACGACGAGTTGCTGATGAGAAAGGTCGTGCCGCGCGCGGGGTTGTATGGGGCGTGGACGCGGCGGAGCGAGGGCGCGGGACGCCCGGTGCGCCGCGGCCAGAGACGCGAACGCCCCCACGGTGTTCCGTGGGGGCGTCGTCATAGGGCGTCGGGTCGGATCAGTAGCTGTGTTCCGGGCCCGGGAACACGCCGCGTCGCACCTCGTCGGCGTAAGTGGCTGCGGCGGTGCGCAATTGGCCGCCCACATCGGCGAACTGCTTGACGAACTTGGCGGTCTTGCCGCCGGTGTAGCCGACCATGTCCTGCCAGACCAGCACCTGGGCATCGCATTCCGCTCCGGCGCCGATGCCGACGGTCGGAATGGTCAGCTTGCGGGTGACCTGACCGGCCAGCTCGGCGGGGACCATCTCCATGACCACGGAGAAGGCACCGGCCTCCTGGACCGCGATGGCGTCGGCGATGAGCTGCTCGGCCCCGTCGCCGCGACCCTGGACACGGAAGCCGCCCAGGGTATTGACGCTCTGCGGGGTGAAGCCGATGTGCGCCATCACCGGGATGCCCGCGGCGGTCAGCTTGTGAATGGTGTCGGCCACCCGCTCACCACCCTCGAGCTTGACCGCGTGCGCGCCGCCCTCCTTCATGAAGCGCACGGCCGTAGCGAGCGCCTGCTCCGGCGAGGACTCGTAGGTGCCGAACGGCAGATCGGCCACCACCAGCGCGTGCGGCGCACCGCGCACCACGCCGCGCACCAACGGAATCAGCTCGTCCACGGTGATCGACACCGTGGTGTCGTAGCCGTACACCACATTGGCGGCCGAATCGCCCACCAGGAGAACCGGAATCCCGGCCTCCTCGAAGATCCGGGCGGTCGAATAGTCGTACGCGGTGAGCATCGACCACCGCTCCCCGGCCTGCTTCATCTGTGCCAGATGCTGCACTCGCGTCTTCCGCTTGGAAGTTTTCGGTGCCGCGGACCCGTACACAGGGGTTTCCGCATCGGATACGGACATCATCGTCCCTTTCGTCTGTTCCTCGAGGCCGCAATGGGTCCCCGGGTTGTTATGACGCCCCTCAGTCTGCCATTCGCCCCGCTCACCCACGGGATGCAATTCCTCACACCCCGGCTTCACGGACCGCGCCTACCGCCGCACAGGGAGCCGAAGATCAGGCCGGTTCGTGGCTCGCTTGTTCCAGGACCGAGTGGGCCTTGTCGGCGCCGTCACCGCGAGGCCACAACACGGCGATGATCGAGATACCGAGTGCGCCATAGCGGCCCACGCAGTCTCGGTACGCCTCGATCGAGGCGAGCGGGTTCTCGCTGCCGTACCCGAGGACGGCAAGACGCGGAAGACTGGACGCTGCCCGGCCGATGTCGGCGCACGCGCGATCGAGCAGCCCGACCTGGCGTTCGATTTCCTTTTCGGCCGTTCCGGCGTAGACGGCGTCGTTCTGGCTGATGTCCTGAGTGATCCACAGATCGGCGAAGCGCGCCGCCAATGCCATCCCGCGCGGCCCGGTGCCCGCGATCGCGAGGCGAGGCCGACGAGGCTTGCCGCCGCCGATGTCGAGATCGGCGGCGGCGGTGAAGTAAGCGCCGGAGTCGGTGACACGTTCGCCGATCAGCAGTCGGTCGGTCACCGTCACGAATTCTTCGAACCTGGCCGCGCGCTCTTTCCCGGACAACGGCGGACCGCCCAACGCGTTCGCATCACCGGCCGCGCCTCCGGCGCCGAGACCGAGGGTGAACCGATGCTCGGATATCTCGTCCAGGGTGAGCGCGGCCTTCGCGGTCGTCACCGGATGACGGAAATTCGGGCCGGTCACCATGGTGCCCATCCCGATCCGACGGGTGCTCGCGGCGACCGCCGCGAGGGTGGCGTACGCCTCGTGCCAGGGCCGGGTCCGCTGCCAGAACAGGTGGTCGTAGATCCAGCCGCACCCCAGGCCGAGCCGCTCGGCGGCCTGCCACTCCGCGCGCATGTCCGGCCACCGCGAATCCGGCCACATGACGACATCCAGCTGCACGCTCACGGTCCCTTCGCAGTCGGGCCTGGTGACTACCTAGATGATCATGAACTCTGGGATTTCACAGCCAACTTAGCCCACCGGGCCCTTGGCCAGTTGGACCTGGGCGGACTCGGCTTGGCCGTAGCCGTCGGTCCATTTCAGGGTGACGGTGTCGCCCGGGTGGTGCTGGTCCATGGTGTTGGTGAGGTCGGTGGCGGAGGTGATGGTGTGGTTGTCGAGGCCGGTGATGACGTCGCGGGCCTGGAGGCCGAGGGAGTCGGCGGGGCCGCCCTGGACCACGCCGCGGATCTGCGCGCCGCCGCCGGTGGAGGTCACCGAGACGCCGATGAAGGCGGTGTCGCCGATGTGGACGCGGTCGGAGGACTGGCCGGACTGGATCTGCTTGGCCACGGCCAGGGCCTTGTTGATCGGGATGGCGAAGCCCTCCCCGCCGCTGATGCTGAAGCGGAAGCCCTTGGAGGCGGCGGTGTCCATGCCGATCACCTGTCCGGCCGAATTGACCAGCGGCCCACCGGAATCGCCGGGCTCGATATTCGCGGCCACCTGGATCAGGCCGGTCAGCTGCTCCGAGCTGCCCGTGGAGTCGTCGCTGGCGGTGATCGCCCGGTTCAGGGCGGTCACCTTGCCGCCCGCCGCGGTGGGCGTGCCGCGTCCACCCGCATTGCCGACGCCGACCACGGCATCGCCGACCGCCACCCTGTCCGAATCACCGAGCGGCGCGGTCGTCAGACCGGAGGCTCCGGACAGCTTGATGACGGCCATGTCCTCGCTGCGATCGAAGCCCAGCACGGTCGCGTCGTAGGTCCGGCCATTGCCCAGATCGGTGACCGAGATCTTGGTCGCGCCCTCCACCACATGGTTGTTGGTGAGGACGACGCCGTCGGAGGTGAGCACGATGCCGGTGCCCGCGCCCTCGCCGTTCTGCAGCCCGAGCTCGGTGTTCACATCCACGATGCCGGGCACCACGGCCTGCGCGGCGCTGTCGAGATCGGCTGGGGGAGTGCTGAAGTCGATGGGCTGGCTCTGCGTCACCTGTCCCGGCGTCTGCGCCACCGGATTGCCCGGCACCAGCGTGTTCGGCCCGCAGGCCACCAGACCCAGGGTGGCGGTCAATGCCACCACGGCGGCGGCCGCGGCGCGAATGGTGCGTGAGCGCACGCTGCCGTTGGCGCGGGTGTGAGATTGCACGTTCATGACGTCCCTCTGAGTCGATCCCCCACGGTCTCTCCCATTAAGCATGCGGTTTCTGAGAGCCGCCTGGGTACTTACTTTGTGTACACCCACGTACCGGGTGGAGTCCGCTCCGAACCTCTAGCGTCGCTGTTCCGTGCCCACTTCGACTCCGGAGCGGGCGTGCGTGACGATGCGCACACGCGTCGCCGCCGCGATGTAAACGGAGAGATATATGGGCGCCGGAAGGGGTGCGAGGGTGTTTTCGGTGGGATGGCACGATCGTGTCATGCGTATGCGAACCGGCCGGGTCGTGCTTCTTGCCACGACATTGGCGATGACCGCGGCTGCGTGCACCAGTGTGGTGGACGGCAACCCGACCTCGAGTGCTCCGGTGGGAATGGAGTCCTTCTACAACCAGACCCTGCAGTGGGGCAGCTGCGCGGACTACATCCAGAGCGATGACGACCAGCTGCCCAAGGGCGTCGAGTGCACCCGCGTCACCGTGCCGGTGGACTACGCGAATCCCAATGGCGCGACGGCGAAGATCGCCATCTCGCGAATCAAGGCCTCCGGTAACAAGATCGGATCGCTGCTGTTCAACCCGGGTGGCCCGGGCGTGACCGGCCTGAGCATGGTCGGCCAGGGCGACGGCACCCAACTGGCCGAGCGCTTCGACCGGATCGGCTTCGACCCGCGCGGCGTCGGCGCGTCCCAGCCCGCCATCCAATGCATGACCGCCGCCGAGGACGACGCCCAGCGCGCCGAGCCGAACAAAGACAACTCGCCCGCGGGCATCGCCGCGGCCGAGGCCGAGAACAAGGACTTCGCCAACAAGTGCGTCGAGCGCACCGGCAAGGAGTTCCTCGCCCACGTCGGCACCCGCGAGGTCGTGCAGGACATGGATGTCATCCGGGCGGCGCTGGGTGACTCGAAACTGACCTACCTCGGCTACTCCTACGGCACCCGCCTCGGCTACGCCTACGCCGAGAAGTTCCCCGACCACGTGCGCGCGCTCGTGCTTGACGGCGCGCTCAAGCCGGACCAGGATCCGCTCAAGGAATCCCTCGCGCAGGCGGCCAGCTTCCAGAAGGCGTTCGACAACTACGCCGCGAACTGCGCCGAGAAGGAGAAGACCAACTGCCCGCTCGGCGACGATCCGACGCAGGCGGTCAAGAAGTTCCGCGCCCTGGTCGATCCGCTGTGGGACAAGCCGGTGCCCACCCAGGACCCGCGCGGACTGCACTACGGCGACGCCATCACCGGCGTCCAACAGACCCTCTACTCGGTGCGGCTGTGGCCCGCCCTCACCAAGGGCCTGCGCGAACTGGCCCAGGGCAGCGGTGACACCCTGCTCGCGCTGGCCGACATGTACGACGGCCGCCACGACGACGGCTCCTACGACAACAGCTCCGACGCCTTCAACGCCATTCGCTGCGTGGACGATCCGCCGATCACCGACCGCGCCGTCGCGGCCAAGCAGGACGCCGACTACCGCCGCGTCGCCCCCTTCCTCGACGACGGCCACTCCAGCAACGCCGCGCCCCTGGAACTGTGCGCCTTCTGGCCGGTCCCGAACACCAGCTCCCCCCACGTCCTTTCGATCAAGGGCCTCCCCAAAACCGTGGTCATCTCCACCACCGACGACCCGGCCACCCCCTACCAGGCCGGTGTCGACCTGGCCCAACAACTGGGCGCCAGCCTGATCACCTTCAAGGGCACCCAGCACACGGTGTCCCTGCAGGGCAAGGCCTGCGTAGACGACCCGGTCATCGCCTACCTCATCGACCTGAAGGAGCCCGCCCAGGGCCTCACCTGCTGACGAATCGCCCGGGCCGATTGGGATTTCGGGGCCCGGGGTCCCGGGTCTCCTGGGAGGTTCGGGGACCCGAGCCCCCGAGCCCTCGAGGGGGTTTGAGGGGCGCAGCCCCTGAGATCTCGAGGGGGTTCGGGGGCGAAGCCCCTGAGAGCTCCGAGAGTTGGATTCCTCATGTAACACGGATTTAACTCCCGGCCCCTACAGTCGCGGTCATGGACCGTCAGAAGGAATTCGTCCTCCGCACGCTCGAAGAGCGGGATATTCGATTCGTGCGGCTCTGGTTCACCGATGTCCTGGGCTATCTCAAGTCCGTCGCGATCGCGCCCGCCGAGCTGGAGGGCGCGTTCGAGGAGGGCATCGGATTCGACGGTTCGGCCATCGAGGGGTTTGCCCGGGTCTCCGAGGCGGACATGGTGGCCAAGCCGGATCCGTCCACCTTCCAGGTGCTGCCGTGGTCCACGTCGAAGGGTCATCAGCACTCCGCACGCATGTTCTGCGACATCGCCATGCCGGACGGTTCGCCGTCCTGGGCCGATCCGCGCCACGTGCTGCGGCGGCAGCTGAACAAGGCCGGTGACCTCGGCTTCAGCTGCTACGTGCACCCGGAGATCGAGTTCTTCCTGTTGAAGCCGGGCCCGCACGACGGCTCGACCCCGGTCCCGGCCGACAATGGCGGCTTCTTCGATCAGGCCGTGCACGACGAGGCCCCGAACTTCCGCCGCCACGCCATCGACTCGCTGGAATCCATGGGCATCTCCGTGGAATTCAGCCACCACGAGGGCGCGCCGGGCCAGCAGGAGATCGACCTGCGCTACGCGGACGCGCTGTCCATGGCCGACAACGTCATGACCTTCCGCTACCTGATCAAGGAAGTGGCCATCGACGAGGGCGTGCGGGCGTCGTTCATGCCCAAGCCGTTCGCCGACCACCCGGGTTCGGCCATGCACACCCACATGTCGCTGTTCGAGGGCGAGCAGAACGCCTTCGCCGACCCGGACGACCCGATCAACCTGTCGGAGACCGCGCGGGCGTTCATCGCGGGCATTCTCGAGCACGCGCACGAGATCTCCGCGGTCACCAACCAGTGGGTGAACTCCTACAAGCGTCTGGTGCACGGCGGCGAGGCCCCCACGGCCGCCTCCTGGGGTCGCTCGAATCGCTCTGCGCTGGTGCGCGTTCCGATGTACACGCCGAACAAGTCGGCCTCGCGCCGCGTGGAGATCCGTAGCCCCGACAGTGCCTGCAACCCGTACCTGGCCTTCGCGGTGCTCCTCGCCGCGGGCCTGCAGGGCATCGAGAAGGGCTACACGCTGCCCCCGGAGGCCGAGGACGACGTGTGGTCGCTGACCGCCGCCGAGCGTCGCGCCATGGGCTTCCGCGAGCTGCCCGCTTCGCTCGACGAGGCGCTCAAGGCCATGGAGAAGTCCGAACTGGTCGCCGAAACCCTCGGCGAGCACGTCTTCGACTTCTTCCTGCGCAACAAGCGCCGCGAATGGGCGGGCTACCGCAACCAGGTGACGCCCTACGAGCTCAAGGAATACCTGGGGCTGTAATCGCTTGCACCCGAACGGGCCACGCTCGCTGCGGCGCGCGTGGCCCGTTCGCGTTGCGGCGGATTCGGGCTGCTCACTCCACCGTGCGGTAGCGCTCCAGCAGGCGGACGTGCCGGGGTTCGAGCTCCTCGACCGAGCCGACCCCGAGCAGTTTCATGGTGCGCACGAGCTGGGTCCGCAGAATCTCGATGGCCCGGTCCACCCCGGCCTCGCCACCCGCCATCAGCCCGTAGAGGTAGGCGCGGCCGATGAGGGTGAAACGCGCGCCCAGGGCCAGCGCGGCGGCGATGTCGGCACCGTGCGTGATGCCGGTGTCGAGGTGGATCTCCAGGTCGTCGCCGACCTCCCGGACCACCCGGGGCAGCAGGTGCAGGGGCACCGGGGCCCGATCCAGTTGGCGGCCACCGTGATTGGACAGCACGATGCCGTCCACGCCCAGCCCGGCCAGCCGTTTGGCGTCGTCCACCGTCTGCACGCCCTTGACCAGCACGCGGCCGGGCCACTGCGCCCGTACCCAGGCCAGATCGTCGAAATCGAGGGTGGGGTCGAACATGGCGTCCAGCAGTTCGGCGACGGTGCCGGACCAGCGGTCCAGGGAGGCGAAGGCGAGCGGTTCGGTGGTCAGGAAATCCCACCACCACCAAGGCTTTCGGAGCGCGTCGAGGGCGCCGGTGACCGTGATCGAGGGCGGGACGGTCATGCCGTTGCGCAGATCGCGCAGCCGATTGCCCGACACCGGCACGTCGACGGTGACGACCAGGGTGTCGAATCCGGCCTTGGCGGCCCGCTCGACCAGGGCGATGGACCGGTCCCGGTCCTTCCACATGTAGAGCTGGAACCAGTTGCGCGCACCGGAACTCGTTGCGGCCGCGACGTCCTCGATGGCGGTGGTGCCCATGGTGGACAGGGTGAACGGGATTCCGGCCCGCTGCGCGGCGCGCGCGCCCGCGATCTCGCCTTCGGTGTGCATCATGCGGGTGAAGCCGGTGGGCGCGATGCCGAAGGGTAGCGCCGCCCGCTCGCCGAGGACGGTGACGCCCGTATCGGTGTCGGCCACATTGCGCAGGATCTCCGGTCGAAACTCGATGTCGCGGAAGGCTTGCCGGGCCCGGGCGAGGGAGAGTTCGGCGTCGGCGGCACCGTCGGTGTAGTCGAAGGCGACCCTGGGTGTGCGCTTGCGGGCGAGTTCGCGCAGGTCCCAGATGGTCTGCGCGCGTTCGAGTTTGCGGGCCCGGCCGCCGAACGGACGCTCGAACTTCAGCAAGGGCGCCAGGTCCCGGACCTTCGGTATGCGGCGTTCGGTCATCTGTCGATACCTTCTGTCACTCGATAGCTGCTGTCACCGTTCGATGCTTTCCGCGACCGGGGCCGGGCGCAAGCGCAGCGAGTGCATGCCGCCATCGACCTCCAACATCGTTCCGGCGGTGGAGGATGCGCGCGGACTCGCCAGATAGAGCACCGCGGCCGCCACCTCCTCGGCGGTCACCAGGCGGCCGTGGGGTTGGCGGGCGCGCAGGGCGGCCAATTCGGCGGCCGGATCGTCGGCGGCGGCCAGCAGCCGCTGGACCCAGGGTGTGTCGACGGTACCGGGGTTGACGCAGTTGACGCGGATGCCCTCGACGAGATGGTCGGCGGCCATGGCGCGGGTGAGGGCCAGGATCGCACCCTTGCTGGCGCTGTAGGCGACACGATCGGGCAGGCCGGTGGTGGCGGCGATGGAACAGGTGTGCACGATGGCGGCGGCGGGGGAGCGGCGCAGGTGCGGCAGGGCGGCGCGCGAAACCCGCACCGCGCCCAGCACATTCACCTCGAGGACGTGCCGCCACTCGGCGTCGGTGGTGTCCTCGACGGTGCCCTGCGCCCCGATGCCCGCATTGTTGACCACGATATCGAGGCGACCGAAGGCGGCCACGGCGGCGGCGATCGCCGCGCGCACCGAATCATCGTCGGCCACATCGCAATTCAGGGCGAGGCCGTCGGGTACGGCGGGACCCGGGTTCAGGTCGAGCACCGCGACGCGCGCGCCCGCCGCGCGAAAGGCGGCGGTCACCGCCGCCCCGATGCCCGAGCCGCCTCCGGTCACGACCGCGGCCAGTCCGTCGAGCTCCGGGTGATCCATGGCAACCTCACGCTATTGCTCCGATGTTTGACTCCTCGACGCTAGCAGCGCGGGCCTCAGGGTCGCTCGAATATTGCTTATATTGGCCGTGATTCGAGTTCTTCCGAACCCATTGCGCATCTAGACATCGGATGTATAGTCGTGATCCAGATCACTGGCAGATGGGAAACCGCATGGTACGAATCACGGCGTTGGACACCCACGATGTCCGGTTCCCCACCTCGACGCAACTGGATGGCTCGGACGCGATGAATCCGGACCCGGACTATTCGGCCGCCTACGCGATCCTGCGCACCGACGATCCGAACGGCCCGGACGGGCACGGATTCGTGTTCACCATCGGCCGCGGCAACGACGTGCAGCGGGTCGCGATCGAGGCGCTCGCGCACCTGGTGGTGGGCCGCCGGGTCGACGAGATCATCGGCGACCTGGGCGGATTCGCGCGCGCTCTCACCGGTGATTCCCAATTGCGCTGGCTGGGACCGGAAAAGGGCGTGATGCACATGGCGATCGGCGCGGTCGTCAACGCCGCCTGGGACCTGGCCGCCAAGTACGCCCGGAAACCGGTGTGGCAGTTGATCTCCGAGATGTCCCCGGAGAAGATCGTCGATCTGATCGACTTCCGCTACCTCACCGACGCGCTCGCACCGGCCGAGGCGCTGGACCTCCTGCGCCGCGCCGAGCCCGGCCGGGCCGAGCGCATGGCCCATCTGCTGGCCGCCGGATACCCGGCCTACACCACCTCGGCGGGCTGGCTCGGCTACTCCGACGACAAGCTGGCCCGGCTGGCCCGCGCGGCCGTGGCGGACGGGTTTCGCACCATCAAGATCAAGGTGGGTCGCGATGTGGACGAGGACCTGCGCCGGGTGAAGATCGCCCGCGACGCGGTAGGTCCGGGCATCGGTCTGGCCGTGGACGCCAACCAGCGCTGGGGCGTCGACGAAGCGGCGGAATGGATTTCGCGGCTCGCGCCCGCCGACCTGGCCTGGGTGGAGGAGCCCACCAGCCCCGACGACATTCTGGGCCACGCGGAGATCCGCCGCCGCGTCGCCGGGACGCCCATCTCCACCGGCGAACACGGGCAGAACCGCATCCTGTTCAAGCAGCTGCTCCAGGCGGGCGCCGTGGACATCCTGCAGATCGACGCCACCCGGGTCGGCGGGGTCAACGAGAATCTGGCGATCCTGTTGCTGGCGGCCAAGTTCGGTGTCCCGGTGGTTCCGCACGCGGGCGGGGTGGGGCTGTGCGAACTCGTGCAGCACCTCGCGATGCTCGACTACGTGGCCATCTCCGGCACCATGTCCGGGCGCGCGATCGAATTCGTGGACCACCTGCACGAGCACTTCCTCGACCCGGTGCGGGTGGCCGACGGTCGCTATCTCGCCCCGCGCGCACCGGGTTTCAGCGCCGAGATGCGGCCCGAGACGCTGCGCGACTACCTCTATCCCACCGGCGCGGCCTGGCGGGCCGCGGTCGAATTCGCACCCACAGCACAGGTTTCGGCGAAGGAGCTCGAAAACTCATGAACACCAAGATCCTCGGCGTGGCCTTGGCCGCCGCCCTCGTGCTGGCCGTCGCGGCGGCCTGTTCCCGCGAATCGACCGGCGGCGGCTCCGGCGCGCCCGCCGCGGTGAATGTCGGCAACGGCGCGGCCGACGGGGTGCTGGTCGGAGCCGACCAGCCCCGCTCCGACACCGACTTCTGGAGCGCCTATGCCGGATACCTCGGGCCCAAGGCCGCGAGCGCCGGGGTGAAGCTGGAGAACACCAGCTCCGACAATGACGCCAATCGGCTCAAATCGAATGTGGACACACTGCTGGCCAAGAACGTGAAGGCGCTCATCATGGCGCCGCAGGACACCGCCGCGGTGAAACCGGCGCTGAGCGCGGCGGCCGCCAAGAACGTGCCGGTGGTCAGCGTGGACACCCGGCCCGACGCGGGTGGTGCCTACATGGTGGTGCGCGCGGACAATCGCGCCTACGGCACCAACGCCTGTATCTATCTCGGCGAAACCCTGCACGGCGCGGGCAAAGTGGCGGAGTTCCAAGGCGATCTGAGCTCGATCAATGGCCGCGACCGCTCTCAGGCCTTCGCCGACTGCATGCGCACGCGCTACCCCGGCATCAAGGTGATCGAGATCCCCACCGACTGGAAGGGCGATCGGGCGGTCTCGGGTCTGCAGGACAAGCTGCTCACCGATCCGGATATCAACGGCATCTACATGCAGGCGGGCGGCGCGTTCCTGCAACCCACCCTGGCCCTGCTCAAGCGCACGAACAAACTGGTGAAAGCCGGTCAGCCGGGCCACATCACGATCGTGTCCAACGATGGCATCAAGGCCGAACTGGACGCCATCGACAACGGTGATATCGACGCCACCGTCTCCCAGCCCGCGGATCTCTACGCGCAGTACGCGGTCTATTACGCCAAGGCGGCGACCGACGGGAAGAAGTTCGCGCCGGGGCCCACCGACCACGGCTCGGTCATCGTCGACACCGGCGTCAACGGCCAACTCGAGGACCAGCTGCCCGCGCCGGTGGTGACCAAGACCGGCGGCAAGGTCGGGGACATGGTCACCGTCGCGAGCACCGATCCCGGGCTGTGGGGCCGGGGGCACTGAGGCCTCGACGGCGGAGCAGTGACACCTGATGGCGGAGCAGTGACACCGATGGCGGAAGCAATGGGAACGATGACGGAAACGACGGTGTCCGAAGCGGATTCGGCGGCGGTGGCCGAGGCGATCGGGGTCTCCAAACGGTTCGGTCGCACCGTCG
This sequence comes from Nocardia sp. CDC160, assembly GCF_035818795.1. Lineage (NCBI taxonomy): Bacteria > Bacillati > Actinomycetota > Actinomycetes > Mycobacteriales > Nocardiaceae > Nocardia > Nocardia sp. CDC160. The sequence goes on along the minus strand of NZ_JAYKYT010000003.1, from coordinate 57,248 downwards.
CCCTGGACCGGGTCGGCTTGCGGGTGACGGCGGGCCGGACCCACGCACTGGTCGGCCGCAATGGCGCGGGCAAGTCGACGCTGGTGTCGATCCTGACCGGAATCGCACCCGCCGATGAGGGGCAGGTGCGCTTCGGCGGCAGGCCCGCGCCACCACCCGGCGACCGCGATGCCTGGCGGGCCCGGGTGGCGTGCGTCTACCAGCACTCGACCATCATTCCGGACCTGACGGTGGCGGAGAACCTGTTCATCAACCGGCAGGGCTTCGGCGGCCGAATCGTGCACTGGCGCACCGTGCGTGCCCGCGCGCGGGAGCTGCTGGACACCTGGTCGGTGCCGATCGCGGAGGACACACCCGCTCGCGACCTGTCGGTGGAGCACCGGCAGCTGGTGGAGATCGCGCGCTCGCTGTCCTACGGGGCGCGGTTCATCATTCTGGACGAGCCGACCGCGCAATTGGACGGTCCGGCCATCCGCAGGCTCTTCGAGCGCATGCGGGATCTGCAGCACCAGGGCGTGACGTTCCTGTTCATCTCGCATCACCTGGACGAAACCTACGAAATCTGTTCCGACGTCACGGTTTTCCGGGACGCGCGGCACATTGTCACCGCGCCGGTGGCCGAGCTCGGCAAGCGGGAATTGATCGCCGCCATGACCGGCGAATCGGCGGAGCTGGATCGGGCGGTCCCGCGCTCGCCCGCGGATACGGCCGCACCGCTGGTGCTGGCAGTCGAAAAGCTCACCCGGCCCGGCGAATTCGCCGATGTCAGCTTCGAGGTGCGGCCGGGGGAGATGGTCGGCCTAGCGGGCGGCGGTTCCAGCGGGCGCGTCGAGGTCGCGGAGACCATCGTCGGATTGCGTCCCGCCACCGCCGGTTCCGTGCGCTCCGGCGGGCGCACGCTGCGTCGTGGCGGAGTTCCGGCCGCCCTGGCCGCGGGCATCGGCTTCGTGCCCCGCGACCGCCACGACGAGGGCCTGGTCCTGTCGATGAGCGTGGCCGACAACGCCACCCTCACCGTGCCGCGCCGCCTGGGCCGCCTCGGTCTGCTGTCCCGGCGCACCCGAGACACGCTGGTACGCACCGCGATAGCCGATCTCGACATCAAAGCCGACAGCCCCGGACAGGGCATCGCCGAACTCTCCGGCGGCAACCAGCAGAAGGTGGTCTTCGCCCGCGCCCTCGCCACCACCCCGAAGGTGCTGGTCCTCATCACCCCCACCGCCGGAGTGGACGTGCGCTCCAAACAAACACTGCGTGCGGTCGTCCGAGCCGCCGCCGACCGCGGCACCGCCATCCTCGTGGTGTCCGACGAGCTCGACGACCTACGTGACTGCGACCGCGTGCTGGTCATGGTGCAGGGCACCGTGACCGGCGAATTCGGAAAAGGCTGGAGCGACAGGGAACTCGTCGCAGCCATGGAGGGATTGATGTGAGCGCGAGCAGACCTGAATCAATGACCGACACCCCGGCCCCCGCCGTCAATACCCCGCCTGCCCAGACCACCGCCGGGTCGACCATGAGGACGCGAAGGGTGGTGCGGTGGAGTGCGTTTCGCGATTTGTTGCTGGTGCCGCCGATTCTGTTGGTGCTGGTGGTCGGGTATTTCATCAACCACAGCTTCGTGTCGCACGACAACCTGGTGAATGTGCTGACCACCATGAGTGGGATCTCGCTGCTGGTGCTGGCCGAGGTGTTGGTGTTGGTGGTGGGGCGGATGGATCTGTCGCTGGAGTCGACCTTTGGGCTCGCGCCGGGCGTGGCTATTTGGGTGACCATGGGCACTTCCAAAGTTGGTGCGTTCACGTGGGCTTCGCCGTGGATGACCATTCCGCTCGCGCTGCTCACGGGACTGGCGGTGGGTGTGGTCAACGGGCTGCTCATCGTGCGGTTCGGGCTCAATGGATTCATCGTGACGCTGGCCATGTTGATCGCGCTGCGCGGGCTGCTCACCTTCCTCACGGGCGGGTTTACGCTCACCAAGATTCCGGATTCGGTGGAGTGGCTGGGCAATACGCGGGTGGCCGGGGTGCCGGTGAACATCGTCGTGTGCCTGTTGCTGTTCGCGATCGGGTATCTGGTGCTGAATTACACGACCGCTGGCCGGGCGCTGTACGCCGTGGGCGGTAACGAGGCGGCGGCGCGGGCGGCGGGCATCCGCACCGACCGTGTCGTCATCGCGGTGCTGGTGATCGCGAGCGGGCTGGCCGCGATCGGCGGGCTGATCTACACCGGGCAGTTCGCCAGCGTCCAGGTCAGCCAGGGCGACGGCATGATCTTCAATGTCTTCGCCGCCTGCGTGATCGGCGGGGTGTCGCTCAATGGCGGGCGCGGATCGGTGCTGGGCGCGTTCTTCGGCATCACCATTCTCACCCTCATCCAGAAGCTGCTGTCCTACGGCGGGGTCAGCGCGGACTCGCTGAAGTTCATCAATGGCGCGCTCATCCTGGTGGCGCTCGTCATCACCCGGATCGCCGGTGGGCGCCGACAGGAGTGATATGCGAATCGCCTTGCACACCAGGCTGAAACCCGGCAGCGAAGCCGAGTACGAGGCCGCGCACCGGGCGGTGCCCGCGGAACTCGTGGCCGCCATCCGCGCGGCCGGTGCCACCGAGTGGACGATCTGGCGCAGCGGGACGGACCTGTTCCACGTCATCGACTGCGAGAGCTACGACAAACTGCTCGGCGAGCTCGCCGGACTGCCGGTGAACATCGAGTGGCAGCGACACATGGCGACGTTTCTCGCTGTGCCGCACGACTATTCGGACGGTGACGCCGGACTTCCGGTGGTCTGGGAGCTCGCGCATGAGCCGGGCGATGCGTAGCCGGTTCGCCGCCCGGTCCGCGACCATCACGATTCCCGGTCTGCCCGGCATCGTGCTCGGCGGGGCGGGATACGCGGGATTGTTCCGGCCGGTGCCGACGGCCGCCGCGCGCGCGGCGCTGAACACCGCCTGGCAGACGGGAATTCGCGCGTTCGATACCGCGCCGCACTACGGGGCGGGGTTGGGGGAGGAGCGGCTGCGGCCGTTCCTCCGCGGCCGGGAGCGGTCCGACTACTGGGTGTGCACCAAGGTCGGTCGGCTGCTGAGTGAGGATCCACGAGCCGTGGACGGCACGGACGGGTTCTACGGGGCTCCGAAACGGTCACGGCGACGGGACTATTCGGCCTGCGGCGTGCGGGCGTCGCTGACGGATTCACTGCTGCGGCTGGGCCTCGACCACGTGGACATGCTGCTCGTGCACGACCCCGAGGACCATCTGGAACAGGCGCTGAAATCGGCCGTGCCGGAAATGATCCGGATGCGTGAGCAGGGACTGACCGCCGGAATCGGCGTGGGTGTCAATACGGTCGACACCGCGCTGCGCTTCGTGCGCGAGGCCCCGATCGACTGTGTGCTCATCGCCGGTCGCTACACCCTGCTCGACCGGCGCGCCGAGGCCGAACTGCTGCCCGAATGCGCGCGCCGCGGCATCGCGGTGCTGGTCGGCGGCGTCCTCAACAGCGGAATTCTCGCGGATCCCCTGCGCCACACCACCTTCGACTACCGCGACGCCGACGAACCGGTCCTCGCCCGCGCCCGGGCCATGGCCCGGCTCTGCGCCGAGCACGGCGTTCCGCTGCGGGCCGCCGCCCTGCAGTTCCCCCGCCGCCACCCCGCGGTCACCGCCACCGTCCTGGGCGCGGGCACCGCCGCCGAGATCACCGACAGCATCACGATGCTGAATACGCCCGTGCCCGAACAACTCTGGCGCGACCTGGGATGCGCGTGACCGCAGGCCGGGATGCGCCCGGCAGCGCCTACCCGCGCCCAACCGGCCGTGTCCACTCGCGCCCAACCGGTAGGGTCGGTCGGAGCCGAATCGGCTGTGTCCGCCCGAGCTCGATCGGTAAGTTCGGTCAGCGTTCAACCGGCCGCGCGCGCAAGCCATTCCATGACCCCCGCCACGTGGGCGAGGGCGCGGGCGTGCGCGAGATCCGGATCGTGGGCGGCGATGGCATCGCAGATGGCGCGGTGTTCGGCGACGGTGCGCTCGAACGCGCCCTCCTCGGTGATGCCGCGCCAGATGCGGGCGCGGGTGGTGGGCATGGACAGCGAATCCAGCAGGGAGGCAAGGACCTTGTTGCCGGAGGCGGTGGCGATGGCCGCGTGGAAGCTCAGGTCCAGCGCCAGCAGATCGGTGACCGAGGAACTGGGCGGCGGCTCGGCCAGCGCCCGCAGATGCTCGATCTCGGCCTCGGACATGCGCTGTGCGGCCAGGGCCGTCGCGGCGGGTTCCAGGATGCGGCGCACCCCGAGGATGTCGAGCACCGAATCGTCCTGATGGAATTCCAGCAGGAAGCTCATGGCGTCCAGCAGCGAATTCGGTTCCAGGCTGGCCACATACGTGCCGTCGCCCTGGCGCACGTCCAGGATGCGCACCAGCGACAGCGCGCGCACCGCCTCCCGCAGCGAATTGCGCGAGACCCCCAGTTCGGCGGCGAGATCGGCCTCCCGGGGCAGCCGCGAACCCGGCCGCAGATCGCCCGAGACGATCATGGCCTTGATTCGCGCTATCGCATCGTCGGTGACCGACAAGACCGATTCCCCACTCTCCAGGATGAGACTGTATGCCTCCGATGACTGTAGACGCTCACGTTCATATTTGGGACATCGAAGGCGGGAAGTTCGACGTCGACTACGACTGGCTCGATGAAACATCGGATGTCTTGTATCGGACCTACACCCTCGACGATCTGAAGCCGCAGCTGTCGGAGTTCGACGTCGGTGCGCTCGTGCTGGTGCAGGCCGCCGACTCGCTCGCCGAGACCCGCACCCTGCTCGATGCCGCCGAGCGCGCGCCACTGCCGACCGTCGTCGTCGGCTGGCTGCCGCTGGTCGATCCGGCCCGCACCGCCGTGGAACTGGCCCGGCCGCCGCATCCGGCACTGGTCGGCGTCCGGCACCTGATCCATCGCGACCCCGACCCGACATGGCTGCTGCGCCCATCGGTTTCGGAAAGCCTGGCGCTGCTTGCCGCCGCCGGGTTGAGCTTCGACGCGGTCGCCGAACGGCCCGATCTGGTGGCGCAGGTGCCGGTGATCGCGGCGGCCCACCCGACGCTCACCATCGTCCTCGACCATTTGGGCAAGCCGCCGATCGCCGAGCGGGGCTGGCAGCCGTGGGCCGATCGGCTGGCGGAGGCCGCGGCCTATCCGAATGTGGTGGCCAAACTCTCCGGCCTGGCCACCGTCTCCGCGCCGGGGTTCAGCGCCGCGGACTGGCAGCCCTACGTGGATCACGCGCTATCGGTGTTCGGGCCGGAGCGCGTCCTCACCGGCGGCGACTGGCCGTTCACGCTCACCGCCGCGTCCTATCGCACGGTGTGGCGGACCACGCTCGACACCCTGACCGCACTGTCTCCCGCCGAACGCGCCGCGGTGCTGTCGGACAATGCCCGCCGGATCTACCGGCTGCCCTGATCGACCCGAGAGAATCCGAGGACCCGAATGAAACTGCAGCGCGTGGGCGAGCCCGGCCGGGAGCGGCCGATCCTTCTCGACGCGGACGGCCAGGCCCACGACCTGACGCCGCTGACCCACGATATCGACGGCGACTTCCTCGCCGCCGACGGAATCGCCAGGGCCGCAACCGCGCTCGCGGACGGACGGCTGCCCCGCATCGATGTGACGGGCCGCCGGATCGGCGCACCGATCGCGCGGCCGGGGGCGGTGTGGTGCATCGGCATGAACTACGCCGCGCACGCCGCCGAATCCGGGTCCGCGCCACCCGAGCAGCCCGTGGTGTTCTTCAAGACGCCGAACACGGTCGTGGGTCCCTACGACGACGTCCGCATCCCGCGCGGGTCGGATCGCACCGACTGGGAAGTGGAACTCGCGGTGGTGATCGGCGCTCGCGCCCGGTACCTCGACTCACCGGAGGACGCCTGGCGCTGCGTCGCGGGCTACACCATTTCCAACGATGTCTCCGAGCGCCGCTTCCAACTCGAGGAGTCCGGCGGGCAGTGGTCCAAGGGCAAGTGCTGCGAGACCTTCAACCCGCTCGGCCCGACCCTGGTCCCGGCCTCCGAACTCGATGCCAAGGATTTGCGGCTGCGGTCCTTCGTCAATGGCGAGCCACGGCAGGACTCCAGCACCGTCGATCTGATCTTCGACGTCGGGTATCTGATCTGGCATCTGTCCCAGTTCGCGGTCCTCGAACCCGGTGACCTGCTCAATACCGGCACCCCGGAGGGTGTCGCCCTGTCCGGCCGCTTCCCCTACCTGCGGCCCGGCGATGTGGTCGAGCTCGAGATCGAGGGGATCGGCCGGATGCGGCAGCGGATAGCGGCGTCGGACGGGTGAGCGCCGCGGACGGTGGCGGGCGAATCGGCGGGATCGCGCAGGAATCGGTGTGGTGGCGGGCAGGCAACGATGTCTTGTTTGGGAGGGTTGGGCGGCATGTCGGGTCGACGTGACATGTAATTTGGGGGCATGGTTCGGCCACCGACTGCGCGTTCCGCTGTGCCGGGTGTTGGGCGGCTCGGGTTGCTCGAGCCCTCGGCTGCCGCCTCTCTGCGAGAGTTGGCCTGGGACAATGTGGACAGCGTTCCGCTGCTCTGGGCGCTGTCGCGTTCGCCCGACGCCGATTTGGCGTTGCTCACGCTCATCCGTTTGCGTGAGCAGCTCGGGAGCGACTGGGCCGCTTTGGATTCGGAATTGCGGCGCAATACCTCGCTGCGTGGGCGGCTGTTCGCGCTGATCGGGTCGTCGAGCGCGTTCGCCGATCATCTGGTGGCCGATCCGCTGGCCTGGCAGTTGTTGAAGCGGCCCAGGCTGCCCGGGCGCGACGAGTTGCTCGCGAGTCTGCTCGAGGTGGTGAAGGCCGAACCGGAGATCGGGCCGCACGGCGGGCCCATGCTGTTCCGCGCGCAGGTGGCGGGGCCGGAGGCGATCGCCCTGCTGCGCAAGCGGTATCGCGATCAGCTCATGCTGCTGGCCGCCATCGACCTGGCCGCCACCGTCGAGAACGAGCCGGTGCTGCCGTATCAGGAGGTGGGGCAGCATCTCACCGATCTGGCCGATGCGGCGTTGACCGCGGCGCTGTCGGTGGCGGTGGCGCGAGTGTGCGTCGATCGCGAGGTGCCGGTCCGGCTGGCCGTCATCGCCATGGGCAAATGCGGTGCGCGGGAACTCAATTACGTCTCCGACGTGGATGTCATCTTCGTCGCCGAACCGGCCGACACCACCGCCACCCGGCTGGCCGCCGAGATGATGAGCGTGGGCAGCGCGGCCTTCTTCGAGATCGACGCGGCGCTGCGGCCGGAGGGCAAGGCGGGTGCGCTGGTGCGCACCCTGGACTCGCATATCGCCTACTACAAGCGGTGGGCGCGCACCTGGGAATTCCAGGCGCTGCTCAAGATGCGGCCCGCCACCGGCGATCTGGAACTGGGTAGGCAGTACCGTGACGCGCTCATGCCCATGGTGTGGGCGGCCTCCGAGCGACCGGACTTCGTGGCCGATGTGCAGGCCATGCGGCGGCGGGTGGAGGATCTGGTGCCCGCGGACCTGCGCGAACGCGAGCTGAAGCTGGGGCACGGCAGTCTGCGCGATGTCGAATTCGCCGTCCAGCTGCTGCAATTGGTGCACGGCAAGGCCGATGAGTCGCTGCATGTGCAGGGGACCGTCGAGGCATTGACCGCGCTGGCGGCGGGTGGGTACGTGGGTCGCGACGACGCCGCGAATCTCACCGCCTCCTACGAGTTCCTGCGACTGCTCGAACACCGTTTGCAGCTGCAGAAACTCAAGCGCACTCACACTCTGCCCGCCCCCGAGGACGAGGAGGGCATGCGGTGGCTGGCGCGGGCCGCGCACATGCGGCCCGATGGGCGGCAGGACGCGGTCGGGGTGTTGACCAGCGAGATCAAGCGCAATGCCGTGCGGGTGCGGCGCTTGCACGCCAAGCTGTTCTATCGGCCGCTGCTGGAATCGGTGGCGCGCATCGACGCCGACAATCTGCGGCTGTCCCCGCAGGCGGCGGTGCGGCAGCTGGCCGCGCTCGGCTACGGTGCGCCGGAGAACGCGCTCGGACACCTGAAGGCGCTCACCGGGGAGGTCGGGCGCAAGGGGCGGATTCAGGCGCTGCTGCTGCCGACGCTGCTCGAATGGCTCGGCGAGACACCGAATCCCGATGCCGGACTGCTCGCGTATCGGCGGGTCTCGGAGGGGCTCGACAATGAGATCTGGTTCCTGCGCGAACTGCGTGACGAGGGGGCCATCGCGCAGCGGCTGATGATCGTGCTCGGGTCCTCGGCGTATCTGCCGGATCTGCTGATCAACGCGCCCGAGACCATTCGCATGTACGCCGACGGGCCGGATGGCCCGCTGCTGCTGGCCACCCAGCCGTCCGATGTGGCGCGTGGAATCCTTTCCGGGGCTGGACGTTACGACGATCCCCGGCGGGCCGTCGCCACCGCCCGCTCGCTGCGCCGTCACGAGCTGGCCCGCGTGGCCTCGGCCGATGTGCTCGGCATGCTCGATGTGCCGCAGGTGTGCGAGGCGCTGTCCTCGGTGTGGATCGCGACGCTGGAAGCCGCGCTGCAGGCCGTGATTCGCGCCAGCGAGGCCGAACTCGGCAGGCCCGCGCCCGCCGACTTCGCGGTCATCGGGATGGGTCGACTCGGCGGCATGGAGCTCGGCTACGGCTCCGACGCCGATGTGCTGTTCGTCTGCGATCCGCGTCCCGGCGCGGACGAGACGGTCGCGGTGAAATGGGCCATCGGCATTGCCGAACAGGTGCAGCGGCTGCTCGGCGCGCCCAGCACCGACCCGCCGCTGCAGGTCGACGCCGGGCTGCGTCCCGAGGGGCGCAATGGGGCACTGGTCCGCACGCTCGCCGCGTACTCGGCCTACTACGAGCAGTGGGCGCAGCCGTGGGAGGTACAGGCCCTGCTGCGCGCCCACCAGGTGGCGGGCGACCGCGAGCTGGGAATCCGCTTCCTGCGCACCATCGATCCCATCCGCTACCCCGAGGGCGGCATGTCCCCCGAGGGTGTCCGCGAGATCCGCCGCATCAAGGCCCGCGTCGACTCCGAACGCCTCCCGCGCGGCGCGAACCCGGCCACCCACACCAAACTCGGTCGCGGCGGCCTCGCCGACATCGAATGGACCGTCCAACTCCTGCAACTCCTGCACGCCCATGAGGTGCCCGAACTCCACAACACCTCCACCCTGGAATCCCTGGACGCCATCGAACGAGCCGAACTCATCGACTCCGCCGACGCCGCCCTCCTCCGCGACGCCTGGCTCACCGCCACCAAGGCCCGCAACGCCCTGGTCCTCGTCCGCGGCAAACCCGCCGACCAACTCCCCGGCCCCGGCACCCTCCTCTCCGCCATAGCCCGCGTAGCAGGCTGGCCCACCGACGACGGCAGCGAATTCCTCGACCACTACATGCGCGTCACCCGCCGCGCGAAAACGGTGGTGGAGCGCGTCTTCGGCGGCGAATGACAGATCGCCTTCACGCGAGATCGTCCTCGGAGAACGCGAGATCGTTTCGGGCGGCCAGGATTTCGGCTCCAATGGTTTGCGGGACGTAAGGGAGGGGATCGCCGAGCAGTTCGTCTTGGCGGTCCCGAATGAGCCAGTCCGGGGTGCGGTGAGTTGATTCGTCATCCCGGTTGGCTCGACCGCCCGGGGCGACCATGCCGGGCAGCATTCCCGTGCTGGGTGTCGGCGGGATCGGGGAGCCGGGAATCCGTGATTGGGAGGGGTTTTCGGGGCTCGCCGGTCCCGGGTAGCTGCGGCCAGGATCGGGTGCCGTCGGAAAGGCGCGTGGCCGGTTCGGGTTGCCGGTGGGTGTCGGTGCCCCACTCGGGAGGGTGGGGGCCAGTGGATCGCCACCGGGGTCGACCGTGGCTGGCTTGGTGACGATATCGGCGTCGGGTTCGGCGGAGGGGGTGAGCCTGCCAGTGTCTGCGGTGGAGGCACTGTTCGGGAGGGTCTGCGAGCTCCGCGGATTCGCGGAATCGGGTGTGAATCCGACGGATTGCGTCTCCACACCACGGGGATCGCTCCGATCGGCTTCATGATCGGGTGTGGCCGAGCCGATCCGGGAACTGCCGCCCATGAATGCGGTCGGAGCGGAATCCCCTGTACCGCTGTCACTCCGGCCGAGGCCTTCCCCGTCCGCCACCCCATCACCCGGCGTCATCACAGTGAAGAAGGCCGGAATCCCCGCTCCAGCAGGCGGGTATATCGGCGTGTAATTGGCATCCAGCGCGGCGACGGCAATGAGCCGTTGCTCCTCCCGAGCATTCGGCGACCCGTGGATCATGGGTGGCGGCACGGTCTTTCGGACAGCCTCGGCCCCGTAGGCGGCCGCGGTCATACGTCGTCCGGTGCTATGGATGATCTCAGCGGTGTCGGTGGCGTCGGCCACGAACCGACGCGCGGCGACCTCGGCCGCATCCGCGATGTGCCCCGCCATCCCATCCGCCAGCGCCCCCTGCACCGCAGCATGTAACACGGTCAACGCGCCAAACATCCCATCCGCGATACTCACCCAAGTCGCCGCAGCCCGATGCATCTCCCCGGGATCCATTGCCTGGGCATGCCGATAAATCCGCTCATGCGAAAACCCCTCGAACCGCTCGACCTCCCGAATGTAATCCGGGTCGACGCCCCGCACGGTCATGCGTGTCTGCTGATGGTCAGCATCCGCTTGATTCAAACGAGCCCTGCGGCGCAAGGCTTCCGGTTCCATTCCGACCTCCTGTCGACCACCCTTCGACCGCTTGGACGCGGCGGGCGGGCGACAGGTTCCACCGACTTCAGGACTTGCGGGCCTGGAGGGTGTAGGTGAGGGGGAGGCGCTCGCGGTGTTCGGTTAGGCGCCATTCGCCGTTGGGGTCGCAGGTCATGCGGCCGGGGAGGGCTTCCCAGGGGACGGTGTCGTGTTCGAGGAGTTGGGTGAGGGTCAGGTCGGATTGGAGGAGGGCTTCTACTATTTCGCCGAGGCCGTGGTTCCACTCGTGGGTGGTGGGGTGGGCTACGACGGAATCGGTTGTTACGTAGGTGGTTTCGTCGGTGAATTCGGTGGGGTCGGGGGTTTCGAAGTAGGGGTAGCCGATGGTGAGGGCGTCGGTGCGGGTTTCGTCGATGGACCAGAGGACGGGGTGGCCGTCGCGGATAAAGAGGCGGCCGCCGGGGCGGAGGAGGGCGGCGACCGTGTCGGCCCAGCGGCGGATGTCGGGGAGCCAGCAGAGGGCGCCGATTCCCGTGTAGACGAGGTCGAATTGGGCTGGGCCGAGGAGGGTTACGGCGTCGTAGACGTCGCCCTCGACGAAATCGATTGGGGTGGAGGTGGCTTCGGCCAGTTTGCGGGCCTCGGAGAGGGAGGCGGGGGAGAAGTCCAGGCCGGTCATGGTGGCGCCGAGGCGGGCCAGGGAGAGAGTGTCGGTGCCGATGTGGCATTGCAGGTGGACTGCGCGGAGGCCGCGGATGTCGCCGAGGCGGGGAAGATCGAAGCGGACCACCTGGCTCAGGTAGGACGGGTCGGTCCGGAAGGCGTCCAGGGCGTAGTCGGTGGAACCGGCGTGCAGGGGAGCTCGGTCGTCCCAGTTGGCGCGATTGAGGCGGCGGTAGTCGCTCATGATGCTCGACTGTGCCACGACCGCGCGGGTGGGTTCAGCTGATTTTCCGGCTGCGTGTCGCGGGCGGCACGCCGAGGACTTGGCGTTTCGCGCGTGCCGTCGTCCGGCGCGTACAGCACCGAACTCAGCCTCCACGGCACCGAAATCCAGCTCTCCGCAACCGATCTCGACGCCGCCATCTCCGGCCTCCTCTCCGACGGACTAGCCGCCGCCGACCTCAACGGCGCGGTCGTCCCCAGCGGCTTCGTCCGCCTGGAAGCCTTCCGCACCGGCGTCCTCGACGGCGACACCGCGTGCCTCACCACCTATAAGTGACAGGTCGCGGTCAGCTCGGCAGGTGGGCTTCGAGCCAGTGGGTGAGGTCGGAGAGGACCTTGTCTTGTTCGGGCTCGTTGTAGATCTCGTGGAAGAGGCCGTCGTAGCGGATGACCGTTTTGTCGTCTGCGGCGGCTTGCTTTTCGAGGATGTCGGAGCCGGTGGGGGAGGCGAGGCCGTCGGCGGTGCCGTGTTGGACCAGCAGGGGTGAGGTCAGGCGGTCGAGGTGGGATTTCACGTATTCGCCCGCGCGGAGCATTTCACCGGCGGTGCGGGCGGGGACGCCGCCGTGGTGGACCAGCGGGTCCTCGTCGTAGGCGCGGACCACCTCCGGATCGCGGCTGACCAGCGTCGAATCCAGTTTCACCACAGGAAGATTCGGGAGGTACTTCGAGACCAGGGGAGCGGCGGCGCGCTGGATCGCATTGCCCGCCTCGATATCGATGGCCGGACCGGACAGGACGATGCCGGTCACCTCGGGCTGGTCGCGGACGGCGAAGTAGGCGACGGTGAGGCCGCCCATGCTGTGGCCGATGAGGAAACTCGGCAGGCCGGGGTGACGGCCGGTCGCCGTCGCGAGCATGGTGCGGACATTGTCGGCGGCGGTGTCGAGGGAGCCGATATTCGCCCGCGCGCCCTCCGACTTGCCGTGCCCGGTGTGGTCCAGCGCGTGCACCGCGAACCCGGATTCGGTCAGCCGCCGCGCCACATGCGCGTACCGACCCGAATGCTCGGCATACCCGTGCACGATCACGGCGACGGCACGCGGGTCGCCGTCCGGCAGCCACGCCTGCCAGAACACGCGGCCGCCCGCCCCCTGGAATTCGCCGGTCTCGTTGCGGGTCATCGCCGCTCCCTTCGGATCGAGGTGCTCACGCTGCCGGGATGCTGCGGCCATCGCGGCGTCCGCCCGAATTGTCGCGTACCGGCGCGGTCATTCTCGCGCATCCGCCGCGCGGCGGGGCGGATCGATCCGAAATCGCGTCCCGGGCGGGACATCGGCTCAGAAGCGAGCGACTCGATCGAGGAGCAAACGATTGAAGCGGATCAATCGGGCGTAGTCGGCGCGGGAGATGCGTTCGTCGGTGCCGTGGATGCGTTCCAGGTCGGCGGCGGTGAGGACGATGGGGGCGAAATTGCAGCGGGTGGCGGCCAGGTCGTCGTAGTAGCGGGAGTCGGTGGCGCCGGGGACGACGCCCACCGTGACGGCGATGCCCGGCACCACCTCGCGCGCGATATCGGCGACCAGCTCGAAGTCCGGGCCCGCGGCGGGATTGTCCGAGGGCTCGGAGGTGGTGCCGTCGAGTTCGATGGTCACACCCTTGTCGCGCACCACTTTTCGACAGTGCTTCACCACATCGGCGACCGAATCCCCGGGCAGGATACGGAAGTTCACGAACGCCTCGGCCTTCTGCGGCAGCACATTGGGTTTCACGCCGCCCCGGATCACGGTCGGCGCGGTCGTGGTGCGCACCAGGGCCTCGGTCTGCGGCCGGGCCGCCAGCACCCGCGCCACCACCGGGCCCGCCGAATTCACCAGTCCGACCAGCGTTCGCCGCGGTTCGGACATGAATTGCCGTACCCGCATCAGCATGTCGATGCCCACCGGCGTCAGCCGCAACGGGAACGGATTGTCCTGAATCCGCGCCACCGCCCGCGCCAGCCGACCGACCGCCGTCTGGCGTCCCGGCATGGAGGAGTGCCCGCCGATGTCCGACACCGACAGCCGCACGGTGGCGAATCCCTTCTCGCCCACCATGATCGTGGCCACCGGCACATTGATGCCGTCGGCGACCCCGGTGGTGATCACACCGCCCTCGTCCAGCAGCAGCCGCGCCCGCACCCCGACGGCCCCCAGCCGCGCGGCCATCCGGCCCGCGCCCTGGGAACCGAAGACTTCCTCGTCGTGACCGAAGGCGAGATACACGGTCCGCGCGGGTTGCACACCCTCGGCCAGCGCCTGCTCGACGGCCTCGAGGATGGCCAGCACCCGGCTCTTGTCGTCGATCGCCCCGCGCCCCCAAATGAATTCCGCGTCCACCACACCGTCGAACGGCGGATGCGTCCACCCGTCGAGGTCGTCGACCGGCACGACATCCAGGTGCGCCAGCAGAATCGCCGCGCTCTCGGAGTCGTCCTGCCCCGCGCTGCCCGCCCACCGATACAGCCGACTGTGCCCGAAGGTCTCCACCGCCAGATGCTTGTGCACCAGCGGAAACGACCGCTCCAGGTGTTCGGCGAGCCGATCGAATTCCGCGGGCTCGATCCGCTCGCGGTCCTCGTACGACACGGTCCGGCAGCGCAGCGCCACGGCCAGGCGCTCGGCGGTGACTTCGTCGACGGTCGGCTCGTCGGTCGGTGCGGTCCTGGTCATGGGCCTAACCACCGGTCCGGGCAGGGAATTTGATGGTCACAGTGGCATTGTTCACCACATCGGGGTCCAGCGAGACGGTCTTCCTGTTTCGCCACTTGACCAGGGACTCGCCCGTGTCGCCGGGCAGGTCGGGGGTGCGGATCGTGCCGAGCAGGGGCAGGTGCAGTTGGGCCGCGGTGACCGTGACGGGAGCGAAGGCGGGGCTGTGCGCCCACACGTCGTCGACGACATCGGTCACGCGAATGCCGAGGCGGTGTCCGGCCGCTAGCGGCCAGTCCTGGCCGAGCAGCCGAACCTGCGCGGTCGGGGTGACCGGGGCGATGCCGCGGGTGATGACCGTGGCGCGATTGTCCGGCGCGATGTCGTAGACCTCGACGGTGACGCTGGCCGTGGCGGGACCGTCCAGGTCGAGAGTGGCCGTGGCCGTGCCGGAGATGTGCTGGTCCTGCTCCAAAGGCTGGGAGACGGTCCAGATCTCACGATCCGAGCCGGGAATCAGTCCCCGGTCGTTGTAGCGGCCGGGCCGCAGATCGATATCGAAGGCCCGGCTGTCGGCGGGCGGCCACGCGGCCTCCGACCGCCAGCGGCCGTCGAACTGCCCGACCGTGACGCGCGGGCCGGGCACCGTCACGTCCTTGCCCGCCACATGCTTGTCGAAGAAACCGAGAAGCTCCGAAGTGAATTGCGGCGCACCGCATTTCTCGGTGCAGTCCTGGTGCCCCCATTGGCCGAACCAGGCCTTGTGCTCGCCGGGGCCGAGCGAATTCCACAGCTGGAACACACGATCGGCCTTGGTGTTGTAGTCGACGAACCCTTGGCCCAGGAACAGCGGAATCGTATTGCCGCGCAGTCTCTCCACGAGATCCCGGTCCCGCCACCACGCGGAATTCGCGTCATGGTTGGAGGTTTCGGCGAGGTAATGCGAATAGCAGGCCGGATCGATGCTGGAGGCATTCGCCTTGTATTCGTCCGAATCGGTCGGATACGGCGGCGTGGAGGCGATCAGCAAATGCTCGAATCCCGCGAAATCTCCCGGCCGGAAACCGTTTTCGCTGATCGGCTTGAGCGAGAACTTCCACGCGATGCCCTGCATGTAGAGGTATGCGTTGGGATCCACGACCGGTTCGAACGAGGCCACCGCGGCCAGCCCCGCGGGCTTCTCGGCCAGGCCCATCAGCCCGGTCCAGGCCTCGTAGGAGACACCATTCAGCCCGACCTTCCCGGTCGACCAGGGCTGTCCCGCAGCCCATTCCACCGCCGCCTTCACATCCGAGCGCTCACCCGCCCCACCGAAATCCGGGCAGCCGTTCGAGCCGCCGAACCCGCGCAGATCCACGATCACATAGGTGTACCCGGCCTGCAGGAACGTCGACACGGGCAGGTCATCGGTGGACGGCCCACCCTTGGGCCGCGGCTCACTCAACCGCATGAGATGCGCCCGATACGGACTGACGGTCATGATCACCGGCGTGCGCACATCATCGGCCAGCCCCACCGGCCGCAACACATCCGCGTGCAACCGCGTCCCATCCGCCGAGGTAATGAACTCCTCGTGCCACTGATACGCCGCCTCCGCCGCCGCGCGCCCCGGCACCGCCACCGCCCCCACCACCAGGAGCACGCCGATCAGCGCGCGCCACACCACCATCCGCATGATCACCATTTGACCTTGGTGGTTGCGCCCGCCGCGAACCAGCCCCAGGAACCGGGGTGCACGTCACCCGCGAGCACTTCAAGATCAAGGAGCTCTCAATGCGGAATATTGTCCGATTCCCCACCACCACAGCTCCCTGATCTTGGTTCGTGCAGAATTCGAGGGAGCGTAGGAGGGGAGTGGGAGATGTCGGAGCGGTTTCAGGTGGTGTCCGACCCTCGGCCGGAGGATGTCGTGTGGCCGGAGATGGTGTGGCCGGTGCCCGAGAATACGGTGCTGACGGGGAAGTTCGTGGAGTTGACCGCGACCGATCCGGAGCGGGACGCCGACGAGCTGTTCCGTGCCCTCGATCATGCGCGGGTATGGGCGCATGTCCCCGGGCGGCCCGGAGACGCCGGGGAATTCGCGGAGACGCTGCGTCAGCGCGCGGCGCTGGCAGATTGGCAGGTGTGGACCGTCCGCACCCGGCAGGAGATCGGCGGGAATCCGCCGGGAGCGATCGTGGGCGTGTCGGCCTACCTCGACGCCCGTCCACGCGACGCCGCGATGGAGATCGGATTCACGGTGTACACCCCGTCGGCCTGGGGTGGCACGGTGAATCCGGAAACCAAACTGCTCCTGCTCGAGTACGCCTTCGAATCCCTGAATGTCGGCCGAGTGCAACTCAAGACCGATGTCCGCAACCACCGCTCCCAGCAAGCGATCGCCCGCCTCGGCGCGAAATACGAAGGCGCCCTGCGGCGTCAGTTCCGCCGCGCCGACGGCACCGTGCGCGACAGCGTGCTGTTCTCGATCACCGCCGAGGACTGGCCGGTGGTTCGAGAAGGGCTCACGAACCGTCTCGGCCAGTCGGCGAAGTAATCACATCGGGCGCAGGTTGATCATCTTCCGGAGCCGAGCGCGGTCGCGTTCGAGCTTGCGGGCCTCGTAGGCGATCGGGAAGTAGCGGATGCGCTCGGGCAGCATCGGTATGGTGCGGCCGATGAGCCAGCCCAGGACGCGTAGGGTGCGTTCGTCGTTGGCGGTCCATTCCAGGCCGAGCTTGTCGCGCACGATGTTCGGGGTGGTGCCGACGGTGAAGAAGTACTGGAGGCGGCCGACCGGGGTGGTGGCGGCTCGCCAGAGCGGGTGTAGGGGGCGGGGGATCTGCTTGGGCGGGGCGATCTTTCGGATCACCTTCAGGTAGTCGTAGGCGACGGTTGTGACCTCGAGGTGGTTTTCGACCTGCTGCCAGAACCACGGCTCCCACTCGGCGTAGGTGGCTGGAATCTCCTTGGGGGCCACCGAGAAATTGCGCATGAGTTGGACGGTTTCCTGGTAGTACGCCTCTTTGTCGGCGTCGGTGAGCTTGTCGGCCGAGAAGTACTTGTTGCCCTCGGTGAAGGCGAACACCCCGGTGTGCAACACCCACGCCCACGGCCCCGACGACAGCGCCTGATGCTTGCGTCCGTGCGCGTCGGTGGTGTTCAGGCTGGCATGCATTTTCCGCAGCCGATCGGCCTCGGCCAGCGCCTCGTCACCGCCGTAGACCCACATCATCACCGAGGCCAGACTCCGCATGGCCCGACCCATCGGATCGGTGCGGAAGGTCGAGTGCTCGTCCACCACCGCGGCGATCGTCGGTTCCATGGTCTGCAACAGGAACGCCGAACCGGCCGTGAGGGAGAAGGTGATCAGGCCGATGTCTTCCCAGAGGCGGGTGTCCGGGCCGAAGGGGCGGCGTTCGGGGCGGGCCGACTGCTCGAGCTTGATGGCGGCGGTCATGGTGGATCTCCTTTGATCAACCGTTCCTGCCAACTGCCACTCGCCGACAGGATGAGAGACTTACTACCGAATATTCTCATCATGTCGGCCGAGTGGCAACCGTCACGTCGCCCGGAAACGCGAAAAGCCGGATGACGGGACCGGCCGGGTAACCCGGTCCACGCCATCCGGCGTTTCTACCCGCCGCCGGGTGAGTTCGGCTTCCGGCTGCGCGGCGTGGCATGGGTTGCCGCGCGGGCCGGGTGGCGGGCTGCGTCGTCCGATCCTGGATCAAAAAATCGGACGGCGGTCTGGGGTGTGACTAGGTCACGATGCGCAGCGGGTGCTCGATGAGCTCCTTGAGCTGCTGGAGGAAGCGAGCCGCGACGGCACCGTCGATGGACCGGTGATCGGCCGACAGCGTGACGCGCAGGATCTTGCGCGACACCACCTTCTCGCCATCCAGCTTCAGCTCGTCCTGGGCCGCGCCGACCGCGAGAATCGCCGACTCCGGCGGGTTGATGACGGCGGTGAACTGCTCGATGCCGAACATGCCCAGGTTGGAGATGGTGAAGGTGCCGCCGGACATGTCCTCGCCCTTGAGCTTTCGATCGCGGGCGCGACCGGCCTTCTCCTTGCCCTCCGCCGCGATGGCGGACACGGACTTGCGGTCGGCGTCGTGGATGACGGGGACGAACAGGCCCGCGTCGGTGGCCACGGCAATGCCGATATTGATCGCCTTGTGCCGCAACAGCTTGTCGCCCGCGAAGGAGACGTTCACGGCCGGGTCCAGGCGCAGCGCGGTGGCGACCGCCTTGACCAGCAGGTCGTTCACGCTGACCTTGCCGGAGCCGGTCTCCTCCAGGGTCTTGTTGATCTGCGCGCGGAAGACGAGCAGCTCGGTCACATCGATCGCACTGGTGAGATAGATGTGCGGGGCCTGCTGCTTGGACTCGGTCAGGCGCTGGGCCGAGACACGCTGGATGTTGGTCAGCGGGATCTCGTCGTAGTCGCCGGTCGCGGGCGCAACGGCGGGCGCGGCGGCCGGAGCAGCCGGCGCGGCCACCGGAGCGGCTGTGCTGCCCGCGGTTTCGACATCCTGCTTGGTGACGCGGCCGCCGGGGCCGGTGCCGGTCACGGCATTGATGTCGACGCCGAGCTCCTTGGCGACCTTGCGGGCCAGCGGCGAGGACTTCTTGCGATCACCGGATTCGACAGGGGCGCTGCCGTTTCCGGCGGCCGGAGCCGAAACCGCCTGCGCGCCAGTGGCGGGAGCGGCCGGAGCCGGGGCGGGCGCGGCGGCCGGAGCGGCAGCGGCGGGCGCCGGAGCAGCGGCAGCCGGAGCGGCCGGAGCCGCAGCCCCACTACCGTCACCGAGCAGCGCGATCGGCTCACCGATCGCGACGGTGGTACCCGGCTCGGCGAGGATCTGCTCGAGGACCCCGTCCTCGTACGCCTCGAGCTCCATGAGCGCCTTGTCGGTCTCGATTTCGGCGAGAATCTCACCGGCCTTGACCTGATCGCCGACCTGCTTGAGCCAGGCCGAGACGATGCCCTCCTCCATGGTGTCGGAGAGCCGGGGCATGGTTACTTCGGACATGTTTCCTTCCGGGTCTCAGCGACGCTTGCCCACGGCGGCAAGGGTTTCCAGGGCGGCCTTGTACAGCGAATCCGGCGACGGGAGCGCCAGCTTCTCGAGCGGCTTGGCGTAGGGCAGCGGCACCTCGGCCATGGCCACGCGGCGCACGGGGGCGTCGAGGTAGTCGAACGCGCCGTCGGAGATCGACGCCGCGACCTCCGCGCCGATGCCGTAGGTCAGCCAGTCGTCCTCGCCGATCACGACGGCGCCGGTCTTCTTGGCCGAGGCCACGATGGTGTCGCGGTCCAGCGGGCGCAGGCTGCGCAGGTCCACGACCTCGGCCGAAATGCCCTCGGCGGCCAGCTTTTCCGCGACCTGGGTGCACACGGTCGCCATGCGCGAGTAGCCGATCAACGTGATGTCGGTGCCCTCGCGGGTGACCGCGGCCTTGCCCAGCTCGGCGGCCGGAAGATCGTCCGGCACTTCGCCCTTGGTGTTGTAGAGCGAGAGGTTCTCGAGGAACAGCACCGGATCGTCATCGTCGATGGCGGCCTTGAGCAGCGCCTTGGCATCGGCCGGGGTGCTCGGCGCGACGACCTTGAGGCCGGGCACGAACGCGTAGTACAGCTCGATGTTCTGCGAGTGCGTCGCACCCAGCTGCTGGCCACCGCCGCCGGGCGTGCGGATGACCATCGGCACCGACGTCTGACCGCCGAACATGCCGTAGATCTTGGCGGCGTGGTTGACGATCTGGTCCAGCGCCAGCAGCGAGAAGTTGATCGTCATGAGTTCGACGACCGGGCGCAGGCCCAGCATGGCGGCGCCGATGGCCGCGCCGACGAAACCCTCTTCGGCGATCGGGGTGTCGCGCACCCGCTTCTCACCGAATTCGGCCAGCAGGCCCGCGGTGATCTTGTAGGAGCCCTCGAAGACGCCGATCTCCTCACCGATCAGGAAGATGTCGTCGTCGCGCTGCATCTCCTCGCGGAGGGTCTCGCGCAGCGCTTCACGGTAGGTCATGACAGCCACGGTGATGTCCTTAGAAGGTGAAGAGCGGATCGCCGGGCAGGCGACGGGAATCGCCCGCGACCGGGGTCGCGTAGTTGTAATCGAACAGGGTGGCCGGGTCCGGGTGCGGGGACGAGTCGGCGAAATCGACGGCCGCGCGCACGCGCTCCTTGACGTCGGCCTCGATGGCGGCGGCCGAATCCTCGCTCAGCACACCGGCTTCGAGCAGTCGGTCGTGCCACAGCAGGATCGGGTCGTGCCCGACGGCGATGGAGACGGCCTCCTCGGTGCGGTACTTGGCCGGGTCGACCACCGAGTGGCCCTTGAGCCGGTAGGAGACGGCCTCGAGCAGGGCGGGCTTGCCCTCGCGGCGCGCGGTCTCGATGAGATCGGAGGCGACCTCGCGCACGGCCAGCACATCGGTGCCGTCCACGCGCTCACCGCGCATGCGGTAGGAGGAGGCGCGCTTCCACAGATCCGGTTCGGCAGAGGACTTCTCGACGGTGGTGCCCATGCCGGTCTGGTTGTTGATCACCAGGAACACGACGGGCAGATTCCACAGCGCCGCGATGTTCAGCGACTCGTGGAAGGCACCGATATTCGTGGTGCCCTCACCCATCTGGCACACCACGACGTCGTCGCCGCCGCGGTAGTCGATGGCCAGCGCCGCGCCGATTGCTAGCGGAACCTGGCCGCCGACAATGGCGTAACCGCCGAGCAGTCGGGTGGCGGTGTCGTACATGTGCATCGACCCGCCCCAGCCCTTGGAGGTGCCGGTGGAGCGGCCGTACAGCTCGGCCATGACGCGGCCGGGTTCGATGCCCTTGGCCAGCGCGTAGCCGTGCTCGCGGTAGTTGGTGAACAGGTAGTCGGTGGGGCGCATGGCCTTGCCGACGCCGACGACGGTGGCTTCCTCACCCAGGTTCAGGTGGCAGTAGCCGCCGATCTTGGCCTGCTGGTACGCCTGCGCGGTCCGCTCCTCGAAGCGGCGGATGAACAGCATGTCGGTGTAGAGCTCGAGCAGGTCGTTGGCGTCCGCGCCGCCGAAATCGGCTCCGCCGAGCAGCTTTTCGGCGGTATCGGGTAGGGATACGTCAGCGGCCTTGCTGGCCTTGCGCGCCGACTTGCGCGGCGCGGCGGTGGTGGTGGTCATGAGCGAACTCCTCAACGCTTCCGGGGCGGCGCGACGTGAACCGGCAGGCCCAGCCCGACCAGGGCGGCCTCCATGCCGATCTCGCCGAGGGTGGGGTGGGCGTGAATGGTCTCGGCCAGCTCGTCGAGGGTCGCCTCCAGCGAGATCGCCAGGGCCCCTTCGATAATCAGATCCGAGGCCGACGGGCCGATGATGTGCACGCCGAGGACTTCCTTGTGCTTGGCACCGGCGACGATCTTGAGGAAGCCCTCCTGATCGCCGAAGGACTTGGCCCGGCCCAGCGCCGCGAACGGGAACTTGGCGACGATGACGTCGTGGCCCGCGGCCTTGGCGGCGTCCTCGGTGAGGCCGACGCTGGCGATCTCCGGGTGGGTGAAGGTCGCGGCCGGAATGACGTTGTAGTCGATGTGGGCTTCGTGGCCCGCGATGGTGTCGGACGCGACCAGGCCCTGATGCGAGGCGACGTGCGCGAGCAGCGCCTTGCCGGTGACATCGCCGATGGCGTACACGTGCTCGACACCGGTGCGCAGGTGCTCGTCGACGGGGATGAAACCGCGTGCGTCCGTTTCGATTCCGGCGACATCGAGGCCCAGCTGCGCGGTGTTCGGGCGGCGACCCACGCCGACCAGCACCACGTCCGCGGGCAGTTCCTGCGGCTTCGCGCCGCCGACGGTGACGGTCAGACCGTTAGCGGCTTCGGCGATGGCCGTGACGGTCGCGCCGGTCAGCACCTTGATGCCGCGCTTGGTGAACGAGCGCACCAGGGCGGTGCCGATCTCCTTGTCCTCCAACGGAACCAGGCGATCCTGCATCTCCACCACGGTGACGTCCGCGCCGAACTCGTGGAACAGGTTGGCCCACTCCGCGCCGACCGCGCTGCCGCCGATGACGACCAGTCGCTTGGGGACCTCGGTCAGACCGAACGCGCCGTCGGAGGTGATCACGCCGGGCAGGTCCGCGCCCGGAATCGGGAGGACGGCCGGGACCGAACCGGTCGCGATGATGACGTCCTTCGCGCTCACGGTCCGGACCGCGTTGGCGGTCGGGGCGGCGGCGTAGCGCGGGCCACCCTCGAAGATCGGCGACGGACCGGCCTCGACAACCTCGACAGTGGTCGGGCCGGTGAACCGCGCGTGGCCCTCGATGACCGTCACGCCATTGGCCTTGAGCAGACCCGCGACACCGTCGGTCAGTTCCTTGACGATGCCGTCCTTGCGCTGCCGCACCGCGGCGTAGTCGAAGCGCAGGTTGTCGGCGTAGATGCCGAAGTCGGCGGCGTGCGCGATGGTGTGGAAGACCTCGGCCGAGCGCAGCATGGCCTTGGTCGGGATGCAGCCCCAGTTCAGGCAGACCCCGCCCGGGCGTTCCTTCTCCACCAGGCCAACATTCAGGCCCCGCTGAGCGGCGCGGATCGCGGCCACATAACCGCCCGGGCCGCCGCCGATCACCAGAAGATCGAATTCCGGCACTCGTGGTGCTCCTCATCTCGATGTACTCACAGACCCGCCATCGGTTGTGATGCGGGTCATTCCGATCGAGTCTGTCGGTCACCAAATGCACAAACAAGGCTCTAGCAGCCCATATATAACGGGAATCGACTGTGCTGAGAGCACAATTCGTACCCGTCGGTAGCGGGCTTTTCGCGGCTCAGGAATTGGGCGTGCCGGACAGGTCCAGGGCGGCCAACGCGAGGGAAAGTTCCAGGTTGGACCGTTGGCCTTCCAACGGACGACCCAGCAGATGGGTGATGCGCTGCAGGCGATTGATGACCGTATTGCGATGGCAGTGGAGCTTGGGCGCGGCATTGGCGGCCGAGCAGTTCTCGGCCAGCCACACCGCGAGGGTCTGGAGCAGAATGTCGCGTTCCTTCGGCGGCAGTTCCAGCACCGGGCCGAGGGTGCGGGTCACCAGGAGCTCGGTGAGATCGGGGGAGCGCAGCAGCAGCGCCTCGGGATAGCGCTCGTCCAGCGAGACCAGCAGACCCGGAGTGTCCGCATCGGGGACCGTCTCCAGGGCGAGCACCGCCAGCCCGTGCCCGGTATCGACGCTCGCCAGCCCGGCGACCGCGGGCGAGACCCCCGCCCGCCCGCGAATCAACGGCCGAAGTTGTTGCAGCACAGCCGAACTGTCGCGATGTTCGAGGGAAACCAGGCCGACCGTCGAATCCACCCGGTCGTGCCACACCGACCGAATGCCCGAAACCCCCAGCGCCGTCTCGGCTCCCATGTGCAGCGGCGGCCCGCTCTCACCCCGGGCCACCACCACGAGATAGGCCCCGGTCGGCGGCAGATTGAGCTCGCGCCCGGCCCGCGCGGCGAAGGTCGCGTCGTGCGCGCGCCCGGCCAGGAGATCCTCCATGAGCGAATGCCTGCGCCGCTCATCGCTGCGCACCCGATCCAGCTCGGTATTGCGGTAGGAGGTGACCAGCGCCGACGACATTCCGTCGACCACCGCCCACATCACCGACCCCACCTGCCGGATCTCGCTCGGCCCGATGTCATCGGCCTTGTCCAGCAAGGCTTCCCACACGATCTGACCGCCCAGCCGGAAGGTCCGCAGCATGGCCTCCAGCGGCACACCCTGTTCCGCGCGCCGCCTGCCGATGGCCGCGGCCACGTCATCGCCCTCCGGATCCGGTTCCTGTCCACCCAACAGCTCCAGAATCCGCGTCAGATACCGCTTACACCCGTCCCGTAGATCCGCGCGAGGCACGGCCGTGTAGTCGGTCCACTCCGGGTTGTCGGTGAAAATGGCCGCCATCAGCCGTTTGGTCAGTTCCGGCACCTCGGCCTGGCAGGCGGCGGCCAGACGCTGGGTACCGAGCGTCGGTGCCGGATGCCTGGGAGCCGCCATGCGGTCAAACTTACGCCCGCGGGGGTGGGTGATCCGGTCAGCGGGTCTCGATCGCGCCCAGGACCGGCTTGATGTCGACGATGGGCGTGCCGTCGATGGCCTCCAGCCCGGCCACGTCGAAACCGGCGTCGCCGACCGCGGTGATGGTGACCTCGTGCAGGCCGATCGGGTTGGGGCGGTCGGGGGAGCGGGTGGCGAAGACGCCGGTGGCCGGGCGGGCGCGGTCGCCGCGCGGATGCACCGCGAGGGTGTCGCGGCGGGCGGCGTGCAGCCAGGTCAGCAGGACGACGCGCATGCCGGGGCGCAGATCGGCCGCGGCGGTGGCGAATTCGGGATCGAGGCGGATGGTGGCGGGTGGCGCGTCCTCGTCGGGCTGGCGGGGTGCGCCGGTGCGGTCGGTGAGCGGGGAGCTGACCCGGCCCACCGGGCGCAGCTCGAATCGGTCGGCGCTCTCGAAATGGTCGACGCCCTTGTCTCGGTCGACGCTGTCGAAATCGTTGGCGGACATGCGGTTCCTTCTAGGGGATCGGGGTCAGTGTCAGTAGGTCCCACGCCTCCGGGAACTGCCATTTCTGGCCCAGCACCTTCACGGTGTGGGGGCGGCGCTCACCGTCCGGACACAGGATCGTCCAGGTGGTCGTCTCCGTGAAGTGGGATTCCCCCGGGATCGTGATCAGGTATTCGTCGAAATCGGGATTGCCCTTCCGGCATTGCTCGAAGAGCATTCCGATCTCCTGTTTCGGCACCTTGTGCGCGCCGAACAGCACCAGGTGCTGCACCGCCCACCGGCAGGCTTCGCGCCAGGAATCGCCGAAGGTGTGCGGTGCGCCGGGGTTGCACAGAATCTCCACGATGAGATTGGGCCGGGCGTCCGCGGTCGGTTCGGGCATCCACGGGAAGTAGGCCTTCCAGGCCTCGTTGACGGCCATCGGATACAGCTGCGGCCCCGCGAAATACGCCGCCGGGTTGCCGATCGACCGCAGCAGCTCGAGATCGCCCTTGCTCCAGGTCGGCGGAAAGCTCCCGGTCTCGACCACCACCAGCCACGGCATGAGGGCACCGGCGACATTGGGGCCGAACACCTTCGGCAGGTTCAGCACCTCGCACATCGTGTCGATCTGCTCGGGCGTCGCCTGCCGCTCCATCCGAAAGTACTTGGTGACGCTGGCCACCGACTGATTCAGCGCCCGCGCGAAGTCCTCCCGGGTCACCCCGGCCGCCCGCGCGGTCGCGTCCAAGGCGTCCATCAACGACTGTTTCCGACCGAAGGGGTCCTCGATCCGGTCCATGGGCGGATATGTCCGGTTGCGGCGAGATCCGCCCGGCTGCGAACCGACCCTCCGTGGCCGCGAAGCCTTTTCGGCCATGTCGCTCCTCGCTGTGTGCCCTACCGACTTGCCCAAAATGGGTATATAGGATTCCGACACCCCGCAGCTAACCTCGGCTCGGGTCGTCGATGCCGCTGCGAAGGGGGCATCGGCATCGACGACTCCGTCACCGGCATCGTGCGAGATAGCAGCTCAGCGCGGTGCGGCCGCAGGCCTGCCGCAGGATCGAGCGCTCACCGCAGGTTGGCGAAGAGATCGGCGCCAACGGCTTTCACCGTCGCCTCGATATCGCCGACGTTCGCCCAGTCGGCGAAGGTGATGTCGGCGACCACGTTGCCCGACCAGAACACCAGGCGTGCTTCGGAGCGCCCGGGAATGGCCAGGGAAGCGCCGCTGATCAGAAAGGCGTCCCGCACCCGCGCCCCGAGATCGGCCGGTGCGACGGCGGCGATGTTCGGCGCGGTGAGCTGGGCCGTGTAGCTCTGCGCGAGGGACGATTTCGCGTGGGCGTAGGACTTCGACGCGGTGGACGTCAGGCGCAGCGTCACCTGGATGCTGGTGGGGCGAGTGAACGATTCGACCGTCCAGCTCGGTGTGTGGACGATCTCGTCCGGGTTGAACGGATTCGTCGGGCTGCGTTTACAGAGGGCGCCCGGAGCGAGCTTGGTGACCGTGGCGGCCGAAATGAGCGCGCACTCGTCGGCCGGGTCGTGGTAGATCGGTCCCTCGGCGGCGTCGGATGATTTACCGTGCACCACAAGGACCGCCGCGATCGCGATCAACGCGACGAGCACCGCGACTCCCGCGAGCCAAGCCCAGGTTCGGCGGCCGCGCGTCGGTTCGCCCGCACGCTGCCGGGACGCAGAACCCGTGCCGTCCATGTCTTCGACTCCGATCATCCGCTGTGTCGATCGGGGAACCCTATCGCACGCGCTGGTCAGCGGGTGAATCCGGCGGGCTCGAAAAGGCAAGGCGATCAACCGAATCGACCTTCGCGCGGACTTCGACCGCACCGCGGCGGCTCGGTTGAATTTCACGAAAGATTAACGGCCACACCATCGCCCGCTTGGCAGAATGATTTGCCGAGCGGAAAGGACAAAACCGATCCGCCCGGGATGTCGGAAAGGGAGTGGAATGAGCAAACTGCGCTGGCGGCGCTTTTTCACCGCCGATGTACGGGCCCTGCCGTCGGGTGACGCGCGAATGATCGCCCGCACGCCGCTCGCAATACTCGGCCCCGCCGCGAACCCCCGGCGGCGGTAGTCGATCATCCGGAAACCGCGGCGGTCCCAGTCGACACCGCCGCGGTTTCCGTTGCCGCCCTTGCGCGGATTTCGCGAGGGCATCAGTGCGATTTCCGCAGATCGGACTGTGCGCCAAAATATTTCGGGTCCGACCCGGATTTGACGGCGTATGATCGGCGACGATGGGCACCGGGAGTCGAAACGAGCAGGCGACAACCGACTGGGACGTGTTCGTTCACGCACTGGCCGATTGCCTCGCGAAACTGCCCTCCCGCGCGACTCTGATCTTGGCCGCCAGCGGCAACCGCTACGTCCAGATCCAGCAGTTCGACATCAAACTCACCGCCGAACTGACCGGCAATTACTATCTGGCCGAACCCATTTCCGCCGCCGCCGACCGCCGATTACGCGAGCTGGGCTGGACGGCACCCGTCCCCCAGCACGACATCGAGAACTGGCAGCGCACCCTGCTCTGGCATTCCCGCAGCGGCCTGGAAGACCTGGCCCGTTCCGTCGCCCTCGGCCTGCACGAGGCCCTCGGCGTCGCCACGCCCGACGATCTGCGCGCCACCGGGTGGTCCGACATGTCTCGCGGACTGGACCTCACCGCCCTGTCCGCGATCAAATCGGCTGGGGCGTCCTGAGGGTCAGCCCACCAGGTTCTCGTGCAGGCGCAGGATGGTTCCGGCGTCCAGGCCGAGACCCTTGGTCAGATACTTGCCGAAATCGCCGTACTGCTGCTTCATCTGATCGACGGCCACATTCAGATAGTCGTCGCTGACGATCTGCAACGGGATGAGCAGGTCCGGATTCTGCATGATCCCGGCCGCTTTCAGCTGCGCCCGCAGGGCGGCGTCCGCGGCGGCCCGATACTGGTTCGACAGCAGGTAGTCCTGGCGCGCGACGCTCTCGGGCACGCCCGCCGCCTGCAACAGCACGTACGTCATCCAGCCGGTGCGGTCCTTGCCCGAGGTGCAGTGGTACAGGATCGCCCCCGGCGTGGCCGCCACCTCCTTGATGGTCTGCCCGAACTTCGCCGTCGCGTCGGCGCTCAAGAAGTTGGTGTAGGCGTTCCGCATGATCTGCTCGGCCTTGCCGTCGCCGAGCAACGCCTGCTGCTGCACCGGATCCTTGGACGCGATCGCCTGCGCCGTCTTCAAATAGATGCCCCCGTCATCGATGGGCCGAGACACGGCACTCAACCCGGCGGGCAACCTGTCCGCCCCCATGCCCTGCACCTCGGCCGCCGTCCGGAAATCGACCACGCTCGTGATCCCCAACGTCCCGAGCTTCTGCACATCGGCATCGGTCAACTTGCCCAGCGCATCGGACCGAATCACCTTCCCGGACTTGGTCGGATCGCCCGTGTAGGTGATGTAGCCGCCCACATCGCGCACATTCACGGCCCCCTGCAACGTGATCTGCGTGGCCTCCTGCCGCATGGGCACGGGCGCTGCCAGCGACGGCACCGCCGCCACCCCGAGTACGGTGACGGCCGCGGCGGTCACGGCGAGAACTGAAATACGAAGTCGTGCAAAACGATTAATTTTCACAGCCCGGGACGCTAGGGCGGCTTACGCGTCGCCCCGACCCTTACCCATGGACTCGCCCGCCCAGCGGAACTCCGACCCCACTCACCGGGACATCCACTCGCGATCCGAGACCTCGCCGGGCCGAGGCCTTTTCCGGGTGCGGGGTGCCGCATTCGGCGCTGGAGAGACTTCCGGCCGTGGCGGGCAGGCCTTCGCAGCCCGCGGACCAGGCCGCCAAACGGTCGGCGAGCTTGTCGGAGAGTTGATCCAGGAACCCGTCGGGACCGGTGTGCGCGCTGGCGGCGGCCGCGTCGAGTTGCGCCAAGCGGACCTCGCGATTGCCCTGCAGAAAGTCGCTGTATCCGAGATGGTCCAGGCGAGTCTGCAACGCGCTCAACAGCTTTGCGATGCATCCGCGGGTGCGCGGGCACTCCGATTCGGCCTCCCAGAACGCGTACAGCCGGACCGCGACGGCCCGAATAGCGCCCTCGTTGGCGGGCGCGGCCAGCGTCATCGTGACCAAGGCCTCCACGATCAACAGCTTGGTCCGCCTGCTGAACCGGGGATTCCACGTCCCCTCCAGCGCACTCGGCCAGTGCAGCGACTGACAGGGATCGAGCCTTTCCGCATTGCGGCACAGCAGCTCGGCCCCCACCAACTGCACGGTGTGCTCATCGCTGCGCAGGGCCTTGTCGATGACGAGAACCGCTGTCTCCGAAGACACCTGCGAATTGTGCTGCTTCCACAGATCGACCAGCAGCGTCACCGCCAGCAGCTCCTGCCCGAGGTTCGTCAGCGCGAGCAGGCCCGACGCCACCACCGCCGGTGTCGTCTGCGACCCCTCGGCGGCGAGCAGTGCCCCCGCCCGCATGGCCGCGTCCAGCCGCAGCCGATCCCGCTTCTCCTGACTCCCGCGCTCGAGCCGTTTGTCCGCCTGCCGCTTGAAGATATGACCGATCAAGGCCACCGAGGACGTCAGCACCGCACCGGAAAAGGTGACCAGCGCCGCGACCAAGGTCTCGCTCGTCGGCCGCACGGGCCCAACGAAAATGACCCACCCGGCCGCCAGAATCACCAGCGGCATACCGCCCGACACGACCACCAGCTTCTTGTCGTCGGACATGGAACCGCACCTCGTTCGCCCCGCTCGTCACCGCTGGTCCCCATTGTCCCCGCGATCCCACCGAACCCGACCAACCAGCCGGTAACAGCTAGAGCGCAGCCCGAAAACGGGCGGAGCCCCACCCGCCGAGGCGGATGGGGCTCCACGAGATCGCTTGCGCGCCTTCGATTTAGACGTCGAAGTAGAGCTCGAACTCGTACGGGTGCGGACGCAGGTTGACCGGGGCGATCTCCTGGGTGCGCTTGATGTCGATCCAGGTCTCGATCAGGTCCTCGGTGAACACGCCACCCTCGGTGAGGTAGTCGTGGTCTTCCTCGAGCTTGTCGATGACCGACGCCAGCGAGGTGGGGGCCTGCGGGATGTTCTTGGCCTCCTCCGGCGGGAGCTCGTAGAGGTCCTTGTCGACCGGGGCCAGCGGCTCGATCTTGCGCTTGATGCCGTCGATACCGGCCATCAGCATGGCGGCGAAGGCCAGGTACGGGTTGCCCGAGGAGTCCGGCGCGCGGAACTCGATGCGCTTGGCCTTCGGGTTGGAACCGGTCACCGGGATACGCACGGCGGCAGAGCGGTTGCGCTGCGAGTACACCAGGTTGATGGGGGCCTCGTAGCCCGGCACCAGACGGTGGTAGGAGTTCACGGTCGGGTTGGTGAACGCCAGCAGCGACGGGGCGTGGTGCAGGATGCCGCCGATGTAGTGACGCGCCAGATCCGACAGGCCCGCGTAACCGGCCTCGTCGTGGAACAGCGGCTTGCCGTCCTTCCACAGCGACTGGTGGGCGTGCATGCCCGAACCGTTGTCGCCGAACAGCGGCTTCGGCATGAAGGTAACGGTCTTACCCTCGGCCCACGCGGTGTTCTTCACGATGTACTTGAACAGCTGCAGGTCGTCAGCGGCGCCCAGCAGGGTGTTGAAGCGGTAGTTGATCTCGGCCTGACCGGCGGTGCCGACCTCGTGGTGGCCGCGCTCGAGCTCGAAGCCCGCGTTCTGCAGGTTGGTCGAGATCTTGTCGCGCAGGTCGACGTAGTGGTCGTACGGGGCGACGGGGAAGTAGCCACCCTTGTTGCGCACCTTGTAGCCACGGTTCGGGGTGCCGTCGGCGTTGTACTCCGCGCCGGTGTTCCA
Source organism: Nocardia sp. CDC160 (assembly GCF_035818795.1). Lineage (NCBI taxonomy): Bacteria > Bacillati > Actinomycetota > Actinomycetes > Mycobacteriales > Nocardiaceae > Nocardia > Nocardia sp. CDC160. The sequence goes on along the minus strand of NZ_JAYKYT010000003.1, from coordinate 26,588 downwards.
GGAGCCCGAGATCGAATCGATCTCGTAGAAGGCGCCGTTCATGGCCGAGTCGTAGCGGATCGAGTCGAAGATGTAGAACTCGGCCTCGGCACCGAAGTACGCGGTGTCGGCGATGCCGGTCGACTTCAAGTACTCCTCCGCCTTGCGCGCGATATTGCGCGGGTCGCGGGAGTAGGCCTCACGGGTGAACGGGTCGTGCACGAAGAAGTTCAGGTTCAGCGTCTTCGCGGCACGGAACGGATCGATCCGCGCGGTGCTGAAGTCGGGGAGCAGCAGCATGTCCGACTCGTCGATCGACTGGAAGCCGCGCACCGACGAACCGTCGAAGGCGAGGCCCTCCTCGGCGAGATCAGCGGTGAACGCCTTCGCCGGGATCGAGAAGTGCTGCTGCACACCGGGGAGGTCGGTGAACCGAACGTCGACGTATTCGACCTCCTCCTCCTTGATGTACTTGATGACCTCGTCGGCCGTGCTGAACGCCACTTAGTACTCCTTACGGATCGGTTCCCAGCCAGTGGTGACTGCATGGGTTCGTCGCGACCACACGGTATGGATGCGGTGTTTCCCTGCAATCAAGGCTGTGTTTCGCCAGTGTTACACGCACAGCTGGCCGGGGGTTCGGCGGTGCCCCCGGGTTCGTGTGGACGCCGCAGCGGTCGCCGAGCAATGCTCGACCAGCACCGACATCCTGCCATTGAGCTGGCGGAAGCGGCTGTTAAGACTCTGAAAAGTTAGGGGGCTTACCGCGACTCGCCCGGTCACGGTGAGAATCCTCACCGCCGGGCATACGTCCAGCTAATCGAATGCGGGAGGGTTGCCAGACGGACTGGGCACTGGGTCGCACCCATATATGGTGTCGTCCTCACACCAGTGTCCGCGGTGCCTGGCAGCGGCCGTTTCCGGCGTCGTTCATCCCTAGTGCACCCGGCCATAGCCGACTATGATCTCTAACCGGGTCTCGTCCCGAAATTCGAAGCGATCCGGTTTCCACGAGCTTCCCATTGTCGGCGCGAGGCCATCCGCAGCCCGCGAATACCGCGAGTTGTCCCCGATCAGCCGCGGCATTCTCGGGCGTTGACCGAAGTTGCTGTGCGACAGGCGCGATCACGCTATTCGCTCGTCGTCTCGGCCCTGAAACATGGCAGCACAACTGCTTGCGGGGTCGGCGTCTGCGCGAATTCGACGTTATCGCAGAGCCGTTGTCGTTCGTGTTCGAAGCCGCAGTCGGTCTGTCGACCGACTGCGGCGGCAACACTGTCGGCGCATAAGCTGGGGCGCATGGCACGCATCACCGGCTCATGGCTGTCCGGACCGAACGCCGAATCCGGAGACAACCCGCCCGGTGAGTATCAGGGCAAGGAACTCGGTCTGCCTCAGTCCGGGCCCGGGGCGCTCGCGCCGTTCACGCGGCGGGTGCTCGCGCTGCTCGTCGACTGGTTCATCGCTATGGGGTTGGCGGCGATCATCGTGCGGCCCAATGCCGAGCACATCATTTCGAAGATGACGATTCCCAAGGGGCAGCAGCCGCCCTCACACTTCGAGGTGATCACCCAGGCGCTGTCGACGCCGACGCTGCTGGTCTGGTTCGTGCTGGGTATCGCGGCGGTCACCCTGTTCGGGTTCACGCCGGGCCAATACTTCCTGAAGCTGCGCGTGAGTCGCGTGGACGCCGACGCACCGGTCGGGTTCGTTCGCGCGCTGGTGCGCCAGCTCATTCTCGTGTTCGTCATCCCCGCGCTGTTCACCGACTCCGACGGTCGCGGCATGCACGACCGGGCCACCGGCACCGGGCTCGTCTACAGCCGCTGACGCCTCACGAAATCCTCACGACGGCGATGTGACCATGGTTGCGCGCTGCCGGAACCGCGCGCTCATGTCACGAATTTTCGCTCGAGACGATTCGATTACGTGAGCCTGCGCCGAGTTGGCGCGAATTTCGCCCGTTACCTGCGATGCTGTTGGGGAACTGTGTGGTGAGACGTTGCCGAATGTTCACCGCAGTTTGCTTTCAATCGGTATGGTGGCGGCGATTTGCCGTGACACACCGCTAGGTCGGTTCCACGGCAGGTAGCTATGTAAGTGCTGATGGAGGATCGATGGTCGAGGACTACAGGGCGGCCGCGCGGAGATTCAGCCGACGGTCCCTGTTCGCGACCACGGGTCTGATCGGTCTGGCGGCGGCGGGTGCCGCCGTGAGCGCGGGGGTGAACGCGTCGGCCGACGCCGACGACGTCAAGCGCACCCTGCACGCGGACGAGATCGGGCAGACCGTGCTCGGTATCAACCCCGTAATACGCACCGAACGCGTGTACTCGCAGGCCCGCGGGCGCGACGTGGACTTGGTCACCATCCTGCCGCCGGGCGTCCCCACCGAGAACCTGCCCATGTCGCTGCTGCTGCACGGTCTGCACGGCACCGCCCGCACCGCGGCCGTCGGCAATATCGCGAACATCCTCGCCGCCGGTGTGGCCTCGCGACTGTGCCCGGCCTTCGGCTTCGTCGCCCTCGACGGCGGCGACAACTACTGGCACGACCACGGCACCGGCGACGATCCGATGTCCATGCTGCTCAACGAGGTTCCCGGCTGGCTGGCCCAGCGCCGCCTGGGCGCGCCCGGCGGGATGCCGTTCGCGGTGACCGGCACCTCGATGGGCGGATTCGGGGCGTTCGTGTACGCGCGCCGCCGCTTCGAACAGGGCCGTCCGGTGAACGCGGTGGCCACCATGTCGCCGGGGCTGCTCACCTCGTGGACCGAAATGGCCAAGCGCAAGGCCTTCCTCAATGCCGACCAGTGGGCCGCGCTCGACCCGCTGCGCAATCTCGACAAGCTCGGCCCGGCCCCAATCGGCCTGTGGTGCGGGGATCGTGACCGGTTCATCGAGGGCTGCCGCAAATTCATCGCCGCCGCCAAGCCCGAAGTCGGCCTGATCACGCCCGGCGCGCACACCGACGAATACTGGAGCACCGTCACCCCCGACGTGGTCCGCTTCCTTTCGCGCCACGTCGGCTGACCCGCTGCCACATTGCGGTCCCGGCAGGCTTGTGGCCGGGCTCTACCCTCGAGGAACCCGTGCCCGAAAGGACCGGTTCGGCGGTATTGCGCGCGTAGGCTGACCACCAGTGCGTTCGTGGCCGACGCAGCGAAGGGAGTGGTCCGATGACCGGCTTCTCGCCCGGATTCCAGGGACGCCCGCGTCCCCAGAGCGATCGACTACCGCCGGGGCAGTACCTCGTCGAGGACTTCCCGGTGCTGTCGGCGGGACCGACCCCGCGGGTGGATCTCGATCGCTGGCAGTTCACCATCACCAATGAGACCGGCCGCCAGTGGAGTTGGAGCTGGCCGCAGCTCATGTCGCTCCCGCAGGAGCGCCCGCACGTCGACATCCACTGCGTCACCCGCTGGTCCAAACTCGACACCGACTGGCAGGGCATCTCCCTGGACCGCCTGCTCGAAAACGTCGAAACCCAGGCCGAATACGCGCTGATCTCCAGTTACGGCGGCTACACCACCAACCTTCCGCTCGAAGACCTGATGGACGGCCAGGCTTGGATCGTCCACACCTTCGACGGCCAGGATCTGCATCCCGAACACGGTGGGCCCGCGCGACTGCTGGTTCCGCATCTGTACTTATGGAAATCGGCCAAGTGGGTCAAGGGAATCCGGCTCCTCGACCTCGACGAACCCGGCTTCTGGGAGGCCGCGGGCTATCACAGCTACGGCGACCCCTGGCGCGAACAGCGCTACCAGGACGACTGATGCGCTGGCAGCCCGCCGAACTCCTCGCCACCCGCGCCGAATCGCCCTCGGCGCGCACCCTGATCCTGCGCGTCCCCGCCTGGCCCGGCCATCGACCCGGCCAGCACATCGACGTCCGCCTCACCGCACCCGACGGCTACCACGCCGAACGCAGCTACTCCCTGGCCGCGCCCGCCGACGGCGACCACATCGAAATCACCGTCCAGCGCGTCGAAGACGGGGAGGTCTCGTCGTATCTGGTCGACACGCTCCCGGTCGGTGCGTTCATCGAAGTGCGCGGACCGGTCGGCGGCTGGTTCGTGTGGAACCCGGAGAACGGGGGAGCGGCCGTGCTCGTCGCGGGCGGCTCCGGCATCGTGCCGCTGGCCGCCATGCTCCGCGCCCGCCGGAAATCGGCCGACCTGAGCCCTTTCCGCCTGCTGTACTCGGTGCGCACACCCGCCGATCTGCTGTATGCCGACGAGCTCGCCGAGCTGCGCCGCGCCGCGCTCGCCCCGCCGGAAGACCCGGTCGGGCAGGTCTGTTACCTCGGCGCGGGTGGCGGGGCCGACGACGATATCGAGGTCTTTCTCGCCTACACCCGCACCGCGCCCGCCGACGACCCGAGGCCACCCGGCCGCCTCACCCGCGCCGAGATCGCCCGCCTCGCCCTTCCGCCGTCACCGGCGGTGACCTGCTATGTCTGCGGCCCGACGGCCTTCGTCGAATTCGCCGCCGACGCTTTGGTTTCCGCCGGACACGACCCGGCCATGATTCGCACCGAACGCTTCGGGCCGACGGGGAGGTAACCATGACGATCCCGTACACCTACGCCACGGCGGGCCCGGACGACCGCTACGTGGATGGCAACGCCCTCGCCGGTCTGCTCTCGGAGATCTTCTCCGGCGACCCGACCCTCCACGAATGCCGCTGCGCCGCCTGCCATTCCACCGAACCCCTGGCCCGAGCCCTCGTCTACATGGACGGCCCCGGCACGGTCATCCGCTGCGCGCACTGCGCGGCCGTCATGCTCCGGCTGACCACCACCCCCACCGGCACCCACCTCACCGTCACCGCCGAAACCACCCTCCACTTCGCACCCCAGCCCTGACCACCCGACGAAAACGACGAGGCCCGCGTCGGGGACGCGGGCCTCGGGGGAGCGGGGTGGGTCAGCGGCGACGGATGCTGCGCTGAACGCCGCGCATTTTCGCGCCGGAGGGCAGGGGGCCCTTCGGCAGTGCCGGGCCGCCGCGGGTGGCGAGGGCCGAGAGACGGCCCTCGATGAGGTCCATGCGCTTGGCGTCGATATTGCGGGGGAGCTTGGTGAGGTAGCGCTGCAGGTCCTTGATGGCGACCTGGTCCTTCTCGTTGCCGATCACGATGTCGTAGATCGGGGTGTCGCCGACCAGCCGGGAGACCTTCTTCTTCTCCTGGGCCAGTAGCGACTTCACGCGCTGGGGCGAGCCCTCGGCGACCAGGATCACGCCCGGCAGGCCGACCACGCGGTGCACGGCGTCGAGCTGGGTGGTGGCGGCGACACCCGGGGTGACACGCCACTTGCCCTGGAGGTTGTCGAGCACCCAGGCGGCCGCACCGGCCTGACCCTCGGCCTTGGCGTAGACGTTCTTCTGCACGCGGCGGCCGAAGATGATGAAGGCGGCGAGCGCGCCCAGCAGCAGACCGATCGGCAGCAGGAACCACTGCATGCCGAAGAGGAACCCGATCACCAGGAACACCACGGTCACGCCGACGAAGGCGCCGATCATCAGCGGCAGCAGGAGTTTGTCTTCCTTGCGCTGCATCTGGAACGCCTGCCAAAGCTGTTGGCGACGCTCCTTCGACGCCTGCTTGCGCGCCGCCTTCGCCGCGGCCTTCGCTTCCTTCGACGGATTACCGCCCTTGCCTGCTGCCATGCCGTCCAGCTTAATGGCCGGGTACGCCCGGTTCGCGACGGGATCCCGGCAGCCTGAGCGGCTACTCGCCGAAGCGGGTCACAGTCCGGCATTGCTGCGGTACCTGTCACGAATACCGTCGCCCGTTTTGTGCAAGCCCGCTTGAAATCTGCTGTGCTCGACCCTTCACTACCGGCAAGCGAAGGGACCACGGAAGGACATGCGGTCGACAGACCACACGCCCGCCACCGCGCGTCCCCGCCATCGGCTGCCGGGTGTCGCCGCGCTGGTCGCGGGCCTGCTCGCACTCACCGCCTGCACGGTCGCGGGCCACGAATCCACCGCGGCGCTGACGGCGGCGCCGACCTCGACCGCGACACAAAAGCTTTCGCGCTCGGACGCGCTCCTGTTCTCCGGGGCCACCGGCACGACCCCGCCCGAGGCACTCGCCATCCTCGACAAGCTGCCGGTGAAGGGCCGCGCCCCCAAAACCGGCTACGCGCGAAACCAGTTCGGCGACAACTGGACCGACGACGTCGACGTCGCGGGCGGCCACAACGGCTGCGACACCCGCAACGACATCCTGGGCCGCGACCTCACCGACCCGGCATTCAAGCCCGACACCCACGACTGCGTGGTCCTCTCCGGCACCCTGAACGACCCCTACACCGGCAAGACCATCGAATTCGTGCGCGGCCCCGGCACCTCGAACGCCGTCCAGATCGACCACGTGGTCGCCCTGGCCGACGCCTGGCAAAAAGGCGCACAGCAACTCACCCCGCGCGAACGCGCCAACCTCGCCAACGACCCCCGCAATCTGCTCGCCGTCGACGGCCCCACCAACCAGCAGAAGGGCGCGGGCGACGCCGCCACCTGGCTCCCGCCCAACAAGGACTTCCGCTGCACCTACGTGACCAAGCAGATCGAAGTGAAATCCGCCTACTCCCTCTGGGTTACGCAGGCAGAGAAGGACGCCATGACCCGAGTCCTGAACGCCTGCACCCCTTGACGAACATCCACACCGAAAGAAATGGAGTGATCTAGATGAACAAGGCCCTGGCCACCCTCGGCCTGACCGCCACCACCGCCGCACTGCTCGCGGTGACAACCGGCCCCGCGACCGCGGAAACCCTGGCCGCCCCCGCCATCCCGTCCCAGTTCCACGCCGCCCCAGCCGAACTCCCGGCCGAAATCCCTGCGGTCCCGGCAACAACCACCGCCCGCGACCTCCTCGACACCACCGGCCTCGTGGTCCGCGCCGACGACGTCTACTACAAGAACTGCACCGAGGCCCGCAAGGCCGGTGCCGCCCCCATCAAGAAGGGCGAGCCCGGCTACCGCCCGGCCCTCGACCGCGACAACGACGGCGTGGCCTGCGAGTAGCTGAGGTCAGCTGGAGGACTTGGCCTTTTCCTGGATCGTGCTGGCTATTTGGGTGGGCATGGGTTCGTGGCGGGCGTAGGTGCGGGTGAAGGTGGCTGCGCCATGGGCCAGGGAGCGGAGGTCTACGGCGTAGCGGGAGAGTTCCAGTTCGGGGACTTCGGCTCGGATGGTGGTGCGGCCCAGGCCCGCTGGCTCGGTGCCGAGGACGCGGCCGCGGCGGCTGGAGAGGTCGCCGAGGACGGGGCCCACGTAGTCGTCGGAGACGACCACTCGGACTTCGGAGATCGGCTCGAGGAGGTTGATGCGGGCGGATCCGGCCGCCTCGCGCAGGGCCAGGGCTCCGGCCATTTGGAAGGCGGCGTCGGAGGAGTCGACCGAGTGGGCCTTGCCGTCGAAGAGGGTCACCCGCACGTCCACGAGGGGGTATCCGGCGGCGACGCCCTTGACCGCCTGCGCGCGCACGCCCTTCTCGACCGAGGGAATGAATTGGCGCGGAACGACTCCGCCCACCACCTTGTCGACGAATTCGATGCCGGATCCCTCGGGCAGCGGCGCGACTTCGATCTCACAGATGGCGTACTGGCCGTGTCCGCCGGACTGCTTCACATGCCGACCCTTCCCGGTGGCCGTGTTGGCGAAGGTTTCGCGCAGCGCCACCTTGTGGTCGATCACATCCACCTGCACCCCGAACCGGGACCGCAGCCGCTCCAGCGCCACCTCCCGGTGCGCCTCGCCCAGACACCACAGCACCAGCTGGTGGGTGTCGGGATTCTGCTCCAGGCGCACCGTCGGATCCTCGGCGACCAGCCGTGACAAACCCTGCGACAGCTTGTCCTCATCGGCCTTGCTGTGCGCCTTGATCGCCACCGGCAGCAGCGGATCCGGCATCGACCAGGGTTCGATAATGAGCGGACAGTCCTTGGCGGACAACGTATCCCCGGTCTCGGCCCGCGTCAGCTTGGTCACGCACACGATGTCCCCGGCGATCGCCTGCGGCAGCGGCCGCTGCTGCTTGCCGAACGGCGCCGACACCCCGCCGACCCGTTCGTCCGCATCGTGGGTATCGGTCTCGCTGGGCCCGTGCCCGCACACGTGCACGGTGTCGTCGGCGTGCAGCGTCCCGGAGAACACCCGCACCAACGACATTCGCCCCACATACGGGTCGGAGGCGGTGCGAATCACCTCGGCGGCCAGCGGCGCACCCGGATCGCAAGCCAGCGCGGACGCCTTCCCGCCCGAACCGGTCGCCGACACGGGATGCTCTGCGGGCGTGGGGAATCCGCGTGTGATCAGATCCAGGATCTCCACGGTCCCCAGCCCCTGCCGCGCCCCTTCCGGCGGCGGCGCGGCGATCAGCACCGGATGGAAACTGCCACGCGCCACGGCCTTTTCGAGATCGCGCACCAGATCCGCGAGGTCGATCTCCTCGCCGCTGATGTAGCGATCCATCAGCGTCTCGTCCTCGCTCTCGGCAATGATCCCCTCGATGAGCCGATTGCGCGCCTCCTCCATCTGCTCCCGCTGTTCCTCGGAGGCAGGCGTTTCCGTACGCTCCCCGGTCGCGTAGTCGTAGACGTGCTGGGTGAGCAGATCGATGAGCCCGATCACCGGCCGATGCCCGTCCGCGCCCTTCTCCCCGTACACCGGAAGATGCAGCGGCAGCATGCTTTCCGACCGCCCGCCGCCGAGAATCTCCCGGCAGGTGTCGGTCATATCGTCGAAATCCGCACGCGCGGTATCCAAATGGGTGAGCACAATGGCGCGCGGCATGCCGACGCTCGCACATTCCTCCCACAATGCCAAGGTCGGCCCGCTCACGCCTTCGACTCCCGCGGCGGCCGAGAGCACGAAAAGGGCCGCGTCCGCTGCTCGCAGACCGGCCCTGAGCTCTCCGACGAAATCCGCGTATCCGGGGGTGTCGAGGAGATTGACCTTGATGTGGTCCCATCCCATCGGCACCACCGACAGTTGCACCGACCGGTGTTGCCGCTGCTCGATATCGTCGTAGTCGGAGACCGAGGTGCCGTCCTCCACGCGCCCACATCGCGGCACCGCACCGGCGGCCACGGCCAGGGCCTCGACCAGCGTGGTCTTACCCGACCCGCTGTGCCCCACCAGCACCACATTCCGTATGTCGTCCGGCCTTTCGGCCACGACTACCCTGCCGTTGACACCTTGCGACGTCGTCGTTCGCTCGACCATGGCTCGCTCCGGGGGTCGAATTGTGCGGTCCTTCGAGCTTCCCACCAGCGGGGCGATCACGTCCACGATTCGCGCGATAACCCGTCTACGGGCGTTTCGATACCGGTCGCGCGCCATTCATTCGCATGCCATCGAGCGCAGAATACGACCGCGCGCCGCACTCCGAATGGGAATGCGGCGCGCGGCGAATTCGATTGGCTACGAACCGAAACGGGCCAACACGCTGGTGGCCTCCTGGGCCGCGCTGCCCTCGTCGGCCAGGTGCGCCATCTCCGGCGAGATCTCCCGCCCGTGGTGCCGCATGGCCTGCGCGTAGAGCCGACCCGCGCGGTAGGACGAGCGCACCAGCGGCCCCGCCATCACCCCGGCGAAGCCCATCTCCTCGGCCGCCTTGGAGTGGGCGACGAACTCCTCGGGCTTCACCCACCGGTCGACCGGGTGGTGCCGCGGCGAGGGCCGCAGGTACTGGGTGATGGTGATGATGTCGGTCCCGGCCTCGTGCAGATCACGCAGCGCCTGGGTGACTTCCTCGGGGGTCTCGCCCATGCCCAGGATCAGGTTCGACTTGGTGACCAGCCCGGCCTCACGCGCCGCGGTGATGACCGCCAGCGAGCGCTCGTAGCGGAACGCGGGACGGATGCGCTTGAAGATGCGCGGCACCGTCTCCAGGTTGTGCGCCAAAACCTCGGGCCGCGAATCGAACACCTCGGCCAGCTGCTCGGGGACGGCGTTGAAGTCCGGGATCAGCAGCTCGACGCCGGTGTGCGGGTTGAGCCGCTTGATGGCGCGCACGGTCTCGGCGTACAGCCACGCGCCGCCGTCCTCGAGATCATCGCGGGCGACACCGGTGACGGTGGAGTACCGCAGCCCCATGGCCTGCACCGACTCGGCCACGCGCCGCGGCTCGTCGCGGTCGAGGGCGGCGGGCTTGCCGGTGTCGATCTGGCAGAAGTCACAGCGCCGCGTGCACTGCTCGCCGCCGATGAGGAAGGTGGCCTCGCGGTCTTCCCAACACTCGAAGATGTTCGGACATCCGGCTTCCTCGCAGACCGTGTGCAGCCCTTCGCGTTTCACCAGGCCCTTGAGTTCGGTGTACTCGGGGCCCATGGTCGCGCGGGTGCGGATCCAGGAGGGCTTGCGCTCGATCGGGGTCTCGGCATTGCGGGCCTCGATGCGCAGCAGCTTGCGGCCGTTGGGTGCGGCCGGTCCATTCGGGGGTGTCGGGGTATCGACGGAGGTCACTTGGTCCACCCTACGCTCGTGATCGTTTCGCCTCGGCGGGCACGGCTGTGGGCACCACCGGGAACTGATCGGTTGTTGACGCGGGAATCGGCTCGGGGCATTCGGCGGCGGCCTTCGCGCAGCGGGCCACGATGTGCGGGGTCACCTTCAACTCGCCGTCGAGGGCCCGCGCGATGGCGTCGGCCACCAGCGGCCGCACCTCGTCCACGGTCACCTCCCGACCGAGCTCACGGCTCAACGTGGTGACACCGGCGTCGCGAATCCCGCACGGCACGATCGCGTCGAACCCGTCCAGGCTGGAATTGCAGTTCAGCGAGATCCCGTGCAGGGTGACCCCGCGCTGAACACGCACGCCGATGGCCGCGACCTTGCGCTCGGGCAGCGTCTCCGACTCCGGAACCCACACGCCCGAACGGCCTTCCACGCGACCGGCTTCCAGCCCCAGCCGGGCGCACACCTCGATGAGCGCTTCCTCGAGCCGACGCACGTAGGCGACCACGTCGACGGGTTCGACGAGCCGCACGATCGGATAGCCGACGAGTTGCCCCGGCCCGTGCCAGGTGATCTTGCCGCCGCGATCCACCTCGATCACCGGGCTGCCGTCGACCGGCAGATCCTGCGGCTCGGTGCGGCGGCCCGCGGTGAAGACGAAGGGGTGTTCCAGCAGGAGCAGCCGGTCCTGACCGATGTTGTCGGCGCGCTCGTCGGCGATTTTCCGCTGCAGATCCCAGGCTTCCTGGTAATCGATGAGGCCCAGATTCTCGACGACGAGGGGTGTGCCGTCGAAGCGGGCGGATACCGCACAGGGTAACGGTGCGGTGGCCGTACTGCTCTCACTCACGATTGCGACGTTACCCCTTCGGCGAAGGTCAGTTGCATGAGCGTCAGGTCCAGCCAGCGGCCGAATTTGAGGCCGACTTCCGGCAGCTGTCCCACGATCGTGAACCCGAATTTCTCGTGCAGGGCGATCGACGTGCGGTTACTCGACTCGATCGCGGCGATCATGGCGTGCACCTCGCCCCGGCGCGCCCGCTCCAGCAGCTCGCTCATCAAAGCCGTGGCGACTCCGCGCCGCTGGAATATATCTGTCACGTACACCGAATTCTCGATCGAGAAGCGGTAGCCGGACTTGGGCCGGAACTGCCCGTAGCTGGCGTAGCCCGCCACCTGGCCGTCGATCTCGGCCACCAGCACCGGATGCCCGGCCCCGGTCCGCGTCGCGAACCACGCCTTGCGCTCGTCCAGGTCGGCGGGCTCGGTATCCCAGATGGCAGTGGTCTCGGCGATGGCGTTGTTGTGGATCACCAGGATCTCCGGCAGATCGCTCTCGCGCGCGTCCCGGACCAGCAGCTCGGACGAATGATTGGTCACATCGACACGGTATCGACGCGGGTGCTGTGACGTGCGCCGCGCCCGCGGTTTCGGCCGCGTACGGTGCGGGACCGCGACCCGAATGGCCGAGAGCGGGATGCCCTCCGGCGCACGGGGTTCGCCTGACTAGTCGGAACGACCCAGCGTTGCGGTCAACGCCGCCCCGACGGTGGGGTGCTGGAATTGATATCCGGCCGCTTCCAGAACGGCGGGAATCGCCCTGGGGCCGTGCAGAATTCCCTCGTCCGCGAATTCGCCGACGGCAAGTCGCAGCGCGAAGGCGGGGACCATCAGGGGAGTGGGCCGGTGCATGACACGGCCGATGGCGCGGGTGAACTCGGCATTGGTGACCGGCGCGGGACCCACCATATTGACCGGGCCGGAAAGGTTTTCGTGCGTGAGCGCGTAAATGATCGCGCCGACCTCGTCGTCGAGGGAGATCCACGGCACGTACTGTCGTCCGCTGCCCAATCGCCCGCCGAGCCCGAGAAAATACAGCGGATAGAGCATCCCGAGCATGCCGCCGTGCCGCGCCAACACCACGGCCGAGCGCAGCAGCACCGTGCGCACACCCGCGTCGCTGGCCTGCTCGGTGGCCGCCTCCCAGTCCGCGCACAGTCCGGCCAGGAAACCCGTTCCGGCGGGGGAGGTTTCGGTGACGACCCGGTCCCCGCTGTCACCGCCGTAGTAGTGCACGCCGCTGGCATTGATCAGCGTCGGCACCCCCGCCGCGGCGACCGCGGAGGCCAGCACATCGGTCGGCACGATGCGGCTGTCGCGCAATTCCTGTTTGTAGCTGCCGTTCCAACGCCGCCGCCCGATACCGGCGCCGCACAGGTTCACCACGGCGTCGGCATCGCGCAGCGCGCGTTCGTCCAGATGCGATCGGGCCGGGTCCCAGGTGAATTCGTCGCGGGCGTGGACGGGACGGCGTACCAGGCGGGTGACCTGGTGCCCGTCGCGGCGCAATGCCGCGACGAGCGCCGTCCCGATCAGACCGGAGGACCCGGCGACCACGACCTTCATCCGATCAGCCCCACCGCATCCGCCTTACAGGCCGAGGTCGCCTTCGAAGGCCGCTTCCTCGAGCCGGTGCTTGACGGTGGTCAGGAAGCGACCCGCGTCGGCGCCGTCGATGAGGCGGTGATCGTAGGTGAGCGGCAGGTAGGCCATCGAACGGATGCCGATGAACTCGTTGCCGTCGTCGCTGATCACCATGGGGCGCTTGACGATCGCGCCGGTGCCCAGCTCGGCGGCCTGCGGCGGCACCAGGATCGGGGTGTCGAACAGCGCGCCGTTCGAGCCGATATTGGTGATGGTGAAGGTGCCGTTGGCCAGCTCGTCCGGCTTCAGGCCGCCGTTGCGCGCCCGGTTGGCGATATCGGCGATGGCCCGGGCCAGTCCGGCCAGCGACAGGTCGTTGGCATTGTGGATGACCGGCGAGAGCAGGCCCTGCTCGGTGTCGACCGCGATACCCAGGTTGACCACCGAGTGGTAGGTGATCTCCTTGGTCTCGGAGTTGTAGGAGGCGTTGATGTTCGGGTGCACGGCCAGCGCCTCGATGACGGCCTTGGCGTAGAACGGCAGGAACGTGAGGTTCACGCCCTCACGCTGCTTGAACGCGGCCTTGGCGCGGTTGCGCAGGGACGCGATCTTGGTCATGTCGACCTCGTGCACCTGGGTCAGCTGCGCGGTGGTCTGCAGCGACTCGAGGGTCTTGGTCGCGGTGATCTGCCGGATGCGGCTGGCCTTCTGGACCGTGCCGGGCAGATGCGACAGCGACGGACGCGATGCGGCGGCGGCCGGGGCGGCCTTCGCGGCGGCGGGCGCGGGCGCGGCGGCCGGGGCCGGAGCCTTCTTGGCCTCCGCGGCGGCCAGCACATCCTGCTTGCGGATGCGGCCGCCGACACCGGAACCGGTGATCGAGGCGAGGTCGACGTTGTTCTCCGCGGCCAGCTTTCGCACCAGCGGGGTCACGTAGGGGCCGCCGTTGGAGGAGGGCTCCTCGGCCGGGGTGGCCGCGGCCGGGATCACGGCGGGCTTGGGGGCCGGGGCCGGAGTGGGGGCCGGGGCGGGCGCGGGAGCCGCGGCGGCCGGAGCCGGAGCAGGCGCGGGCGCGGGAGCCGGGGCAGGTTCGGGAGCCGGAGCCGGGGCAGGCGCGGGCGCGGCGGCGGGCGAGCCGCTGCCGATGACACCCAGCTGACCGCCGACGGCGACCACATCGTCCTCGTTCGCGGAGATCTCGAGCAGCGTGCCCGCGACCGGCGACGGGATCTCGGTGTCGACCTTGTCGGTGGACACCTCCAGCAGTGGCTCGTCGACGGCGACCTGATCGCCGACCTGCTTGAGCCAGCGGGTGACAGTGCCCTCGGTGACGGACTCACCGAGTTCCGGCATCTTGACCGGGGTTCCGGAGGCGGCGGCCGGAGCGGGCGCGGCGGCGGGAGCCTGCGCGGCGGGCTGCGGGGCCGGGGCGGCTTCCTGCGCGGGGGCCGGGGCGGGAGCGGGTGCGGCCTCGGGAGCGGGTGCGGCCTCGGGGGCCGGGGCGGAGGCCGGGGCCGGAGCGGATCCGGCATCACCGATCACGCCGAGCTCGCCACCGACCTCGATCACGTCGTCCTCCTGGGCGACGATCTTCACGAGAACGCCTGCGGCCGGGGACGGGATCTCGGTGTCGACCTTGTCGGTGGAGACCTCGAGCAGCGGCTCGTCGACCTCGACCGTGTCTCCTTCCTTCTTCAGCCACCTGGTCACAGTGCCCTCGGTGACGCTCTCACCAAGAGCTGGCATCTGGACGGAGAAGGTCATGTCCGTTGACTCCTCTGACTGCTCGTCGGGTTAAACAGTTCGTCTCTCAGCGGGCATGGCACCGCGGGTCGCGATGTCGTCCCGACGGCCACCGAACGCTCGATGGCACCGGAGATCCGTATTGGTTCTTGTTCCAACCACCCATCCTTGCACTTGTCTGGGTGCGGCGTGTCACAGGGCGGCCGTTGCACCGACCTCCCCGTGTCGCCACCCCCACCGAGAGCACGGAATCTCCCTGGCATGACCCGGGATTGACGGGATCCCATGACACGTATCACGTCCACTCGCCGAGTGGCACATCCTGGCGGGGATTTGTTCGGAATCGCCGCCGGGCTGTGCCACTCGGCGGGGTGGGCTGAGGTGGGGCTGAAGGGATTCTGTGGGGGTGCTTAGGAGTTGGGGGGTGGGGTGGCGGAGGGGGTGTGAGCTGGGCAGTATCGAAGTATCCGGCGGTGTGTAGTCCGCTTCGGAGAGGAGGTTTCGGGATGGCTTTCCTGGATCTGTTCGGGCGCGGCGGGACGGCTCGTCGCGGTGACATCGACCCCGAGGCGATGGCGCATCTGACCGCGTGGACGCGAAACCATTACGGCGTCGAGGCTTTCGTCGAACCGCGCACCACGGTCTCCGACGTCTCCGTCATGCTGGTCGCCCACGACGGCGAATGGACCCGCCGCGTGGTCGGCGAACGCGGCGCCCAACGCCTCTCCGCCGCCCTCGGTATCCCCGTCTACGACGCCCGCCGCGTCGGCTACCCCCAACGCATGCGCGACTACGAATCCCGCCGCCGCATCCTCGAACGCCGCGCCGCCGAATGGGAACTGTCCGACGACACCCGCCCCTGACCCCGGCCCTTCACCACCGGCTTCGCCAGCCGCCCAGACCCTCTGACGACGGACGCCCACCACAGCCGCGAGCGTGGCGGGCGTTCGGTCATTCTCCGGCTGCCTCACACCACCGAGTGCCAAGACGGCGATAGGCCGGGGACCGGACCGGCCGCCCTGACGACGGACGCCCGCCACCGTGCGTGAGCGGAGGCGGGCGTCCATGAGGGCTACCCGATTACTCGGCGGCGATGTCCTCGAGGGTGCTGATCAGGGTGCGGACCGGGACGCCGGTGCCGCCCTTGCCGATGTAGCCGAAGGGTCCGCCGGTGTTGTAGGCCGGTCCGGCGACGTCGAGGTGGGCCCACTGGACCGACTCCGGCACGAACTCCTTCAGGAACAGACCGGCCGAGAGCATCCCGCCCCACCGGTGCGACGCGACGTTCGCCAGGTCGGCGATCTTGGAGTTGATGTCGGCGCGCAGTTCCGCGGGAAGCGGCATGGGCCAGGCGTTCTCGCCGATCTCCTGGGAGATGCGCGCGACCCGGTCGCGGAAGGCGTCGGTACCCATGACGCCCGGGGTGCGGGTGCCCAGCGCCACCATCTGCGCGCCGGTGAGGGTCGCGACATCGATGAGGTAGTCGGGCTCGTCCTCGCCCGCGCGCACGATGGCGTCGGCGAGGATCAGGCGGCCCTCGGCATCGGTATTGATGACCTCGACGGTGGTGCCGCCGTACTGGGTGAGCACGTCACCGGGCCGCTGCGCGGTGGCCGAGGGCATGTTCTCGGCCATGGGCACGGTCGCGATCACGGTGAGCGGCAGGCTCAGTCGCGCCGCCAGCAGGGTGGTGGCGATGACCGCCGCCGCGCCGCCCATATCGGAGGTCATGTTCTCCATGGACTGCGCGGGCTTGATGGAGATGCCGCCGGTGTCGAAGGTGATGCCCTTGCCGATCAGCGCCACCTTCGGGTCGCCGCCCGCGTAGGTGATGCGGATCAGCCGCGGCGGCCGCGAGGAGCCCTTGCCGACGCCGAGAATGCCGCCGTAGCCCTGGGTTTCGAGTTCCTTCTCGTCGAGGATCTCCACCTGCAGTCCGGCCGCCTTGGCCAATTCGGCTGCGCGATTGGCGAATTCGGCGGGGAACAGATCATTGGGCGGGGTATTGACGAAATCCCGTGCGGTGGCGACGGCTTCGGCGACCGCCTGCGCCCGGAACAGCTCCTCTTCCCCGAATCCCGGTTCGGCGACCAGCAATTCGACCCGCTTGACCGGCTGCTCCTCCGGCTTCGGCGCGGACTTGGCCGACTTGAACGCGGTGAACTGGTACGCGCCCAGGTAAAACCCCTCGGCCGCGGCACCCAGATCCAGCCCCGACAGCGTGGTGACCGCGGTCGCGACCCCGGTCAGCGCCCGGCCGGCCGCACCGGCCGACTTGCGCACCTGCTCGGCATCGATCTTGTCGGCCGCGCCCAGCCCGACCGCCAGCACGAAATCCACACCCAGCCCGGCCGGAGCCGGAACCCGGGTGACCTCCTCGGCCTTGCCCTTGGCCCCGACCGCGCGTAGCGCCGTCTGCAACGCCGCCCGCGTGTCTGGATCCAGCACGTCCTCGAACGCGTCGGCGGGCGCGATAACCGGCCCGTCGTCCGACGTGGTGAGTCCAATCACGAGAACATCGGCCTCCCCGATGCCCTCGGTACGCACTAGTTCCGGCCCGAGCGAACGATCTGCAACAGCTGTCATAACTGCCCACGTTACTGCGCCGGTGCGACGGCAGCGGTTTGGGCGTGAACCGGGATTCGACCCCGGCCACCCTCGCGATTGCTATTAGATTGCTGTTTGTGTGTGTCGCCGGTGGGTATTTGCCCTCCGGCAGGGCTTTCCCGAATCGCTCCGGCATGAAAGGGACACGACAATGGCGTCACCCGAATCCGGCCAGAACGGCACACCTCCTGGTAGCGGCGGTAACAAGGCGCGCACCATCGCCATCGCCGCGGTCGCCATCGCGGCCCTGGCCATCGCATTCGCGGTGGGTGTGCTGGTCAATCGCAAGGACGACAAGTCCGGCACCACACCCAGCACCACCTCGTCCGCCGTCACCTCGAAGCCATCGTCGGCGAATCCCCTCCCGCCCACTACCGGACCCAAGTTCGTCGTCCCGCCCACGACGACCACCGCCGCCCAGCCCGCCCGCAAAATCGGCGACGACTGCTCGCACGACAACATCGTCGCCCAGTGGAATCAACGCAACGGCCAATGGGTGTGCGAACCCCAGGGCCAGGGCCGCGACCCGCATCAGGTGGGTGACGACTGCTCCCATGACGGCATCGTCGCCCAGTGGGGTCTGTCCCCGACCGGTGCGTGGATCTGCATTCCTCAGGAGCAGGGCCGGGATCCGCACAAGGTCGGCGACGACTGCTCGCACGACGGCATCATCGCCCAGTGGGGTCTGACCGGCGACGGCGAATGGGTGTGCATCCCCGCGGTCCAGGGCAATCCGGCCGAGCCCTATTCGCCGGTGCCGCCCGCGGGCGAGCCCGGCGCGAACTGACCGGAAGCCGCTGAGTGGCACACGGTTCGAGGGATCCGCCCCCCGAACCGCCCGAGCCGTGTGCCACTCGGCGACCTCCGACCGTCCCGTCGGCGTCGGGGCAACTGTCGGCCCGGACGCCAATGGCGAACCAATGGAAAACCAATGGCCCGAGCCGAATTCGTCAACCGCCCTCTACGGGTGTTTCACCCGTTTCCCGACCTTTCCGGACCCTCCCGGAAATACCCTGGATTCCGACACCGCCGTCGGGCATGACTTCGCGGTGTCCCCACCCTCCGGTGCCCGCAATCGCACGGCGCACAGGAGGTCTCCAGTGGCGAAGGCGAAGTTTCAGCGGACGAAGCCGCATGTCAACGTGGGCACCATCGGCCACATCGACCACGGCAAAACCACACTCACGGCGGCGATCACCCGGGTCCTGCACGAGAAACATCCGGACCTGAACCCCTTCACCCCGTTCGAGGCCATCGACAAGGCTCCCGAGGAGCGTCAGCGCGGCATCACGATCTCCATCGCGCATGTCGAATACCAAACGGAGAAGCGGCATTACGCGCATGTCGACTGCCCGGGGCACGCGGACTACATCAAGAACATGATCACCGGCGCGGCGCAGATGGACGGCGCGATCCTGGTGGTCGCCGCCACCGACGGGCCGATGCCGCAAACCAAGGAGCACGTGATCCTGGCGCGGCAGGTCGGCGTGCCGAAAATGGTTGTGGCACTGAACAAGTGCGACATGGTCGAGGACGAGGAGATCCTGGAGCTGGTCGAGCTCGAGGTGAGCGATCTGCTCAACGAGTACGAGTTCGACGGGGACAACACGCCGATCGTGCGGGTCTCGGCGTTCCAGGCGCTGGAGAATCCGACCGGTGAGTGGGGCGAGACCATCACCGAACTCCTGGCCGCGGTCGACGATTGGATCGATACCCCCACGCGCGAGGTGGAGAAACCGTTCCTCATGCCCATCGAGGACGTCTTCACTATCACCGGGCGCGGCACCGTGGTCACCGGGCGCATCGAGCGCGGCGTGCTGAAGGTGAATGCCGAGGTCGAGATCGTCGGCATTCGCCCGAAGACCACCAAGACCACCGTCACCGGCATCGAAATGTTCCGGAAGCTGTTGGACGAGGGCCAGGCCGGGGAGAACGTGGGCCTGCTGCTGCGCGGCATCAAGCGCGAGGATGTGGAGCGCGGCCAGTGCGTCATCAAGCCGGGGTCGGTCACCCCGCACACCCAGTTCGAGGGTCAGGCCTACATCCTGTCGAAGGAGGAGGGCGGCCGTCACACGCCGTTCTTCAACAACTACCGGCCCCAGTTCTACTTCCGCACAACCGATGTCACCGGGGTGGTGACGCTCCCGAAGGAGGTCGAGATGGTCCTCCCCGGTGACAACGTGTCGATGGAAGTGGTGCTGATCCAACCCATCGCCATGGAGCTCGGCCTCAAGTTCGCGATTCGCGAGGGCGGGCGGACCGTCGGCGCGGGTCAAATCACCAAGATCATCAAATAGGGCTCAGCCCATCTCTTCGAGCGCCTTGCCCTTGGTCTCGGGAACCCACTTGAGCACGAACGGGATCGAGAGCACGGCGAAGGCGGTGTAGATGACGTAGGTACCCGACAGGTTCCAATCCGCCAGGCTGGGGAAGCTGGCGGTGATGACCCAGTTGGCGATCCACTGCGCGGACGCGGCCACACCGAGGGCGGCGGCACGCAGCCGGTTGGGGAACATCTCGCCGAGCAGCACCCACACGACGACGCCCCAGGAGAGGGCGAAGAACAGCACGAAGGTGTGCGCGGAGACCAGCGCCACGATGCCCTGCGCGTGGGGGAGGCTCACGTTGTCGCCGGAGCCGGTCTTGTACGAGAACGCCCACGCTTCCAGGCCCAGCGAGATCGCCATGCCCGTGGATCCGATGAGCGCCAACGGTTTCCGGCCGATCCGGTCGACCAGCACCATGGCGATCACGGTGCCCACGATATTGATGATCGAGGTCGTGAAGGAGTAGAAGAACGAGCTCGACGGGTCGATGCCGACCGACTGCCACAGGGTGGCGGAGTAGTAGAAGACGACATTGATGCCGACCAGCTGCTGGAACACCGACAGCCCGATACCGATCCACACGATCGGCAGGAAGCCGAGCTTGCCGCCGAGCAGATCCTTGAAGGTGGACCGGGTCTCGGTGTGCATGGCCAGCTTGATCTCCGCGACGCGCTGGTCGAGATTGCTGCTGCCGCCCTCGACCTCGGAGAGCACCTCCTTGGCCTTGTCGACCTTGCCGACGGAGATGAGGTAGCGCGGCGACTCCGGAATGGTGAAGGAGAACAGGAAGTACAGCGCCGCGGGCACCACCATGACGCCGAGCATCCACTGCCAGGCCTCGAGTCCGCCGAGGTGTCCGCGTTGCTCGCTGCCCGCCATCTTCAGGATCGCGAAGTTCACCAGCTGCGAGGTTGCGATGCCGACCACGATGGCCGCCTGCTGGAACGACGCCAGCCGACCGCGATACGCGGGCGGCGACACCTCCGCGATGTAGGCGGGCCCGATCACCGAGGCCATGCCGATGCCGATGCCGCCGATCACGCGCCACATGGCCAGATCCCACAGCGCGAACGGCAGTGCCGACCCGATGGCACTACAGGTGAACAGTGCCGCGGCGATCCGCATGACCCAGGTGCGTCCGATCCGGTCCGCGATCCGCCCCGCGATCGCGGCCCCGACCGCGCACCCGATCAATGCGATGGCGACAACCTGGGCGAGCGTCGCCGACCCGATGTCGTACCGATCCCGGATGGCCTCGACCGCGCCGTTGATGACCGAGCTGTCGTATCCGAAGAGGAACCCGCCCATCGCGGCCGCGGCGGTAATGAACACGACGTAGACGAGTGCGTCCGCCCCTTCCCGCTGATCGCCGGGTGTTCGCGCTCCTACCGTTGAACTCACGAAGACTCCTTCGTCTCGCCCCGTATTCCCTTTTCGACCCGCGTTTCGACCATTGTTGCCGCCCGAGTGCTTGTCAACGGGCAGGCAACGCCGTGTGGCTACTCGCCATCGGTCGGTTCTCCTGGCCGTACCCACAATGCGCAGCTCACAACGATCTGCGCTGCGCTCGACGTGAGCGAGGGGCGAATCCTCACGGCGACGCTCAGCGCCACGGCGGCGGGCCCGATTCGTCCTTCCACGCGGCCAAGGCCTTGTTGTCGACCAGCGCGATGCCCTTGAGCTGGGCAATCTTCCGCGCCTCCCGAGTGAAATACGAGGTGGTGACGATCGCCGCGAATTCCGCCCCGAGGATGTCGAAGCAGGTGCCGCCGAACTTCTGGACGTGCTCGCTCCCGACAGGTCTGTTGATGCGGTACCGCTTCGCCTGAATGACCATTCGCCGCCCATCCGGAATCCGCCCGACAACATCGGCCCCGCGGTCGTTCGCGCCCCCGGTAACCTCGGCCTTCGGGCATCCGTCTCGTCGACACAGTGCCGCGATGGCGTGCTCGAATTGCGAATAGTCCATTTCATGAAACGGCAGCACGCTGAGGAATCGGGCCTGTGCAAGGTGCCGCCTGCGTCGAGTCAGATAGCCGCGCAAGAGGAACGGTCCCGCGACGAGGACCACAACCGCAGCCGCGGCGACGGCCATGAGCACGGGATTGTCCGAGGCGAACCGCATGATTCGAGCCAGAATGAGCGCACCGGCAATGGCGAATACGAAGAACAACGCGGCGCCATCCGCTGGTCGGCGTCTTCTGGCCATGTGCTGCCCCCTCCGATCGGAGTCGCGCATTCACCATATCGTGAGGAACATGCGCATTCCGGTTGAATGGCCAAGTACGCCAACGTAATTCGGACCAACTAGTCGTCTTTCTGTGGATTCGCTGCGTCACAGCGGCACTGCGGCGCATACTGACCGTGGAGCAAGATCGCCAAGGAGGGGTGGCATGGATCAGCGCTGGCAAATCGAGGTGGGCAAAGGTACCGATTCGCTCCGAATCGAGCGAATGACCCGGAGTTTGAACGATGCGATCGCCGATATCGCGGGCGTGCGGGTCGAATTCGTCGAGCACGCCGTCGTCGCCGAACCGGGCAGCAAGGGCGGCGTCGCTGACTTCGGTATGTGGATCAGCCTGAGCAGTACGGCAGCACCCGTCCTCATCGCTGCAATCAAGGAGTGGTGCGGCCGCGATCGGCATCGACGAGTTGAATTGTCCCGAAAGGGTGATTCGACCACCGTGACCATCACCGGTGATCTCACCGACGCCCAGGAGCGGGTCATCGACCATTTTCTCGGCGCCCCACCGGGACCGGCAATCGACGGTGAGAATGGCGAGCTGCCATGAGCCGCCCGCTCCGTCGCCGCGCACTGCTGATCGGCACGGAGATCTACGCCGACGGCCGTTTCGAGCCGCTGCCGTCGGTCGGTGCGGACACCTGGCTGCTGGAACAGGTCTTGAAGCACCGCCAGATCGGTCAATTCTGGCCAATCCGTCGGGTGGCCGACCTGACGACCGCGCGGATGCGGGAGGAGATCGCGCAGTTCTTTCAGGAGAGCGAGGAGGACGAGCTCGCCTTCCTCTACCTGTCCGGGCACGGCGTCCGGGATCCGAGGACCAGCGAATTCTATTTCGTCACAACGGATACCGATCGAGACCGCGTTGCGGAGACCGCCCTCCCAGCAGGGGATGTCAACGGCCTGGTGGAAGGCTGCGTGGCAGATCAGAAGATCGTCATGATCGACTGTTGCAAGAGCGGAGGATTCGCGGTCGGATTCCGTACTTCCGACCGTCCGCCGAAGGGAACGTCCGAGGCACCGGAACAGGCAGTTCTGGACAGCAGCAGTCGCGGTGTCTACATCCTGTCGTCCTCCCGGGCCGGGCAGGACTCCTTCGGTGGCTCGGTTACCGAGCACGGGATTCAGCCTTCGGTGTTCACTGGCGAGGTCATCGAGGCGCTGCGCACCGGCAAGGCCGCCCTGGACGGCAGCGGATTGGTGCCGGTGGACCACCTTTTCAAGTATGTGAACGAGCGAATGCGGGCGGCTGGCCGTCAGGTTCCCGTCAAATCCGGCATCGTCGACGACGCCATCATCATCGCCTCGTGCCCGCAGGGCGTCGAACCCCAACTGGCACCTTTGAAACCCAGGCCAGCAGGCAGGGCGCGCACCGCTCCATCGCCCGGCCGCAAGTCTGTGACCACCCCGGGCTGGCCGGAACTTATTGCGTACTACCGCAACTGCGTAGAAGCGGCGGCGTTGCAAGCGGCGCTATTGAGCGTCGAGAAGCGTGACGACTACGTGTGCCTTCCGGGTGTCGAGCGGTTCCTGTCGGGCGACCTGGACATGGACGACTGTGTGGCGGTCCCGGACGCCGCGACCGATTTGATCGCTCGCCTACAGGACGAGGGCGGCGAACTATGGACCGGCTATCCCGCGGTCTACTTCGATTCCTACCCTCATAGTCGAGATCGGAAGGTGTTCGCGCCCTTGCTTATTCGTCGTGTCGAGGTTGTCGTCCTCGGCGACGAGACGAGGTTGCGTCCGACGGGTCCGGTCCTCCCGCACCCCCGCCTCGCCGCCGACTTCCTCGGCGGTGAGCAGGCCGAATACTTCGTCGAGACCTATCAGCCGACCTGGCATGCCGGACAGCACGACAAAATGGCCCGGGACATCCGCTACGTGCTGATGCAGGACTTCGGGCTCGCTCAGGTCCAGGAGTTGCATCCGGATCGGCTGGCGCCCGCGATCGATACCCGCACCCTCCCGCACGGCGCCCGGAATGTCGCGGTCCTGTACCTGGCCGAGCTGGCCAAGGGGCCGACGACGGAGCTGTTGAAGGACCTCGCCGAGATCGAAGAATCCCCGGGACGCATCGAGGCGACGGCCCTCGCGGCCCTGGCGCCCAGTTTGGAGATGGTGTCCGCGCCCGCTCCGGAGTGCGATCCCCAATCGATTCGGCTGGTCACGCCGATGCCCTGCAATGATGCTCAGGAATCTGTAATCCGCTCCGCAATGGCGCACCGGCTGACCGTGGCCACCGGTCCGCCAGGTACGGGTAAGAGTCAACTGGTCGTGAATCTCGTTGCCACCGCGGTGGCCTCCGGGCAAAAAGTGCTCGTGGCATCCACCAATAACACTGCGGTGGACGAGGTTTGGGGCCGCTGCGACGAATTGGTAGAGGGCTCCGTGGTGCGCACGGGTTCCTGGGCCAACCGCGGGAAGGAAGCCGATCTGCTCGGCGTGCTTCGCGTGCTGGACGGACCCGAGACCACCGCGGAAACCGCGAGCGCGGAGCTCGACTGGGCCAATTTTCAGCTGGCTCAATGGCAGCAGAGCCTGTCCGAGGTCGCCGGATGCGAGCAGGCGCTGCTGTGGGCTGGACAGGAACGCGAGCGATCGGCGGGACAGCTGGGGCTGTCCGTCACCGAGGTGTTGCAACGACTCGGAGAAACCGAACTCGACGACGTGGTCGCCAAGGCGGGCGGCCTGGCGGTGACGAAATACTTCCCGAAGTGGCGTCGGAAGTGGTACCTACGAGGCTTCGGTTTCGAGGACTCGTCCGCTGAAATGTGCACAGCCCTGGCGGGTTTCGCTCGTGCCGAGGGCACTTGGCGCTCGGCGGAGCGCCGCCGAGCCGAACTGCCCCTCGATTCGGCATTGCACCAAAGTCTCGATTCCGCCGAGGCTGCGGTGCGAGCCGCGTCCGCGGCACTTCTCGACCGCAGCGTGCGCACCGCCATCCGCGCCGGGCAACCCTTCATCGCCGAACTGCACGAAAAGCTCCGTACCACCAGCGAGTGGAAGGCCACGCGCAATGCGTTGCCCTATCTACGTGCGTGGGCTGTGACTTGCCTCAAAGCTCGCAGGTTCCCGCCGGACGCGGGTCTATTCGACCTCGTAGTCATCGACGAGGCCAGCCAATGCGCGATTCCGTACGTCCTGCCTCTACTCTTCCGGGCCAGGCGCGCGCTGATCATCGGTGACCCAATGCAGTTGCAGCACATCCCTGGCATCGACGCGAATCAGGAGGGACGGGCCATACAGGAATCGGGCCTGTCTGATTCATGGTTGGACAACCGCCGCCTCTCTTACCTCCGTGACTCCAGCTTCCACGCCGCCCAGCAGGCCATCGGCGGACATCTGTTGCTGGATGAGCATTTCCGATGTCACCCCGACATTGCCGATGTGGCGAACCGTCTCTTCTATGGCGGGCAGCTGACCGTTCTCACCGATATGCGCGGTCGTCCCCGCCTGCGAGGTGAAGGTGCGATCGAGTGGAGGTCGGTGTCCGGTCATGCCGAACAAGACAGTCGTGGTTCATGGATCAACGAGGCCGAGGTCTCGGAGGTGGTCGAAACGGTCGGGCGTCTACTGGCCGCAGACCTGTTGCCACCCACCGCGACCATCGGGGTGGTGACGCCGTTCCGTGCCCAAGCGGAGGCGATTGGTCGCAAGCTCAACGGGCATCGGGATCGGGTGCGAGTGGGCACGGTGCATATTTTCCAGGGCGGTGAGTGCGACATCATGCTGTTCTCGCTGGTCGCCACCCGTACCATGGCGATTCGCTCCATCGACTGGATCGACAAGCAGCTGAATCTGTGGAACGTCGCCATCACACGCGCTCGGTGTCATCTATTGGTCATCGGGGACCCGGGGGTATGGGAGAACCGCCGAGTCACGCGAGCCCTCATCACCGCCGGTGCGGGAGAAGCGGCGGTTGCCAGTGGGCGCGGTGACGAACTCCTGACTCGTCTCTACCGCGCAGAACGTGTACAGCCCGGCGCGGCGACCGTGCAACTCGCCGCACCCGTACTCGGTCATCGCGCCGACATCCGCATCGATTGGAACGACGAAAGCGTCACGGCTCTCCTGCTGGATCGGGGGAGTGCGCCCGGCGTCGATCCGGCCCGGCACGTCCGGATGATGCTGCGCCGCTGTGAACTCCTGAACGATCTCGCCGACCGAACGGACGCACGCCGTGTCCCGGCATGGGAGCTGTATCGACCGCAATGAGTCAACGTACCGGGAAAAGTGCAGGTAGAGAGGCGATTTGACTTTGGTTCACCGCAACCCGTAACTTATTCCAGGTCAGAGCGACACGGACACCGACCCGGAGCCCCAAGGGCCTGGGAAACGAGGTTGGACGAGGAGCGCCTGACGATCACACTAGTTCGAGCTGACCAGCGGATTTGGATCCGCTGAGAGGCGCGAGCTAAGCTTGAAAAGTTGCCTAGCCGATCGAACGGGCTGACCGTCCGGGAGATGGCTTGTGCGTGTGTTCTTTGAGAACTCAATAGTGTGTCGATGAATGTCAGTGCCAAATATTTTATTTGGTTCCAATCATTCTCCCCCCGTGAGGGTGGTTGGACATTTTTAGTCAGCTTAATTTCCGAGCTGGCGTTTTCTTGCCAAGGTTTTCGGACTCTGGTTAATTCTTCCGATTCCGCTCTTCGGGGCGTAATTGAGAGTCTTCAACGGAGAGTTTGATCCTGGCTCAGGACGAACGCTGGCGGCGTGCTTAACACATGCAAGTCGAGCGGTAAGGCCCTTCGGGGTACACGAGCGGCGAACGGGTGAGTAACACGTGGGTG